>CAVWDA010000048.1:0-58735 GCA_963753455.1 uncultured Alphaproteobacteria bacterium | reverse complement strand
ACCCGACCAGATCCAGCCTGCGAGCCTCGATCTGCGGCTGGGCGAGGTGGCCTATCGGGTGCGCGCAAGCTTTTTGCCCGGCTCGACCACGGTGGCTCGGCGCATCGACGAACTGAAGCTGCACGAATTTGCGCTCACCGACGGCGCCGTGCTGGAGACCGGCTGCGTCTATATCGTGCCGCTGTTAGAAAGCTTGGCGCTGCCCGACGACATTTCCGCCGCCGCCAATCCGAAAAGCTCGACCGGACGGCTCGACGTGTTCACCCGCGTGATCGCTGATGAGATGCGCGGTTTCGACCGTATCGAACCCGGCTACCATGGGCCGCTTTATGCCGAGATCAGCCCGCTCACTTTTCCAGTGCTTGTGCGCGAGGGTTCGCGGCTGTCGCAAATCCGTTTCCGCCATGGGCATGCGCTGCTGAGTGCCGACGCGCTACGCGACCTGCACGCGCGCGAGCGGCTGGTGGATGCCGACGACGCCGATGTCAGCGACGGCGTTGCGGTCAGCGTCGATTTGGCGGGGCTCGGCCCGGACGGCCTGGTCGGCTATCGCGCCAAGCGCCATACTGGCGTGATCGATGTGGAACGGCGCGCCGGCTACGCGGTGCCCGATTTCTGGGAGCCAATGGCCGCGCGCGCCGACAAAAGCCTTGTCCTTGATCCAAGCGAATTCTACATCCTCGCCTCCAAGGAAGCCGTCCAGGTGCCGCCCGATTATGCCGCCGAGATGGTGCCGTTCGATCCGCTGGTCGGCGAATTCCGGGTGCACTATGCCGGCTTCTTCGATCCCGGCTTCGGCTATGCCGGCGCCGGCGGCAAGGGTGCGCGCGCGGTGCTCGAAGTGCGCTCGCGCGAAGTACCGTTCATTCTGGAGCACGGGCAGATCGTCGGCCGGCTGGTCTACGAAAAGATGCTGGCCAAGCCCGACAAGCTCTACGGCCAAGGCATCGGCTCGAATTACCAGGCGCAAAGCCTGAAGCTGAGCAAGCATTTCAAGGCTTAGCCAACGCTTCGCTATCCCTATTCTTTTGACGGCGCGGGACACGCCGACTTCCCTTTTTCCGTCCTCCACAGGGGAATGGAGCGCACCCGATCTCGGGTTTACCCGAGATCGGGCGCTCCATCCGTCAAGCTGCGCAGTCTGCGTCAGCTTGACCACACGGGCGCATTGTTGGCGCGCCGGTCGAATGCCGTTGCCGGGGCGCATCATGACGGCGCTCCGGAAACGGCTCGGACGCTTCTGAATATAATCCTAACACTAAAACTGTCAACGGGAGTTTTTGGCGGACGCGGACATCAGTTTTGCAGGGCGGTTTGTAGGCCATGGAGCAGCGCACGCTTGCCGCGCGCGCATGTCCTTCGCTATGGTCGGCGCGCGCGGGCGTAGTTCAATGGTAGAACGGCAGCTTCCCAAGCAGAATTCGTTAACCGTATTTCCAAGCAATCATTGAAAAGCCGCGTTTTGCTACCACTTGCGAGCCAGTACGAGGCGTGAACAACGCCCGGATGTGCGAACAAGTGGCAAACAAGATGACCCGTAAATACATCGGCCGCATTGGCGACGATCCCAACAGTTGGATTGACGCTACCATTGACCTTGGCGGCGAAGGCGACGGCTCCGTGAACGGTCGCGGCATCTTTTGGGATCGCCAGGTTGAAGGGCTGCTATCCGTATCGGCGCACGCAAGGTGACGTGGCAGTATTTCAGCCAACGCCGTGACCATGGCGACCGCGCCCATACGTTCGAGACGCTTGGGCGATATGACCGAGGCTACAGCGCCGAAGCCATCGCGGGCGGCACCTATAAGTCGTTCGGTGGCACTGCGGTCAGACCAGCGCCCGGCAATCTACCGGGGGCCGGAGCCGATCTTGAAACGAGCGCCGTGGCACATGGACGTTGCCGCCGCCCGCAATGCCGCGACGGTGAAGCGCGCTGACGCCATCAAGGGCGTGCCGAAAGTGAACGCCCAAGAGAGCGCGACCTTCGCGCAAGCTTTTGATGGCGGTTACGAGATTTCGGAGAACGGGCACCGCGTCCGCATTGAAGGCTATCTGCAATATCTCGACGCCAGCCAAAGAAGCGGGCAAACCGCCCCCTGGGGCCGACAAGGTTCGGTCGCTCGGCAAACTTTACATGACACCGAAGTGGGGCAACCACCGAATGACCGAGTTGTCGGAAATCCCGGTACGCGTCGCCGAATGGTGCCGCGAAGATATTAAGAGCGCGGTGTCGGCAAATCACGTCGCACGGATCATGCGGGCGATGTGGAGGAGGACGGCCAAGCGCGACCCGCGATTGAAACTCGAAAACTTTCCGCCCGCGCCGACGAGGCACGCAAAGAGCGCGGCGAGCAAAAGGGCATGGTTGAACAGATTCCCCGTTTGGTTTGAAGCGATGAAAGACTTACCGCCCGTGCACCAGGCCTACCACCTAGTCAACCTGTTGACCGGCGCGCGACCCGGCGAGCTTGCCCGGACCCCTTGGGACGAAGACAGCCCGGATGCCGACACGTTCACGATCGGCAACGCCAAAACGGGCAATGCATCGCGATTCCGACTACGCCGGAAATACGTACTTGCTTGCAGATCGCGGCCGACGCGTTGCCGGACACAAGACGGGTGATCTGGTTTTCCCCGGATGCTGGAACAACCCAACGGCTACAAGTACCCATGCGCGGTCACGCGCTGCGGCGGACTTATCGAACCTTCGCCCACAGTCTCGGCATTCCTGATGACATCGGCGATTGGCTGTTAGGTGACGCGCCGGAAGGCATCAAAGCGCACTACCTGATAAAGTGGGCGATGGCGAACAACAAAGCCATCGTTGAAGCGCAGCACAAAGTCAGCAAAGCCATGATGACGGCGCTTAAATCGAAGCCGGTTGCGAAGCGCAAGCGGGCGGCCTAAGAAGGTCGCACGGCCAAAGAAAAGAGAGTAATAAGTCGAAGATGACAATAAGCCATTCAGCGGAACCGTGGCGCAAACGGCTGCATCTTCCGAATTATCAAATCGGAGAAGCCGCTCGCTATACTCATGTGCACACGAATACCGTGGCGGCTTGGCACAAAATCGAGCAAAAGGTTCTATCTCCAAAGGAAAAGAGAGCGAGACTTTCCTATTTGCAGCTAATCGAATTGGCTGTCGTTGCCGGATTTCGGAAAGCAAAGTTTCCGTTGACTGAGATACGCGCCGCGCGCGAATACCTCAAAAAGAACCTGAACAGCACCTATCCGTTTGCCGAGTTTAAGTTCAAACATTATGGCCGCTCACTATTCACTGAGGACAACAATAATGAAGCGCGGTATCGGCTGTTTAAAGCCAATGCTGGCGGTCAATTAGCGTGGGATGAACTAATTGGCCCAGTGCTTGAGGAATTCGACTATGAACACGAAGGGATCGCGCTCCGCTGGCATCTAGCCGGTGTCGAGGTGCCGATCATTATTGATCCCCGTATATCTTTTGGGGCACCATCCGTTAGGGGGACGCCCACTTGGATCATCAAGGGGCGATATGACGCTGGGGAGAGTGATAGTGCCATTGCGGACGACTTCAATTTAGAGGCTTCCGAAGTCCGCGATGCGCTCAAGTTTGAGGGCGTGATCCCCGGATCACAGCAACCGAAGTGGATCCAATAACATTCTATTTTGATCGCTGTTTCGGCAAGCGCTTTCCTGAGGCGCTGCTTAAGATGCAGACCCCCTTCGATGTCGAATACCATCATAGTCCGACGAACAAATTTTCTGAGGAAATGGAAGACGACGAGTGGCTGGCGATAGTCGGTGCGAAGAAATGGTTCGTTTTCAGTCACGACAAGAAATGGCATGATGAGTCCCCAGCCATTGCTGCAATAAAAGAACACAAAATCGGCTGCTTCTATCTGTGGGGAGCTAGTGTTCCGACGTGGGACAAATACGTGTGTCTAGCCATTGCTTATCGACGAATAAAAGACCGTTTGAAAACGCCAAAGCCGTTTATCTTTCGCGTAACTTACAATTACCGGATCGATCCGGTCAGAATTCCATAAATTTAGCGGCTGGGTATCGACGATGACAAACAAGGAAGCGGAACGCACGCCACGTTCCAAAGCGCAGGATGTTCAATCACACAACTGCGCTCGTACGAGAGAGGCTTCGATCCGCACTAAAGTTTTGGCTGTTTCATCGCTCATCAAAATCTCCGTCTGCTAGCGATGACGGCCAAGCCCTCCTAACGGGGATTAATTAGCGGAGTGAACTTGTCGATCAGATAATCAACAGTTGCGTCGGCGATGGCGGACAAGTCAGGCACCTTAAGCACCGGAGCGGTCGGCTCCTGCGGATAGCGCGTGTAGTGGGTAAAGTGAAGCTCACTCAAACAATCGATATTTTCTGCGATGCTCGGCTCATCTTGAAGCCCGTATTGCCGCGCCAAACGATACCATCCGCGCAAATCATGGTCCCTTGGTCGAGCGCCGGACGGCTTCCCTATTGATACGGAATGTAGAGCGAACGCCTTTAACGATAGTTCGATTGCGTGCGTCAACAGGGCGTACTTGGGCAAGAACTGTCCACCGTTGGAATATGCAGAAAGGTTCATAGCAGCCTCACGAAACATCCTCGCGCGGTGCATGTACTGCTGCGCCATAGTTCCACTCGGCGGTTGGAAGTAAATCGGTGGTTTGTGGCTGGTCATAGCCCCTGCTTTCCGCTGCTGTCAGCGCCCCACACAACGCGACCCTGCAAATCGACTACGCGCACGATCCGATGATTTTTTCCTTTACCGGCCTCGGATTTATTTGTATCCGCGACCCATTGTTGAATTTCGGCAGGCACAAAACGCATCTCTTGCTTGACGCCATCGGACCAAATGACGTGATACGTTCCGGGCGTCATTTCAGGCGGTCGCTTGGGTGGCTCATAATTTTTTGCAGCCTCAAACGCGCTTAGGAGTGCCGCCGCGTCCGCCATTTCTTCTGCGGGAAGCTTAGCGGCGGCTTCATTGAGCACAATGCTAACCTCTGCCGCCGATTTGCAATGCCAGATCGCATTTGCGAATGAGGATAGCACCGGATTTTTGAAGCGTGGCAATTCCGGCGCTAGCTCGGGAAATTCGAGACGCAACGCAATCGCGGCTTGCGCGCCCTTGTAGACGTTCTTTTCGTTGTAGAGTGTTGCGCCAAGGAAGCTGTTTAGGAACGTCTTGAAAAACCCGCCACTCATATCCCGATGACGGACCAGCACGCCGATGCGCGCTATTGAAACCCACACGACTTCGCCATTGTCGAGCTTGATCGTGGCACCGCAGCCTGCCGTTTCGCTCGACCGCAAGAGTTTAGGCATAGCTCAAGCCCCTTCGCGCGGTGTGAGCTTAACCGAATGGAGCCGGGTACGACGCACGAATTTTGGCATACCCCCTGCTAAGCCGGAATGTATAGCAGGGTAACCACTTCCAGTTGGTTCGCATCAGAAATCCCTTTGAGAAGACCCTGTCCCACTTCGGCGGCATTCCGCCCCATTCTTCCGGCACCACGTAATCTCTGAACAGCACCCAGCTCTTACTTTTGTCGAAGCGATGCTGGGAATTCTCGAATTCGTGGAAGCGATGACGCATCAGCATCATCTTTTCTTCCTTTAATTCTTTCACCACGACGGCGTAGATCACCACGGTTACGACCCGCTGCGTGTTTCGCAGGAAGTCCCTGACCGTCGCGTAAATGCCGCGCCGCATCGTTTCGTCTTCCAGCCATCCTTGAGGCACTTTCACGAATACCGCGCCCGGCTCGTCCGGCGGTAAATTATTGCTCCTCGCCTTCCGCAGCGCGTTCAAGATTGTTTCCGCGCGCATCTCGGTACCTTCTAACCGGCATTTCGCATCCGCGCAGACCTCGCGGCCGTCTTGGTATCGAATTCTGTAGTCGTAATCCTTACCAGCGACGCCGCTAGGCATGACAAATTTAAAGTCTATGTCGTGAATGTAGAGGAAGCGACCGAAGTCGAATTCGGCAAACGTCGCTTCAATCGAGCCCGAGCGCATCTGCGTCACGCGGTCGTCGAAGCCCTCGACATGCTGGAGGTTGAATAGATTTTCGGCGAAATCGAGCATCCGTGAGGTTTTCTTCTCGCCCTTCGGCCCCGGTGTGTAATCAATGCGCAGGAAGCCGTCAGGGCGCGAGCCCTCCGCGTCCTGAAAAATATGGTCCATGTACCATTGGTGACCGAAGAAGTGGCGAATGACGCTCACGGCCAGTGTGAATGTTTCACGCGCTTTGTCGGCTCGGACTTCTGGCGGAAAGCTTCGCCGAGTTTCTTCAAGGTTGGCGCGTGAAATCCGCTCTCCCATAGATTTTATATAGGCGATTTTGCGGCTGAAAGAAGCTGGACCTGTCCGCCGTGGCGTATCGTGAAACACGGGTTGCTCCCGTTATCGCGTAGGAGTAAACGGTGGTCGGAATAATCCTCGCGCCTTAGCCCCCCTCGGACGCGACAACAGATAGGCCGCCCCATGCCGTATGAGCATGTGCGGCCGGTCGATGTTGTCGCCATGTCTCCGACCGCTGCGGCAGCTTCCACCGGCCTCCGTCCCGAACGTATCCAAGCCGCAGTGCGCGCCGGAGAAATCCGCGCCGTTCGCGTCGGCACAAAAACCCGCATCCTCGCAAGCGATCTTGAGCGGTGGCTGTTGAGCCACGCGCCCGCGTCGCGTTGCGTCGAGTCCTAACCGGAGGAAGCCCCTATGAGCGAGAACAAAGAACTTGACGCCGCACTACTCAAAATGGAAACGCGCCACCGCTTCGAGAGCTTCCTAATCAAGCTCGGGGCGAGTGAGGACGCGGCCAAGCTGATCGCATCCTCGCCGGATCAAATCGCCAAGGTCTCATGGGATGGCGTCAACCTCAAGTTTGGGAAATCCGATCTAGCCGCCGTCGATGACCCTGCCGCTCGGTCGCACTTCCTCGATGGTCCGTTCAAGGGACTGTTTGTTGTCGCCGCCGACAAGGCGAACGGTGACGACGATCCGCAACTCGACGAGGCCCTTATCATTTCCGCTCGCGCTGGCAACCTCACTGCCAAGGGCCAGTTGCTCCGCGCGCTCAAGGGCGACGTTGTAGCTCTCGACAAGGTACTCGTCGTTAAGCGGGACGGTGACGACAAGACTGCGGCTCACGACAAGTCACTCCTCAACGGTTTCGACGGATCAAAAAATCCGTTTTTCAAGTTGCGCAAGTCGGACGGCGGCATCGACAAAGGCGTTGAGACGCAGATCGGCGGCATGATCGCCGCCATGGGCCACAAGAAAGTCGCCGACATTGCCCGCGCCGCAAAATCCCCGGCCGCTCCCCTCGGGCTGTCTCTCACGGGATTGCCGCTCAAACCATAACGAGGGTGTCATGGCCTACCAGCAAGAGCAAGCGCGCGACTATCACGGCCGGTTCGCATCGGGGGGCCAAGGGCCATCACAAGCTCGCGCCGAACGCGTGGCGCTTAATCAGTGGCTCGATGCGCGCAACCGCTCACTGACATACGGCTTTGGACCTGCCGCTCGCGCCGTCGAGAACAAGCCCGCGCCTGCCGCTCACACCGTAGGCATTGAGTCCGCTGTCAACGGCAAGAGCCTTGATGCGAAAGTCACCGCTAATCATTCCGCGTACACCTTGGCCCAAATGTCCGCCCTCGGGGCAACCACGGCTAAGGTAGGGGGAGCATCATGAAACACCATGACCAAAGCCCGGCCCGGCTTAAAGAGGCCAGCACCACCGACGATCATACGGCCGTCCGTACTAACCCACTCCCGTACAGTGTTCGAGCCGGTAAGCCGAAAGGCTATCCGATTGAGCTAGTGCAGGGCCAACGCTCGATGACTTCACCGCTCCCCGGAATGCTCCACATGACCAACGTGCACGGGGTCCCGGTCGCCGATGCGCCCGAGCCGCTCGACCCGAGCATCGCCGGGAAGCATGAGCCTCCGGTCTATGTGCACCCGGGCATGACAAGCAAGCAAATCGTCGGGGCATCATTCAACGGCGAGGACATTCTTAAGGAAGCCATGGGCAACACCCCGCGCCACGGCATCCCGAAATCAGTAACGGAGGATTGAGCCATGGGAATGCTTCATGATCCATCGACGGAAAATATCAAGCGGTTGCTCAAGACGCCGCAGCCCCGGCATCCGGTAGCGCCTCACGCGGGCGTTGCCAGCGTCGGCGCTTCCGGCGCGAAGCCGACGCACCACAACTGCGACTGCGGCCCGAACACCGAAGTCAACTCGGCATTCAATGAAGCGACTAAACCGACGCGTGAGACCACGCGGTCGGACCAGCTTGTCGCGGCCGGTATCACCGGCAATTTTGGGAGATAACGGCCATGGCAGTACAAGCGCATGGAAAGAAGCCGGGCGCGCAAATCTTGAGAACGCCCGCACCCGACGAATTGAGCACCATCCGCAGTCCACGCGGCGGCGCGGCTTACGGACAAAACTCGCCCGTAGGCAATCCATCGAGCATCGCACCGGGTCAGGGTGGCCCGCAAAGCCTCCTCGGTAAAAACCTGCGCGAGTCGGTCGATGATCCGGCCGCCGACATGGTGCTCGCGCATGGCGTTGCTGGCAGGGGCGACCAAATCCCGGCCGACGATGACTACAACGACGCGGGCGGACAACTTCGCCTTGTCAGTGACAAGATGCTTCCGGCCGCTCACGGTCAAACCCGACAGCAGGACCCGGAAAAGGTTTTCGGCAAAGCGAAGCCCCCAATCAAATAACCGGAGGGGAGTCCCTTATGTCACAGCTCAGTGAAAATATATTCGATGAACGCGGCGGCCTTCGCGCCGATCTTGAGAACGTCACCGTTCCGCCGGAGCGCCGTCCGGTGTTCGAGGCGCTGGTCAATGCGGTTCGAGCCGCCGAACTAGCGGAAGCCGATGTCATCGCAAAGGCCGACGCCGAAGCCGCAGCCGTCAAAGCTCAAACCAACGCCGCAGCCGCAATGCCGAAATGGACAGCCCTCGATGAATGGCGCGCCATGAAGGGCAGCAGATAAATCCAAAGTCGGACGCGGTTTCGTCTCCCGTCTGACCCCGGCCGCCCGTTTTCGATTTTGGGGGACTTCAACCGACAACGGGCGGCCACATAATCATAATGGAGGTTTTCATGTCGGACCAAGCAATCAAAAACGAGCAAGCCCTTAAAGAACGGTGGCCCTCACTACGCGACACTTACGCGCCCGAGACGGACGTCGAGGCAAAATTCCCCCATGATATTCATGGGACGATTGCACCTGAGACCCCGGCAGAACGCATCAGCGAGGCTCCTATTGAGCCGCCGCTCCCGCCCCATGAAGTCTTGCGCCGCGCCGACGCTGCGCTCGATGTCGCACGGTTCGAGCATCGACAGGCGAAGCAAGTCGTCGCCGATGCGCGCCAGCGGGTACAGCGTGCCCTTGCCAAGTACAACGCGGTCGCCCCGGCTCTCACGCCGGAGGAAAACGTCCGGCAATGGATAGCCTCGAACCAAGCGCGAAAAGCTCGGCTCGCCCGAGCGGGACAGATACCCTATCGGCCATCCGTGACCGAGACCGCGAAGGCGATGTCCGGCGGCGGCCACGGTAACGACATCAGGACCCGGCGCGGCGGCGGTGCCGCTTATCGGCGAGGCCCGAACGGGACCCAAGCTTTCACTAAGACCCAAGCGCAGACCATTACGGCGGAGCGCATCCGCGAGGCCCGCGCCAACCTACCGTCTGCATAATGTGGAACACGGTCGATCATTTTAGAGAGGAGGCCATCGGCCTCGTCCCTTACTGCAACATCGGCGGAGTCGCCCGTCCCGTGGGGTGGGGAGCTTTGCCCGGATCACAGGCGGCCTTCCTCGCGGCGACCGAACCTTTGGTTTTGTATGTCGGGACGCGAGGCTGCGGGAAATCGGAATGTTTGATCGCCGATTTTTTGCAGGATGTTTCAATCGGGCTAGGTGCCGAGTGTAAGGGCCTCTTTATTCGACGCACTTTTCCCGAATTGGAAGACATCAAGTCAGTCGCCGCCAAGATGATTGCTCGCATTCATCCGACCGCGACCTACAACGAAACAACTTCAACTTACACTTTCCCGCAAGGCGAGACTTTGAAATTCCGGCCATTTTTGGACCCCTCGGAATTCGACCGTTTTCTTGGGCGCAACGTCACTTGGGCTGCAATCGACGAATTGGCCTCCTACAAAACTTTAGAGTGTATGCAATTGTTGCTGTCCATTCTGCGCTCGACGCATCCACTTGCACGGCCCCGGATGCGCTGCGCTACCAATTCGTGGGGCAGTTCCCGCGATCAGATTTTGGAATACTTTAATCTGACGGCGGCGCGAGCACCGACTGTCGGCCCGCTTATCACAGGCGGCGGCGGCCCGGATCGTCGTGTCATCTTTGGATCAGTCTTCGAAAATTGGCCCCTCTTGAAAATGCAGCCGGGCTATATCGACGCGCTGAAATCCGCAACGAAAGATAATCCGTCGAAGCAAGCTTCGTGGCTAGAAGGGGTTTGGGCGAGTCCGCCCAATATGTACTTTGGGAGCGTCGATTTTGCGTCCGTCACCGTGCCAGTATTCGAGGTACCAACACCCGGCCGCATTCGATTGGGATTTGACCATGGCATTACGGCCCCGAGCGTTGCGGTGTTTTGTTGGGTCTCGAAGGGCGAGGATATTGTGTTCGCCGATGGCACGTCGCGTTGCACCGTCAAAGGCGATGTGTATGTGGTCGCGGAATACTACGGTGGCATAAAGCCGAATGTCGGCAATGCTTTTCAGCCGCGCCAAATCGGGGAGGCGCTGCACAGGATTTGCGAAAAGCACGGATGGAATACCGCCATCCTACGGGCAGACGGCAATCAGGCCGATACCTCGATCTTTGCCCCGAGCGCGAACGACTACGGTGCCAGCACGGCGAAAGACTTGGAGAAGGCAGGTTGCCGCTTCCAGAAAGCAAATAAGTCTCGGCCGTTGGGCGCGGCGCAAATGCTCAAGATGCTTATGGCTGCCAAGCCGCCGGAAAATGGAGTCCGGGAGGAACCCGCACTTTTCATTTGCGAAAATGCGGTGAACTGCCTCCGCAGTCTGCCGAACATGGCGCGGGATGAGCATGAACCCGACGATGTATCCAGCGACGGGGACGATCACTGTTACGACGCCTTGAGATTTTTCTTGATGCGCGAAAATACTCCGGCGCTTCGCTCGGGCCGCATCGATCAACTATATCCGCGCCGCCGTCAGCTAGTCCATTAAGAGCTTCGCCGCGTCCTATGGGATGCGTCGATGGCAGTGTAGGGACCGGGTACTCCGGCCCCTACATGGCCGTTTCATCAAGCCGCCTTCCGCCGCGCGGACTTGTCGGCCGCGTTTGTAATCGCGGAAATATCTTTCCGTAATTGCGCCCGGGTCCCTTCATTCATGAGCGGTGCAAGGTACTCGATGCACCGGACGCAAATGGTATGAGCCGGGAAAGCCGACTTCTCGACCGCCATCATGCGGTCAAGGCATTGCTCAAGCGTCTCAGGCATCAAGTCGAGAGCCGGTACAAGCGCGGGCACCGGAGAGGACTTTACATTGTCAAGTCCTTGCTTCGGCTCGACCACCGGCTCCGGTATTCCCGGAATGCCCGGGCCGACCGGCTTAGGCCCGGCTGATCGTGCAAGCTCCGCTTCGAGTTGCTCCTTAGCGGGGCCACCAAAGCCGGACGTATCGAGTGGTTTGCCATCGGCTCCCCGAACTACCACGTCCGAAGCGGGAGGTTTGGCCTTCGCTCGTTTCTCACGCGCGAGCTTAGTATCGGCCGCCGTCGCTTGCTCATGGGTTATCAACCCGCGAGCAATGCGCAACGCCAACTTGAACCGGGTATCACCGAGTTGGTCGCCGACATACTTGAGCTTGAGCGCCTTCATGGTCATTCCGGCCGCCTTCGCCAGCGGCTCGGCTTCCTTGAGCTTCTCTGTAAGGGTCTGAAAGAAGCTATCGCCCTCGGCCTTGTGCTTTTGCTCGGCCTCGCTCTCGCGTTTGATCTTGTCGGCGAGTGAAGTGATTTGCTTGCCGACGACATCAACTTCGGCGACGGCCGCTTTTTTTTCGGTCGCAACCATATCCTCCGCCGCAGCGTTTTCTAGAACGCTCTCGCACTTGCGCAGGACCCGCTCGAACTTTTTGGGCTTGATCGTTTCCCAAGCCTCACGCGGAAGCCTGCCCGGATCGCGCGAGGCATTTATAACACCACCGCTATTGATGGCGATGGTGTTAGCCATTTTCTCGCTGCACTGAGAATGCGCCGCGACTTTCGCAAGCGCATCCTTCACCTGATCGAGCGTGACCACTGGTCCCGCTGTAGTGGTCAGGACATCCTGACCAGTCTCACTACGTTTAGACATGTCGCTCTCCTTGCCCGCTCGGGGCGTTGTGGAACGACGGGACCTAAAATGGAAAAGGCGCGCCGCTCCGGGTCTCTCTACGTCGCCCCATTTAAATCCCCTTGAGTTGGGATCACCTGCATAGTGCGACCTGCACAGTGCGGGCTGAGGGCTTACGGCGACACCGGGGCAAAACGTGCCGGGGTATTCGCGTGTCCGGAACAATGGCACGTCACGGACACTTTGTCGGTTAACAGAACGACGAATTTGGAAATTATTTTTTCTCGCGCGCACTTGATTGTTTGGCCGCGAGTACCCTCACGAAGGTTAATTTTGTCTTGACATTTTCCGAAAAAGAAAGTAGCGTCCCAAAATACAAAAAGGTCGCCCGGCAAAGGCGACCTTTAAGTGGAGCTTTCGCCCCCGAGAGATTGCTCCCGTTGTTCATGCAACGAAAGCGACACTTGCAATGCAATCTGTACTCCAATCCCCAAAAAGCATCAAGACTGATTTAGCTCGCGAGCTTGCGAAAGCTCAGCGGGCCGCAGACGCATTCTATGGCCCCGGCCCTGTCCGACACTTCCAAGGCGAAAACCGTTTCGATTATGAGGACCCCCGCACAGGTCACCTTGAGCACCATTTTGACACCTGTCCTTATTGCGCACTGCGCACGGTGCGACGTTGCATCGCTACAATGAAAGGCCGCCTCAATGGCTGAAACCACCCAAGAGCGTCTCGCACGTCAAGGCAAGCTCAAGGACTACAAGATCAAGCGCGAAGCGGAGGCCGCGAAAACGAGGCCCCGGCTTTATGTCGTCGATGATAACGAAAACGCCAGCGACTACGAGCGCGAGAAGGCGGAATTCTATGCGGATGATTTGGGCATCGGCCCCGAACAATCGAGCACAGGCAAGCTCAAGGCCACGCCATTTGACCCGGACAAGTGGAAGGTCATCCCGCCCCGCGATTGGCTGTATGGCGACCATTACATCCGCAGCTATGTCACCGGGACGAGCGCACCATCGACCCGGGGCAAGTCAACGCTAGTGTTGACTGAGGATGTCTCGATGATGACCGGCTTTGACCTGCTAGGGGTTGGTCCCTCCCGTATGCCCGACAAGCCGCTCAAGGTGTGGGTCTGGAACGGCGAGGACCCGGAGGAGGAGCTTGCGCGCCGCATCAAGGCGATATGTCTGTACTATGGACGCATCCCCAAAGGCGAGGAACCGGACGAGCCGCCGCACCCGCGCTATGATTTCGATTTCGAGTCCCTACGCGGGAAGCTCTACCTCGACAGCGGCCGCGATACACCGATCAAGATTGCCACCCTCGAAGGCCATGGCAATGTGAAAATTGCCGTCCCGGTCATCAAGGACATGGTGGCGACCATCAACGGCGAAGGCATCGACGTAACCGACATTGACCCATTCATCAACGCTCATTCGATCCCCGAGAATTCCGAACACATGGACGAGGTAGTTACGGCATTCAAGGACATCGCCTATCAGACCCGCTCGTCAATCGAGCATGTGCATCATACGCGCAAGCCGCCGCGCGGCGGTGGGGATATATCATCGGAGGACAGCCGTGGGTCATCGGCCATCCTCGCCGCGTGGCGCGACAGCCGGGTCATCAATCTAATGAGCGCGGAGGAGGCTAAGGCGCAAGGGGTTGGCAATCGGCTTCGATACATTCGACTTGAAAGCGACCGCCCGAACATGACAGCGGCCGGTGAACGCGTGCAATGGTTTTATATGGAAAGCGTGTCGCTTAAGAATGCGGCCGGGAAGCGTCCGGCGGACAGTGTAGGCGTAGCGGTGCCATGGGAGCCGGTCATCAAGTCACAAGCTCAAGCTGCCGCCGACGAGCCGCTCATTCTCGCGGCGGTGCTCAAGCTGATCGACGCCGGGAAACGGATCACGAAAGAGCGCGGCGGGGACTACACCGTCGCGAAGCTCGTCCCCTACCTCAAGCGCGAGTCGAAAATCACGGCGACCCGCGCCGATATAGCCGCCATCCTCGATGTCGCTTGCGAGGACCGCAGCGCCAGCGGTGGGGCCGATGCGGTCATCGAGTACATGGACGACGCCAAGCGCGGCAAGGCCGGATATAGGAGGGTCGGACAATGAAGAAGCTCGGCAGGCCGCCGAACAAGCGGCGCGCCGCTGCGCTCGCGGCCGGGAAGCTCACCTTCGCCCCTGTGACGCGGTGCAAGCGGTGCCGGACGCGGCTCCGCTATGTGAGCAATTCAGGATGTGTTCAATGTGCAATTGATCGCGGGTGCGCTCGGTACGCGGCGATTGCCGACGATGACGCGGCGCGGGCGCACTATAATCGCCATCACTACATCGACCAAGCGTAGCAGGCGTGGCACCCCTCGCCCGTAGCTCCGCGAAGGGCGTGGGGGTAGCCACGCCTAGGGGTATGGGGGACTGTCCCCCACATGGACCCTCACTTAGAAACCCTTATAAAATGGGCTTTTCCTCATTTAACCCCCACAACCCCCATGGGGGTCGCGGGGGTCGAGGTCTAAGTCATTGATAATATTGAGGCGCGACCCCCACATCGACCCCACTATTGTCCTTTTAGCGGTTCGCCGTCTGTGACCGTCACGGACGAGCGGTTCGTTTTAGTGATAAGTCATTGATTTATTATACGAATTATCTTGACGACGGTATAGTTTCATGCTAGTGATTTGCTGCAATGGTGCGGATCGGCGCAACAGCCCTATTGGGGGCCGCGTTAACCATATTTCTTTGCCATCCCAAAGCGAAAAACCATTGATTTTGCTGCGTTTTTCGGCGTTTTTCAGGTCCTCGACCGCACCAGTAATCTTAAGCCTTAAGCGGCAACAGACGGCAAACATAAACCATCTAAGTCATTGGTAATAAAGGGAATAACGTCAGCTAACTTGGCTGCGAGGAGCTTCGGCCCTCAAGGTTAAGATCGCCAGTAACCTGAATGGGCAATGGGTTTCGCGTTCAGATTAATGGCGACCGCCCGAGCGCAGCGAGCCGCGAGGGGTCTTGAACCTCGCGCGAGGCCCCCGCCCCGGCGCTCAGGGACGGTGACCATGCAAGCATCCGCGACGGTCGCGGATGGATGGTGACCGGCAGCTACCGGGTAGTCCCCAAAACGCACCCCCTCTCGCGGAAGGGGCATGTGGTTTGCCGACCCTCCGTCTGAAAATCTGCAACACACAACGCCCCGGAAGAAAAACACTAAAACGAAATCGAAACGAGGAGGCCGCAATGTCGCACTACGAAAAAATCCCCGAGCTACTCGACAACCTCTTGAGCGCCAGCATGGCGGAGAGTGCGCGGCGTGTCGGCATCAGCCCCTCACTTCCTTGGAAGTGGCTCGTTCAATCCCGGCTAGGCCATCCCGAGTTGCAAGCCATCGAGTTTTGCGGAGTCGAAGCTCCGTTCCATGTCCACTACTCGCAGAACATTCCGGCACTCACCGCGCATCAAATCCAACAGACGGCGCTTGAGCGCGCCCGTGATGGCGTGCTCGTCGATGTTTTCTTTCAGGGTCAACGGATGTTCGAGCGCGTGCTCAAGGAGGAGTACGCACACATCAAAGAGGACGAGCTATGGATCGAAGTCGGTCCCGATTGGGAAAAGGTCTGCTATGAGACCAAGCCGACAAAGCAATGGCTCAAGCCGTCCGATGCCTTGGTCATCAAGATGCTGGAAAGCTGGAACCGCAAACGCTACGGCGCGCACCAAACTGTCGATGTCAACTATGGCGGCGTGCTGCGGCTCGAAAAGGACCAAACACCAAAGCCCGTTATCGAGCAAGCGGCGCAAGTGTTCGAGGACGAGGAGGCGGAGTCCGAACAGCGCGGCGGTGGCCATCTTGCGCTCGCCGCTCCGGCGAAGTCGAGTGAGGACTTCGAGGAGCGCGCGGCATCCGGCGAATTCGATCAAGCCCCGGTCACGTTCCGCGATGCCGATGGCAAACCGGCGGCGCTGCGCCCGGACATCGAGGAGCTACGGCGGCAGGCGGCGGAGCTTAAGCGCAATGGTCCGGTGCACAAGCAACCCTCACACCGCGTCGAGATTTTCAAGCCGGACGACACGGACAAGGCCGTCGTGGCGGAGGACGAGGAACCGGAGCCGCAGACCGTGCGCGACCATCCGCGAGCGTACTATGTGGATAAGCTACAGCCGCCGCGTAAGCCGCCGGTCTACTCGAAGCCCGAGCGCGATGTCGGCTCCGGTCGCGAGGGCATCGGCCGAGGGCCGGACCCCGAAAAGATCGGAGCACATCAAGGCTTCCCGATGTCGAGAGGTTAGGGGTCGGGCAACAAAAGACCCGCGCGACCTGTGAATTCCAGCGGTAATTAACCGGACAGTCTTGCCATTGGCACTATAATCTTGACTGCCGTCACTAGTGGTTGAAATCTGACGCTTGGTACCGTTGGCAAAAAACAATCCGCCGGAATTTTCATCCCGGCGGAACGCCTTTTGAAGCACACCGATATTATTTGAGCGCCGCAACTCCGGCCTGCGACAGCGTATCATCCTGCGAGCCGGCACCGCCGCTCACGCCGATGGCGCCGATCACCTTACCGCCGACAATCAGCGGATTGCCGCCGCGTGACGCGATCACGTCATCGAGTGTTGTCAGATAGGCGAAAAAATTGCCCTTGCCGAGCAACCGTTCAAACACCAAGGTCGGACGCCGATAGCGCGCCGCCGTGCGCGCCTTGTGTTGCGAGATTGTAACCGACGCAAACTGGCAGTTGTCCAATTTCTCGAAGTAAACGAGGTCGCCGCTCGGGCCGACGATCGCAATACAGAACGCATCCCATTTCCGCTTCATCGCTTCGGCTGCGGCGGCGTCGGCGACTTTTTTGGCGGTCACGAGATTGATCGGATCGCCATACGGTGGCGGAGCGAACGCGTCCGGCACGGCTTCGTTTGGATTGGCCGGATCAGGCGGCACTTGCGCGAAGGCGCCAGTGCTGGTCAAAAGCGCGACGCACAGGGCGCCCGCCATCATAGTCAAACGACGCATCTATTCCTCCCAACTGATTGTTTTCTGACATTTCCCAGATGAACTCTGGGACCGCGTAGACGATAGCAATTGGTGGGGTTCCCGGGAAGCCATAGGCGGGCTATTCGTGGCAACGATGCTAAATCCGCTTTTTCCCGAACCAAGTTGGGGGTCGGCACACGTCGCAGTGGGGCCAGTGGGGCCAGAAGGGACCAACGGCACTCCCTTACGGTATATTGTGTCGGGGGTACTAAGCGTCAGATTTCAACCACTAGGTCTCCGAAACGAGGATACGGCACCATGAGCTACATACCGACGCGCGCTGAATTGGATGAAATCAACAAGCGCATAAAGGAGCTTGTCGCCGAGGGATTTCCCCATTCGGAAGCAATGACGCAGGCGTTTGAGGAAATACGGGGCGGTCCGCTTGCGAACAGGCATGGCGAAGACGAAGCCGATGGCCTTAAGCTCATTTTATTGCGGGCGCCGGACGAGGGAACCCACCAAAGCCCTGAATTCCAGCATGAGATAAGCACCGTTAAGTCCGAATTCACAGCACACGGCGTCAAAGCCAATGCCCAATGGCTTACGCAGGATGCAGTGGATGCGTGGTGCGGATACACGGGCGCGTTCGTGGTCGCGGCGCCATTTGTTATTCCCGCGATCACGAAGATCATCGTCGCGTATCTGAAGCGGCGGACCGGGCGCAATGTACAAATCGAGTTTGGCGGGGTGAGAATGAAGTTGAAGGAGCCTACCGAGGAGGAAGTCGATAGGCTGCTCACGCTCGTCGAAAAGAAAGCCAAGAAGAAAAAGAATTCCTGATCCGTCGCACGTCCATAGTGAACGGCGGCGCTCGCATTAGCGGTGACAGCCGCAAGCCCGTCGCTGACATTCCTCGCAAAATCTGCTACTGTTCATCGGCACAACTGGCGTTTCGTGTTTGCCAGCGGCATCGGACTTCAATCCGCAGGAAGTGCGAACAACCGTCAAACAAAATTCACCAGCTAAGTGCAAGAAATACCGATGGAATAAGGGTTTTGCGGGCGTAGTTCAATGGTAGAACGGCAGCTTCCCAAGCTGCATACGAGGGTTCGATTCCCTTCGCCCGCTCCAATACTTGGCGCAGTTCCGCCGCGCGAGCGACATAGCGCCGAATGATCCGCTCAACCTGATCCTCGCTCCATGCCAGAATTTCCGCGATCACGCGGATTGGCAAGCCCGCTACGTAGAACTTCGTCGCGGCCGGGCCGGATAGATTGTGGAAGCGGGCGCAAGTAGCCGCTTGCTGGCTCGTCAACACTCTTCGGCCTTGCCACCGATAATTGACACGCGTAACGGACCATCGGTCGATCCTTCTCTCGCGCAGACCGATGACCTTTTCATTTTTGCGTGCGGTCGATGCGCCCCATTTATGGTTAATAGTCAGTGCCCGCATGTGTCGCAAATGTCCTCAGAAAATTAACGAAATTCCATTTAGGTGCCCGCTGCACTGAGGCGGGTGTATGGTCTTCCGAGTAGTCCTGTTTGCGTTGCTGCTGTTGCCAAGCGTGGATTATGCCGCCGCGTTGCCGCGCATTCTCGCCAGCGCCGACAATCCGGTACCGCAATGCGTGCGGCCCGCCGCGCTCATGGACTTTGTCACCGGGCGCAACGCCAAGCATAGTCCGCCGCGCACGATCGATCCGCGTTTCACCAACATCGCGTCGCTCTATCAGCGCATCGGCAGTTGCGTGGCACGGCCGCCGGCGCCATGCGTGGCGGTGCGCTGGGACTACGCCTTCTTCCAGATGCTGATCGAAACCAACTACCTCACCTTCCGCCGGCCGAACGGCGTGCCCGCCTCGGTGGTGCCAACCGATAACAATTTTGCCGGCGTCGGCGCCGCCATCTCGGGCCGACCGGGCGAGCGTTTCAGGGATGCCGCGACCGGCGTGCTCGCGCACCTGCAACACGTTTTGATGTATTCGACCACGCGCATTCCCGACCCGGTCGCCAATCGCACGCGCCAGGTGCAGGACGACGTCCAGCAGGCGATGCGCCGGCTGCATCGGCCGGTGACCTTCGGCGATCTTGCGCGCGAATGGACAGGCACGGACCACGGCGCCTACGCTGGCGAAATGCAGAAGCTGGCGGAGACCTACGCCAGCCGTTATTGCACGCAGGCCGCGCGCGGCGAAATCACCGGATCGATATCGGCAAATTCACACTGATACACGCTCGCGCGGCGCGGGGCCGCAGCGTCACACCTGCGTCCGAGCGATTTCCTTGATCTTCACGTCGGGGACCAGACGCATCACGTCCTCAGGCTGACACAGCCCCGTGCCCGGCATCATCACCGCCGCCGACGCCGCGGCAACCGCGACGCGGAACGCCTCTTCCATCGGTTTGTCGCTTGCAAGCGCGGCGACCAGACCGCCGAGGAAGCTGTCGCCGGCGCCGACCGTACTCACCGTCTCGATCTGCAACGGCAGCGCGCGCCACGCGCGCTCGGCCGTCACCAGCAGCGAACCCTGATCGCCGAGCGTGAGCGCGACGATTTCGGCGCGCCCGTCGGCCACCAGCTTTCGGCAAGCGGCGACGCGGTCTTCATCGGTTTCGAGCGCCGCCGCCACGAATTCCTTTAGTTCGACCAGGTTTGGCTTGATGACGGTCACGCCCTCATCGAGCGCGGCCGCCAGCGCCGGGCCCGATGTGTCGATCACGGACTTGGCGCCGAGCGCCTTGGCCTGCCGCGCTACGCGTGCGAAAAAATCTACGGGCGCTCCGGGCGGTACGCTGCCGCTGGCGACCACGAACTTCGGCCGCCCGGTTAACGACGCCAGCCGCTCGAGCATCGCTTCCCATTCGGCTTGGTGCAACCGCGAGCCGGGCAAAACGAAACGGTATTGCTCGCCGGTGGTTTCTTCATAGGCGGTGAAATTCTCGCGCGTTTCAATGTGCGACGGCGTGACCATGCTGGCGATACCTTCGCGTTCGACCAGCCGCTGCAACAATTTTCCGATCTGGCCGCCGATCGGATAGATCGCCAGCACATCGGCGTCCAACCGGAAGGCGACGCGCGCTACATTGATGCCGCCGCCGCCGGGATCGCGTTTGGGCGTTGAACAGCGTAATTTGCGGGTTGATTCGACTCGGTCGACGTTGACAAAAATGTCGATCGCCGGGTTGATCGTGAGAGTAACGATTTCAGGCACGTTGCCGCTCCCAACGAAGGTATCGCGCTACGAAAAAAATATTATTTTTGAAGTAGGCATTATTTCTACGTTATCACACTAATCTTGCATAAAAAATTGCGCGAATTGCCGCTGCGGTGAAATGCATTTGTGGAACCTCCCGCCCGCCGGCGCGTCATGGAGATGACCGCTGGCGTGGAATGTGTTTAGAGTCTGCACGCGACCATGACGCCGGTTGCGCTGGGGCCGTTCCGTATGATCGATCCGCTTTATTCGCTGTCGGGCTTCGCCGTCGGGCTGCTGGTCGGAATGACCGGGGTCGGCGGTGGCTCATTGATGACGCCGATCCTGATCCTGCTGTTCGGTATACATCCGGCGACCGCAGTCGGCACCGACCTGCTCTATGCTGCGGCCACCAAGACCGGCGGCAGCCTGGTGCACGGACTGGCGCGCAGCATCGACTGGCGCGTGGTACGGCGGCTCGCGGCAGGGAGCATTCCGGCGACCGCCTTAACGATTACGGTGTTGTCGCACTTCAATTTCAATGGCGATGCCGCTGGCAGCATGATCACGTTGGTGCTCAGCGTCGCGCTTTTTGCGACCGCGTTCGTCTTGGTGTTCGGTACCCTAATCATCGCGCTCTACCGCGCACGCGTCAGGGAGCTCGATCCAAAGCGCACCGCCATCACCACGGTGCTGGTCGGCGCGCTGCTCGGCGTGCTGGTCTCGATCTCATCGGTCGGCGCCGGCGCCATCGGCGTGGTCATCCTTGTTCTGCTCTATCCGCATCTGCCGATGGCCAAGATTGTCGGCTCGGACATCGCGCATGCGGTGCCGCTCACGCTGATTGCCGGCGTCGGCCACTGGATGATGGGTTCGGTCGATTGGCACATCATCACCTCGCTGCTCGTCGGCTCGCTGCCGGGCATTTTCGTCGGCAGCTATTTTGCGATCCGCGTTCCGGAGCGCGCCTTGCAACTGTTGCTGGCGACAACTTTGTTTGTGGTGGCAAGCCGCATCGCTTACGATCACGCCACCGCGGCGTCTTCGATCTTTACGGCGTTCACGTCGCGCGCGGCGCCCTAAGGTGCTGAGCTATAACCATTTGGAGTTCCGCGCCGCTTGCGGCGACCGGGGCGGAGTGCCCGCTTTGCGGGTATAGCGATGGGCAGATGCCAGAATTCACCACAGCCGCTCCGTTAGCGATCTCCGTCAGTCTCGGCTTTGCCTGTCTCGCTTTGATAGTTTAGGCCTAGGCGCTGGTGATGCCGTCCGATCTTGCTGGCAGCGGCGCCGCCGACAATGGTTATGCGCAAACCTATGCCGCCGTTGTGATCTTCTAGCTTTGGGGACTGCTCATAGTCATTGCGGTCATTGTCTGGGCCAAAGGTGCTATGGCGTGGCCAGCAGTACCAGCGGCAGCAATTAATTCTGATCCCAATGTCCGATACGGCGGCAACAGCGTACTCCGAGGCGTTAACGATTCGTTAGCGATACTTTTTATTAATCTATTAATGAAACCTTGCCGGAGGCATGGCGAAAGCACCCTTCTCGATTTTCGGCGGCAGTCTCGATCCTGCGGATTGGCGGAGCGCCCGCGCGCAAGGGCACCGCATGCTCGACGATATTCTCGATTACATCGAGAACATCCGCGAACGCCCGGTATGGCAGCCGATTCCGGACGACGAGCGCGCCCGCTTCCGGACCGCCGTACCGACCGGGCCGAGCGATCTCGCTGCCGTCCATAACGAGTTCATGCACCATATTCTCCCCTACGCCACCGGCAATACCCATCCCGGTTTCATGGGCTGGGTGCATGGCGGCGGCAGCGTGCCCGGTATGCTGGCGGAGATGCTGGCCGCCGGGCTGAACGCCAATCTTGGCGGTCGCGATCACATGCCGATCGAAGTCGAGCGGCAGATTACGCACTGGCTGCGGCAATTGTTCGAATTTCCCGACACCGCGACCGGCTTATTCGTGACCGGCACGTCGATGGCCAATCTGCTCGGCGTGCTGATTGCGCGCACCCGCGAACTGGGGATTGAAGTGCGCCGCGACGGCGTCGCATCGGCCGGCAAGCGCCTCGTCGCCTATACGTCGGCCGGTGCGCATGGCTGTATCAGCCAGGCGATGGATTTGTCCGGCCTCGGCACCGCGGCGTTGCATGTCATTCCGACGAATGAGCATCACCAACTCGATATCAACGCGCTTAAAGTGGCGATCGCGCAGGACCGCAACGCTGGGCTAATGCCCTTCCTCCTGGTCGGGACGGCGGGCTCGGTCGATACCGGCGCCATCGACGATCTGGCGGCGCTGGCCGCCACCGCCAACCGGGAAAAACTCTGGTTCCACGTCGACGGCGCCATCGGCGCACTCGCCATTATGGCGCCGGATATCGCGCCGCGGCTTACCGGCATCCAGCAGGCGGACTCAATCGCGCTGGATTTCCATAAATGGGGGCAAGTGCCTTACGACGCCGGCTTCATCCTGGTGCGCGACGGCACGTTGCATCGCGATACTTTCGCGTCGCCCGCGGCCTATTTGCGGCGCGAGACGCGCGGCCTCGCCGCCGGCAAACTGTGGCCGTGCGATTTCGGTCCCGATCTGTCGCGCGGCTTTCGCGCGCTGAAGACCTGGTTCACGCTGAAGGTCTACGGCACGGAAGCACTGGGCGCGATGATCTCGCGCACCTGCCAGCTGGCGCGCTATCTCGAGATCAAAATCACCACTGCGCGTGAGCTGGAACTGCTTGCGCCGGTTTCGCTCAATATCGTCTGCTTCCGCTACCGCGGCGACGATGCCGATCGCCTGAATGCGAAGATCGTCGCCGATTTGCACGAATCCGGCGTCGCGGCGCCGTCGACGACCATCATCGGCAACCGCCTGGCGATCCGCGCGGCCATTGTCAATCACCGAACCGAGCCGCGCGATATCGACGCGATGCTGAAAGCGGTTTTGCGACTAGGCGCAGCCGCGATGACAGAATTTGCGGCTTAAGCCGGGGGGAAGCGCGTGAATTCCGTCAACATGAATCTATTCGCTGCAGATCGGCGGCCGCCTACGCCGATCGGATTGCCGGCGCTCTGCAAGATGGCTTTCGACGGGCTCGATCTGGCGCCGATGTGGAACGATCTCGTGCTTCGGGTGCAAGCGCAGCCGGACGACGCCGCTGCGTGGCTTGATTTATCGACCATCGCCCAGCTGCAAGGCCGCCCGCAGGATCGCCTTGAATTGCAATCGGCTGCCTTGAAACTGCAACGGATTTACCGGCGGCCAGCGGCGGTTCACACGGAACCGCCGCTGAAGCTGCTCGCCTTCATGGCGCCTGGCGATTTCATGGCCAATACGCCGCTGGAGTTCATGCTGGAAGGCTCCAGCATTATGCTCGACATGATGTATGTCGTGCCGGGCGCGCCGTTGCCCGAGCCGCCGGAGCATGACGTCGCTTTGGTGGCGATCGATGGATCGGATGCGGCAGTATCGGCGCTACGCGAGGTTATGCAAATCGTCAAATCCTGGCCGCGCCCGGTCATCAATGCGCCCGAACGCATCGCGCGCCTGACGCGCGCCGGCACCTGGGAATTGCTGAAATCCGCGCCGGGTATCGTCATGCCGATGAACGTGCGCATCGATCGCGCCACGCTGGCAAAGGTCGGTGCCGGCGAGGTCGCAATCGACTCCATTCTCGATGGCAGCGGATTCCCGATCATCGCGCGGCCGTTCTGGTCGCAGGCAGGGATAGGACTGGTGAAATTCGACGATGCCGCGGCGATCGGCGCTTATCTGCGCGAATGGACGGACGAGGAATTCTACGTCTCGCCGTTTGTCGACTACAGCAAAAGCGATGGGCTATTCCGCAAATGCCGCATCGCGCTCATCGATGGCCGCCCCTATGTGGCCCACATGGCGGTATCGCAGCATTGGATGATCCATTACCTCAACGCCAACATGACGAACGATGCGGCGAGGCGCGCCGAGGAAGCGCGCTTCATGGCGGAGTTCGACAGCGATTTCGCCGTTCGGCACGCGGCGGCCTTCAAGGCCATCGCCGAGCGCACCGGGCTCGACTATTTGCCGATCGATTGTGCGGAAACACAGGATGGAAAGCTTCTGGTCTTCGAAGTGGGCACCGCCATGATTGTGCACTCGATGGATCCACCCGATCTGTTTCCGTACAAGCCGCCGCAGATGGAAAAGGTCTTCAGAGCCTTCCAAGCAATGCTGCATAGAGCCGCGCGCGCCGCGCCATAAATAAACTGGCCGCGCGAAGCCTGCACGGCCGGCTTGAATTGCAGATGGAAGATCAGTTGCCCTGGATGGTTTCGATCACGCTTGACATCGGGCGTGCTTCAGCCAGTCCGCCGCCCATTTCCTTGAGCACGGCTTCCTTGTATTCCGGCAGGGGCTCGATCGGAGTCTTGCCGACCACTTGCACCACCTTATAGCCGCCGGCCTTGAGCTGCTTGAACAGCTCCGGTGCCGCTTCCGAGGTGCCATGCTGGAAGTCGTGCATCAGGACGATGCCCTTGCCGTGCTTGGCAAGCTTGGTCATCACCGATTTGATGACCTGCTCGGGCTTGCGGATCTTGAAGTCGAAAGAGTCCATGTCGGTGGAGAATATGCCGATATTGCGTTCGCCGAGGTATTTGACCATCTCCGGCGGATTGCGAAGCGCCGGGAAGCGGAAGAAGGGCCCGACCGGCTTGTTGCCGAGTGCGATGCTCACCGCCGCAATGCCCTTCTCGATCTCGGCCTTGGCCTCGTCCGGCGTCAGTTTGGTGAGATCCTTGTGCGACCATGTGTGCGAGCCGATGGTGTGGCCGGCCTTGGCCACTTCCTTGAGAATCTCGGGGTGCCAACCGGCATGCATACCGATCGGGAAGAAGATCGCCTTGGTGCAATTATCGGCCAGCGCCTTGAGCACGCGCTCGGTGTTGCCAGGCCACGGGCCGTCGTCGAAGGTGAGCACGATCTCGTGGTCGCGCAGGAAGTCGTAGGCCTTAAACTGCTCGAAGCCGAAGCCCGGACCGCCCGTGGTGTCGATCTGCACGATACGTTCGACGCCGAGCGCGTTCGGATTGTCACATTTCGCCTTCGCAATGACCGGCGCGGGAGCAGGGGCCGGCGCGGGAGCAGCGGCAGCCCCCGGTGCAGTGGCTGGCGCTGGCGCGGGCGCATTCTGTGCCCAAACGGCAGCGCCTGCCGTCGACATCGATATCGCAAGAGCTATAGCTAAAGCGCTACGCATCATGATCTCCATACCCATCAAGGGCTCTGCTCGGATTCCGGCCTATTCATCGCGGCTTTGACCGGTCGAGTCAACGCAGGCCGCGAAAAGGCTGGAATTGCAAATATTTATTGTACCACAATAGTTAATTCCAGCGGCGGCAGCAGGTCGCGGCCTCGACGTGTTGCCGCGGCCCAAAATTGATCCTATCTGGAGTTAACGGTTTCGCCGGGAGGCTTACGATGTCCGCGATCGTTTCGACCGCCAAACTCTCGCGACCGGTGCTATTGCTCGCACTGGGTGCGGGCTTGATTGTGGCGGCAACGCTGGTTCTTTGGGCCTATTATGGCACCGCAGTGTTCTTCGAAGCCGTGCGCACCGGCTGGGCGGCGTGCTTCTGATGCAGCCCGTGTGACATAAGATGAAGGCCCGAACATCGCATATTCTTCTGGTTTTCTCCGCCTTTCTGGCTGGCCTCGTCATTTTCCTCGGCGTTATTCTGTTTACGACGCAGTACCAGGGAACCGGCGGCGGACCGTCGGCGATCGGCGGGCCATTTAAGCTGATCGACCAGGACGGCAAGCCGATCACCGATCAGGATTTCAAAGGTCGTCCGCTGCTGGTGTTCTTCGGTTACACGCACTGCCCGGACATCTGCCCGACCACGCTGTTCGAATTGTCGGAAGTTCTGCATGCGCTCGGCAAGGACGCCGACCAGATCAACGCGCTGTTCATCACCGTCGATCCAGAGCGCGACACGGCGGCGGTGATGAAAGACTATCTGTCGAGCTTCGATCCACACCTGCGCGGCGCCACCGGCGACCAGAAGGCGATCGATGCAGTTGAAAAAGACTATCGCGTCTATGCCAAGAAGGTCCCGATAAAAGACGGCGACTACAGCATGGACCACACCGCGCTGGTCTATCTGATGGACAAGCAGGGCCGCTTCGTCGCGCCGTTCAAGCTCGATCGCAAGCCCGAGCAAGCTGCGGCCGATCTGCGGCGCTACCTGTAGCGCCTTTGAACCATATCGCCAGTATCCGCGACTAAATGTTGCGCTGTACCGCCCGGACGTGGGCGGGACACGGCGGCCTTCTGTTTACAGACATAACAGTTCTAACGGAGGATTTGACCATGGGCGGCGACGAACAGTTCGGCATCACGAAACACGGAAAAGCGCGCGGTTTGATATTCGCGTTTGCCTGTCTGGCGCCGCTCCGGCGCTGTTCGAAGTCCGAGCCGGAAAAGGCGGACAGTGGTGTGCTCGGCACCAGCCGCCTGCCGCGGGTCGCGAACGCCAAACACATTTTATAAGATATACAACTATAGCGCGAAACAAAAATGTGGGGGGGTGGACTCAAATTTGATTTATGGGTCCGAGCGTCGTCGGATGCAGTGGCCCCCCGCGCCTTCAAATGCTAGAAGGCCGCGCTATGTCCGACTTCATGTCGCATTATCTGGTGCCGGCCGCGATCGTTGCAGTGGCGATCGTGTTGCTGCTCGGCCTCGTCAACATGATGCGTGGCGGCTCGCCCAATCGTTCGCAGCAGCTCATGCGGCTGCGCGTACTGCTGCAATTCGTCGCCATCATCGTCATCATGGCGACAATCTGGGCAATGGGACGCTAACGTTTTGCGGGCAGGTGGCGCGGCGGCGTGCCAATCACTTCATCGGCGCCACGCGCATGTATTCCACCTTCTCCTTTTTCACTCGCTTCTTGTACTTCTTGGCGGGAAGATCGGTGCCCGCCGCCTTTGCCGAATGCTGGGCGGCGCCGGAGGCCTGCGCCCGCGCGATGGCGGGCGGCAGCAGCAGCGCGGCGGCTATGGCAATCATTAAAAATCGCATGACATTCACCCCCATTATTTGGGCCGAAATCCCGGTTACAATACCAGCTTAGTCCGAGTCCGAAGCGTTAGGCGAGGTTCTCCATGGTCGTACTCAACCGCATTTATACCCGCACCGGCGACGATGGCACGACGTCGCTCGGCAGTGGCGCGCGGCGCAAGAAATATGATCTGCGGGTCGAGGCCTACGGCACTGTCGATGAGGCCAATGCGGCGATCGGGCTGGTGAGGCTGAATACCGCCGGCAACGCGGCGCTCGATGCCGCGCTTGGCCGCATCCAGAACGACCTGTTTGATGTCGAGGCCGATTTGTGCCTGGCCGAGAAAGGCCCTGGCGGCGCGCGGTTGACTGTGACCGACGCCCAAGTGGCCTGGCTCGAGGGCGAGATCGACCGGCTCAATGGCGAACTGGAGCCGTTGAAGTCTTTTATCCTGCCTGGGGGCAGCCCGGCTTCGGCCTATTTGCATCTCGCGCGCACGGTCTGCCGGCGCGCCGAACGCATCATGGTCGAGCTCAAAGACAAGCCGGGCGAGGGCGTGTCGGAGCCGTCGCTCAAATACATTAACCGGCTATCGGACTACCTCTTCGTAGCCGGCCGCTACGCAAACGATAAAGGTGTGCGCGATGTGCTGTGGGCGCCCGGGCAAAACCGGTGACATGATCGGACGAAGGAGTATGCGGGTGTTGGAGGGCGCGTCATGGTGATTCCGCTGTGGGACGACAGTCCCTTGAAGCTGCCTAAACTGCCGCTCGTGACTATATCCCGCAGTGGTTCGTCATTCGCCCGGTTGTAACGATCGAGGCTTCTAGGTGCTCGGCGCCTGGATCCTGAAGCCAATCTGAGCGATTTCGGTGCAGGGCTAGGACAATGTCGCCTAGCCGGGCGCATATGGGCGGATTGGTCTCCGGCGCTGCCCTGTTTCCGCTGCTGCGTTATCGCGCGGTGCGGCTGTTCGAATGCTTCCGGCCGGCCGAGCAGCCGTCAGGGCCGAGCCAGGTCGGTTAGACGCGCATAGCGTGCGGCGCAGCATAAGCGTTGACATGCCAATGGCGCGGCCATTAGCTTCCGCCCGCTCTTGGGAGCATTCGTCTGGGATGGGGATTTATGAAAATTCTGGTGCCCGTGAAACGGGTGGTCGACTTCAACGTCAAGATCCGCGTTAAACCGGACGGCTCCGGCGTCGAACTCGCCAATATCAAAATGTCGATGAATCCGTTCGACGAGATCGCCATCGAAGAGGCGATCCGTCTGAAGGAGGCCGGCAAGGCGACTGAAATCGTGGCGGCGTCGATCGGACCGGCGCAGGCTTCCGAAACCATCCGAACCGCACTCGCCATGGGCGCCGACCGCGGCATCCTGGTGAAGGCCGAGGGCGCGGTCGAGCCGCTGGCGGTGGCGAAAATTCTCAAGGGCATTATCGACGAGGAAAAGCCCGGCCTCGTTATCCTTGGCAAGCAGGCGATCGACGACGATTGCAATCAGACCGGCCAGATGCTGGCGGCGCTGCTCGGCTGGGCGCAAGGCACTTTCGCATCCAAGATCTCCATCGAGGGCGACAGCGTGACCGTAATCCGCGAAGTCGACGGCGGGCTGCAGACAGTGAAATTGAAAGCACCCGTGATCGTCACCACCGACCTGCGCCTCAACGAGCCGCGCTATGCTTCGCTGCCCAACATCATGAAGGCGAAAAAGAAACCGATCGCCGACAAAACGCCGGCGGACTACGGAGTCGATATCGCGCCGCGGCTACAGGTGCTCAAGACGACGGAGCCGCCGGGACGCAAATCGGGCGCCAAGGTTGCCTCGGTGGCCGAACTGGTCGATAAACTCAAAGACGAAGCGGGGGTGTTGTAATGACCACGCTTCTGATCGCCGAGCACGACAACAAGGTGCTCAAGGATTCGACCGCTAAGGCGCTCACCGCGGCCAAGGCGCTCGGCGCCGATGTGTACGTGCTGGTCGCCGGGAAGGATTGCAAAGCGGTGGCCGATGCCGCCGCCAAACTCGACGGCGTGAAGAAGGTGCTGCTGGTGGACGGCGCGCTTTACGAGCATTCGATCGCGGAACCGCTCGCCGCGCTCATCGTCTCGCTCGCCGGCTCCTATGACGCCATCGTCGCGCCGGCGACTACCAACGGCAAGAACGTGATGCCGCGCGTGGCCGCGCTGCTGGACGTCATGCAGATCTCCGAGATCACCAAGGTGATCGCGCCCGATACGTTCGAGCGGCCGATCTATGCCGGCAACGCGATACAGACCGTGAAGTCGAACGATCCAAAGAAGGTCATCACCGTGCGAACCTCCACCTTCCAGGCGGCGGGCGAGGGCGGCTCTGCGCCGATTGAGAATGTTACGGCTGCGGCCGATCCCGGCCTCTCGAAATTTGTCGGCGAGGAGCTGTCGAAATCTGATCGTCCGGAACTCACATCGGCGAAAATCATCATCTCGGGCGGCCGCGCCATGCAGAGCCGCGAGAACTTCACCAAATACATCGAGCCGGTGGCCGACAAGCTCGGTGCCGCGGTCGGCGCGTCGCGTGCGGCGGTCGATGCGGGCTACGCGCCGAACGACTGGCAGGTCGGGCAGACCGGCAAGGTGGTGGCGCCCGAGCTCTACATCGCAGTCGGGATTTCCGGCGCCATCCAGCATCTTGCCGGGATGAAGGATTCCAAAGTGATCGTTGCAATCAACAAAGACGAGGAAGCGCCGATCTTCCAGGTCGCCGACTACGGCCTGGTCGCCGATCTTTATCAGGCGCTACCCGAACTGGCGGCGGAACTTGATAAGGTCAAGCGTTGACCATGCTGCAAATTAGCTGTTTCGCTGGTGGCTTCATCTGGCGGTTCGGCGTAAAAGTGAATACCGGCATTTCGAGTTAAATACTGAAGCCGAAAGCCGGGTCTTCGCATTGATCGGACAAAATAACATGGCGTTGAATATTAAGAATGTGGGGGTGATCGGCGCCGGGCAAATGGGCAACGGTATCGCCCATGTCTGCGCGCTTGCGGGCTATTCCGTGATGTTGAATGACGTGTCGGGCGACCGCATCAAGGCTGGCATGGCGACCATCAACGGCAATATGGCGCGGCAGGTCGGCAAGAAGTTAATCAGCGACGACGACCGCAAGGCCGCGCTGGCGCGCATCGCGCCGGCGGAAAAATACGACGCCATGGCGAGCTGCGACATCGTGATCGAGTTGGCCGCCGAGAAGGAAGACGTTAAGCGAAAGATTTTTGCCGATCTGTGCGCCTCGCTGAAACCCGAAGCGATCATCGCCACTAACACTTCGTCGATCTCGATCACCCGGCTCGCGTCGTCGACCGACCGGCCGGAGCATTTCATCGGCATCCATTTCATGAATCCGGTGCCGCTGATGGAACTGGTCGAGGTGATTCGCGGTATCGCCACCGACGATGCCACCTTCGAGACCAGTAAGGCTTTCGTCCACAAGCTGGGAAAAATCATCGCGGTGTCAGAGGATTTTCCCGCCTTTATCGTCAACCGCATCCTGCTGCCGATGATCAACGAGGCGATCTACACGCTGTACGAAGGCGTTGGAAATGTCGAGGCGATCGACACCGCCATGCGGCTCGGCGCGCATCATCCGATGGGCCCGCTTGAACTCGCCGACTTCATCGGTCTCGACACCTGCCTGTCGGTCATGCAGGTGCTGCACGAGGGATTGGCCGATTCGAAATACCGGCCGTGTCCGCTGCTGGTGAAATACGTCGAGGCCGGCTGGCTCGGCCGCAAGACGCAGCGCGGTTTCTACGACTACCGCGGCGACAAGCCGGTGCCGACGCGCTAAGACGCTGCCTGATTAAGCAAATCAACAGCACGCTCAATCAGGTCAATGCATCCAACGCGGCATCAACGCCGACGACGGTCACTGTTCTCAATACGCTACGTGAGGATATGGGCTTTGGTGTCAAGGCAAGTCGACCCTTCATGATTCATTGACGTGGACTCTATAGAATTTAGGTCGCATGGACCCCGCATCCCTCGCCACAGCCATGGTCAGCGCCCAGATGAGCCGCGTGCAAATGGCCGCCGCGGCAACGATGATGCGCATGAACGCGAACAACGCCGCATCGGTCGTGCAGATCATCGACGCCGCCCAGCAGAACATGCAGGGCCTCGCCAACGTCGCCGCCGGCGTCGGGCAAAACGTCAATATCACTGCTTGACGTCATCAGACGTATCGATCTCCGCGCTCGCGGGATGAGCGGCTCAATGATCAGCTTTTTCCCAGCGCCGCCTGCACCAGCTTGACCGCGTCGTCGCTCGCCCATTCGGCCGGGCCGGCGATGGTGCCGAGTTCGCAACCGTGCGGATCCACCAGCAAGGTCGTCGGCATGCCGAAGGCGCGCCCGATGGCCTTCAAGTCCTGAAAAGTCTTGGCTTCCGGATCGGCGTAATAGGCGAGTTTCTCGACGCCGATCTGCTTAAGAAAAGCCCTCGGCTTGTCGGGATCGCGGGTGTCTATATTGACCGCCACCACCTCGAAGTCGGGTCCGCCCAGCTTGCGCTGCAATGCATCGAGTGTCGGCATTTCCTTGCGGCAGGGCACGCACCAGGTGGCCCACAGGTTGAGCAACACCGTACGCCCGCGCCAATGGGCAAGGGTCAGCTGTTTCCCGCTGGCATCCCGGAAAGAGAGGTCGGGCAATTTAAGCGGGCTCTTGGCAATGTTAACGGCAGCAACCTCGCCATGCGCCAGAGGGGCCAATTTTCTGGCCAGTTCGACGGCCGGGCGGCAAGCCTCGTTACTTGCGGCATCGCCGCCTGCATTGCCTGTCAGGGTGGCAATCCCGTATACCCCCGCCAGCCCGACGACGACGCCGGCCATGCCCCCGGCCAGGATCATGGTTAGGTATCTTTTGGCAGCACGGGGCGAAGGACGTTCGGTCATGGGCGGGAAGACCTTGGTGGTAAGTCGAAGAGCACTAACATGAGCAACAAAATGTGGGGCGGGCGATTTGCGTCAGGCCCCGACGCCGTCATGGAGGAGATCAACGCCTCCATCGATTTTGACAAGGTTCTCTACCGCCAAGACATCGCGGCGTCCAAGGCCCATGCCGACATGCTGGCCAAGCAAGGCATCATTACGGCGGACGATGCGAAAAAGATCGCTCACGGTCTAGACACGATCCTGTCAGAAATCGCAGCCGGCAAATTCTCCTTCAACCGGGCGCTCGAAGACATCCACATGAACGTTGAGGGCCGGCTCTCCGAACTTATCGGGGAAGCGGCCGGCCGGCTGCACACCGCGCGCTCGCGCAACGACCAGGTGGCGACCGATTTCCGGCTGTGGATGCGCGACACCATCGATGCGCTCGACGGAGCGCTTGTCGGCTTTCAGCGCGCGCTGGTTGAGAAGGCGCTCAAACACTCCGACACTGTGATGCCGGGTCTGACCCACATGCAGACCGCCCAGCCGGTGACTTTCGGCCATCATCTGCTCGCTTATGTCGAGATGGCGGCGCGCGACCGCGGCCGGTTTGCCGACGCGCGCAAGCGGCTTAACGAATCGCCGCTCGGCGCCGCGGCGCTCGCCGGCACCTCGTTCGCGCTCGACCGCGAGATGACGGCGAAGGCGCTCGGCTTCGACCGGCCGGCGGCGAACTCGCTCGACGCGGTATCTGACCGCGATTTCGTCATGGAGACGCTGGCCGCCGCTTCGATCGCGGCGGTGCATCTGTCGCGGCTGGCCGAAGAGATCGTGATCTGGACTTCGCCGCTCACCGGCTTGGTGCGGCTGTCGGACAAGTTCACTACCGGCTCCTCGATCATGCCGCAAAAGCGCAATCCGGACGCCGCCGAATTGGTGCGCGCCAAGACCGGGCGCGTCATCGGCGCGCTTAATGCGATCCTGATCGTGATGAAGGGGCTGCCGCTCGCTTATGCGAAGGACATGCAGGAGGACAAAGAGGGCGCCATGGACGCGCTCGGAGCGCTTGCCCTGTCGCTCGCCGCGATGACCGGCATGGTGGCCGATCTCGAGCCCGATACCGTGCGCATGAAGAAGGCAGCGGGCGAAGGCTATGCCACCGCCACCGATCTCGCCGACTGGCTGGTGCGCACGTTGAAAATGCCGTTTCGCGATGCCCATCACGTTACCGGCCGCATCGTGGCCAAGGCGGCCGGGGCGGGCGTAGCCCTGCACCGGCTGCCGCTCGCGGTCATGCGCGAGATCGAGCCGCGCATCGTTGAGGACGTATTCAGCGTCCTCTCGGTCGATAGATCGGTGAAAAGCCGGACAAGTTTCGGCGGAACGGCGCCTAAAAACGTCCGTGCGCAAGCAAAGAAATGGCTGCGCAAGCTGGAAAAGGAGAAATCCTGACTTCGCCTTGATCGCCTGGTTTGCTATGGTACCGGCCACCCAAGGAGTGCGTTGTTTGAGCCGTTTTCCCGACCGTTTGTTGTTTCGCCTTGCCCTGATCGGCGCACTCGTTGCGTCGCTCGGTCTCACCGCGTGCGGCCGCAAGGGTGCGCTCGACCCGCCGCCCGGCGCCTCGCTTGCCGGCGAGCAACAGACCAACCCGAACGCGATGAGCAATCCCATCGCCTCGCCGATCGGCGGGCAGAGCGGGGACAGCAGCGCGGCGCTCGGACCCAACGGTCTGCCGCTTTCGCCCCAGGGGCCGAAAAAGCACATCCCTCTCGACGACCTGCTGAACTGAGCGTGTCAGATGCACCACTTCGCTTATCGCGGCGGCGTCCTGCACGCCGAGGCGGTTAGCCTCGACACGCTCGCCACGGCGGTCGGGACACCGTTCTATTGTTATTCGACGGCGACATTGGAGCGGCACTACAAGGTGTTTGCCGGCGCCTTCGCTGATGCAAATGCGCTCGTCTGCTACGCCATGAAGGCGAATTCCAATCAGGCGGTCATTGCCACGCTCGCCAAGCTCGGCGCCGGCGCCGATGTGGTGTCGGAAGGCGAACTCATGCGCGCGCGGCTCGCCGGCGTGCCAGCCGACAAGATCATGTTTTCCGGCATCGGCAAGACCGCGCGCGAACTTGCGCTCGCGGTCGACGAAGGCATTCTCTGCATCAACGTAGAGTCCGAGTCGGAACTCGAACTACTATCGTCGATTGCGGCGGCCAAGGGCCGCGCCGCCAAGATTTCGGTGCGTGTCAATCCCGACATCGACGCCAAGACCCATCACAAGATTGCCACCGGCAAGGCCGAGAACAAGTTCGGCATTCCGATCAGCCGCGCCCGCGAGGTCTATGCGCGGGCGGCGAAACTGCCCGGCATCAAGGTCACCGGCGTCGACATGCATATCGGCAGCCAGATCACCGATCTCGATCCGTTCGGCAATGCTTTTGCGCTGCTGGCTGAGTTTGTGCGGACGCTGCGCGGTGACGGGCACGCGATTTCGCATGTCGATCTCGGTGGCGGCCTTGGCATTCCCTACCGCGACGACAATGAGCCGCCGCCGCATCCAGAGGCCTATGCGGAAGTGGTCAAGCGCGCCACGCGCGATCTCGATTGCCGGCTGATCTTCGAGCCGGGTCGGCTGATCGTCGGCAATGCCGGTATCTTGGTGACGCGTGTGCTGTTCGTGAAGCGCGGCGAGGCAAAAAATTTCGTGGTGGTCGATGCCGCCATGAACGACCTCATCCGACCGACGCTGTATGACGCTCACCACGAGATCTGGCCCGTCGCGGAACCTTTGCCTTCCGCCCGCCGGATTCGTGCCGACGTGGTCGGGCCCGTCTGCGAGAGCGGCGATTTCCTCGCCCTCAACCGCGACTTGGCGGAACCGGCGAGCGGCGCCTTGCTGGCTGTGATGTCGGCTGGCGCCTATGGGGCGGTGCAAGCCGGGACCTACAATACGAGGCCGCTGGTGCCGGAAGTGCTTGTCAACGGCGCGGAATGGGCGCTTGTCCGGCCCCGCCTTGAAGTTGACCAATTGATTGCGCTCGATCGCATGCCGGATTGGCTTTAGGCCCCTGAAATCCGCGCATGGTCCGGGAATTGCCTGCGTGGTAGCTTATTCAATGAGTGAATCGCCTTAGCCCTGAGCGACGGAGCGGCTTTTGGACGGTTTGGACGAGCAGCCAAAGCAGCAGGAGAACCCGACCCGGCTCCTGCTGGCGCGAGCGCTCAAGCGCGCGCGTGGCAGCTTGTTCTGGGAGCGGTTGTGGCCGGCTTTGGCCATCCTGGCGACTGCGCTTGGATTGTTCCTCGCGTTTTCCTGGGCCGGTGTTTGGCTGGTGCTGCCGCCGCTGGCGCGTGCCATCGGTTTGCTGTTGTTCGTCGTCGTCACTCTCATTGCGGCGGCACCGCTCGCAACGGTGCGGCTGCCCAGCGTCGCCGACGGCTTGCGCCGGCTCGACCGCAACAGCGGCGAGGCGCATCGGCCGGCGACCGCAGTCGCCGACGAGATCGCCGCCAACAGCCACGATCCGGTCGCGCAGGCGCTCTGGCGTGCCCATGTCGAACGCGCGCTGCTCTCCGCGCGCAAACTCAAGGCCGGGTGGCCGTCGCCGCGGCTGTCGGTGCGCGATCCAATGGCGCTGCGCGCGCTGGTGCTGCTTTTGACGGTGGCGACCTTCTTTGCCGCCGGCGGCGAGCGCTGGAAGCGCGTAACCGCCGCCTTCGACTGGCACGGCGTGGTGGCGCCAGCCAATTTCCGCATCGACGCCTGGGTGACGCCGCCGAATTATACCGGACGGCCGCCGGTCATGCTGGCCGGCCTGCGTCCGGGTGAGACCGCGCAAGCGAGCGCGCCGGTCGCGGTGCCGGCAGGTAGCGAGCTGGTGATCCGCTCCAGCGGTAATGTGCGCTTCGACGTCGAGCGCAAGGGTGGCCTTGAAGAGGTGTCGGCGGACGCGCGCGTTGCTCTGCCGGCAGGCAGTGAAGAAAAGCGCTTCTTGATCAAGGGCGACGGTTCGGCGACGTTGCATGGAGTCGGCAGCAGCGAATTGGCCTGGACTTTCACTGCGATCCCCGACCGCGCGCCGAAAATCGAGATGATCGGGGAGCCCGAGCGGCAGGCGCGCGGAGCGCTGCGGATCGACTATCGGATGGAAGACGACTACGGCGTGGTCGAAGCGCATGCCGATTTCGCGCTCAAGGATGATGACGCGTCGGCCGGCGCCCACCCGCTGTTCAAGGCGCCGGAATTCCCGCTCTCGCTGCCGCAAGCGCGCACTCGTTCGGGCGCGGCGCAAACCACACGCGACCTCACTGCCCATCCTTGGGCCGGCGCCAAAGTCGAGGTGACGTCTGGTGGCGCGCGACGAGGCCGGCAATGAAGGCCGCAGCGAGCCGGCTGAGGTCGAGCTTCCGCAGCGCATCTTCGTCAAGCCGATAGCGCGCGCCTTGATCGAGCAGCGCCGCATCCTGGCGCTCGATGCCGGCGCCAAGCCGCTGGTGCTTACCGCGCTCGATGCGCTCACCATCGCGCCGGAAAGCTTTACGCCCGAGGCTGCGGTCTATCTCGGATTGCGCGCGATCTATTTCGACCTCGCGCATGCCAAAAGCGACGACCAACTGCGCGAGGTGGTGGCGCGGATGTGGGACATGGCGGTACAGCTCGAGGACGGCAACGTCAGCCAAGCCGAAATGGCGCTGCGGCAGGCGCAGGACGCCTTACGCCAGGCGCTCGAGCGCGGCGCCACCGACGAAGAGTTGAAGAAGCTGATGGATCAGTTGCGCGCCGCGATGGACAAATACCTGCAGGCGCTGGCGGAAGAGATGCGCAAAAACCCGCAGCAGCTTTCACGGCCGCTCGACCGCAACACCCGCATGCTGAGCGAGCGCGACTTTAAGAACATGCTCGACCGGCTGGAAAACTTGGCGCGCTCCGGCAACAAGGATGCGGCGCGTCGGCTACTCGACGAAATGCAGTCGATGCTCGAAAACCTGCAGACGGCACGTCCGGGCGCGCAAGGCGACGAGGGCGACGACGACATGATGTCGGCGCTTGATGAGCTGGGCGACATGATCCGCAAGCAGCAGCAATTGCGCGATAAGACCTTCAAGCAGGGACAGGATTCGCGGCGCGACCTTCAGCCGGGCGGCCAGGGTCAGCAGCAATTCGGCGATCTGCGCCAGGACCAGCAGGGCTTGCGCGACCGCCTCAACAAGTTGCTCGACGAGTTGCGCCAGCACGGCCTCGGTAATCCCGGTCCGAAGCAGCCGGGCCAGGGCGAAAAAGGCCAGGGCGACAGCGATATGGATCAGCTCGGCAGCGCCGGCGAAGCCATGGGCGAGGCGGAAGGCGAACTTGGCCAGGGTGATGCCGAAAGCGCAGTCGACAGTCAGGGCCGCGCGCTCGATGCTATGCGTAAAGGTGCGCAGTCGCTGGCGCAGTCAATGCAGCAAAACGGGATGGGCCCGGGCTCCGGCCAGCCCGGCCGCAATGGCCGCCAACGCGCCCAGCAAGACACCGATCCGCTCGGGCGGCCGATGCACGGCCGCAACTATGGCGACGACGCGACGGTAAAAGTCCCGGGCGAGATCGATGCCCAGCGTGCCCGCCGCATCTTGGAAGAGCTGCGCAAGCGCTACGGCCAGAGCGGCCGGCCGCAGCTCGAGCTCGATTACATCGAGCGGCTGCTGAAAGATTTCTGATTGTTACGTCCGCTCGCGCGGCGCGCATTCGCTAGTGCCGCTGCACCAGCGCTTCGCGCACGGCGCCTTTGATTTGGTCGACGGAAAACGGCTTGGTGATGACGTCGTGCACCAGCGCGTCCAGCCCGTGCGCGCGTTCGCGCTGGTCGGCGTAGCCGGTCATCAGCATGATCGCCATGTCGGGATTGTCGCGCCCGGCGGCGAGTGCGAGCGCGATACCGTCCATGACCGGCATCTTTACATCGGTCAGCAGCAGGTCGAAATCGGCATTTTTGCGGTTGAGCGCATCAAGAGCCGCCGCGCCATCATTCGCGGCGGTTAGTTCGTGGCCATCCTCGTTGAGCGCGCGAGCCACCAGATCGCGGATCACAGGATCGTCATCGGCGATTAGAATCTTCGCCATCGCACTATTTCGCTCTGGCGTCCTGCGGGGTGAAAAAGCGGACCATCACATCGGTGGCGTCGACTTGCGGCGTCGGGATCTGGCTGCGGAATTGCAGTCGCTCGCCGGGATCGAGGATGCTGCGTGGCGGCACCATCGTCCAGGTGTAGACTTCCTGACCGGTTGCATTGCGCAAGGCGAAACGCAGGCGAGGTACCGCGACCGGCTTACCGGTTTCGCTCACGATCTCGCCTTGTACGATCAGCAGATTGATACCGTCAGCGGTTTCCGCGGCAAGCTTGACGTTCTCAAATTTGAGATTGCGCAGGTTAACCGGCAAGCCAATGGTCGCGAAAAGTGAAGCGGTCTGTGGCAGATAACGCACGACTTCGTTGCGCGCGCCGACCAGCGTCACGTTGGCGGCGATCAGCACGAGAACGACTGCGGTCCAGCGCGACGAGCGGCGCGATTTCTTGCGGCGCGCCTGCATCCGTTTGCGCCGGGCGTCGAAGCTTGCGGCCGCTTCGGCTTCGGCATCGGTTTCGGTTGTCTCCAACTCGTGCTCGAGCGGCGGCACTAACGGCGGCGCATCGGTGACCGTCACCGGCTCAGGCTCTGACGTCTGCGCCTCCGCTGGCGGAGGGGCCGGCGGCTCGGCCGGCGCCGTCGCGGTCCGCGCGACGGGTTCGGACGGTGGCTCGATTGGCGGCGACTTAACCTCGGTTGCCGTCACTAACTCGGATTGCGTGGCGCCCTGTTTGTCCGCATTGGCGGCTTCTGCAAGCGCAGCCGCGGCGGGTGGCGGCGTTTTGGCGCGGGCGGTGGCTGCGGGCTGCGCTTCCGCGGCTACGGTTTCCGCGACGGCGGTCACATTAGGCATGGGCTCGGGGCCGCCGGCGAACCAGGACGTCCTGCAGCGGGCGCAACGCACCGTGCGGCCGGCCGGGCCGAGGGCGGCCTGGTCGATCATGTAGGGGGTGGCACAGCTAGGACAGACGATCAGCATCTCATGGGAGCCAGTTTGGGTATAAAACCTAGCAGGCGACCGTTAATGGATTGGAAACCATGCCCGCCCCCGTGGATCAGGGGATAGAGCCGCCCGACCTGCCCCAGGATGCTGGCGGTGGCGCGATAATGCTGTAAAAGCGCAGTTCTTGACCGCAAGGGGAGCCGCGGACGGTATAGGGCGACGGCTTCGCGGGCTGCCAGCTAGCGTCGTTCCACGGTTCTACGAGGGAATTTTCGGAGAGGGGCGTGGTCCGATTCGAGAACGTAGGCTTGCGGTATAGCTTAGGGCCGGAGGTTCTGCGCGACCTCACGTTCCGGATCGAACCGCATTCCTTCCAGTTCCTCACCGGCCCGTCCGGCGCCGGCAAGACCTCGCTATTGCGCCTCTTATTCCTTTCGCTCAAGCCGACGCGCGGTCTGATTACCCAGTTCGGCCACGACGTCGCCACTCTGTCAAAGGATGCGGTGGCTACGCTACGCCGCCGGATCGGCATCGTTTTCCAGGATTTCCGTCTGCTCGATCACATGACGACTTATGAGAACGTCGCGCTGCCGCTGCGCGTGATGGGCAGGCGCGAGGATACGTACCGCGACGAAGTGATCGAATTGCTGAACTGGGTCGGCCTCGGCGAGCGAATGTGGGCGTTACCACCGGTACTGTCGGGCGGTGAAAAGCAACGCGCCGCCATTGCGCGCGCAGTGATCGCGCGGCCGCAATTGCTGCTCGCCGACGAGCCCACGGGCAACGTCGATCCCAGTTTGGCGCAACGGTTGTTGCGGCTGTTCGTCGAGCTCAATAAATCTGGAACCTCGGTGGTGATCGCCACCCACGACATCGCGCTTGATGGACCAGTACGATGCACGCCGGCTGGTGCTGCATGAGGGCCGGCTGCACATTTACGATTAACGCACGATCCTGAAAATCGGGGGCCGGCTTTCAGACAAGGCCATGTGCAGAAGGAAGCGGTGATGACGGATTCGAGCAGCGACGAAATGATGACGCCACCGCGCGTGCCGACCGGCCCGTTGCCGCGTTTCGAAACGCCGCTGGTGCCGCGCAACTCGATCTCCGGCCGCGCGCTGATCGCCGTCGTTGCCATCATGACCTTCCTGGCCTCGCTCACCACCGGCGCGGTGATGCTGGTCGCCCGCGCGGCGAGCGAATGGCAGTCGGACGTGGCGCGCGAGGTGACCATTCAGATCATGCCGGCGCCCGGCCGCGATCTCGATGCCACCGCCGAAAAAGCGGCGGCGGCTGCACGCGCCTTTCACGGCATTGGTGACGTGCGGGTTTATTCGAAAGCGGAATCCTCCAAGCTGCTCGAGCCCTGGCTCGGCAACGGGCTCACGCTCGACGAATTGCCGGTACCGCGCCTGATCGTGGTCAAGATTGCGCGCGGCGCTGCACCAGATCTCCCGCAACTGCGGCGGATGCTGGCCGAGCAGGTGCCGGGCGCCATCCTCGACGATCATCGCGGCTGGATCGACCGCATGCGCGCCATGGCGGGAACCGCAGTCGCCGCCGGTATAGCGATTCTTCTGTTGGTGATCGCCGCCACCATCCTTTCGGTTACCTTCGCCACACGAGGCGCCATCGCGACCAACAAACCGGTGATCGAGGTTCTGCATTTCGTCGGCGCTAAGAACGGCTTCATCGCCGGTCGCTTCCAGCGGCATTTCCTGCTGCTCGGCCTGCAGGGCGGTGCGATCGGCGGTGGCGTCGCAATCGTGCTGTTCGCGCTTGCCGCTGTCATCAGCGGCTGGTTTGCCGCCACGCCGGGGGCGGAGCAGACTTCGGCGATGTTCGGATCGTTCTCCATAGGACTCGCCGGCTATATCGCGGTGCTCGGGCAGGTCGTCCTAATTGCACTGGTGACGGCCGCGACCTCCCGGCATACCGTGAACCGGACCCTCGGCACGATCGATTAACATGCTCGCCAGTTTCGCGCGTATCATTGGTTTTCTCACCATGGCCACGGGCGCCGCTGGCGCTGTGCTGCTGGGCGCCGGATTCTGCTGGTTTGTGCTGAAGATTCCGGCCGAGGAAGTGACCCTCGACCGCAATGCGGACGGCATTGTGGTGCTGACTGGTGCCGCCGCGCGCATTCCGGATGCGATCGAGCTCTTGGCGACCGACCACGGCAAGCGGCTCTTGATCAGCGGTGTGCACCGCGATACTCGCGCGCGCGAGATCGCACGGCTGACCCCGGTCTATTCCAAATATTTCGCCTGCTGCATCGATCTTGACCGATCAGCGCTCAACACCTTCGGCAATGCGCTCGAGACCAAGCGTTGGGCGCGCGAACACAATTTCAGCTCGCTGATCGTGGTGACCTCAAACTGGCACATGCCGCGCGCCATGGCCGAACTCGAACATCAGCTTCCGGAGGTGACACTGATTTCCTTTCCGGTCATTTCGCCAAAGCTGAAAGACCGGCCGTGGTGGTCGAACCTCGATACCGCGCGCTTGCTGTTTGCGGAATATCTGAAGTATCTGTTTGCGCTCGCGCGTATGCGCCTCGATACCGACAGTGCGTGAAGGAGCGCCGCCCGTGGATTTGCTTCGCTCCCTGATCTTCAACGCGCTGTTTTATTTGAACACGGCGCTGTGGCTGATCATCGCGCTACCCACATTCTTCATGCCCTATCGCGGCATTATCGCCGTGGCAAAAGCGTGGGGCCGCACCAATCTCTTGCTGCTGCGCGCTGTCGCCGGAATCGATTGCGAGTTCAGGGGACGCGAAAAAATCCCGGATGGCCCGGTCATCATCGCCGCCAAGCACCAGTCGGCGTGGGAAACCTTCGCGCTGCTGCCGCTGTTCGACAGTCCGTTCTTCATCGTCAAACGCGAATTGCAGTGGATCCCGATCTTCGGCTGGCTGATGATCAAGGGCCGCATGGTACCGGTCGACCGCAGCGCCGGCTCGCAGGCGCTTGCCGCTATGACCGCGCGCGCGCGCGTTGAACTTGCACGGGGCCGTCAGTTGATCATTTTTCCGGAAGGCACGCGCAGGCCGGCCGGCGCCGAACCGCGCTACAAGTACGGCGTGGCGCAGCTTTACGCCGCGGAAGGCGTGCCCTGCGTTCCGATTGCGCTCAATTCCGGGCTTTTCTGGCCGCGCCGCTCGATCCGCCTGCAGCCAGGAAAGGTGCTGGTGGAGGTACTCGATCCGATCCCACCCGGCCTCGACAAGGAAGTATTTTTCGAACGCCTCCGGCACGACATCGAGATGGCGACGGCGCGGTTGATCGCGGAAGCCAAGCGCAATTGATCTTTGCGGCAGGAGCAGAGCAAGTGGAGCGCTCTATTCGGCCGCTTCATGAATGCCTTTGATCTGTTCGGCCAGACGGCGTAAGCCGTCGTCGCGATAGCCGTGTGCCTCCAATTCCTCGACCGCCGCCAGCACGTAGTCGCGGCAGGCGCCGGAACGGCCGTGGCCTTGCCGTACAAAGTGCAATTGCTGCGTGAGGGTGAGCTGGCCGGCATATTGCCGGTGGCCGCGATCTACCACGTAACACAGCGCGTGCACGCTCTGCTGCGGGTCGTCATCGAGCCAGACCGAACGCTGCGCCTCGCGATAAACTTTGGTGACCTGCTCGCGGGCACGCAAATAGGCGATCGTGGCGGCGCGCTTGCCGGCCGCCACCCGATAGGCGATGCCGCGGCAATTACCGCCGCGGTCGAGGCCGAGGACCAAGCCGGGCTTCTCCGGCGTGCCGCGGTGGACGAAGGAATAGACGCAGAGAGCGCGGTGGGCGCCGACCAGGCGGGCGGTGCGCCGTTCCAGGAAATCGAAGCCGGGCCGCCACATCAGCGATCCGTAAGCGAAAACCCACAGGTCTTCGCCGCTTTGGTCGGTTTTTTTGCTCATCGGGGTTGGAATCGCACCACGCCATTGATAGCCCGGCGGCCGGCGCTCGCGTAACAGGCCGATCGTTTTGGCGCAACCCAAAGGCCGGTCCCGCGCGTTAGAATAAAGGCGCAGAAACGCCGCATTCGGCAGGTGTGACAGCCACGATGGCCAAACGACCTCGACGATCCCGCTCCGTGCGCCGGCGTAACCGGCGCTATATCGGCATGCTCGTTTTATTCGTCGCGCTGATCGGCGGATGGAGCTGGTTCTGGCATTACGCCGCCGGCGAAGCGGAAGTCGCCATCTCCGGTTGGCGCGCGCGAGAGGCCAAGGCCGGCCGCATCTATAGCTGCGGCGAGCAGAGTATCGGCGGCTACCCGTTCCGCATTGAGGTGGATTGCAACAAGGCGGCCGCACTGTTCCGCGGCAACCAGCCGCCGGTCGAAATCAAGACCGCCGGATTGCTGATTGTCGCTCAGGTCTATCAGCCGGATCTGCTGATCACCGAATTCCAAGGCCCGCTCACCGTCGCCGATCCTGGCAAGGCACCGACTATCGTCGCCAACTGGAAGCTCGGCCAGTCGAGCGTGCGCGGCACGCCGACAGCGCCGCAGCGCGTGTCGCTGGTGTTCGACAGCCCGGAGGTCGACCGCCTCAGCGGCGGCAAGCGCGAGACCCTATTGCAGGCCAAGCGTATCGAAGTCCACGGTCGCATCGTCGAAAGCTCGGTGACCGACCATCCGGTCATCGAGATCGTGACGCGGCTGCGGCGGGCGGCGGTGCCCGTCGTGCATCCGGCCGCCGCGCATCCTTTCGATTCCGACATCACCGCCGTCCTGCGAGGCTTAAACGATTTCTCGCCCAAGCCCTGGCCGGCGCGTTTTCGCGAGATGCAGGCGGCCGGCGGCCGCATCGAGTATCGTGCAGGCGCGCGTGCAGCAGGGCGAAACCATCGCGGTTGGCAGCGGCAGCCTGTCGCTCAGCGCGAACGGCCGGCTCGACGGCCAATTGCGCGTCACCATCGCCGGGCTCGAGCCATTCCTCGCTTCGATCAACGCGGAACAGGCGGTGCAGAAATCGCCGGACATGGACAAGGTCGCCAGTGCACTCGACCGCATTTTGCCCGGTCTCGGCGGGATCGCACGCCAGCAGGCCACCAGCTCCAATTTTTCACTCGGCATCAATCTGCTCGGCGGGCAAACCGTTTTGGAAGGCAAGCGCGCAGTCACGTTGCCTTTGCGCTTCGACGATGGCGCGGTGTTTCTGGGGCCGATCCGGATCGGCAATACGCCGGCGTTGTTCTAGATCGCGGCGCTGGCGCCGCGGCGGATTGCTTGATCGCTTTGCCGGCATGTAATACGAAGCCTTCCTTCACCGCGTCATGAGCAGTTTCCCCATGAAAACAAACCGCATCCATCGCATCGCCGTGATCCCCGGCGACGGCATCGGCAAGGAAGTCGTCCCGGAAGGCGTGCGCGTGCTGGAGAAGGCCGCGAAAAAATACGGCTTCGAGCTGCAGCTGGATAATTTCGACTTCGCGAGCTGCGACTATTACGAAAAGCACGGCCGCATGATGCCGGGTGACTGGAAGGAGCAGATCGGCAAGCACGACGCGATCTATTTTGGCGCGGTCGGCATGCCCGATCGCGTGCCCGACCATCTTTCATTGTGGGGCTCGCTCATCCTGTTCCGCCGCGAATTCGATCAATACGTCAACTTGCGGCCGGTCCGTCTGATGCCCGGCGTCCCTTGTCCGCTCGCCAACCGCAAGCCCGGCGACATCGACTTCTGGGTGGTGCGCGAGAACACCGAGGGCGAGTATTCGGCGATCGGCGGCCGCATGTTCGCCGGCACCGAGCGCGAGGTGGTCGTGCAGGAAACGGTGATGAGCCGCACCGGCGTCGACCGTGTGCTGAAGTTCGCTTTTGAACTCGCCCGCTCAACGCCGAAAAAGCACCTCACCTCGGCGACCAAGTCGAACGGCATCGCCATCACCATGCCGTATTGGGACGAGCGCGTGAAGGAAATGGCGAAGGCTTATCCGGATGTGAAATGGAATCAATTTCACATCGACATCCTGACCGCGCATTTCGTGCTCAATCCCGACCGGTTCAACGTGGTGGTCGGCTCAAATCTGTTCGGCGATATCCTGTCCGATCTCGGCCCGGCCTGTACCGGCACGATCGGCATCGCGCCCTCCGGCAATATCAATCCGGAACGCAAGTATCCTTCGGTGTTCGAGCCGGTGCACGGCTCGGCGCCGGACATTGCCGGCCAGGGCATCGCCAATCCGATCGGGCAAATCTGGTCAGGCGCGATGATGCTCGAGCATCTGGGCGAGACCGAAGCCGCCAAGGCGATTGTCGCGGCGATCGAAAACGTGCTGGTCGAGCCGAAACTGCGAACTAGGGATCTCAAGGGAGCGGCCGATACGGTCGCGTGCGGCAAAGCGATCGCCGACGCGCTGCATTAAGCGGCGCAGTATCAATCGCCGTCGGCCGCGTAAGGCTTTGGCAGCGGCTCGATCCCCGGATGCGGGCGGCCGAAATCCGGCGCCGGCGAATCCTGGCCGATATCGACGATGCCTTTGCGGATGGCGCGCGTGCGCTCGAAATGCTCGAACAGCGCTTTGCCGTCGCCGTTGCGGATCGCCTTGGTCAGCAGCGAAATGTCCTCGTTGAACCGGCCGAGCATTTCCAGCACCGCGTCCTTGTTGGCAAGGAATACGTCGCGCCACATGGTCGGGTCGGAGGCGGCGATGCGGGTGAAGTCGCGGAAGCCGCCAGCCGAGAACTTGAGCACCTCGGAACGCGTCACCGTCTGCAATTCGTCGGCGGTGCCGACGATGGTGTAGGCGATCAGATGCGGCAGATGGCTGGTGATGGCGAGCACCAGGTCGTGGTGGTCGGCCGCCATGGTCTCCACATTGGCGCCGAACAGGCGCCAGAACGTTGCAAGCTTGTCCACCGCTTTGGCGTCAGCGCCATCGGGCGGCGTCAGGATGCACCAGCGGTTCACGAACAACTCGGCAAAGCCTGCGTCGGGGCCGGAATATTCCGTGCCTGCCACCGGATGCGCCGGAACGAAATGCACGGTCTTCGGCAGATGCGGCGACATATCGCGAACGATCGCGCCCTTGACTGAGCCAACATCGGAAACAATCGCGCCGGGCGCGAGATGTGGACCGATCTCTTTGGCGACTGCGCCGCAGGCGCCGACCGGAATGCAGACGATCACCAGATCGGCCCCTTCGACCGCGGCGGCATTGGATTCCACCACCTGATCGGCGAGGCCTAGCTCGGCCACACGTTTGCGGGTCTGCGGTGAGCGCGCAGTGGCGACGATCGAACGCACGGCGCCTTGCGCGCGGGCGGCGCGCGCAATCGAGGAGCCGATCAACCCGACGCCGATCAGCGCCAGGCGGTTGAACAAAGGCGCCGGTTTGCTCACGCCGCTTTTCCCAAGAATTCCGCCAGCGCCTTGAACACCAGCCGGTTGGCTTCCTCGGAGCCGACGCTCATGCGCAAGGCGTTCGGCAGCTTGTAGGCGCCGACTTGGCGCAGGATCAACCCGCGCTTGGTCAGGAAGGCATCGGCCTCCTTGGCGGTCTTGCCCTTGGTCTTGGGGAAGTGGATCAGCACGAAATTGCCGACGCTCGGCGTCACGGGCAGACTGAGCTTGCCGATCTCCTCGGTGAGCCAGGCCAGCCAGCGCGTATTGTGCGCGCGCGATTTTTCGACGTGCGCGGTGTCGCGGATCGCTGCGATGCCGGCGGCGATCGCCGGCGCGTTGACGTTGAACGGTCCGCGAATGCGATTGATCGCGTCCACGATAGGCGCTGGGCCATACATCCAGCCGAGGCGGAGCGCGGCCAGTCCGTAGATCTTCGAGAAGGTGCGGCACATCACGACGTTTTCCGACGTCGCCACCAGTTCGATACCGGACTCGTAGTCGTTGCGCTGCACGTATTCGGCATAGGCCGCGTCCAGTACGAGCAGCACTTGCGGCGGCAGGCCCTTGTGCAGGCGCTTGACCTCGTCGAACGGAATATAGGTCCCGGTCGGGTTGTTCGGATTGGCCAGGAATACCACCTTGGTGCGCGGCGTCACGCGCGCGAGAATCGCGTCGACGTCAGCGGTGAAATTCGTCTCCGGCGCGACCACCGGCTTGGCGCCGGTGCCGAGCGTGGCGATCGGGTAAACGAGGAAGCCGTGCGTGGTATGGATCGCCTCGTCGCCGTCGGCAAGGTAAGCGCGCGCGATCAAATTGAGCAGGTCGTCGGAGCCGGCGCCGCAGACGATACGGTCAGGGTCGAGACCGAAGACATCGCCGATCGCTTCACGCAATGCCGAGGCCGAGCCGTCTGGATAATCCTCTAGATGCTCGGCGACCGCCTTGTACGCGGCGATCGTGCTCTCGCTCGCCCCCAATGGCGTTTCGTTCGAAGACAGCTTGAAAATCTTGGCCAAGCCGGGCGCGCTGCTCTTGCCCGGAATGTAGGGGGCGATGTCGAGCACGCCGGGGCGCGGTTGCGGTCTGGTCGCAGTCATTACGGTCCTCAAAACTTGTCGCGCCCGGCGCGAGGGGGCTTCCGGTCATTGCCGGCTCTAGGGATTACTTCTCGGCGGCAACCGTATAGCGGGTCGCATGGCTTCCGACGAGGGCCGCCGAGCGAACCGTGGCCCCGGCCTTAACCAACGCCGCGCTGACCGCCTCCAGGGTCACACCCTTAGGCAACGTGATCAGCAGGGCGGCACCGTCGAAAGCGCGGTCGGGCACGGCGATGAAATCCGCCAGCGCCGACAAGGCCTGCGCGGCGCCCGTGCCCCAGCCGGATACGCGCACGCTCCATACCGCCGCGTCGGTCGCCATGGCGTCGGCGGCGACCCGCGACAGCACGAACACCGGCAAGGCGGCCGGGTGGTCGGCGCGCTCGACGAAGGGCAGGCGGGCGATGATCTTGGGCGCGGCGTCGAATTCGAGCGCGCTCCACCAGGCGCCGGCCGCGGGCACCGCGAAGGCCGGCACCAGGCCGAGGTCGCCCTTTGAGGTCGATACCGCCTCGACCACCGCGGCGGCACCCATATGCGCCACGAACGGAACCGTGAAGCCGAAATGAAAACGGGCGGAATCGCGCATCAAGGCGTCGCCGGCCGAAAGGTCCGCATGCACGGAAAACGGCGCTTGTACGAACGTGAAGGTCGAGATGATGACGCGCCAGATGCTCTCGACGGTGTCGAGGGGCAGGATGCCTTTGTGCCGCTTGACCAGCCGCCGCATCATGTCGGCCTCGCGTGCCGGGCGGAAGGCCGAGCCGGTCTCCTGGCTCTTCTTGACCGCTATCAGGCGGTCGATGATCTCGCCGCGCTCCATCAGGAGCTGGTGCATCGTCTCGTCGATCCGATCGATCTCCTTGCGCAGATCGTCCAACGTGGGTGCCTGGGGTGGCCTGCTCATGGCGGCATTGATAAGAGGGCTGGGGCTTGAAATAAAGGAAAACATTGACAGTTTGCCACCTTCTACCTAAACGGCCCGCGACCCGGGAGGAGTTATTTCCCAGGGCCGCGGCGCGCCGGGAGCGCTAGGCGACATGGTCGAGGCCAATCTGACGAGCCCGCGCGAGGCGGACGATCCGCGCGACTCGCTTGTCGTGCGCTTCGGCGCCGACGAGCCTCTGAAGCTCGACGCCGGCGTTGAGCTCAGCCCGTTCCAGATCGCCTACAAGACCTACGGCACGCTCAATGCAGAACGCACCAATGCAGTGCTAGTGTGCCACGCGCTCACCGGCGATCAGCATGTGGCGAGCGAGCATCCGGTCACCGGCAAGGGCGGCTGGTGGGAGACTATGGTCGGTCCCGGCAAGCCGATCGACACCGAGCGATATTTCGTCATTTGCCCGAATGTGGTCGGCGCCTGTATGGGGACCACCGGCCCGTCCTCGACCAATCCGAAAGTCGGCAAGCCCTGGGGTCTGGAGTTTCCCGTCATCACCATCCGTGACATGGTGCGCGCGCAGGCCATGCTGCTCGATCATCTTGGCGTTGAGACGCTGTTCTCGGTGGCGGGCGGATCGATGGGCGGCATGCAGGTGCTGCAATGGGCTGCTTCTTATCCGAACCGCGTGTTCTCGGCCCTGCCCATCGCTTGCGCCACCCGCCATTCGGCGCAGAACATCGCGTTCCACGAGGTCGGCCGGCAAGCGATTATGGCCGACCCGGAGTGGAGGCGCGGTCGCTATCATCTGGAGGGCACTTTTCCGCGCCGCGGCCTCGCGGTTGCGCGCATGGGCGCGCATATCACGTACCTGTCCGATGCCGCACTGCACCGGAAATTCGGCCGCAAGTTCCAGGACCGCGAAAATCCGACTTTTTCGTTCGACGCGGATTTCGAGGTCGAATCCTATCTGCGTCATCAAGGGATATCGTTCGTCGAGCGCTTCGACGCCAATTCATATCTCTATCTCACGCGCGCCATGGACTATTTCGACCTGGCGGCCGACTACAATGGGGTGCTGGCGAACGCGTTCAAGGACACGCCCACGCGCTTTTGCGTGATTTCGTTTACCAGCGACTGGCTGTTCCCGACTTCGGAGTCGCGTGCAATCGTGCACGCGCTCAATGCCGCCGGTGCGCGGGTTTCGTTCGCCGAGATCGTCACCGACAAAGGGCACGACGCTTTCCTGCTTGAGGAGCCGGAATTATTCGGCATCGTGCGAGGCTTCCTCGACGGCGCCGGCAAGGCTCGCGGATTGGCGCGCGGGCTTGCTTCTTCAAGTCTTCGCGGAAAGAGCTGACGCCATGACCAGCAATCTCACCGTCGCCCACATTGCGCGCACGCCGGGCGGTGCCCGCGTCGATCTGGTGCTCATGGCGGAAATGGTCGAGCGTGGCGCCAAGGTGCTCGATGTCGGCTGCGGCGACGGCGAACTGCTGCGGCTGCTCGGCGAGACCCGCGGCGTCGATGGGCGCGGCATCGAATTGTCGCGCGAGGGCGTCAACGAATGCGTGGCCAAGGGGCTGGCCGTGATCCAGGGCGACGCCGATACCGACCTGGCCGACTATCCGGACGACGCCTTCGACTACGTGATCCTGTCGCAGACGCTGCAGGCGACGCGCCACCCGCGCGTGGTGCTCGAACACATGCTGCGCATCGGCCGGCGCGCAGTGGTGTCGTTTCCGAATTTCGGTCACTGGCAGGTGCGGCTACAGCTGCTGTTTGCCGGGCATATGCCGCAGACCGATATCCTGCCCTACAACTGGTACGACACCCCCAATATCCACCACTGCACCATCAAGGACTTCCGCCAGCTCTGCACCGAAATCGGGGTGAAAATGGAGAAGGCGGTGGCGCTTAATGCCTGGGGCAGCCCGTTGCGGCTCAATGCCCCCTGGTGGTTTTGGAACCTTTTTGGGGAACAAGCCGTTTTTCTGCTCAGCCGCAAGGACTGAGCCCTGCGGCGATCGTCCTCTCGGAAGGCCAATTGTTGCACTGCAACTTTAACTTTGCGGATGTGCCACGATAACTTTGTGGCTAAGTAAAAGTTCGCCTCATTTCTGTATTCTTGCTATGTAAATGGTATAATTTGAGATTCTTAGCGTATAGTTGCCTTGCCATAAGTTTTAAAGAGTAATACCTGCTATGCAGGCCACTAAATGACCTTCCGATGAGCACGATATTGCCATATGCAGTCGTTGTTTAGGCCTATGCATTCGATACTGATTCTGTCGGTATCGGGTGTATTGCTTTAGTGATAAGGGGACTAGATCTGATGAGACTTAGACTTAACTGGAAACGGGCGACAATTCTTTTGTGCTCGGTGGCGGTTGCTGCCTTTGCAACTCCAGCCTTCGCAAGATCCGTCCATCACCATCGTCATCGTGCCGCGGCAATCGCGCATACCGTGGTGAAATTGCAGAACGACGTTGCTGACCGCGACATGCGTTATTCATCGAATACTGCGCAAATCATCGTCGACACCTCCCGCCGTGGCCGTCGCCACGGCCGCCAATCGCTGGCCGAGGCGCGCGCCGATGCACAGTCGCATGCGAACTCCGCCGATGGCGGATTCGCTTCGAACGACTTGGTAGCCGAGGCGCGCAAATATATCGGCACCAACCCGACCGACCGCGGCAGCCTGTGGTGCGGCGCCTTCATGGACATGGTGCTCAAGCGCACCGGTCACCCCGGCGGAGGTAATCTCGCCTGGGGTTACGAGCATTACGGTACCCGCATTTCCGGCCCGCAGGTCGGCGCCATCGCGGTGATGGGCCGCCGCGGCGGCGGCCATGTCGGCGTGGTTAGTGGCATCGACGCGAACGGCAATCCAATCATCATCTCGGGAAATCACAAGCACACGACGGCGGAGGCGGTTTATCCGCGCGGGCGGATCGCGGCTTACGTGGTGCCCGGCGGCTGATGCCGCGGTGAATTTCCGGCGATCCTGAAAAGCACGAAGCGGCCGCTTTATCTGCCGGCCGTTTCCTTTATTGATTTACCAACTGCGATCTCGCCGCCGACGACCACCTCGGCATAGACGCCGCAGTCGGCATGGCCGAAATTGTCCATCAACAAGCGCGGAACCGCCACGTCACGGATGCCGGTATCGGGATCGACCTCGGTGGCCGCGCAACGCACGATTCGCTTGACCACTTTGAGCCGGGCGTCGCCGATCGTGAGTACGCGATCGAGCAGGTCGAATTCATGCCAGGCCGGCCAGCCGGCGATATAGACGTTGCCGCGGAAGCGTAGGGGATGGACGGGTACGCCCGCTGCAGTCTCCACCGCCGCCACCGAGGCGAGGTTGATGATGGAGACAACCTTCTTCGTAACATCCGAGAAACTGTGACCGTCGCCGAACAGTACTTTCGGCGGGCCGCGCAATTCCGCCGGCATGAAGCGGCGGAAGAAGGCCTCGATCGCCAGCCGTCCCTCTTTGCTTCGCAGGTCGCCGCGCGCCTCCGCGCGGCCTTCCCACTGAATTGTCAACGTATGGCTCGCTTCGTCGTAGTCGGTGCGCAGCGCCGCCAACCGCTCGTTGCGCATCAGCATCAAGAAGCGCTGCTTGGGGAAATAAGCAGGGGCCGCGGAGTCGAACCCGGACGGGCCGTTCTCGATGGCGTAGAGCCGGTCGGCCGGCAGGGTCTGGCCCGGCGAGAGCGTAACTCGGTCCAGCCGCTGCGGCGAAAGCCCCTTCACCGGGTAACGGTAGATGGCGTCGATCGCGGCTTGGTTTGACATTGATTTTTGGGCACTTTCCATACTGCCGTAGGGCGTAAAGCGGCGACCATAATCGAGCGGATGGGCTCTTCAAACTGCGACAATGACCCCCACATAATGGCAGAGCGGGTCGCCTTCGGGGACCCGCCGTTAAACGGTGCCACGAGGGCCGAGGGAGTTGAGACATGAATTTCGAGAAGTACACAGATCGCGCCCGCGGGTTCGTGCAATCCGCGCAATCCATGGCCCAGCGCGAAGGCCACCAGCAATTCGCCCCCGAACATCTGCTCAAGGTCCTGCTCGACGACCCGGAAGGGTTGGCGGCCGGTCTGATCGACCGTTCCGGCGGCAATTCGCGGCAGGCCTTGCAGGCGGTGGAGGCCGCGCTCAACAAGCTTCCCAAGGTCACCGGCGCCGGGGCGGGGCAGGTCTATCTGGCGCAGTCGCTTGCCCGCGTGTTCGACGCCGCCGAAAAAGCCGGCGAGAAAGCTGGCGATTCTTTTGTCACCGTCGAGCGGCTGCTGCTCGCGCTCGCGCTGGAGAAAGACAGCGAGGCAGGCAAGATCCTCAAAAATGCCGGGGTCACGCCGCAGACGCTCAACGCTGCCATCAACGCGCTGCGTAAGGGCCGCACCGCCGACAGCGCCTCGGCCGAGAATGCCTATGACGCGCTGAAGAAATATGCCCGCGATCTGACGCAGGCTGCGCGCGACGGCAAGCTCGATCCGGTGATCGGGCGCGACGAGGAAATCCGCAGGACAATTCAGGTGCTGTCACGCCGGACCAAGAACAATCCGGTGCTGATCGGCGAGCCCGGCGTCGGTAAGACGGCGATCGTCGAGGGCCTGGCACTGCGCATCGTCAACGGCGACGTGCCGGAGAGTCTGCAGGACAAGAAGCTGCTGGCGCTCGATCTCGGCGCGCTGATCGCCGGTGCCAAATATCGCGGCGAATTCGAAGAGCGTCTCAAGGCCGTGCTCAACGAGGTAACGTCGTCGGACGGCGGTATCATCCTGTTCATCGACGAGATGCACACACTGATCGGCGCCGGCAAGGCCGACGGCGCCATGGACGCCTCCAATTTGCTAAAACCCGCGCTGGCGCGCGGGGAATTGCATTGCATCGGCGCCACCACACTCGATGAGTACAAGAAGCACGTCGAGAAGGACGCCGCGCTCGCCCGCCGCTTCCAGCCGGTGTTCGTCGCCGAACCGACGGTCGAGGACACCATCTCGATCCTGCGAGGCCTCAAAGACAAATACGAGCAGCACCACGGCGTGCGTATCGCCGATTCGGCGATCGTCGCGGCGGCGACGCTGTCGAACCGCTATATCACCGACCGATTTCTGCCCGACAAGGCGATCGATTTGATCGATGAAGCCGCCGCGCGGCTGAAAATGCAGGTCGATTCCAAGCCGGAAGAACTCGATTCCATTGATCGCGAAATCGTGCGGCTGAAGATCGAGCAGGAGGCGCTGAAGAAGGAAAGCGACCCCGGCTCCAAGGACCGGCTGAAGACTTTGGAAGCCGAATTAAAGTCGCTGGAAAAGCAGTCCGCCGATATCACCAGCCGCTGGAAAGCGGAAAAGGAAAAGCTGTCGGACGCGCAGAAGCTCAAGACAGAGCTCGATGGGCTGCGCGCCGAACTCGCCAACGCGCAGCGCAAGGGCGAATACCAGCGCGCCGGCGAACTGGCCTATGGCCGCATTCCCGAATTGGAAAAGAAACTCGCCGCCAACGAAGCCGAGGAAGGCAAGGGCGCCATGGTCGAGGAGACCGTGACCGCCGATCACGTGGCCGGCGTGGTGTCGCGGTGGACCGGCGTGCCGGTCGACCGCATGCTCGAAGGCGAGAAAGACAAGCTCCTGCGCATGGAGGGCGAACTTGCCAAGCGCGTCGTCGGCCAGAAGGAAGCGGTGGAGGCGGTATCGACCGCGGTGCGCCGCGCGCGCGCCGGCTTGCAGGACCCCAACCGGCCGATCGGCTCGTTCATGTTCTTGGGGCCGACCGGCGTCGGCAAGACCGAGTTGACCAAGGCGCTGGCGGCTTATCTCTTCGACGACGAGAACGCGCTGATCCGTATCGACATGTCAGAATACATGGAGAAGCACTCGGTCGCTCGCCTGATCGGCGCACCGCCGGGCTATGTCGGTTACGAGGAGGGCGGCGCGCTCACCGAAGCGGTGCGGCGGCGGCCCTATCAGGTCATCCTGTTCGATGAAATCGAGAAGGCGCATCCGGACGTGTTCAACGTTCTCCTGCAGGTACTCGACGACGGTCGGTTGACGGATGGGCAGGGCCACACTGTGGACTTCCGGAACACCCTGATCGTCATGACCTCGAACCTCGGCGCCGATTTCTTGGTCAACCAACCGGAAGGCGAGGACACCGACGCGGTGCGCGATCAGGTCATGGGCGTCGTGCGGGCGGCGTTTCGGCCGGAATTTCTCAACCGCATCGACGAGATCATCTTGTTCCACCGGCTCAAGAAATCGGAAATGACCCGCATCGTCGACATCCAGATGACGCGGCTGCAGAAACTCTTGGACGAGCGCAAGATCACGATTGCGCTCGACGCTGGCGCGCGCGAGTGGCTGGCGGACAAAGGCTGGGATCCGGCTTACGGCGCACGGCCATTGAAACGCGTGATCCAGAAGTCGGTGCAGGACCCGCTCGCGGAGATGATCCTCGCCGGCACGATCAAGGATGGCGAGAAGGTTACGGTCTTGGCCGGCAAGCAGGGTCTGACCTTCAACGGCAAGCTCGCACAAGCTGCGTAAGCGGCGTGCCGTTCCTTCCGGTGCAACCGGGAATCCAGGATTAAGATTGCTGAAAAACCGGGTTCTCCGCGTGCGGCGGACGCGTAGTGAAGGTCAGCGAATTGGTGGCGCGCTTGAGGCGATGCGTGCGGGCTTGCGCGCCATAATGCTGTCGAGCCGTTCGCGCTCCTGCTCGAAGCTTGCCAGCATTTGGCCCTGCAACTCACGGCCGCGCGGTAGCTTGATGCGCATTGGATCGACGAAACGACCGTTGACCCGGATTTCATAGTGGACGTGCGAACCGGTGGACAGACCGGTGGAGCCGACGAAACCGATCACCTGGCCTTGCCGGACGCGCGTACCTTCATCGACGCCGCGCGCAAACGCACTCATGTGTCCGTAGGCCGTTTCGTAGCCGTTATTGTGACGCAGCAGCACGAATTTGCCGTAGCCACTTTCCCAACCGGCCTTTTCAACGACGCCATTTCCGGCGGCGTAGATCGGCGTGCCGGTTGGCGCGGCCCAATCGACGCCGGTATGCATCTTCGTATAGCCGAGAATCGGATGCCGCCTGAGGCCGAAGCCATCGCGCATAATGCCTTCGGCCACCGGTTTGCGCACCAGGAATTTCTTCGCGCTTTTGCCGCTCTCGTCATAGTAATCGACGATACCGTCGTCGGGCGACTGGAAGCGGTAGAACTTCTTGGCCTCGCCTCCGATGGTCAGCGACGCGAATAAGATGTCGTTACGGCTGTCGGCAGCGGGCTTCTCGTCTTCGCCGGCGTACAGCACTTCGAAGGAATCGCCCGGCTGCACCTTGCGTTGGAAATCGACGTCATAAGAGTAAATGCGGATCAGGTCCTCGATGATCGGGCTCGGAATCTGATCGCGCAGCGCAGTCTCGTAGACGCTCTGATAGAGCGTTACGCCGGTCTTGTCGTTTTTGTCGTTGTTATCGTCGGAACTATCGGCCACGTCAGAGCCGAAGTTCTTGGCGTCTACCGAAACGTATTTCCCGGTATCGGACAGCGCGACCACAGCCTCGACCGAGGCGTCGTTAGCGACGATGACGCGGATCGGCTGCGGACCCGGGATGCCTGGCACCGGCGCCATCAATATGCGCAGTTTCTCGCCTTCCTTGATGCCACTGTCGCGCCCGCGCGACCCGAATTCCTTGATGATCGCGGCGATCGCTTCGGGTGCGGCACCTTGATCGCGCAATATGGTTGCGACTGTGTCGCCTTTCTTCGCGGACACAACGCGCTCGTTGAAGGCATTGCCACCCGTCGTTTCATTGGTGGTCTTTGGCAGCAGCGTGATGTTCTCAGGGACGATACGCGCTTCGAAGCCGGCGTAGGGATCGGCTGTAGCCTGGCCGGCATAGGCCAGCTTGATGCCGGTGATGTTGGCTGCGATCGGAAGGTTCTTGGAGGCCTTCTCGCTCCACTCGGCGGCCTCGCGTACGCGATCCATGACCTCGTCATTGGGCGTGAGCACCGCGATCTTGAGCTTCGGCAAGATCGGCACAAGGTCGCGCATCACGAACGCGACTTCGGCGTCGGGTTCGGCGGTCGGTGCGTCGTTAGCCGCAGTTATGCTGCCGGGCGCGGACTCGGCGAGCAGGCGTTGCGGATCGAACGGCGGAATATTGGCCGAAAGATCGGAAACGGCGAGCGACAGATTGCCGGCGATGCGCACGAATGGGCGCACGCGGACGACCTCGTGATTGCCAACGCGCGCCATGGTGGAGACGCGAATTACCTGGCGTGCGAATGACGGTTCTTCCGCTGTTGGCAGCCGATCGCCCTTGCGCGACACGCCGAGCCGATCAGCGCCGACGCCGAGCGCGCCGCGCAGCGCCACTTCGACCCGCTCCGGAAGCGAGGCAAAATTGGTCTCACCGTCGAGCGACGTGAAAACGGCGCCGCCCATAAGAGCCGCGCCGCACAAAGCGGTCAGGATCGTGCCGGCAAACCACTGTACCGAAACGCGGCGGCGATCGACGTAGCCGCTAGTGCCGCCGTCGACCGACAGCGGCGGCTCATTGCCGAGTTCTATGGTCTCGGCCCGCCTCGATCGGTATGCGCCGCGCGACCGTGTTTGGTCCAAGCTCGCCGTCCCCTACCCATCCGATCGAAGGTGGCTTGCCGCAACCAAACTCGCTCCAGTCACCGTCGGCACGCCGCTCAAATCGACGCTGTGACGATGCCGGTTGGCTTATGACCCGTCAATGACGGTCCCCAAAGCCAGCTATATCGGCTAAAGCACGGCGGCTGGATGCCCCCGTTTTCGATTCCATCCCTCGAATTCGAACCGGGCTAAGAACGGCCCATGAATATGGCCTCAGTGCGGCGCGGCAGGCCTTATAAATCTGCTTCCGGCAGAGCCTGGAGCCGCTCGCGGCAGGCCAAAATGCGGCTGCGATTAGGTCAAGAATATTGGCCAATATTCTTGATCAATTACGGTTGACAATTCGTCAGGCCGAAGCCTATATACACCCTCTCGGCGCGCCGTCCGCTTACGGCGCGATTGCGCGCCTCTGAAGCTCCTCACTGGAATAGTGAAACGGTATCCGATTGTACTCGGATGCACGGGCTTCGACGGCTCTCCGGCCCACCGGAGGGTGGGGATCGCCATGATCCCCGGGCTGTTTGAAAAGTGAATCGGAAGAAAGAGAAACGTGGACGGCGGGGTCCTTGCGGGTCGCCTCTCGTGGAGAAGCAATTCTTCAAGAAGGGCGGCTTTGGAAGAGACTTCGGCGGTACACGTTTTAAGGTACATCGCTGATCAGCAATGATCAGTGGGTGGACCTCGTCAATGTGACGACACTACCCAGTGTCGTCACTGCGCAAACGTGACCTGCCGGGATAAAAATCTCATCCAACTTGAGAGTTTGATCCTGGCTCAGAGCGAACGCTGGCGGCAGGCCTAACACATGCAAGTCGAGCGCCCGTAGCAATACGGGAGCGGCAGACGGGAGAGTAACACGTGGGAACGCGCCCTTCGGTTCGGAATAACTCAGGGAAACTTGAGCTAATACCGGATACGCCCTTACGGGGAAAGATTTATTGCCGAAGGAACGGCCCGCGTCCGATTAGCTTGTTGGTGAGGTAACGGCTCACCAAGGCGACGATCGGTAGCTGGTCTGAGAGGATGACCAGCCTCACTGGGACTGAGACACGGCCCAGACTCCTACGGGAGGCAGCAGTGGGGAATATTGGACAATGGGCGCAAGCCTGATCCAGCCATGCCGCGTGGATGATGAAGGCCCTAGGGTTGTAAAGTCCTTTTAACGGGGAAGATAATGACGGTACC
>CAVWDA010000047.1:0-16413 GCA_963753455.1 uncultured Alphaproteobacteria bacterium | reverse complement strand
CTTGTCTTTGTCTTTGTCGTTGCCGGCGGCCGCGGGTTTCTTCTTTTGGGAGTTGGCCGCGGCGGCGGCCGGCTTCTTCTTTTTGGGGTCGGACGCCGGCGCCACGTCGGCCGTGCCGGAGCCCCCCTTCATCTTGTCGTCGATGCATTTGTCGACCAGGTCGGCGCGCTTATCGAGCGACATACTGGCGCTGCCCTTTTCGGTCGCCATCCAGCATTGCTCGGCGGCGCGCGTATGGGTCATCGGCGGCTCCGGCGCCTTGGCGGCTTCCGGCTTGGTTCCGACGCCCATGCCAGTAGTTTCGCAAGCCGCCAGTCCCGCGGCGGCAAGGACGATCGCGAGCAGACGGACGGACAGGCGGACGTGCGGCGTCATGGCATCGTTTCCAAAAAGCTGGTTCAGCCGCCCCCGGCAGGAATTTGGGAATGCTCTATATCGGCACCTTTCCGGCTTCGGCAACATCTTTCGTGCGGCCGGGAGCCGGACCCCCCGCTTGCGCCGGGCAGGCGGATCGCGTTCCCTTGCCGCGCAAGCGGGACGGGCGCTGCGCCCTTACACCGCGATGGGAGGAGACCATGCGCTCTTTTGCCTGCGCTGCCATTATGTTGGCCGCCGCCGCGATGCCCGCCTGGGCGCAAGCGCCGTCGCCCGCCGATGGATCTGGCGCCGACCGGCAAGCTGCGCGCCGCGATCAATTTCGGCAATCCGGTGCTGGCGCAGAAGGGCCCGAACGGCGAGCCGCTAACTGGCCGCGAGCGGTTGATCGTAATTCACGGAAATCGTTTCGTTTTGTTCAGAGTGTTTTCCCAGATTGATCTCAACGAGCTAAACGATGTGTTAGTTTACTTAGAGACGATTAAAGCGCAGAGCGAAAAACTCGCGAACGAATGTCTAAATTCTATTATTCCTCAGATCAATAGTTTGTATCCCGATTCCTACCCCGGCAATATTTTCAAAAACCAAGATCGTCAAACCCAACTATTGAAATCACTTTGATAGTGAGCATTATTGCCTTCGCGGATTAAACCTATTGCGCATGCGCGATATACCAATTTTGAGCGTGAATTCTTGGTCGCTAATTCGACCTTGCTCGATCGTTCGCCATCTTTATTCCCCCTTCAAATCACATCGTTCCACCACATCCACCCGACGAGCCAGAGCGCGAAGCCGAGGAGGGTGCCAAGAAGCGCGCCGACGATGCGGTGGCGGTGCCACGCCAGCGCGCCGATCAGCCCGCCGACCGGCAGGCCGGGCGCGCCGAGGATTAGCAGCACGAAGGCGACGCTCCAGGGATCGTTGAGGAATGCCGATGTCGGACATGAGTCAGGTTTGCCCAGGCGGTTCTCCGCCTGTCTAGTCTTCCGTCTTCAACGTGCTCAGCGGCGCGATGTGCACCGCGTAGTAGGCGGGCAGGCCGCCGATCAGGGTGCCGGCGATTTCGAACAGGTTCATGGCCGTGAAATGATCTTCGACAATGTTCTTGATCATCAAAACGATGGGAAACAGCACGGCCAGGGACCATAGCGCCAGTGCCGCCGTCTTCCGGTTGTCGCGCGCGGCGGCGAAGGCGCCGGCCAGCACGCCGCAGAACGTCGCGGCCGCCAGGATCCAGCGCGACGCACCGGCCAGACCGCCGCCGTAGGCTTGCCACATGAGAAAGCCGACGGCGAAAGCGGCGACATAGGCGATCGCGCCGACAACCACGGCGCCGGCCCAGCTCAGCACCCGCCTGACACGGACCATGGTGAAACCCCGACCCTTGCGGACGGCCGCGATTCGCGCCGCCATCCGCCCCTGGCCAGAGTCCGCCGATCGACGGCGGGGGTCAAGACCGCGCGAGCGCGATTACCGCCGCTTGAACCCGCCGCGCATGCCGGGGCGGCCGAGCTTGGAGCGCGGCGAGACGGCGCGCGCCGGCTTCACCTCGTGGCCGAGCGCGATGCCCATTTCGTCGAGGCCGGGTTTATGCGGTCTTTCTACGGAAGACGGGCTTCGCCCTTTTGTGACGGCGCGGCGCAGCTTGGGATCCTGCACGACCATGATGTTGCGCGCGGTCGGATCGTCCACCACCGCCAGCTCGGTCTGGCGCAGGCGCTTGATCTCGTCGCGCAGGCGCGCGGCCTCTTCGAAGTCGAGATCGGCGGCGGCCTCGCGCATGCGTTTCTCCAGGTCGCCGATCACCGCCTCGAAATTGTGCCCGATGGTGGCGGCGTCGGCGAACTCGCCTTCGCTCGCGCCGCCGGTCGAGATCAGCACGTGGTCGCGCTCGTAGACGCTGTCCATGATGTTGTGGATCGAGCGCTTGATGCTCTCCGGCGTGATGCCGTTCGCCGTGTTGTATTCGACCTGCTTCTCGCGCCGCCGGTTGGTCTCCTCGATGGCGCGCTGCATCGAGCCGGTGACCTGATCGGCGTAGAGGACGACGTTGCTATCGACGTTGCGCGCTGCGCGGCCGATGGTCTGGATCAGCGACGTTTCGCTGCGCAGGAAGCCTTCTTTGTCGGCGTCGAGAATGGCGACCAGCGCGCATTCCGGAATGTCGAGGCCCTCGCGCAGCAAATTGATGCCGACAAGAGCATCAAACGCACCAAGTCTGAGATCGCGGATGATCTCGATGCGTTCCAGCGTGTCGATGTCGGAATGCATGTAGCGCACGCGGATGCCCTGTTCGTGCAGGTATTCGGTGAGGTCCTCGGCCATGCGCTTGGTCAGCACGGTGATCAGCGCGCGGTAGCCCTTAAGCGCCACCTGCCGCACCTCGCCGACCAGATCATCGACCTGCGTGCGCGCTGGGCGGATTTCGACCGGCGGATCGATCAGCCCCGTCGGGCGGATGACCTGCTCGACGAAGACGCCGCCCGCCTCGTTCATCTCCCAGTGGCTCGGCGTGGCGGAGACGGCGAGCGTCTGCGGCCGCATGGCGTCCCATTCCTCGAAGCGCAGCGGCCGGTTGTCCATGCAGGAGGGCAGGCGGAAGCCGTATTCGGCGAGCGTCGCCTTGCGGCGGAAGTCGCCGCGGTACATGCCGCCGAGTTGCGGAATGGTGACGTGGCTTTCGTCGCAGAACACCAGCGCGTTGTCCGGCACGTATTCGAATAGCGTCGGCGGCGGCTCGCCCGGCTTGCGGCCGGTGAGGTAGCGCGAATAGTTCTCGATGCCGGCGCAGGCGCCGGTGGCTTCCATCATCTCAAGATCGAAGGTGGTGCGCTGTTCGAGGCGCTGCGCTTCGAGCAGGCGGCCGGCGGCGTTGAGCTGCTCGAGGCGCGCCCGCAGCTCGGCCTTAATCGCGTTCATTGCCTGGATCAGCGTCGGGCGCGGCGTGACGTAATGCGAATTGGCGTAGATCTTGACGAATTCCAGCTCGTCGGTCTTTTGCCCGGTGAGCGGGTCCATCTCCTCGATCTTCTCGATCTCGTCGCCGAAAAGATGCACGCGCCAGGCGCGGTCCTCGTAGTGCGCCGGGAAGATGTCGACGGTGTCGCCGCGGACGCGGAACGAGCCGCGGTAGAAATCGGCCTGCGTGCGCTTGTATTGCAGCGCCACCAGATCGGCGAGCAGTTGGCGCTGGTCGATCTTGCCGCCCTGCTTGAGCGTGAAGGTCATGGCCGAATAAGTTTCGACCGAACCGATGCCGTAGATGCACGACACCGAAGCGACGATAACGACGTCGTCGCGCTCGAGCAGCGCGCGCGTCGCCGAGTGGCGCATGCGGTCGATCTGCTCGTTGATCGACGATTCCTTCTCGATATAGGTGTCGGTGCGCGGGACGTAGGCTTCCGGCTGGTAGTAGTCGTAATACGAGACGAAATATTCCACCGCGTTGTCCGGGAAGAACGACTTGAACTCGCCGTAGAGCTGCGCCGCCAGCGTTTTGTTCGGCGCGAGAATGAGGGCCGGGCGTTGCGTCGCCTCGATCACCTTGGCCATGGTGAACGTCTTGCCCGAGCCGGTGACGCCCAGCAGCACCTGCGTGCGGTCGTGGCGTTTGACGCCTTCGACCAGTTCCTTGATGGCGTTCGGCTGGTCACCCTTTGGCTCGAAGTCCGACTTGATGACGAGGCGTTTGCCGCCTTCGGACTTTTCCGGGCGTGGCGGCCGGTGCGGCGTCCACACTTGGCCGGTCGCGGCTTCGCCGACGAATTCCCGGCGCCCCTCGCGCAAGAGTTTTTCCAGCGACTGCTGGCTGGCGAGACCCGCGAAGCCGCCCGGCTGCGTCGGCAGATCGGCGCGCGGCAGGCGATATTTCGGATCTTCTTTTTTCTTCTCCCTCCCCCCTTGTGGGGGAGGGTTGGGGGAGGGGGGTGGCCGACGTTGCGCGCTCGTCCGCGTTACCCCCACCCCTAGCCCCTCCCCACAAGGGGGAGGGGGATTCCGCCTCGTCGGGTGAGAGGCCGAGTTCTTTTTCGAGCGCCGGATCAAGCCCGGTGATCGGCGACGCGGCGTAGTCGCGTTGCGGCGCCTCCTCGAAACCCCTTGTCTCTATTTTAGGCGTCGACTTGCGCGCCTTGTGCGCGGCGGAAAAATCCGCGCGGCGGTCGTACGAATTGTCCGGCGGCGGCTGCAGGCCCGAATTTTCGCCCGTGCCCGAACCCAGCCCCGCGGTGCCCTTGTTGATGGCCGGATTGAGCAGGTCGGCGAGCGCGTCCGGCGTCGCCGGCGCGACCGGCCGTGCCGCCTTGGCGCGGGTCGGTCTTGCCGGGTCTTTCGGCTTTTTCGGGGGCTTCGTCATCGCCTCGAATATGGGACGAGTCCGCGGCCGGGGAAAGGTATCGTTCACCCTAACCGGTGCGCACCCAAATCCGCATCGAGCCAGTCAGCTTCCATTCATCTTGCCACCGCAATATTGCCGGAGTCGCGTCGCAAGACGGGACCGGGGGCGGCAAGGAACGAGTCGAAGGCATGTCCGCCGATCCGCGCGCGCTGGCCGCTACCGCGCTCAATCGTTTCGGCTTTGCGCCGAAGCCGGGCGCCGGCATTTCCGACGTCCGAGCGGCGCTGCTCGCCGATCTCGATCGCCCCGGCGCCGGCCGAATCCGCAATGACGACCTGCTGAACGCCGGCGAAGCCATGCGAGCAACAGTTGCGTTTCGACAGGAGCGCAAGGCGGCGCGGTTGGCGGCGAAAGCGGAACAAGAAGCCGCCAAAAACGCCGAACGCGACGCGGCGCAAAAGCCCGACATGAAACAGGACATGACGCAGGGCGACAGCAAGTCCGGCGCCAAGCCGAAACAGCCGCCCGGCGTGCCGCAGCACATTTATCTGGAAGAGGCCAAAGCGCGCCTCGACGCCGCGCTCGCTTCGGAGACCGGTTTCGCCGAGCGGCTGGTCTGGTTCTGGTCGAACCATTTCTGCGTGTCGGCCGATAAAGGTCCGGTGCGCGCGCTGTGCGGCGCTTTCGAACGCGAGGCGATCCGGCCGCATATTACCGGCACCTTTGCCGACATGCTGCTCGCGGTCGAGACGCATCCGGCGATGTTGCTCTACCTCGACAACGTGCAATCGATCGGGCCGGACTCGATCGCCGGCCAGCGCCGCGGCAAGGGCATCAACGAAAATCTGGCGCGCGAGATTCTCGAGCTGCATACCGTCGGCGTGCGCACCGGCTACTCGCAGGACGATGTCACGCGTTTCGCCAAAGTCATTACCGGCTGGAGCATCGTGCCGCCGAAGCAGAATCCCGAGCACGGCGGCGAATTCATGTTCAATCCGCGCCTGCACGAGCCCGGGCCGGAACGCGTGATGGGCCGCGACTATGGCGACGACGGTTTCGAACAAGGCCGTGCCGTGCTCATGACACTGGCGAAAAGCCCGGCCACGGCGAAGCATATCGCGACCAAGCTTGCGCGCCACTTCGTGGCGGATGAGCCGCCGCCGGCCTTGGTCGCGCGGCTGATGCGGCGCTATCTCGACACCGGCGGCAACCTCAAGGAAATCTCGAAGGCGCTGGTCACCGCGCCGGAAGCCTGGAACGCGCCGCGCACGAAACTCAAGCGGCCGGCGGAATGGCTGGTCGACGGCTTGCGCGCGCTCGACGTTGCGCCGGAAAAGCCGCAACCGTTCATCGGTGCGCTCAATATGCTCGGCGAATCCTTGTGGCGGCCGCCGGCACCGAACGGATTTCCCGACCTGAACGCGGCCTGGATGGACGGACTGCCGCAACGGCTCGATATCGCGAACCAGTTCGCGCGCCGCGCCGGCGGCTTCAACGATCCGGAAGTCGTGGCGGAACGCACGCTCGGCCCGTTGATGACGCCGGAAACCAAACTCATGCTGGCGCGCGCCGAGAGCCGGCCGCAGGCGCTCGCGCTCCTGCTGATGACACCGGAATTCCAACGCAGGTAACGTGCAGGTGACGCCATGACGTTCATCCCCCATCGGGCGACCCGTCGCGAAATGCTGCTCGGCTCCGGCGCCCTGTTCGCCTGGGCCTACATGCCGAAGCTGGCGTTGGCGGAAGGGCGCGACCCGCGCTTCCTGACCATCGTGCTGCGCGGTGCGCTCGACGGGCTCGCGACGGTGGCGCCGGTCGGCGATCCGAGTTGGATCGCGTTACGCGGCAATGACGCGCTGCGGATCGACGGCGACAACGCGGCGTTGCCGCTCGACCCGATGTTCGCGCTAAATCCGGCGATGCCGAATTTGCACCGCCTGTATAGAGCCGGGCAGGCGAGCGTCGTGCACGCGGTCGCATCGCCCTATCGCGACCGCTCGCATTTCGACGGACAAGACGTTTTGGAAAGCGGCATGACGAAACCGGGCATCAGCGACACCGGTTGGCTCAACCGCGCGGTGGCGGGCTTAGCGCGCGGTGAACGCGTCGCCGGCCGGGAAGCTTTCGCGGTCGGGCCGATCACGCCCCTGGTCGCGCGCGGGCCGGCGAAGGTGTTGTCCTATACGCCGGCACATATCCAGCCGGCGAGCGAAGACACCATGAGCCGGCTGCTCGATCTTTATCGCCACACCGATCCGGCCATGGCGCAAGCGCTGGCAGAGCGCGGTGCCCTGGCGGCGATCGCCAATGGCGACATGAAGACGAATGCGCCCAAGCCCACCGGAGCCTATGCCGGCGTGCGCATGTATTTCGCGGAAGCGGCAGGTGCCGCGGCGAAATTCATGGCGCGGCCGGACGGCCCCCGTGTCGGCGCGCTGGCTTTCGACGGCTGGGATACGCACGCGCAGGAAGGCGCCGCGCACGGCCGGTTATCGGCGCTGCTCGGCGCGCTCGACGGCGCGCTGGCCTCGTTCGAAAGCGGCATGGGCGACGCGTGGAAGGAGACGGCTGTGATGGTCATCACCGAATTCGGCCGCACCGCGCGCATCAACGGCACCAAGGGCACCGACCATGGCACCGCGACGGTCGCGCTCTTGGCGGGCGGTGCGGTCAAAGGCGGCCGCGTGATCGCGGATTGGCCGGGCGTCGCGGAGAAAGCGCTCTATCAGGACCGCGACCTGAAGCCGACCACCGATCTGCGCGCGGTGATCAAGGGCATTCTGCGCGACCACTTGCGCGCCGACGAGCGCGCGCTGTCGCGCGATGTATTCCCGGGCAGCGACGCGGTGAAGCCGCTGGGCGGGCTGATGGCGTAGGCGCCAGCGCCGCTTTCCTGCACAGGCTTTGCGCGTGAATCGAGCGAGGCCGGGCATCAAGCCGGAAACGCTGCGCGACTGGCACAGACTCGGCATGCGCGGCCTGCGCTTTCACTTCTTCGCCGTGAAGCAGACTTATATCCGCGGCGTCGACTTCGACGTGTTCGAGGTGTTCCGCAGGACCATGATCGAACTCGGCTGGGCGATGCAGACCTTCTGCGACGGGCGCGTACTGGCGGACCATGCACCGCGCCTGCGCGAGATCGCGCGCGACCTGCCGGTGATTATCGATCACTACGGCATGATCGATGCGTCGCGCGGCGTCGACGAGCCGAAATTCCAGGCGTTGCTGAAGCTGGTCGGCGACGGCGACGCCTATGTGAAGGTCTCGGCGCCGTACCGCATCTCCAAGCTTTACCCCGAGTATCTCGACGCGCAGCCATTCCACGAGGCGCTGCTGCGCGCCAATCCGGGGCGGCTGATGTGGGGCACCGACTGGCCGCATCCGTCCATCCCAGCAGACGTGATGCCGGACGACGGGCATTTGCTGGATTTGCTGTTCGACTGGACGCCGGACGAGGTCGTACGGCAGAAAATTTTGGTTGAGACGCCGACGAGGCTGATTGGCCGCTAAGGGCGGCGAAGTCTTATCGCATCGCCAGCAATAGCCAGTAACCGGTTGTATGGCAGGCGTCGAAGCCGCACTGCACGAAGGCCGAGACCAGGTTGATTGCGCACAGCACGATCACGTGGGCGCCGGCGGCTCGGGCGGCGCGCGCCAATGGCGGGAATTCCGATAAGGGAATTGCGCGCGCGTCATCGCCGTCGAGGAGCGACAGTTTCACTGCATAGGCGATGAGCAGAGCGAGCGCGATCAGCACGCACCACACCGGCATATGGATGCCGAACACGCCGCTGCCGATATAGGCGTGACCCGGCCGCGGATAGATGTCGAGCAGCGACTGGCGCACGGAAACGACGAGCAGGAAAATTGCAAACAGGAGGCTGAAACCCGAGTTGCGCCCCGAATCGCCGAAGCGGAAGGTCGCAATGATGCCGAAGCAAACGCCGAACAGCGCAACGCGTTGCAGCAGGCAGAGCGGACAGGGCAGTTCGCCCCAGCCGTATTGGATGATCATCGCTGCCGTCAGAATGGCGGCAATCACCAGCATCATGAGCAGCAGATAGAGATAGTTCAGCCTCGCGAGCATGCGCGGCGTTGCGGCCTTCATGCGGGACCCCGAGCGGACTTTGCCGGCGCCGCGTCAAGCTGGGTTTGGATCCAGGGCATGTGGAAGCCGTATTCGGGGCTGTAGACCTCGAACAGGAACAATCCGATCGACAACGCGAGGCAGACGATCAGGCAGGCGACGGCGACCGTTCGCCGCCCGAGCCAGGCGGCCGCCAGCGCCAGCAGCAGCGTGGCGAATATCGGAACCATCATCGGCGTCGTGTCTCCGGGAAGTCGAACCGTTACGCCGCCTTCGCCCAGAGCTGCCGCGACGCCAGCCGCGCGCCTTCGGCGAGTGAGGCGAGCTTCATCCACACGATCTTGGTGTCGACCTGGACGCGGCCGGCGAAGGTGCCGAAGCCGCAGTCGACGCCGCCGATGACATTCTCGCGGCCGACCAGGTTGGCGTAATTGAGGATGCGGTCGCAGACCACTTCCGGATGCTCGACGGTATTGACCGTCGAGTCGATGACGCCGGGGATGATCATCTTGTCGTCCGGCAGCTTGACGTCGCGCCAGATCTTCCACTCGTGCTCGTGGCGGCCGTTGGCGCCGGGGAACGACACCGCCATCGGCTTGGCCGACAGCACGATATCGATGATGTCCTTGAGCGGCACGTCGGTGTGGCGCGGCGCCATGGTCGAGCCCCAGCACACGTGCATGCGCATGCGGTCGGCGGGAATGTCGGCGACGGCGTGGTTGAGCGCCGCGACGTTGACGGCGATGATCTTGCGGAACTCGGCGAGGCTCTTGTCGAGATAGACCATGTGCCGCAGCATCGCGAGGTCCGGACAGTCGAGCTGCAGGATGAAGCCTGCCTCGACGATTGCCTTGTATTCGCGCTTCATCACGTCGGCGAGCGCGAACACATATTCTTCCTCGGTCTTGTAATAGGCGTTCTTGAGATAGCGCGCGATCTGGCCGGGCGAAGGCGAGGTCATGAAAAATTCCTCTGCCTTGACGCCCTGCATCGCCGCTTTCGACAGCGCTATGTCGGCTTCGGCGGCGGTGAAATCCTTCCAGCCGACGGGACCGGAGCATTTCGGCCGGTGCTGGAACGGCGACGAGAAGAACTTGAGCTGCGCGGCGAGTTCGGGGAATTCCGGTTCGCCGGTGCCCATCGGCGGCGAGCTTTCACCTTCGAAGCCGGTCAGGCGGCTGAGCACGTGCACGGTGTAGTCGGTGCGGCCCTGCTCGCCGTCATTGACGATGTCGAGGCCGCACTCGATCTGCTTTTGCACGACAAGCGAAACCGCCTCGCGCACGGCGGCGGTGAGTTCGGTGCGGCGCGCGCCCGGATTCCTGTCCTCGGCCAGCAGCAACTCCATCACCTTCGCGGTGCGCGGCAGACTGCCGGTGTGGGTGGTGAGGATACGGTCCGTGCTGTGTTTCATGACTCAAAATCCGCGCACCACTTCGCGCACGTGCTCGACATTAGGCGGCGAGGCGAAGCAATTGCCGACCAGCTTGCGCCACTCCTGGAAGTCGGCGGACTCGCGGAAATCCTTGGTGTGGTTCTCCAGCGTCTCCCATTGCACGAACAGCCGGTAGCGCTGCGGGTTCTCGTGCGAGCGCTGCAAAGTCATCGACTTGCAGCCTTTGGCGCGTTTGAACAGCGGCGCGGCCGCTTTCACGCCGGCCTCGAAGTCGCTTTCCATGCCGGGCTTGACGTCGATCTGTGCGATTTCGAGGATCATGCGGAGGGACTTTCGCGCTGAAAAAAATGGAGGCGCGACATTATGAGCCACGGCCTCCGGCGTGAAAAGGGTGGGCGCGATGGGCAGCGCCTTCGATTGTGGGGATCGCGATCACTGCCTTTTTGCGGCCTATCGCACGCCGATCGCATGGATCAGCGAGAGGCTTATGATGGCCAGCACGACGAGCGACAAGGTCACCGCCGTGGTCACGCGCACGCCCGCAAGAGCTACAACACGGATGTCGACGCCAAGGCCGAGGGCGGCCATGGAAATCGTCGTCATGATTCCGGCAACAGTGGCGACCGGTTTGACCGCGACGTCGGGGATCAGCCCGGTCGAGCGGGCTATGGCGACGACGAGGAAGCCGACGATGAACCAGGGCAGGTATTGATTGAGCCCGGCTTTGTATGTCGCGGCGCGCTCCCCGTTCAGGGCGTTCGCGCGGCGCAGGCGAGCTCCAACCAGCGACAGGCCGAAGACGACCGGCCCCAGCATCAGCACCCGCACGAGCTTGACGATGGTGCCAATCTGATTGCTCAGCGCCCCGATCGGCAGTGTCGCCGCCAGCACCTGGGGCACAGCATAGACGGTAAGACCGGCCAGTACGCCGTATTGCGACAGCGAAAGCCGAAGAACAGGAACGAGAAGCGGCAGGGTCAACACGACAATCACGCCGAGCACCGCGGTGAAAGCGATGGACGAGGCGATTTCGCTACCGGTGGCGCCGATCACCGGCGCGACGGCGGCGATCGCCGAGTTGCCGCAGATCGAATTGCCGCAGGCCACCAGGACCGACAGACGCTTCGGTAGACGCAAGGCGCGGCAGATCGCGTAGCTGGTACCGATCGCGACGACGACCGTCGCGGCAATGCCGAGCAGCAAAGCCGTGCCAAGCGCCAGCACGGCCGTGGCGCTGAGCGAGGCACCGAGCAATACAACCGCGATCTCGAGCAGGAGTTCTGGCGCTGAACTGGATGCCCTTTTCCCACGGGGGCCCGGGCGTCCAGACCGTGCGTATCGCCAGGCCGAGCAGGATCGCCAGCACGAGCGCCTCAAGATAGGCTTCGCCGACCAAGCGAACCTCAACGAGCTGCAGCAGCCAGGCGACGACCGTGATCGCGCCGCAGAGCAGAATTCCGAGAAGTCGATCGGCAAGAAAGGAGCGCATTCAACTCGGGGCTCGCGGCGGACGTCGAACAGCGCCCGCGCGACGCACGCGATGCGTTATGCGCCATTATGCGACTTGTGACGCGCGCGGCAAGGGCACGCAGACCAACGCAGACCTGATTGGATTAAGAATTGCGGTCGTTCAAAATGCCCGAATGCGGCGCAGCGCCCAGTAGCTAGCCATGCTTGCGATCGCCGCGACGCCGAGCGCTACCCAGGTGCCGCCGCCGGTGCTCTGCTATGGCAAATCCTTAGTGTTCATGCCGAAGAAGACGGCGACCGGCGCCGGCGGGGGTTTTCTCGGTGGCGCTCATGGCGGCTCCCCGCCCTCACGCCGGCTCAGCTAGGAGCAGGCGTCCGATTGAAGATAGTAGGATGACAAGCGTGGAGCGAAAGCCCGGCTATTCCGCCGCCTGTTGAACTTCCGACACAATGAAACCGCCCGACTGGTGCCGCCACAGCGCGGCGTAGTGCCCGTTGGCGCGTAGCAATTGCTCATGCGTGCCTTCTTCGACGATGCGGCCGCGATCCATGATCACCAGCCGGTCCATCATGGCGATCGTCGACAATCGGTGCGCGATGGCGATCACAGTCTTGCCATGCATGAGCGCGCCAAGACTGGATTGAATGGCCGCTTCCACTTCGCTGTCGAGCGCCGACGTCGCTTCGTCCAGCACCAGCACCGGCGCGTCTTTGAGGATGACGCGGGAAATGGCGATGCGCTGGCGCTGGCCGCCCGACAATTTGACGCCGCGCTCGCCGACATGGGCGTCGTAGCCGCGCCGGCCGAGCTGGTCCTCGAGTTCAAGGATGAAATCATGCGCATGCGCCATCTGCGCGGCGGCGACGATCTCGGCCTCGCTGGCGCCGGGCCTGCCGTAGCGGATGTTATCGCGGATCGAACGGTGTAGCAGCGAGGTATCCTGCGTCACCACTGAGATCTGCGCGCGCAGGGATTCCTGCGTAACGTCGGCGATTTTCTGGCCGTCGATGACGATGCGGCCGCCTTCGACGTCGAAGAAGCGCAGCAGCAAGTTGACCAAGGTCGACTTGCCGGCGCCGGAGCGGCCGACCAGTCCGATCTTCTCGCCCGGCTTGACGTCGAGGGTGAGGCCGTCGAGCAAGCCGCTCTCGCGCCCGTAGCCGAAGCGCACATTGTCGAAGTGCACCGCGCCACGCGACACCATGAGCTCCGGCGCATCCGGTTTGTCGAGCAATGTGTGCGGACGTGCAATCGTCATCATGCCTTCCTGCACGACGCCGATATTCTCGAAAATGCTGGTGATCTGCCAGGCCACCCAGCCGGACGCGGATACAATCTGCGTCGTCATCGGCAGCGCCATCGCCACCGTTCCGACGGTAATATGCCCATGCTGCCACAGCACGATGGCGAAGGCGCCGGTCGATGTAATCAGCAGTGCGTTTAGCGTGATGAGCGTCAGTGCGAACAGCGTGTTCAGCCGCAGCGAGGTGTGGAAGCGCTCGGTGTGCTGGTCGATGGCATCGCGCACATAGGCGTCTTCGTCCCTGGCGCGGGCAAACAGCTTGACGGTGAGGATGTTGGTATAGGTATCGACCACGCGGCCGGTGAGCATCGAGCGCGTTTCCGACATCAATTTGGAGCGGTCGCGCATGCGCGGCACGAAGTAGCGCAACATGGCGATATAGGCGGCGAACCAAAGCGAGACCGGCAGCGCCAACCAGGCATCGGCGTGCGCCAGCAACAATAGCGAAGACGCGCCGTAGACCAGAATGAACCAAACGGCGGTCAGCAAGGCGACAAGGCTTTCGCGAATCGCCGGCCCGGTCTGCATGACGCGCGTGGCGATGCGGCCAGCGAAGTCGTTCTGGAAGAACGCCCAGCATTGCCGCACGACATGCCAGTGATTCTGCCAGCGGATGCGGTTCGAGACGTTGGCGGCGATCGCCTGGTTCATCAGCAGATGCTGGGTGACGAAAGCGGCCGGACGCAGCAGCAGCAGCACCGCCGCCATTCCGGCCAGCATGGGCCAAGCATCGCGGAACAGGGTGGCCGGGTCGGCATGGGTGACGAGGCTGACCACCTGGCCGATGAAAACAGGGATGGTGACGTCGAGCAGGGCGACCACAAATCCGGCGGCGAACAGCCCGAGGAAAAGCGGCTTGGCTTGGCGCGCAAAGTGCCAATAGAACGCTACCAGCCCGGCCGGCGGTACCGGCTGCTCCGGAATGGACGTGGTTTGCAGCGAGCGTTCGAAAAAACGGAACATGGTCTGCGCATAAGGCCGCACGCGACGCCCCTTGGGGGGTCACGCGCGGCCGGGTTCTACGGGATCGATTGACCGTTAGCTCTAGGGCCGCTTCGTGTCCAGACCGTGGCGGAGCCGGAGTTGTCATGGCCAGGCATGGCCGTTCGAAAAACGGCGTTCTTTCAGAACGCCTACGTCCCGCCCATCCAAGTCTGGCCATCGAAAGATAGCCGTGGATGCCCGGCACAAGGCCGGGCATGACGGATTTGCTACGCCCGGGCGTATTTTCCGCGGGCGAAGAAGCGGTCCTTGGCGTCGTCGGTGGCGTTGTCGCGCACCGATTGGATGGCGCCGATCTTGGCATAGGCGCGCCTGACCGCGTCGCGGGCGGCGATCTTGTCGAGCCAAGCCTTCACATGCGGCCGTTTGTCGAGCGGCATGCCGAGCGTTTCGTGATTGCGCAGCCAGGGGAAGGCGGCGATGTCGGCGATGCTGTAATCGGCGCCAGCGATGTAAAGCTGCGCGGCGAGGCGCTGCTCGTAGACGTCGTAAAGCTTGCTCACCTGGGTGCGGTAGCGCGGCAGCGCGTAGTCCTGCGGCTTCGGCGCGAAGCGGGCAAAATGCGTGAGCTGGCCGAACATCGGCCCGACATTGGCCATCTGCACCATCAGCCATTGGAAAGTGTCGTAGCGCGTGACCGGGTCGTGCGAAATGAACTTGCCGGTCTTCTCGGCCAGATAGATGAGGATCGCGCCGGATTCGATCACCGTATAGGGCTTGCCGGCCGGGCCGTCGCTGTCGACGATGACCGGGATTTTCTGCAGCGGGTTGATCTTGGTGAATTCCGGCGTGAACTGGTCGCCCTTCCACACGTCGATGTATTTGGGGTTGTAGGGCAGCGCGCACTCCTCGAGCATGATGAAGATCTTCTGCACGTTCGGTGAGGTCAGCGCGTAAAAATCGATCATGGGAGGTTTCGTGTGGCGGGACCGCGAAAGCGCGGCCGCCCTCTATAGACGATCGGGATACGCGCTGTCACGCCGTTCACGCGGTGTTGAGCGTGGTTTTCACCGCGCGAAAGCGCGACCAGTACCTTGTGCCGCCTGGCGAAGGCAGTCCGGGCACAGGCAATCCTCGATCTCGCCTGTTTTGGTCAGCGGCAGCCGGTAGGGCTCGGCGGCGCACCAGCAGTCGCCCGCAAGGCCGCACTCGAATGTCTTGCCGCAGCGCGCGCAGGCGAGACGGCGGGACGGGGGCGATGGCGCGGCACTGGTCATTTGTCACATTGCAGAACCGAATCGGCGCTATGGCAAGCCCCATGCTGATGCCTCCGCTCACCGACGTCATTGGCGTCACCGGCGCCGCGCTGACCACGCTGTGCTGGCTGCCGCAGGCGCTCAAGGTCATCCGCGAGCGCGAGACGCGCGCCCTGTCGCTCCTGGCGACGGCGGGGTTCACCGCCGGCGTCGCGCTCTGGCTGGTCTACGGTCTTGCCATCGGCGACTGGCCACTGATCGGCTCGGACGCGGTAACACTGGCGTTGATGCTGCCGATCCTGGCGACCAAGCTGCGCTACGGTTGACGCCGCGGCCGATGATTTTACCTCGACTCGACCTCGTCGAAGAAGCCGCGGACGGCATCATTGAAGATTTTGGGCTGTTCGATATTCGAGATGTGACCGGCCTGCTCGATCTCGAGGAAACGTGCGTTCCTGATCATCGCCTGCATCTGGCGGCTGTTGTCCGGCGGGGCGCCATGGTCTTCGCTGCCGCAAACGACAAACGCCGGAGCATTGATTTCATTGAGCCTTGGCCCGTAGTTCAGCCGCGCCAGTGCGGCCGCGCAGCCGCAATAGCCATTGGCTGACGTGCGGCGGATCATGGCTTTCATCCGTGCGACCGCGACTGGGTTCCGTTCGGTGAGTCCTGCACTCGACCAGCGGGACACGGTCGACTCGACGACGGCCTCGACGCCTCCGTTGCGGACGGCACCGGCGCGCTGAAGCCAGCCTTTGGTGAACTCGGGCGTGGTGGTGTGCCGGGAATCGGCGATGACCGCGCTTTTCACGCGGGCCGGATGGTCGATGAGCATCCCCAGCGTGATCATGCCGCCCATCGACAGGCCGGCGAAGTGGGTTTGATCGACGCCGACCGCATCTAAAATGCCCACGGCGTCGGCAACAAGCATATCAAGCGTGTAATCGCCTGCCGGTGCCGCCGATTCTCCGTGGCCGCGCGCGTCGTATCGCAGGACGCGATAACGGTCGCTGAGCGCTTCGGTGAGTTCGTCCCACATCGACATGTCCGTCGCCAGACCATGGCTCAGCGTGACCCAGGGACCGCGATCCCCGTCGGTCCGGCAATTGAACACAGATCCGTTGGCTTTTATTTTCATGGGAGGCCGATGTCAGGAGTTGACGGTGGCAGGTGCTGATGCTGCCGATCCTTGCCACCAAGCTACGCTACGGCTGAACGTGCTTGCCCGGCGACCAGCGCAGCGCAGT
>CAVWDA010000046.1:0-365053 GCA_963753455.1 uncultured Alphaproteobacteria bacterium | reverse complement strand
CGTTCTCGACGCGCTCCAGATAGACTTCGACCTCGTCGCCGACCTTGAGATCGGATTGGCGTCCGGGTCCGGCGAATTCGCGCAGCGCCACGCGCCCTTCGGTCTTCAGACCGACGTCGATGACGGCCATGTCTTTTTCGATGCCGACGATCTTACCCTTGATGACGGAACCCTCCTGCAGGTTTCCGCCTCCGAATGTTTCGTCGAGCAGCTTGGCGAAGTCTTCACGCGTGGGTGCAGCAGCGGTGGCCATGGAGTCTCCTGTTAGCGGCGCGCCGGCGGGTTGGAATGGCGTTCCGGATGCGCGGGCCGAAGGCCCCGCAAGACCTTCGACAGCCAACCGGAATCCCCGGGTGGCCGGCGCTAAAACCGTGCTTTCGGAACGTTTGGTTCGATCGGGCGCCTAACGCAGAAGCTCGAGCGGGGCTTTGTCCTCCAACGCGAGGGGCGTTAATCGCGCCCTCGGCCCGCTCGGGTGGCCTCGACGATGTCGATGGCGGCCCGGATGGCCGGGTCTATAGCCAAATGCGTGGTATCGAGCAAGTGCGCGTCCGGGGCCTGTTTCAGGGGAGCGGCAGCGCGCTGGCTGTCGCGTTCGTCGCGCTTGAGAATGTCCGCCAAGACCGCGGCCTCATCGATCTGGCGCCCTTGCGCCTGGTATTCGGCTGCCCGGCGGCGGGCGCGTACTTCCGCCGCAGCGGTTACGTAAATCTTAACATCGGCATCCGGGCAAATTACGGTGCCGATATCGCGGCCGTCGAGCACGGCGCCGGGTGGCGTGGCGGCGAACTCGCGCTGGAAGACAAGCAAGGCGGCGCGCACCTCAGGGATCGCGGAAACGACCGAGGCCGCCTCACCGACCGCGTGAGTTTTCAGCGCGACCTCATCGAACCGCGCCGGATCGAGCGCCTTGGCGGCGGCGACCGCAGCAGTTTTGTCATCCGGGCGACCGCCGGCATCGAGCACGCCTTTCGCCACCGCGCGGTAAATCAATCCAGTGTCGAGATGGCGCAACCCATAATGCGCAGCCAGCCGCTTGCCGAGCGTGCCCTTGCCCGAGGCCGCCGGTCCGTCGATGGCGATAATCATGCGAGGTCCGCGCCGAGCGCGCGCATCAGTTCGACGAAGCCGGGGAAACTGGTGGCGATGAACGCCGAATCGTCGATACGCACCGGATTGTCTGAAGCCAAGCCCATCACCAGCGCCGCCATGGCGATGCGGTGATCCATATGCGTGGCCACTTTGCCGCCGCCGGCGACGCTGCCCTTGCCCTGCACGATCAGATCATCGCCCTCGATCTCGACGGTAACGCCATTGGCGCGCAGCATGGCGGCGGTGGCCTCAAGCCGGTCGGATTCCTTGACGCGCAATTCGTTCAGGCCGCGCATGTGCGTCGTGCCTTCAGCGAAGGACGCGGCCACCGCCAAGATCGGGTATTCGTCGATCATTGCGGGCGCACGTTCGGCCGGCACGTCGACGCCTTTGAGTTTCGACGTGACCACGCGCAGATCGGCGACTTCCTCGCCGCCGTCGTCGCGTTTCGCCACCGCCTCGATACTGGCGCCCATTTCGCGCAGCGTCGTCAGCAGTCCAGTGCGCAGCGGATTCGTCATCACCGCATCGAGAATGAGATCGGAGCCGGGCACCAGCAAAGCCGCGACCATTGGAAACGCCGCCGAGGACGGATCCGCCGGAACAACGACATTGGCCGGCTCGAACTCGGGCTGGCCCTGCAAGGTAATGCGGCGGCCGTGCTCGCCATAGGGCTTGCTGGTCAACTTGGCGCCGAAATGTTTCAGCAGCCGTTCGGTGTGATCGCGCGTGGCTTCCGCCTCGATCACCGTGGTCTCGCCCGGCGCGGAAAGTCCGGCCAGCAGCACTGCCGACTTGAGCTGCGCCGACGGCACTGGCGGTTCGTAGACGATCGGAACCGGATCGGCGGCGCCTTGCAAAGTCAGCGGCAGCCGGCCGCCTTCGGCGGCTTCGATCACGCGCGCGCCCAACCGCTCGAGCGGATCGAGCACCCGCCGCATCGGCCGACCGCTCAAGGAAGCATCGCCGATAAAAGTTGCAGTGACCGAATTGCCGGCAACCGCGCCAATCGCCAGCCGGCAGCCGGTGCCGGAATTGCCGAAATCGAGCGGGCCCGCCGGCTGCGTAAAACCGGCGACGCCGACGCCATGAATCCGCCAAAGCCCGTCCGCGCAACGCACGAGTTGTGCGCCGAGCGCGCGCATGGCCTCAGCGGTATGCAGCACGTCCTCGCCTTCGAGGAGGCCCGCCACGGTGCTCTCGCCGACCGTCAGCGCGCCTAGAATCAGGGCACGGTGGGAGATCGATTTGTCCCCTGGCACCCGGGTGCGGCCCTGCAAGGGGCCGCCGCGGCGGGCGGTTAAGGGGCTTAATACGGCGGAATCCATGGGCGCTATCCTTAACGAATTGGCCGTCCTACCACGCGCCCACGCGGCCCGTCATCCCGCAGCGCGAGGGCGTCTGCGCTATTGACAGGGGCGTTGCAACTAGCCAAGTGAAACACCGATTTATCGACCATTTCGAGGAACCTGACCGTGGCGAAAGCTGAACTCGGCACCAAACGCATCTGTCCGGAAACCGGCCGCAAGTTCTACGATCTCGGCAAGACGCCGGTGATTTCTCCCTATACCGGGAAGGTCGTCCCGATCGCGGTCCCCGCGCCTTCACGCGCGCGGCCCGAGCCGGCGGCGCCAACACCCGCTGTGCGGCCCGTGCCCGCGGCAGAGCCAGAGGTGGTCGCGCCGGAGACGGCAGATGCCGAATTCGTTTCGCTGGAAGACGCGGAGGCCGAACAGCAGGGCAAGAAGCCAGTGGCGGAAGACGCCACTGCCGCGGGTGAAACCGAGGATGTCGAGATCGACGAGAGCCTCGACGATGCCGCCTTCATCGAGGAAGAAGAGGAAGGCGATGCCGATGTGACCGACATCATCGGCGAGACGATCGAAAAGGAAGAGGAGACTTGACGACCGCGCGCCGCACGCGCATTCCCACGACGCGGCAATAAGATCTGCGGATTGGGGCCATAGCTCAGCTGGGAGAGCGCCTGCATGGCATGCAGGAGGTCGGCGGTTCGATCCCGCCTGGCTCCACCAACCTTCGCGAGCTTCGGCTCGGCAAGCCGCCCACTCGGGCGGCTTTTTGTTGACAAATCGCCGCGTTCGCGCGGCCGGATAAAAAATGAAGACAGAAGGGAAGAACCGCAATGCGAGGCAAGATCGCGCTCGAAGAACATTTCGCCATCGAGGCGACGCTCGGCGATTCGCAAGTATTTGGTGCGCATGTGTGGAACGACCTCGGTCCGCGCTTGCTCGACGTGCAAGACATGCGCCTGCGCGAAATGGACAAGCACGGCATCGAGCTGATGATACTGTCGCTGAACGCGCCGGCGGTGCAGGCAATCCACGACATCAAGCAAGCCATCGCGGTGGCGAAGCAGGCGAACGACGTTCTCGCCGAAGAGGTTCGCAAGCGCCCCGATCGCTTCGCGGCGTTCGCCGCGCTGCCTATGCAGGATCCTGAAGCCGCGACGGCCGAGCTCACGCGCTGCGTCAAGGAACTCGGGTTTGTCGGCGCGCTAGTCAACGGCTTCTCGCAAATCGCAACGCCGGACAACGTGACCTATTACGATCTGCCGCAATACCGGTCGTTCTGGCGCGCGGTCGAGGCACATGATGTGCCGTTCTATCTGCATCCGCGCAATCCGTTGCCGAGTTGGACCAGACAATACGAAGGCCATTCCTGGCTGCTCGGACCGAATTGGGCGTTTTCGGCGGAGACGGCGGTGCATGCGCTGCGCCTGATCGGCAGCGGATTGTTCGACGAACATCCAAACCTGAAAATGGTTCTCGGTCATCTCGGCGAGGGCATCCCGGTACAACTCTGGCGCATCGACGGACGCAATGGCTGGATGAACGCGCCGCACAAATATGCCGCCAAACACGGCGTCGGTCATTATTTCCGCAAGCACTTTCATCTCACCACGTCGGGAAACTTCCATACGCCCTCGCTGGTCAATGCCATGACCGAGATGGGTGCCGAGCGGGTGATGTTTTCGATCGACTGGCCGTTCGAAGCCGTTAACGAAGCCGCGCAATGGTTCGACCGCGCCGCAATCAGCGAATCGGATCGGGCAAAGATTGGGCGCGAGAACGCAATCAAGCTGTTCAAGCTTAATCTGCGGTGACCAGTCCTTTGTGACCAGTTTTGGGGCTCCGCAGGCCAAATTCCCCTTGTTCTTGAACCTTTAACCCCGCCTGCCCATATTAGACGCGACCGGGCGGCAGTGCTGACCGGTTGGGGCGCCCGCAAGGGGCCCCGTCAAAGTCGCTTCATGCGAGGGCTTTGAGACCATGTCGCGAGTACCGTCACTATCCAGCCCGTTCATGCTGGGCTTCGACGAGATCGAGCGCGTGCTCGACCGCGTCGCGAAGGGGGCCGATGGCTACCCGCCCTACAACATCGAACGGGTGGCGCGCGAGGGGCAAACCCCCGAGCGGCTTCGCATTACGCTCGCCGTCGCCGGCTTCACCCGCGACCAACTCGATGTCTGCGTCGAGGAAAGTCAGCTGGTAATTCGTGGGCGGCAGCAGGATGACAAAAGCCGCCAATACCTCCACCGCGGCATCGCCGCACGTCAGTTCCAGCGCACTTTCGTGTTGGCGGACGGCATGGAGGTTTTGGGCGCCGACCTGAAGAACGGACTGTTGTCGATCGATCTGGTGCGGCCGCAAGCCGAGCGCATCGTGAAGACAATCGCCATCAACGAGCAGGAATGACGCATTCGTGAAACCAGGACTCGACCGCGTCGAGCGTTCACTCAAAGGAGTCGAGGGCCATGAATAAAGGTAAGATGACTGAAACGAATACCACGAACCCCGCGATCACACAGGAAGCGCTGGCGCAGCTCGGCGACGGCCGCCTGGCTTACGTCAAGGCGATCAATTCCGAGGACGTCGCCAGCCTGTTCCCGCAAGCGCCTAAGATCGCGCCCGGAATCAAGTTATTTGCCCTGCACAGCGCAGACGGCACGCCGATCATGCTGACTGACACGCGCGAAGCTGCGCTCGCCAACGCCTGGAGCCACGAGCTCGAGGCGGTCAGCGTCCACTAAACTGAACGGATGTCGGGGGTGCCGTGGTGTTGTTAGGCCGCGCTGCTCGCGGCTGGCATCGCAAGCACGGCATACAGCGCATCTGCATCGCGCGAATCGCGCAGCTTGTGCGCGACCTCCGGGTCGCGCAGCAGGCGCGCGACCCGGGCAAGCGCCTTGAGATGATCCGCGCCGGCGGCTTCCGGCGCCAACAGCAGAAAAATGAGATCGACCGGTTGGCCGTCGAGCGCTTCGAAATCGACCGGCCGTTCCAGCCGCGCGAACAGTCCGAACAGACGGCCGAGCTTTGAGAGTTTGCCGTGCGGGATGGCTACGCCATTGCCGACAGCGGTGGACCCGAGCTTCTCGCGCTGCAACAAGATTTCCAGAATCGCGCGCTCGTTCTGACCCGTGAGTTCGGCCGCGCGGGCGGCGAGCTCCTGGATCGCTTGCTTCTTGTTGTTAACCTTGAGCGCCGGGACGATCGCATTGGGCGTGACGAGATCGGTGAGCGTCATGGACATGGCCAATGATCGAAAAAGGCGTCGCTAAATTGCAAGGGGTGTTGGAAGCGGCGGACCATAAGGACGGTCCGCAGCCGCGTCAATGGCCCATGCCCGGGGAGCCTTGCCGCTTATTCTTGCATCTATTGACAGAGCGTCAGGGATTGCGTTGGACCCGGCGGCGTTTATAGCGCCGCAGCCGCTTTTCGATATGCATCGCGGCCTGATCTGCGCTTTCATAGGCGTCGGCTGCCATGCCCTCGGCCTCGAGCAGCGTGCCGGAATCGAGATGCAGCACGCATTCGGTGCGAAACCCGAAGCCGTCTTTGCCGACGGTGGCATGCCCGGAATAGCCGCCACGGAAATATTTCGACATTGCCTCTTCGACGCGCTCGACAATCCGCTCCCGCAACGCCACACCGATATTGATGTTCTTGCCAGACACACGCAAAGGCATTGTTTTGCCTCCAGTTTTTTCGCAGGGCTCACGAATGAGCTAAGGACTGTTCGGTGAAAGGTCAATCCGTCGCCCGTCGTGTACTTCGCCGCTTTAGAATTCGGCCGCCTGTTTCTCACGCCGGCGCTGTACCGAGGACGGGATGCGCATTGCCTCGCGATATTTCGCCACCGTGCGGCGCGCGATGTCGATGCCCGCTTCGCGCAGCTTGTCGACAATCGTATCGTCCGAGAGGACGTCGCCGGCGGTCTCGGCGTCGATCAACTGGCGAATGCGATGGCGTACCGCCTCCGCGGAATGCGCTTCGCCGCCATCGGCCGACGCGATCGACGACGTGAAGAAATATTTCAGCTCGAAGATACCGCGCGTAGTCGCCATATACTTGTTGGCGGTCACGCGCGAGACGGTCAACTCGTGCATGCCGATGGCGTCGGCGACAGTCTTGAGATTGAGCGGCCGTAAATGTTGCACACCATTGGCAAAGAAGGCGTCCTGCTGGCGCACGATCTCGCTCGATACCTTGAGAATAGTCTTGGCGCGCTGATCGAGCGCGCGAACCAGCCAGGTCGCGGTCTGCAGGCAATCGGCGAGATAGGTCTTGTCCTTGTCGCTACGCGTCGTCTTCGATACCTGCGTATAATATCGCTGGCTGATGAGGACTTTCGGCAGCGTGTCGGAATTGAGCTCGACCTGCCACGCGCCGCCGGAACCGGCGCGCACATACACATCCGGCACGATCGGCTGCACCATGGTCGAGCCGAAAGCAAGACCGGGCTTCGGATTGAGGTTGCGGATCTCTGCGATCATGTCGGTGAGATCTTCCTCGTTGACGCTACACAAACGGCGTAACGCGGCGAGATCGCGCTTGGCCAACAGATCGAGATGTTCGACCAGCGTGCGCATTGCCGGATCGTAGCGGTCGCGGTCCTTGAGCTGGATTGCGAGACATTCGGTGAGATTGCGGGCGCAGACACCGGGCGGGTCGAGCGTCTGCAGGATAGCGAGCACGGCTTCGACATCGGCACGCGGCGCACCTAGCTTCTCGGCGACAGCGTCGAGATCGCCGGTGAGGTAACCGGCCTCGTCCATCATGTCGATGAGGTATTGCCCGATCATGCGGCCGGCCGGATCGGAAATCGCCAGCGCCATCTGCTCGGCAAGATGAGCGGCAAGCGTGATTTCGGCGGTAACGAACGCTTCCAGGTTGTAGGTGCTGTCTTCGCCGCTCTGACTGCCTGCGCCGGACCATTCCGAATAGGCCGGCGGGGGTGTTTCCGGCGCCGGAGTTTTTTCACCGCTATCGTCCGGGAAGACATTTTCGAGTTCAGTCCCGAGCCCCTCCTCCATAGAGGTACGGCTGGTCTCCATATCCTCGCCGATCCAGTCAGCAGTAGGCACCGCATCTTCACCACCTTCGGCACTTTCGGATGCGCCGGCTTCCGGCTCAGCGGCCTCGGCCGGCGAGTCGTCGCTATCGCTGGCGCGTTCGAGCAGCGGGTTTTTTTCCAGTTCGGCGTCGACGTAAGCCGCAAGGTCAAGGCTCGAGAGCTGCAGCAGCTTGATGGCTTGCATCAGCTGTGGCGTCATCACCAGCGCTTGGGTCTGGCGGAACTCGAGTCGTTGCGACAACGCCATAAGGGTTTCCCGGTGGAAACTGGTCCGATTCTTGCTTGTAGTTAACTTATAGCAGGTCTTTTGCGCTAGCGGTATGCGATTCCGCAGTGCGGCATTGCACAAATTTTGTGCGGGAAATGCCCGCTAAAGCCTGAATTCTTCACCGAGATAGAGTCGCCGTACATCGGGATTGTTGACGATGTCGTCGGCGTGGCCCTCCATCAACACCGCGCCGGAATAGATGATATAGGCGCGGTCAGTCAGGCCTAGCGTCTCGCGCACATTGTGATCGGTGATCAGAACGCCGATGCCACGATTGGTGAGATGGCGCACCAGCGCCTGGATGTCGCCAACCGCGATGGGGTCGATGCCGGCGAACGGTTCGTCCAGCAGCATATAGCTTGGCCGCGTCGCCAGCGCGCGCGCGATCTCGACGCGACGGCGCTCGCCGCCGGACAGGGCGATGGTCGGAGTCTTGCGCAAGCGTACGATATTGAATTCTTCCAGCAACGCATTGAGGTCGGCTTCCCGTCGGCGCCGGTTCGGCTCCACAATTTCGAGCACGGAGCGGATATTGTCCTCGACGTTCAGGCCGCGAAAGATCGAGGCCTCCTGAGGCAAATAGCCGATGCCGAGCCGCGCGCGTTGGTACATCGGCAGCTCGGTGACGTCATAGCCGTCGAGCTCGATGCGGCCGCGGTCGGCTTTGATTAGGCCGGTGATCATATAGAATACCGTGGTTTTGCCCGCGCCATTGGGGCCGAGCAGCCCCACCGCCTCGCCCCGCCGCACATAGAGCGTGACGCCTTTGACCACCGCGCGGCCGCCGAAGCTCTTCTCCACGCCGTGGACGGCGAGATAAGCGGGCCGGACGGCCTGCCGGCCGTTGCCGGCACGTTGCGGGCGATCGGCCGCCGGTTGCGGATTGGGGTTGGGCTGGCGCGCGGACTGCGCCGACACTCCCGCCGGGATAACCTGGCGGATTACCGGTCCAGCCGGCTGAGGGATCGTTCGGCGGGCAGGCTGCGACCGGCGTCGAAACAGTGAAAGGATGTTCACCGGGCCACCTCGCGGCGCACATTGCACACCGGCCGATCATCCAGCCTTGCCGGGCGGGCCACATTAGCTGATTCCTCGCGTCCGCGAGCGTCTGGCCCTGCTACGGGGACGGTTCGGGTCAATTGTGCGCCGGCTGCGGCGCCGGTCCGCCTTTGACACCCGGTTTGAACTCGATCGGCCCGTTGGATGGGACGAACAGGCCCTGCACGCGGTCGCGACCGTTCTTGCCAAATTCGACCCGCGAGACGCCGCTTGTCAAATCGACCACGAGGCGATCGCCGCGCAAAATGTTCTGCCCTTGCGTCATCACCACCGCTCCGGTCAACGTCACGGTATTGCTTTTCATATCGAACACGCCCGTTTCGCCGGTCGCCGTTTGGTCCTTCTGCGTCACCACGACCCCGCCACGCGCTTCCAGTCGCTTGATGCGCTGTTGACCGCCTGGACCCGGGGTAGCCGCCTTCAGGCTCTTGCTGTGGTCATCATTTGCATCGTCTTGTTCGTAAAACACCTTTAGTGTTTTGCAGCGCATATTGGTGTCGCCTTGCGCTCACCCGCACATCGCCGCTGAAAGTCGCCATCTTATCTTTGTCGCGCACCTCGAGCGTAGCCGCCTCGATGTGCACCGGCTGATCGCGATTCTGCGAAAACCCTTGCAATGCATTCGGCGGCCCTTTCGATGGCTGCGCCTTGAGCGCCGCGCCGGTTACGGCCAGCAATGCAGCGGCAATCAGAAGCGAATAGCGCAACACAGTCATGGCACCCCGGCCTTGGCTTGCGGCAACGGCGAACCGTTGAGCATCACTGTCATGTTCACGCCGCCGTCGAACCGCACCAGATCGCCGGAATCGACGAGCTCCAGCCGGTTGGCGTTAAGGGTGCCTTGCAGCATCTCAACTTCAACCGGATGCTCGGACACTACATGGCCGTTGCGGATATCGACCGTCGCCTCGCTAAGCCGACCGGTAAACCCGGTGGACGACGTGAGCACGATGTCGCGGTCGAGCTTGATGGTCTCGGCTTTGTTATCATAGAGGCCAGAGACCGCGGAGATCTGGACCGTGCTCTTGTCCTCCATCTGCACCTTGGCGTGAAGATTGCTTAATTCGATCAAATCCGGCTTGGTGAGATCCTGTTTCGCCGCGTCAGCGGAAAGCTCATAGGCGCGCGCATCGTGCGTGAATCCGGATAGATGCGGCTTCTCCATGGTGATCTTGGTGCCGGCGACCACCAGGTTCCCGATATCGATCGGCAGCTTGGCAAGCATCCGCAGCGGATTGAAATAGACGATCAAAAAAACGGCGGTGAAACCCAGAATCACCGTGATCGGGATCGCCACGCGCAGGATGCGAACCGTACGGCTGTGCCGGCGCGCGGCGCGAAATGCGCGGTCGCTGTCGCCGCGACCCGTATTCCAATAAGCGCGCGCGGTCTGCGGATCGGTTCGAGCTGTACTCACGCGGTCCCCGCCAAGATCGGCATTTGGCTCCATTCGCTGTCGTTGTCGGAAATCCCTCTACGCCCCCCGCGCAACTTGAGGTGCGAATATGGCCCCTGCGCGGCAGCCAGATATCAACGAATACAAACTTTATTACAATAGCTTAGCTTACGGATCCGTTACGGTAAAAACCGCCGCCCGGCCGCGATCGAGCCGACCGCTGGTTTTGCAGGGACCATGCGGCATTCAAACCGAATGCGAGAAAATATCTTGCTCCGCCCAGCCGGCGAGATCGAGGCGCGCGCGGTTCGGCAGAAAGCCGAAACAGGCGGCCGCGAGTTCGGTGCGATTCTCGCGCGCCAGCATCGCGTCGAGCTTCTCCTTGAGCGCATGCAAATGCAGCACATCGGTCGCCGCATAGGCCACTTGCGAGTCGCTAAGTGCGTCGGCGCCCCAATCGGACAATTGCTGCTGCTTCGACAGGTCGATGCCGAGTACCTCGCGCGCCAGGTCCTTGAGCCCATGCTTGTCGGTGTAGGTGCGCGCCAACCGTGAAGCAATCTTGGTGCAGTAGACCGGCTCGGCCATCACGCCGAAAGCCTTGGCGAGCATGCCGAGATCGAAGCGCGCGTAATGGAAGATCTTGAGGATCGACTTGTCGGCGAGCAGTTTTTCGATATTCGGCGCCTTGGTTTGCCCGGCCGCAATCTGCACCACGTCGGCATCGCCGTTGCCGGGCGAGAGCTGCACCACGCAGAGCCTGTCGCGATTGGGATCGAGGCCCATGGTCTCGGTGTCGATCGCCACTGCACCTTTGTAGCCGGAGAGGTTGGGCAGATCGCCGCGATGGAGGCGGATGGTCATTGCGTTACCAAACTCGCTTGCACATGATTTTATCCGAAAATCGGTAGCCACTTTTCGGGATCATGCGGTGGAAACTGGTGCCCAGGAGAGGACTCGAACCTCCACGCCTCGCGGCGCTAGTACCTGAAACTAGTGCGTCTACCAATTCCGCCACCTGGGCTGGCGCAGGACTAGGTACGGAGCCGTTTTCGGCTTGTCAATTGAAGCGCTTTTCGGAGCCAGCACTACCCCCGTCCGGGTCTGTACAGCCTGCTCCTGATCCTGTATCCCCGCAGCCATCAACCTCCTTTGCCATGAGCGCGGAAATGACCGCCAAAAGCAATTCCGAAACCCTCGTCACGGTCTATGGTGGCTCGGGGTTCCTCGGCCGCCATGTGGTGCGGGCGCTGGCCCGCCGTGGCTATCTGATCCGAGTGGCTGTGCGCCGACCCGACCTCGCTTTCCACCTGCAGCCGCTTGGCCGCGTCGGACAGATTCATGCCGTGCAGGCCAATCTCCGGCACGCACCCTCCGTGGAAGCCGCGGCGCGCGATGCCAGTGCGCTGATCAATCTGGTCGGCATCCTGTTCGAGCGCAGCCGGCAACGCTTCGATACCGTTCATGCCTACGGCGCCGAGCAGGTGGCACTGGCAGCGAGCGCGCATGGCGCCCGCCTGGTGCATGTATCAGCGATCGGCGCCGACGAGCATTCGCGCGCCGCATACGCGCGCTCCAAGGCCGAGGCCGAGCGCCTGGTGCGGGCCGCGCAACCGCAGGCGGTCATCATGCGGCCATCGGTCATATTCGGACCGGAGGACGATTTCTTCAACCGCTTTGCGGCGCTGGCGCGCATCTCGCCGGCACTACCGCTGATCGGCGGCGGCGGCACCCGGTTCCAGCCGGTCTTCGTCGGCGACGTTGCGGCCGCGATCGCGGAAGCCGTGGACGGCAATGCTAAAGGCGGCACGATTTATGAATTGGGTGGCCCGGAAGTGCGCACGTTCGAAGAGTTGATGAGGTTCGTGCTGGCGACGATCGGACGCAAACGTCTGCTGGTACCGGTGCCGTTCTTCGCCGCGAAGATCAAGGCAGCCTTGCTGCAATATTGGCCGAAGCCGCCGCTCACGCCGGATCAGGTCGAATTGCTGCGGATCGACAATGTCGTCTCCGATTCCGCCAAGGCGGAAGGTCGCACCTTGCAAGGGCTCGGCATTCAACCGGAGTTGATCGAGGCGATCGTGCCGTCCTATTTGTGGCGCTTCCGCAAGACCGGCCAGTTCAGAAGTCGCGTCGCCTAGATTTTGTCGTTTCGGGACGGCGCACACGTCGGCGCCGGCCCGGGAATGACAGCGACTCTCTCAGACAAAAAATCGCCTATAGCCCGGCGGGGCCGACCGCGTTTCGCAGGCGAACCGCGCGAACGTATGGTGCTGTATCGCGGAAACTCACCGCTTTTGACGCAAAGCCGTCATTCCGGCGACGAAAAAGCCATAAGCGCCATCAATTTGCTCCGCTTTCGTTGCTCCAAAGCGGCGGCTTTCTATAGTGCTGCCCTCCGATTCCCGCCACCGCGGCCAGAATACCGGCCGACAAGTTCCAGGACCCATGCTGACGCTGCTTCACCAAATGCTTTGCCCGCACTCACGCTATGTGCGCCTGATCCTCGGCGAATACGGCATTCCAACGCGCCTGCAAGAGGAGCGGTTCTGGGAGCGGCGGGAAGAATTCATGCTGCTCAATCCGGCCGGCGAAATCCCGGTCCTGGTGGCCGACGGTGCGCCGGCGATTCCCGGCGCGGCCGTTATCGCGGAATATATCGAGGAGACGCTGCCGGGAGAGCACAGCGTCGACCGCCTGCTGCCGGCAACGGCCGAGGAGCGCGTCGAAGTGCGGCGCCTCGCGAGTTGGTTCAATGACAAATTCCATGCCGAGGTCAGCCGCCCGCTGGTCACCGAGCGCGAGTTCAAGCGCCACATGACAGCGGACCAGGGCGGCGGCCCACCCGATACCGAAGCGCTCCGCGCTGCGCGCCACAATATCCGGTATCATTTGGCCTATATCGGCTGGCTGGTGCGCACGCGCGACTGGCTCGCCGGTGACCGGTTGAGCTTGGCCGATCTTGCTGCGGCGGCGCATTTGTCAGCCGCCGATTATTTGGGCGATGTACCGTGGAACGCAGACGAAGCCGCCAAACACTGGTACGCGCGGGTGAAGTCGCGCCCCTCGTTTCGGGCGATTCTGGCCGACACGCTGGCGGGACTGCCGCCATCGGCGACCTACGCGAACCTCGACTTTTGAGCGACCCAAATGAACTCAAGGCCGCGCTGATCGACCACGCGCATGCGCGCGGTTTCGACGTCGTCGGCGTCACCAGACCCGATGCGGTGCCGGAAGCCAAAGCGCGGCTTAAGCGTTTTCTCGCCGACGGCGCGCATGGCGACATGGCGTGGTTGGCGACGACCGCCGAACGGCGCGCTTCGCCCGATGCGCTATGGCCGGACGTGCGCTCGGTGATCATGCTCGGCATTAACTACGGGCCGGACGATGATCCGCTGGCAATCCTGATGTGCAAGGACCGCGCCGCGATTTCGACTTACGCCAAAGGCGACGACTATCATGAGTTGATCAAGGCGCGGCTGAAAGACATCGCGCGCTGGCTGGTTGAGACCGCCGGCGGCGAAGTGAAAGTGTTCGTCGACACCGCGGCGGTGATGGAAAAGCCACTTGCGGCAATAGCCGGGCTCGGCTGGCAGGGCAAGCACACCAATCTGGTGTCGCGCCAGTTCGGCTCGTGGCTATTCCTCGGTTCGATCTTCACCACGCTCGATCTGGCCGCCGACGAGGCCGAGCCGGACAATTGCGGCAGCTGCCGCGCCTGTCTCGACGTCTGTCCGACCGCGGCATTCCCGGAACCTTATCGGCTCGATGCGCGGCGCTGCATTTCGTATCTGACCATCGAGCACAAGGGGCCGATCCCGCGTGAGTTCCGCACCGCTATGGGCAACCGTATTTACGGCTGTGACGATTGCCTGGCGGTGTGTCCGTGGAACAAGTTCGCTGTCCAAGGGCGCGAGGCCAAGCTCGCTGCGCGCGAAAGCTTGCGCGCGCCGGCGCTCGCCGAACTGGCACGCCTCAACGACATGCAATTCCGCTCGCTGTTTGCCAAGACCTCGATCAAGCGTACTGGCCGCGACCGCTTCATTCGCAATGTGCTGATTGCCATCGGTAATTCGCGCGATGTTTCGCTTGCACGTGAAGCCGAACGTTTGCTCGACGATGACTCGCCGCTGGTGCGCGGTGCCGCGGTCTGGGCGCTGTCGCGCCTGTTACCGCGCGAAAAACTTGCCGCGTTGGAAAAGACGCAATCTGAAATCGACGCCAGCGTGCGCGAGGAGTGGGCCACCGCGCTCGCTTAAAATTCCGCGATTGCCGCGAGCAGCCGCTCGATGTCCTCAGGCCGCGACAGGCGGTGGTCGCCATCCTTGATCAACGTGAGCACCACGTCGTCGCGCGCAAAGCGCGACACCAATTCGACCGCGTGCCGCCACGGCACGTCGGGGTCCTTCACCCCCTGCAGGATGTGCACCGGGCACCCCGTCTCGATCAGCCCGCCGAGCAACAGATGCCGGCGTCCCTCCTCGATCAGCGAGCGGGTGATCGGATAAGGCCCTTCCGAATATTGCGACGGCCTCAACCAGACGCCTTTCTCCTCGATCTCGCGCTTGATCGCGGGTGAGAACTGTCTCCACATCAGCTCCTCGGTGAAATCCACCGCCGGCGCGATCAGCGCCATGCCGGCGATCGGCGGCGCGCCGTTGCGTTTCTTCAATTCGAGCGCCAGCAGCAGCGCCAGCCAGCCGCCCATCGACGAGCCGACGACCACCTGGGGGCATTGCGCGAAGCGCTCATAAACCGCGGCGCTTTCCTCGAGCCAGCGGCCGATCGTGCCATCCTTGAAGTCGCCGCCCGATTCGCCGTGGCCGGAATAATCGAAACGCAGGCAGGCGCGGCCTTGCGCCTCGGCCCAGCTATCGAGCGCCTGCGCCTTGGTGCCCTTCATGTCGGACATGAAGCCGCCAAGCCAGAACAGGCCGGGACTCTTCTTCTCACTCTTGCCCTCGCGCACGCGCACGGCGATGGTCCGTGCCGGCAAAGGCGATTTTATCGTCAGCGATGTCAGGCGAGCTTCGCTCATGCGCTTTTGGGCCAATCGAGGATGAACACAATATCCGGTCCCGCACCTTCTCGCCGCAAGCCGCCCCCGAGCGCAAGGGGGGCGAACCGTTGATCGGTCTGGGCGGCAACACGCGGCGATCGCTCGCCGGCACCACGATCTTGCAACTGGTGCCGGCGTTGCGCGACGACCCGCCCGGCCGCAGCGCGGTCGACATCGCTCTGGCTATTCTGCAGTCGGGTGCACGTGCGATCGTCGCCGGCGGCAAAGGGTCGCTGGTCGACGAACTGCGCGCCGGCGGCGGCGAATGGCTGCCGATGCGTACAGACACATTTAATCCGCTGCGCATTCAGCTCAACGCACATCGGCTCGCGAAGCTGATCGCCAGCGAGCGCGTCGATATCGTGCATGCGCAAAGCGCCGGCGCCGCGTGGAGCGCCATTGCCGCTATCGACCGTATGCCGGTATTTCTGGTCACGTCGTTTTCCGACCGGCTGCCGGCAAATTTCTTGCCGTTGACCGCATTCCACGGCGCGCTAGCGCGCGGCGACCGTGTGATCGCGCCGTCGAGCTACATCTCGCGTGCGATGATCGAGCGCTACGAAATCGCGCCCGACCGCATCAGCGTGATCCCGCGCGCGATCGACACCGCAAAATTCAGTCCGGCGGCGGTGAGCGCCGACCGCGTTGCGGCGTTGCGCCGGGCGTGGGGGCTTCCACCGCAGATGCGGGTGGTGCTGGTTCCCGGCCGCATCGCACCGTCGAACGGACAACTGAGCATGATCGACGCTGTGCCAGCGATCGTCGGCAAAGGCGGCGGCAATATTGCTTTCGTGTTCGCCGGCGATGACAGCGGGCAGCGGCGCTATGCGAAGAGCCTCCGCCGCCAAGCCCGCATGCACGGCATCGATGCGCTCTGCCGCATGGTCGGTCCTTGTCCTGACATGCCGGCTGCGCTCGCGTCCGCCGACGTGGTGGCGGTGCCTGCGCTTGAACCGCCGCTGACCGGGCGCGCAGCTGTGCAAGCGCAAGCCATGGGCCGACCGGTCGTCACCACGGAGGTCGGGGTCTTGCCGGAGACTGTGCTTTGCCCGCCGCGTATGCGCGGCGACGTCCGGACCGGCTGGCTGGTGCCGCCCGGCGGCGGCGCCGAGTTCGCTCGGGCGGTCGCTTCCGCGCTGGCGCTCGACGTCACCGCCTACAAAGCGCTGAGCGCCCGCGCGCGCCAGTTCGCCGAGTTCGCATTTTCGCCGCAAAGCGTTGCCGAAGCTATTCGTGGCGTTTATACCTCGCTGCTGGCTCGCGACGTATGACGCCGATGGCTTCGAGGTGGTAAGCGGTATGTCGAGTTCGCCTGCGTCTGTCATACCGCCCGTTAAGGAGCGCCCGTCCGTGGTCGCCCGCGGCGACTTTTCCGAATCAGGCTCCGACCTGCGGCCACGCCCGCATCAAGCGCGCGACGCGATGACTGTGCTCATTGTGGTGCCTACACTCGACGTCGGCGCGGCCGATGTCGGCGCGCTCGGACTGGTCCGTATCCTCACGGCGGCGGGCCACCGCGCCATTGTGGCATCGCAGGCCGGACGGCTGGTCGCCGACGTGACGGCGGCCGGCGGCGAATTCGTCGCGCTCGATCTTGCCAGCAACAATCCGCTGCGCATGCTGCGCAACGCTGCCACGCTCAACCGCATCGCGCGCGAACAAAAATGCGACGCGATCCATGCGCTCGGCCGTTCGGCGGCCTGGAGCGCTTTTATTGCCGCGCGCCTGCGCGGCATTCCGATCGTCACGAGCTGGTACAAAGGCTTTCGCGATCAGAACATCTTCAAGCACCTGTACAACGGCATAATGGTACGCGGCGATCGCGTCGTGGCGGTGAGCGAGCAGATCGCGCAATTGATTAACGACCGCTACGGTCTGCCATGGGAACGCATCGCGGTTGTGCCGTCCAGCATCGACTTCGAGCGTTTCGATCCGGCCGAGGTTAACCACGAGCGCGTCGAGGCGATGCATCACGCCTGGGGCATCAAGCACGATACCAAAGTGATCCTGATCGTTGGCCGCATCGTGCGCCGCAAAGGCCATCATGTGGTGGTGAAGGCGGCGAAGCGGCTGAAGGAGATGGGCTTCAAGGATTTCCTGTGCGTGTTCGTCGGCGAGGATCGCGGCCGTACCCACTACACCGGCGAGCTTTGGGACCTAGTGCTGTCGACCGGCACCATGGACGTTATCCGTATGGCCGCGCCGGTCTCCGACATGCCTGCCGCCTATGCCGCGGCCTCGGTCGTGGTTTCGGCAGCGGTGCAACCCGAAGGTCTGCAACGCTCGATCCTGGAGGCGCAGGCGATGGCGCGGCCGGTCGTTGTCTCCGATCTGGGCGCCGGGCCAGACATCGTACTAACGCCCCCGGCAGTGCCGGAAAGCCGCATCACCGGTCTGCGCTATCACGCTGGCGACGACGCGGCGCTAACGGCAACTTTACTGCGGCTGTTTTCGCTGCCCGAGCCGGCCCGCCGCGCCATGGGCGCGCGCGGCCGTGATTGGGTGCTTGGCCATTTCGACACGCCTGTGGTCGCCCAGCAAACGCTGCGGCTGTACGACGCGATCACTGGCCGGGAAAAAACTTCAGCCCAGACCTTAAGATCGCGACAAAATTAGACTTATTTGAGCGTTTTGAGGCCGGTCTCGGTCATTTCACCCGGCACTATCGACGGAACCACGTTGACTTATTCACCGTTTCTACCAATCTTTCATCTTCCGGGGCGCTCATGCGCACCCCCGGCTTGTCGCAACAGCATGAGGAGAAAAAGGCCATTCGTCGTCCGATGAAGTCCGCGCTGCCCGCCCAAAAGGACGGCCCGCGCATCAACGAGGAGATCCGCGCCCGAGAGGTTCAGCTGATCGATAGTAACGGCGACAACAAAGGCGTCGTCGATTTTCAAACCGCCATGAGCATGGCGGAAGCCGCCGGGCTCGACCTGGTGGAGATTTCTCCCAATACCGCCCCGCCGGTCTGCAAGATCCTGGATTTCGGCAAATACAAATTCCAGGCGCAGAAGAAGGCTGCCGAGGCCCGCAAAAAGCAAAAAGTCGTCGAGATCAAGGAGATCAAGCTCCGGCCGATGATCGACGATCACGATTACGACGTGAAGATGCGTTCGATGAAGCGCTTCTTCGAAGAGGGCGACAAGGTCAAGATCACCTTGCGCTTCCGCGGCCGCGAAATGGCGCACCAGGAACTCGGCTATAAACTGCTCAATCGCGTGAAGGAAGATACCGCGCCGATCGCCAAGATCGAATCGGAGCCGCGGTTCGAAGGCCGTCAAATGGTCATGCTGCTGGCGCCGCGCTAACGCGCGGCTCTAGCCCGATGTCGGCGCCGCGCGCGGGCGGCGCTTGGTGCTATTCCAGTTCCGCTTCCCAGCGGCCGGCGCAGCTGCCGCTCGTGCCGATCCCGCGCCAGACACCGGCACCGGTGCGCGACGACAAGCGTCCGGTACCGTTGGCGCCCTTTTCGCCGGCCTTGATGCTGACTTTGAGCGCGCCGTCGGGTGCGACCGTTCCGGCCATGTCGATCCCGGCATCGCCGGCGTAGCTGATGCGGCCGTTGGCGACCTTCACCTTGTAGCGGTAGCCGCGGTCGCATTCGCCTTTTTCGGTGATGATCAGCACGCTCCAGGTGCCGTCGCGGACGGCGGCAAAGGCGGCGGGCGACGGGCCCACCCAGGCCGCCCCGGCCAGAAATGCAGAAAAAATCACCGAATTCATCATGCGGTGCATGACTACGACTCCCTTTATAGCGCTGATTGAGGGGCCTGATATCAAAGCGATCCAAAACAACTGGTTAACGCCCTTGCCGAACGTTTGGTTGCAATGATCGGCCTCCTCTGCCATAACGCCGCCCTCTCGCCGCCCGGCCAGTCAGGGCTGCCGTGGCAGCGATCAAAAGCTCAATTCCGAGCACCCGCTCAAAGACATAGGTCTTTCAGAGCATATCCGGCCGAGTGGGCCTTCCCGCCCCCGTGCCGACCAGGAGAGCCAAATGCCCAAGCTGAAGACCAAATCGGGCGCTAAAAAGCGCTTCAAGATCACCGCGACCGGCAAGGTGAAATTCCAGCAATCCGGCAAACGCCACGGCATGATCAAGCGGACCACCAAGCAGATCCGCGAACATCGCGGCACCAAGGTGCTGTTCAAGACCGACGGCGACAACATCAAGAAATACTTTCTGCCCAACGGCTGATCGTATTTACGGTCGCTCTTACCGCGGCCCTTGTCCCGTCAAGCACGCTTAAGAACCGCAAGGAGATTTGTCATGGCCCGCGTCAAACGTGGCGTCACCGCCCACGCCAAGCACAAGAAAGTCTACAAGGCCGCCAAGGGCTACTACGGCCGCCGCAAGAATACGATCCGTGTCGCCAAGCAGGCGGTCGAGAAGGCCGGCCAATACGCCTTCCGCGACCGCAAGCGGCGCAAGCGCACTTTCCGCGCGCTGTGGATCCAGCGCCTGAACGCCGCAGTGCGGCCGTTCGGCCTCAACTACAGCCGCTTCATCGCCGGGCTATCCAAGGCCGGGCTGATGGTCGACCGCAAGGTGCTGTCCGATCTCGCCATCAGCGAGCCGGCGGCGTTCCAGGCGATCGTGGAAAAGGCCAAGGCCGCGCTGCCGGCGTAAGGCTTTGAGGTCGTCATGCCCGGCCTTGTGCCGGGCATCCACGCCTTTCTTCGACCAAGCAAGACGTGGATGGCCGGGACAAGCCCGGCCATGACCAGCTAGAACGCTGGTCGTTGGTGAATCGCATGACCGACATCGCGCAACTGGAACAAGAGCTGCTCGCCGCAATCGCTTCGGCCAAGGACGAAGCGGGGCTGGAGTCGTTGCGCGTTTCGGCGCTCGGCAAGAGCGGCTCGGTCACGGCGCTGCTCAAGACGCTCGGCGCCATGACGCCCGACCAGCGCAAGGTGCAAGGACCGGCGATCAACGGCCTGAAGGATCGCGTCACCGCGGCGCTCGCGGCCGCCAAGGACGCGCTCGCCGCCAGCGCGCTCGATGCCCGCCTCAACACCGAAACGGTTGACGTCACCTTGCCGGTGCGCGAGGCACCGGCCGAGAGCGGCCGCGTGCATCCGATCAGCCAAGTGATCGACGAACTCACCGCTATTTTCGCCGACATGGGCTTCGCTGTGGCGGAAGGTCCCGATATCGAGACCGACGATTACAACTTCACCAAACTGAATTTCCCGGAAGGCCATCCGGCCCGGGAAATGCACGACACCTTCTATTTCCCGCCCAAGGCCGACGGTTCGCGGCTACTTCTGCGCACGCACACCTCGCCGGTGCAGGTGCGCACCATGCTCGGCCAGAAGCCGCCGATCCGTGTCATCTGCCCGGGCCGCACCTATCGCAGCGACTCCGATCAAACTCACACGCCGATGTTCCACCAGGTCGAGGGCCTCGTCATCGACAAAGGCTCGCACCTCGGCCACCTGAAGTGGATCCTGGAAGAATTCTGCAAGGCGTTCTTCGAGGTCGATAGCGTGAAGATGCGCTTCCGCCCGTCGTTCTTTCCCTTCACCGAGCCGTCGCTGGAAGTTGACATCCAGTGCGAGCGCAACAAGGGCGAGATTCGTTTCGGCGAGGGCGAAGATTGGCTGGAGATTCTCGGCTGCGGCATGGTGCATCCGAACGTGCTGAAGAATTGCGGGCTCGACCCGGCGGAGTACCAGGGCTTCGCCTGGGGCCTCGGCATCGACCGCATTGCCATGCTCAAATACGGCATGCACGATTTGCGCGCCTTCTTCGAAGCGGACGTGCGCTGGCTCGCGCATTATGGCTTCCGACCGCTCGACTTCCCGACGCTGGCGGGAGGATTGAGCTCGTGAAATTCACGCTGCCCTGGTTGAAAGAGCATCTCGACACCATCGCGTCGCTGGGCGAGATCGTCGACAAGCTCACCATGATCGGGCTCGAGGTCGAGAACGTCGAGGACAAGGCGGCGCTGCTCAAGCCCTTCGTCATCGCCAATGTGATCTCCGCCGAGAAGCATCCGAATGCGGACCGCCTGCGCGTCTGCATGGTCGATCTGGGCGACGGCAAGCCGATCCAAGTCGTGTGCGGCGCGCCCAATGCGCGCGCCGGCATGAAGGGCGTGTTCTCGGCGCCCGGCACCTTCATCCCCGGCAAGAACATCACGCTGACGGTCGGCACCATCCGCGGCGTGGAAAGCCGCGGCATGTTATGCTCGGCCGCCGAACTGATGATTTCCGACGACCACGACGGCATCATCGAGCTGCCCGCCGATGCGCCGGTCGGCAAATCGTATGTGGAATGGGCCGGCGTCAGCGAGCCGGTGATCGAGATCAATCTCACGCCCAATCGGCCGGACTGCACCGGCGTCAACGGCATCGCGCGCGACCTCGGCGCCACCCCGATCGGCGACTTCAAGGACCGCCCGCCCAAGCCGGTGAATGGCACGTTCCCCTGTCCGGTCAAGGTTAAGATCGAAGCGCCGGAACTGTGCCCGGCCTTCGGCCTGCGCCTGGTCAAGGGCGTCAAGAACGGCCCCTCGCCGGACTGGCTGCAAAAACGGCTGACCGCCATCGGCCTGCGGCCGATCAACGCGCTGGTCGACATTACCAACTTCATCACCTTCGACCGCGGCCGGCCGCTGCATGTGTTCGACGCCGCCAAGGTCAACGGCAATCTCACAGTGCGTCGCGCGAACAGCAGCGAGACGCTGCTTGCCCTCGACCGCAAGACCTATGCGCTCGACAACGCCATGTGCGTGATCGCCGACGAGAAGGGTGTCGAGTCGCTTGCCGGCATTATGGGCGGCGAGGCGACCGGCTGCTCGGAGACGACCACCGATGTATTGATCGAGTCGGCGTTGTGGGACGCGCTTAACATCGCGCAGACCGGCCGCAAGCTCGGCATCAATTCCGATGCCCGCTACCGTTTCGAGCGCGGCGTCGATCCGAATTTCATGCTGCCGGGCCTCGAACTGGCAACGCAGATGGTGCTCGATCTGTGCGGCGGCACGCCGTCGGAGATCGTGCTTGCCGGCGATCCGGCGTCGAAAGAAACGATCATCGACTTTCCCTTGAGCGAGCTGCAGCGCCTCGCCAGCATCAAGCTGCCGCTCCCCGAGGTGCGCCGCGTGCTGGAAAAGCTCGGCTTTTTCGCCGCCGGCAAGAGCGAGCGCGTCAAGGTCGCGGTGCCGTCGTGGCGGCCGGACGTGCATGGCCGCGCCGACATCGTCGAGGAACTGGTACGCATCGTCGGCGTCGACCAGGTGCCGTCGACGCCATTTCCGCGCGGCGATGCCGCGCGCAAAGCCGTGCTCACGCCGATCCAGAACCGCACCCGCAAGGCCAAGCGCGCGCTCGCCGCGCGCTCCATGGTGGAGGCCGTCACCTGGTCGTTCGTGTCCAAGCGCGAAGCGGAATTGTTCGGCGGCGGCAAGGCGGAGTTGGCGCTCGCCAATCCGATCGCGGCTGAATTGTCCGACATGCGGCCGAGCCTCATTCCAGGGCTGGTCATGTCGGCACAGCGCAACGCCGACCGCGGCGGCGCCGACGTGGCACTGTTCGAGGTCGGGCAGATATTCAAGGGCGACCAGCCGCAGGACCAGCTCATCGCCGCCACCGGCTTGCGCCGCGCGCGCGCCAAGACAACCGGCATCGGCCGCCACTGGTCGAGCAAGACCGAGCCGGTCGACGTCTTTGACGCCAAGGCCGATGCTTTCGCCGTGCTGTCCGCTGCCGGCGCGCCGATGCAGGCGCTGCAAGTCGTGCCCGGCGGTCCGGCCTGGTTCCATCCGGGCCGTTCCGGCACCATCCAGATCGGACCGCAAAATATCCTTGGCCACTTCGGCGAGTTGCATCCGCGGGCGATAGCCGCGCTCAAGGCGGAAGGCCCGCTGGTGGCGTTCGAGGTGATCCTGGACAAAATCCCCGAGCCGAAGGCCAAGGCGACGCGCGCCAAGCCGCTACTCGAACTGTCACCGTTCCAGCCGGTCGAGCGCGACTTCGCCTTTGTGGTGGAGAACAGCTTGAAAGCCGCCGACATCGTGCGCGCCGCCCAGAACGTCGACAAGAAGCTGATCGTCGGCGTGACCGTATTCGACGTCTACGAAGGCAAGGGCATCGACCCCGGCAAGAAATCGATCGCGATCGCCGTCACTATACAGCCGCGCGAGAAGACCATGACCGACGCCGAAATCGACGCGCTGAGCGTCAAGATCGTCTCCGAGGTCAGCAAGAAAACCGGCGGCGTGCTGCGCGGTTAAGCCGGCAGCAAATCGGCGTAGGCAAATCCGTCGCGCTCGACCGTCTCGCCGACGCTCACCTCGATCCGCCGCGAGAACATCGGCCCCGCCACCACGCAGGAATGGAATTCGCCGTTCTCGCCGCAAGGATCGATGCCGGGCGGGAAATCGGCCAGCAGAGCAGCATCGAATTTGCGCCCGGCAAACGACGCCGGCAGTTTCTTCAGATCGACGGTGGCGAGATAAATTTCCAGCCCGCCGGCGATCATGTCCCGCGCCAGTCGATCGGTTGGCCGCTGCCAAAGCGGAAACACCGGCGCGATGCCGGTGCCGGCGAGCTTCGCCACGCGGTAGGCGCGGATATCCTCGAGAAACAAATCGCCGAACATGATGGCGCTGATGCCGTCGGCTTTGGCCGCCGCGAGCGCCTCGGCCATGCGCGCCTCATAGATTTCATTCGGGCACGGATAGGGAATACGCACGACAATCGACGGCAATCCGGCCGCTTCGAGTTGCGCCTGCAAGATCGTCTCGCGCACGCCATGCATGCTGACGCGCGCGAAAGCATCAGTCACCGTGGTCAAGGCACCGACGATATCGAATTCGCCAGCGCGGCGCGCTTCGTACAGCGACCAGGCGCTGTCCTTGCCGCTCGACCAGGCGATCAGCGCCTTCGGCCGGGTGGCCATCATCGGGACCTTAGGGTGGGGAATGAACAAGCGGCGAAACCTCGACATGGTATCTCAATCCTTGCTGCCCGGACGCCAAGGTTGCCGCAAGCCGCGTCCCACCGCAAATTTCATGGCTAACGGATGGTAACGCCGGAGCGGGGCCGATGAACCAAATTGCAATAAGTCTTCGTTAAATTCCGCCGCAACAAGTCGCGCGGGTACAAACTTGCGCGCGGGGAAACGCTGTACGGCGTCACGGACAAGCGCCAGGGACTTGAGCGTCATGAGCTGGGTGGTCGACGGGGTTGGGCGGTTTCTTGCCCATTATCTGGAAAAGCCGGCGCAGGGCTATGCGCCCTTCACGCCGAGCGACCCTGAAGCGTTGCGCGCCGCGCTCAAGCCAGGCGACGTGCTGCTGATCGAAGGCAACAACCACATCTCCGGCGTCATCAAATATCTCACGCAGTCCACCTGGTCGCACGCCGCGCTCTATGTCGGTCCGATCGGCGACCGCGTTACCGCCGACGGCGAGCCGTTGGTGCTGGTGGAGGCCAATATCGGCCAGGGCGTGGTGGCGGTGCCGCTGTCGAAATACACCGACTTTCACACCCGCATCTGCCGGCCGACCAAACTCACCGCGGAAGATTGCGAGCGCGTTTGCGCCTACGCCACCGAGCGCATCGGCTTCGATTACGACTTGAAGAACATCATCGATCTCATGCGCTATCTGTTTCCGCTGCCGGTACCGCAACGCTGGCGCCGGCGTCTGATGGCGCTCGGTTCCGGCCACCCGACCCGCATCATCTGCTCGGCGCTGATCGCGCAGGCCTTCGAAACCGTGCGCTACCCGATCCTGGCCAAGGTGGCGCGCGCGGCGAGCGAACAGGCCTGGCAGGACATCCTGGAAATCCGCCATTCCTCGCTCTACGCCCCGCGCGACTTCGACATCTCGCCCTATTTCGAGGTGGTCAAGCCGACTTTGGTACGCGGCTTCGACTACAAGACTATGGCCTGGGCCGACTTGCCCATCGCCGACGACCAAGAGCTGATGTCGCTGGTGCCGCGCGCCAACGAGGCAAGCGAAGACGACACATTGTCGCCTGCGGTTTAAATCCAAATATCGTGCCTTGCCCTAACCGGACATCGGCCTTACCTCTTTGGGCATGTTCGACGCCGCGCTCACCGCACTTACGCAACTGTTTACACCTCCGCTTCACAGGGTGCTGATGAAGGCGGTCGGCCTCGCTTTGCTGCTGATCGTCATCGTCGGCATCGTGCTCAACCGCATCATCAACGCGCTGGCGGCGAGCGGGGCGACCTGGGCCGAGCACACCTCCGGCTTCGCATCGCACGCGGCCTGGTCAACACTCGCCTGGGTGCTGTCGATCATGGCGAGCCTCGGCATCGTCACCGGCGCGCTGTTCCTGATGCCTACCATCACAGCCTTCGTCGGCAGTTTCTTCGTCGACGAGGTGGCCGACGCGGTCGAGCGCGACACCTATCCGGCCGAGCCACCGGGCAAGGCGCTGCCGCTGCTGCGCTCGCTGATCGAGGGCTTAAAGTTCGCTTTGCTGACGCTCGCCGTCTATCTCTGCGCGCTGCCCTTCATTTTCTTCGCCGGGCTCGGCGTGATTGTCCTATTCCTCGCCAACGCCTACTTGCTCGGCCGCCAATATTTCGAATTCGCCGCCATGCGCTTCCGCTCGCCGCACGAGGCCAAGGCCATACGCAAGGCTAACGCGCCCTACATTTTCCTCGCCGGCATAGCGATCGCGCTGTTTGTCTCGATCCCGGTAGTCAACCTGGCGACGCCGATCTTCGCCATGGCCTACATGGTGCACATCCACAAGCGCCTATCCGGCCCGCATCCCTAGTTGATCGCACCGCCGCGCTAAATTTTCTCTTTTGTTTGCGCATGATCTTATCCGAAAACCGGTTCCCACTTTTCGAGATCATGCGCGCCGCGCCGCGTTCCAGTGCTTTTCCAGGTTGGCGATCAGCGCTGGCGAGAAATGGCAATAGGCCTGCTCTCTGGCATAAACCGCCATGTAGCGGCGGAAGGTGTCGAGTGGCTCCTCGCCGACCCGCAAAGCGCGCCGGTTGCTCGCCGCGCTCACCACGCCCGACGAGGTGAAATCATCGCACACCTTCATGGTCGCCTGCTCGACCTCGCCAGCCGGCACGACGATATCGCTGATCATGCGGCCTTCCGCTGAATCGCATTCGATCCGCCGCCCCATCAGGATCGCCTGCCGCGCGATGCGTGGGCCGACGAAGCGCGGCAGTCTTAAGTTCGCTGCGCCAGGAATGATGCCCTCCTTGCGCGCGGGCAATGTCATGTAGGCGTCGGCGCCTGCGACCACGTAATCCATCGCCAGCAGGTACTGACAGCCGCCGCCGATGGCGAAAGTGTCAAGCTGCGCCACCCACGGCTTCTCGCGCGTGCCGCCGTAGACTTCGTCGGGGCTGGCGCCGCCCATTGCCAGCCCGCGCAGCATCTTATTGACCACGCCCATGTCGCGGCGGATGTACCACAGGTACGGAATCTTCCCCTGATAGAGATGCGTGAGATTGATGCCGGCGGAGAAGATCTTGCAGCCTTTGTATTTCGGATGGTCCACCACGCCGCCGCGCAGCACGCAGATTTCACTCAACGGATCGAGGATGGCGATATCGACCGCGGTTTCGGTGGCGTCGAGCGTGTCGTCGTCTTCCGCGTTAAGGAAGCGCGGATTGCTTACAGTGACCACCGCGGCCTTGCCCTGCCGCTCGACGCGGGCGGGGCCGAAGTCGACCATACCGTTCTTGATTAACTCTCCGCAGCGTTCCAGGGCTTCCGGTTTCGGCGCCAGCATCGCTTCGCAGAGATGCATCCCCATAGCAGGAACGCGCCAGCACTTGGGCGAGAAAAATACCCTGATCGACTTCGACGCCGTCCTTCTCGCCTTGCAGTAAATTGCTTTCGGCCTCAACTTGTTTGCGCGTCGGCGTCAGGCCCGGACACCACCTTCGCCGCGTCGTAGACGAGTTCTTCCACGCGCGAAAACGCGCCGAGATTCTTGGTCAGCTTGCGATAAACGGCTTCGGCATGGCAGGTCAGGAATTTTTCGCGGGTGCTGCGGCACTCGAAAAGAATGAGGTCCGCCGCCAATTGCTGCTCGATGGTGCGCCGCGGCTTCTTCGGCAACTTGGCGAGTAGATCACTGCCGCCGCGCCAATATTTGCCACCGGTTGCACAGTCGCGCTGGAAATTGCCGCTCACGCGCGGCTTCGACTTAGTCCATGTCGCCGCAACTTTGGGCGGCAATCCGGCCCGGCGAAGGCACTCGTTCAGTTGTTGGCGTATGCCCTCGCGCACTTTGGCAAGCGACGAGCCTCCCATCAGCACTCTCCCTGACGCCGCTTTACGCGGTCGTTTTCTCCGGCCATTGGCACAGGTCCGCGATGAGGCAGACCTCGCAGCGCGGCTTGCGCGCCACGCAAGTGTAGCGCCCATGCAGAATAAGCCAATGGTGGACGTGCTGCTTGTATTGCGGAGGCACCACTTGCTCGAGCTTCATTTCGACCTCGATCGGATTTTTGCCCGGCGCCATGCCGGTGCGGTTGCCGACGCGGAAGATGTGGGTATCGACCGCGATGGTCGACTCGCCGAACGCAATATTGAGCACCACATTCGCCGTTTTGCGCCCGACGCCCGGCAGCGCCTCCAGCGCCTCGCGCGAACGCGGCACCTGCCCGCCATGGTCGGCAATGAGCCGGCGCGACAACTCGACCACGTTCTTCGCCTTGGTGCGGAAGAGACCGATGGTCTTGATCAGCTCGCGTACTCGCTCTTCGCCGAGCTTGACCATCTTCTCCGGCGTGTCGGCGAGCGCGAACAGCGCCGGCGTCGCCTTGTTGACGCCGGCGTCGGTTGCCTGCGCCGAGAGCACCACCGCCACCAGCAACGTGAATGGGTTGATGTGTTGCAGCTCGCCCTTGGGCTCGGGATTGGCCTTGGCAAAGCGACGGAACGCTTCTTCGATCCGCGCATGGGTCCAGGGCTTCTGCGTCGCAGATTTCGCCCGTCTCGGCGACTTACCCTTACCGCCTTTGGTCGACGTTTTTCTTGCCGCCTTTTTCGCCATCGTTCCGGTATACTGAGCGCCATGACCGACGACAACGCCGAACCCAAGATATTTTCCGCCGTGCTCACGCCGCACCGCTCGCTCGGCAATGTCGGCTTCTTGGTGCTGATGATCGTCTTCGGCGGAGTCAGCTTCGTCTCCGGCATGGCCTTCCTGCTGATGGGCGCCTGGCCGATATTCGGTTTCTTCGGGTTCGACGTGCTGCTGCTGTACTGGGCGTTTAAGATCAACTACCGGCACGCCACCGCCTACGAGGAGATCTCGGTGACACCGACCGCGCTCAAGGTGCGCAAGGTCAACCACCGCGGGGCGGCGCGCGAATGGGTGCTCAACCCGCTCTGGGTTAAGCTTGACAAGGTGGTGGTGCACGAGGAATTCGGCATCGAGCGGCTATTTCTGGTGTCGCGCGGCAAGGAACTGGCCATCGCAAATTTCTTAGGCCCTGACGAGAAGGCGAACTTCGCGAAGGCGCTCGGCCACGCCCTCGGTGAGGCCAAACGCGGGGTGACGAGGACGGTGCTGTAGTCATACCGGGGCGCGAGCAAAGCGAGCGAACCCGGAATCCAGAGGCATCCTCATGGTTTGCATCTGGATTCCGGGTCCGGCGCTTCGCGCCGTCCCGGAATGACGGCTGGGAAATTTCAGGAATCGGGTGGTTGCGCGCAGGCCACCGGCCTAGATACTGACCATGATCATGACCCTTGCCAAATCGGCTATCGCCGACCGCTTCCCCGGCTTTGCCCCATTGCCGACCGCCGCGGCGGACTACGACATCGTACGCCGCGCCATCGCCCATATCCGTGGCAACTGGCGCTCGCAGCCCGAGATCGAAACCATCGCGAGGACCTCCGGCGTTAGCGCCACCGATCTGCATCATCTGTTCCGCCGCTGGTGTGGACTGACGCCGAAAGCATTCCTGCAGGCGCTCACGCTGAGTCATGCGCGCGATTTGCTGCGCTCGTCGGCGAGCGTGCTCGATACTGCCTACGAGGTCGGACTGTCCGGACCAGGCCGGTTGCACGATCTGTTCGTCACCCACGAAGCGATGTCACCGGGCGAATGGAAGGCCGGCGGCGAAGGCCTCACGATCTCCTATGGCTTCCACCCCTGCCCGTTCGGCACGGCGGTGGTGATGATCACGCCGCGCGGGTTAGCCGGCCTGGCGCTGGCCGACGCCGGCAAGGAGCGCTCGGCGCTGCGCGACATGCGTTCGCGCTGGCCGCGCGCAAAATACGTCGAGGACTTCGCGGCCACGGCGCCGACGGCACGCCGCATCTTCGATCCCGCGTTGTGGCGTCCCGAGCAGCCGCTGCGCGTGGTGCTGATCGGCACCGATTTCGAAGTGCGCGTCTGGGAGAAGCTGCTGACCATCCCGATGGGCAAGCTCGACACTTATTCCGGCGTCGCCGCCAAGGTCGGCGCACCGAAGGCCGCACGCGCTGTCGGCGCCGCGGTCGGCAAGAACCCGATCTGCTTCGTGGTGCCGTGTCACCGCGTGGTCGGCAAGAACGGCGACATCACCGGCTATCACTGGGGCCTGACGCGCAAGCGCGCGATGCTCGGCTGGGAAGCCGGCATGGCAGCGGGTAGTTAAGCCGCCAAATCCAGTTTCGACTTCACCGTTGAATCCGCATCAAGCCGGTAAATGATCGGCACGCCGGTGCCGATCTCGCGCTTGAGGATGCTTTGCTTGTCCAGCTTCTCGAGCACCATCACCAGCGCGCGCAACGAATTGCCGTGCGCGGCGACCAGCACGCGCTCGCCGCGCAGCACGCGTGGCAGAATCTCCGTCACGTAATAAGGCAGCGTGCGCGCCAGCGTGTCCTTGAGGCTCTCGCCGCCCGGCGGCGCGACGTCGTAGGAGCGGCGCCAGATGTGCACCTGCTCTTCGCCCCATTTCTTACGGGCATCGTCTTTGTTGAGCCCGGATAGGTCGCCATAGTCGCGTTCGTTGAGCGCCTGATCCTTGAACACCGGAATGTCGGTTTGCGCCATTTCCTGCAGCATCAGGTCGAGCGTGCGCTGGGCGCGCTTGAGCGCGGACGTGAAGGCGACGTCGAACTTGATCCCCTGCGCCTTGAGCTTGCGGCCCGCCTCGCGCGCTTCATCGACGCCTTTTTCGGTGAGGTCGATATCGCGCCAGCCGGTGAACAGGTTCTTCAGGTTCCAGTCGCTCTGGCCGTGACGCACGAGGACGAGAAGGCGGTCGGTCATTATTTACTTGCTCCTGTCACTGAGCGCTGGCGCGCATTTTCCTGGCGAGACGGCCGGCGGCCGCAATAAACAGCGCCACGGCGATGGCGGAGAAGACGAGTTCCACCGCAAGCGATGGGGCGTCTTCCTTTGGCGTCGTGAAGGCGAATTGATAGGCGGCTACCAGACACGCGATGCCGCCGCCGATCGACGCATAGGTCCAGGCCTTCAACCGCGCGACTTGTTCCGGTGTCATCGCCGCCCCTGATTCAGAAACCCGCAAGGCCGAGCACGTCGGCCATCGAATAAAGTCCCGGCTTCTGGTCGCGCGCCCACAAGGCGGCGTGCAGCGCGCCGCGCGCAAAAATCATACGGTCTTCCGCCTTGTGCACGAGCTCGATGCGCTCGGCGGGTCCAGCGAAGATCACCGTATGCTCGCCGACCACGCTACCGCCGCGTAGCGTTGCGAAGCCGATATCGCCCGCCTTGCGCGCGCCGGTGTGGCCGTCACGGCTCCTGACGGATTGCTTGCCGAGATCGATGCCGCGGCCTTCCGCCGCCGCACGGCCGAGCATCAACGCGGTGCCGGACGGAGCATCGACCTTCTGGTTGTGGTGCATCTCCAGGATTTCGATGTCGAAGGAACTGTCGAGCGTCTTGGCGACGCGCCTCGTGAGCGCCGCCAGCAGATTGACCCCGAGGCTCATATTGCCGGACTTCACAATCACCGCGCTCTTGGCGGCCTCCGTGATCTTGGCTTCGTCAGCGGCCGAGAGCCCGGTAGTGCCGATGATGTGGACTTTGCGGCCCTCGGCGGCCAGTGCGGCGAAGGCCAGCGTCGCCGCCGGAGCAGTGAAGTCGATGATGCCGTCGGCCTTGTCGAGCAGCGCAGCGGCGTCGCTTGTAAGCTTGATCCCATTTTCGGGCAGGCCCGCGAGCACGCCGGAGTCATGGCCAATGAGCGGCGAGCGTGCGTCTTCCAGCGCGCCGGTGAGCATAAGGTCTTTGTTTTCGGCGATCGCCTTGACCAGCGTGCGGCCCATCCGCCCGCCGGCGCCGGCGACCACCACCCGCATCTCGGCCATCGGTCAAACTCCCGGAAACGTCAGTGGGTATAGCGGGCGGATGGCGGCCCTGTCACCTAGGGCTGCGGGCCGTCGTATCCCTCGATCACGATCAGGTCTGCGTCGGCTGCGGCCTGGCGCAGGGCAATCGCTTTGGCGTATTCGGGCGAGCGGTAGCAGGTCATCGCCGCCTCGAAGCTCGGGAACTCGATCACCACGATGCGGCTGCGGCTCTTGCCTTCCACGCACTCGGTGCGGCCGCCGCGCGTCGTGTACCGCCCGCCGTATTTGCGGAAAATATCGGGCAACGCGGCAACGTATTCCTTGTATCCATCCGGATTGCGCACATCGACATTGGCGATCCAATAGCCCTTGGCCATGTCAGCCTCGCTCCCTGTCCCGTTGTTTGACGAAGATTACGCCGGTCCTTCGATAATGATCATGTCGGTAACCCCGTTGGCCTGCCTGATCTTCATGTTCGCCTGGTATTCCGGCGAGCGATAGCAGGCGACGGCGCTGGCATAGTCGGGGAATTCGATCACTACATTGCGGCCGCGCGCCGTGCCCTCGACGCATTCGAACGGACCGCCGCGCACAATCGGCTTGCCGCCATACCTCTGGAAGATCGGGCCATTGCCGGCGATGTAGGGCTTGTAGGCTTCCTCGTTCGTCACATCGACTCGGCCGATCCAATAACCCTTGGCCATCTCAGCTCTCCTTCGCGGCCCATTTGCCAGTTCGATCTCGGACATAAATCACGGCTGCACGCCTTCATAGCCCTCGATGATGATGAGATCGAATTCGGCACGGCCCATGCGGTGCGCCGCCGCGGCCTGATAGCCGGGCGAATTGTAGCAGGCGAGTGCCGCCTCGTAGCTCGGGAACTCGATGACAACGCTGCGTGAGCGGATCGCACCCTCTGGCTTTTCGTTGTTGCCGCCGCGTACCAGGAAGCGGCCGCCGAAAACGCCGAGCGCCGCCAAGTCGGCGGCCATGTAGGCCTTATAGCCTTCCAGGTCGGTCACATCGATATGCGCGATCCAATAGCCTTTCGGCATCTATTGCCTCCCCGTTGCGCTTTCGATCTCGGCGACGATGGCATCGGCCGCCGCCTTCGGATCGCGGGCTTCCAGCACCGGCCGTCCGACCACCAGATAATCGGCGCCGACCTCGATGGCGTGTGCCGGCGTCATGATCCGCTTCTGGTCGCCGGTCGCACTGCCAGCCGGCCGGATGCCCGGCGTGACCAGCACCATGCCGGGACCCATAATGCCGCGTAGATTAGCGGCCTCCTCGGCCGAACACACCAGGCCGTCGACGCCGGTGTCGCGCGCCTGCGCCGCGCGCGCCGCCGCTAGTTCCGGAACGCTCATATCGTAGCCGGCCGCGGCGAGATCGGCGTCGTCATAGGACGTGAGCACGGTCACCGCGAGAATGCGCAACGTCGAGCCCTTTTTGCCCTCCACCGCCGCCTTCATGGTCTGCGGATAAGCGTGCACGGTGAGAAACGTCGCGCCGAGCTGCGTCACGCTCTCGACGCCCTTCTGGACCGTGTTGCCGATGTCGTGCAGCTTGAGATCGAGGAACACCTGCTTGCCGGCGGCGATCAGGCCGGCGGCGAAATTCAGTCCGCCGGTGAAGGCGAGCTGATAGCCGATCTTGTAGAAGCACACCGTTTCGCCAAGCCGCGTCACCATGGCCTCGGCGGCTTTGACCGACGGCAAGTCGAGAGCGACGATCAGGCGTTCGCGGGCATCCAGCATCAAGGCATTCTCCTTTTCGCCAAGCCGTTCACGTCATCAGCCGCGCCATGTCCACCAGCCGCGCGAGCTGCGTGCGCAGTAGGTCGATGGTGGCGGCGTCGGCGATATTGTCCATGTCGTCGAAGGCCTGATCGGCTTGCGCGATCGCCACCTGCTCGGGGATGACCAGCGCGCCGCAGCCAAGTTCGAGGATCTGCCGCAGCGCCATCAGCGAGCGTAAGCCGCCGGAGCGGCCCGGCGACGCCGACGCGATGGCGAAGGCGCGGCGTTTGAACGCGGCGTAAGTCGGTTCCCCGCGCTCGCGCACGCGCGAAACCCAGTCGATGGCGTTCTTGAGCATCGGCGTCACCGAGGCGCTGTATTCCGGACTCGTGATGAACACGCCATGGTGCGCCGTGATCATTTGCTTGAGCTTGACCGCATTGGCGGGCGGCGCGTTGTCGTCGTCGAGATCGCCGTCAAAAAGCGGTAGCGGATAATCCTCGAGCGAGATGCGCGTGACGTCGATGTCGATCATGGCCAGCTCTTTCGCCGCCAGCGCCGCCAGTTTCACGTTGTGTGAGCCTGGACGCGTCGATCCCGGCAGAATGAGGATTTTCGGCGTGGCCATCGGCGGTTCCAATTGCATCCGCCATCTATAACACGCGAGCGTCGAGCCTCAGCGCCCGCGATAAACCCACACACGCGCCGGCGGTAGGTTCAGCCAGATCAACTCGGAGGGCTCGGCCTTGATGCCGGACAGTGCCTTCGGGATCGGCGGCACCATGGCATAAGTGAATTGAATGAAAGGCGCGCCCGTCGCCAGCAGGCTCATCGCATCCGAAATCAGACGTAAGCGCGTGCGCAGCGGCTTGGTGACCAGCGGCAATCCCGACACCACCGCGGCGGCCGGTTCGCGCACAAAAGTCTCCAGCAAGCGGCGCAACCGATAGGCGTCGCCCTGCACGACCGTCGCCGCCGGATACCGCGTGCGCAGCAGCCGGCAGAAGTCCGGATTGAATTCGACAAGGATCAATCGCGCTGGATCAACACCGCGCTGCACTAGCGCTTCGGTCACCGGGCCGGTGCCGGGCCCGAGTTCGATCACCGGGCCGCTCGCTTTCGGATCGACGTAGCGTGCCATCGTGCGCGCCAACGCCTTGCTCGACGGCATCACCGCGCCGGTGGAAATCGGCTTCTCGATCCAAGACCGTATGAATTGCATCTCGTCGTCGAGACGCAGGCCCTTCTTGGCGACGCGGGCGACTGAATGTGCAGGCATTGATGCTGGTCACGCGTGCGGGGACGGACTTTAGTCTAAGGAACTCAGGGGTATAGGGCCCCGGGCGGGGGGTCAAGATGGCTACTCAGTATGACTGCCCCGATTTCCGAGACCATCGAGAAAATCTTTAACCCGACTGAAGAAACCGGACGATTCCGGCTGGGTCGCCTCGGATGACAGCTTTTCGAACTCGGCCAGCAGTTCGCGCTGGCGTTTAGTGAGGTTTTGCGGCGTTTCCACCGATACCTGAACGTACATGTCGCCGGTTTGTTTCGACCGCAGGACCGGCATCCCCTTGCCGGACAGTCGGAAACGCCGCCCGGCCTGGGTGCCAGCCGGGACCTTGACCCGCGCCTGGCTACCGTCGATGGCCGGTACCTCGAATTCGCCGCCGATCGCCGCGGTCACCATAGAGATCGGCACCCGGCAGTGCAGGTCGGCGCCGTCGCGCTGGAAGAACTCGTGCGGGGTGATCGAGAGAAAAATATAGAGGTCGCCGGCAGGTCCGCCGCGCAAGCCTGCCTCGCCTTCGCCGGCGAGCCTGATACGGGTGCCGTCCTCGACGCCGGCTGGGATATTCACCGACAAATTGCGCTCGCGCGTGACGCGGCCGGCGCCGGCGCAAGAAGGACAGGGATTCTCGATCACCTGCCCACGTCCGCCGCAGGCCGGGCAGGTGCGCTCGAGCGTAAAGAACCCCTGCGCGTGCCTGATCTTGCCGGCACCGCCGCAGGTCGCGCACGGCTTCGGCTTGCTGCCCGCCTTGGCGCCGGTGCCGGAGCAGGCTTCGCAGATCACAGAGGTCGGGATGCGGATCTGCGCGGTCTTGCCGGCGAAGGCCTCTTCCAGTCCGATTTCCATGTTGTAGCGTAGGTCCGAGCCACGCTCGCGGCCTTGGGCACGGCCGCCACGCCGGCCGCCGCCCATGCCGAACAGGTCTTCGAAGATGTCGGAGAAAGTGGTCGCAAAATCGGCGCCAAAGCCGTGCGCGCCGCCGCCCATGCCGCCTTGCTCGAAAGCGGCATGACCGAAGCGGTCATAGGCGGCGCGCTTGTCGCCGTCCTTGAGGACGTCGTAAGCCTCGTTGAGTTCTTTGAATTTGTGCTCGCAGTCGGCGTCGCCAGGATTGCGATCCGGATGATGCTGCATGGCGAGCTTGCGGAATGCAGCCTTGAGCTCGACCTCGGTGCAGGTGCGCGAGACGCCCAGGACCTCGTAATAGTCGCGTTTCGACATGCCGGTCCCGCCCTTAGATCACGCCATAGCCGTACTTGATTCGGCCGCCCGCCGCGCTCTGGAAAGTGATACCCCGGGGATGACACCCCGGGGCTACACATTTCTCAACAGTGGACGACCGCACGGTCAGCGCCTCAGGTTCAGGCGGACTTCTTGTCGTTCTTGTCGTCGACTTCGGTGAACTCCGCGTCGACCACATCTTCCTTTTTCTCCGCCGCCGCGCCATCGCCGCCAGGGGCCGCCGGCTGCTCCTGCTGCGCCTTGTACATGGCCTCACCGAGCTTCATGGACGCCTGCGCCAACGCATTGGTCTTGGCCTGGATCACGTCGGCATCGTCGCCCTTGAGCGCTTCCTTCAAGTCCGCCATGGCGTTCTCGATCGCGGTGCGCTCGGCGTCGCCGACCTTCGAACCGTGCTCGGAGAGCGCCTTCTCGGTGGAATGCACCAGCGCCTCGGCATGGTTCTTGGCTTCGACCGCCGCTTTTCGCTTCTTGTCCTCCTCGGCATGGGATTCGGCATCCTTGACCATCTTCTCGATGTCGGCCTCACTAAGGCCACCCGATGCCTGGATGCGGATCTGCTGCTCTTTGTTCGTCGCCTTGTCCTTGGCGGACACGTTGACGATGCCGTTGGCGTCGATGTCGAAGGTTACTTCGACCTGCGGCACGCCGCGCGGCGCCGGCGGAATGCCGACCAGATCGAACTGGCCGAGCATCTTGTTGTCGGCCGCCATCTCGCGCTCGCCCTGGAATACGCGGATCGTCACCGCGTTCTGATTATCCTCGGCGGTGGAGAACACTTGGCTCTTCTTGGTCGGGATCGTCGTGTTGCGGTCGATGATGCGGGTGAACACGCCGCCCAGCGTTTCGATGCCGAGCGAGAGCGGAGTGACGTCGAGCAGCAGCACGTCCTTGACGTCGCCTTGAAGCACGCCCGCCTGGATGGCGGCGCCGATGGCGACCACTTCGTCAGGATTGACGCCCTTGTGCGGCTCCTTACCGAAGAACTGCTTCACGACTTCCTGCACCTTCGGCATGCGCGTCATGCCGCCGACCAGGACCACCTCGTTTATCTCGGCCGCCGAGACGCCGGCATCCTTGAGTGCCTTGCGGCAAGGCTCGACGGTCTTCTGAATGAGGTCGTCGACCAGCGCCTCGAACTTGGCGCGGGTGAGCTTCATGGTGAGATGCTTCGGACCCGAGGCATCCGCCGTGATGAACGGCAGGTTGATCTCGGTCTGCGTCGTGGACGAGAGCTCGATCTTGGCCTTCTCGGCGGATTCCTTGAGACGCTGCAGCGCGAGCTTGTCGCGGCGCAGATCGATGCCCTGCTCCTTCTGGAATTCATCGGCCAAATAGTTGACCAGGCGCATGTCGAAGTCTTCGCCGCCCAGGAACGTATCGCCGTTCGTGGACTTCACTTCGAACACGCCGTCGCCGATTTCCAGGATCGAGATATCGAAGGTGCCGCCGCCGAGGTCGTAGACCGCGATTGTCCCGGTCTTCTCCTTGTCGAGGCCGTAGGCAAGCGCGCCGGCGGTCGGTTCGTTGATGATGCGCAGCACTTCGAGACCGGCGATCTTGCCGGCGTCCTTGGTGGCCTGACGCTGGGCATCGTTGAAATAGGCGGGAACGGTGATGACGGCCTGGTCGACCTTCTGCCCGAGATAGGCCTCCGCCGTTTCCTTCATCTTCTGCAGGATGAAGCCGGAGATCTGCGAGGGCGAATAGCTCTTGCCATCGATCTCGACCCAAGCGTCGCCGTTCGATGCCTTGGAGATCTTGTAGGGGACGAGCTTCTTGTCCTTCTCGACCATCGGATCATCGTAGCGCCGTCCGATCAGGCGCTTGACCGCGAAGATGGTCTTTTCCGGATTGGTGACTGCCTGGCGCTTGGCCGGCTGGCCGACGAGACGCTCGCCGTCGTCTGTAAAGGCGACGATCGAAGGCGTCGTGCGCATGCCCTCGGCGTTCTCGATGACTTTCGGGGTCTTGCCTTCCATGACGGCGACGCACGAGTTGGTGGTGCCGAGGTCGATGCCGATGACCTTGCCCATGGTTCTTCCTCTCAAAATTGCGGCAGGCCGGCCGGGCCGCTTAGCGCCCGAACGGGATTCCGCGGCTCATCCGCAGACCCCTTATCCAGCCCCCTGGATATGCTTTCTGCCGCATTTCTGCGGCCCATGGCTCATATAGGAGGGGCCCCGCACCCTGCAAGGCGCTAGCCGCCTTAGACGGTCAATTCTGGGCAGCGCCACCCCCGCCCTAGCGGCAAGAACGGCGTGACGGCAGCCCTGGAAACTCGAGGACACCATCATGGCCGGAAGGACCACCGGAAATTTACCTTGAATCCGGTCAGGCTTGGCCTTCCTCGAAGCCGACGATAACGCCCCCACTTTGTTCGCGAGCGCTTTCAAGGAGCGCGGGATCAAAACCGCGATCGACACACGGCATGCCTGGCTTAACGCCTCCGTGCTAGAAGACGCCTGCCGCGGTATCGATGCTGGCCGGTCGCTCGCCACGGTCTGGAGCGACATAGCCAAGATCGGCGTGAAGAAAATCCAATCGAGCGATCTGGCGGGGTGAAGATCTGCGTCTCACCGGCCGGCGCCGAGAAAGTAGTGTGTGGCATGCTGCGCCGACTGATCATCGTTTTGCTGGCGGTCGGCGCGGCCGCCACAGCGCTGCCGGCGGCCGCCGAACCGGTCTTTCCGCCCGGTTTGCGCATCGGGCTCGAGCCGCCGGGCGATCTCAAGCCGAGCACGCATTTTTCGGGCTTCGAAGACTTCGACCGCAAGGTGGCTATTACGATTCTCGACCTGCCGGCCGGCGCCTATGCCGAGCTCGAGCGCTCGGCGACTGCCAAAGACACGCATGGACTCGCCGATGTGAAGCGGGAAACTTTTTCGTTCCGCGACGGCACCGGGCTGCTGCTCACCGGCCGCGCCCAGGGCAAAGACGTCACGCTGCACAAATGGATTCTGCTGGCAACCGCGGCCGATAAAGACCTGACGGCGCTGATCAATGTGGAAGTGCCGGAGACCGCGCTCGCGGTCTATTCCGACGCGGTCATCCGCAAGGCGCTGGCAAGCGTCACGTTCCGGCCGGCGCCGATCCAGGAGCAACTCGGCTTACTGCCGTTCAAGCTCGCGGACCTGGCGGGCTTCCGGGTGATGAAAGTGTTCCCGCCCAGTGGCCTGATCGTAACCGACGGCCCGACCGACGATCTGAGCAAGCAAGCTTATGCCATTATCTCGATTGGCCGCGGCTCGCCCGAGCAGCCCGACGATCGCGCCCGATTTGCGCGCGACCTGCTGTCGCAAGTGCCGCTGCGCAATATCACGCCGCAGTCGGCGGACGCCATGCGGATCGGCGGCTTTCCCGGCTTCGAAATCAGGGCGCAGGCCGAGGGGCTGAGAGGAGAACCGGTCATGGCGGTGCAATGGCTGCGCTTCAGCGGCGGCAACTATTTGCGCGTCGTCGGCATCGGCTCGAGGGAAAATTGGGACGCGCTGTTCACGCGCTTGCGTGCGGTGCGCGACGGGATCGAACTGCGCTGAACCGGCAACTTCCGGGAACGCGGTATCTCAGAACTTGATCGTGCTGCGCACCCCGGCAACCAAGGCGTTACCGAGAACGGCATCGGCATTGTTCGGATCGGGAACGTTGCCGCCGGGATGGACGACGTACTGCAAATCCGGCTGCACGATCCACCACGGCGCGATCTGCACCTGATAGGTCAATTCGAACACCACCTCTTCATCGCGGATCGGATAAGGCGGTCCGTTGAGCGCCAGCGTGTCCTGGTCGAGCGCGGACGCGTCCGTGCTGATCTTGGCGTAGGAAACGCCGAAGGTGAGCACGTCGTCGGCGCGCCCTGCGAGCGGGCCTTTGATGCCGAAGCCGCCGTCGGCGTAAAACGAGATCAGATTGCGGTCGGATGGTGCGAAGCCGCCGCGCAGGAACAGGTTCAGGCTGGTCTTGTCGGCGCGCCAGACCATCTGATCGGCGATGCCGTAGATGCCCCAGTCGCCGCGATGATTGAGCGGCCCGGCGACAGCCGGGTTGGCGAGCGAGACGACCATGCCGCCGCTGTCGAGGCCGTAGTGCTGGTCGGCGAAGTCGGCGGTCGCGTACCAGCCGCCGAGCTTGTAGACGCCGGGCAGGCTCTTTGCGTTTTTCTCCTGATTGACTGCGTATTGCAGTTCGCTCATCCACAGCGAGCCGCCCGCAAAACTGAACGTCGTGCCGTAGCGATTGCAAACCTGCGGCAGGTCGTTGCAATTGGCGCCAGCCGGGTTGCCGGAGAACACCGCATTCTGCCAGGTGATCTGCTCGGTCGGCTTGATCGCGACGCGCACGCCGGGCGTCGCCAACGGAAAGGCCGGCCCGCCGCTGAGCATGTTGGCGGCGACAAGGCTTGCCCAGCCGAAGGTACCGTTGAGCAAGTTGGCCGAGGTCGGGCTGTTGAGGAATTCGTCGTCCGCCGCAACTTGCCCCATGCGGACAGAAACCTTATCGTCGAACAAACTCTGCTGGAACCAGGCGGTGAACAGCCGCGTCGTCGCCAGCGCGTCGATGTTGCTGACGTCGCCGATGCTGCCGGCGTTGTCGGCGGCGACGCGGCCAGCGTTGTTCAGCTGATAAATCGTGAAGTGCGTGGTGGCGCCTTTCCAGCCGAGCAATTTGTCGAGGTCGGCGTCGACGGAGAATTCAAAGCGGCCTTCATAGCTCGCCTGACGATTCAGGCCGCCGGACAGAACGCTCATGATCTCGTTGATCGAGATCAGCGTGATGTCGATGCCTTTGTCCTTGAGCGCGGTGCGCGCGCCGCCCCAGTCGCCGGTCAGCGTGTCCTGATCCCAGATCGAGGCCGGTTGTTTCGCCTGGTCTTCAGCCTGTGCGCCAGCCGTTGCGAAAATGACCGCTGCCGCAGCCCCCGCCAGAAAACCGCGTACTATTGTAATGCCGGCGCCCCGCATGATTCGCCCCACTTCTACGTTAAACCAAGTCTGTTGCAATGCCGCGTTATTTGGAATTCGCGAGTTCAGTCAGCTGCCGCACCGCCTTGGCATGCGCGTCGCGCACGGCCGGATTGAACAGCGACCACGGCTCGGCGCGCTTGAGATCGGCCACAGCTGACGCCGCTTGTTGCCGGTAGTCGGCATAAGCCTGTGCGGTGCTGTCGAAGTCGCCGGCCGCCGCCGCCATGTCGATCTGCCGCAACGTCAATACGATGCCGCGCACCGCATCGCCTGCGCGGAGCCGCTCCGTGAGGCCGCCGCTGACGCTGGTATCGGAGCGTTCGGGGAAGTTCTCGCCCAATTCGCGCCACTCGTTGCCGACCGTGTCGACGGCGAGCGCAATCACTTCCTTGTTGCGCGCCGGGATCGCGGTGTCGAGCACGCTGACAAACTTCGTAATCTCGTCGAGCTCGTTTTGCACCGTGTCGCGGACCAAGGGCTCCTTGGCGTCGCCCACCGCGTCGAGATAGGCGACGAGATCAGACTTCTCGCCGGCGGTGAGGCCGAGATCGAAATAGCCGTCGACATAGCCGACCACCTCGCCGTAGCTTCCGAAGCGCCCATCGTGGAAATAGGGCGCGTTGAAATTGGCGTTGATCAGCGTCATCGTCTTAAACCAGCCGCCGGTGCCGATGTCATGCACTCTGTGATCGACAAAGGCGCTGTTCGGTTGATGACAACTGGCGCAACTCATGGCCGCATCATGGGGGAACGGCTTGTTGAACAAAACCTCGCCGCGGTGTGCAGCATCGGACGCCTCTTTGGTCAGGCGCCCGCCCGCACCGAGCTTGGGATTGGGTAGGAAGGCGATTTCCTTGACGTAGGTTTCCAGCGCGTCGAGAACCTGCGCCGATGGTTCCGGTCCGGCGAATTCATTGACGATGGCGTTGCGAATAAACTCGCGCAACGTGGGAAACCGTCCATCGTGCGCATATGGCGCGAGATATTTCACGCCGCGCAGGCTCGGCGGCGTCACCGGATCGAACAGGCCATTGTCGGCCTTGGGGTTGAACAGCGCCCCGGTGACCGGCTCGACAGACCAGGGATGAGGAGCTTGGGATTGTTATGGCCCCTGCTGATGGCAGGTTTCGCAGCTCATACCGGCCTGGCGCGCACCCCACCCAAGATCGCCGACGAGGAGAACAGCATATCGCCAAGCTTGAGCAGGTAAGACTTTTTGCCCCCGGCGAGTTCGGAGAAAAACAGTTCGTTGGGCTGGTCGAGTTGCTCCTCATTCAATTCGGTGCCCGGCGGTAGCACGCCTTCGCGGGTTGTGATCGGTGTCGCTCGCGCAAAGACAAGCCCGAGCGCAACCACCGCGACGGCGCCCATGACCGGGACCAATAGGCGCCGAAGCGATCGCGGGCGGCCGGTCATCGGGGCTCACTCCTCGACCGCCGGCTTCTTGAGCTTGAGTTTCGCGGCCGCACTTTGGAGCAGCACCGCCCGTTCCTCGCCGGCCTTCTTCAAAGCCGGCTGATCGACGCTTTTGAGGTCCTTGACCTGCACGAGCTTCTCGACGTCCTCGATTTTGTCGATGATGCGGTCGGCGAGCTTGGCGTCGTGCGCCTTCAGGGCCTCGTGGAAAACGAGCTTGTAGACCGCCTCGATGCCTTCGTTGTTTTCATACATGTCACTGAGCGAGGTGCCGGCATAAGGCGACTCGCCGCCCTTGGATTTGTTTTCGCCGATCTCGTAGGCAAGTTTGGTGGCGCCATTGAGCAGGCCCTGCGGCGTGAACTTGAAGGACGGCGCTTTCAGTTGCGTGTCGAATTCGGCGAGGTCGGCGACGAGCTTGCCCACCGGCGCCGCCAAACCGTCGAGCTTGCCGGAAAACAACGCCGCCTCGATCGCGTGATAGCCTTGCTTGGCGTCCGGCCAGGCGTCGATCGCTTCGTCGAGCTTGGGAAAGAATTCGCCGGTGATCGGCTCGGCGGCTTCCCAGCCTTTGCGCGACTTGATCCAGGCGCTTTGCGCCGCCTTGACGTTGCCCGCTTTCACCGCCGCCTGCAATTCCCTGGCGCCGGCCAGCGAGAGATGTTGGCATGATTGTTTCCCGCGTTTGAATTTTCGCGCGAGCGAAATTACTTCGCGCCCTGCTGTGGATTGTCGTTGGCGGAAGGCGGCGGCGCCTTCGGCGCGGCTTTTATTTCCGCCACCATTGCCGGGCGCAGCACTCGGTCACCGAGCATGTAGCCGGCCTGGATGACTTGCGCGACATGACCGGCGGGCGGTTCGGAAGTTGGCACTTCGTACATTGCCTGATGGAAGTTCGGATCGAACTTCTCGCCTTCAGGCGAGAAGTTCTTGACGCCGCTCTTCTCTAGCGCCTTGAGCAATTCGCGCTCGGTCAGCTCGATGCCTCGACCAGCACCTTCAGTCTTTGCCGTCTTCGCCCATCGCACCGATATGATGTTGGGCGTAGAGTTCAAGGCCAAGTTTGGCAACGAGATCGAGCTGAGTTTCGAGGAAATCGATGTGGTGCTCCTCGTCCGACATCAGCTTCTCGAACAGGTCGCGTGTCACATAATCCCGCGCCGAGTGGCAATGCGTTGCGGCTTCCTGGTACAGCGCGCGGGCGGAAATCTCAGCCGCTAGGTCGCAGTCTAGCACCTCTTTGACGTTCTGGCCGATATGCAAGGGATCGAGTACCTGCATGTTCGGAAAACCATCGAGAAAGATGATCCGCTCGACCAGTTTGTTGGCGTGCTCCATTTCCTCGATCAATTCCTTGCGCCATTGTTTGGCCATATCCTTGTAACCCCAGTTGTCGAGCAGCCGGTAGTGCAGCCAATACTGGTTGATCGCTGTCAATTCGTGCCGCAGCGCTTTGTTGAGAAATTCGACGACTTTTGCGTCACCCTTCATAACCACACTCCTGTCCTGGGCGGTTCAGATTGAACGCCAGCGCCTTGCCGCAACAATAGCAGATAGTTCTAGACTGCGCCGCCAAAACCAGCGGTGCGTTGCCACAGGAGATAGCGACAACGGAATAGCTCAGAGTTCGTCCGCGCGCGTGGCGTGCATGGCGCAAGCGCAACCAACTGGACAACCAACTTTCGCCCCGCCGAGCGCCTCGTCGATGATCTTGCGGATGGTACGGGCGCAGCGGCCGCACTGGGCGCTGCAGCCGAGACAGCCATAGACGTGGCTGGTGGAACGGCGGGCCGCCGTGCTGGCGGCCGCACGTACGTCGTGGTCGCTCAACACGTTGCAGGAGCAAACTATCATCGGAAGCCCGGCTTTCGAACGCACATGGAAGATGCCATCTTCGCTAACTGTCGCCTTGCGCCAAATCAAAATAAAACTGCACTTTCAAAATGTTCTAAACTATTGCCCGAACGGATGTTTTTTGCCCATCCGGCAACTTCCCGCAGGGCAAGCCACCGGAGCAATCCACAATCAAGCCGCGCCGCTGGAATTGTCATTAGCGGAGGCCGGTGCAGCCTTCGGCGCGGCTTTCACGACGGCCACCAGCGCCGGGCGCAACACGCGATCGCCGAGCGTGTAGCCGGCCTGGATGACTTGCGCGACATGGCCTGCCGGCAATTCGGGATTTTCGACTTCGTACATCGCCTGGTGGAAATTGGGATCGAACTTCTCGCCGGTCGGCGAGAACTTCTTCACGCCGTGCTTTTCTAAGACTTTGAGCAATTCGCGCTCGGTGAGCTCGACGCCTTCGACCAGCGCTTTCACCTTCGCATCGCCCTGGGCGCGCAGCTCGGGACCCACGGCCTCGAAGGCGCGCTCCATGTTGTCGGCGACCGCCAGCACGTCGCGGGCGAAACTCGCGTTGCCGTAGAGTCGAGCATCGGCGACCTCGCGCTCGGTCCGTTTGCGCAGGTTCTCCATCTCGGCCAGGGTGCGTAACAGCTTGTCCTTGTACTCGGCCGCCTCGCGCACCAGCTCGGCCGCCGGATCGGGCTGCTCGGCCGCGATCCCAGCTTCGGGCTTGGTTTCGGGCTCGGCACCCGCTGTTTCGGCCTGGCGAGCGGTCGGGTCCGTCATCGTGCTTGATCCATCCATGGTTCGGATGCGGGGGATATCAGGGTTCGGACGCAAAAAATCAAGCGTTTCAGCCTGACAACAGCTGGCTCACGATCCGTGCGGTATAATCGACCATCGGGATGACACGGGCATAATTGAGCCGGGTCGGCCCGATCACCCCGATCACACCCACGATGCTGCCCTTGCTGTCGTGATAGGGTGCCACGATGGTCGACGAACCGGACAGCGAGAACAGCTTGTTCTCCGAGCCGATGAAGATGCGCACGCCGTCGCCGCGTTCGGCCCGGCCGAGCAGGTCGATCACGCCGCGCTTGGTCTCCAGCGCGTCGAACAATGAGCGGACCCGCTCCAGATCATCGAGCGCGTGCAGGTCCTCGAGCAGATTGGCGTGGCCGCGCACGATCAGCTTGCGCTCGTCGCTTTCGCCCCCCGACCAGCTCGCAAGACCGGCCGAGACGATCTTCTGGGTGAGCTGATCGAGTTCGGCCTGCCCCGCCACCAGCGTGGCTTCGATCTCGACGCGCAGTTCGGCCAGCGTCTTGCCGCGAATGCGGGCGTTCAAAAAATTGCCAGCCTCTACCAAGGCCGAGGTCGGCACGCCGGCCGGCACATTGAGGATACGATTTTCAACCTGGCCGTCTTCCGCCACCAGCACGGCGAGCGCGCGTTCCGGCTCCAGCCGCACGAATTCGATGTGTTTGAGCCGCACGTTGGCTTGGGCGGTGAGCACCACGCCGGCTGACCGGGTCAATCCGGATAATGTTTGCGAGGCCTCGCCGAGCACGGTCTCCAACGACTTGCCGCTGCCGGTGCCCGCCACCTGCGCCTCGATCGAACGACGGTCACTCTCAGTCAGGTCGCCAATCTGCATGAGCGCATCGACGAAGAAGCGCAGGCCCAGTTCGGTCGGTAGCCGGCCCGCCGAGGTATGCGGCGCGAAGATCAGGCCGAGCTGCTCCAAATCCGACATCACGTTGCGCACCGAGGCCGGCGACAGCGTGATTGGCAACAGCCGCGCCAGATTGCGCGAGCCGACCGGCTCGCCGGTCGCCAGATAGCTTTCGACGATGTTGCGGAATATCTCCCGCGAGCGCTCGTTGAGCGCCGCCAGGCTCACTTGGTTCGCACCGATCGGGACGTCGTGGGAAGCCACGGCTACTCCTTACACCCGCCAACAATGGCCATTGGGCCGGACTTGTTCAAGTCATGCATATGGTTATGGTGTCCGCCATAAACCAACGAGGATAACGCCCGATGCGGCCGAGCCGCCGACAAGTCGACGAATTGCGCGCCGTCTCACTCGAACGCAGCGTAGTCAAGTATGCCGAAGGCTCCTGTTTCGTGAAGTTCGGCGACACCCACGTGCTGGTCACCGCCAGCCTCGAGGAACGGCTGCCGCCCTGGCTCAAGGGCCAGGGGCGCGGTTGGGTCACTGCCGAATACGGTATGCTGCCGCGCGCCACCTCCGAGCGCACCCGCCGCGAGGCCTCGGCCGGCAAGCAAGGCGGCCGCACGGTGGAAATCCAGCGCTTGATCGGCAGGTCGTTGCGTTCCGTTGTCGACCTGCAGGCGCTCGGCGAGCGGCAGATCACCATTGATTGCGACGTGATCCAGGCCGACGGCGGCACCCGCACCGCCTCGATCACCGGCGCCTGGGTGGCGCTGTCGGATTGCCTTACCTGGATGAAGGCGCGGGAGATGCTCAAAGGCGACGTGCTGCGCGATCACATCGCGGCGGTCTCCTGCGGCGTCTGCAAGGGCACGGCGGTGCTCGATCTCGATTACGCGGAAGATTTGGAGGCCGACACCGACGCCAATTTCGTCATGACCGGCACCGGCAACATCGTCGAAATCCAGGCCACTGCCGAGAAGATTCCGTTCAGCGAGGATCAGTTCCAGGCGCTGCTGGCCCTCGCGCGCAAGGGCATCGAGAAACTGGTGAGCTTACAAAAGCTGGCGGTGGCGTGAGCCGAAAGCTGACAGGGCCGGTGGTGATCGCCACCCATAATCCCGGCAAGCTGGCCGAAATGCGCGAGTTGCTGGCGCCGTTTGGCATTGAAGCGCAATCGGCCGGCGAACTTGGGCTGGGCGAGCCCGAGGAAACCGGCAAGACTTTCAGCGAGAATGCGCGCATCAAGGCGACGGCCGCGGCGCGAGCAACCAGCAAGGCGGCGTTCGCCGACGATTCCGGTCTGGTGGTCGAGGCGCTCGGCGGCGAGCCCGGCATTCATTCAGCGCGCTGGGCCGGGCCCGACAAAGATTTCCGCTTCGCCATGAACAAAATCCAAACGCTGCTGATCGAACGCGGCGCGCGGGCCCCCGAGCAACGCCGCGCGCATTTTATCGCCGCGCTCTGTCTCGCCTGGCCCGACGGCCATGTGGAGGAATTCGAAGGCCGCGTCGACGGCGTGGCGGCATGGCCGCCGCGCGGCGACAAAGGCTTCGGCTACGATCCGCTGTTCAAGCCGGACGGATTTGACCGCACCTTCGGCGAGATGAGTGCGGACGAAAAACACGGGCTGCCGCCGAAAAGTAAAGGCCTATCGCATCGCGCACGCGCCTTCGTGAAGCTCGCTGATGCCTGCTTGCGCAACGCTTGAACGGTTCCCGATCGTTACAATTTTAATCAACTGTCCCCGCCACACCTGCATTCAAGCTAGCTGCCATGCGGGGCGCGGCCTATGATGCTTAACATGATCTTAACAACGCCCTTCGCCGTCTACGTGCATTGGCCGTTCTGCCTGTCGAAGTGCCCCTATTGCGACTTCAACAGCCACGTGCGCCATGGCGGCGTCGACGAGGCGCGCTTTGTGCGCGCCTTCGAAGCCGAAATCGCCGCGACCGCCGCGCGCGTGCCCGGCCGCACGGTGTCGACCGTCTTCTTCGGCGGAGGCACGCCGTCGCTGATGCAGCCGGCCTCGGTGCAGGCGATACTGGACGCGATCGGCAAACACTGGAGCGTCGCACCCGACGTCGAGGTCACGCTGGAAGCCAATCCGACCAGCGTCGAGGCCACGCGCTTCCGCGGCTATCGCGCCGCCGGCGTCAACCGCGTTTCGCTCGGCGTGCAGGCGCTCGACGACGGCGCGCTGAAAGAACTGGGCCGCCTGCACACCGCGCAGGAAGCGCTCGACGCCGTCGCGGTGGCGCGCGCAAATTTCGAGCGCTATTCGTTCGATCTGATTTACGCGCGGCCGCGCCAGACGCTCGATAGCTGGGCCGCCGAACTCAAGCGCGCCATTGCGGAGGCGGCCGAGCATCTCTCGCTCTATCAACTCACCATCGAACAAGGCACGCCGTTCTTCGGCCTGCACAAGGCCGGCAAGCTCGTCGTTCCCGACGATGATACCGCGCGCGATCTTTACGACCTGACGCAAGCGACCTGCGCCGAGGCCGGATTGCCGGCTTACGAAGTCTCCAACCACGCGCGGCCGAGCGCCGAGTGCCGGCACAATCTGGTCTATTGGCGCGGCCACGAATACGCTGGCGTCGGGCCGGGCGCTCATGGCCGGCTCAACATAGACGGCCGCCGCTGCGCCACCGAAACCGACAAGCGGCCGGAAGACTGGCTGACGCGCGTGGAGGCCGCCGGCAACGCCCTGATTGTCGACGAGAAGCTCACCGCGGGCGAAGCCGCGGACGAATTCCTGCTGATGGGCCTGCGACTCGCCGAAGGTATCGATCCCGAGCGCTTTACGGCGCTCCGCGGCCGCCCGCTCGATCTCAAGCGCATTTCAATTTTGCGCGACGAAGGCGCGGTGGAGACCACGGCAGACGGCCGCTTGCGTGTGACGCAGTCGGGGTTCCCGGTGCTCGACGCGGTGGTCGCCGATCTGGCCGCTTAGCCTTACGTCCCGGGCGCGAAGGATTTGGGCGCCGGGCTCACCACCTGGCCGCCGCCGGGCGTGACACGCAGTACGGCGAGGCCGCGCTCATTGGTGCCGTCGGTGCGGAAGCGGAATACGCCGTCGATGCCGGCAAAGCCCGAGGAGTTGGTCAGCACCTGTTCGGTGAAGCGCTGCGTGCCTTGCGTTTTCACCAGGGCAGCGACCAGCGCCACCGCATCGTAAGCGAGCGTCGCCGTGCGAACCGGGTCCTGCCCGTAACGGGCGCGGTAGCGGCCTGAGAAATTGCGGAAGCCACCTGGCTCGGGCGCCGGGTATAAGCCGCCGTCGAGGTCTTTGTCGGCCATGATCCGCTGATCGTCTGACCACACACCGGTGCCGAGCAGCTGCACGCGCTTCAAGTTGACGCCGGCGGCGGCGAGCGCGCGCACCGCTTGCGACGCCGCGTCGGCGCCGTCCGGAATGAAAATCGAATCGACCTGGGGCGCCGCCTGCGCCACGCGCCGTGCCGGCTCTGCCATCTTGCTCGGATCGAGCGGGTATTTTTCCAACGCCAGGATACGGCCGCCGCGCCGCGCCACCTCTTGCTGGAACGCGGCTTCCACCACCGCGCCATAGGCGCTGTCCGGCAGCAGTGCGGCGAACGAACGCTTACCCCGGGAGAGAGCGAATTCGACAATGCGCTTGACGTCGGTCTCCGGCAAGAAGCTCAACAGATAGACGCCGCGCGTGGCCACGCTGACATCGGTCGAGAACGCGATCACCGGAATGCCGCGCGCGCGCGCGACTGCACCGACCGCGCTGACGGATTCCGCGAATAAGGGGCCGATGATGATCTCGGCGCCCTCGTTGATCGCCTGCTGCGCACCGGCTTGCGCGCCCTGCGGCGTGCCGCCGTCGTCCTTTACCAGCAGCTGGATATTCGGATTCTTGAATTCGGCGAGCGCCAGATCGGCGGCGTTTTTCATTGACTGCGCGGCGACGCCGGCGTTGCCTTGCGCCGACAACGGCAGGATCAGGCCGACGCGGATCTGGCCCGCACCGAGCGTGGAGGCAGGTGCCGGTGCGCCCGATTGCACCGACGGCGTGTTGCTGAAGAATTCCGAATTGCTGCCAGCACAGGCGCTGAGCACGGCGGCCGCGGCGGCAACGCCCAGCGCGGCACATAGCCGGCGACGCCCACACGACAACGCTTCCTCCTCAACCCGCCACTTCCCCAACATGGTGGCTCCTCACGCGACAATTCTATGTCAGTCCTACCGACTATCGGCGATTTTGTCCTGCAAAAGTTAAGGCCGTGAAAAAGAAAAGGAATCTGCCACGATGACGCGCCGAGGCCCGCCGTCTAAAGTAGCCGACATGGCCAAAGACGGCAAAACCGTAGGCTCCGGCCGGCCGCGCCGCTATGCGCTGGCCGGCGTAGACGTGAGCGCCCCGCCGCTGGCGGCCGGCCTTTATCTGGTCGCGACGCCGATCGGGAACTTGCGCGACGTCAGCCTGCGCGCGCTCGAGACGCTTGCCGCCGCCGATGTGATCGCCTGCGAGGACAGTCGCGTCACGCGTAAGCTCACGGAGCACTACGGAATTGCCACGTTGCTCACGCCCTATCACGAGCACAACGCGGCCGAGGCACGCCCGAAGCTGCTTGCCCGCCTAACCGAGGGGCAATCGATCGCGCTGGTCTCGGACGCCGGCACGCCGCTGATCTCCGATCCCGGTTACAAGCTGGTGCGTGCGGCAAGCGACGCCGGACACGCGGTCATCGCGGTGCCGGGCGCGTCCGCGGTGTTGACCGCGCTCGGCGCCGCAGGCCTGCCGACCGATCGTTTTTTCTTCGAGGGATTCCTGCCCCCCAAACAAGCGGCGCGGCAAAAGCGCATCGGAGCGCTGGCCGCCATTCCCGCCACCTTGGTGCTGTTCGAAAGCGGGCCGCGTTTGCCCGCGGCGCTCGCCGATCTCGCCGCCGGCTTAGGTCCACGTGCCGCAGCGATCTGCCGCGAACTGACCAAGCTGCACGAAGAAATCCGCCGCGACGATCTTGCAAGTCTCGCGCGCCATTACGAAAGCGGCGGCGAGACGCGCGGCGAGATCGTCATTGTAGTCGCACCGCCCACCGATGATACGGCAAAAGCCGACGATGTCGACGAGCTATTGCGCAGCGCGCTCGTACGCGTCTCGGTCAAGGACGCCGTCAGCGAAGTGGCGCTCGCCACCGGCCGGCCGCGCCGCGAGGTCTATCAGCGCGCGCTCGTGCTCGCCAATGCTGCCAGCGCGGGGGACGACGGCGATGGCGCGGCGTAGCGGCACGCGGCGACCCGAGCGGCAGAAGCGCGTCCCGAAAAAGTCGCCGCCTTCGGCCTCGGCATTTCCGCCGAGAGCCGCGCCGCCGCTTGGCTGATCGCGCACGGTTACCGCATCCTGGCGCGGCGCTGGAAAAGCCCACTCGGCGAAATCAACATCATCGCGGCCCGCCGGCACACGCTGATCTTTGTCGAAGTGAAGGTGCCCGCGACGCTCGATGCCGCGGCGGAATTGGTGACCGAGCGGCAGAAGCAGCGCATCGCCGCGGCGGCGGAAGTTTGGCCGGCCGCCAATCCGCTGCTGGCGATCCGCGATATCCGTTTCGATGCGATCCTGGTGGCGCCCGGCAAGTTGCCGCAGCACATCCCGGCGGCGTTTGAGACAAACTGAACAGATTAAGCGCTCAGCCGTTGGAAGAATGCGTCGACCTGGCCGCGGATGCGGCCGGCGACGCTGCCGAGATCATCGGCCACCGTTTTCACCGCGCCGGCGCTGGTGCGGGTGTCCTCGGTGGCGGTGCCCACCATTCCAACCTCGTCGGCGGTCTCGACCGTGCGTTTGGCTGCAATCTCGACGCTGCGCGCGATTTCCGCGGTGGCGGCGCCCTGCTCGGTGACGGCGGCGGCGATGGCGCCGCTGATGTCTCCGATTTCCCGGATGATGTGTTCGATCGCGGTGATCGCTTCGATCGAGCGCACGGTGGCCCGCTGCATGCTGGCGATCTGCGCGGTGATTTCCTCGGTGGCGCGGCTGGTCTGCCCGGCCAGCGCCTTGACTTCGCCGGCCACCACGGCGAAGCCTCGCCCGGCCTCGCCTGCACGGGCTGCTTCGATGGTGGCGTTAAGCGCCAGCAGATTGGTCTGCTCGGCGATGTCGGTGATCAGTTTGACCACGTCGCCAATACGGGCAGCCGCCTCGTCCAATTCCTTGACTGCGATATTGGTGCGCCCAGCCTCGTTCACCGCCTTGGTGGCAATCGCATTGGACTGCGCCACCTGGCGGTCGATCTCATTCACGGACGCAGACAACTCGTCGGCGGCAGACGCGATGTCGCGCACATTAGAAGAGGCCTCCGACGAGGCGGCTGCGGCGCTAGCGGTCTTGGTGGACGCTTCGTCGGCGGAGGCGGCCAGCCGGCTCGACGCCTCCAGCATCTGATCGGAAATGCGCCCAAGCGCGGAAAGGGTTGCTTCCACGTCGGCCGAGAAGCGAGCGATCTCGTTCGACATCTGCTCCTGGCGCTGCGTGCGGGTCTCGGCGTCGCGTCGCACCGTGCGGTTAAGTTCTTCATTATTGCGCATGGCGCACCGGAACACGTCGATCACGCGGGCGAGCGCGCCGATCTCATCGCCGCGCTCGTTGCACGGAATCGCAATCGAGGCGTCTCCACCGGCGACCTGTTCAGTAGCGCGGGCGAGCTCGCCGAGCGGCACAGCAATGCGACGCACGACCAGGATGGCGCCAGTGATTGCCGCGACCAGCATGACGCCGAACGCAGCGCTCAACCAGGCCGGCGCATGCCATTTCTCGGCCGCTTCGAGCGCGCAGGCGGCGATGGCCGTCAGAGCGAATATCGCATAGAGCTTGGCGGCGATCGAAAGCTTCGACAAAGTCAACAGTTGCCCCTGCCCTTGAAATATGGGTCTGCGAGACGGCTATACTGGCGGTAATGTGTTAACGGTCTATTTTCCTTTGGCTTTCTCGACCCTGAAATGGCTGCCAAATAGGTCATCATGAGCCTCAAAGTCGCAGTGCAAATGGATCCGATCCAGCGGATCAACATCAAGGGCGATTCGACCTTCGCCCTGCTCCTGGAGGCGCAAAAGCGCGGCCACGCGCTCGCTTATTACACGCCCGACCGGCTGGCTCTGCTCAATGGCCACCTGTTCGCTACGGTCGAAGCCTTGAGCGTGCGCGACCAGACCGGCGACCATTTCACCTTGGGCGAGCCAAAGCGCGTGGAGCTCGCCCAGTTCGACGTCATCCTGCTGCGTCAGGACCCGCCCTTCGATCTCGCTTACGTCACCACCACGCATTTCCTCGAGCGCATTCACCCAAAAACCCTGGTGGTCAACGATCCGGCGCATGTGCGCAACGCACCCGAGAAGATGATGGTCACCGAGTTTCCCGACCTGATGCCACCGACGCTGGTCACTCGCGATCTCGCCGAGATCAAGACGTTCCGCGCCGAGCAGGGCGACATCGTGATGAAGCCGCTTTACGGCCACGGCGGCGGCGCGGTGTTCCGCATCACGCGCGACGACCTCAATTTCGGCTCGCTCTACGACATGTTCGCGGTCACCTTCCGCGAGCAGTGGGTGGTGCAGAAATTCCTGCCCGCCGTGAAGGCGGGCGACAAGCGCATCCTCTTGGTCGACGGCGAATTCGCCGGCGCGGTCAACCGCATTCCGGCAGCCGACGATCTGCGCTCCAACATGGTGCGCGGCGGCGCGCCCGCGGCAACCGATCTCACGCCGCGCGAGCGCGAGATCTGCAAACGTCTCGGCCCGGCTTTGCGCGAGCGCGGCTTGCTATTTGCCGGCATCGACGTGATCGGCGACTGGCTGACCGAGATCAACGTCACTTCGCCCACCGGAATCCGCGCGGTGAAAAATCTCGGCGGCCCGGACGCCGCGGTGCTGATTTGGGACAAGATCGAAAAGAAGCGGGGAGTCTAATTCGCCGCCACGCCGCGATCGACATCGAAACCGTCGATCGAGAAAACGAGACGCTGCCGGCCAAGTTGCACGTGCTGCACCTGCCAAATCAGTTCCTCGACCTCCGCACCAGCGGCCTCGGCCTCGATCCGGGCCAGCCGCGCCTGCTGTAGGTCGCTTTCCATCGCTTTGCGGTCGATCATCACGGCTCTCCTCCCCAGGTTACCGCTATCCTAACCGAGTCGTTTTGTTCTGCAAATGTTCTTGTGTTTCCGGTTCCGCTACTCTGACGAGTAATCGGGTGGTGGGGCATCTCTATGGTCCAGTGCGTCTCGACAGTCGCTTTCGAAGGCATCGAGGTTCGCGCCGTCGACGTGCAAGTGCAGGTCGCACCCGGCCTGCCCGCTTTCAACATCGTCGGCCTGCCCGACAAGGCCGTATCGGAAGCCAAAGAACGCGCATTAGGCAGCAAGCCCGCTTCCGTCGCCGGCGGATCTAAGGCGGCGCACTCACCAATAGGCGGCCGTTCCGTAGCCCGCATCATTTCGCCTCCATGCCGACTCTGATCGGCGGCGGCCTGCGCGCGCGACCGGGCGAGATTTCGCTCGCCCATAACGGCGTGCTGTTCCTCAACGAGATGCCGGAATTCTCCGGAATTATGTAGCAGTCTCACCTGCCCCACGGGTAGTGGGGAAAAGCCTGTAAATCCGTAATCACGTTCTTGACCTGAGCTAGAACTGCCCCACCATCGCTAGTAGCGAGAATCGGCTTCTCACCTCCCCAACTGGCGTCCCGTGCCCAATGGCAACGGGGCACGACCCCGGGAAAGGAGGTGAAGCGATGCTAAATCTCGTCAACGCCGACGACAGGACCGTCTTGGTCCGAACCTATCTCAGGTGTCGGCTCGGTCAGTGGCAGACCGTAAGAAGCCACACACGCAAACGGCCCCGCCGGTGGCGAGGCCGTTAGTAACTGAGTAAATTCCAAACGTTGTTTCTTGGCGGCCGGTCCTCGACAGACCGGCCGCTTTTTTATGCCATAAGTAGAGTCGCGCGGCAAGAATAATAATGGCATTATAATCCGATTATTATTCGGGGCCATTGTAATGAGTAAGGCACCCAAAAAGAGACGCGGACCGCCCCCAAAAGAGGGCGATGTCGAAACGTTCCAGTTGACGATTCCAAAGCCTCTTCACGCCTATTTGCTTTATTTGGCGCGCAACACTTATGCAGGCGCGAGCATCGGCGAGGTCGTCCACCATCTGCTCAAGAAACAAATCGAAGCGATGGGCGCAAAATTGGAAGTTCCGAAAAATCCGCCAGCCGATTAGCGTTTGATGTCCCAATGTCCAAGGCTTCCCGGCGGTCGCGTCATCACAACCAAGTTCTTTTTGCGAAGATTGCGAAGGCAGGCACCAACGCGGCGCGAGAGCGTCCGCATGAAGGGTTTGTCATCGGGATTTATTGCGCGACCAGCGGCAACAAATAGTGTCAAATCTGACACCGGCAACGGCTTCCCGGTTTCGCGAAGTGCATTGAGAATCAGCCGCGATACTTCGCCTTTGAACGCATGAAACCGTGGCGGTAATTTTGGCTTGATATCGCCTAGATCGACGCTCGGATCGAAAATCCTGATCGCGGCGTCGATATGACTGATTTGGGCAACCAAGTCCCGCATTTCCCGTTGCATCACGTCGATGCGTCCGGCGATCTCGGCGCGTTTCTCAATCAATCCGTTCAAGGCGGCTTTCTGTGCCATCGTTCTACTCCGCAGCCTGTTTGGTCACGTTGCGCTGCCAGTAGCCAGCCCATTCGCGGCTTACCGGATGCTTCAAGGCCAGTGACGTGATTTCGTTTGACTGTTCGCCGTTGCTCACGCGGCGGCGATCTTCTCGCCACGCCATCTCGGAGGCGTAAGCATCCAACCGATTGCCGATGCGATGGTGGACGCCGTACTCGGCGCGGCGAAGCCGGGAGAAATAAGGATTCGGCATCGTTCGTGCAAGCGCCATCCGCTGACTTGTATTCGACCGAATGATTGACCCGGCGCATGTCATAGTGAGCGTGCAACACATCCCAAGCGCGGGATTCGTCGGCATGGACGGTGCTGCCAAGCGCAACGCGCTTGCGGATATGCGGGATGCCGTCGCTCTCTCTGCCGACCACGACCGGCAACGTGCGGCCATTGCGTTCACGCATAGCGACAACCACTTTGCGCTTGCCGGTCTGTTCTTCCGCAATGCGGCGATCAACTCGCTCGCTGGCCTTGTTCTTCGGTTTGACGTGGCCAGCAAAATAAGCGCCATCGACCGAAACAGTGCCGGATAGGTTCACTGAATCCTCTGCCGCCGCGATGGCCTCGCGCAATTTGTGGGCAAGAATGAATGCCGTCTTGTACTGGCAATTCAGATCGCGCGAGAGTTGGAGGGCGCTAATGCCTTTCGCGCCGTTCGTGAAAAGCGCGATGGCGAGAAGGTAGTCGCGGACCGGACGCTTGCGGTTGTCGAAGATCGTGCCGGACGTAACGCTGAATTGGTGATTGCAGCCGCCGCATTTCCAGACCGGACGGGACTTGTAAGCATGGATTTTGCTGCACCCACAACGCGGGCAATAGGGCTGGCCGTCGTTATCGGCCCAGCGGATGCGCTGAAACGTGGCGCGGGCTTTCTCATCGCTCATGCGGGCAATGGCGCTCAGGGAAAGCGTCCGGGCCGCTTTGGCTTAGGAGGAAATGTTGAGCCACAACCACACCATATTTGATGTCTTAATACATCGAATATAGTGTATTCAGCACTCCCTTGTCAAGGGGAAAAACATCATATATGATCGTTTTACATTAAATCGGGTGACTTGGAATGGCCGCCAAACGCAAGGATTGGCAAGCTCAGGTCAAGGGGCTGCTAAAGGCCGAACTGGCACGGCGCGACCTGACCTATGGCCGATCTAGCTGAAAAGCTTGCGGCCATCGGCATAAAAGACAACGAGCGCAATATCTCGAATAAGATCGGGCGCGGCACGTTTCACCGCCATTTTTTTCATTCAGTGCATGGAAGCAATTGGCTGCCACACAATCCATCTTGAAAATGATTGAAGCATTTTGGCTCGCTAATCTTGCTCAGCAGGAGGGGCTTGTTTTTCATGATATTTTTCAGCGATCATTTGCTCAAGTCGTTGAGTTAAAAGATATTTTGCAATGTCGTTTTCCGATGCGCCCAAGATAGATTTGCGGCGCAATGATCGTAAATACGAATACAGGCTTTTCGATACATGCATCCGGACCAGGATCGTTTCTTCCTTGATCGGTGCGCCAGCCATCCAATACTCGGCATTTAAATGTCTGAAAACGCGCAAAATAGACATTAAAATGCTTGCTTGAAAAAGTCAACTCTGTCATTCTGATCAGGTAGAAAAAAGGGCACCTCTAACAGAGGTGCCCTTAGAAGGCGCGCACGGTGGGATCGAACCCACATGCTTCGGATTACTAATCCGGTGCTACCGACCGTCTCACGGGTCTCCAGTTCAGCTACGTGCGCAAAACTTCGGGCCGGTACCAAGGGTCAGGATTCGAACCGACAACCCTCTCACCACAAATGAGCCGCTCTACCGTTGAGCTACCTTGGCTCCGACCTTCTTGAAGGCCTCGCTCCCTGCAGGAGCGGGGCCTTTCTACTTTTGGCACAGGTGCTCTAGTAAAGTCAACAAGACAGGCAGCTCCAGTCCTGTCAATTGCAGTCTAGGGCTACTGGGACTATATATATGGCCATCGGAGGCCTAAATGCGCGATATTCGTGATGACTTACTGGAACGCTTGAAAAAGACAGCTGCTGAGCGCCATCGACTGCAGACTGCATTGAGGGCATTGGACATACAGGAAGCCGCAGTCAAAGCGCTTCTTGAGGCGGAGGATAAACAATTCGCCGGGGATAGCCTTCCTCTTGAAGACGGAAGCCCAGCATCTCCCGCTATATCCGCACCCACGTCGGTTTTTCGTCGATTTGTATTGGAATGCCTGAATGACGGACGCGAATGGTCTCTTAGCCAAATGAGCAGAGAAGCAGTCGAGCGCGGCATTATCGGGCGCACACAAGGGCGATCAATTGGCCGTACTCTCCACGGCGCGCTATTAGGGCTAAAACAACAAGGATTAGTCGAAATTCCGGAACCTGGGCACTGGAAGCTAGTTCGTCCGCGTTTAGTAGAAAGTGATAGCCAGGGCGCGGCATAGAGCACAGAAGCTAGGTGAGACTGCTACATAATTCCGGAATTCTCGGCGCAGGTTTTAGATTCGCTACGCCAGCCGCTGGAAACTGGCGACGTCGCCATCGCGCGCGTCAATCACCGCATCACCTATCCGGCGCGTTTCATGCTGCTCGCCGCCATGAACCCATGCCGCTGCGGCCGCGCCAACGATCCCGGTTTTGCCTGCAAGCGCGGGCCGAATGCGCGCTGCGTCGCCGAATATCAAAGCCGGCTGTCCGGCCCGCTGCTTGACCGCATCGACCTGCACATCGAAGTGCCCGCGGTCACCGCCGCTGGTCTTATTTTGCCGCCGCCATCGGAAGGCAGCCGCGAGGTCGCCGCCCGCGTCGCGCGCGCGCGACATCCAGCTCGAACGCTACGCCGCGCTTGGCCTGGAGAACGTACGCACCAATGCGCAGGCGCACGGGCCGGTGCTGGAACAGGTCGCGCACACCGATGGCAGGGGACTCGCCTTGCTGCGCGACGCCGCCGACTCGATGCGCCTGTCGGCGCGTGGCTATCATCGCGTGCTGCGCGTCGCCCGCACGCTGGCCGATCTCGACGGCGCCGAGAAAGTCGGCGGCCGCGTTCATTTTGCCGAAGCGCTGTCTTACCGCGCGCTCGCCGACGAACTACGCCGGGCGGCCTGATATCGTGGAATTCCCTAAACCTTAATAGATCGGTAATCGCCAGGCCTTATCCTTTCGGGAGCGAGACCGTCCGTCCGCGCCACCCAGGAGGGGTCATGACGCGTCCGCATATCGTCGCGTTGCTGGTCGTTGCCGTCGCCATCTCCGTCGCCATCGCCGGTTCGTTCAGCGCGTCGAACGATAGGCCGTGCTTCATCACTGGCAATACCGGCTATCGAATGTCCGACAGCGCCTCGGCCAACGTCACGGTCCGCATCAACAACGCAGCAGCCAAGCCGGATCTACGCGTGCAAGCTGATCGACGATGCAGCCGCTGCCGATTTCGTCCTGCTCGACGACGGCATCGCCGCCGGCGCCTGCCCGGGCGGCACCGCCATCCAAAACGTCCGCCTCGACCCCACCGCGCGCAATCCCGACCTCACGGTGGCGCTGTCGCGGGCGCCCGCCGCCTACAAAATATACGTGCGGTCGGCCGGTTTTTCGCAACAGGACGCCGCCGCGTTGTTTGCCGTGATTTGGCGGAGTGCCGGCAAGACCAAGGGTTCCGGACGCGAATTCGCGGCGCGCGACTGATCCTGATACTTTCGCTTAACGCTCCTTTCACCACGTCTGCCTCGGGCCCGCGGACGGGAACAAAATTGCAATGTTAAAGGCGCCAGATACCCCGATTATCTGCGGGGATCCGGGCGCCAGACGATGGGATCGGGGTCGCAAAACTCAATCGTGCAACGAACACGCAAACGCGCCCGCAACAAAGCGGCGCTAGTGCTGTTCGGCCGCGCCGTCGTTACCACCATGACGGTGGTCTCCGGCTGGCTCGGATTCCTTACCGGTGTCCGCCTGCAGAGCTCGAACTACGACCCCTACGCTTTCGGCACCGGCGTCGGCACGCTATTCGCCGCCACCTGCGCGGTCATTGCGTTCATGCTGATGCGGCAACGCACGCATGCGGAAAAAGTGCGTGTGCTGGAAGCGCGCATCGAGGAACTGTCCGACGACAATTGGGAACTGCGCGAAGTCGAGGTGAGCACGCTTGAGAAAGCGCGCGACCAAGCGGAAACCGCCAACCGCGCAAAGTCGCGTTTTCTCGCCACCGTCAGCCACGAAATCCGCACGCCGCTCAACGGCATTCTTGGCATGGCCGATCTCTTGCTCGACACGCCGCTCACGCCCGAGCAACTCACTTACGTCAAGGCGGCGAAGACCTCGGGCGAAACTTTGCTGTCTCTGATCGAGGAGATTCTCGATTTCTCCAAGATCGAAGCGGGCAAGCTCGACCTGGAGGCGCTGCCGTTCGCATTGGTTTCACTAGTCGAGGAAACCGTCGAGTTGCTGGCGCCGCGCGCGCAGGCGAAAAATATCGAGATCGCCTCGTTCGTAGACGACCGGTTGCCCGAGAGAATTGTGGGCGATGCTGCGCGCGTGCGCCAGGTGCTGCTCAATCTCGCCGGTAACGCCATCAAGTTCACCGCAACGGGCGGCGTCGCGGTGATTGTCGAGCCGGCCGGCGACGACATCCGATTCCTGGTGCATGACACCGGCATCGGCCTGAAGCCGGAAGACCAGTCGCGTATTTTCCGTGACTTCGAGCGGGCCGACGGATCCTCCACCCGCAAATTCGGCGGCACCGGCTTGGGACTGGCCATCTCCAAACGCATCGTCGAGCGCATGGACGGCGACATCGCTGTCGACAGCGAAGAAGGCAAGGGCGCCACCTTCAGCGTTACTTTGCCGCTGCTGGCGGCGCCAGATAGCGCGCCGGAATTCAGCGCGCCCGATCTCACCGGTAAGACCGCGCTAATCGTAGCGGCGACCGACATCGAATCCGCGCTGCTGGCACGGCGGCTCGGCCGCTGGGGCGCCGCAACAACTGTCGCCACCGATGCGCAAAGCGCGCACGCACTGCTGGCGAAACCGGACTGGCACGCGGTGCTGGTCGATTATTCTCTGGCGCGCAGCATAATCGCGCACGGCGATCTCGTGCATTCTGCCGGCACGCGCCGCATCGTGCTCATCGGGCCGACAGACCGGCATGAACTACCTTCGCTCAAGGCTGCGGGTTTCACCGGCTATCTGATCAAGCCGGTGCGTATGGCTTCGCTCGCCGCGCGGCTCACCGTCGAACCGGCATTCGAAGATATGCCGGCGGAAATTGCCGGCGGCGCGGCCGCCACCCCGATCGGCAAGGTTCTTTCGATCCTGGTCGCCGAAGACAACGAGATCAACGCGCTGCTCGCGCGCGCGCTGCTGACAAGGCTCGGCCATCGCCCGGCGATCGCCGGCGATGGCGAAGCGGCGGTCGCTTCTTGGGCCGCGGCGCGCGCCGCCGGTCATTCTTACGATCTGGTGCTGATGGATGTACAAATGCCCGGCATGGACGGCCTGGAAGCCGCCCGCCGCATCCGCGCCGCCGAAATGCAATCAGGCGACAAACCGACCCGCATGCTGGCACTCACCGCCAACGCCCAAGCCGAAGATCGCGCCGAGTGCCTGGCCGCGGGCATGGACGGCTTGCTGGTCAAGCCGCTCGACCGCGAGCGGCTGCGCGAGGCGCTTGAGCTGGTCGCGCGCCGGATCGCGGCCTGATCGCGCTCTTCCATCTTGTCATAATTCCGTGTCCCGACCATGTTGTAGGAGGGGATGACACTCGGTGGCCGATTCGGTTTGCTTGAGTTTCCGGCTTATCGCGCCTTTTTTGCCTCGAAAAGGAGCCAAAAACCCATGGCACGCCGCGGCAGTCTCCATCCGCCACGCACTTTGTTCGAACGGTTTCGCCCGGCGCCGGCCGTCCCCGGCCTGATTTCCTCGTTACAGGCTTACGGCGGGTTGCAGGCCTGGGCCGCGCGTGCGCATCGCCCAACCCAGAGCTTGGGCCGTCTCGGTTCGCTGGAGGTGCGGCTGGCGCAGACCGCTGCCGAGGTGCGTCAGGCACAAAAACTGCGCTATCGCGTTTTCTATCAAGAGGGCGCCGCCATCGCCAATCCAGGCCGGCTGTTCGCGCGCCGCGACGTCGATGCCTATGACGCGATTTGCGATCACCTGCTGGTGCTCGATCACAGTGTCCACGACGGGCAAGCCGCCGACCGGCCGGCGGTGGTCGGCACCTATCGGCTGTTGCGCCAGCCGGTAGCCGAGGAATATGGCGGCTTCTACACCGCCGGCGAATTCGACATCGGCGCGCTGATCGCGCGCCACGGCAATCTGCATTTCCTCGAGCTCGGCCGCTCCTGCGTGCTGACGCCCTACCGTAACAAGCGCACGATGGAGTTGCTGTGGCACGGCATTGCCGGCTATCTGCGCCAGAACAAGACCGACGTGATGTTCGGCTGCGCCAGCCTCGACGGCACCGACCCCAAGCAGTTGGCGATGCCGCTGTCGTTCCTGCAGCACTACGCGCGGGCGCCGGAAGAGTGGCGGACGCGGGCGCTGCCCGAACGCTATGTCGAGATGAATTGGCTTTCGAAAGAAGCGATCGATCCGAAAGAAGCGCTGCGCGTGCTGCCGCCGCTGATCAAGGGCTATCTGCGGCTCGGCGCCTATATCGGCGATGGCGCCGTGGTCGACCACGAATTCGGCACCACCGATGTGCTGATCATCCTGCCGGTTTCGGCCATCAAGCAGCGTTATATCGAGCACTTCGCCGTCGGCCGCCGCGCGGCGTAACTTCGCTCACAACCGCCGCAACGACACTTCCTCGACGTGGTGGCTCGCGACTTTCTTTAGGATGAGGTCGGAACGCTGGCGCGTCGGAATAATGTTTTCGTGCAGATTGACCAGATTGATCCGCTCCCAAATCGACGATGCCGTCTCGATCGCTTCCATGTCGGACAAATTCGAATAGCGGTGGAAGTACGATTTCGGATCGCGGAACGCGGTGCTGCGCAATGTCAAAAAACGGTCGACGTACCAGGCCTTGAGCACATCCTCGTCGGCGTCGATGTAGACCGAGAAATCGAAAAAGTCCGAAACGAACGGGATAGCTTTGCCGTCCTTCGGCAGGCGGCCGGTTTGCAGCACATTCAACCCTTCGACGATGAGGATATCCGGCCGGTCCACCTCAACCCACTGGCTCGGCATCACATCGTAGATCAGATGCGAATAGACCGGCGCCCGTGCCGGGCGACGTCCTGCTTTCACGTCGGTGAGGAAGCGCAGCAATGACGGCAGGTCGTAGCTTTCCGGGAAACCCTTCTTCTCCATCAAGCCTTCGCGCTCGAGGATGGCGTTCGGATAGAGAAACCCGTCGGTGGTGATGAGATCGACCTTGGGCACGTTCGGCCAGCGCGCCAGCAAGGCTTGCAGCACGCGCGCGGTGGTCGACTTGCCTGCCGCCACCGAGCCGGCGACGCCGATGATGAAAGGCATCTTTATGTCTTCGGTGCCGAGGAAGCGCTCCTGGGCGCGGAACAGCCGCTGCGTCGCCGCCACATAGAGCGAGAGCAGCCGCGACAGGGGCAGATAAATGTCCTCGACCTCCTTGAGGTCGAGCCGATCGTGCAGCGAGCGCAGGCGCGTAACTTCCTCCGACGTCAGCGTCATCGGCGTGTCGTCGCGCAACGCCGCCCATTCCGCGCGCGAGAAGGTACGGTAGGGCGAGAGCGTTTCTTCGGTGCGCTGTTCCATCAAGCGTTCATCCGATTACCCGCGCGAGGCTTTCTCCTGATGGCCGGATTGCGCGGTGCGCTTTTCGAGCTCGGCCTCCACGTCGGCGAGACTGACGCCGCGCGCTTCCAACACGACCATCAGATGATAGAGAAGGTCGGCGGTTTCCGCGATCACGCGGCTGCGATCATCCTGTACCGCAGCCATCGCGGTTTCGAAGGCCTCTTCGCCCAGCTTTTTGGCGCAATGGGCGACTCCCTTGTCGAGGAGTGCCCGGGTATAGGATTCCTTAGCGCTCGCCGTAGCGCGTTCGTGCACCCGCTTTTCCAGATCGGCCAACGTGAATTTGCTCATGCGCGGGTCCATAGCATCTCTGGATTTATGAGTCATTCCGGGCTTTTGCCGCCCCCATCCTGAGGAGCGGGCGAATCCTGCGTCTCGAAGGATGGGCGGATCTACGCATCCAACCGCATCGGGAGGCCGGCTTTGGCCATGTAAAGCTTGGCTTCGCGCACGCTGTGCTCGCCGAAATGAAAAATCGAGGCGGCCAGCACCGCGGTGGCGTGTCCGTCGCGGATGCCCTCCACCAGATGGTCGAGCGTGCCGACCCCGCCGGAGGCGATCACCGGCACGCTCACCGCGTCGGCGATGGCACGGGTCAGCGGGATGTCGAAGCCGCGCCGCGTGCCGTCGCGATCCATGGAGGTGAGCAGGATTTCGCCGGCGCCAAGGCCGACGACTTCCTTGGCGTATTCGATGGCATCGATGCCGGTCGGCTTGCGTCCGCCGACGGTGAAAATCTCCCAGCGCGCTTTTTCGCCCGGGTTAGACACGATTTTGGCATCGATGGCGACGACGATGCACTGGTCGCCGAATTTCTCCGCGGCTTCCTTGACGAAGGCGCGCCGGTTCACCGCCGCCGTGTTGATCGAGACCTTGTCGGCGCCGCAGGTGAGCAGCTTGCGGATGTCGGCGACCGTGCGCACGCCGCCGCCGACCGTGAGCGGCATGAAGCAGGCTTCCGCCGTGCGGGTCACGACGTCGTAGATGGTGTCGCGGTTCTCGTGGCTCGCAGTGATGTCGAGGAAGCACAATTCGTCTGCGCCGGCCGCGTCGTAGGCAACAGCCGCTTCCACCGGATCGCCGGCGTCGCGCAGATTGACGAAATTGACGCCCTTGACCACGCGGCCGTCTTTCACGTCGAGGCAGGGAATGACCCGAACTTTGAACATGATTTAGGCCGCTGCCCGCGCGTCACGAATAAGTTTCAGCGCCTCGGCCGCGTCGAGCCGCCCGTCATAGAGCGCGCGGCCGGCGATGGCACCTTGCAGCTTCTTGGCGCGCGGCTCCAGCAGCGCCTTGATGTCGTCGATCGAAGCCAAGCCGCCCGAGGCGATGACAGGAATCGAGATCGCATCGGCGAGTGCGATGGTGGCGTCGAGGTTCAAGCCCTTCAGCATGCCGTCGCGGCTGACGTCGGTATAGATGATGGCGGCGACGCCGACGTCCTCGAAGCGGCGCGCAATTTCCAGCGCCGACAGCTCGGAGGTCTCCGCCCAGCCCGACACCGCCACCTGGCCGTCGCGCGCGTCGAGCCCGACGGCAATCTTGCCCGGAAAGTCGCGCGCGGCCTGTTTGACGAACGGCGGATCGCGCACCGCCGCAGTGCCGATGATCACGCGATTGATGCCCTTTTCCAGCCAGGCTTCGACCGTTGCCGTATTGCGGATGCCGCCGCCAAGCTGCACGCACAGGCCGACTGTTTCCAGGATGCGCTCGACCGCCGCGACGTTCATGGGTTTGCCGGCGAAGGCGCCGTCGAGGTCAACGACGTGCAGATGCTTGAACCCTTGCGTCTCGAAGATTTGCGCCTGCGCCGCGGGATCGCGATGAAAAACGGTCGCGCGCGCCATGTCGCCCTGCTGTAGCCGCACGGCGAGCCCTTCCTTCAGGTCGATGGCGGGGAACAGGATCATGGCGTCCACTTCAAGAAGTTTGCGATCAGTTTGAGGCCGAGCCGCTGGCTCTTCTCCGGATGGAATTGCGTGCCAACCATGTTGTCGCGTCCGACAATCGCGGTGAGCGGGCCGCCATAGTCGGCTTGCGCGACGAGGTCGCCGCGCTCTGCCGGTTTGAGCTCGAAGCTGTGCACGAAATAGGCATGCAGCCCGTCCGGCCCGAGCGGAATGTCCTCGAGCAACGGGTGCGGCTTCAGCATATTTAGCGTGTTCCAGCCCATGTGCGGAATCTTCAGACTAGCGTCGGGCTGAATGCGATCGACCTCGCCGGCGATCCAACCCAAACCCGGCGTAACCTGATACTCGCGTCCGCGCTCGGCCATCAGTTGCATACCTACGCAAATACCGAAAAACGGCCTGCTCTGCTTACGTACGCTCTCATTCAATGCATCAATCATGCCGGGAATAGCGTCGAGGCCGCGGCGGCAGTCGGCAAAGGCACCAACGCCGGGCAGCACCACTCGGTCCGCGCGCGCGACATCATCCGGCTTGCTGGTGACGACGATGGGCTGATCGTGTCCGCTCTCGCGCGCGGCGCGCTCGAAGGCTTTCGCTGCCGAATGCAAATTGCCGGAACCGTAGTCGACGATGGCGACGCTCATCGCGGGCCCTCCGGCTCCGGGAACAGACCGATGATGGCGGGCGCCGGTTCGCGCGGCGCCGGCGGCACAATGTGCGGCGGCGTGGCAGGCGATGGCGCTTTGTTGGCGCGCATTACCCATTCGGCGAAGAAACGGCATTCGGCCATTTCGACATCCTCGCCGATCACAAAGCCGAGCATGGTCCAGCGCCGCCACGCGAGTTTGCGGCGCCGGATGGTCGACGCCTCGAAGCCGATCAGTAACGCGATCAAAATCCCGGCGATAAGCTGCACCGTCGAGCCCGCACCGATGAGCCGCGAGCCGACGGCGATCACGATGCTGACCAGGAGATAGAGCGCGAAGGCCAGCCACAGCCGCCGCCACAGCAGCCAGAACGGCGTCAGCAGAAAGGCCCAGAAATGGAATCCGTCGCGCACGAACACGAAGCGTTCCGGAGCGCTTGCGGCTTCGCCTTTGCGCGGCGGCGGTGCGTGCACGGTGTAAGTGGGCATCGGTTACACTCAACTAATCTGGTCACTCCGAGGCGCGAGCAAAGCGAGTGCTGCTCGTCGTCGCGGAGTGACGCCTAGCCGCCCAGCGAACCCTTGGTCGACGGCACCTCGTCCTTGGCGCGCGGATCGATCGCCACCGCCGCGCGCAGCGCGCGCGCTAGGCCCTTGAAGCAGGACTCGGCAATGTGGTGATCGTTCGTCCCATATAAAGTCTCGGCGTGCAGCGTGATGCCGGCGTTCATGGCGAAAGCCTGGAACCATTCCTGCACCAGCTCGGTGTCGAAGGTCCCGACCTTGTCGCGCGCGAACTCCGCCTTGAATACCAAAAACGGCCGCCCCGAAATGTCGAGCGTGACGCGGGTCAACGCCTCGTCCATCGGCACATGCACATCGGCATAGCGCGTGATGCCCTTCATGTCGCCGAGCGCCTGTTTCACCGCCTGTCCAAGCGCGATGCCGACGTCCTCGGTGGTGTGGTGATGATCGATATGCAGGTCGCCCTTGGCTTTGACCGTGATGTCGATGCGCGAATGCCGCGCCAACAGGTCAAGCATGTGATCGAGGAACCCGATGCCCGTCGCAACCGACGAGCGGCCGGCCCCATCGAGATCGACCTCGACCTCGACGTCGGTTTCCTTGGTCTTGCGCTTCACGGCAGCTTTGCGCATGGGAATGTCCTTCGGTCGCGCGCCTTTTATCAGGGGTTCGCCGGATTCGCCACCTCGCTTGCGGGTTTGCAAACGCGCCGCGACATGCCTAGATGAGGCTGATTGCGGGGGTTAACGCGTATGTCCTCCAACGAACTGCCGGCGTGGCACGGCACCACCATCCTCACCGTCCGCAAGGGCGGCACGGTGGTCATCGGCGGCGACGGCCAAGTCTCCATCGGCCAGACCATTGTTAAGGCTAATGCCAAGAAGGTACGCAAGCTCGGCAAGGGTGACGTGATCGGCGGCTTCGCCGGCGCCACCGCCGACGCTTTCACGCTGTTCGAGCGGCTGGAAGCCAAGCTTGAGCAATATCCCGGCCAACTGCTGCGCGCCGCGGTCGAACTGGCCAAGGATTGGCGCACCGACCGCTATCTGCGGCGGCTGGAAGCGATGATGATCGTCGCCGACAAGCAGGTCTCGCTGGTGCTCACCGGCACCGGCGACGTGCTGGAGCCCGAGGCGGGCGTCGCCGGCATCGGCTCTGGCGGCAACTACGCGCTGGCATCCGCGCGCGCGCTGCTCGACGGGCCTCTCGACGCCGAAGCAATCGTCAAGAAGTCGCTCGACATCGCCGCCGACATCTGCGTCTACACCAACCGCAACGTGACCGTTGAATCGCTGAAATCGTAGAGTGCTCCGTTGACCGACTTCTCCCCCCGCGAAATCGTTTCCGAACTCGACCGCTTCATCGTCGGCCAGAACGACGCCAAGCGCGCCGTCGCCATTGCGTTGCGCAACCGCTGGCGCCGCCTGCAGCTCGACGACAAGCTGCGCGAGGAAGTGCTGCCGAAGAACATCTTGATGATCGGGCCGACCGGCGTCGGCAAGACCGAGATCTCGCGGCGCCTGGCGCGGCTCGCCGGCGCGCCGTTTCTCAAGGTCGAGGCCACCAAATTCACCGAGGTCGGCTATGTCGGCCGCGACGTCGAACAGATCGTGCGCGACCTGGTGGAAATTTCCATCGCTCTCACTCGCGAAAAGAAGCGCAAAGACGTTCAGGCACGCGCCGAACTCGCGGCCGAAGAGCGCGTGCTCGACGCACTGGTCGGTCCCGGCTCAGGCCCCGGCACCCGCGAGAGCTTCCGCAAGAAGCTGCGCGCCGGCGAAATGAACGACAAGGAAATCGAGATCGAGGTGCAGGCCAGTGGCGGCGGCATGCCGATGTTCGAAATCCCCGGCATGCCGGGCGCGCAGATGGGTGCTATTAATCTCGGCGATATTTTCGGCAAGCTCGGCGGCGGCCGCACCAAGACCCGGCGCGTCACCGTTCAGGACTCGCACGACATCCTCGTCAACGAGGAATCCGACAAGCTGCTCGACAACGAACAACTGATCCAGGAATCGATCAAGGCGGTCGAGCAGAACGGCATCGTGTTCCTGGACGAGATCGACAAGATCGCCGGACGCGAGGGCCGCATGGGCGCCGACGTCTCGCGCGAAGGCGTGCAGCGCGATTTGCTGCCGCTGATCGAAGGCACCACCGTCAACACCAAGCACGGGCCGGTAAAGACCGACCACGTGCTGTTCATCGCCTCGGGCGCCTTCCACATCTCCAAGCCGTCCGACCTCTTGCCCGAGCTGCAAGGCCGGCTGCCGATCCGCGTCGAGCTAAATGCACTGTCGCGCGACGACATGCGCCGCATTCTGACCGAGCCGGAAGCCTCGCTGATCAAGCAATACGTCGCGCTGTTGAAGACCGAAGGCGTCACGCTCGATTTTTCCGAGGACGCCATCGACGCCATCGCCGACATCGCTGTGGCGGTGAATTCCACGATCGAGAATATCGGTGCGCGCCGTCTGCAGACGGTGATGGAACGCGTGCTCGATGAAATTTCCTTCGCCGCCACCGATCGCTCCGGCGAGACCGTCAAGATCGACGCCGCTTACGTCGAAAAACACATCGGCGATCTGGCCAAGAACGCGGATCTGAGCCGGTTTATTCTATGAACGCTTCGCGGACACAGGTGCCGCGATCATTGACGTTGGCCGCTATGGCGGCGATTGCGCTGTCTTCAGGTATAGCGCCGGCCGCTGAACGCGGCGTCTCGAACGCGGCACTGGCGCGCGCCGCGCGCGACGCTAGGCTCGATCAGATCGACGCCTTCCGCAAGGACTGCAAGGACACGCGCCGGGTCGAGGACTGGCTCAAGGACGTGGTCAGCGACACGGCCAAACCGATCCGCTGGTCGGGCGGCCGCTGTCAGCTCGTCAACGATCTCAACCCGCTCGATGCCGGCACCAACTGGTGCGGCCAAGCCGTGATTACACCGAAAAGCGGCAAGGACGCCACCATCGAGGTGTTCTTCGAAAAGCCGGCCAAGGGTATGCGGGGCGTGCCGTTCGCCTTCCGCGCTGTCGCCGACACCAAAGACGGCCCAGACTATATGCGCGAAACCTATGCCTTCGAGGTCAACTGGAAGCAGATGCACGTTTCCGGATTTGCACCACCGGCCAATCAGGATTGCGACTGACCGACGTCTATTCCGCCTTCGCCGTCATGCAATCCATGACGAACTTGGCGCGCTCGTCCATCTTGACGTTCTGATCGGCCGCCTGCTTTTTGCAGACTTGCATCTTCTTGGCTTCTTCGGGCGACATCATCTTTTGCGGGGCGGTCGGCTTCATGGCCGATTGCGCGGAAGCGCCCGCGCCAGATAGGCAGAGCACCATCGCCAAGGCGATCGCGCGCGGCATGATGGATCCTCCTCAAACCATCCACCAGCTTACTTCCTTTTGCCGCCCTTGTCGTGGTCCGGCGCCGGCTCGGTAACCGCGACCGGATCGGACGCTGGAAAGGTTTCCTCCAGGCCTTCCTCGAGTTCGCGCTCGAGCACCTTCTTGTCGGGTTCGTAGCCTTTGCCGGGGGACTTCGCTTTGTTGGACATGACCGGACCTCCTTACAACGACACTCACGAACCGTGCGAGCGCCGTACCCGAACATAAAGCGCGCCTTCGCCACCGTGGGCGATATGCGCATCCTCGAAGCCGACGACAAGTGAGCGGAATTCCGGCAAGCCCAACCACTGCGGCACATGGCGGCGCAGCACGCCGCGTTCGCGTTCTCCCTCGCCGCGCCCGCCTTTCCCGGTGATCACCAGCACCAGCCGGGCGTCCCGTGCATGCGCGTTGCGCAGAAAATGCAGCAAAGTGGAATGCGCCTGCGCTTGCGTCAGCCCATGCAAATCGAGGCGGGCGTCGATCGCCTCTTTGCCGCGCGCAACCCGCTGCCGCAGACGGCGGCCGAGCGGCGCTAACGGCGGCGGAGTTGGCTTTGCCGGCGCAGGTGGCGGCATCGGTGCGGTCTTCGCAAACGGTGACGACGGGGGAATTTGCGCGATCGCGTCTTCTCCCGCGTCGAAATGCGCGCTCGCGTGCAGCGGCTCGATCGCCTTGGTGACGGTCGTCCACAGCACGCGCTCTTCGTAGGAGAGAACGCGGCGCCGGCTGCCGGAGCTCATGGCTTCTGCTTGGGCAGCGCCGACGTCGTGATCAGGTCGTTTTCTTCCGCTACGAGGGCCGGCGGGCGCGGCCTCGGCAGCGGGATGTCCGCGATCAGTTCCGGCCTGGTCCCATCCACCGCGACGCCCTGCGGCACCAGCATGACGAACTTGCCGAACTGTTTGATGCGGCCGGCGATGTGGGGGATGTGGTCGCCGTGGCCGAAATAGATGTCGGCGCGCGCCGCCCCGCGGATGGCGGAGCCGGTATCCTGGGCGAACATCAGGTGCTGGAAAGTATCGTTCGGCATGTCGCTGGTGATTGGGAACTTGGCGTCGATCCAGATCGGCGTACCGTAGACGTGCATCGAAGGATCGACCGCGAGCGAGCGCCACGGCGTCAGCGGGATGCCTTGCGCGCCGAGCGGCTCGTCGTCGGGCTTGAGACGCGTCTCCGAGAAGAAAACGAATGAACGGTTTTTCTCGCGCAGCGCCTTGCCCTCGTCCGGGTTGGCTTCCATGTATTCCCGGATCTTGTCCATCGACATTTCTTCGGGCGTGCAAAGGCCCGCGTCGATCATGAGGCGGCCGACCGGCGTGTAGGGCTTGCCGTTACTGGCGATGTAATTGAGTCGCAGCAATTCGCCATCATCGAGCTTGACGCGGGTGGAGCCCTGAATTTGCGCGAAGAAAGCATCGACCGGGTTTTTGATCCAGCAGATCTCCAGTCCCTTGCCGGCTAGCACCCCGCTGTCGATGGCAGATCGATCGAATTGTGAGAACACCGTGCTCTTCTTGCCCTCAAGTCTTGCCGGCACGCGATAGATCGGGACTTTGTAGTCAGCGGTCTTGACGCGCGAGCCCGTCACTTCGGCCTCGTAATAGCCGGTGTAGAAACCATCGGCGCCTGTGTAATAACCGTAGGTGTGCACGTCCGGCAGGATGCGCACCGGCTTGAAGTTATCCTCGAAGAAAACGCGCGCCTGGTCGCGGTCGAGCTTGCCCGCAGCGTTCGCACGTTCGCACACTTTGTAAAGCGCGCCATAGACCGGCCGCGCCGCGCGCTGCGCCTTGGTGCCTTGCACAATGGCGCTGCAGCTCTTCAGGAACACCTCGAAGGCGGCGGCGTGGTCGTCGGCCTTCCAGCCGTCGAGCTTGGCGAAGCTGACCGGTTCGACCTGCGCGTTGCGGAATTTCATCTCATGCGCCGATGCCGATCCGCACGCCGCCGCGATCAGAGAGAACGTCAATCCGATATGCGCGCGGGATGCGAAGGCCACCATGCGGTCATTGCCCGGCTTCGGTAGCGACCAGTTTCCAGTTCGGGTCGCGCGACGAGAGATCGCGGGCGAACGTCCAGACGTCAGTGACGTCCGTGATCTTTTCCGCATTGCCGTCGATCACGTTGCCGTCCTTGTCGCGTGTCGCCGTTATCAATTTCGACTGGAAACGCACGGTCAACTGCGCGGTGCGGGCGCGCAGCTCGGCCGCGGCGACCTCGGCATTGTCGATGGAGACGAAACGGCTCTCCACCGTCTCGCCGCGTTTCTCGCGCTCGGCGATGGCGGTATCGAAGCCGTCATAGACTTCGCGCGACAACAAATTCTTCAGGGTGCGGCGATCACCTTCGGCGAAGGCGTTGACAATCATCTCATAAGCCGCGCGCGCGCCGGTGAGGAAGTGCTTGAGATCGAAATTGGCGTCGGCACCGACGATTGCGTCGAGCGCGGCGGCGAGCGGCGTGCCGTCTTCGGCGATGCCTTTCCAGCGTTCGCCAGGCGGAGTAACCGGCTCGGGCGGCTTGGCCGCTGCCGTTTCCGGCGCGCGGTTGGGCAATGCGACGACTTTTTCAGCCGCAGGCCGCGCCGGCTCGCGCGCCGCGTACGGATCGTACGGCGGCCGCTCCCGCCCGGTGCGCTGACCGAGCACGCTACGCAGGCGCAAAAAGATGAAGACCGCCAGCGCCAGGAATATGATGGTGTAGATGTCGAACACGTCTCGCATGCTTTCGGTAACCGTAACAGCAGATCGGCCCGTAGCCGAATCGACGCCATGGCAGCAGGGGCAACCACTACTATCTATGCCGGTAGCCGCGCCAATCCATAGGCTTAGCGCCGATATTTCGGCGCAATTGTGCTTCTCGAACAAAGCTTAAACGATCGGGACGCCGACGCCAACCTCGGGTATCCAGAGAAACATCGATGAATGTAGCAAAATACCTGCTGTTGGCGGTGTTGGCGCTACCGGTCATGGAACTGGTCGTGTTCGTCACAATTGCGCAGGCCATCGGCTTTTTGTGGGCAGTAACGCTGGGCGTGGCGACCTCGATGGCCGGCGCTATGGTGCTGCGTCATGCCGGGGGTAACCATATCGCCCGAATGCGAGTCGCCATGGGCGACGGCGGCTTTTCTACCCTGCAGGCCGACAGCGCCGGGACGCTCACCCTACTTGCGGGAATTTTACTGCTAATTCCAGGGTTTATCACGGATATATTGGGTCTTCTGTTGCTGCTAGCACCGCTCCGCCGGGCGATCGTCGCGCTCTTCGGACTAAAGCCGCCGCCCACACGCGGCGACGGCGTGGTCGATCTCGAGCCCGAGCAGTGGCATCAGGTGCCAGACTCAGCCTTGACCGACCGGCGCGACGACCCTCGCGGAAACCGGTAGCGCCGACCGCGAAAAAGCCAGCTCTCGGACTAGATCCGAGGGTGGCCTGGTTTTGGATCGGATGGCGCGGCGATAGGGGGCGTCTTCGCATCCTTGTTCCTCCGGGGACCCTGTGTTAGCCAACCGCCGAATTAAATCTCATGCGGCGGCAAGGAGTTTTCATGTCCACGACCAATGGCGGCCCGGCGCCGGCTCCGCACCAGCAGCCGCAACTCAATGTGGTGGCGCAATACATCAAGGATTTTTCGTTCGAAAACCCGAACGCGCCGCAGTCACTGGCGGGCGGCCAACCGCAGCCGCAGATCGCCATTCAAATCAATGTCGCTGCCAAGCCGGCGGCTGACGGAAACTTCGAGGTGACGCTCAAGCTCGACGGTAAGGCAGAATCCAACGGCAAACTGATGTTCGGCTTCGAGCTGGAATTCGCCGGGGTATTCCGCATCCAGAATGTCCCGCAGGAAAGCCTGAACGCGATCGTGCTGATCGAATGTCCACGGCTACTGTTCCCGTTCGCTCGTGAGATCATCGCCACCACGGTGCGCAATGGCGGCTTCCCGCCATTGCTGCTCGATCCGGTGGATTTCGTCGGCCTTTATCGCCAGCGCATGAGCGAAGTTCAGGCAGCCGCCGTGCAGGCGCCGCAGACCTGAGCCGTCACGCGCCGTCCGGCAGATAGTTCCGCCACAGGGCGTTTTCGCCCAATGTCGCAACGAAGTCGTGGTGCGCCGCCCGATCGGCTTCGGTGACACGGAGCGCCAGCGCCACGTCGCGCTTGCGCCGCGCGATGACGCCGTTGCCGTTACGGCCGCGGCGCGCATCGCTTTCGGCAAGTCCGAGTTGTGCCTGACGTGCGCCGATCAGCTCCAGATAGACCTCGGCCAGGATCTCGGCATCGAGTAGCGCGCCGTGCTTGGTACGCCGCGAACTGTCGATACCGTAGCGCGCGCACAGCGCATCGAGGCTGTACGGCCCGACCGAGTGCTTGCGCCGCGCCAGAAACAACGTATCGACCAGCCGCTCGCGCGCGATCGGCGGCCGCGCAACGCGCTTGAGCTCGGCAATCAGAAAGCCATGGTCGAAGCTCGCATTGTGGATGACCAACGGCGCGTCGCCGATGAAGCTCAGGAAATCGTCGGCGATGTCTGCGAACCGCGGCTTGTCCTTGAGAAACTCGGTCGCCAGCCCGTGGATGGCGAAGGCCTCGGCCGGCACTTCGCGTTCCGGATTGAGATAGCTGTGGAAGGTCGCGCCGGTCGGAATCCGGTTGAGCAGCTCAATGCAGCCGAGCTCGACCACGCGATGGCCCTGGTTAGGGTCGAGTCCGGTGGTTTCGGTGTCGAGGACGATTTCGCGCATTGGTTTCTTTCTGTCATTCCAGGGCGCAAGCGTAGCGGGCGAACCCGGAATGACATTGTACTAGATTCGACTCCGTTTCGGCATTGTACGCACGCGCTGCAAAATATCACGCACCTGGCCGCGCGCGTGCTCGAATCCTTGCGACGTATCCACCACGAAATCGGCGCGGGCGCGTTTTTCGGCGTCCGGCATCTGCTTGACGAGGATAGCGGCAAGCTTGTCCTCTGTCATGCCCGGGCGCTCGAACGCACGCTTGCGCTGCAGCTCGGCCGGCGCCGAGACCACCACCACCGCATCGCACCGTTTGTCGCCGCCGGTCTCGAACAGCAGCGGCACGTCGAGCACCGCGACGGCTGCGCCATTGCGCTCGGTCTCCGCCAGAAACTTCGCCGAGGCGGCATGCACCAGCGGATGCACGATTGCTTCCAAGCGCTTGATGGCGGCGGCATCGCCGAGCACGCGCTTGCCGAGCTTGTCGCGGTCGACCTTGCCGCCCGCGGTGGTGCCGGGAAACGCCGCCTCGATCGCCGGCGTGACCTCGCCGTCATAGAGCCGGTGCACCACGGCATCGGCATCGTGCAAAGGCACGCCCTCTTCGACGAACATCTTCGCCGTGGCAGATTTTCCCATGGCGAGCGAGCCGGTCAGGCCGAGAATGAACATCGTTCTTTATCCATGCGCATGATCCCGAAAACCGATTCCCGCTTTCGGGATCATGCGCTAGCCATCGATAAAACCGTTCTGCCGCAAATAGGCGAGCAGCGGCAACAGCGGCAGGCCAAGAATGGTGAAATAGTTGCCGTGGACTCGCTCGAACAGATGAACGCCGATGCCTTCGAGCTGATAGGCGCCGACGCTCGCCAAAGCAGCGTCCCCGACCATATCGAGATAGTCGTCGATAAAACGGTCGGAAACATCGCGCATGGTCAGCCGCGCGCTGTCGACGCAATCGAACAGCACGGTATCGTCGCGCACCAGCGCCAGCGCGGAATTAAGTTCGTGCGTGCGCCCGCGCAGGCTACGCAACTGATCGACCGCCTCGGCGCGGCTTGCCGGCTTACTGAAGCGTTTCATCCCGCGCGCCAGCGTCTGGTCGGCGCCGAGCACCAGCCGGCCGGGCAGAAAACTCGCTACCGCCTTCGCCTTGGCGCGCGCGAGAAAACGGGCGGCGGCGGCGGCATCGACCACATCGGCTTTTGCCTCGACCGCGCGTTCGTCGATCTGCGCGGGACGGATCTCGAAGCGCAGGCCGACCGCCGCCAGCATCTTGCCGCGCACGTCGCTTTTCGACGCGAGCACCAGCGGCTGCGGGTTAAGCCAAATCGACATGACGGTTTTCCTCAATCCCCTACGTAACGAAACACCACAAGCCCGGCTTTGCGTCCGCCGCCGGCGCTATATCAAGTCGCCGGCTGCCGGCGGCGTTCGCTCAACAGCTTCATGACCGCGGCGGCAGTTTCCTCGATCGAGCGGCGGGTCACATCGATCGACGGCCAACTGTATTTGGCGCAGAGCCGGCGCGAAAACGCGACCTCTTCGGCCACTGCCGCCTTGTCGATATAGCGATCGTCGTCACGGTGCGCTTTCAGCCCCAGCAGCCTGTTCTCGCGGATCTGCACGATACGCTCCGGACTGGCGTAGAGCCCGACCACCAGCGGCCGCGTCAGCTTCTCTACCTCGGGCGCCAGCGGCACGCCCGGCACCAGCGGCACGTTGCCGGTCTTGATGCCGCGATTGGCGAGATAGATGGAAGTCGGCGTCTTCGATGTACGCGACACCCCGACCAGGACCACGTCGGCCTCCTGCAAGCCCTCGACATGCTGACCGTCGTCATGAAACATCGTGTAGTTGAGCGCGTCGATGCGCTGGAAATACTCCGCGTTGAGCACATGCTGGGCGCCGACCCGGTGGATAGTCTCGGCGCCGAGATAGGACTGGAACAGCCGCAGCACCGGTCCCAGCACCGACATACAAGGCAGCGCCAGGTCGCGGCACCTCTTCTCGAGCGACTGAATGAGGTCTTCCTCGAGCAGCGTGTAGAGCACCAAGCCGGGCGACTCGGCGATCTCCGCCAGCGCATTGTCGAGCTGCTTTTTCGAGCGCACCATCGGGTAGAGATGCTCGACCGGCGAGACATTGGCATATTGCGCAGCAGCAGCGCGCGCGACCGTGATCAAGGTTTCACCGGTAGCGTCGGAAACCAGATGGAGATGGAAATAGCCGCTGTTTGGCATCTGTATAGCTGAGGGATTGCGTGTGGATAGGACGGGAGAAGGCCATGGCTTTGTGTGCCGCGCAAGCTCACAACGCCATTGAGTTCAATTTCCATCCACACGGCTGCCGATGGGATGACCCCAGTAGCGTTTCGCAATGCTAAGAGTGGGATGTGGATAGCCCTTTGGGGATGGCCGTGGATAGAGCATCAAAAGCCAACAAAGCGGGCCTTATGCTTGTGGATGAGAAAATATCGGATAAGGCGGGATTTCCGAATACACACCTGCAACGCAGTGGACAGACTGTTGACCGGAAGGCATGAGTCCAATCCACGGCCTAACAACTACTACAAAGAAACCTATAAGAGTCTTTATGGAAGAAACGGGCAAAACCGACAGTCTGGGGACAAAGCCGCTGCTGCGTGTGCTAAACAGAGAGCGGCAAGCTGTGCCGCCGGTCTGGATGATGCGGCAGGCGGGGCGGTATTTGCCTGAATATCGTGCAGTGCGGGAGAAAGCGGGTGGCTTTCTCGATCTCTGTTTCAACCCGGCATTTGCGGCAGACGTTACATTACAGCCGGTGCGGCGTTTCGGTTTTGACGCTGCCATTCTGTTTTCCGATATCCTGGTGATACCGCTAGCGCTCGGTCGCAAGCTTTGGTTCGTCGAAGGCGAAGGTCCACGGCTGGAGCCATTGGCGGACGCGAAAGCGGCGAAGCTGCTGCGACAAGAGGTGGACCAGAAGCAGCTATCGCCGATTTATGAGACGGTCCGGCGTGTGAAAAGCGAGCTCGGGCGCGCAAACGACATTGATTGGCTTTTGTGGCGCACCGTGGACTGTTGCGACTTACATGGTCGCCGGCCAAGGGACCCCCGATCAGGCGCCGGCGAAAAACCTGGCCGCTAGCGCACCTGAAGCGTTTCAATATGTTATCGACTGCCTGGTCGATGCATCGGTCGAATATCTGGCGCGGCAATTGGAAGCCGGCGCCGATGTGGTGCAAATATTCGATACCTGGGCTGGCTCGCTGCCGCCGCAGGATTTCGAGCGCTGGTGCGTGCAGCCGACTAAACGCTTGATCGCAAAGCTGCGGGCGAAACGTCCGGGCACCAAAGTGATCGGGTTTCCCCGCGGCGCCGGCAAGAATATTCCGCGCTATGCGACCGAGACCGGCGTCGATGCCGTCAGCCTGGAGAGTGACATCGAGCGGAATTTTGCCCGTGAGCAAATCCAAAGCCGGGTGCCGGTGCAAGGCAATGTCGATCCGGTGATCTTGCGCGTCGGCGGCGCCGCGCTCGACCGGGAAGTCGACGATGTGCTGAACGCTTTTTCGGGCGGGCCGTTCATCTTCAATCTCGGCCACGGCATTCTGCCCGATACGCCGATCGCGCATGTCGAGCAGATGCTCAAACGCGTCAGGGGATAAACCAAGTCGGCAAACAGATGTACCTCTGGCTCAAAGCTCTGCACATCATCGCCGTCATCGCGTGGATGGCGGGGATGCTCTATCTTCCGCGGCTGTTCGTCTATCACTGCGCCGCCGCGGCGGGCTCCGTGCAATCGGAGACCTTCAAAGTGATGGAGCGCCGGCTGCTCAGGGCGATCATGACGCCGGCCATGACCGTCGCCTGGCTTGCGGGAATTGCACTGGTCCTCGCAGGGCGGCTGGTACGCTGCCATCTGGTTCCAGATCAAATTCGTGCTGGTCTTCGGCATGACCGTTCTGCACGGCGCCCTGGCGCATTGGGTCAAGGAATTCGCCGCCGACCGCAATGCCATCCGGCGAAATTCTATCGAATCATCAATGAGATACCGACCGTCCTGATGATCACTGATCGTCGTGCTGACAACCGTCAAACCGTTCTAACTAAAGCCTAAATTAACCCACAACACGCGCTCGCCACTTGCGAAAGTGCGTATTCCCGACTATGTTAATCGTTCCCACCGAACGCAGGCGGATGCTAGTCGCGTTCCGGCACCCACTGTTTGGGCCGGTCGCAGCATCGGGTTCCGGGCTCTTTTCCAAAACCCCCTCGTTACCCAAGACCTGCGATCTCTCTCCTCAAGTCCATCGGTTGCGAGTCTTCACATTTTTCAAGACTCCGCCGGTCACTCTCCCAAGGATCAATGCCCCCCATGCGGGAAATGAAACTCCAGGACCTCAAGTCCAAAACGCCAGCCGAGCTGGTGCAATTCGCCGAAGAAAACAAAGTCGAGAACGCCAGCACCATGCGCAAGCAGGAGCTGTTGTTCGCCATCCTCAAGCAGCTGGCGACGCAGGAGATCGACATCATCGGCGAAGGCGTCGTCGAAGTGCTGTCCGACGGCTTCGGCTTTCTGCGCTCGCCGGAATCCAATTACCTCTCCGGCCCCGACGACATCTACGTCAGCCCAAGTCAAATCCGCCGTTTCGGCCTGCGCACCGGCGACACCGTCGACGGCCACATCCGTTCGCCGAAGGAAGGCGAGCGCTATTTCGCCTTGCTCAAGGTCAACACTCTGAATTTCGAGGACCCTGAGAAGGCCAAGCACAAGGTCAACTTCGACAACCTGACGCCACTCTATCCCGACGAACGGCTGAAGATGGAGCACGAGGATCCGACCAAGAAGGATCTGTCGGCCCGCGTCATCGACATCGTGGCGCCGATCGGCAAAGGCCAGCGCGCGCTGATCGTGTCGCCGCCGCGCACCGGCAAGACCGTGCTGCTGCAGAACATCGCGCACGCCATCACCGCCAATCACCCCGAAGTATTCCTTATTGTGCTGCTGATCGACGAGCGGCCGGAGGAAGTCACCGACATGCAACGCTCGGTCAAGGGCGAGGTGATTTCCTCGACCTTCGACGAGCCGGCCTCGCGGCACGTGCAGGTCGCCGAAATGGTGATCGAAAAGGCCAAGCGCCTGGTCGAACACGGCCGCGACGTGGTCATCCTGCTCGATTCGATCACCCGCCTCGGCCGCGCCTACAACACCGTGGTGCCGTCATCCGGCAAGGTGCTCACCGGCGGCGTCGACGCCAACGCCCTGCAGCGGCCGAAGCGCTTCTTCGGCGCCGCGCGCAACATCGAGGAAGGCGGCTCGCTCACCATCATCGCCACCGCGCTGATCGACACCGGCTGCCGCATGGACGAAGTCATCTTCGAAGAGTTCAAGGGCACCGGCAATTCGGAGCTCATCCTCGACCGCAAGGTGGCCGACAAGCGCACCTTCCCGGCCATGGACATCACCCGCTCCGGCACGCGCAAGGAAGAGCTGCTCACCGATCCGGCGGTGCTCAAAAAGATGTACGTGCTGCGCCGCATCTTGAATCCGATGGGCACCATGGACGCCATCGACTTCCTGCTCGACAAGCTGCGCAACACCAAGAACAACGCCGAGTTCTTCGAATTGATGAACACCTAAGGCGCACCGGCGCGCCGAACTTCCTGATGGCCGGGCCTCTTGCCCGGCCATTTCGTTGGTGCTTGGAATTCGAGCTTCTCGTTCGATATGGGGATGCTTGAGGAAACCTAAGCATGGTTAACCAGGTCTTAACGAGTTTCCGCAATTCAATAGTCGCAGGGCGATACGGCGATGGAGCAGATTCGTGCTCAAAAAGACTCCTTTTCGTTTCGTCGAGCAGGAACAGTCCGATCTTTCTCCGGTTCCGCTAAATCGCCAACAACGCCGTGCCAATAACAGGCTTCGCGGGACATCGAGCGGGCTGCCTGCGGAAGCTGCTAGCGGCGCCATGTTCCCGGGCATGGCCGAATTATTAAACGTCGGACTTTCACACCATCGGGCTGGACGCTTGCAAGAGACAGAGGCGTGTTACGGGCGCGTCCTCGCAGCCCAGCCAGACCACGCCGACGCTTTACACATGCTCGGTTTGATCGCTCATCGGCGCGGGCAGCAAGACCGGGCGGTCGAATTGATCTGCCAAGCCATAAAGCAGAATGGACAAACTGCGACTTATTTTTGCAGCCTTGGCGTGGTGTTCTACGAACAAGGCAAGCTCGACCAGGCGGTGGCTGCCTACCGCCAAGCCATCCAAACCAAACCTGACTATGTCGAAGCCTATTACAACCTCGGCAATGCGCTAAAAAAGCAGGACAAATTCGACGAGGCGCGCGCGACGTATGGCGATGTTATTCGTATCAAACCTGACTATGCCGATGCCTATTGCAACCTCGGCGCGGTGCTGTTCGATCAAGGAAAACTCGATGAAGCGGTCGCTGCGAGTCAGCAAGCAATCGTTCTAAAGCCAAATTTGGCCATGGCGCAAAACAACCTCGCCATGGCGTTGCAACAGCTCGGGCGCTTGCCGGAAGCTCGCTCGGCTTTGGAGCAGGCCATTCGGTTGTCGCCACGCAACCCGAGATATCGGCGCAATCTTGCCGACATCACGCGTTTCGTTGCGGGAGACCATCGTCTGACGGAAATGGAACAGTTGGCGGATGACAGCAGTTCGCTTTCCATCGACGAACGGATTGATCTGCATTTTGCTCTAGGCAAGGCCTATGACGATGTGGGCAGGCATACGGAAGCTTTTCGCCAATGGCTGGACGGCAATGCACTCAAGCGCCGGGAAATTGTCTATAACGAAGCCGCAAGGCTTGGAGTGATGGACGGTGCTCGGGCAGAATTCACGGCCGATTTGATCCGGAAGTGGCAAAATGTCGGCAACCCGTCCCCGCTTCCGATATTCATCGTCGGGATGATGCGTTCGGGTTCAACGCTGGTCGAGCAGATTCTCGCGAGCCATCCGCAAGTGTTCGGTGGCGGTGAACTGGCGTATTTTCCATTGGCCGCACAAGAACTCCGAACGAAGACCAACGGTCCGGCAACGTCGCCGCAGGTGCTGTCAGCCTTGACTGGTGAAGATTACCGCGATCTCGGCACCCGCTATCTTGCCGAAATCGAACGGCTGGCCCCCGGCGCCCGCCATATAACGGACAAAGCGCCAATAAATTTTATATTCGCAGGCCTTATCCATTTGGCGCTGCCGAATGCGCCGATCATCCATACGGTCCGTGATCCGGTCGATACCTGCATTTCCTGCTTCTCGAAATTGTTTACCGAGGAACAAAACCACACATTCGATTTGGCCGAGCTTGGCCGGTATTATCGGCATTACCAAGCATTGATGGCGCATTGGCATCGTGTATTGCCGCCCGGTCGCATTCTTGACGTGCGATATGAAGACGTGGTGGCCGATCTGGAAGGCCAAGCAAGACGCATCGTTGCCCATTGCGGGCTTGACTGGGATGCGCGTTGCCTGGCGTTTCATCAAACGGAGCGGCCGGTTCGTACCGCCAGCACGGCGCAAGTGCGCCAACCGATTTATAACAACGCGATCGGACGCGGCCGCGTTTACACGCAGTTTCTCGCCCCACTCCTTGCGGAGCTTGATTGTTCCGCTGCCGAACTTTGCAATCGTGCCGCGGCTGATGGAGGAAATAGTTTTTAGGGTGAGCGGAGGGGCGCGTCTTTGCGTTTGCACAACGCAAATAGGCGAGATCGATTATCTGCGTCGGCGAACTTAATTGAGTGAATTCAAGTCAGAATATTAACCGACTGCCCCGATGTCTGACTACTACTACTACTACTTGCTGCTACTCGACTGCGCCGTTATCTGGCTTTGAATACCCGCGACAACTTTATTTACGGCGTTATTTTCGATGTTAGAGTCGAGACCGGACGACTAGAGTTTGCTCGGCTGAAGCAAATGCGTTTGCGTCAGCGTCCGCAGATTGCTGCGGAATTTTGCGATGAAACCCCATCTATCCAATCGGCGCTGGCCGGAGAATTAGAGGAAGCGGCCGACTGCAGCCAATTGCCGCTCGAAGTGAGCGCGTTCAGCCAGTCGGAAGCGACGTTCGAAATACCTGACATCGTTTTATTCCAAAAGCCCCCTTTTTAAACCTACGCCGTAATGATTAACGAATTACAGCCGCAGAATATACCTACGCCACATCGGCATCGAACGGCAGAACTTTGGCCTTGAGCTTGGTGACCAGCCGCTTGAGCGCAACGATTTCCGCCTCCAGCGTGTCGACGCGCTCGCGTAGATCGGCGTCGGCGGCGCGCCGCGGTTCGAGCGAGCGAGCGACCTCGAATGAAATGCCGATTTCGTTTGGCGCACGCCGCCGCACGCGCGCGGGCAGCGTTTGCTGCTTATTGGGGATGAAGAGTTCGACGTTGTCGGGGACGGTGACCGGATAATCGAAGGTGATGCGCGCGCCGCTCTCCGACATGTCGCGAACAATGCAATCGATTGAGACGCGCCGATTGTCGTAAAAAAGTGTTCCCCTGAGAAACGTTCTCTGACGGATCGCTATTTTGGGCTCGTCGTCGGGCATATTGGGCAATTATAGTCAATTGTATTTAAGAATGTTTCCTGCAGCCGTTCCCGTCGTTGCGATGTCCACTGACCTAGGCCATGCGTTAATGTGCGATTCACCTCTCGCGCAGAAGCATTTCCGTAAAAATAAAGCCAGCAAAGGCTCCAACTGGAACAACCAGAGGCCAATACTGAACGGACCAACCAAAAAAATGGAAATCGCCTATCAACCAGTTCAATTTTACCGACTCTAAGGTTTTAACCCTCGTAAGATGAACGATCTTTGATTCGAAAGACGCCAGCCGTGCCGTTTGGGTTTGACGTAAAGGAGGCCCCGGGCCGCCTGAGGAACGAACCGGGGCCTCCTTGACGTTCTAATGCCGTCTTTCGAAACGCGGCCAGTATTAAGCGCTGATCGTAAACGAGCCTTCAACTATAAATAACGGTCGCCTTGCTTTGTAAGCTGTTCATATAAAAATAACATAAACATATCGGACCCTAGCTCAAGAAGCGTAGTTCCTATTGGCTTCGATCTTATGGGATTTTGCTTTTCTCACGGCACACCGGCTTCGGGTTAAAACCAGACCTTCCGCGTTGTTTGGGGCAAATCGAACTTTCCTCGAAAGTAAACATTCGGCGGTCGTGCGCCGATGTCTGCTAAGGCGACCGAACGAGGCGTGACATCGCTTACGTGAACATCGATATGGCAGCCTGTATCTGATTAGCCGCGGCGGCTACTAATTCATTGTAGCCTGTATGCCCTTGGGCAGCTGCCTTCAGAATGCATTCGGCGAGATACACCTTTACCGCCACAGTCGAACATTCCAGCGGCACATTTGCCATGACATCTTCGAGTGCGTTTTTCATGTCTTGGATGAGCTGAGGCGCGAACTGTGGCATGGGCATAGCTCCCGATAGGGGCTTTGGAGCGCTTCTTCATTTTCACGCATGCGGAAATGCTGACACGCTGGTTTTCGTCAGCCACGATAGTCGGCGGATCGTGAACCTCTCACTATGTCGCAACAAAATTCGGTGCAGCGCGCGGTTCATCATCAGTAAAATAAAGGAGAGATTTTGGCGTACTCAATCATGAACAACATTTAATGAAACAACCCCGTTCCTGAAGAATTCAAAATCAGGGCGATGATTTTGTCATAAGGGAGATCGCCATGAGAATAGTCTATACGCCGGCACTTCTGACTTTTCTGAGTCTTGTGCTCGCGTCCAGCATTGGAGTAGCCGGGGCAGCCAACAGTGATGTGTCAAAAACGAAAGCCAATCCGATGCAGCTCGCGAAGGACAGCCTGACTCTCACGCGCAGTCAGGAAAAAATGGCTTGGAATGATATCCGTAAGCAAGCTTCCGAGCAGATGGCTCCTTTGCGCTTTGCTGCCTCGATTGGCGTGGAAGTCCCCAAGAACGTTACGCTCCGCAGAATTCCGGCACATGCCGTCAAACAGATTCCCGCATTGAAGTCATACGATTACGCGCTGATTCGAGATTGGCTCCTGATCGTCAACCCATCCGACAAAAAAATCGTTGACGTGATTCGCCGTAATGCGTGACCCGCAAAACCCAGTACGCGACGTTGCTCCGGCGGGTCGTTCTTGTCTCACCGGAGCGGTGTTGTAAGCAGCTGGATCAAGGGCAATGTGTTGTTTAAGGCAAGCAAAGCCGGCAGTGGATTTTGCTCGCGGAGCTCAATGGCGAAAGTGAAATCCCCAGTTCTTCCGGGATCTGACGTGAAACCGGATTGCGGCGTGATGCTCGCGCGCCAGCGACGGACGAATTCATTGCACATAAATCAAACCCCGCCCGCTCGGCCTGAAGGCCGAGCGCCGTCTTCTTTCAGAAGACAGGGATAACGGCCCGCCGCTCCGCCTACTCGCTCGCGACTTTAATCCGCCCGCCGTCGCGGCTGGCGAAGCCTGGATCAGGCATGCAATAGGGATTCTTCTTGTCGGCGAGCGGTTGTTTGCATTGTTCCAGGCTGGAATAGCCGCGGTGCACCGGCGCGTGCTCCTTGTCGACGAAGCCGCACCATTTGGCGGCGCCGGCGGTGGGGATCGTGATGAGGGTGAGCAAAGCCGCGAGCGTGATTGTGTGACGCATGAAATGGTTCCGTTCAGTGTCGCCCGACGGGAAAATTATAACGCGCGATTGGCGTTTGTGTATCCGCCGGAGCGCCGCGGCGGTCGCGCTGGAAATATCATCGCCCTTTCAGGCGAGGGATGGAGAATACATTGCCTTGACCGCCGCGGCGATCTGCTCCGGGTCGCTCACGGGCAACGAACACCGCTCGCCGACACAGACGAAGGCGCTGCCCGGCGCCGCGGCGAGCTTGCTTTGCGCCGGATGGGCGGCTGGCAAATCGCAGGCGCTCGCCGCGCGCAGCACGATGCGGTCGAGGAATGGCAGTTTGAGTGCGGCTTGCGCGAAGCGCTCGGCCTCAGGCCCGGCGGCGACGATTTCTGCGCCGCGCAGGCGCAGGTCGAGCGCATTGAGCAGCGCCAGATGCCCGAACAGGTTGCGCTCGGCCGCCGAAAGGATGCCCTCGATCAAGCGATCGGCCTTGACGCGCCAGGCGTCGTCGCCCGCCAGCACGGCTAGCCGCAACATATTTTGCGCCGCCACCGCGTTGGGATTGGGCGTGGCGTCGTCGACGGTGGAATGCGGCCGGAACAGCAGGTCGTCAGCGTCGTCGGCCGACAGGTAATAGCCGCCGGTATCGGGGTCGGAGTAATGGGCGTCGAAGGCGCGCTGCCAGGAAAGCGCACGCTTGAGATAGATCCGCTCGCCAGTCGCCTCGAAGAGCGCCAGGGCGGCACGGATCATGGCGGCGAAATCAGAGGCGAGACCGGGTAAGGTCAGCTTGCCAGCGCGCCAGGAATGGCCGAGGCGGTCGCCGCGTGCCATAGCGTTAACAATAAAATCAAAGGCTTGCTTCGCCATACGAAGCCAGCCGGGCTCTTCCAGGATGACGCCGGCGTTGACCAGGGCGGCGATCATCAGGCCGTTCCAGTCGGCCAGCACCTTGTCATCGAGGCCGGGGCGAACGCGGCTTTCACGTCTTTGCTGCAGCATAGAGCGCAGCATCGCCAATCTGGCCTCGTCATTTATGTTGCGCGGTAAGCCATTGAGTTGATTGATAATATTGTGTCCATCAAAATTGCCACCCGGGCTAACGTCATAATGTGCAGCAAAGAATGCAGCATTTTCCGCGCCCAGCACCTCTTCGATTTCGGCCTTTGACCAGACGTAAAATTTGCCCTCCTCGTCCTCAGAATCGGCGTCGAGCGAAGCGCAAAAGGCCCCTTCCGGAATGGTCATCTCGCGCTGCAGCCAGCCCACCGTCTCTTGGGCACGCTGGCTGAACAGCGGCAGGCCAGTGCGTTGCCAGGCCAGGGCCAGCAATTCCAACAGCTGGGCATTGTCGTAGAGCATCTTCTCGAAATGCGGCACGAGCCATCTTTCGTCGACCGAATAGCGCGAAAAGCCGCCGCCGAGGTGGTCGTAGATGCCACCCTCGCTCATGCGTTCGAGCGTTTGCTCGACGGTCTGAAAAAAGCGTGCGTCGCCGCTGCGCAGGCCGGCACGCCAGAGCAGCTCCAAGATTGCCGGCTGCGGAAATTTGGGTGCGCCGCGCAAGCCGCCATTGACGGGATCGAACATATTGCCGACCTGGGCGGCTGCCGCATCGAGTTCCTTGAGCCCGAAGGTGACCTTGCCGGTCGGCCGTGCTTTGTCGGCGAGCCGCTCCAGCAGCGCCACGCGGTTTTGCTCGATTTTGCCGGGTTCCTCGCGGAACAACCGTGCCACTTCCTGCAGTACGTCGGTGAAGGCCGGTCGCCCAAAACGCGATTCCTTCGGGAAATACGTGCCGCCCCAAACCGGCTCGCCCGCCGGGGTGAGGAACATGGTAAGCGGCCAGCCGCCATGCTCTCCGAGCAAATGCAGCGCGTTCATGTAAATCTGATCGATGTCGGGCCGTTCCTCGCGGTCCACTTTGATGTTGACGAACAGTTCGTTCATCACCCGCGCGGTCGCTTCGTCCTCGAACGACTCGTGCGCCATCACGTGGCACCAATGGCAGGCCGCGTAGCCGACCGAGAGCAGGATCGGCCGGTTGGAACGCTTGGCCTCGGCCAGCGCGTCCGCGCCCCACGGCCACCAGTCCACCGGGTTATGCTTGTGCTGCAACAGATAGGGCGAGGTCGCTTGCGCTAGGCGATTTTCGTGCGCGGGGTCGGGAGAAGCGGACATCGGCGTAGCCTAGCGCGGATTGCGTAACGGACAAATTAGCTGTGGGTGCTAATTGAATTCGCGTCATTAAAGCTGCGTAATTGAATCGAATTAGAGAGAAAGTATTCAGGCTCTCACGCCGCGCGGACATGGCGCAGGAAACTATCGACCTGAAGCTGTAAAATAGCGGCTTGGTCGAGCAGACGTTTGGCGCCCGCCAGCGCCTGCCCCGATGCGTCGTCGTTCTCGCGCGTCTTCTTGTCCAATTCGACAATATTGTGCGCGACAATGCGCGAGCCGTCGGCGGCCTGCTGGGCGTTTTTGGATATTTCCTGGGTGGCGGCCGCCTGCTGGCCGACCGAATTCGCCATTGCCACGGTGTCTTCGCCGAGGCGGCCGATCGCGCCGATCACCTTCTCCATAATGCCGACAACGGCGCCGCATGAGGCGTTCACTGCGGTGATCTTCTGATTGATTTCTTCCGTCGCTTTCGCGGTCTGCTGAGCCAGCGATTTGACCTCGGCGGCGACGACAGCGAAGCCCTTGCCGGCGCTGCCCGCGCGTGCCGCCTCGATCGTGGCGTTGAGCGCCAGCAGATTGGTCTGCTGGGCGATTGCCTGAATCAGGCCGGTGATGGGAACGATCTGGCTGACGGCATCGAGCAAATGCTGGACGTTGGCGCTGGCGCTGGCCGATTCCGCGACCGTCTTGTCGGTCAACTCGCGGGCGTTACGGGTTTGCGCGGAGAGCACCTCGATCGACTGCGCCAGCTCCTCGGCGGCGTTCGCCACCGAATCGACGTTGCTCTGAGTGTCGATGACGATGCCGGCGGTCGACTGCGATTTGTCGCGGGTTTGCGCCGCGATCTGCGACATGGCCTCGGCATTGGCGTGCATGGCGGCAACCGCGTCGGTGAGCTCCTTGGCGAAGTGTTGAACCGATTTCTCGAATTCGGCGGCGAGCGCGTGCATCGCGGCCGTGCGTTCGGCCACGCGATTTTGCTCGGCCTGGTGGGCGGCCTGCTCCATCGCGCGGATTTCGATCATGTTCGTGCGGAACACGTGGATCGCTTCGACCATTTGGCCGATCTCGTCGCGTCGATCGCGGTGGCCGATTTCGACGTCGGTTTTTCCGGCGGACAGTTGCTGCATCACGCCGGTGATGGATTTGATCGGCCGCACGATCGATGCGCCGACCAGGAAGGTGACGAAGGCGCTCACCACGAAGCCCATGACGGTGCCGAGGATGATGATCTGCTTGTTTCGCTCGGCAGCGGCATAGAGACCGGCCCTCACGGCGTTGGCGGCTTCCATGGTGGCGAGCGACATCCTGTCAATATCGGCATCGACCGCCTTGAAGCTATCGTCGGTCTGCCCGAGCATCATCGTGGCCATCGGGGCGTCGGTTTGACCGACGTCGATGGTGTCTTTGGCTTGGCTCTTGCATTTTTCCCAGCGGGCGACGAGTCCCTCGATGGTTGGGCGTTCTTCGGCGGACAGATCGGTGCGGCGGCTAAGCGCGCCGATGCGGTGCGTGAGCCCGGCAAGGTCCGACTCGATCTCGTGGTGAAGGGCATCGAGCAGAGTCTTGCTCACGCCGTTGCTGGCCCACGACACATACCGGAAGATCTTCATATGGGTCGCGACGATGGAATCGTTGACGTCGGAGAATGCCTGCAGCTTCGGCTCGAGCTGGTACGACAAAATCCGCAGGCCATCCGCGGATTTTGTCGACGTGATATAGGCGTTGGCGCCCAAGCCCAAGAGGCAGATCAGCAGGAGCGCCGATGCCGCTGACGCCTTTATCTGGATAGACAGATTGTGGACGAAGCCGAAAACGGTCCGGCGTGCCCAAAAAACCTTGAGCGCGGCCACCGGCGCCCGGAAAACGGCGAATGCATCCATGATGGATTACTGCTTATAGACTCCGACGCCGACGAAATAATCGCCCATCTTCTCGACGTAGCTGAGCTTGTCTTCGATCTTGTTGTTGAGCGGGTTGGGCCACTTGTAGGCGATCCAGCCGCTGCCCGGCCCTTTCGCCATGTCGACCATTTCGCGGATCAGGAATTTGCCATCCTGGTCCTTGAGGTCGATGAGGGTTTTGCCGATGAGCGCCGCACGGGCGCCGTGCGCCACGCACTTGCCGGACATGTCGTAGATGAAAGGATACAGATCGCGGTCGTGGAATTCCTTGACCGACTTGTCGGAGACCGCCTTGAAGGTGGCCTCGGGTCCGTCCTTTTTGAATTCGGCCTGGACGCGCTTGACCATGGCCACGGCTTCATCTTTGGTGCCGAATTCATTGGCGGCCGGAGCCGGCGAGGCGATGGCGGCGATGGCGGCGAAAACGAGGAACGCGAATGTTCGCATGATTTCCTCCTTGGCTAATTGAATGGCCAAGATAATGTGGGACGGGCGTTAATGATTCATTAAGGCTGTTGGATTTGGGGCCATGATGCGCCGCTTCCCGAGGAGCGGCGAGCGGCCATGCGCGTCGACGGATCGCGGTTGGCGCCCAGCCCCTGGGGTCACTTCACTCTGGTCCAGGTCTCGCCTTTGCAGAGGATGCCCATGATACAGCCTTTGAGTGTCAGGACGTTCGGCCCGTCCAGCGTAGCCACGCCGGAGCAGATCTTATCGGTCTCGGCATCCAGCAGGTCGCCTTCCCATTTGTTGTCGCCGGTCTTCGCCGCACCGTGCATGATGACGATGCCGAGTTCCCTTTTGCGCGCTTCTTGCGTGACCGCGACGATCCTGCCGCAGAGTTTGCCGCCGCAGTCGTAGAAGCGGACCTGTGTGCCGGTCGATGGCCGCACCCAGAGCCCGTAAGGCTCGGCGGCCTTCGCCGCGCCAGCAAGCAGTGTAAGCCCGGAAGCCGCCAGCAGCAACGATCTGATCTTGGCGCCTTTCATCGGTGCCTCCTGAGGCGAAAAGGCTAGTCTATTCTGACGCTCACGCGGGCCGAATGTCTTGCTCTATCGCTCTTCTTACGGCCAGTCGGTGCGATGCTAGAGTCGCGGCATCCTGGCAAAGCCGCGCGTCAACGCGCCGTTTTGCGTAAGTCCCGGGGAACCCAATTCGTCACTCCAGAATCCGGCTATCGGCGGGCAGGACGTTTTTGATGGTCGTTGCGCCGATGAAGGTTGTCGAGCACGAAGACGCGGACGGCGCTGGAAAGATTGCCCTTATGTTTTCTGCGCGCAATCTGCTGCACGAATTTTGACGCCGTGGCTCTTTGTCGGCGGGCGATTGTTTGCAAACCGCTCCAAAATGCGTCTTCGAGTGAAATACTCGTCTTCCACCCGTCAAAAGTTACCGCATGTGGCCTGATGCGCGATTTCATAACCGTAGCCTCATCATCGGATGCTTTATCGCCTCTCGGCCTTATGCGCTCAGGTAACCGTGTGAAATGCGAACGCTCGCAAAGCCTGCAGCTGAAGGTGGGTTTCTGGGTAATTGCGAGTCAGCGGGCGCGACCGATACCGCGAATTGGCCGCTCAATTTGACTCGCCTCAATGCTCAGCGATCCAAAAGCCGCCATATGGAATTTAGTGAGTTGCGGTACTACTCCGTCTCTCTTTCGCTTGGCTGCGAAAGAGAGACGAGACAGGCAGCGATAATAGAGCGGTACGGCCAGCCGTTGTCAATTTAAGTGCATACATGAATTTCAAATCGGCGACCGAAAGGCTATTTGTCCGGACCAGCCACGCAGAATTGGCCAAGGCATTGAACGTTTCTGTAGCCGCCATTCGGCAAGCGCGGCTGAAACAGACCGCCAAGGCCTTCCGGGAGCCGCCCCCTGGTTGGCAGAAAGTGGTGGCACGACTGGCGCGCGACGCATTGTCCAATATCAGAGGGCAGCATGGACGATCACAGCAGCAAGTAAGCGAAGTGAGCTGTCAGATCATCGCGTCGTTTTTGCAAAGGCCGCTCTCCTGCTGTTCTCGATCTTCGAAACTTCGATGTCCTCGTGCGCCATGATGTGGCGCTACGAGTTTGCCAAGCTGATGAGCAACGGCGCGGCAACCAATTTGGCCTCGCTCGTAGCTCAGTAAATGCACGCATGGTCGGCCTCTTACATGCTTGCAGTTTAAGCATGTACTTCGAGCCGGATGCCATAGCCCCTTGACCCACCCTCCCCCGCGGCGCTCACCTGCGCCGCGATGTCTGAGCCACTACGTGACACCATCTTCGCCCTCTCCTCCGGCCGCCCACCGGCGGCGATCGCGGTTGTGCGCGTCTCGGGGCCGGGCGCCGGTGAGGCGCTCAAACAACTGACCGGCAAGCTGCCCGCCCCGCGCGAGGCAGCGCTCGCCCGCGTGCGCGATCCCGCCTCCGGCGCAATAATCGACCAAGCGCTCATTCTGTGGTTTCCGGCGCCGGCGAGCGAAACCGGCGAGGACGTCGCCGAGGTGCAGTTGCACGGCGGCCGCGCGGTGATCGCGGCGACGCTTTCAGCGCTTTCCCGTCTGCCCGGCTTGCGCCCCGCCGAGGCCGGGGAGTTCACTCGCCGCGCCTTCGAGAATGGCAAGCTCGATCTCACCGCGGTCGAAGGCCTCGCCGACCTGGTCGCGGCGGAGACCGAAGGCCAGCGCCGGCAGGCGCTGCGCCAATTGGAGGGCGCACTGGGCGCGCCGGCGGAAAGCTGGCGGCAGCGGCTCATTCAGGCGCTGGCGCTAGTCGAGGCGCGCATCGATTTTTCCGATGAGCCCGACGTGCCGGAGAATCTGCTCGCGCCGGCGCTCGCTATCGCGCGTGAGCTGGAGCGCGAAATCGCCGCGTCGCTGGCCGACGGCGGGCGTGGCGAACGCTTACGCGAGGGGCTCACCGTCGCCATTGCCGGGCCGCCCAATGCCGGTAAATCCACGATTCTGAACCGGATTGCGCGGCGTGAGGCGGCGATCGTGTCGCCTTATGCCGGCACGACCCGCGACGTGATCGAGGTGCATCTCGATCTCAATGGCTGGCCGGTGACCTTACTTGATACCGCGGGGATCCGTGAGACCGGCGATCCGGTTGAGATGGAGGGCGTCCGGCGGGCGCGCGAACGCGCCCAGGCTGCCGACTTGGTGCTATGGGTGGTGGATGCGGGCGAAACGGGTGTCAAAAATGCTGCAGCAAAAGGTGCAGCAAAATCACAATCCAAAAATCCTGCGGCACTAGGTGCAGCAATTTTTACTGGTGCGGCGCCCGGCTCGGTTCATTCCGGAGCGTGCCGCCGAACCCCGCCAGGGCGAAGGAGAACGTACCCGCGATCCAGACATTCGCTCCGAGTTTGCAGCCGGATTCCAGGTTTCGGCCTTCGGCCGGGCCCAGAATGACAATGACTTGGCCAATCGGCCGCTGCTCCGCCCCGCCAACCTGGCTGATCCGCAATAAAATTGATCTAATCCATGGTCATTTAAATAATGAACTCAAATCCAGAGTATTGAAAGTGATGAATTGGAATCCAATACTACCAGGACCCTAAGAAGCATGGTTAACAATCAGTTACCGCTAAGAAATGAATCTAAATCCTATAAAAATGAATTAGAGTTCAGTATTTCTGCAACGACTGGCGAGGGCTTTGACGCTCTGCTGGCTCAGCTGGAGCGGGCGGCGAAGGGTTTACTGGCCGGTACCGAGTCGGTTTTGGTGACCCGGGTGCGCCACCGCAGGGCTCTTGAGGACGCCTTGGCGGCGCTGCGGCGCGGCCAGAGCGCGGACGTTGCGGCCAAGGAGGACCTTTTGGCCGAGGAACTGCGCTCCGCCGCCACCGCGCTCGGCCGGCTCACCGGCCGGGTCGATGTCGAGGATATCCTGGACGTGATTTTCCGCGACTTCTGCATCGGCAAATAGGCATTTTCAGCGCCTATCAGGCTCATCCTGGGGAGCGTTCGAAGAGCGCGTCTCGAAGGACGGGCCGGCCACGTGACGGCCACTTGGTTCGAGCCGCCTGCGCCCCCTCCTCACCAAGACGCCTTAGCCACCTGTGGCATCGGGTCGCCGGGACAACGGGTCCTATCGCCGGCGCCACTTTGGTCCGCGACGCTTGGACGGCAACGCAGCGCCCACGGAGGTCGCTATGGCGGGCAAGCCGGAATAGAAAAAAATCCTGCAGGATCCGAAGACCTTTGTCTGGATCGCATTTTTGCTGCTGGTCATCGGGATCGGCGTCGGGACGCTGATGTTCGGCGGCCCGCGGGCGGCGGTCAATGACCACGCTCAGGCGCGGCAGGGGTCATCGTCGGCCCGTCTGAAATAGGCCGCGGACGGGGGCGGCGGCGACGAGAAAAGATGACCGAGGTCAGAAAAACGGAATTTCTGGACCGAGAATGCCTTCTTCTGGGCCCAGAAGATCGGTATTTTGTTGCCCGTTCGGCAATGTTTCACGTGAAACATTCTAAAAGTGTTTGTTTTTGACCCCTCCTCGCGCCTCCGCTAAAAGCCGGCCATGGCAAAATCCATGCGGGCCCAGTTTGACGTCGTGGTGATTGGCGGCGGCCATGCCGGCTGTGAAGCCGCGGCTGCGGCCGCCCGCATGGGCGCACAAACTGCGCTGGTGACGCATCGTTTCGCTACTGTAGGCGCCATGAGCTGCAATCCGGCGATCGGCGGCCTCGGCAAGGGCCATCTGGTCCGGGAAATCGATGCGTTGGACGGCCTCATGGGCCGCGTCGCGGATAAGGGCGGCATCCAGTTCCGTGTTTTGAACCGCCGCAAAGGCCCGGCCGTCCGCGGCCCGCGCGCGCAAGCCGACCGCAAGCTCTATGCGTTGGCCATGCAGGCCGCGATTTCCGCAACGCCGAATTTGCAGGTGTTCGAAGCCGAAGCCGACGATCTCATCATCGCTGATGGTCGCGTTTGCGGGGTGAAATTCGCCGATGGCCAGAAAATTTCCTGCGGCGCGGTGGTTCTGACCACCGGCACGTTCCTGCGCGGCCTCATCCATATCGGCGAAAAGCAAATTCCTGCCGGCCGCGTCGGCGAAGCGCCGGCCTTGGGGCTTTCGCGCACCTTGGAAAACATCGGCTTTACGCTCGGCCGTCTGAAAACCGGAACGCCGCCACGGCTCGACGGCCGCACCATCGATTGGTCTGCATTGGAGATGCAGCCAGGCGACGATCCGCCGGAGCCGTTTTCGAATTTGACGACGCGCATCGAAACCCCGCAGATCCAATGCGCCATCACGCGCACGGTCGCGGCGACGCACGATATCATCCGCGCCAACGTGCATCGCTCGCCGATGTATTCCGGACAGATCGCCAGCACAGGCCCGCGTTATTGTCCGTCGATTGAAGACAAGATCGTCAAATTCGGCGAACGGGACGGCCATCAGATCTTTTTGGAGCCGGAAGGTCTCGACGATCACACCGTTTATCCGAATGGAATCTCGACGTCGCTCCCCGAAGACGTCCAGCACGCGCTGGTCGCGACGATTCCCGGTCTGCAGAATGCGAAGTTCGTACGGCCTGGCTACGCGATCGAATATGATTACGTCGACCCGCGCGAATTGCATCCAACACTACAAACGAAACGCTTGTGCGGATTGTTTCTCGCCGGGCAGATCAACGGCACCACAGGCTACGAAGAGGCTGCGGCACAGGGACTTCTTGCGGGTCTCAACGCGGCATCGTTAGCCGGCGCGGGCGGCGACATCGTGTTCGATCGCGCACACGCGTATATCGGTGTGATGATCGACGATCTCGTCACGCGTGGTGTCAGTGAGCCGTATCGCATGTTCACCTCGCGCGCCGAATATCGTTTGCAGCTGCGCGCCGACAACGCGGATCAACGTTTGACCGACCAAGGAATTGCCATCGGTTGCGTCGGATCTGCGCGCGCGAACTTCCACGCAGAAAAAATGATCGCGCTGAACGACGCGCGCGCGTTTGCGAAATCGGCTTCGCTCACGCCGAAAGAGGCGGAACGTTTCGGACTTACGCTGAATAAAGACGGTCAGCGGCGCACAGCATTTGAATTGCTGTCGTATCCGAACATGTCGATTTCGCATCTCGCGAAAATCTGGCCGCGCTTTGCCGAGCTCGATTCAAAAACCGCCGAGCAGATCGAGATCGACGCGAAGTACGACGTCTATCTTTCGCGCCAGGCCGCGGATGTTGCTGCGTATCGGCGCGACGAAAGTTTCACGTTGCCGGACGATCTCGATTACGAAGCTATGCGCGGACTTTCCAACGAAGCCAAACAAAAGCTGCAGCAAAATCGGCCGCGCACGATTGGACACGCAAGCAAGATCGACGGCGTCACGCCTGCGGCGCTGACGCTGCTGGTCGCGCATGTCAAACGCGGCAAGAACGCCGCGAAACGCGCTTGAAAAAAGACGGGCAGGGCGATTTCGACGTCGCAGTCGACAAAAAACGCGCGCTCGCGCTCACACCTGTTTCACGTGAAACAGAAGAGCGGCTGAAGAACTTCGTTACCCTGCTTCTCCTTTGGCAGAACAAGTTCAACCTCGTCGCTTCTTCGACGCTTCCTATTCTTTGGACCCGCCACATCGCCGACTCGCTCCAGCTTTTGCCGCTGGCGCCGGGTGCGAAGGTGTGGGCGGACTTCGGATCAGGCGCGGGCTTCCCGGGCATACCGATCGCCTGCGCCCTCGCCGATACCCCCGGCGCCAGGGTGCATCTGATTGAAAGCGTCGGCAAAAAGGCCAACTTTTTGCGCGAGGTGGTGCAAAAACTCGGCCTGCCGGCTCAAGTCCACCAGGAGCGGGCGGAGAAATTTGGGGAAAGCTTTGCGGAAACTGTTCATGTGGTGACGGCGCGCGCGGTCGCCCCATTGAAAGTCCTGTGCGATCAGGCGTTTCCTTTGATAGCCAAAGGCGCGGTCGGGCTGTTCCCGAAGGGACAAGATGTAGCGGCTGAATTGACCGAGGCCGCTAAATATTGGAGACTTGAGGCCTCGACCGTGCCCAGCGTGACCAGTGCGGCGGGCGCAATCGTCATCGTCCGTCATCTTGCGGTGCGGTAAGTAACTGCTATTACACCGGAAAACACCAATGTCCGAAATCGCCGACCGATCGTCCCGACATCGTCCCATTCCCTCAAGCCACCAAGCCCGACGCCGCCCGGCCGCGCGTGCTCGCTGTCGCCAACCAGAAAGGCGGCGTCGGCAAAACGACGACCGCCATCAATCTTGGCACTGCGCTCGCCGCCATCGGCGAGCGTGTGCTGATCGTCGATCTCGACCCGCAGGGCAACGCCTCGACCGGGCTCGGCATCGAGCGCAAGGCGCGCCACGTGTCGACCTACGACGTGCTCACCGGCAAGGCCTCGCTGCGCTCCGGCGTGCTGGCGACCGCGGTGCCGCAGCTCGACATCGCGCCCTCGACCATGGATCTCTCCGGCCTGGAGCTGGAGATCGGCCGCGAGCGCGACCGCGCCTTCCGCCTGCGCTCGGCGCTTGCCGACCTCAACAAGGGTCCGCGCAACTTCGACTACAGCTACGTCCTGGTCGACTGCCCGCCGTCGCTCAATCTGCTCACGGTCAACGCCATGGCGGCGGCGGATTCGATCCTCGTTCCGCTGCAATGCGAGTTCTTCGCCCTCGAAGGCCTGTCGCAATTGTTGAAGACGGTCGAGCAGGTCAAGTCGAGCCTCAACCCGACGCTGTCGATCCATGGCATCGTGCTCACCATGTACGACTCGCGCAACAACCTCTCCAACCAGGTGGTCGCCGACGTGCGCCAGTTCATGGGCGCAAAGGTCTACGACACTATGATCCCGCGCAACGTGCGCATCTCGGAAGCGCCGTCCTACGGCAAGCCGGTGCTGGTCTACGATCTCAAATGCGTCGGCAGCGAAGCCTACCTGCGCCTTGCCACCGAGATCATCCAGCGCGAGCGGGCATTGAAGGCGGGTTGACACCCAGGAGACCGTCATGCGCGGGCTTTACCCGCCCATCCATGATGAGCTGCCGCGAGCAAGAGACTTAGGTAAACAATTCGCTGTAGCGCCGCCTCATGGATTGCCGGGTCAAGCCCGGCAATGACAACAACAGAGGCATACGACGACAAGAAACGTAATCGCTAAACGAAGAGGCAAGCGTGGCACGGAGTTCAGGAGCGGCGGCGATGGCGGATCATTCGCGATTGGGACGCGGCCTCGCATCGCTGATGGGCGATGTCGGTGACGAAACCTCACCGGTGCAAGCCGACAGCGGACGTAAGCCGCGCCGCGCGCCGATCGAAAACCTCAAGGCCAACCCGCGCAACCCGCGCCGCAATTTCACCGAGACCGAACTCAACGAGCTTGCGGAGTCGATCAAGGAACGCGGCATCATCCAGCCGATCGTGGTGCGCAGCGTTCACGGCGCGCCGGATCATTACGAGATTATCGCCGGCGAGCGGCGCTGGCGCGCGGCGCAGCGCGTCGGCCTGCACGACGTGCCCATCGCGGTGGTTGAGGCGACCGACGCGCAGGCGCTCGAATTCGCCATCATCGAGAACGTGCAGCGCGCCGACCTCAATGCGATCGAGGAGGCCGCTGGTTATCTGGCGCTGATGGAGGAGTTCAAGCACAGCCAGGACGACGTGGCGCAGATCGTCGGCAAGAGCCGGCCGCATGTGGCGAACACGCTGCGGCTGCTGCGCCTGCCCGCGCCGGTGCAGGCGCTGGTGCAGAGCGGCCAGTTGTCGGCCGGGCACGCGCGCTTGCTGGTCGGCCAGCCGCAAGCCGAGCAGATCGCGCACGACGTCATCAAGAAGGGCTGGAACGTGCGCCAGCTCGAGGCCGACATGCGCAAGGACGGCGCGCGCCAGGCGCGCGACGTGCGCAACGAGGCGAAGGGCCACACCAGCGGCGCCAAGGACGCCGACACCCGCGCGCTGGAGCGGCGGCTGTCGGACGCTTTGGGTTTGGAGGTGACGGTCGATCACCGCGGCGAGGGCGGCACGCTGCATATCAAGTACAGCGATTTGGATCAGTTGGATGGGGTGTTGAGGAAGTTGGGGGCGTAACCCAACGGACATCGCAATTTCCGCGTCATGCCCGGGCTTGACCCGGGCATCCATGATGAAGCTCCGCAAATGGAGGTCTTACGTAAGACCAGACGCTGCGCCTTGTCATGGACTGCCGGGTCAAGCCCGGCAATGACGGTGGCGGGAGCAAGGGCGGACTACGCGAAGCGTGCCTGCGCACTGACCTAACCTTTCTTCGGCTCCCAGCGATAAGCCTTGGCGCAGGCGCCGCCCATCGGCATCGCCCGCTCGCTGTCGCTCAGCCGGTCGCTCTTGAGCAAAGGAAGCAATCAGCGATCACGCGCCTTTGACGCCCCTCAAGCCGCTGAGCGCCAGGCGCGAGATGAGATCGGCCAGCTCATCCACAAACGGTGTGTCTGGGGCGATCTTGAACGGCTCTTGCGCGAAAAGCTCACGGTTGCGCACAAAGGTGCTGCATTGTCCCATCAGCCAAATCGCGCCGCACAGGGCGACCCGCCGATCCGAGCCCGCGGGCAAGAACCTTTGCACGATATCGATAGCGGCGGTCAGATAGGTGACCGTATTCTTCGCCATGAACTTGAGAAAGACCTTGCTCGGATGCGCGGCCTCCCAGGCGAATATGCGGATGTACAGGCTTAACTCGTCGCGAAACAGCAGCGGCCGCAACTGCTGATGCACGAAGCTGCGCAGGGCTTCCTCGCGGGAAAGAGACTTGAGTTTCGCGGGATCGAAATCCGGCCTGTTCCGTCAGCTTCTCGAATGCCGTTTTGAGCAGTTCGAGATACAGCCCGTCCTTGCCCTTGAAATGGTAGTTGATGGCGGCCTGGTTGACGCGCGCCTTGGCCACGATGTCGCGAACGCTCGTGGCCTGGTAGCCCTTGTCAGCCAAGAGCTGAACAGCCGCCTTCATGATCGAACTGCGGGTGAATTCCGACGGACGCGTCATTGCGATCCCAATTCAAACAAGTGTTTGAATTGCCTACATAATGACACTTGCAACAAAATGCAAACGTCTTTGATCTCCCGCCCGGCGTCAAACGTCATGGTTCCGCCTCAAACGGATGTTTGAATTTCACTCTATCGTTTGAAATACGTGTTTGCGAGATTGCCGCCTAACAATCACGGAGTCCTTCCATGCTGGAGCGAACGTCGCGATTCGTCCTGGAAACGCTGCCTTACGTCATCATGGCGACGTCTGCCATCGTTCTCGTGCAGACGTTCGTCAGGCTCTAAACCGAGGCTTCCCGTTTCGCGATTCGTCAAAAATCGCGCCTGAGGACATCGTCCACCGCGAGCGTAAAGCCATGGCATACTTCAACGGAAAACCGCAGTTATTCCGCCTCTTTCGCTGGCGGTGGTTGCTTGAAAAATTGGTGCCGGCATCGGTTTCTTATCGGCCCGAGCGGCACTACATGCGTGGCCCTGGGCCGAAATACCGCGAAAGGCACCAGGAGCCGCAAACCCGCCGGTCTGCCGGCTGACTTAAGCTTTCTTCGGCTCCCACCGATAAGCCTTGGCGCAGGCGCCGCCCATCAGCATCGCCCGCTCGCTGTCGCTCAGCCGGTCGGTCTTCAAGAACGGCTCGACGGCCTGCTCGTAGTTGACGACGGCGAAGGCGCGCGTCCAGTCGGTGCCCCACAGGCAGCGCTCGAAGCCCCAGGCGTCGAACACGCGGGCGAGCGGATCCCAGATGTCCGGGAACGGATAGGGTTCTTTCGACAGCGTGCAGGCGCCGCTCACCTTGATCACCACGTTCTTGCGCTTGGCGAGCTCGAGCACCTTCGGCAGCTCGGCCCACGGCTGCGGCGGCGCCGGCGGCTTGCGCGGCTGCAGGATGCCGAGATGGTCGATGATGAAGCGCGTGTCCGGATTGCGGTCGATCAGCGCCATGCCGGCATCGAGGTTGCCCCAGCACAGCACGTTGACCGGAAAGTCGTACTTCATCGCTGCGCGGGCGATGCGGTCGAGGCCGGGGTGGTTCGGGTCGCGCTCGCGTCCGGGCTCGTTGGTCAGAACGATGCGGATGCCGACCGTGCCCGGCGTGCGCTTCCAGTCGGCGACGACGTCGGCCACCGTGGGATCGTCGGGGTCGACCGGCTTGACGATGGCCATGCGGTCGGGATGGGCTTTCTGCACTTCGACCGCATAGCTCGCGTCGTACCGGTAGAGCGAAAAGGCGGAGATGAAGATCGCGCCGTCGACTCCGACTTTGTCCATCGCCGCACACATCTCGTCGCCGGTGACGTGCGGCGGCCAGTTCGGCGTGGCATGCCACGGACGCTTCGGGGTGTTCGCCTCATAGGCATGGACCTGGGAATCGATGATCGGCACCGGCAAAACTCCTCTGCTAAAAGCAGTTCTTTATCGCAGCAGGTCGCGCCCCCCGTGTCCAGCACCCTTGAGGCGCATCAGACACTTCGATGCGTCCGCAGAGATGCTCGTGCGCTCTGCAGCTTCCCGCGCCGATATTGACCTGGGTCAAGCCAGTCATCGCTACGCGGACTAGTTTAATAGCCAAAGGCTGGATCGGGCGATAACCGCGCTGGGTTTGCCGGATAGCGACGCCTTCGGGGTGCGAGCGCCATGCCTGCTTGCAAGGATATCGCTTACGTTCTCGACAAACTGAACTGGATGCGCGGCGAGCGCATCTGGCCCAACGGCCTGCGCTATACCTGGACCGATGCCTTTGGCGTGGTGCTGCTGGTCTCGCTTTATGCCGAGCTCGGCGAGCCGCGCTTTCTCGAAGAGGCGGAGTGGGTCGTGTCCGAAGTCGATCGCGTGCTCGGTCGGCCGCGCGGCATCCGCATCGGCGAAGCGCCCGACCGCGATGGGCAATATTTCCACTATCTAGCGATGTGGCTCTACGCGCTCTCCGTGCTGGCACGACATGTTCCGGCCTATCGCGCCAAGGGCGTCGATCTGGTGCGCCAGATTCACCGCGCCTTTGTCGTGCCGGGGAGCGGCGTGATCTGGAAGATGCAGGAGGATTTGAGCGCGCCTTATCCGGGCTATGGATTCGGCGCGCTCGATGCCTTCGACGGCTATGTCTCCTATCGATGTCTCGACGAGCATGGTCTGGCGAACGAAATCGCCGATATGCGGGCGCTTATCGATGCCACCGCCGCAGACCTCACCATCACCCAGGACCTCGGCCTCGGCATGATGCTGTGGCTGACGCATTTTTTCCAGCACGAGGAGTGGGCGGTGACGCAGCGGCGGCAAAGCCTCGCCATCCTCGATCGGATGTGGCGCGCCGACGGCTTTTTTTGCCGCGAGCCGCATCTGCCCGATGTGAAATTCGCCTTCACCAATTACGGCGTTTCGGTCGGTCTGCAGGCGGTCGACGCCATGAGCGAAAGGGTGACGCGGCTGAATAGTTTCTTCGATCGTTATCGCTCCGGCGACGAGTATGACCACGAAGCCATTACCCACGTGATGGCTTGCAACTCGCATTTTCCGGGCTACCTAATCCGCGGATTTGGTGGCGGATAGAAGCTGTACCGCAAGGGTGAGACGTTCGCGCTTTCCCATTCCACAAGGGGAGGGGAAGAGAGCCAGCGGCACGTTCCGTCTTTGAACGTCTCTCCGTCCAGCCGCGACGTATGCTCATTGCGTCAAATTCGGAGGGGCATCGATGAGCGACAATCAAAGTAGCAAACCCGAACCCAAGAAGGCCAACGCGGGCAAGATCGCGCTCTTGGGCGCCAGCGCGACCGCGCTGGCCGTTTTCAATATGGCCACGAATGGCAGCGAGGCGCCGTCGCAGGCGGCGATGATCCTGCAATATGCCGCGCTGGCCGGCGGGGTGATCATGATGGCAATGGCGCGGACGTGAGGCAGGTGCGCTCTCTCCCAAAGGGAGAGGGAAAGTAAACCGCCGCATCGACCCGCTATGGCTTGCGCCCCCAGAATATCTCGATGCCTTTCCAGACGAAGCTGCCGGGATCCTTGACCAGCCCGGCGAAGGCTTTCTCCAGATCCTTCGGGCTGTAATAGGGAAACTCGTCGAGCTTCCAGCCGACGCGCGCCAACAGCTTGTCGAACACGTACTCGATGTGCATGTCGAGACCGATCTTCATGGCCGTCTCGGGGCTGTAGGCGATCTCGGCCAGCACCAGGTTTCGTCCGGGCTTCATCACGCGCAGCATTTCCGCGCCGGTTTCGCGCCAGTCGTCGGTATGCTGGACGCTTTGCAGGCAGGCGGTGCAATCGAATGTGCCGTCGGCGAAGTCGCCCGTGTAGTTCCACTGCCAGGTGGCGAGCTGGCCGCCGCGGCCCCGCTTTTTTGCGATGTAGTTGTCGCGCGCTTCATCAGTGATGTCGATGACGCGGACCTCGCCCTTGGGTCCGATGCGCGCGCGTATGTCGTCGACGAAGCCGCACGGCTCGATGCACTCGCCGATCACGAGCACCTTGTCGCCCTCGCGCAGTTCGAGTCGGTCGTAGATGACGTTGCGCGCGACCTCGGCTTTGCGCCACATGAACGGCAGCCCGCCGAGCAGCACGGGGCGGCACCAGCGTTTCTGCTCCTCCTCGTCGAGAATGACGTCGCCGAAGCGGCGTACGTCGTAGGGCTGCATCCACTTCCAGGGATCTTCGTTGTCCATGCCGCCCATGCGCGCCCCGTTTCCACCAGCGTCCTTGCCGCGGGCACGATATCAGCCATGGTCCGCCGCTCAATGGCGCGCCGGTCGCGCTTTGGGGCGCGACAAAGAATCACGATCCGATAAAGCTCAAATCGAGCCGGGGCCGACCTTGTCGTAGATGCCGAGGCATTTTTGCGCTTCTTCCGGCATGTCCGGCACGCGCAGGGCGCGGCCCATGTACGTGACCCACGGCTTCTCGGCGATCGGCTGCAGCAGCGTGAAATTCCAGAACTGCTGCTCGGTCATCTCGATCTCGGTCACCTTCTGATCGAGCACCCAGTTGCGCAGTGTGGTTATCCTGGGCTGTTTGTCGGCTTCCGAGAACATGTGTTCGGGCAATGCTTTTTTCATGCCACAACTCATAGACCCTTGCGCTTAACAAGGTCTGACAAAAACTCAGGCGACTTCTTGCGATCGCTCCGGATGCTTACCGGCGCGTTGCGGCAGGATGAGCAGGCAGACGAGAATAAACGCGGCGATTCCCGCCGAGGCGATCGGGCGGTTCAGCGCCAGTCCGCCGTGGCGGATCGGCTTGTCGAGGAAGTCACCGACTGTGGTGGTGCCCAAGGGCCGCGTCAGGATGAAGGCGATCCAGAATAGCGTCACGCGCGACACGTTGGTCCAGAAATAAGCGGCGGCGACGACCGCAAGGCCGGCGGCGAAAACCAGCGCGCCGTATTCGTAGCCCAGCCCGGTCGAGTCGGCCGTCCAATCGCCGAGCGCGGTGCCGAGCGTCTGCGAAAAGGTGATAGCCGTCCAGTAGAACACTTCGACCTTGGGCGCGTCGACCGTGTCGACCGAAATCGAGCCACGCGACCAATGCCACAGCGCCAGTACGGCGAGCAGACAAGCGAGCAGCAGCATCGAGCCGCCGGCGTAGCCGATGCCGAGTTGAGCGGTCGGCGAAGTCCGCCATGGTGGTGCCGAAGGTCATAGAGGCGATGATGGTCGCCCAATAGAGGTACGGGTGGAATTTGTCCGCGACCATTTGCCACGCGACCAGCACGGCGAGCGCGGCCAGGAAGAGCGCTGTGCCGGCGAGATAGCCCCACTGCATCGTCATGGTGACGGTGTCGCCGCCGGTCTCGCCCAGCGTCGTGGCGGCGATCTTGATTAGCCAGAAGATGAGGGTGACCCCGGGGACTTTGCTGAGAGCGTCGTCAGTGGTGTCGTCCATATTCCGCACAGCCGGCTTTTGCCGCCGACGCTAACGGCGTCCGCTACAATTCCGTTCCGGCGTTGCGAACCGTGCGATCGGAAGGTGGCGAAATTCGGCCGGGTGCGTGCCGCCCGTCACTCCAGATCCGACGGGACGTGCGGCTCCAGTTTGTGGTGCAGGCGCTCGGCATCAGCCAAGGTGTCGACGATGGCTTTAACGTCGGCAACGATCGTGCCGACGACGCCCCTTGGCTTGGCCTTGCGGGCCGTTTTGTTGCGCGCCGCTTTTTTGCGCGCCGCCAGTTTGGAATTCTTTTGCACGACGGTCTTGTGCCTTTTCCGCGCGCCCGTGGATTTCTTCTTCGTTTTCGCAGCGGATTTTTTGCGCATTTTCTTAGCCATCGGCGGCCCCCAGGTTATGCAGGTTTGCTGAGGGTAAACCTATGCGCGGTTCCGGTCCTGCGCCAGGGGTGCCAGAACCTGCGAAACAAGCTTCGCACTGGCGGCGAGCTTGGCCGGCGAATACCAGTACTTGCGTGCGAGCGCATCGAGTGCGGCGCGCAACACGTAGTTACCGGCGGTGCTACGCAGGCGCGCGTCGAAGCCGAGCGCGGCTTCCTCGCCGACCGTCTTTATGCACGACTCGAAATAGACGTTGTCGAATTCGCCGTTCAGCAGCGCTTCCAAATGCGACAATTCAAGCTGCTTGATGAAAGCGCGATGCTGCCCGTCGATCGGGCCGACCAGTGCCAGTTTTGCGGTGGTGTCGAGAATGGCGTCGACCGCCTGATCGAGTTCGGGCGCAATCGTCGGCCACAAGTCCTTAATCGCGCGGCGGCCGGCGCGTCGATCTCGTAGAGGCCGTAGCGGCCCTCGACGCCTTGGATAAGTTGGCTTGGCAATAGCGCCCCGGCGGACTAGAAAAACAGGCGCTTTAAAACGTATTACAGATTGGTTGTGGCAATCCTAACGCGCCGGAATAGGGTGCGCGGAAGCTGGTTATTCCGCCGTTCTTGCGATAAATGCGGGGCGCACGGACAGATAAAGCAAGGGGAGGACAAGCGTGCCCGCTTCAATGCAAGGTGAAATGCTGCCGGCCATCTACTGCTTCAAGCTCGGCGGTTTCGAGGTCGCGACCATCATGGATAGCCATGTGATCCGCCCCGGGCTGACGCCCTCGTTCGGCGGCGAGGTGCATGCCGACGAGGTGAAGGCGCTGGCCGCCGCCAATCGCATTGAGGCGGACCGTTACTTCCACCCGTTTACTCCGATACTGGTCAATACCGGCAACGACCTTGTGCTGTTCGACACCGGCAACGGCTCGCTCTCGGCCGAGTACGAGCAGATGAAAGGCCGCTTGCCGCCAGGCCAACTGGTCGCGCGCATGGCGCAGGCCGGCTACAAGCCGGAAGACGTTGACGTGGTGGTGATCACGCATGGCCATCCCGACCACATCGGCGGGTTGATGAAGGGCGGCCAGCCGGTGTTTCCGAATGCGCGCTATGTGTTCGGCGCGGCCGAATTCGATTTCTGGAACAAAGGCGAGAACGTGCGCGAGGCGCGCAAGTTCAACCGCGAACTCTATGTGAAGATCGTGGTGCCGCTCGCCAACCGCGCCACCATGATCAAGCCGGGCGACGAGGTAGTTCCGGGCATCACTGCGGTCGATGCGGCGGGACATTCGCCTGGGTTGCTGGCGTTCATGATCGAGAGCGAGGGCAAGAAGCTGCTCAACTGGGCGGACACCTGCAATCACTACGTAGTGGCGATCCAGCGGCCGGACCTGCATCTCGACGTCGACGACGACAAGGAGAAGGCGGTGGCCACCCGCAAGCGCATCCTCGACATGGTGGCGACCGATAGACTGTTTGTCGCCGGCTTCCACATGCCGTTCCCAGGGCTAGGCTGGGTGGAGAAGACAAGCGGCGGCTATCGCTGGGTGCCGCATAGCTATCAGTTTAATTTGTAGTCTTTTGTCGTCCCGGCCGAGTTCTTGCGAGGGCCGGGACCCATACTCCGCAGTCTCTCGATAGTTCACGGCATATGGGTCCCCGTCTTCGCGGGGACGACAGCATCGCGCGCCTTAATTTTCTCTTCTTCGCGCGCTCACCGCAATCGACAGCAGCGTACGTTGCGCTATGACTTCGGCCAATGCGGCATTGCGCCGCATGTCGAGCGAAGCCTCCGCGAGCTGCGCCATGACGCGCAGCAGACGCGGCGGCGCCCAGGTGCGCAGCGCGGCTTCGACTGATTTCTTGCGCGTGAAGTGCACGGGCGGGGCGCCGCGCATCATGGCGAACTCGATTGAATCGCCGCCTTCAACAGCAAGCTTCATCTTGTGCAGATTGGCGACTTGGCGGATCGCGGCGGAGACGATCGCCGCCGGCGAGGAGCCGCCGGCGCGCGCCTTGCCGAATTCGGTTTCGACGTCGCGAGTCTCGCCGGCGAAGGTTGCGTCGATCACGCCGTCGAGCGCCAGCGCCGAGGCATCCGCCACCACGGCCATCACGTCGGCGAGTTCGATGCGCTCCTTGCCTTGCGCATAAAGCACGAGCTTGCGGATTTCGTTGCGCGAGGCGAGCCGGTCGCCGCCGAGCAGCGCTGTCAGTGCGGCGCGCGCGTCGCCGGCAAGCGTTAAATTCGCCGCGCGCATTTCCTCATCGATTAGTCGCGCCAGGTCGCGTTCGCCGTCTGGATAGCAGCCGATGGCGGCACCGGCTTTGGCCTTCTCGAACACCGCGCGTAGTGGTGCGCTTTTGCGCAGCTCGCCGGCTTCGACGACAATTCGGCAATCGCGCGGTGGCGTCTCCAGGACGACCTCCACCGATGGCACAATGTTGTGTCGCGAATTGACCCGCAACAGCACAGCGCGGCGGCCGCCGAACAGCGGCACCGTGTTGGCTTCATCGGCGAGCCGACCCGGATTGGTCGATAGTTCCTCGCTTTCGATGCGCGCCAGCGCGAATGGATCGGCGGGATCGTCGACCGAGGCCCTCACCAAGGCGTCGACGCGCTCGCGCACCAGGCCAGCATCGGGGCCGTACACCAGCACGACCGGCTGGCCCGGATCGGGCTTAGCGATGAAGCGGTCGATATCGGTGGTTTTGATGGCGGTCATGGATTTCAATTCCGCAATCTTGAGGAGCATCGCGAAGCGACGCGTCTCGAAGAATGGGGCGTCCCCATGGTTCGAGACGGCGCTTCGCGCCTCACCATAAGGAAGATTAGGGTTTATGTCCCCGCCACGAAATACGACGCCATGCGGGCGCGGATATTGTCTGCGATTGCCTTGGCGGCGCGGTTCTCGGCATCGCGTAAGCCGCGGTCGCCGGCGAAACGCTGTTGCTGGCCGGGAATGTCGTACGACACACGCGAGAAGGTCTGGCCGTCGATCACCTTCTTGCCTGTGCGGACATCGGTCAGCGTGTACGTAGCGTCGATACCGTAATCTTGAATGTCCGGGCGCGCGGTGTTGATGTCGACGATGACCTGACTCTGGGTGGAGGTGAGCCTGATGTCGAGCTTGTAGTCGCTCGGGGCGGCGGGGCCGCCGCCGGTCAGGCCGAACAGCAGGTTATTGCGCACCTCGACGCTAACGCGGGAGAGCCGGGTGCCGTTGGGCACCTTGATCGGCGTCACCTCGATGCTGCTCAGCTTGTCGCCGATACCGGGGCCGCCGATCGCGCCTTGCGTGCCATAAAGCGGCTGGAAGCAGCCGGCGGTGAGGCCGGCCAGCAATATGACGACCGCCAAACGGCCAAGGCGCTGGGTTTGGCGCGGGGTTTCAGGCCACCACATTAACGATCCTCTGCGGGACGACGATGACCTTTTTCGGGCGCTTGCCGTCCAGCGCCTTTATTACCGCATCGAGAGCCAGAACGGCAGCCTCTATATCGGTATTTCCGGCATCCCGCGCCACGGTGACGTCGGCGCGCTTCTTGCCGTTGACCTGCACCGGCAAAGTCACGGTGTTTTCGACCAAAAGCTCGGCTTCGAGCTGGGGCCAGGCCTCGGCGGAGACCAGGGTTTTATGGCCGAGCGCGGCCCAGCATTCCTCGGCCAGATGCGGCATCATCGGGTGGAACAGGCGCACCAGGATATCGCCGGCTTCGCGTAGCGCCCAGGCCAGGTCGTCTGCCGGGGCGGTCTCGACCGCCCCGATCGCGTCCGACAGCGCATTGGCGAATTCATAGATATGCGCGACACAGCGGTTGAAGCGCAGCTTGGCGATATCATCGGAGACATTGGCTAAGGCGCGGTGGGCGGCCTTGCGCACTTTGAGCGCTTCCGGACCAAAAGTCGCCGGGCGGCTTTGTGGTCCGGAGACGCCGGCGATCTCGCCGACGAGCCGCCACAGCCGCTGCACGAAGCGCCAGGCTCCTTGCACGCCTTCCTCGGTCCAGATCACGTCACGCTCGGGCGGCGAGTTGGACAGCATGAACCAGCGCGCGGTGTCGGCGCCGTAGGCGGCGATGATGTCGTCGGGGTCGATGGTGTTCTTTTTCGACTTCGACATTTTCTCGATCGAGCCGATCTCGATCGACTCGCCGGTCGCGGTCAACTTGGCACGGCGCGCATCGCCGAGGCCTTCGATCGTCACCTCCGCCGGCTCGACCCAATCGCCGCTTTTGCTGCGATAGGTTTCGTGCACCACCATCCCTTGCGTGAACAGGCCGGCGAACGGTTCGTCGATGCCGACATGGCCGGTCTTGTGCATGGCGCGGGTGAAGAAGCGCGAATAGAGCAAATGCAAAATCGCATGCTCGATGCCGCCGATGTATTGATCGACCGGCAGCCATTCATTGGCGGTGTTCGGCGTGGTCGGCGCGCTGGCGTTCCACGGATCGGTGAAGCGCGCGAAGTACCAGGACGAGTCGACGAAGGTATCCATGGTGTCGGTCTCGCGCCGCGCAGGACCCGAGCATTGCGGACACTTGACGTTCTTCCAAGTCGGATGGCGGTCGAGCGGATTGCCCGGCTTGTCGAAAGTGACGTCCTCCGGCAGCGTGCACCGGCAGATCTTTTTCCGGCACCGGCACGGTGCCGCATTTGTCGCAGTGGATGATCGGGATCGGACAGCCCCAATAACGCTGGCGCGAAATGCCCCAGTCGCGCAGGCGGTAATTGACCTGGCGTTGCGCTACCGGACGGTTGCCGCGCGTGTCTTTCTCCAGCCGCTTGGCGACTTCTTCCTTCGCCGCCTCGATCGTCATGCCGTCGAGGAAGCGCGAATTGATCATGGTGCCGTCGCCGTCATAGGCGACGTCGGTGATGACGAAAGTCTTCGAGTCCTGGCCCGGCGGGCACACCACCGGCGTGTTGCCGAGACCGTATTTGTTGACGAAGTCCAAGTCGCGCTGGTCGTGCGCGGGGCAGCCAAAGATGGCGCCGGTGCCGTACTCCATCAAAATGAAATTAGCGACATAGACCGGCAGCTTCCAGTTGGCATCGAACGGATGCACCGCCCTGATGCCGGTGTCGAAGCCCAACTTCTCGGCGGTGTCGATCGCCGCCTGCGAGGTGCCGATCTTCTTGCACTCCTCGATGAAGGCGGCGAGCTTCGGATTTTTCGCAGCCGCAGCCGCGGCCAGCGGATGATCGGGCGACAGCGCCATGAACTTGGCGCCGAACAAAGTGTCCGGCCGCGTGGTGAAGATTTCCAGCTCGTTCTCTTTATTCGGCGTGCTCGCCGGATCGAGCATGAAGCGGACCAGCAGGCCTTCCGAACGGCCGATCCAGTTCTTCTGCATCAGCCGGACTTTGTCCGGCCAGCGGTCGAGCGTGTCGAGCGCGTTGAGCAGATCCTGCGAATAGTCGCTGATCTTGAAGAACCATTGGGTGAGCTCGCGCTGCTCGACCACCGCGCCCGAGCGCCAGCCGCGGCCGTCGATCACCTGCTCGTTGGCGAGCACAGTGTGGTCGACCGGGTCCCAATTCACTTTCGACTGCTTGCGCTCCACGAGGCCGGCGCGCAGGAAATCGAGGAACATCTTCTGCTGGTGCTTGTAATAGGCCGGGTCGCAGGTCGCGATCTCGCGCGCCCAGTCGAGCGACAGCCCCATCGACTGCAGCTGCTTTTTCATCGACGCGATGTTGTCGTAGGTCCAGGCCTTCGGATGTACCTTGCGATCGATCGCCGCGTTCTCCGCCGGCATGCCGAAGGCGTCCCAGCCCATCGGGTGCAGCACGGCGTTGCCCATGGCGCGCTTGAAGCGCGCCACCACGTCGCCCATGGTGTAGTTGCGCACGTGGCCCATATGGATGCGCCCCGAGGGATAGGGGAACATCTCCAGCACGTAGTATTTCGGCCGCGGGTCGTCGTTCTTCGTGGCGAAGATGCCGCGCTCGGCCCAGGTCTTCTGCCAGTGGGCTTCGGCCGCGCGGGCGTTGTAGCGGTCGTTTTTTGGCGATTCGGCGGTCATTTGCGGCACTTATTAAGCTGCCGGGAGGTGACATGAAAGGGCTTCACCGGTCAACGGGCGGCTTGACGGAGAGGCCCTATTTACGGGCATTAAGGGCATGACAATGACCAGCACTGCACCGCCCACTGCCACCTCCGCGGCCGGTCTCGCCGCCGTCCGCGCCGAGATCGCGCGCGCCTGCAAAGGCGCCTCGCGCGATCCCGCGGAGGTGACGCTGGTGGCGGTGTCGAAGACCTTTCCGCCCGAGGCGATCGAGCTGGTGATCGCCGCCGGCCAGCGCGTGTTTGGGGAAAACCGCGTGCAGGAAGCGAAGGCCAAATGGCCGGCGCTGATGCAAAAGCACGCGGACATCGAACTGCACCTGATCGGCCCGCTGCAATCCAATAAAGCGAAGGAAGCGGTGGCGCTGTTCGACGCCATTCATTCGGTCGACCGGCCGAGTTTGTGCGAGGCGCTGGCAAAGGAAATCGAAAAGCAGAAGCGCAAGCCGCTTTTGTTTGTCGAGATCAATACCGGCGCCGAGCCGCAGAAAGCCGGCGTATTGCCGCAGGATGCCGACGCGTTTCTGGCGGCGTGCCGCGACCGCTATGGCCTGACCGTTTCCGGGCTGATGTGCATTCCGCCGCTCGACGAGGCTCCGGGACCGCATTTCGCGCTCACCGCCAAAATTGCGCGGCGCAATGGGCTCAAGCTGCTATCGATGGGCATGAGCGCGGATTTTGCGACCGCCATTCAACTCGGCGCCACCCATGTGCGGGTGGGCAGCGCGATTTTCGGCGAGCGGCCAGCAAAGTAGTCCCGCCTGCGCGCGGACGATAGCCGCGGTCAGCGGAATCGCGGCGGTGGCGGCGGGAACGGCGAGTTGGCTTCCAATGGCTTCTTCAGCAGGCTCGAGCGCAAGGCTTCGCCTCGCGGCGAGGGCGGCACTGGCATCGGCGCGGTGGACGCCTGCGGCAACGCGGGCTGCAACGGCGCGGCATCGAGCGACGAACCGTAATCGGAAAAATCAGTATCGCCGGCGCGGTGGCTCATGCTGGCGCTGCGCCAGCGCTCGATCACCGAGTTGAGCAGATCGCGGGTCATATTCGTGCCGGTGTCGGAGCGGGTGTTGCCGATCGCCTCGCTGTTCGGCCGCATATCCGCCGGCAGTTCCTTGAAACGCATGCGCGTCGGCAGGGCCACTCCGGAGCCGAAGGCAAATACCTCCCGGGTGCCGAGCGACGGGATGAACGACAACAGATTCAACGCCGCGTCGGATACTGCCGAGCGGATCAGCGCCTGGTCGCGGTCGTTCGATAGCCGCATGACGAAGAGGGTCGAGCATTGCGACACGATGGTCGAATCGATCTCTGCCGGCCGTTGTGTGACGAGGCCAAGGAACACGCCGTATTTGCGGCCTTCCTTGGCGATGCGCGAGAGCGCGCGGCGAGTCGGGCCGAAGCCGATCTTCTTGTCGGCGGGTGCATAGCGGTGCGCTTCCTCGCAGACGAACAGCAGCGGCGCCGCGCCGTCGCTCCACAGGCCGAAGTCGAAGGCCATGCGGCAGAGCACGGAGACGACCGAATCCACCACCTCGGCCGGGAAGCCGGCGAGTTGCATGATAGTCATCGGCTTGCCGTCCGGCGGCAGCCGGAACAGATTGCCGATAATTTCCGCCATGGTGTCGCCGCCGACGGTCGCATTCTCGAACATGAACGCGTAGCGCGGATGATTGCGGAAGGTCTTAATGCGGCCGATCAGCTTGTGGTAGATCATGCGCGAGGTACGGTTCTCCAACTTGCCCATGCGCTCATCGAGCAAGTTAATGAGATCCTCGATGCGATAGGGCACCGGCGTATCGGCGGTGAAGCCGGAGTCGAGCGGATCGCGCTTCTTGGTCAACGCGCGTTCGCTGTTGACGCGGTATTGAAGGTAAGCCGATTTGGCCAGAGGAATGATTTCTGACAGGATCTCGACTTCTTCGGTGGCGCCGGGGCGGGCGCCGAAGAAGGCGTCGACCGTTTCCTCGAAATTGAACAGCCAGAACGGCAGCCGCAGGTTTCGGGGGGTGAGCACCTGCGCCTTGTCGCCGAAGCAATGGCCGTATTCGTTGTGCGGGTCGACCAGGAAGAGGCGCAGGTTCGGCCGCGTATCGAGAATCTTCTGCAGGATGATGGCGACGCCGCTCGACTTGCCGACGCCGGTGGCGCCGACGATGGCGAAATGCCTGCTCACCAATTGGTCGATGTCGATGTGTACGCCGATATCGGAATTCTGTTGCAGGTTACCGACATGCGCGTGGTCGGCGTCGGCCGCGCCGTAGACCAGCCGCAGTTCGCGCTCGGTAAGCAGCAGCGCTCCGTCGCCGATATTCGGATATTCCATCACGCCGCGATCGAAGCGCGCCGCGCCGCCTTCGCCGGAACGTATCTCGCCGACCAGATCGAGGCGCGCGATTCTTCGATAGGACGCCCCGACGCCTGGCGCCGCCGCGGCCTGTTCGCCGATCTCGGTGATCAGTCCGATGATCAAGGCTTTGCCGGTCACCATGCCCATAAATTTTCCGACCGTCGGATGCTCGCTGCCATTGCTGCGCGCGGTGAGCTCGACGGTGACCTGCGAACCGGAAACCCCGACGACGCGGCCGATCAACTCAGGCCCGGAACGCGCCGGCGAAGTCTGGTGATGGGCATGCGCGGTCGTCGTGTCCATGATCACCTTGCGCGGCATTGTTTTATATTTCTTGCGGCGCCGTTGTGCCGGCATCGAATACCACGACGCAATCCCCGTTGAGTTAATGCGTTGGATATGCCCGTCGCGGGGCGCGCCTATGCTTAACCAACGGTAGCCAGCCGGTGATGTTAACGTTCACTCAACCATGATGCTGGTGCGCGGGCCGACGCGCGCGAGCAGCCGGCGCAGTGAATTGATCGTGAGCGCGACGCAGCCCGCAGTCGGCGCGAAGCCGGGGCGCGCCACATGGATGAACACGGCGCTGCCGCGGCCGGCCACGCGTGGGCGCGTGTTGTGGTCGATCTCGATGATGAAGTCGTAGAGGTCGTCCTGGCGTGTGAGCCGGTCGGCCTTTGAGCCCGGCGGTACTTTCACCGGCCTGTTGTAGCGGCGGTCGGCGGGGTTTTCGCACCAGCCATCCCGCGGCGTGATGCGCCGGGCCGGTAACCGTGTTGCCGGACGTGGATGACGATCGGCTCGCCACCACAGCCGTTTGAGCCGAAAGCGGCCGCGCGGCGTCGCGCCGTCGCCTTCGCGCTTATTGGCTTTGATGCCGGTGCGGCCGAGCGCCACCGGCAGCGCCAAGGGTCCCGCTTGCAGTACACCGCGGGATGGCTGCGCCGGTTTCCGCCGCACGGCCAGCCGCCGCAACGATGTTTCGCGTTTTGCCCGCGGCACGCTCAAAAACTCCTCGAATCCAGGCTAAATATCAGTTCACCCTTGCTCTTTTAGCCCTGAATGCTCTACTTCGCGAATATTCCCTTGAGGCGGCCCATTAGCGATGCCCAACCGACGAACCATCCTGATCGTGGACGACGATACCGAACTGCGCGAAGCGCTGGTCGAGCAATTGGCGCTGCATGAGGAATTCGACGCCATCGCGGTCGACAGCGGCACCAAAGGCGTGCAGGCGGCGAAAAGCGGTCAGGTCGATCTCGTGATCATGGACGTGGGCCTGCCCGATGTGGACGGCCGCGAGGCGGTGCGCATCCTGCGCAAGAACGGCTTCAAGGCGCCGATCATTATGCTGACCGGCCACGACACCGATAGCGACACCATCCTGGGGCTGGAATCGGGCGCCAACGATTACGTCAGCAAGCCGTTCCGCTTCGCCGTGCTGCTGGCGCGCATCCGCGCCCAACTTCGCCAGCATGAGGCGAGCGAGGACGCCGTCTTCACCATCGGGCCCTACACCTTCCGCCCGAGCTCCAAGCTGCTGCTCAGCCCGAAGGGCAGCAAAGTGCGGCTGACCGAAAAGGAAACCGCCATCCTGCGCTATCTCTACCGCGCCGCGCAGAAGCCGGTATCGCGCGAGACCTTGTTGCAGGAAGTGTGGGGCTATAATTCCGGCGTCACCACCCACACGCTGGAGACGCACATCTACCGGCTGCGGCAGAAGGTCGAGAAGGACGCCGCCCAGCCCGCAATCCTGGTGACCGAAGCTGGCGGCTATAAGCTGGTGCCGTGAGAAACGTCGCCGTCATACCGGAACGCCGACAGAGCGAGCGGGCTCCGGAATGACAGAAGGCTAGCCATGTCCATTAACGACGACATCGCCTTCTTCGAGCAGGTGCCGACCTTAGCTGTATTGGGCAAGCATGCGCTGCGCATTCTCGCGATCGGCGCGGAAACCAGACAATTGCCGAGCGGGGCAGTGCTGTTCTACGCCGGCGAACTCGCCGATGGCGGTTATGTCGTGCAGGAGGGCTCACTGCTGCTGGAGCCGAACTCTCCGCTGGAAGGCGAGCAATTCACAGCCGGTCCTGGCACCTTGGTGGGCGAGCGGGCGCTGCTCAGCGACACCGTGTGCGCGTCGACTGCGATCGCGAAAGAACCGACGGTGGTGATCCGCATTTCGCGCAGCCTGTTCCGCAAGATGCTGGAGGGCTATCCGGCCGCCGCCCAGAAACTGAGCGACATGATGGCCGAGCGCATCGACGGTTGGACGCGCGAACTCGGCGGCGTGAAGAAGATTTTGGAGAGACGCGAGTAGTCAGAGCTCGATCGTCGCCGTCACCGGCACGTGGTCGGAGGGACGCTCGGCGCCGCGATAATCCTTGGCAATCTTAATCTTCGACACACGGTCGGCAAGCGCATCCGAAGTCCAGACATGATCGAGCCGGCGGCCGCGGTCGGCGGTGCGCCAATTGTCCATCGCGCGATAGCTCCACCATGTGTAAAGCTTGGTCGGCTCCGGTGTGAGCACGCGCATGGCGTCGATCCAGCTGCCGGCGCCGCGCGCCGCAGTAAGCTTCTCGCATTCGACCAGTGTGTGCGAAACCACCTTGATCATTTGTTTGTGATTCCAGACGTCGTGCTCAAGCGGCGCCACGTTGAGATCGCCCACCAGAATCGCGCGCTGATATTTTTGCGGGCGCAGGCCTGGATGGCCGCGCATTTCGTCGAGGAAATCGAGTTTGTGCTGGAACTTCGGGTTGATGTCCGGATCCGGCTCGTCGCCGCCAGCCGGCACATAGAAATTATGCAGCGTGATCGGATCCTTCAGCCCGGCGCGCTCGCCAAGCACCACCTTCATGTGACGGCAGTCGGTCTTGCCGCAGAAATTGGCGAAGCCGAAGGTCTCGAACGGACGGCGCGAGAGCACGGCCACGCCGTGATAGCCCTTCTGCCCGTTGAGCGCGGCGTGCTCGTAGCCGAGCCGCTTGAAGCGCTTGAGCGGAAAAGCGTCGTCCGGGCACTTGGTCTCCTGCAGGCAGAGCACGTCCGGCCGCGCGCTCTTGAGAAATTTGGCGACCAGATCGATACGCAAGCGGACGGAGTTGATGTTCCAGGTGGTGATCTTGAGGGGCATAGAAAGGAACTTAGCACGTCATTCCGGGGCGCTGCGAAGCAGCGAGCCCGGAATAATGGAGAGTCAGTTGTGATAATTCGTGTAGTCGATCTTGAACATGCTGGGATCGGGCCGTTTGCTGGTATCGATATTGTACACCGCGACCGTGGTATCGTAGCCCTGCGGATCGGTTACCGTCCATTGCTTGAGCTGCATGTCCTTGGCGCTGAACATGATCATCAGCCGGCTGGTGCCGACCACGCTGTTCTTTTCCTCGACCACCACCGTGACGAATACATCGTCGGCATAGACTGCGACCAAGTTGGTATCCTTCATCAGATCGACGTGGTCGGCGAGCAGGAAGCGTAGCGGCGTCTGCGACAGCGGATAGACATCCTGCGTCGCGAGATTGCGGTCGCGCACCACCACAGACTGGCCGTCGGCGATCAGCTCAATTGGGCTCGGGTCGTCATATTCGAAGCGCACGCGGCCGGGCTTGGAAATATAGAACTCGCCTTGGGTGCGACGGCCGTCTGGCGCGACCTGCACGAAATTGCCGGTCATCACCTGCATGTTGGAGAGATAATTATTCACCTTCTCGACGATGGCACGCTGTTCGGCGCTGAGCGCGGCGGTCGAGCCGGGCTTGCCGAGCAATGCGGCGAAGGGATTGGAAACCGGATTAGGCGCCTGTGCCGACGCCGCGGGGGGCTGCGGTTCTTGGGCGCGGGCATCGAGCGCCCCCGCGGAGACCGCGGATTTAGGTGCGGCAATCGCGCCGGTAGTCGCCGGGTGAGTTTCGATCGACGGGCGCGGCTTCGGGAGCGGAACGCCCTGCGCTAGCGTCGGCGCTGCCGCCAGGTAGGCAAATAAAAATGCTAACGCCAGAGTATGGCCGGTCCGCGCATTAAGATATTGCGCCATCACGGTTTTCGCCTCGTTCGCGCCCCGAGTTGAGTTTAAGTTCTGTGGCAAATTCTATATCGGCCGGCTATGGCTATTTCGCGGCTCCAATCATGCCTGATTCGGGCGTTGCCGAAACGGCAAGATTTAGAAACGGTCATCGGCCGGATTTTCCGGAATCAGAATCTCGCGCTTGCCGGCATGATTGGGCTGGCCGACGATACCTTCCTGTTCCAGCCGCTCCATCAGCGACGCGGCACGGTTGTAGCCGATCTGTAGCCGGCGCTGGATGTAAGAGGTCGAGGCCTTGCGGTCGCGCTTCACGATAGCGACGGCTTGCTGGTAAAGGTCGCCGCCTTCGGCCAGGCCGATGCCGGTCGCATCGAACACCGCGCCGTCCTCGCCGTCTTCCGGATCGCCGGCGGTCACCTCCTCGAGATATTCCGGATGCCCTTGTGTCTTCAGGTGGCGAACGACTTTCTCAACTTCATCGTCGGACACAAAAGGTCCGTGCACGCGGCTGATGCGGCCGCCGCCGGCCATGTAGAGCATGTCGCCCTGGCCGAGCAGTTGTTCGGCGCCCTGCTCGCCCAGGATGGTGCGGCTGTCGATCTTGGAGGTGACCTGGAACGAGATGCGGGTCGGGAAATTCGCCTTGATGGTGCCGGTGATGACGTCGACCGACGGGCGTTGCGTGGCGAGGATGACGTGGATGCCGGCGGCGCGCGCCATTTGCGCCAGGCGCTGGATGGCGCCTTCGATGTCCTTGCCGGCGACCATCATCAGGTCAGCCATCTCGTCGACGATCACCACCAGATAGGGCAGCGGCTCGAGCTCGAGCTCTTCCTTCTCGTAGATCGCTTCGCCGGTTTCCTTGTCGTAGCCGGTGTGCACCGTACGCGTGAGCGTCTCGCCTTTCGTCTTCGCTTCGGCGACGCGCGCATTGTAGCCGTCGATGTTGCGCACGCCGAGCTTGGACATCTTCTTGTAGCGCTCCTCCATCTCGCGCACCGCCCATTTGAGCGCGACCACCGCTTTCTTCGGATCGGTGACCACCGGCGTAAGCAGATGCGGGATGCCGTCATAGACGGAAAGTTCGAGCATCTTGGGATCGACCATGATCAGCCGGCATTGATCCGGGCGCAGGCGATAGACCAGCGACAGGATCATGGTGTTGATGGCGACCGATTTGCCGGAGCCGGTGGTGCCGGCGATCAACAGATGCGGCATGCGCGCGAGATCGACGATGACCGACTCGCCGCCGATGGTCTTGCCGAGGCAGAGCGGCAGCTTGGCGGTGGTTTCATTGTAGTCAAGGCCCGAGAGCAATTCACGCAAGTAGACTTTTTCGCGCGTTGGATTGGGCAACTCAATGCCGATAGCGTTGCGGCCGGACACCACGGCGACGCGCGCCGACACCGCGCTCATAGAGCGGGCGATGTCGTCGGCCAAGCCGATGACGCGCGACGACTTGATGCCGGGTGCCGGCTCGAGTTCGTACAGCGTCACCACCGGGCCGGGATGCGCATTGATAATCTCGCCGCGCACGCCGAAATCGCCGAGCACGCTTTCCAGCGCCGCTGCGTTGGCGTCGATCAGATCCTTCGACAGCGTGGTGCGCTCGGAGGCGCGCTGCGCCGTCAGAAGATTGAGCGAAGGCAATTGATAGCCGCCGGCGGAGCGGCGCGCCGGCGTACGCGGCGCCGCGCGTCGGCGCGGCGTGGGCGGCGCGTCATCCACGTCGCCTTCGCCGGCGAAACCCGCCTCGTCCGGCAGGGCGGGCGGGCATAGCCTTCAAAGCGCGGTTCTTGACGCGGGCCGGTTGCGCCCGGCATCGCAGCGCGCAACGGCGAGCGCGGCGTCCCGCGTAACATGCGCCCGGCGCGCGCCTTCCAGCTCAGCAGCGCGTGTGCGATCAGGCCGAGCCAGGCCGAGGCACGATCGCCCTCGTCTTCCTCGGCGTCTTCTTCGATATCGGGCGTGGCGGGGCGCTCGGCGGACCGCTTGCTGCCGAAGCCGGCGGCGAAGATGATCGCCACAATGGTGGCGATGCCGAACAGCATGCCGGCAAGCGGGCGGCCGGTGAACATCGCCGGAACGCGTAGCACCGCGTCGCCGAAGACGCCGCCTAAGCCCGTCGGCAGCGGCCAGGAGCCGACGCGCGGTAAGGCTGAGGCAAAAGCGGCGGCGAAGAAGGTGGCGAGTATCCACAACAGGCCGCGCCATTTCTCGCCGACCGGCCGATGCGACAAGAGCCGCCAGCCCAGATGGATTTCCGGTGCCAGCAGTATGACGGCGGCAAGGCCGAGCAGCTGCATTGCCAGATCGGAGAAAATCGCGCCGGGGAAGCCGAGCAGATTATGTACCGGCGTCTGCGTAGCGTGGCTGAGCGAAGGGTCCTGCACCGACCAGGTGGCGAGCGCGACCGCCGCGAGGAATGCTAGCGTAATCAGTGCGAGGCCGGCGATTTCGCGCAGGCGCCGCCGCAGGATGTCGCGGAAATGCTCGGTGACGAAGGCGACGGCGTCGAGGCTGCGGTCGATCGCGGGCATTGGTCTTACCTCAAGCAAGGACCGCGACGAGGCGGTGCAGCGCCTCTGCCGTGGTCGCCTTGTCCTGCACCATCGCGACGCGGATATAGTCCGCACCAGGATTTGAGCCGTCGGCCTGCTCGCGCGCGAGATAACGGCCGGGTACGACGCGCACGCCGGCTTCCTGCCACAGCCTTTTGGTCACGATCTCGCTGCCGCCGTATTGCGACACGTCGAGCCAGAGAAAGAACCCGCCGGCCGGACGTTTGTAACCGTAGCGATCGCCGATGATCTGGTCGGCGAGATCGAACTTGGCCGAATAGAGTTTGCGATTTTCCCGCACGTGCGCCTCGTCGCCATAGGCGGCGACCGCGACGTGCTGCGCCGGGCCAGGAACCTGCGGCGCCGCGATATTGCGCAGCTCGAGAAAGGCCGCGAGGAAGCGGCGGTCGCCGGCGGCGAAGCCGACGCGCAGGCCGGGCAGGTTCGATCGCTTGGACAATGAGTGGAACACCACCGCATTGGCAAAGTCCGGCCCGGTGGCTTCCAACATCCCGGCCGGCGGATGCTCACTGTAAATCTCGCAATAGCATTCGTCGGCGAACACCAGGAAACAGTGGCGGCGGGCGAGGTGGGCAAGCTTGTCGAGATAACCACGGCTAGCGACGGCACCTTGCGGATTTGACGGCGAGGCGAGGTAGAAGGCGACCGTGCGCGCCAGAAGCGCGTCGTCGAGCGCGTCGAGATTGGGCAAGAAGCCGCCGACGCGTGTCGCCGGCAAATAGACCGGCTCGCAATCGGCAGCGAGCGCACCGGCAGCGTAGGCGGCGTAGAACGGATTGGGGATCAGTATTGCGGGCTTGCCCGCGCGGACCGGCACCCAGCGTTTCGCCGCGATAGCGCCGAGAAACAGGCCCTCGCGCGTGCCGTTGAGCACCAGCACTTCGCTTTCGGGATCGACCGGCCGCGCCAATTTGTAACGCCGGTTAAGCCAGCTTGCGACGGCGCGGCGGAACGGCTCGCTGCCTTTGTTCGCCGGATAGCGGCCGAATTCGTCGAGATGAGCGGCGAGCTCAGGTCCGACGAACGATGGAATCGGATGCTGCGGCTCGCCGACCGATAGATTGATGGCCGGCTTGCCGGGCGCGATGCCGGCGATCAGATCGGTCAGCCGCACGAAGGGGGAACGGCCCTCGACCGCCGGGGCAGGGACGCTGGAAGGTTCGCGCTGGGCGGTCATCATGGGCATGGCGGTTACAGTTCACTGCGCATGATCTTGGCCGAAAAGCGGTGCTCACTTTTCGGGATCATGCGGGCGGGAGCGGCCCGCAGCCGACTGTGAACCACAATAATGAGGGCGAGGTTAAGACCCGATTAACCATCGGTAACTGGAATTAGTGCCGATTGAAGGCGAATTAACGCAGGGCCCCTAGGGTGGCCCCGTCGTTGAAACAGGGATGAAGAAAACATGACCAATCATATGTCGCCATCGCTCTGGGGCGTGGCCTATTGCGGCTTCGCGGTATTTGCGGTCTCGGCCTTTCTGGGCGTGGCCGGTTATATCGATCCGGCCATCTTGGCAATGTATTGATCCGTCGGTCTTGCCGACGAGCCGAATGAAGCCCGGCGCGTGCGCCGGGCTTTTTCGTTTTCGGGGCGCCAATAAAAGAGAGGCCCCCGGCTCTTGCGAACCGAGGGCCTCGACGGAAGGGACAGTGCCGGGTTTCCGCCCCTACCGCTAGCTTGTTACCGCTACTGCACGATTTCGCCGTGCAGCGCGAGATCGAGACCGTCGCGTTCCACCTCTTCGGTGACCCGCAGGCCGATAATCACGTCGATGATCTTCAGGATGATCAACGACACGATGGCATCGTAGACAAACACGATGCAGATGCCCTCGAGCTGATTGAGGACTTGACCTGGATTGCCTTCGATCAAGCCGGAGGTGCCGCCGTATTCGTTGATCGCGAACACGCCGGTGAGCAACGCGCCGACGATACCGCCGACCGCGTGGACGCCGAAGCAGTCGAGCGCGTCATCGACGCCGTGCATCCGCTTGAGGCCGGTGACGCCCCAGTAGCAGATCACGCCGGCGGCGACGCCGATCACCATCGAGCCGACCGGGCCGACGAAGCCCGAGGCCGGAGTAATGGCGACCAGGCCGGCAACCGCGCCGGAGGAGATGCCGATAACGGTCGGCTTACCGCGCGCCGCCCATTCCACCAGCATCCAGGTGAAGGCCGCAACCGCCGTAGCGATCTGCGTCACGGTCATCGCCATACCGGCTTGCAGACCGGCGGTCACAGCCGAACCGGCGTTAAAGCCGAACCAGCCGACCCACAACAGCGAGGCGCCGATCAGCGTCAGCACCATGTTGTGGCCGGGGCCGGTGTCCTTGCGCTTGCCGAGCATGATCGCGCACATCAGACCGGCGACGCCAGCGTTGATATGCACGACAGTGCCGCCGGCGAAGTCGAGCACCTTGACCAGCGCGTCGGAGTTGCCGGAGGAGAGCATGCCGTCCGAGCCCCAGACCCAATGCGCGACCGGCGCGTAGACGAAGATCGACCACAGGCCCATGAACCAGAGCATGGCGGAGAACTTCATGCGCTCGGCGAAGGCGCCCGCGATCAGCGCAGGAGTGATGATCGCGAATGTCATCTGGAAGCACATGTACACGGTCTCAGGGATCGTCACCGCGAGACCGTTCGGATTGCCGGCGCCCGTCGAGATGTCGCTTAGGATGCCTTGCAAGAACACGCGACTAAGCCCGCCGATGTAAGGTGAGCCAGGCGTGAACGCTAAGGTGTAAGTGAGGATCGAATAGACGATCGTGACCAGACAGGTGACGGCGAAGCTCGTCATCACGGTGTCGCCCACGTTCTTCTTCCGCACCATGCCGCCATAGAACAGGGCGAGGCCCGGAACGGTCATCATCAGCACCAGCGCCATGGAGGTGAGCATCCAGGCGGTGTCACCCGAGTTCGGCGCGCACTTGGCAGTGACGGCCTTTTTCGGATCCGGATCGCTGGCGCAGGCAGGCGCCGGTGCCGGCGCCGCTGGTGCGGCCGCGGCTGCTGGTGCGGCCGGAGCAGCACCGGGGGCCGGCGTCTGAGCGTACGACGTATTATACGTCGCCAAGCTCAGAAACAGGCTGAGCAGAACTCCGAGAGCGAGAGCTGCAAGTCCCGCACGGGAGGATTTCTTCAACGTCATGGTCTAACTCCTGTCCGTATTGTTTTGCGGTGCGGGTTACTAGAGAGCCGCAGCGTCGGTTTCACCGGTGCGGATGCGCACGGCGTGATCGAGGGCAAAGACAAAGATTTTGCCGTCGCCGATCTGACCAGTTTTGGCGGCTCCGGAGATGGCGCCGATGACCTTGTCAACCTGTTCGGTTGCCACCGCCACTTCCACTTTAATCTTCGGGAGGAAGCTCACCGCATACTCGGCCCCACGGTAGATTTCTGTGTGGCCCTTTTGACGCCCGTAGCCCTTGACCTCGGTGACAGTTAGTCCTTGCACCCCGATAGAGGTCAGAGCGTCGCGGACCTCGTCGAGTTTGAAAGGCTTAATAATGGCCATGACGATTTTCATGGATTCGATCCCCGCTTGAGCCCGTTTTGTACATTCACGCAGTGCGGGCGGGTTCACTGAGCCGGCACGCAAAGCAAGCTTTACGGGCATAGCCGAACCAATAGAATCAAACGCCGTGCCAGATGCGCCACTGAGCCGCATCTGCCTGATTTGATGAATGAATTTTTACAATTAAGGCGGCAGTCCGAATGCCCCATTCGGCATTAGCTCAAAGTCGCGCCAAAACTCACGAAGCGTGCATAATTTTTAAGCAGGGCTTTTCTGGCTGGTAAAGCGGCACCCGCGGCAGAGTGGATGCGGCTTGCTTGCGCGCTACTGCAGCGCCTCTCCGTGCTGGGTGACATCGAGCCCCATCACTTCATCCTCGTGGCGTACCCGTAGTGGTACGATGGTGCCGACGAGTTTGAGCACGACGAAAGTCATGCCGCCCGACCAAGCCAAGGTCACCAGAATGCCGACCAGCTGGATCAGGACGAGGCGCGGATTGCCTTCGAGCAGGCCCGGCACGCCGCCCGGCAGTTCGGGGCTCACCGACAAGGCGCTGACCGCCAGAACGCCGGCGAGCAAGATGCCGGTGAGTCCGCCGATACCGTGCACGCCGAAGACGTCGAGCGAGTCATCGTAACCGAGCTTGAGCTTGAGCCAGGTACAGGCCCAGAAGCAAACGCCGCCGGCGATCAGGCCGATCAGCACGCCTTGCATCGGCATGACGAAGCCGGAAGCCGGCGTGATGGTGCCAAGCCCGGCCACCGCGCCGGAGATCATACCGAGCACCGACGGCTTGCCGCGCGTCCACCACTCGAGCGCCATCCAGGTGAAGGCGCCGGCGCTGGCCGCGAGATGCGTCGACGTGATTGCCATCGCGGCGCGCGCGTTGGCGGCGAGCGCAGAGCCGCCGTTGAAGCCGAACCAGCCGACCCAGAGCAGGCCGGTTCCGATCACCGCCAACGTCAGATCGTAAGGCGACAGATTTTCGCTGCCATAGCCGCGCCGTCTGCCGATGACATAGGCCGCGACCAAGCCGGCGACGCCAGCATTAAGATGCACGACAAGGCCGCCAGCGAAATCGATCACGCCATACTGGCCGAGGAAGCCGCCGCCCCACACCCAATGCGCGATCGGTACATAGACCAGCAGCAGCCAGAACACACAAAATAACAAGAACGCCGAGAAGCGGAATCGATCGGCAACCGAGCCCGCGACCAGCGCCACCGTGATGACCGCGAAGGTCATCTGATAGACCATGAATAGGCTTTCCGGGATTGTTTTGGCGAAAGGCGATATCGAATCGATGGTCATGCCGTTGAGGAAAATGCGATCAAGCGTGCCGATATAAGCGCCGTCGCCGGTGAACGTGAGTGAATAGCCAATAACCGCCCACAGGACGGAAACCAGAAAAGTAGCGGCCATGCACTGTGCCATGGTGGCGAGCACATTCTTCTTGCGCACCATCCCGGCATAGAACAAGGCAAGTCCCGGTATCGTCATCATCAACACCAGGCCCGTAGCGCCCATCATCCAGGCGGTGTCGGCGGCATCGATCTTGGCTGTTTCCGCGAACGCGGGTGATGTGGCCAGTATGGCCGATACGGCCGTTATGGTTGCAGCGAGGCGTAATTGCGCCCGTGTCATTTTATTCCCCCCCGGATATTCAAGTTTCTAAAGCGCGCTGTCGTCGGTCTCGCCGGTGCGGATGCGCACGGCCTGCTCGAGCGGCGTGACGAAAATTTTTCCGTCGCCGATCTGCCCGGTCTTGGCGGCGGCGGCGATCGCCTCCATCGCCTGGTCGATCTGGTCGCTGGAGACTGCGACCTCGATGCGCAGCTTGGGGAGAAAATTCACCGCGTATTCGGCGCCGCGATAAATCTCCATGTGGCCTTTCTGCCGCCCGTAACCCTTGACCTCGTTCACGGTCATGCCGTGAATGCCGATACGGGTAAGGGCGTCGCGCACCTCGTCGAGCTTGAACGGCTTAATGACCGCGATGACCAGTTTCATGGATTTCCTTCCCAACAGACCTCTGGGTGGCGCCTGATTTGGTCCGAAAGCTCGATCGGCCCCTTGGCTTTAGCCCGAGGGCAGGAGGCCTCGGGATCGCGCGCCGGGAACGACGAAAGCCTCCCGGCAGTTGCCGGTGTGGCTTATTCGCCCAGACTATCGACAGATGGATCAAAAATTAAGCGCCAAATTTGCCATTTCCAAAGGCATTCGCCGCGGAAAGCAGCGAATTAAGACAGCGGTATTGTCCTACTCATCCTTGTCCGCGGAGGGGGGCTGACGTGCGTGTCGTAGAGCAAGCTTAGGAGCGACCCGTCGTAAATCGGAACCGAGGCTGAGCGCGAGAAATGCGCGTACGGGTCGAGATTATGGATTCCGCCGCCGCAGCAAGCCTTCTTGCGCCACCGACGCGACCAGCGTGCCGTCCCGCGTGAAGATAAGTCCGCGCGAAAAGCCGCGCGAGCCGTGCAAACTGGGCGAATCCTGCGCATAGAGCAGCCATTCGTCGGCGCGAAACGGCCGGTGCAGCCAGAGAGCATGATCGAGGCTGGCGGCCATGAATTCCTTTTCGAACAGCGTACGGCCGTGCGGTACCAGCGCGGTGTCGAGCAGCCCCATGTCCGACGTATAGGCCAGCACGCATTGGTGGATGGCGGGATCGTCGGGCAGCCGGCCAGTGGTCTTGACCCAAACATTGAAGCGGCCATCGGGATATTTCTTGCCGAGATAGCGCTCGAACTCGACCGGCCGCAGTTCGATCGGCCGCTCGCGCTCGTAATAGCGGCGCACCGGATCGGGCATCGTCGGCAGAATCTTTTCGCGTACTTCGGATTCGCTCGGCAGCTTCTCCGGCGGCGGAACGTCGGGCATTTTTGCCTGATGCTCCAGGCCCGGCTCATCGGTGTGAAACGACACCAACATGGAAAAAATCGGCTGGCCGTGCTGGCGTGCTGTGACGCGCCGCGTGGTGAAGCTCTTGCCGTCCCGCATGCGGTCGACGTCGTAGATGATCGGCACCCTGGGATCGCCCGGCAGCAGGAAATAGGCGTGCATGGAATGCGGCGGCCGCATCTCCACGGTGCGCACGGCTGCGACCAGCGCCTGGCCGATCACCTGGCCGCCGAACACGCGCTGCCAGCCGACTTGCGGCGAGCGACCGCGGAACAGGTTCACCTCGAGCGGCTCGAGATCGAGGATATTGAGCAGGTCCTGGACGGCAGAGATGGGAGAGGTCATGGGTGCGGCCGGTATGGGTCAAATCCTGTTCCCAACCTGCTATGCTGGGCCGAGTTTTACAAGGAAGCTGCGAACGTCCCCTATGCCGAAGGCCCTGAAGGACCACCATAAAAAGATCGATCTCGCGATCGGCGGCGCCGGCTTTGCCGGCCTGGCGCTGGCGGTCGCGCTGCGCCAGGGGCTGGGCGAGGAGTTTTCAGCGATCGTCGTGGACCCGGCGCTGGCGGCGACGCCATCGAAGGACCCGCGCGCCTCGGCGATCGCGGCGGCGGCGCGGCGGCTGTTTGAGGCGATCGGCGTCTGGGAGACGGTCGCCGCCGACGCGCAGCCGATGCTCGACATGGTCGTGACCGATAGCAAACTCGACGACGCGGTGCGGCCGACCTTCCTCAGCTTCGGCGGCGATGTGGAAGAAGGCGAGCCCTTCGCGCACATGGTCGAGAACCGCCACCTGATCGATGCGCTGGTGAAAAAGGCAAATGAGCTTGGCGTCGATCTGCGTGCGGATTCGGTGAGCGGATTTGAGCACACGGCGAACGCGATCAACGTGCGGCTCGGCGGCGGCGAGACGATCTCGGCGCGGCTTTTGGTTGGCGCCGACGGCGCGAAGTCGAAGATCCGCGAGCAGGCCGGCATCGCGACGCACGGCTGGAGTTACGACCAGTCGGCGATCGTCTGCACGGTCGCGCATGAGCGCGATCACAATGGCCGCGCCGAGGAGCATTTCCTGCCGGCCGGGCCGTTCGCGATTCTGCCGCTGACGGGAAAACGTTCGTCGATCGTATGGACCGAGAGCGCGCGCGAGGCGGAGCGCATCGTCGCACTGCCCGACGATGAATTTCATGACGAGCTGGAGAAACGCTTCGGTCTGCATCTCGGCGAAATCGATGTGATCGGGCCGCGCCGCGCCTTTCCGCTCGGCCTGTTCACCGCGCGTTCGTTCATTGCCGAACGGTTGGCGCTGGTCGGCGATGCCGCGCATATCATTCATCCGATCGCAGGGCAGGGCCTTAACATGGGCCTGCGCGACGTGGCCGCCTTGGCGGAGGCGGTCGCCGACGCTGCACGGCTCGGGCTCGATATCGGCGGCACGCAAGTGCTCGAGCGCTATCAGCGCTGGCGCCGCTTCGATACCATGACCATGGGCATCGCCACCGACGGATTGAACCGGTTGTTCTCAAACAGCTCCGATGTGCTGCGTCTGGTGCGCGACCTCGGCCTTGGCGTGGTCGAACGCCTGCCGGCGCTCAAGCGCATGTTCATCCGCGAGGCGGCGGGTTTTACTGGCGACGTGCCGAAGCTGCTGCGCGGCGAGCTGCTGTGATTTTTCCATTCATTGTCGTCCCGACCGAGCGCAGCGAGGGCCGGGACTCATATGCCGCAGCCTATCGATGAATCGCGGAGTATAGATCCCCGCCTGCAGAGGGACGACAAATGAGAGTGCTCACGACAGCGGAACGCTGCCAACCTGTTCTTTGAACGCCTTGCGGTTCGAGATCGCACCATACCAGCGATCGAGATTCGGCGTTGGCGGCCGCTTGGGAATGAGCTGCATGTAACGATAAATCATGACGCCGACCGGGATGTCGCCGTAAGAGAAATCGGGACCGGCTAAGAATGCAGTCTTGCCAAGCTGAGTGTCCATCATCTTCGCGGCCGCAATCGTCTTCTCTTTGCCGGCGGCGATGGCGTTGGCGTCACGTTTTTCCGGCGGCGTGCGGACAAGGCCCCAGAACACCGGTGTGATGGCCGGGCCCATCACCGACAACTGCCAATCCATCCACTGGCTCGCCAACGCGCGCTGCTTGGGATCTTTCGGCTCCAGCACGTTGTTCTTGTCGTGCTTGCCGGCGAGATAGCGCACAATCGAATTGGACTCCCACAGCAGGAATCCGTCTTCTTCCTCCAGAGTCGGCACCAGCCCGTTCGGATTCATCGCCAGGTAAGCCGGCTCCTTGTTCTTGCCGAAGGCGCCGCCGACGTCGATGCGGGTGTGTTCGAGCCCGAGCTCGCCCACCGCCCACATCGCTTTTTGCACGTTGGATGAAGTGTTGCGCCCCCAGATTTTGATCATGAGTCGTTTCCTGATGCTTCGCGGATTTTCGTTCGCCGAAGGCAAATTCAATCCAGCCGCCGCGCCTCTTCCGGCAGCATGATTGGAATGCCGTCGCGAATTGGGTAGGCGAGCTTGGCCTTGCGTGAGATCAGCTCCTGCTTGGCGGCGTCATATTCGAGCGTCGTTTTGGTCAGCGGGCAGACAAGGATCTCCAGCAGCTTCGGATCGACGCTGCCAGCCGGCTGTTCGGTTGGGGAGGTGTTGGCCATGAACGGGTTCCGGGCGAATTTTTGAAATTATAGCACAAATCTATATTCTGTTGTCCCGGACGAGCGCCAGCGAGGCCTGGGACCCATACTCCGTGTATTATCGATAGACTGCGGTGCATGGGTCCCCGCCTTCGCGGGGACGACAGGAAAGGCTACTGCAGCGGCGTCTCGCCCTCGGTGTTCTTTTTGGCGAGCTCGATCTCGGTGATGGCGATCAGCAGTTCGGCGCGTGTTTTGAGGTCGGGCGCCTCCAGCAGCGCCTGCTTTTCCGGCGGGCCATAGGGTGACATCATCGACAGCGCATTGACCAGCGCCTCATTCGGCGCCTGGTCGATGCCCTCCCAATCCGCTTTCAGATTGTTGGCCTTCATGAAGGCGCGCAGCGCGTTGAGTACCGCCTCTCGGTCGACCGCCTCTTCACCCTTGCGCGCGATGAAATCGTCGGCAAACGGCCTGTAGGTAACGCGGCATTGCCGATATTCGGTCTTGACCGGCAACTCCTCCTCGACGCGGAAGCGGGCCACGCCGGTGAGCTCGATCAGATAACGGCCATCGCCGCTCTCGGCGAGCTGGGTGATGCGGCCGACACAGCCGATCTTGAACAACGGCGGCTTGCCGGCGGGCCCGCTCTGCGCCACGTCGGGCTGGATCATGCCGATCAGCCGATGGCCGTCGCGCAAGGCGTCGTCGATCATAGCGAGATAGCGCGGCTCGAAAATATTGAGTGGCATCTGCCCGCGCGGCAGCAGCAGGGCGCCCGGCAATGGGAACACCGGGATGACTTCAGGCAGATCGACTGGCCTGCGGTACTGAGCGTTCATCGGCATTGCACATTACTCCGCGGGCCGGTGCCGTTCCGGCGCGAACGCGTCACGAAAATAGTATCGACGACAGCCGTTTGCGGCCTTCGACAGTCGCTGCGTCTGTCGGGCCCCAGGCCTTGAAAAACTGCACGAGCTGTTTGCGTGCGCCGTCGTCGTTCCATTTGCGGTCGCGCTTAACGATCGCGAGCAGATGATCAGCGGCCTCCACGCGCTTGCCCTTGGCGTTGAGCGCGGCGGCAAGACCGAAGCGCGCCTGGTGATCGAGCGGATCGGCCGCGACTTTCTTTTCCAGTTCGTCGATCGGGCCGACCGACTTGGCCTGCTCGGCGACGTCGAGCGCCGCGCGTGCGGCGGCGACCGCCGCATCGTTGCGCTTGGCTTCGGGCACCATGGCGAGCGTCTGCTTGGCTTGCTCGAGCGCGCCGGTCTGCACGTAGCAGCGCGCGAGACCGGCCAGCGCCGCGACATTGCCGCCGTCCTGTGTGAGCAATTGCCCGTAGAGATTGGCGGCCTCGGCAGCATTGCCGGCGGCAAGAGCCTCGTCGGCGGCTTTCATCTGGTCTTTTTCTTCGGCGCCGATCTTGCTCTTGGTCACGCGCTCGAGGAACGCAATGACCTGGCTCTCGGGCAGCGCACCCATGAAACCGTCGACCGGCTGGCCGTTGGCGAAGGCGATCACAGCCGGGATCGACTGGATGCCCATCTGGCCGGGAATTTCGGGATTCTTGTCGATGTCCATCTTGGCGAGCTTGACCTTGCCCTTGGCCGACTTCACCGCCTTTTCCAGGATCGGCGTCAGCTGCTTGCAGGGCCCGCACCAGGACGCCCAGAAATCTACCAGCACCGGCTGGCGCTTGGATTCCTCGATGACGTCCTTCATGAAGCCTTGCGTCGTGGTATCGAGCACTACGCTGTCGGCCGCCGCCGTCATTCCCCCGCCGTTTTGCAGCATATTTCCTCGCGCGTTAGCCCATTGCGGGCTGCAAGGCCCGGTTCCATGCCCGATAAATGGGTTATCCGGCCAGCGATTGCAATCGTTTCAGGCCATCCCGGCCGGGCAGCCGGAGACCCGCTCGATGCGGGGACTGTGGCCGGTCGCTTTCAGGAACTTCACCAAGTCGTCGCGCGCAATCGAGGTGGTCATGGTGTTGACTAGCGGATGATAATTGAGCGTTTCGTGCTCCATCATGGCGGCATCCAGCACCACGGTGATGCGGCCTTCGCGGTCATTGATGGCGCCAAACGGCGTGACCGCGCCGGGCTCGACGCCCCAGGCCTCGCGCAGCAGGTTGGGCGCACCGAATGAAAACCGCCCGTTGGCGCCAAGCTGGCGGTGCAGGCCTTTGAGGTCGATCTCGGCGTCTTCCAAGGCCACTACCAGGTAAAGCTCGTTTTTTTTGTCGCGCAGGAACAGGTTCTTGGTGTGGCCGCCTGGGATATGCCCGCGCAAGATCCGCGATTGCTCGACCGTGAACAGCGGCGGATGCTTGACGGTCGTGTGCGCGATGCCGAGAGCGGCGAGATAGGTGAAAAGCTGATCGGGGCTCGCGGGCATGGCAGGAACACTTATATGATGGCCGGTGTTTTTATCCCTGGGGCGCAACAAGAAAAGGTGGCTGTCGTGCGAATTATCATTCTAGCGGCTGTTGCGGTTGCGGTAATGTTTTCCGCCATACCGCAAAGCGCGGCCGAAGGGGGCCCCTGGTGCGCACAAGTGTTGCTGGGTCGGGGCGCCGTTGCCACCGACTGCAACTACCGTAGTTTCGAAGAATGTTACCCCAACGTTCTCGCCGGTAATCGCGGTTTTTGCTCGCCCAATCCATACTGGACCGGCGCGCGAGAAGGTACCGTCCGCCCCAAGGCGCACCACAAGCGCCGCGTTAAGCGAGATTAACGGCCCGGGCTGGCCAAGGTTGCAATGTGGCCAACCTTTTGGCTATAGGAACGGGCTTGGCGGCCGGGATCGCGATTTCGGCCAAATATCTAACGGATGCGGGTGTAGCTCAGGGGTAGAGCACGACCTTGCCAAGGTCGGGGTCGAGGGTTCGAATCCCTTCGCCCGCTCCAACCTTCGCGCTTGAGGCGCTTCGGTTGGCAAGTCGGTTTCGTACGAAGGTCGCCCGTCTTAGCTTTAGCGAAGGCGGGCTTTTCATTTTTAATACCCCGCCGCCAGCGAGCCGCGCGTACGGCGGTCGGCGGAGCCGAGATAACCCTGTGGCGTGAATTCGGCTTTCGGGATCACTTCGATCGAATTGGCCGAGCTGTACGGCTCGGTCGGTACGATGACGTGGCCGCGCGCCTTGAGCGCGTCGAGCACTTCGGGCGCAAAGCCCGGCTCGACATAAGTCTGGTCCGGCTCCCATTGGTTGTGCAGGCGCGGCGCGCTCACTGCCTTGTCGGCCGCCATATTGAAATCGATGACGTTGGCGATGATCTGCAGCACCGTGGTGATGATGCGGCTGCCGCCGGGCGAGCCGGTGATCAGAAACGGCTTGCCGTCCTTCAAGACGATAGTCGGCGTCATCGACGACAGCGGCCGCTTGCCTGGCCCCGGCAGGTTGGCGGTAAAGCCGATGAGGTCGTAGGCGTTGGCCGTGCCGGGCTTGGCGGTGAAATCGTCGAGCTCATTGTTGAGCAGGACGCCGGTGCCGTCAGCGACCAAGCCGAGACCGTAGTTGAAATTCAGTGTGTAGGTGTTCGACACCGCGTTGCCGGCGCGGTCGATGATGGAGAAATGCGTCGTGTTCTTGCCTTCCGTGTCGGGCGGCTTTCCAGCCTTGATGGCGGCGGCCGACGTCGCCTTGTCGGTAATGCTCGCGCGCAAGGTGGCGGCATATTTTTTCGACAGCAGGCCGGCGATCGGCATCTTCACAGCGTCGGGATCGCCCATGTAGACCGCCCGATCGGCGTAAGCGCGCTTCATCGCCTCGATCATGTCGTGCAGCGCGTCGGCGCGCGCGAGCTTGCCGAGATCATAGCCTTCCAGGATGTTGAGCATCTCGATCAGCGCCACGCCGCCGGACGACGGCGGCGGCATGGAGACGATGTCGTAGCCGCGATAGGTGCCGCGCAGCGGCGCGCGCTCGACCGCGCGGTAATTCTTCAAATCGTCTGCCGTCATGATACCGCCGGCGCCGCGCACCGCGGCCGCGATTTGCTCGGCGATGCGGCCTTCGTAAAAGGCGCGCGGCCCGCCGTCGGCGATGGCCTGCAGCGTATCGGCAAGATCGAATTGCAACAGGCGGTCGCCCTCGCGCAGCGGCTCGCCGCCGTTGAGAAAGATGTCGGCCGAGGAAGGCCAGCGCGCCAGCCGCTCGCGCGCCTTGGGCAGCGAGTCGGCGGTGTCGTCCTCGACACGGAAGCCTTGCTGCGCCAGGCGAAGCGCCGGCGCGATCAGATCGGCAAGCGAGAGCTTGCCGGAGCCGTATTTCCTGCGCGCCAGCGCCAGGCCGGCCACCGTGCCCGGCACGCCGACCGCAAGACCCGTGTCGCGCGATTTTGCTGGGTCGGGGTTGCCCGCGGCGTCGAGGAACATGGCCGGCGTCGCCGCCGCAGGCGCGGTCTCGCGGTAATCGATGGCGATGTCGCGATTTTCCCTGGCGAGATGGATCATCATGAAGCCGCCGCCGCCGAGATTGCCGGCGCGCGGATAAGTGACTGCCATGGCGAAGCCGACCGCCACCGCCGCGTCCACCGCATTGCCGCCGCGGTCCAGGATCTCGATGCCGATGCGGGCGGCGCGTTGCTCTTGCGCCACCACCATGCCGTTGTGGGAAAGGACTGCGGTCGCCGGCGGAATGGCCGGCGTGCGGTCGACCGGCGCGACTTGCGCGTGAGCGAAGGTGCTCAGCAACAGGACAGCGCACGAAAGAATGCGAATGAAGCGGCTCATTATTGAAGGAACGGACCTCCCTCTGCTGTCGTCCCGGCCAAGCGAGCGCGAGCCGGGACCCATAGCCACCATACTATCGATAAGCCACGGCGTATGGGTCCCCGCCTTCGCGGGGACGACAAACTTACCTTGCCTGGCCGTGATAGACCGCATTTGGTCGCATGTCTGTCGCGGCGGCGATGCGGTTCGACATGTTGAAGAACCCGGCGATCGCCGCGATGTCCCAGATGTCGCGGTCGGAGAAGCCGGCGCGGCGCAGCCGCTCGCGGTCGCCGTCTTCCACACTGGCCGGCTGCGCGGTGAGCTTGACCGCGAAGTCGAGCATGCCGCGCTGGCGCTTGGAGAGCCGCGCGGCGCGATAGTTCATCACGATCTGCTCGCCGAGCAGCGGATTGCCGGAATATTGCCGTACCGCAGCGCCGTGGGCGGTGAGGCAGTAGTAGCAACGGTTCTGCGACGATACGGCGACGGCGATCATCTCGCGTTCGAGCTTGGAAAGCCCGCTCTCTCCCAGCATCAGGTCGTTGTACATGGCGACGAAGGCTTCGAGCTTGGTCGAGTCGAAGGCGTAAGCGACCAGAACGTTCGGAATGAAGCCGAGCTTGTCCTGGCACTTCTTGAAATAGGCGGCCATAGCCGGAGAAAGCTTCGCCGTCGGCAGATTTAGCGCGATTACCGGCGCATCGTCGGCCGCTGGTGACGCTGCTTTGACCGGGATCGGCTTCGCCGCGGCCGCTTTGGACGCCGGTTTGCCGCCCTTGATGGCGTGCAGCGATGGTTTGGCCGCGGCCGGCTTCGCAATGGCCGCCTTGCCGGCGGTTTTGATTGACTTGTTGGTTTTGTTCATTGCCCGCGCCCCTTGCTGTCCTCGCCCACTGGCAAGACTACAATTTTCTCAAGGCCTGCGATACGACTGCGCGACCATGCTTTTGCCTTTTAGGTCAGGATCTTAAGCAGGCAGCTCACGGCCATTTGCAAAGCGGTCACGGTCGCGTCACTAAATGGTGGGTTGCTCTCGACGGCCACCTTGGAACATGAAGACTGCTGATCCATGCTCGACCGATTCTCTCAACCAGCGTCCGGCTCCATGGCCGCCGAAGTTCCCGCCAGCGAGCACGAAAACCCCGCCCGCGCCGCCATCGAGCAGGCCAGCACCGCGCTGGCCGCACGCCGCAGTGACGTCCCGGCAACGTTTGTCGCGCAACTCTACGCCAGAGCGTTAGCGGAGGATGTGCTGTGCTACGCGGTCGCCGATCTCGCCGACCTGGCCGAGCGGGCGTTCGATTTTCTTAAGCAGCGGCAACCCGGCGGACCGAAAATCCGCTGCGAGACCGTGGCGCTGAAAAAGTCGAGCGAACGCAAGGCGGTCACGGTTATCGAGATCGTCAACGACGACATGCCGTTCCTGGTCGACTCGGTTATGGGCGAGCTCGCCGAGCGCCGGCTCACCGTGCAGCTGGTGGCGCATCCGGTATTCGGAGTCTGGCGCGACGGCGCGAACCTTGCAGTACTCGGCGCGGCTGACGCCTCCGGCAGCGCGCGCGAGAGCTTCATCCATATTCATCTCGAGCCGATCGCCGATGAGGTTGTTCGTGCAGATGTCGTGCGCGCGCTTGGCGAGGTACTCGGCGAGGTGCGGCTCGCCGTGCAGGACTGGCGCGCGATGCTTGAGCGCGCCAACAGTATCGTCGCCGATCTGAAAACCAATCCGCCGCCGCTGCCAGTGGATGAAATCGCTGAGGCGGTCCAATTCCTGCAGTGGCTGCTGGCCGACAATTTCACCTTCCTTGGCGTGCGCAACTACACCTTCGACGGCAATACGTTGGAACCCGATTCCGACAGTGCGCTCGGCATTATGCGATCGCCCGAATTGCGCGTGCTCAAGCACGGCGAGAACTTGCTCGAATACACGCCGGAAATAATGGAGTTTCTCAAGGAGCCGCGGCTCTTGATCATCGCCAAGGCCAATATCCACGCGCGCGTGCACCGGCGCGTCTACCTCGACTATGTCGGCATCAAGCGATTCGATGCGTCCGGAAATCTGGTGGGCGAACAGCGCATCGTCGGGCTGTTCACCTCTACCGCCTATACCCGCACCGCGCACAGCATTCCCTACCTGCGCCGCAAGGTAGCGGGCGTCGAAGCACGCGCCGGCTTCGTCGCTAATAGCCATTCTGGCAAAGCGCTGACCAACGTGCTGGAGCATTTCCCGCGCGACGAACTGTTCCAGATTGACGACGACACGCTCTATCGTTTTGCGCTCGCTATCCTGCAGCTCGACGAGCGGCCGCGGGTACGCGTATTGGCGCGGCGCGACCGTTTCGACCGCTTTGTATCGGTTCTGGTGTTCGTGCCGCGCGAACGTTACGACAGTCATATCCGCGCGCGGATCGGGGATTATCTCTGCGGCGCCTTCGCAGGGCGCGTCTCGGCGTACTATCCCTTCTTCCCAGAAGGTCCGTTGGTGCGCGTGCACTTCATCATCGGCCGCTCCGGCGGCGCGACACCGGTCATCGACAGCGCCGCGCTGGAGCGCGAGGTCGCGGCGATCGTGCGCTCGTGGACCGATGCGTTGAACGATGCGCTCGTGCTGGTCAATCCGGCGGAGCGGGCGCGCGCCTTGTTCGGCCGTTACCGTGATTCGTTTTCGCACGCGTTCCAGGATTCGTATGCCCCGAGCGTGGCGGCGAGCGATATTCACGTCATCGAAGCCCTGAGCGAGGATCGCCTCCTCGGTGTCGATTTCCATCACCGGATGCACGAGCAGCAACGCACGGTGGGCCTCAAAATCTGGAGCCTTGCCCGCCCGTTGCCGCTGTCGGAACGCGTGCCGGTGCTGGAGAACATGGGCTTCAAGGTGGTGGACGAGCGCACCTACCATATCGAGCCGAAAGGCGAAGGCGGCCGCACAATCTGGTTCCACGACATGCTGTTGGAACGCCGCGACGGCGCAGCCATCGAGCTCGACGCCGGCAAGGCGCGGCTGGAAGCCGCCTTCCTCATGGTGATGCGTGGATTGGCCGAGAACGACGGCTACAACGCGCTCACGCTCGCCGGCGGCTTAGGCTGGCGCGACGTGGCGCTGATCCGTGCGCTGTCTCGTTATCTGCGCCAGATCCGCGTGCCTTATTCGCAGGATTACATGTGGGCGACGCTGGTAAAGCATTACGTCGTCGTCGTCGACATCGTCGAGCTGTATTACGCCCGCTTCGACCCGCGCCCGGGCGCCGCAGAGGAGCGCGCCGCCAAGCAGAAGACAATCATCGAGGGCATCGAAAAGGAATTGCAGAATGTGCAAAGCCTCGACGAGGACCGCATCCTGCGTCATTTCGTCAATGTGGTGCAGTCGGCGATCCGCACGAATTTCTTCCAGACCGACGCCGAAGGCCAGCCGAAGGCGATGATCACCGTCAAATTCAAGAGCGGCGAAATCGCCGACCTGCCGCTGCCGCGTCCGCTCTACGAAATTTTCGTCTACTCGCCGCGGGTGGAAGGCGTACATTTGCGCTTCGGCAAGGTGGCGCGCGGCGGTATCCGCTGGTCGGACCGGCCGCAGGATTTCCGCACCGAGGTCCTTGGGTTGGTGAAAGCGCAGCAGGTGAAGAACGCGGTGATCGTTCCGGTCGGCGCCAAGGGCGGCTTCGTGCCTAAGCATATGCCGATGGGTATGCCGCGCGATCAGGTGCAGGCGGAAGGCATCGCCACCTACAAGCTGTTCATCTCGACGCTGCTCGACATCACCGACAACATCCATCCCGACGGCACGATCGTTCCGCCCGAATGCGTGGTGCGGCACGAGGGCGACGATCCCTATCTGGTGGTTGCCGCCGACAAGGGCACCGCCACCTTCTCCGATATTGCCAACGCACTGTCGATCGAGCACGACTACTGGCTGGGCGACGCCTTCGCCTCCGGCGGCTCCGCCGGGTACGACCACAAAGCGATGGGCATCACAGCGCGCGGCGCTTGGGAGTCGGTCAAGCGCCACTTCCGCGAAATGGACGTGAACATCCGCGAGACGCCGTTCACCTGTATCGGCGTCGGCGATATGTCGGGCGACGTGTTCGGCAACGGCATGCTGCGCGAACAGACCACCAAACTGCTGGCAGCATTCGACCACCGCGACATTTTCATCGATCCCGATCCCGATCCGGTGAAAGCCTTCGCCGAGCGCCAGCGGCTGTTCGATCTGCCGCGCTCGAGCTGGCAGGACTACGATAGATCACTGATCTCGCAAGGCGGCGGCGTTTATCCCCGCGCGTCCAAGGAAATCCGGCTCAGCGCCGCTGTGCAGAAGCTGTTCGGTGTGGGCGAGGCGGTAACGCCGCAGGAGCTGATGAAAGCGATCCTGAAAGCGCCGGTCGATCTGTTGTTCTTCGGCGGCATCGGCACCTATGTGCGCTCGTCGCACGAAAGCGACGAGGCAGCTGGCGACCGCGCCAACGACGCCGTCCGCGTCACCGGCGCCGAGCTGCGCTGCAAGGTGATCGGCGAGGGCGCCAATCTCGGCATGACCCAGCGCGGCCGCGTCGAGGCGGCGCTCGCCGGCATCCGCCTCAACACCGACGCCATCGACAATTCCGCCGGCGTCAACACCTCCGACGTCGAGGTCAACATCAAGGTCGCGCTGAGCCGGCCGTTGCGCGCCGGTTCGCTCACCATCGAAGCACGCAACGCGCTGCTGGCCGAAATGACCGACGAGGTCGCACGCCTCGTGTTGCGCAACAATTATCAGCAAACTCTGGCGCTTTCTGTGGCGCAGCGGCGCGGTCTGGAAGACCTCGGTTTCCAACAAAGGCTCATGCAGATGCTGGAAATGCGCGGGCAGCTCGACCGCGCGGTGGAATTCCTCCCGGACGAAATGGCGATCGCCGAGCGGCGCAAGTGCAACCTGTCGCTGACGCGGCCGGAGTTGGCCGTTCTCTTGGCCTACGCCAAGCTCTCCCTCTACAATGATTTGCTCAATTCGACGGTGCCGGACGATCCCTATCTCGGGCGCGAGCTCGAGCGCTATTTCCCCAAGGAAATGTCGGAGCGCTACGACGACGCGCTGCATCACCATCGGCTGCGGCGCGAGATCATCGCGACGCAGCTCACCAACTCGATGATCAATCGCGGCGGCGCCACGCTGATTGTGCGCATTGCTGACCAGACCGGCGCGCTGCCGCCGACAATTGCCGCGGCCTTTGCCGCCGTGCGGCAGAGCTACGACATGGTCGCGCTCAACACCGAGATCGACGGGCTCGATAACAATGTCTCCGGCGCAATGCAGCTCGCGCTGTACGCCATGGTGCAGGACCTGCTGCTCGACCGCATCGTTTGGGCCTTGCGCCATGTCGACGGCAGGGGAGGCCTGGAAAAGACCATTGCACACTACAAGGACGGAATCGCTGAGGTCGCGGCGGTGCTCGATGCCGCGCTGCCGAAGGCGGCCGCCGCGGCGCGCGATGCCCGCCTAGACGACCTCACCCGCGCTGGCGTGCCGGAGGCGCTTGCCAGGCGGCTCGCCAACCTGCCGCTGCTCAAGGCCGCGCCCGATATCGTGCTGGTCGCCGACCGCGCCAAGAAACCGATTGCCGATGTGACCGCGACCTACTTCGCAACCGAGGCCTTCTTCCAGCTCGACCGCGTCATCGGGGCGGTGCCGGGCATCGTAGTGACGGATTATTTCGACCGTTTGGCGCTCGACCGCGCGCTCAATTCAATTGGAGATGCGGAACGGCGGCTCACCGCCGCCATAGTCGGCAACGGTATGGCCGGCGTCGGCGCGGTGGAGGATTGGATCAAGCCGCGCCGCGCCGAGGTTGAGCGCATCCGTGCCGCGATTCACGAGATCGCCGGCTCCGGGCTGACGCTATCGAAATTGTCGGTGGCGGCGAGTTTGCTGGCGGATTTGGCGCGGCAGTAATTCTCCGCTCATTCCCGCGTAAGGGGGAATCCAATCTGGGTCCCCCGCTTTTATGGGGATGAGCGGGCAATTCTCAATGCCTGAAATGCCTTACCCCGGTGAATACCATCGCGACGTTGTGCTCGTCGGCGGCGGCGATCACGTCGGTGTCGCGCATGGAGCCGCCAGGCTGGATCACTGCGGTGGCGCCGGCCTCGATCGCGACCAGTAGCCCGTCCGGGAACGGGAAGAAGGCGTCGGAGGCGACCACCGAGCCTTTGGTCATCGGCGCCGGCAGCTTCAATTCCTTCGCCGCGTCCTCCGCCTTGCGCGCGGCGATGCGCGCGGCATCGACCCGGCTCATTTGTCCGGCGCCGATTCCGACGGTGGCGAGCCCTTTCGCATAGACGATGGTGTTCGACTTCACGTGCTTGGCGACCCGGAAGGCGAAGCGCAAATCGTTGAGCTCGGCTTCGCTCGGCGCGCGTTTGGTGACGGTCTTGAGCTGCATCTCGTCGACCACTGCATTATCGCGCGATTGCACCAGCAATCCGCCGGCGACTGTCTTTGCCGTCCAGCCGGAGCTACGCGGATCGGGCAGGCCGCCGGCCAGCAGCAGGCGCAGGTTCTTTTTCGCCGCCACGATCTTGATCGCCTCGTCGGTGGCGTCAGGCGCGATGATCACCTCGGTGAAGATCTCGGTGATCGCCTTGGCCGCGTCGGCGTCGAGCCTGCGGTTGAGCGCGACGATGCCGCCGAAGGCCGAGGTGGAATCGCAGGCGAGCGCTTTCTTGTAGGCATCGACGAGACTGCCGCCTTCCGCCACGCCGCACGGGTTGGCGTGCTTGACGATGACACAGGCCGCGGTGCGCTTGGCGTCGAACTCGGCAAGGCACTCATAGGCCGCATCGGTGTCATTGATGTTGTTGTAGGACAGTTCCTTGCCCTGCAGCTGCCGCGCGGTAGCAACACCGAAACGCTCGCCCGGCGCACGATAGAACGCCGCACTCTGATGCGGGTTCTCGCCGTAACGCAAGGACTGGATCAACTTGCCGCCGAAGGCGCGGTAGTCGGGTGCGCTGTCGTGCAAGGCGTCGGCGAACCAGTTGGAGATGGCCGCGTCGTAAGCCGCAGTGCGCGCATAGGCCTTCGCCGCCAGATGTTGCCGCAGCTCGAGCGAGGTCATTCCACCGTGCAAAGCGAGCTCGGCCAGCACCTTCTCGTAGTCGGCGGGCTCCACAACCACGGTCACGTCGTTGTGATTCTTGGCGGCGGCGCGGATCATGGCCGGGCCGCCGATGTCGATGTTCTCGATGCAATCATCGAACGCGGCGTCTTTGGCGACGGTGGCCTCGAACGGATAGAGATTCACCACCAGGAGATCGATCGGCTTGATGGCGTGCTTGTCCATCGCCGCGGCGTGCTCTTTGTTGGCGCGGATCGCCAGCAGGCCACCATGCACTTTCGGGTGCAGCGTTTTGACCCGCCCGTCCATCAATTCGGGGAATCCGGTCAGCTCGGCGACGTCAACCATCTTCAGCCCCGCGTCTTTCAACGCCTTAGCGGTGCCGCCGGTCGAGACGAGTTCGACGCCGTAGCCGGCAAGAGCCTTGGCGAAATCGATGAGGCCCGCCTTGTCGGAAACTGACAGCAGGGCGCGGGTGATGCGGCACGGGTGGCTGGTCATGTGCTTTCCTTGCGCGAGGGGCTAGCACAGGAAGCGGGCGGAAGTGTATTCGGGATTTCCCCGGTTCCGCCCGGCATCCACAATATGATTAGAGCGGTAATTCCGGCTCGTCCGCCCGTGCGGGGCGGGTGCCCGGCGGCACCGGCGGGGTATAGCGGAAACTCCAGTGCACCTTGGCCTCGCTGCGGGCGTGGCCGTAGATCACGATCTGCACGGTGCGGCGCGGGCCGTCCGAGCCGGAGAGATACACACTTTCCTCAATGCGCACAGTTTCGCCGTAGCTGGTGAACGTCCACAGTTCGCGGTCGGGCAGCAGCAGGATTACCCCACGGCCGTCCGACAGCCGGTTGGCTTTGGTCGACGGATGCAAGTGGAAGCGGATGGCGAATTCGTCGCCTGTGTCGACCGGGAGCATGCTGCCGACGGCAGGCGTGAAGCTGTCCTCGCCATCAAGGGTGCGGCCGTCCGCCGAAAGCCGCAGCTTGCGGTGATGGATCACGGCGAAGGCGCTGGCGTAGCCGTTGTGCGAGGCGGTTAAATTCGTGCCGGCGGCTGAGTTGTCGCGCGTTACGCGCACGTTGCGCGGCCCGGCGATGATCGGCGCGCCGAACAGCAGCCGCCGCAATCGGCGGGATTCGAGGAAGCGGCACGATGACACGTCGTTGAACGTGACGGTCGAATGCGCCGCGGTGGCGCGCGCCACCTGACGCCAGTTTTCCTTGTTCACCGTCGGCAACCCGCAATTGATCACCAGTCGATGCTGGTTCCACGACAACTCGAACGAAAGACACCCCGCATGCGCCTCCTGGCTCAAGGGGAGCGGTGGCGGCCGGCCGGTGTCCATCAGCAAGGCGGTCGATCCGGTGTCGATGCGCTGATAGCCGGAGTGCGGCGCGTTCGACACCGGTGTGCCGCGGGCATCGTCGTAAGCGAGCACGGTGGCGAGCAGATCGACCGAGGTCGACCCCATGCCGTTGAATTGCGCGAAATTGCCGTCGGCATGACGGAAGAAACGCAGCATCGGCATCATGCGGTCGATGGCGTTGTTGAGCGCCTGCGGCGGCTGCAACTGGCGCGCGCTGAACAACTGGCGCAGCGGCAGCAGGTCCACCAGCAGTTCGATGAGCGCGCCCGGATTGCGGCTGACGTGTCCGCCGTCGGGCAGGATCTGCCGTTGTAGTTCATCGACCAGGCGGCGTGCATGGCTGCGCAGGTGGCCGGATTGGCCTTGTATGCACAGCGTCGCATAGTTGAGTGCGATCACCGCTTGCAGCCGCGGCAGGCCGTCGCGCGATTGCATCAGCGTCCGGCGCAGACAGTGCACCTGCCGCGTCAGGCTGCGGAGGAAGCGGCGGTAGAAACGCGCGTCGGCATCCTGCAGGATGAACGGCGCCTGGCTGAGCCAGCTGACGATGCGACGCGACAGAATATCGACGCGCCAGCCGACTGGATGCCAGCCACCTTGCAGGTTGATCCAATCGTCGATCAGCGACCGCGCGTTGGCGCGAGAGATGGCGCTGTCCGCCGCGCGCAAGTGGCGCAGCCAAGTGAAGCTCAGCAACGTCACTGCCCATTCATCGGTCGGCGGCGTCATCTCGAAAGGTGAGCGGCGGTCGCAGATCACTACCTTGCCGGCGAAAGCGAAGCGGCCGGCATAGATTTCGCTGGCGCGGGTGGCGTCGGCGGTTCGCAGATCCTGCGGCGCGATGATCAGCCGGTCGGTTTTGGCCGAGCCGAAGCGCCAACGCAGCAGCGGATGGGTGCTGATACGGCCGAGCAGGCTGCGATAAGCGCGGCGCGCGATGAATACGGTGAGCCTTAGCCGCTCCGCGAGCGAAACTCGCATCATGAAGGCGCCCGTCCCCTGCTGCGCGGCCCGATTCTCGCGCGCAATCCACACGATAGCGAACGGTCGCCAAAGCTCCAATATGCCCATCCGGAACTATGCTTTGCGGATGAGGCGGGCGGCATAAAATCCGTCGAGGCCGCCCCAACGCGGATCGGGGTCGGGCAATTGCGGCGGCAGCGTGCGCAAGTCGCCATCGGCGGTGAGAAACTCGGCGTGGCCGGCGACCTCTTGCGCCGCAACAGGCATGCGTGCCACGCGCGGATCGCGCGCCAGCAGAGCCGCGATCTGGTCCTCGCATTCCTCGGGCTCGAGCGAGCAGACGCAATAGACTAGGGTGGCGCCCGGCTTGAGAAGCTCGACCGCGCGGCCGAGCAGCCTTTGCTGCAACGATGTGAGTGCGGCGATATCGGCTTCGCTTTTGAGCCAGGGAATGTCCGGGTGGCGGCGGACAGTGCCGGTTGCCGAACAAGGTGCATCGAGCAGAACCGCGTCGAACGGACCGCCTCGCCACTCCAACGTATCGGCGGCGATGGTCTCCGCTTGTAGTTCGAGCCGAGCCATGTTCTCGCGCAGACGATTGAGCCGCACCGGCGAGCGGTCGACCGCGGTGACAAGCGCGCCGGCGAACGCAAGCTGCGCGGTCTTGCCGCCAGGCGCTGCGCACAGATCGACGACCGTTTTGCCGCGCACATCGCCAAGCAGGCGGGCGGGCAACGCCGCGGCGGCATCTTGCACCCACCATTCGCCTTCGCTGAAGCCCGGCAGCAGCGAGACCGCGCCTTGCGCGAATGTGCGCACGGTTCCGGTCGGTAACAGGCGCCCGCGCAGGCGCTCGGCCCAGGACTCAGGCTCGGATTTGACGGTGAGGTCGAGCGCGGGCTCGTGGCCATTGGCGGCGGCAATCGCGCGCGCGGTTTCGGCGCCATAGCGCTTGGTCCAGCGCGCCAGCAACCATTTCGGCGTATCGCGGGAAGGCTGAACGGCGAGTGGCGCGCTCCGGCTCTGTGCCACACGGCGCAGCACCGCGTTGATCAGTCCGCCATAGCGCGCGGCGCGGCGATCTGCTTGCGCCAGGCGCACCGACAAATCGACCGCGGCGTGGTCGGGCACTTCCAGCCAGAGGATTTGCGCAGCGCCGATCAGCAGAATCGTTTCGACACGCGGCGCGTCGGACGGAAAGCCCTTGTCGAGAAATCCGCCGAGCAGGTGGCGCAAGGTGCCGAGCCGCCGCAGCACGGTGGCGACGAGCCGGCGCATCAAGGCGCGGTCGCGGTCGGCGAGCATCGGAAGACCGGTATGGGCGGCTTTGCCGGACAACTGCTCGTCAAGCGCGATCTTCCGCCGTAGGACGCCGTCAATGATATCGGCCGCGATCCTACGGGCGGCAAGGCCGGGGACTTCCGGCTGCGGAGAGATGCGCGGGCGCGCCATGTCCCGATCATTGCCACGAATTGTGGCTTGGGCGCGAAGGGGCGGGAAAAAACCTCAGAAACGCACAGGTTTAAGCCGTCCAGGCGTGCACGGCATATTTGAGAAATGCCACACTACTACCACAGCTTGTGCTCGCGCCGAATCGGCAGCGGGTATGCGCGCCGCTATGTTTGCGGGGCGGTGCGAAACCTGTTGCTGGTGGCGCGGGCCGGGCGTCCTAACGCTCGACAACCACCGGCGTACCGACATTGACCAGGCGATAGAGTTCGCGGATGTCGGCGTTGTACATGCGGATGCAACCGTGCGAGACGAAGCCGCCGATCAATTCCGGACGATCGGTGCCATGGATAGCATATTCTCCGCCACGCAAGGTGAGCGCGGCCGCGCCCATCGGATTGTTTGGCGAGCCGCCTGGGATGACCCTCGGCAGACGCGGATTTTCGCGGCGGATGGACGCGGGTGCCGCCCAGGCCGGCCGGACGAATTTGCCTTCGACCCGCGCATTGCCGGTCCACGTCATGCCGGCGCGGCCGACGCCGACGGGAAAACGCAGCGCGCGAGCACCGTCGAGCACATAATAAAGCCGGCGCTCATGGGTCTTCACCACGATGGTGCCGGGTGAGAAACCGGAGAAGCCGACGATGTCGTGGGTCGCCGCATTCGCTGGCGCCGCCAGCATCAGCGCGGTTGCCATCGTGACCGCATGCCAAAATTCCGCGCGCCGAAACATTGCATTGCCCCAAAAATTGTCGATCGGGGTCAATTATAATCTTTGGACGCGAACTCTCGGATGAAAGCTCGAAACAACGTAAAGATAGATTAAAAGTGCCGCGGACTTCATATTCGGTTTCATTCCGGGCGTCGCAGCCTGCGCGCCGAAAAATGGGTCAAGAACGGGTTGTTTTAGGCTGTTATATGGTCGGCATCGTGCGCCAAATCGCGGCAGCGACGAAAAATGTCGCGACGCCGACGATCGCAAACAGTGCCGGCACGGTGACGCCGTATTTTTGCATGAGGGCGACGACGACGGTTGCGCCGGTCATGAAGGCCGCATTGAGGACATTGACCGCCGCCACCGTGCGCGCGCGGTAAGCCGTGCCGGCCCATGCCTGCACGGCGGCGAAGGCCGGTACAATGAATAGCCCGCCGGAGATCGCCATGCCGGCGAGATCGATCGCGGCGCGAATTCCCGACCAGGACGAAAACACCGCGCCGGGCGCCTGCGGGCTCAACGCCGGCGCAGCGCCATAAGTCGCAATGCCGAGATCGAGCGCGAATGCACCGAGCAGTACGGCGCCGGCGAGCGTGATGTTGAGCACGATGCGCCCGCGCGCGATCACCGCCGCCAGCCCAGAGCCGGCGCCCACCGTTATCGAGAACAATGCGAGATAAGCGGTGACTGTGTCCTGATTGCCGCCGATCAACGTCTTGATCAGCGGCGGCAGTAGCGACAGCACCACGATGCCGACCAGCCAGAACCAGCTCGTTACCATGGCGCCCCACCACAGCCGCGCGTCGGCGCGCAGATGGCGGATCATCGCCGCAGTCGAGACGGCGATATTAACGGAGATCTTCAACTGCGGCGCGCCTTCGCCGGTAGGCGGGATCAGCAACGCCGACAGCCAACAGGCGAGCGCGAATCCCAATACCAGCACTGCGAAAACCGCCACGTCGCCGCCGCCGTGCGCGGCCAGTCCGCCGACGATGGTGCCAGTCAGGATGGCGACAAAGGTCGCCCCTTCCACCAGCGCATTGCCGGCGGGCAACTCCTCGCGACGCAAATGGTCGGGCAGGATGCCGTATTTGATCGGCCCGAACAGCGAACCCAGCACCCCGTAGCTGCCGAGCGCTACGAACAGGACTGGCACCGAGTGCAGCGCATAGCCGATAAACGCCAAGCCAGCGACGAACATCTCGACGAACTTGATCGCTTGCGCAACCCGCGCCTTGTCGTAACGGTCGGCGATTTCTCCGCCCAGGCCCGAAAAGAGAAAATAGGGTGCGATGAAAACGGCGCTGGCGAGCGTAATCAGAGCCTCGGCGTTGGCCCCATTGTGACTGAACAAGATCAGGAAGATCAGCGCGGTTTTGAGAAAATTGTCGTTGAACGCCGCGAAGAACTGGCAGGCAAACAATGGCGCAAAGCGCCTCGACAGAATCAGGAACGGCGGCATTGCGGCTAGTATTGCAAAGTTCTCCGCGCGGCGAAGCGCCCTTCCCAGAATAAAAAGGGCGGCCCGCAGGCCGCCCCGAGTGGGTCGCTTCAGACCGGACACAATTATAAGCGGAATTTACCTCCATTGACGGAGTCCACGACGATCGCTGCCATCGTCAAGACGATCGCGATTACGGCGGTAACGGCAAACAGCGACGTCCACATGGCGTAGCCTCCTCGTTGGCACGAGACGCGCGCAGGGGAGCCCGCTGGGAGCAACGCCGAGCGCCGGTTTTGGTTCCTGGGGTCCGCATACCGGACATGGATTTTTGGTGACCAATTGGCACGCAAAATCTGTAAGATTGCGGAGGAAGGCAACTGAAGCTGGATTGAGCCAGTGGGAGATGGGCGGCATGGCCACGATTCTCAATGAAGGCGAAGTTGCCGCCGACCCGGCAGTAAGCGGTGCCGCGCGCCAGCATCTGCTCACGGAGGAACGCGTTAGCGGAACCCGCATCCTGCTCGACCGACTGACCGTGGCGCCCGGCGACATGGCCCGTCTGACGGTGCCGGCGCAAGGGCTGGCCTGGTTTCTGGTGCTGGAAGGCGAGGGGGTGCTGGCGCACGACGGCGGCCGAGAAGCGCTGACGAATGCCCACGTGGTGTTCCTGCCGCCAGGCCATGCGGTCACACTGTCGTCGAGCGGCGGTGCCGTTTTGCTTTATGGCGAAATTCCCAATGCCGCGCGCCTCGATCCCGCGCTCACAAAAAATCCGCCGGCATTCCGTGTGGTCGACTGGACGCGCGAGCCTGTGCTCGATTCCGAGCACGATGCGCGAAAACGCATCTATCTGGTGACGCCGAACTTGTTCGGCACCAAAGCGGTGAAAGGCGAGATGATCATCTATCCGCCGGGAACCGCGGCGGCCAATCATCATCACGTCGGCGCCGAGCATTTTATGTATGTGCTGCGTGGGCGCGGCACCGTTTATGCCAACGAGCGGCCGTTCGCCGTGCGCCGGGGCGACGTCATCTACTATCCCGATCTCGAGCGGCATTATCTCGAGGCCGCAGCCGACGAGGAACTGGTGTTTGCGGAATTCTTCGCGCCCGGCGAGTTCAAGACGGTGTGGGTGGACGAGAGCCAGATCTGCACCTGGAATCCGACCGGCCGCGACATCAAAGGTCGCGCGCCGATGCGCGAGATCAAGGCGCATTCGTCGGCAGAGGTGTTGAACCCGCAGGATGTCTAAGTTGGATGCTGGTGCCGGCGGAGGGATTTGAACCCCCGACCACCCGCTTACGAAGCGGATGCTCTACCGCTGAGCTACGCCGGCGAAAGCTTGAAAGTTGGGCCACTACTATCGGCGTGAGCCCGGAATAGCAATACGCCTCAGCCCTTAACGAAATAGCTGCATGAATCGCTGCCACGGGGCGAGCGGCGGTGACGACGACGTTTCCGGTACCGGGTCACTTTCCAGGGCGGAATCCGGCCCCGGATCGTCGGGAGCATGCACCAGCGGGATCACCGGTTCGACCGGCTTCGTCCGCGCCGCGGGCGTGGCGGCGGGTTTCTGCGCTGTGCGCAGCGGCGATTCCGGCTCGGCTTCGGGCGGCGGCACCAGCGGCGCGACCGCGATCGGCCCGACGGCCGGTTTCGGTGGCGGCGGGGCGGCCTCGATCATCGGACGCACGACACCGATCTCGGCCAGCGGCACCTTCCAGGCAAAGCCATCGAGCCGCCCGCTCGGCGCGACCGGCATCCAGTGCTCGGAGACGGTGCCGTCCGCGGTCCATATCGGATCGCCGGACGCTCGCATGGCGCGGCTCATCCATTCGCGCACACGGCCTTCGTCGCCGTGCTCGGTCTCCTCGATATCCGCCATCAAGGTCGCGACGCGGCGCGTCGGCGCCGCAAGATAGGGCGCGAGTGCGGCGCGGGCGACGGTAAATTCGCGTGCGTCCAGCGCGGCACGCGCTACCGCGAGCGCGCCTTCAACCTGTCCCGGCGCCAGCCCGGCGAGCTTCTGCATGCGCGTGAGGCGCTCGCGCGCGCTGTCGCCCAGCCGCAAATCGGCATAGGCCTCGGCGATGTCGGGGTGCGGATTGATCACCCACGCCTTTTCCAGAATCTTGCGCGCTTTGCGCTGTTCGCCCGCTTCCGCTAGTCGACGTCCGGCAAAAGCTACTGCCGGCGCCAGATCGGGCGCGAGCTTGACCGCTTCCAGCACCGCGGCGCGCGCGTCGTCGCGGTCGCTTTCGTTAAGCGCCAGCGCGCGGGCGGTGAGCAGGACGGCGCGCTTGCGGCGATAGTCTGGCTTTTCGAGCGCCGGCTTCATGCGATCGAGCGCGTCGAGCGCCCCCGACCAGTCGGCGGCGGAGCAGCGATAATCGAGTACCGCCTGTCCGGCCCAGGCGGGTGCCGGCGATGCCCGCCCGGCCTCCTCGGCGGCGAGCCGCGCGGCCTGCGCGTCATCACGCCGCTGTGCTTCGATGTAGAGGCCGCGCAAGGCGAGCAGCTTGGTATCCTCGCGCCGCGTCATCTCCCGGAAGGCGCGCTCGGCAGCGCTGCGATCGCCGGCCATTTGCGCGGACTGCGCGGTGAGCAACAGAGCGAGCGGATCGCCCGGCGACAGCCTCGCCGCTTCTTCGGCGGATTTTCGCGCGTTGCGCAGATCGCCGGCGCCGATCGCGATGAGCCCGCGCGTGATCGCGAGATAACCCTTGGCGGCGCGGCGGTGGCGGAACAGCAACGACACCTGCTCGGGCGTGCGCAGGATGGCGCGCACGATGGTCCACAGCACCATGAGCACGATCACCAGCGCGGCGACGGCCAGCGCGGCCACCATCACAGAGGTTTCGACGCGGTAGCCCATCCAGGTAATGGCGACGTCGCCCGGGCGGTCGGCGACCCAGACGAAACCGGCCGCCAATACCGCGACCGCCGACAGGAAGGTGACGACCCGGATCATTGTGCTCCCGCCTTGGACCCCAACGCACGTGCGGTCTCGGCAGCATATTGCCGCGTGGCAGTCAGCGCGGCCTCGCGGGCTTGCGCCGTGGCGATCCAGGCCTGCGCCGGCGCGCGTGTCGCATTGTCGAGCTTGCCGAGATCGCTCAGCGCCGCCGCAATGTCGGCCTTCGACGTGTCGATCTCAAGGCGCGCCAGCACTGCGGACGGCTCGTCGCCGGCTGGCGCAGTAACCGGACGAACGCGCACCAATTTGCCGGCATTGGCCTGCAGCCGCTCGAGGAAGCCGCCCGTCGGCGCCTGCGCATCGGACATCTTCAGCATCGCCGGCAGCAGCGCATGCAGTTGCTGCGCCAGCGTTGACGCCGACGATACCCCGCTTGCCGCGAACGGCGCCAGCGGCTCCAACGCCTTGTCGTCACCGCCGAGCGATTTGACTTGCGCGAGCTCGGTCTCGAATGGCGCGCCGCTCATCACTGCATCGCGTAGTGCCGCGGCGCTCAAGGCCAGCCGTGCCGCATTGTCGATGCTGCTGCTCTTGGTCGCGATCTTGCTGATGTCGGCTTGCGCCGATTGAGTTGCGCGTTCGAGTGCCGCGAAGCGTTTGTCCAGCGCCTCGATGTCGGCGCGCGAATCACCGGTCGGCGCAGTTGCTTTGATCGACGCTTGCAGGTCCGCCACCGCCTTGGCGGCCGCGTCGGCGCGTTCGCGCGCTTGGCTGGCGCTGGCGGCGATATCGTCGCTGCGGCGATTGAGCGCCGCGAGCGCAACGCCGAGTGACTTCATGGCGCTATCGGCGGTGGCCAGCCGCTCGGCCACGCCGGCATCGCTTGTCGGCAGTGTCTTGACCGACTCTTCGATCTTGCCGACACGCTGGGTCAGCGCATCGAGCATTTGACTGTCGGCGGCGACTTGCGTGGTTGTCGTCGTGGAAGCTGCCGGTTGCAGCGGCAACAGGCCGGCAAAATAGAGCCCAAGCAGGACGAGCAGCGCGGCAACTACACCAGCCGCGCCACCGCCAAGCGCCGCCACGCCAAGGGCGCCGCCGGCTCGCGCCGGCGGCATTTTGGCCTGAGTAGCATTAGCGGACGGAGGTTCCTCCGCAGGTGGCGGCGGTTCAGGTTGCGGTGGCGTTGTTGACTGCGCCTGCGGCATTGCGGTCGCGGTCAGATCAATGGTCGCGCCCGCGCGCTTCTTGCGGCCTGGACCATTGGCCGCTTCTTGCGGCGCTCCTTCGGGCGCTTCCGGCGTGGTGCGTTTGTCTGCCATGCAACTCCTCGACGAATCGGCCCACCCGCCCCGCAGGAAATAACGCAAATTGCGACGGTGTGCCAATCAACCCTGCGCTCGCTCCAGGCTTGCGATAAGGGCCGTCTCGTTCGGCCGCGGCGCGATGGCGATGCGGCTGGCGCCAGCGTCGGCGAGCGGCGCGGCGATCTGTGTCGACAAGCAAATATGGCGCACGGCAAGCGCCGGCCCAGCGACGCCAGCTTGCGCCGCGCCTGTAAGGTAGTTCTCGGCGCTACGCTTCGAGAAATGCAGCACCGCATCGACCTCGCTGGCCTGCAGCGCCGCAATCAGTTCGGGCGGAAACGGTGCGGTGACTGCGCGATAGACCACTGCCATCTCGGCCGCGATGCCATGCATGACCAGTTCGCCCACCAGATCGGCGGCGCGGTCTTCGCCGGCAAGGTACAGCAACGGCGCCGATGCATCGGGACGCCGCTCGGCAGTCAGCCGCACCAGATCGCGCACGTCGCCGCCGGCCGAGGTGACGTCGATAAATCCAGCCTCTCGCGCAGCCTCCGCGCTGCGCCGCCCGACCGCGAATACCGGAAGTTTGAACAATGCCTTGCACGCCGGATTGCCGGCGATGGCGAGCGGCGCATTGGCGCTGGTGATGATGACCGCGCCCCAGATGCTGGAAAGATCGGTCTTGATCGGTTCGATTCGCATGAGCGGCGTAACCAGCACATCATGGCCGACCGCGCGCAAAGCGGCGGCGGTGCGCTCGCCATCAGCCTGCGGTCGGGTGATCACGAGACGCATGATTTCAGTCGAAGAATCCGGAGCCGGCGAGGCGTTTCAATTCGCGGCCGGCCTCGCTGCAAATCTTGATCGCGTCGCGGCGATGGCCGGTCGCGGCGATGTCGTGTGCCGCGGCGCCGTCGGGCCGCGCGATCAAGCCGCGAAACTGCACCGTATCGCCGTCGAGTGTGGCATGGCCGCTGATGGGCGTCTTGCAGGAGCCGTCAAGCACTGCAAGGAATGCACGTTCGGCCGAAAGCGCGGCGAACGTGTCGGCATGATCGATGCGCGCCAGCGCTTCGCGCGTGCGCGTATCGTTCGCGCGTGCCTCGATGCCGATAGCGCCTTGTCCGACCGCCGGGAGAAATTCGTCCGTGCTCATGATTTTGGTCGCGTGCTGCGTGAGACCGAGCCGCTTCATGCCGGCGAGCGCCAGGATGGTCGCATCGACCTCGTCGGCATCGAGCTTGTGCAACCGCGTCTCCACATTGCCGCGCAGCGGCGTCACGCGCAGGTCGCGGCGTGCGCGCTTGGCGATCGCCTGCCGCCGTAACGAGGCGGTGCCGAGCGTCGCGCCCTGCGGCAATTCCGCGAGCGATGCTGCCTTGCGGCTGATGAACACGTCGCGTGGGTCCTCGCGCTCAAGGCAGGCCGCGAGTATCAGCCCCGGCTGCGAAAAAGTCGGCATGTCCTTGGCTGAATGCACGGCCAGATCGATGCGGTCATTCAACAAGGCTTCCTCGATCTCCTTGGTGAACAGCCCCTTGCCGCCAACTTCCGCAAGGGGCCGGTCCTGGATAGCGTCGCCCGATGTGCGGATGATGACGAGTTCGATCGCCCCCTCATCGACCCCCGTCGCCGCGGCCAGCCGGGCCCGCACGGTGCGCGCCTGAACCAGCGCCAGCGGGCTGCCTCGCGTGCCGATACGCAAGGGGGCAGTGGATTGCGTCATATTACCTCTCAGTGCTAGGGCACCTTTTAGTGCACCATTCCTGTAAAAGGGAGGGCCGGAGGCAGAAATGATCGTCCTCGGGATCGAGACGACCTGCGACGAGACCGCCGCGGCGGTGGTGGAACGTTCCGAGGACGGCTGCGGCAAGATCTTGGCCAATATCGTGCTGTCGCAGGTCAAACAGCACGCCGCATTTGGCGGCGTGGTGCCGGAGATCGCCGCACGCGCGCATGTCGAAGCGCTCGATTTGATCATCGCCCAGGCCATGGCGCAGGCCGTGCTCGACTACTCCAGCCTCGATGGCGTCGCCGCAGCCGCCGGTCCCGGGTTGGTTGGCGGCGTGATCGTCGGCCTGACCACGGCGAAGGCGATCGCGCTGGTGAAGCGCAAGCCGCTAATCGCGGTCAATCATCTTGAAGCTCATGCGCTTACCGCGAGGCTGACCGACGCCACGGCGTTTCCCTATTGTCTCTTCCTCGCCTCCGGCGGTCATACTCAGATCGTCGCTGTGCGCGGGATCGGCGACTATGTGCGGATTGGCACTACGCAAGACGATGCGATCGGCGAGGCCTTCGACAAGACAGCCAAGTTGCTCGGCCTCGGTTATCCGGGCGGGCCGCTAGTCGAGAAGGAAGCGATACGCGGCGATGCCACCCGCTTTGCGCTGCCGCGGCCGATGCACGGACGTAAAGAAGCGGATTTTTCGCTGTCGGGACTGAAGACCGCGCTGCGCCTTGAAGCCGAGAGAATCGCGCCGCTGTCCGACCAGGACGTCGCCGACCTGTGCGCTTCGTTCCAGCAGGCGGTGGTGGATGTGGTTCTCGACCGGCTGCGCGCCGGCATGCGTCTGTTCCGCGCGCGTTACGGCGCACCCACCGCGTTGGTCGCCGCCGGTGGCGTTGCCGCCAATCAGGCGATCCGCAAGGTGCTGCACCGGCTTGCCTTCGAGGTCGGCACCACGCTGGTAGTGCCGCCGCTCGAGCTGTGCACCGACAATGGCGCCATGATTGCCTGGGCCGGCTGCGAACGGCTGGCGCTCGGGTTGACCGATACGCTCGACGTCGCGCCGCGCGCGCGGTGGCCGCTCGACGAAATCGCGGCAGCCAAGGGCAAGCTGCAACGCACGGCGGCATATAAATGAGCGGGCTAAATGCATGACCTATCAACGCATCGCCGTGCTCGGAGGTGGCGCCTGGGGAACGGCGCTGGCGCAGACCTGCGCGCGCGCCGGGCGCGATGTCACCCTGTGGGAATTCGACGCTGGCAATGCCGACCACCTCGCTAGCAAGCGCGAGAGCCGCTTCCTGCCGGGCGTGCGCCTTGAAGACAGCATCAAAGTGACGCGCGCACTGGCCGAGGCGTCGCGCAGCGACGCGATGCTCCTGGTGGTGCCGGCGCAGGCGATGCGCTCGGTCGTCAAATCGCTGGCGCAGACCATCGCCGCCGGTTCGCCGCTGATTGCCTGCGCCAAGGGCATCGAGCACGGCACCCATGATTTCATGACCGAGATCATTGCCGAATGCGCGCCGAATGCGGTGCCGGCGATCCTGTCGGGGCCGAGTTTCGCCGCCGACGTCGCACGCGGGTTGCCGACCGCGGTCACGCTGGCTGCGACCGACGGACAAACCGCGCAAGCGCTGGCGCAAGCAATGGCATCGGCGAGCTTCCGCCCCTATCACTCGACCGACGTGCGCGGCGTCGAAATCGGCGGCGCCACCAAGAACGTGCTGGCGATCGCCGCGGGTATCGTCACTGGTCGCGGGCTCGGGGCGAGCGCCTCGGCGGCGCTGACAACGCGCGGTTTCGCGGAGCTCGTGCGCTTCAGCAAGGCCTATGGCGCCAAGCCAGAAACAATGACCGGCCTGTCTGGGCTGGGCGATCTGATCCTGACCTGTTCGAGCCCACAGTCGCGCAATTTTTCCTTCGGCGTCGCGCTCGGCAAAGGCGAGAAGCCGGACAGCGCCGCGCATGGCAAATTGGCCGAAGGCGCCTTCACCGCGCCGGTGCTCCTGGAGATGGCGCGCGACAAAAACATCGAGATGCCAATCTCGGCCGCGGTCGCCGCCATTCTTGCGGGGCAACTGAGTGTCGACAAGGCAATCGAGTCGCTGCTGACAAGGCCGATCAAGGCGGAGGAGTGACATGGCCTACTGGCTGATGAAATCCGAGCCTGGCGTGTGGTCATGGACGCAACAAATTAAAATCGGCGCCAAGGGCACAGCCTGGACCGGCGTGCGCAATCATCAGGCCAAGCTCAATCTGATGAAGATGAAAAAGGGCGACCGCGCGTTCTTCTATCACTCCGGCGAGGAAAAGGCGGCCGTCGGCGTCGTCGAAATCATTCGCGCGCACTATCCCGATCCGACGGCGAAAGCGCGCGAGCCCTGGGTGGTGGTCGACGTCAAAGCGGTTGAGCCATTGCCGAAGCCGGTGACGCTTGGTGCGATCAAGGCCGAACCGAAACTCAAGGCGATGGTGCTGGTCAACAATACACGACTGTCGGTGCAGCCGGTGACCGACGCCGAATGGAAAATCGTTTGCAAGATGGGCGGGCTCTAGCCTTCCCTACTCCGGTAGGCGGCAACGCCTTGAGCCCGGATTGGCCGGTATGTCGCCTTTCGTGCGCTCATGTTGCGGCGCATCGCGGCAACACCCCACCAAAGTGGGGCACGGCGCGCCTTGTCGCGCCTGCAACCGTCGTCGCATAATGGGCTCAAGAATGAAAACGGTGCCCGCGGTGTATGGCACGGGCGGGGAGGAAGTTCCGATGTCTGACAAGATCTACGACGTTTCGCCTGCCTGGCAGAAACGTGCCTTCGCCGACAAGGCCAAATACCAGGAGATGTACGCGCGCTCGGTTAAGGACCCGAACGGGTTCTGGGCCGAGCAGGCCAAGCGCATCGACTGGATCAAGCCGTTCATCAAGGTGAAGAACACCTCCTACGATCCGCACAATGTCTCGATCAAATGGTTCGAGGACGGCACGCTCAACATCGCGTACAACTGCGTCGACCGGCATCTCGCCAAGCGCGGCGACCAGACCGCGATCATCTGGGAAGGCGACGATCCGAAAGACGACAAGAAGATCACTTACAAACAGTTGCACGCCGAGGTCTGCCGCTTCGCCAATGTGCTGAAAGCGCGCGGTGTCAAGAAAGGCGACCGCGTCACCATCTACATGCCGATGATTCCGGAAGCGGCGATCTCCATGCTCGCCTGTGCGCGCGTCGGCGCCATCCATTCCGTGGTATTCGGCGGGTTCTCGCCCGAACTCGCTCGCCGGCCGTATCGAGGACTGCAAGTCGCCCATTATCGTCACCGCCGACGAAGGCGTGCGCGGCGGCCGCAAGATTCCGCTCAAGGCGAATGCCGACGCAGCGGCCGAGAAAGCCGGTGGCGTCACTAGCATCATCGTCGTGCGCCGCACTGGCGAGAAGGTGAACATGAAAGCCGGGCGCGACGTCTACTACGACGAGATCGCCAAGACGGTGCCGGCCGATTGCCCCTGCGAGGAGATGAACGCGGAGGACCCGCTGTTCATTCTTTATACGTCGGGCTCGACCGGCAAGCCGAAGGGCGTGCTGCACACCACCGGCGGCTACGCGGTCTACACCTCGATCACGCACCAATACGTGTTCGACTATCACGACGGCGACATCTACTGGTGCACCGCCGACGTCGGTTGGGTCACCGGCCACAGCTATATCGTCTATGGCCCACTCGCCAACGGGGCCATCACCATGATGTTCGAGGGCGTGCCGAACTATCCGACCGCCTCGCGCTTCTGGGAAGTATGCGACAAGCACCAGGTCAACATCATCTACACCGCGCCGACCGCGATCCGCGCGCTGATGCAGGGCGGCAACGACCCGGTGAAGAAGACCTCGCGCAAATCCTTGCGCCTGCTCGGCACGGTCGGCGAGCCGATCAATCCGGAAGCCTGGGAGTGGTACTACCACGTGGTCGGCGAGGATCGCTGCCCGATCGTCGATACCTGGTGGCAGACCGAGACCGGCGGCATCTTGATCACGCCGCTGCCCGGCGCGATCGCCCAGAAGCCCGGCTCCGCGACCTTGCCGTTCTTCGGCGTCATCCCGCAGATCGTCGATGCCGAGGGCAAGGAGCTGCAAGGCGCCGGCAGCGGCAATCTCTGCATCGCCGATAGCTGGCCAGGCCAGATGCGCACGGTCTATGGCGACCACGAGCGCTTCGTGCAGACCTACTTCTCGACTTACGTCGGCAAGTATTTTACCGGTGACGGCTGCCGGCGCGACGAGGACGGCTATTACTGGATCACCGGCCGCGTCGACGACGTGATCAACGTGGCCGGCCACCGCCTCGGCACCGCCGAAGTGGAAAGCGCGCTGGTGGCGCATCCGAAAGTGTCGGAGGCGGCCGTCGTCGGCTATCCGCATGACATCAAAGGGCAGGGCATCTATGCCTATGTCACGCTGATGGCGGGCGAGCAGCCGACCGAGGAACTGCGCAAAGAACTGGTCGGCTGGGTGCGCAAGGAGATAGGCCCGATCGCCTCGCCGGATCTCATCCAGTTTTCGCCCGGCCTGCCGAAGACCCGCTCGGGCAAGATCATGCGCCGAATCCTGCGCAAGATTGCCGAGGACGAATTCGGCAATCTGGGCGACACCTCGACGCTGGCCGAGCCGGCTGTGGTCGACGATCTGGTGAAGAACCGGCAGAACAAAAAGGCAGACGCCAAAGCCGGTGCCTAGCCTCATCGTTCAAGGATGATGACGGTCCCCGTGCAAACTGGGACCGTTTTATTTTCGTAGCTTCAGCACGCGGTCGACCATCTCGCCGGCGACGCCGAGATAGTTCGCCGGGTCGACCATTTTCTCCAGCTCCTTGCGACTGGCGTGCTGGCGGATCTCCTTATCTTCTTCCAGAACATCGACGAGCGGACGGCCGGTCTTCACCACCTCGCGGCAGAGATCGTAGACGACGTCATGCGCACGGTTGCGGCCCATGGCGGCGCCGAGCCCCATCATCACCGCCTCCGACATGATCAGGCCCTTGGTGATGTTGAGGTTGTCGCGCATCTTCTTTTCATTGATTTGCAGGCCTTCCACAAGGAAGCGCGTCTGCGCCAGCGCGCCGGCGGACAGCATGAAGATTTCCGGTAGCGCGATCCATTCGATCTCCCACGGGCCGGTGGCGCGTTCGTGGTCCTCGACCATCGCTTCCAAGAGTGCGGCCGCGAGTTGCTTCACCATCGCGGTCTGCGCGGTGATGTAGACCGAAGAGATCGGGTTGCGCTTCTGCGGCATGGTCGAGGACGAGCCGCGGCCCTGATGGAATGGCTCGTAGACCTCCTCGACTTCGGTCTGCATCAATAGCTTCACGTCGAAGGCGATCTTGCCGCAGGTGCCGGTGACCAGTCCGAGGAAGCAGCCGACCTCGGCGATAGTGTCGCGCACGGTGTGCCAGGAAATCGCGGGCTGGCCGAGCTTCAATTCCTTCATCAACTCGGCCTGGCATTTCAGCCCCTCCTTGCCGAGCGAGGACAGTGTGCCTGCGGCGCCGCCGAATTCCCCGACCAGCACGCGCGGGCGCAGCTCCTTCAGGCGCTGCTTATGGCGCTCAAAGGAGGCGAGCAAAGTCGCCATTTTGTAGCCGAAGGTGATCGGCACCGCCTGCTGCAGGTTGCTGCGCCCGGCCATGGGCGTGTCGCGGTATTTCTTGGCGAGCTTGGCCAGCGCATTGGAGATGGCTTTGAGGTCGCCTTCGACGATATCGAGCGCCTCGCGGATCTGCAGGACGGTGGCGGTGTCGGTGATATCCTGGGTGGTGGCGCCCCAATGCGACCATTCGCCGAGCCCGTCTTTGCACAGCTTGACGAGCTGCTGCACCACCGGCAGTACCGGATAGCCGATCCGCTCGGTCGCTTCCTTGAGCTTGGCCATGTCGATCTTGTCGGCATCGCAATGGCGCACGATCTCGGCGGCGGCCTTCTTCGGGATGATGCCGAGCTTGCCTTGAGCCCGCGCCAGCGCCGCCTCGAAGTCGAGATATTTCTGCACGCGGTTTTCATCCGACCACACGTGGCGCATTGCTTCGGTGGTGAAAATGTCGCGGAATACCGCGGAATCGAGGATGGTCGAGGGCATGAAGGGCTCCTGGGGATGTCGCCGCGCACCCTAGCGTTTCTTTGGGCGAGATCAACCGGTTGCGCCGAGGGACGTTTCAGTCGCAAATTGCCCGACGTTTCTGATGGAGACCAGCCATGAACGTGAGAACCGAACCACAGCGCGGCTTCAAACTCGAGCCGGTGCATCCGAAGCCGGAGGAAGCACACACGATGCCTTACGCACCGGCTGTACATATTGTCGGCGCCTGCGACCTGATGTTCCTGTCGGGCGCAACGCCATCGCCGCTCTACCACAAGCACCCGCACGTGGAGGCCGAGCACATCCATCCGCACTCTATCGAGGAGCAGACCACGCGCGCCATGGAGGCGATCAAGTCGATCCTCGACCATACCGGCGCGACCTGGCGCGATGTGGTGAAGGTGACGAAGTACTTGACCGACTTCCGCGAGGCCGACGCCATGCACGCGACCATGGCCAAGTATTTCGGCGACTGGCGGCCGGCCTCGACCACGGTTTGTATTAACCAGCTCTCCTCGCCCGGCGCGCGCATCGAGCTCGACATGATCGTGGCGCTGCCGAAGAAGACCTCGTGACCCTCGATCCTAATCTCGCGCGAATCGTAGACGCCGAAATCCCGCGCTATTCCGACGCCGAGATGGCGCGCAGGCGCGCCGCGTTAGAGGCGCTGCTTGCCGAGCATGACTGCGATCACCTCGTATTTTGCGGGCTCAATCGCTTCGGCTCGGCGGTGCAATGGATCACGCAATGGCCGGTGACTGCCGAGGCGGTCGGCGTGCTGACGCCCGGCGAGCGCGATGCGCTGTTCGTACAATGGGTCAATCATGCGCCGCAGGCACGCCTCATCGCCGACAAGGCGGACGTCGCCTGGGGCGGCGAATCGTCGATTGTCGCGGCGATCGCGGTGCTCGACAAGCGCCGATCGCGCAGCGGCCGCATCGGTTACATCGGGCCGCTCACCGCCGAGCAGCACGCGCGGCTCGTCGCGCGCCATCCGAACATTGCCAATCTCACGCGCGCCTACACCCGACTGCGGCAGGTGAAGTCGACGGAGGAACTTGACTGGCTGCGCATCGGCGCACATTTCACCGATCTCGGCATGGCAGCGCTGCGCGACGGTTTGAAGCCGGGATTGAACGAGCGCGAACTCGGCGACGCGATCGAACGCGCCTATATTGCGCGGGGTGCGACAAACGTTATTCACTACATCGGCATAACGTCTATGGCCGCGCCGGACCTCGGCGTGCCGCGGCAATTTGCGACCGCTCGGTGCGTGCAGAAGGGTGACGTCGTTGTCGCCGAAATCAGCGCCGCTTTCTGGGATCACCCCGGGCAGGTGTTGCGCAGCTTCGCCTTGGGCGAGCCGACCGAACTTTATCGAGACCTGCACGCCGCCGCCGACGCCGCGTTCGATGCCGTCGCCGCCGTGCTGCGCGCCGGCGCCACGCCGACGCAAGTAATCGAGGCGTCAGGCGTGATCGAAGACGCCGGCTTCACCATCATCGACGATCTGCTGCACGGCTACGGCGGCGGCTACCTGCCGCCGGTGCTCGGCTGCAAGAGCCGCCCGGCTGGGCCGGTGCCGGAAGAGCCGTTCCGCGCCGGGCAGACGGTGGTGATCCAGCCGAATGTCACGACCCGCGACGGCAAGGCTGGCGTACAGACCGGCGAGATGGTGGTGATTACGGAGAGCGGCATCGAGCGGCTGCACACGATCCCGCGCGGTTTCCACCTTATTTAAGCTGCTCCTTCATCCAATCCGCGCTCTGCGAACGCCAGCGGTAGGCGCGGTTGTTGGCGATGTGATTGCCGTCCTCGATCATCATCAACACGACCGAGCCTTTGACCTCGCGTGCTAGCCGCTCGGCGTCGGCGGCGGGGATGACGCGATCGAGGCGGCCGTTCACGATGAAAATCGGACAGGTTATATTTTGCGCGACGCCGGTGAGCGACAATGTCTGCGCGTTTTTGCGCGCGTCCTCGACGGTCTTGCAATGGCTGCGAATGCGGAAGGTCTCGCGCGTCAGATCCGGTATTGTGTCGAAGGCCGCGCCGAAGTCGAACGGCCCGCCGAGCGCAATGCAGGCCTTGATACGCCTCTCGAAGGCTGTCGCGCGCGGCGCGTAATAGCCGCCGAGGCTGACACCCCACATGCCGATGCGCCTACCGTCGAGATCGCCGCGGGTCTCGACATAATCGATGACGGCTTTGACCGGCACTTCGTAGTCGCCGCGGATCGGGAAGTCGTATTGCGCCTCGCCCTGGCCCGGCCCTTCGAACACCAGCGTCGCTAGCCCACGCGCCAGAAACGGCATCTCGTAGGCATCGGTCTCTTCCTTGGTCGAGTCGAGCCCGACCGCCATCACCACCACCGGCGGCTTGGCGATGCCGACCGGCTTGCGCAGGATGCCGGCGAGCGTCTTGCCCTGATAGGGAATTTCGACCCGTTCACCGGGCGGGCTGAGATGCGGCAGCGCCAGGCGGCGGCATTCGATCTGCTTTTTGTGCGCGGCCTTCATCTGCGCCGGATCGTGCGCGAACAAGAACGAGCCGAAATGGTAGTAGACCGCAGCGCGTTGCAGACATTCGCCGGCGGTGAGGAAATGCTTCGTCGCCAGCGCTTCGCGGCCGAGCTGCTCATGATGCGCGGCGCGCGCCGACCAGGCGCGGCACCAGCCGTCATAAGACGACAGCGAGCCGGTGATTTCCTCGAAGTCGGTCAGCACGACGCCATTGGCGACAAACCGTGGTCCCCAATGCGCGATCGCGGCCTTGAGCAAGGGATCGGAGGACATGCACTATTTCCTTTTTCTATCAAGTCATTCCGGGACGCGGGCGCTCGCTCGCGAACGCGGAATCCAGAGCCGCGCCATTTCGTATCTGGATTCCGGGGCCGGCGCTATGCGTCGTCCCGGAATGACGGGCAAGAGGGCATTAATTCGTTTTCTCGTCGCGGCGGTACCACGGCATGAAACGCCGCGTCATCCATTGCACCAGCAGTTCGAAGCCGACGCCGAATGCCGGCGAGCAACAGCACGCCGACGAAGGCTTCGTTGTGATGGTAGGTGCGCGAATTGTAGAGGATGTAATAGCCGAGCCCGCCGACCGAAAGGAAGAACTCGGCCACCACGGCGCCGATCAGCGCGCGCCCCGCCGCCAGGCGAACGCCCGCCAGCAGATAGGGCACCGATGACGGCAGCACGATCTCGGTGAGTACGCTCAACCGCTTGGCGCGGAAGGCGCGTGCGACTTCCAGATAGTCGCGCGGAACGGAGCGGGCGCCGTCGGCGGCGTTGATGATAATGGAGAAGATGGCGGCGAAGATGACAGTAGCGATGCGCGCCGCGCCGGAATAGCCAAACCACAACGAAAAAAGTGGTAGCACGACGATCATCGGCATGGCGTAGAATCCGTTGATGTAAATGCCTGATAGCGCGTTCGAAGCCGAGGCTGCGGCCCATCAGTAGGCCGATGGTCGTGCCGGCGACGAGGGCGATGGCGAGGCCCTCGGCCACGGCAGCCAGTGTCTGCCCTGTCGCGGCGAGGAAGGCGGGATCGACGATCACCCGCGGGATCGCTATCGCCACGGTGGTCGGCTTGGCGACATAGGCCGGCGCGAAGCGCGCGCACGATTATCTCCCACGCCAGCAAGATGGCGAGGCCGGCGATCAGCCGCGGCATAAAGGTGCCAAGCAGCCGGTCGCTCAAGACGGAGCGCTTGGGCGGTGCGGCGAGCGGAACCGAGATGGTGGAGTCGGACATGCGTTATTTCCTCTGGCGCATGATCTTTTCCGAAAATCGGTTCCTGCTTCTCGAGACCATCGCGCTACTGCCTCCAGCGCGCGAAATGCTGCTCGATGGCAAGCCCAAGCCGCATCAGGCCGACGCCGATCAGGCCGATCACCAGGATCGAGGCGAACACCCCGCCGGTATCGAAATTCTGCGAAGCGCCCATGATGAGCTGGCCGAGACCGGTCGAGGACAGGAAGAACTCCGCCGCCACCATGCCGACCAAGAGCGCGGCCGATCGCCTGGCGCACGCCGGTCATGATGTAGGGCAGCGTGTAGGGCAGCATCACCTCGCGCCACAGCGACCATTCGGTCGAACGATAGGATTTCGCCACCTCGATCAGCTCCGGCTTGATGCTGCGCGCACCTTCCACAGTGTTGTAAAGCATTGGGAACACCGCGAATAGAAACACCACCAGCACCTTGGGTGCGAAGCCAAAGCCCATCAGCGAAAGAATGAACGGAATCAGCGCCACCATAGGCGTGGCGTAGAGCGTCATCAGGTAAGGCTCGATTCCGATGCGCAGCAGGCGCACGCGCGCGAGCAAGTACGCCGAGCGGTACGCCGACGACGAGTGCGAGCATGAAGCCGGTCAAGAACAGCTGCGCCGAAATCGAGGAACTGGGTGATGAATTCGCCGCGCGTGATCAACTGCCAGAGCCGTACCAGCGTTTCCGAGAACGGCACCATGAAAGCCGCGCTGGCCGCCCGCCCGGCAATCTCCCAAAGCGCAAGCCCGGCCAAAATGCTGAGCCAGAAGGGGCGTGACGGCGGATGGTCTGCTGCACGATTTCTATCTACTTCGCTGTCTCGCCCGCGAACTCGGCGATTCCGGTGACATCTGTTCCGCCAACCTAACGCTAGCGCCGGGATACTGATCTCTGCTTTCCCGAGGATGATGCTAGGTGTCACTTCACCATCGCGTTGGCGTCCTTCCAGACGCTGGTATCGACCAATTGTCGAAGGTCACCGGCTCCTTATCGGGCTTGATGGAGCCGATCTTCTTCATCAGCTTGGCGACTGGCTTCCAGCTTGCTCGCGCGGCAAACCGTCGTCCTTCACCGCCCAGAAATCGATTGCCAGAAACTCCTTGAGTGCCACCTTGTTCACTTCCTTGTTGTGACCAGTCACCGCGGCCGCGTCCGCCACCGCGTCGGCGTTCTTCGGATCCTGCATGAAATGCGCGGCCTCGATCAAGCGCCGCGACGGAGCGCACGATAGCGTCGCGGTTCTTCGCCAGATTGTCCTTGCGCACCACCAGCATCAGATAATGGCTGGTCGGATTGGTGTTCTTCATCGCCAGCAGGATGTTCAGCTTCTTGCCCTGATGCTCGATCTCGGCGAGGTCGTCGAGATGCAGCACCGCATAATGCAAGCGCCCCGCGATCATCGCAGGACCCGGGCTCGAGCCGAGCGCAATCTGCTTGACTTGATCGATCTTCACCTCTTTGCAGCCGGCGGCAAGCATCGAGCGTAGCGCGATCGAGCGCGCGCCGTTGATCGAATCGACGCCGACGTCCTGCCCCGCGATGTCCTTGCAGGTCTTGCCGTACTTCGGTGGTGCCGACCACCCAGTCCGGGTTCTGGCATGCCATAGACGCCGACCAGCGGCACGCCGGCATTGGAAATCTGCTCGATCACCGGCGGCGTCGGCGACCACGCCATGTCTATGTTGCCGGCGACGACCGCGCGCGCGGCGGCGGTGCCGTTGTCGAAAGGGCTTGATCGTGACGTCGGCGCCGTACTTTTTGAAGAAGCCCTGTTTCTCGGCGACAAAGGCGATGGTGACCGAATAGATCGGCGGAATGCCCGGGATCGCCAGGACAAGCTTTTTGCCCTCGGCGGCGGCCGGGTTGGCGCCCATCAGCAGCGCGGCCAGCAAGGCGCCGCCGGCCATTAGGCCAAACACTCTGCCGAATCATGAAATCCTCCCTTTTTCGGTTCAGTTTCTAGTTTAGCGTGCGAGTACGAATTCGGCTTCGCGGGCTTCGCGCATCAACGTGCCCCACACTTGTTCGCGCAACTCGGCAAAGCGCGGCTCACGCAGTGTTTCACGCGCGCGCGGAGTTGGCAGATCGATGGTGATGGTCTCGTGGATGCTTGAAGGTCTTCCCTTGAGCACGATCACCCGGTGACCGAGCAGCACCGCTTCTTCGATCGAGTGGGTGACGAAGACCATTGCGGTCGGCCGCTCGTCCCAGATCCGCAGCAACTCGAATTGCAAGATTTCGCGGGTCTGCGCGTCGACCGCCGCGAATGGCTCGTCCATCAGCAGTACGTTCGGTTCGATAGCGAGTGCGCGCGCCAGCCCGCAGCGCTGCTGCATGCCACCGGACATCTGATAGGGGAACGCGCTCTCGAAGCCGCCGAGGCCAACCAGCTTGATGAATTCCGGCACCTTGCGTTCAACTTCGGCCTTCGGCGCGCCCGCCATGCGCAAGCCATATGCGACGTTGTCGAACACCGTCTTCCAGGGAAACAGCCCGAAATGCTGGAACACCATGGCGACGCCGGCGATCGGCTCCTCGACGCGCTGGTTGTCGACCCAGATTTCGCCCGCATCGTGCGGCAGGAGTCCGTCGATGCATCGCAGCAGCGTGGTCTTGCCGCAGCCGGAAGGTCCGACGATGGCGACGATTTCGCGTTCGGCGACATCGAAATCGATGTTGCGGAACACCTCGAGCGTGCCGTAGCGCTTCGCCAGGCCCTTGACGCGGATACGTGGCTCGCCCGTGGCCGCACGCGATGCGGAAACTGGGCGCACGGCCGATGCCGTCTGTTGGTTTGTCACTCGGCGGCCTGCGTGGCGGGTTTGCTGCTGATCGTGGCCCAATAGTCAGCGGCCTGTTTGGAACGTGCGAGCGCTTCCGCCGTTTCGAAACCGGGCGCCATCGAGCCGTCGGTGCCGGGGAGGATTTGATGGTGTTCAATGTTCAAGGTGCGTAACCAACGTTGCTGGCCCATGGTGATTGCGACAAAATAGCCGATTTCGACCAGTTCCGGCTCGCTGAAATGTTTGTGCAGCCGGGCCCAAAAGGCATCGTCGGTCGGCAAATCCCAGGTAATCGCCTCGGCATAGGCCAGCGCGGCTTTTTGTCGCTCGTCGTAACGCGATGAACTCTCGAAATTGATCAGGTCGGAATAGTCGTCTTCCCTAAGGCCGGCCTTGGCCGCCTTGATCGATCGCTGGTTGCCGCAAAACTCGCACAGCACCGAACGCGAGACGTAGATGCGGCAAAGTTCCTTAATGGTGTGATCGGCCACGCCGTTCTTGAAGACGTCGTGCCAGGTATTGGCGAATGACCAGAATGTAGCCGGCACATGGGCGCGGATAGCCTGGCTTTCCGGCCGCGGCGTACCCTCCCGCGCACAGCGCTCGAATTCGGCGATCATGGCGGGGTCTTTAACCGTCGCCGGATCGACGTAACTAATGCGCGGTTTAGGCATCGACGATTTCCTCCCAGGATACATTATTGTATTTATGTGCGACCGTTGCGGACGCAGTGGTCGATCCGACCTTGGCGGCATGTTGCCGCAACAGGGCGGCACGGGCAACGCCGGTTACACGATCCGGTAACCAGTTTTGCCTCGGAAACCGGGCCGGCGCGGCGGCTGGTGGCCGACGGTGATTGGGCGCGGGCCCCGCGTTTGCGGGCTTTTTGCCGCGCGCAAGACATCGTTAGGCTCAATCGATCGTTACTGATCGCGCGAAGTTACTACTCAGTATTGTTAATGGCTCGAAAGGTTACTCTAAATTTATTCACCTCGCACACCGATCGTAAATAATAGTAATTCAGTGGCCCTTCAGCATAGTAACAATTGGATCAATCCAATTAGCAATTGGATACTGTGTCTCTCTTAGTCTCGTGATCGACCGAGTTTCAGGGTCGCGTCAAAACGGGACAAAAGCCTTGCGTGCCAGCACCATCGTCATGATTGGGTTCGCCATCGTGTTCGGCCTGCTCGCCGTCTTCATCGCGCAGATCTGGCTCAACAACCAGGCCAGCATGCAGGCGAAGCACGTCGAGCAGCAGCCGGCGGTGGCGATGCAGACCATTGTCGTCGCCAAGCAGCCGCTGCGTTTCGGGACCGAACTCAGCGCCGCCGTGCTGAAGGAAATTCCGTGGCCGGAAGCTTCGATGCCGACCGGCGCCTTCCACAAGATCGGCGATGTGCTGAAGGGCCGCCGCCGCGTGGTGCTCACCGCCATCGAGCCGGACGAGCCGGTGCTGTCGCTCAAGATTACGGGTCCGGGACAGCGCGCAACGCTGTCGGCTCTGGTGAAGCCGGGCATGAAGGCAGTGACCATTCGCGTCAACGACGTGGAAGGCGTCGGCGGCTTCGTGCTGCCGGGCGACCGCGTCGATGTCGTGCTGACGCGGCAGATCGACAAAGGATCGGCGTCCACCGAAGTCGTGTTGCAGAACGCGCGCGTGCTGGCGGTCGACCAAATCGCCGACGAGCGCGCCGCCAAGGCGACGGTAGCGAAATCGATCACGCTCGAAGTGAGCACGGTGGAGGCGCAAAAGGTCTGGCTGGCGTCGTCGGTCGGCAATCTGTCGCTGTTGTTGCGCAAGGCCGGGGAAACCGCCGAAACAAGAACACGCAAGATCACGCTCAGCGATTTGAGCGGCAATGAACCGATCATCAAAGACAAGGATGCGACGGCGACCGTGGTGGTAACGCGTGCGTCGGCGAAGCAGGAATACACAGTGCCGGTCGAAGGCAGTCGTGGGGACTTGTCGACGACCGGTCAAGGTGCAGTCGCTCGGTGACGCCGGGCGTGGGTCAACAATGGGTGGGGAGTGTGTCGTGAACAACAACAACGAATTCGCCGCCGGTTTCGCTTGGCGGCACTCGGACAGGATCTCTGGCGCCGGCAATTGGCTTCGCGATCTCGCGATCGCCCTGGGCTTCGCGCTGGCCGCGACGCTTCTGTTCATGGCCGGTGATGCTTACGCGCAGGATCGCATCGTCGAGATCAGCGGCGCCAGCCACACGGCCATGGTGACCGTTACCATCGGCAAGTCGCAGGACGTGCGCACCGGCGCCAGCTTCGTCGATGTCATGGTCGGCGATCCGAATATCGCCGACGTCAATCCGCTGACCGATCACACATTGTCGATTCTCGGCAAGAAGATCGGCACCACACGCGTGCAGGTCTATGCCGAGGGCAAGAAGCTGATCGGCATCTTCGATGTCGAGGTGAACTACGACATCAGCCGGCTGACCAACGAACTCAAGCGTCAATTTGCCGGCTCGCATCTGCGTGCGTCGTCCGTTAACGGCCGCATCATGCTGTCGGGCGACGTGACCGATGCGTCTACACTCGACAAGGCGGTGACCATCGCGCGCCAGTTCAGCCCTGATATCATCAATACGGTAGCGGTGATGTCGCCCCAGCAGGTGATGCTGGAAGTGCGATTTATCGAGATCTCGCGCACCGCCGGTCGCGAATTAGGCGTGCAGTGGAACACTTTCGGCAACCCCAATATAAATGTCGGCAACAACGTTGCTGCGAGCGGCTTGCCGATCACGGCGGCGACGGCTGTGGGCGCCGCCGGCGTTGCCTCCGGTGCCGCGCCGTTCGGTTTCATGATTGCGAACCTAATGAAGGGCGGCGTATCGGCCGATGTGGCGATCAATGCGCTCGAGCAAAAGGGCCTCGCCCGCAGTCTAGCCGAGCCCAATCTGGTCGCCTTGTCCGGCGATACCGCGAGCTTCCTGGCTGGTGGCGAATATCCGATTCCGGTATCCGGCAGCCTGGGGCAGGTCAGCGTCGACTATAAGAAATACGGCGTGGGCCTCGCCTTTACGCCGACTGTCCTTGGCCGCGGGTTGATCAATCTCAAGATCGAACCGGAAGTCAGCCAGATCGACACCACCCATACGGTGTCGGTCGCCAATGGCATTTCTGTGCCCGCGTTGATCGTGCGCCGCGCCTCGACCACGATCGAGCTGCGCGACGGTCAAAGCTTCATGATTGGCGGACTGCTGCAGACCAATAATCAGAATCTGATCGATCAACTGCCGTGGCTCGGCAGTGTGCCGGTTTTGGGCACGTTGTTCTCAAGCAAATCCTATCAGCAGAACCAGACCGATCTCGCCATCATCGTGACGCCGCACGTTGTGCGGCCGACGCGGCCGGGCGACATCGTCAAGACGCCGGCCGATGACGCGCTGCCGCCCAACGATCCGGATTTCTTCCTACTCGGTAAGACTGAGGTCCTACGGGCAGAGGCGATGGCGCTCACGCCGATCACGGCCCGTATCGCCGCAGCCGGCGACCGTCCGTTCACCGGCCATATGCTCGATCTGCCGAAGGGGGATTCCAATGCAGCGATCCAGTAACATCCCGCGCACGCTCGCGCTCGCAGCGCTGCTCATCGCACTCGCCGGCTGCTCAGAATATCTCGACCGTCGCGAAACTATTTCGCTTGGCGGCGGCAATTCAGTTGCGACCAACGAGGTTAGCCAGATGGTCGACCCCTGGCCGCGCGACAGTGCCGATCGAAATATCGCCTATAACGGCGCGAAGATGGAAACCGCAGTCGAGCGCTATCGCACCAATCGCGTGATCCCCCCGCAGGGCATCGGCACGTCCAGCAATTACCAGCAACAGGGATCCAACAATCAAAACAATGCAACGCCGGTCGGGCCAACAGTGACCCAGGCAGCGGCGCCGTGAACTAAGCGGAATCGATTGAACTCATGCGTCTAGGCCGTAATCCCAGCTCCGATACAAATCGTACCTGCGTGGTGGTGTTGACCGCCGATGTGGCGTTCGATCGTTTGGCGCGCGACACGTTCGGTGCCAGCAACGCGATCGAACTTTCTATTGTGCCGGGGCAGGTTTCGAAGTGCGGCGACACGCTTGATGTCGAAGGCGCTACGGTCTTGGTGGTCGATCTCGACGCCGGGAGCGACGCGGAGATGCAGGCGCTGACACGGCTGATGACGCGCGTTCACGCCTGGCCGCCAGTTGTTGCGGTGACGCAGACCTTCGACGAGAACGTGGCACGTACCCTGCTGCAGATGCGGGTTGCCGACTTCCTCGTGAAGCCGGTTGCGGCGATCGATCTGGTGCGCGCCTGTGCCCGTGTTTCCCAGAGTCATACCGGCAATACCGCGCCAAGCGAGGCGAAGATATCCACGTTCTTGCCCGCTGTCGGCGGCGCCGGGGTGACCACGCTGGCGGTACAGACGGCGATGCTGATGCTCAACAGCGGCGGTCCGCGCGTGAAGCCATCCACATGCCTGCTCGATTTGAATTTCCAGAATGGCACGGCGGCCGACTATCTCGATCTCGAGCCGCGCCTGAACCTGGCGGAGATCGAACCGCGGCCTGATCGGCTTGATCGGCAATTGCTCGAGGTCATGCTCTCATATCACGCATCCGGTCTCGCCGTGATCGCCGCGCCCAACCGGCCGGCGGAGATGAGGTCGTTCGACCCCGACGTGGTTACGCGCTTGCTCGACCTCGTATCCGCCAATTTCGACTACGTCATTTTCGACATGCCGCGCACTTGGTTCTCCTGGACCGATAGCGTGCTGCTCGGCTCGAACAACCTGTTCATCGTCAGCGAGACGACCGTGCCCAGCCTGCGTCACGCCAAACAGCTGGTGGCGGCGATCAAGGAGCGGCTGGGCGACGGGCCCAATCCGCAGGTCATCGTCAACCGATTCGAACATCGCATGTTCTCGTCCGGCTTGCGCCGCGCCGACCTCGTGCAGACGCTCGGTGACGCATTCGTGGCCGCGATCCCCAATGATTACAGTTTGGTGCGCGAGGCAATCGACCGCGGTATTCCGCTGGATGAGGTCAAGCCCGGCAACAAAATCACCGCGAACTTGAAAAAGATGATGATGGATGCGGCGGATAAAAAGCCGCAAGCCGAGGCCAAGGCTGCTTCACCGCTCAAGAAATTTAAGCTCTCCATCGCGCAGTAGCGCGTGATTCAGAAAAGTGGACAGCGGTTTCGGAAATGACCACGCGCGAGAAATAAGAGGACCGAAGGGATGGCCGGCCGTTTTACATTCCGACGTGCTGCAATCCAGGAGCCGCCGGCGAGCGAGCCATCAGCGCCGGTCGTGTCCGGTAACGCAGTATGGACGGCGCTTCCGGAAACGCCACCGGAGCAGGTGCCGCCGCTGCAGCCGCAGGCTGCCGCCAATCCGTTGCTCAGCGACAAGCTGCTCGATGCCAAGGTACGCCTTCATCGCCGGTTGATCGAAGAAATCAATCTCTCCGCGTTGGAAAAGCTGCCCGAAGAGGAAACCCGCAAGCACGTCCAGCAACTGGTGTCGCAATACGTGCTGGCCGAACGGTTGGCGCTCAATACGCAGGAACTCTCCGATTTCGTTTCCGAGATCCTCGACGAGATGACGGGCCTCGGTCCGCTCGAGCCGCTGCTCAAGGATGAAAGCATCAACGATATCCTGATCAACGGCCACGAATGCGTCTATGTAGAACGCCGCGGCGTACTCGAGCCGCTGTCGGTACGCTTCAAGGACGAGCAGCACCTGCTGCGCATTATCAATAAGATCGTTTCCGCTGTCGGACGCCGAGTCGACGAATCTCATCCGCTCTGCGATGCGCGCTTGCAGGACGGTTCGCGCGTCAACGTGGCCGTGCGACCGATCGGCGTCGATGGGCCCCTGGTCTCGATCCGTAAATTCTCTAAGAAGCCGCTTAACCTCTCCAAGCTGGTCGACGTCGGGGCGCTGCGTCCGCCGATGGCCGATCTGCTGGCGGCGGCGGTGAAATCGCGCATCACGACCATCATTTCCGGCGGAACCGGCTCCGGCAAGACCACGATGCTGAATGCGCTCTCCGCCTTTATTTCGGAGAAGGAGCGATTGATCACAATCGAAGACGCCGCCGAACTCCAGCTCCAGCAACCTCATGTCGGCCGCATGGAAACGCGGCCGCCCAATATCGAAGGCAAGGGAGAAATCCGTCAGCGCGAACTGGTCAAGAACGCACTGCGCATGCGACCCGACCGCATCATCCTCGGCGAGTGCCGCGGCGAGGAAGCCTTCGACATGTTGCAGGCCATGAACACCGGTCATGAAGGCTCGATGGCCACCATCCACGCCAATACACCGCGCGACGCCATCTCGCGTCTGGAGCAGATGATCGGCATGGCCGGCCTGCCGATGACGGTGGCCTCGATCCGCGGCCAGATCGCCGGCGCTATCCAGCTCATCGTGCAACTGCAGCGTCAGTCCGACGGCAAGCGCAAGGTCACTTCCATCGCCGAGATCACTGGGTTGGAAGGCGACATCATCCAGATGCAGGAGATCTTCAAATACGTGCGCACTGGTACCGCGCCGGACGGCACCGTGCAGGGCCATTTCCAGGCGACCGGCGTACGCCCGCGCTTCCTCACCCAATTGGTCAGCCAGGGCGTCAAATTGCCCGGCAATCTCTTCGATCCTTCGCAGGCGCTCTAAACCGCCATGTTCGATCTCAACCCGGTTTACCTGATCTATCTGTTGGTCGGCGCTTCCGCGGCGATGTTTGCGGAAGGCTTCTATCTGCTTGCCTACAACAAGGCGTCCTACCGCAAGAATATCAACCGGCGCCTCAAAGTGATGGATCACAAGCCGGACCGCGAAAGCGTGCTTGTGCAATTGCGGCGCGAGCGCGGCTTGACCAGCGGCGGCGACTATCGACTGCCAATGGTCAATCTCAATCAGCTCGTGCTGCAGTCGGGCCTGACCATCGGCTTCGGACGGCTGATCCTGGTCGTCGTTATCGGTATGATCGGAGCGTTCGCCGCCACATTGGCGTTCGAGCGGCACTTGCTGCACGCCTTCATTGCCGCGCTGTTCAGCGGCACGGTGCTGCCCTTCATGGTGCTGCGGTTCCTGCGCTCGCGGCGGCAGAAAAAATTCGCAGCGCAGTTTCCCGACGCCATCGACATCATCGTGCGTTCCCTGCGTGCCGGCCATCCGGTGCCGATCGCCATCAACATGGTGGCGCGTGAGTTGCCCGATCCGATCGGCAGCGAGTTCGGCACGGTCACCGACGAAATCACCTACGGCGCCGACCTCGAAACCGCGATGCGCAATCTTTATTTCCGCGTCGGCACCGACGACTTGCCGCTGTTTGTCACGGCGGTCGCTATCCAAGGTTCGACCGGCGGCAACCTCGGCGAAATACTAGAAAACCTTTCGGGTGTGATCCGCCTGCGTTTCAAGATGCGGCGCAAGATTCGCGCACTGGCCGCGGAAGGCCGCGCCTCCGCGCTGATCCTGTCATCGCTGCCGATCGGCCTGTTCGCGGTAATCAATTTTTTGGTGCCGACCTTTTACGCCAGCGTCTGGCACGAGGATATGACCAAGATCGCGCTGGCGCTCGCCGGCTGTTGGATGGGCATCGGAAATATCATCATGTATCGCATGGTCAATTTCAGGATCTGACCGATGAACATGATGTCCACGACGTTCAGCGGCATCTTTCACGACAATGCCAATCTTCTGATGGCGGTACTGGTATTCCTCGCTGTCGGCACCTTGGCGTTCTCGGTGATGGCGATTGCGCGCGTGCGCGGCTCGGTCAAGCGGCGCGCGTCGAATATCCTGGACGAAAGCGAGCGCGGCAATCCGAAGCGTTCGTTGCGGTATACCAGTCTGAAGGCGGTCACCCGGCTCATCGAATATACCACCAAGCACTATTCGACGACCAACGACGAAAACATGCAGGTGCTGCGCCGGCGTCTGATCCAGGCCGGCATTTACGACCCGCGCGGCGTCGCTTTTTTCTTCATCGGCCGCACGGCATTCGCCGTCATCCTGGCTGCCGCCGTGTTCGTGGCGCGCCCCATGATCGCATCGCACGGAATCACGTTCTTTTGGCTGATGGTGATCGTCGGCGGCATCGCCGGCTATATCTGCCCGAGTTTGTACGTCGATCGGCGCATTGCCACCCGCAAGGAGGAGCACCGCGCCGGCTTTCCGGATTTCATGGATTTGCTGGTGGTATGCGCGGATTCCGGGCTATCGATGGAAGCAGCCCTTGAGCGCGTCGGCCGCGAACTCGGCGACAGCTATCCCTCGCTTTCCGCCAACATCCACATGACCAATCTCGAGACGCGCGCCGGCCGCCCGCTCAAGGACTCGCTTGAGCGCTTCGCCGATCGGCTCGCGCTCGACGAGGCGCACGCGTTCGCGACGCTGATCAACCAGTCGATCGATCTCGGCTCCAGCATCACCGATGCGCTGCGGGTCTATAGCGACGACATGCGCCACAAGCGGCTCTCGCTGGCCGAGGAAAAGGCCTATGCGCTCCCGGCCAAGCTGTCGGTGCCGATGATGGTCTGCATCTTCCCGGTGCTGTTCGTGGTCATCCTGCTACCGGTGTTTGTGAGGTTGCACGTCGGCCACTACTTCTAGTCCGCAGTGCGGCACAGAGTGAAGAATTTCTTAACTAACCTCTCCTAGCTTAGCCTTGGTCCCGGCTGCGGGCGGTTCCTTCAGGTCTTGTCATGCGTAGCGGAATTGTCCGAATCTTGTGTCTTGGTGCGGTTGGCTTCTGGCTGGCTGGCTGCAGCGCAGGCAAATTCACCAATCCTTTCGAAGCGAATACGCCCGGCACGGATGCTTTTGCCGCGGCGCCAGCGACCGAAGGTGCTGCCGCGGAACAACCGCCGCCGCCGCTGGGCGCGCCGGCTGCTGCCGAGGCGAGCCTGTACGGCGGCGATCCGAATGACGCGTTGAACCTCGGGAAGAAGCAATACCGCGCCAATAATTTCGGGCTCGCCGAGAAATATTTCCGCCATGCGGCCGAACTGCATCCGCGCGACGCAGAAGTGTGGCTCGGGCTTGCGGCCTGCTACGACCGCTTGCGCCGCTTCGATCTCGCCGACCGCGCTTACAACCAAGCTATCGGCATCGTCGGGCCGACCACCGAGATCCTGAACAACCAGGGCTATTCTTACATGCTGCGCGGCGACTACAAGCACGCGCGCGAGAAACTCATGGCCGCTCAGAGCAGAGAGCCCGCCAACAAATACGTGCAGAACAATCTGCAACTTTTGGAAGACAGCTACCGCACCGGTAAGGCCATCCAATAGGCCCGACAAGGCCGCGCCGGAACACGGCCGGAGCGCGAGATTAATCCTCCTTATCGCTGGATATTGATCCGGGCGCGACAGTTCCGCGGCCGGTCGCAGCGGCGGTAGCGCCTGCGCGCCGTCTCGATTACCATAGTCGGCGGGCAACAAAACCGGTGGTTCAACATCCGGTTAGCAGGGGGAAACCAATGGCTAGCGCAGTCAATGCCGGCGCGCGTCTCGACCGGCTTCCGATCTCGTCATTCCAATACCGCATTTTCTGGCTGGTCGGCGCCGGCATGTTTTTCGACGGCTACGATCTCTATGTCGCCGGCGGGGTGATTGCTTCCGTCGTTCAGACCAAGTTCGCGACGCCGTTGCAGATTCCGCAATTCCTCTCGCTCACCTTCGTCGGCATGACGCTGGGCGCGTTGATCACCGGCTTCGTCGGCGATGCCTTGGGCCGGCGCTTCACCTATCAGATCAATCTGCTGATTTTCGGCCTCGCGTCGCTGGCCGCCGCCTTTGCGCCGAACATGGAATGGCTGATCGTATTTCGGTTCATCCAGGGCCTCGGCCTGGGCGCCGAGATCGTGGTCGGCTATTCGACGCTGACCGAATTCGTGCCGCCGAAGACGCGCGGACGCTGGCTATCCTTTATGGCCTTCATTGTGGTCGCCGGGTTCCCGGCCACCGCCATTCTCGGTTATCTGATAATTCCGCACTGGGGCTGGCGGCCGATGTTCGTCATCGCCGGTATCGGTTCTTTGATCGTCTGGTGGTTGCGCAAGCGGCTGCCGGAATCGCCGCGCTGGCTGGAATTGAAAGGCCGCACGGCGGAAGCCGAAGCCCTGATGCAATCGATCGAGAAGGAAGCGGCGAGCGCCGGCGCGCTGCCGGCTCCGGCGCAGCCCGCGCCGGTCGCGCCGGTCAAGGCCTCCGACATGCTCAAGCCGCCGATCTTGCAAAGCATGATCGTCGGCTCGTGGGTGCTGATCACGATCAATACGTTGATCTTCGGCTTCGTGATCTTCCTGCCACGGTTCTTCCTGGGTCAGGGCCTCACGATCACAAACTCGCTCGCCTACACACTGGTGCTGTCGATCGCTTCGCTGGTTGGCTGTGCGCTCGGCGCCTGGAGCTCCGATGCCATCGGACGGCGTTGGAGCATTATCGGCGCGTCGGTGGCGACCATCGTGTTCGGCTACATCTATGCGCGCTTTAACGCAGCCTCCGATCCGGCGGTGGTTCTCTCCGTCGGCTTCGTGCTGATCGTGGCGATCTATGTACAGACCGCGATCCTGTTCGGCGTCTACACGCCGGAATTGTTCCCGACCGAGATCAGACTCACCGCCAATGGCATCTGCAATACGCTCGGCCGCGGCGCCACGGTGGCTTCTCCGTTCGTCGTGACCGCCCTGATGGCACACTACAAACTGCCCGGCGTGGTCTGGCTGATGATCGCGCTGGTGATCATCCAGATCGTGGTGGTGTGGGCCTGGGGCGCGGAGCCGCGCAACCGCACGCTGGAGGATGTTGCCGCGGTCAAAGCCTGACCGGCCTAGGCGTTATGCACCGGCCGTCCGGGCTTTCGGGCGGTCGGTCGCGTTCCTAGATAGAAGATGCGGGGGCGCGCACCGCGCGAGGAATTGTTCATGTTCGATTCGCTGCGAAAATTGATTACCGATTTGAGCGAGGGCGGCAAGCATCCCAGCCGATTCGGGGACGACGATTACCGCCTGGCCGCCGCGGCCTTGCTGGTGCATGCCGCCGGGATCGATGGTAATTTTTCCGAGATCGAGCGCGAGAAACTGCACGCGCTGCTGATGCAGCGTTTCGAGCTCGACGATGCTTCGGCCGATGAGCTGATTGCCAAGGCGACCGCGGTCGAGCAGCAGGCGATCGACCTCTACGCCTTCACAATCAAGCTCAATCGCTCACTCGACGAAGTGGGCCGCGCGCGCATGGTCGAAATGATGTGGCAGATCGCCTACACCGATGGCGTCGTTACCGAATTCGAGGATAATTTGATTTGGCGTGCGGCCGATCTGCTTGGCGTTTCGCAAAGCGAGCGGATTGCGCTGCGGGAGCGCGTTTCGGCGTCGGGCGCCGACGGGGCAAGTTGACGCAATGAGCGATTTGCGGCCGGTCACCGTGATCACCGGAGCTTCGGCCGGCATCGGTGCTGCGCTGGCCCGCGTGTTCGCGCGCAACGGCCATGCCTTGGCGCTGGTGGCGCGGCGCGAGGACCGCTTGCGCGAGTTGGCCGACGCGATCGCGGCCGCCGGCGGCATCAGGCCGCTGGTGATCGTCGCCGACCTGCAGCGCGGCGATACCGTGCGCGTGATAGGTGATGCACTGGCCGCGCAAGGGGCCGAACCGCAATTCATGGTCAATAATGCCGGCTTCGGCCTCGTTGGCGCGGCCGCTACGCTCGACCGCGAAGAGCAATTGGCAATGATCGATCTCAATATGCGTACGCTCGCCGAGCTTTCGCTCGGCTTCGTCGGCAGTTTGGCGCGCCACCGCGGCGGCATTCTCAACGTCGGCTCCATGGCGGGCTTCCTGCCTGGGCCAGGCATGACGGTTTACTACGCTACCAAGGCCTTTGTGGTGTCGTTCAGCGAGGCGCTGCACAGCGAGCTCAAATCGCATGGCGTGCGGGTGACCGTACTCTGCCCGGGCCCGGTGCCGACCGAATTCGCGCAACGTGCCGGCATATCGTCCGGCGGCATGGCCCCTGACATCCTCACGCTGAGCGCCGAAGAGGTGGCGGAAGCCGGCTATCGCGGGCTGATGCGGGGCCGCCGCACTGTGGTTCCCGGCTTGGTCAACAAGGCCGTCGTCACCGCAATCCGATTTGTCCCGCGCGGCCTGCTGCTGGCGCTGGTCGACGCGCGGCAGCGCCGGCGCAGGCGTGCGCCGCGCACATAGCCGTGTCGCGCTGTTCACATTGCAAACGCAAGCAAAGCCGTTAGTACTCGATGGGAGCGCAGAATCGCGCACCGAACCGCCATGTTGAAGCCGGTCCTTCTCGTCTTGCATCAGGAGCATTCCTCGCCCGGCCGAGTCGGCCAGGTGTTGAGCAAGCTCGGTTATCCCCTCGATATCCGGCGCCCGCGCTTTGGCGATCCGCTGCCGGAGACGATGGACGAGCATGCCGGTGCCGCTATCTTTGGCGGCCCGCAAAGCGCCAATGACGAGGAAGACTTCATCAAACGCGAGATCGATTGGATCGGCGTGCCGCTACGCGACAAGAAACCTTACCTTGGCATTTGTCTCGGTGCGCAGATGATGGCGCGTCATCTCGGCGGCCGCGTCTATCCGCATCCGCAAGGCCATGCCGAGGTCGGTTATTACCCGATCCGGCCGACGCAAGCCGGGCGCGCGATCTGCGCCGAATGGCCCGACCATGTCTATCAATGGCACCGCGAGGGCTTCGATCTGCCGGCCGGCGGTGAAATGCTGGCCGAGGGCGATGCCTTCTCGGTCCAAGCGTTCCGCTATGGCGCTGGCTATGCATTGCAGTTTCACCCCGAGGTCACTCATGCCACGATGTATCGCTGGCTGGTGCGTGGCGCCCACCGCATGGAACTGCCGGGCACCAAGCAGCGGCACGAGCATATCGCCGACCGCGCGGTGCACGATCATGCCTCGCGCAACTGGCTTGCCGATTTCATCGATCATTGGATTGGACGCAAGCTGGCCGATCAGCCGGCCGCCAGCGCCCCGTAGGATTCATTATCGGCTTTAGCGGCGAAGGCTGGTGGAGCCGAGGGGATTTGAACCCCTGACCTCCTCATTGCGAACGAGGCGCTCTCCCAACTGAGCTACGGCCCCGCCTTCGCGGCGCAACGTTAGATTTTGCGCGGTTTTCAGCAAGTGGGCGCCATTTAGGACCAGGGTTTAGGCCTGTCAAGGATGCCCCCTTTTCCTCGGCCAAACAAGCAGCTATTCGTCAATCCGGCCACCAGACGGAGCGCGCGATGAATCCTTTTCTTTGGCTCGTTGACACGATCATCACGATTTACATTTGGCTATTAATCGCGTCGGCGGTGCTGTCCTGGCTGATCGCCTTCAACGTGGTCAACACCCGCAACCAGGTGGTGCACACGGTGGGCGACATGCTGTACCGGCTGACCGAGCCGCTGCTGCGGCCGATCCGTTCGATGCTGCCCAATCTCGGCGGCATCGACATTTCACCGGTGATCTTGATCATCGGCCTGTTGTTCCTCCGACAATTGATTTTCTGGCTCTATATCAGGCTTTTCGTTTAGGTGCCGCTTCATCGCCAGCGGCCGTGGACGCCTTCCCAAGGCGGCGTAATGCTTTCGGTGCGGCTGACGCCCAAGTGGGGCCGCGACGCCATCGACGGGATCGCGCAATTAGCTGACGGCCGCAGCGTGCTCAAGGTGCGCGTGCGGGCCGCGCCAAGCGACGGCGAGGCGAATGCGGCGCTGGTGCGAATTATCGCCAAGGCGGCCGGCATCCCACCGCGCGACGTCGCGCTCGCCGCGGGCGCCACGGCCCGCACCAAGCAACTTGCCATTGCGGGCGATCCGCCCACACTGATCGCGGCTCTGGAGAAGACCGCGGCAAAAGGCTAACAATCGGCCATGCCCGCACGCAACATCGACGGCAAGACGATCTCGGCCGACCTGCGCGGCAAGGTGACGGATGCCGTACATCGGCTGCGGCGCGACCGCGGCATTGTGCCCGGTCTTGCGGTCGTCCTGGTCGGCCACAATCCCGCCAGCAAGGTCTACGTCCGCAACAAGACCAAGGCGGTCGCCGAGGCGGGTCTGCATTCGTTCGATCGGGATTTGCCCGAGGACGTGAGTGAGAGCGAACTGCTCGACTTGATCGCGCGGCTCAATGTCGACGACAGCGTGAACGGCATCCTGGTGCAGTTGCCACTGCCGCCGCAGATCAATACGGACAAGATGATCGCCGCCATCGACCCCGACAAGGACGTCGATGGGTTCCATCCGCTCAATGCCGGCAGGCTAGCCAGCGGGCTGCCGGGCCTGGTGCCGTGCACGCCGCTTGGCTGCGTGCGGCTGGCCAAGGCGGTGCGCCCCTCGCTGGCGGGACTGGAGGCGGTGGTGATCGGCCGCTCCAACATCGTTGGCAAGCCGGTGGCGCAATTGCTGCTGGCCGAGAATGCGACCGTGACTATCGCTCATTCCAAGACGCTCGACTTGCCGGCGGTGTGTGCGCGCGCGGATTTGTTGATCGCTGCGATGGGCCGTCCGGAAATGGTTCGCGGCCAATGGATCAAGCCGGGGGCGACCGTGATCGACGTGGGCGTCAACCGCATTGTCGGCGAACACGGCAGGGCGCACATCGTCGGCGATGTCGCCTATGCCGAGGCCAAGACGATCGCCGGCGCGATCACGCCGGTGCCGGGCGGAGTCGGGCCGATGACCATCGCCTGCCTGCTGCTCAACACGCTGACCGCCGCGTGCATCCAGAACGGGCTGCCGGCGCCGAAGATTTAAATGTCGTCCCCGCGAAGGCGGGGACCCATACGCTGTGCGTTATCGATAAGCTGGGGAGTATAGGTCCCGGCTCGCGCTGGCTAACGCTCGCTTGGCTGGGACGACAAAGATTGGTCACTGCCAGGCGTAGGCGACCTTATCGAGTGTCTTTGAGCCGAATTTCTCGGAGGAGCGGGCGACCGCGCGGCCACCAAGCGTGCGATAGAATTCCACCGCCGGCTCGTTATCGGACAGCGCCCACACCACCAGACTCTTCAAGCCGCTCTGCGTGAGATCCTTGCGCGCGGCGGAGAACAGGCGGCGGCCGAAGCCGAGACCCTGGAACTCGGGCCGCAGATAAAGCTCGTAGACTTCGCCGTCGTAGAACAGGCTGCGCGCCCGGTTGCGCCCGTAGTTGGCGTAGCCGGCGACCTGTTCGCCGAATTGCAGGATGGTAATGCGGCTGCCTTTGCGGATGGCCGAATCCCACCAGTCCGGTCCGCGCCGATTGATCAGTTTGTCGAGTTCGTTGCCCGGGATGATTCCTTGATAAGCGGTCCGCCACGCCTGATCGTGCGCCGCGGCGACGTCTGCCGCATCGGAAGTCTTGGCTCGGCGAATCTCTATGAGGGTCGTACTCATTGCAGAATAGAAGCAACGAACTTTGCGGCCTTCAAGCCCATAATTAATGATACGTTAATGGTGTGGATTACTGGCCACAGTCCGTCGGGAATGCGCTGTAGCGACTGATAAATCGTGCTCGTCTCGCGTGGTGACGAACGAAGCGCGCAAACGCGAGGCGTTCGTGCTGCGCAAATGACCGGAACCAACGGCGCCGCCGCTGATTCGATTCCTGGAATCGGATCGTCCCAATATAGGACAGCGCCGGCATCCGTTGCCGAGCCGGCAGGCGAACTTTATACCGCCTCGGCTTCCTTCGCGCGGTCGGCGCGTTTGCGGTCGGTCTCGTCCAGGAGCTTCTTGCGCAGGCGGATCGACTTCGGCGTCACCTCGACCAGTTCGTCGTCCTGGATATAAGCCAGCGCCTTTTCCAGCGTCATCCGAATCGGTGGCGTGAGGCGGACCGCTTCATCCTTCGAGGTGGTGCGAATATTGGTGAGCTGTTTGCCCTTGAGCACGTTGATCACGAGATCGTTGTCGCGGGTATGCTCGCCGACGATCATGCCGCGGTAAACCTTCCAGCCCGGCTCGATCATCATCGGCCCGCGGTCTTCCAGATTCCACAGCGCATAGGCGACCGCCTCGCCCTGATCGTTGGAGATCAGCACGCCGTTGCGGCGGCCCTGGATCGCGCCCCTGTGCGGCGCGTAATCGTGGAACAGCCGGTTCATGATGGCGGTGCCGCGCGTGTCGGTCAGCAGTTCGCCCTGGTAACCGATCAATCCGCGCGTCGGCGCGTGGAACACCAGCCGCAGCCGGTGGCCGCCGGACGGCTTCATCTCCAGCAGTTCGGCTTTGCGCTCCGACATCTTCTGCACGACGATGCCGGAATGGACTTCGTCGACGTCGATGACGACTTCCTCGATCGGTTCCAGCATTTCGCCGGTCTTCGGATCGTCGCGCATCAGTACTTTCGGCCGCGACACCGAGAGCTCGAAGCCCTCGCGCCGCATGGTTTCGATCAGGATGCCGAGCTGCAGTTCGCCGCGGCCGGCGACTTCCATCGAATCTTTTTCGTCACTCTCGCGCACGCGCAGCGCCACGTTGCCTTCCGCTTCGCGCAACAGGCGGTCGCGGATCATGCGGCCGGTGACTTTGCTGCCTTCAGTGCCGGCGAGCGGGGAATCGTTGACGCGGAACGTCATTGCCAGTGTCGGCGGGTCGATCGGCTGCGCCGGGATCGGCGTTTCGACCGTGGGATCGCAGATCGTCATTGCCACAGTGGCGTTCGGCAGTCCGGCGATGGCGACGATATCGCCGGCGTCCGCCTCGTCCACCGGCACGCGCTCAAGGCCGCGGAATGCCAGTAACTTGGTGATACGGCCGGTCTCGATCAGCTTGCCGTCATGGTCGAGCACCTTCACCTGCTGGTTAGGCTTTGCCGAACCGGACTTGATGCGGCCGGTGACGAGGCGGCCGAGATAGGGGTTGGCCTCGAGAATGGTGCCGAGCAGGCGGAACGGCCCGTTGTCGACCACCGGCGGCTTGACGTGGCTGAGGATGAGATCGAACAGCGGCTGCATGCCGTCGTCGTGCGAGCCTTCCAGCGTCGCCGCCATCCAGCCCTGCTTGGCCGAGCCGTAGAGAATCGGGAAATCGAGTTGCTCGTCGGTGGCGTCGAGCGCGGCGAACAGGTCGAAGACTTCGTTGATGACTTCGACCGGCCGGGCATCGGAGCGGTCCACCTTGTTGATGACCACGATGGGCTTGAGCCCCATATTGAGCGCCTTCGAGACGACGAACTTGGTCTGCGGCAGCGGGCCTTCGGCGGCGTCAACCAGCACCAACGCGCCGTCGACCATATTAAGGATGCGCTCCACCTCGCCGCCGAAATCGGCGTGGCCCGGCGTATCGACGATATTGATGCGGACGTCTTTCCAGACCACCGAGGCGGCCTTGGCCAGGATCGTGATGCCGCGCTCGCGCTCGAGATCGTTGGAGTCCATGGCGCGTTCGACCACGCGCTGGTTCTCGCGATAGGCGCCGGATTGCTGCAGCAGCCGGTCAACCAGCGTGGTCTTGCCATGGTCGACGTGGGCGATGATGGCGATGTTGCGAAGATTCATAAGCGGTCCAAAAACCAAAGCGCGGGCCCTTATGGACCCGCGACGCGACGCTATTGCGGCGCAATATAGTCACCAACTGGCCAGAAGCAACCGGCCAATTGACGGCTGGTTAAGCCGCTTTGGATGAGGGCGGCTGCGTCCAGGGGCCGATATGGGCGCCTTTCGGCAACGAATCCTGCAGCATCATCATCTCGGCGATGGTCTCACCGGTCACCAGGCCGACCAGCTTGCCGCCGCCGTCGATGACGCCGACCGCCGGCGCCTGCTTCTGTTGCAGCAGCTTGAAGGCCTGCTCCAGGGTTGTGCGGTGGCCGACCGTCGGCATAGCCGCAACCATGGCGTCGGCGACGCGGGCGTCGGGGCCGCGCTGCTTGATGGCGCGGATCACGTCGCCGCGGCCGAGAACGCCCACCGGCTTGCCGGCGGCGTCGACCACCGGAAACTCGCCCTGGCCGGTGTGCAGCAAGGTCTGCACCGCGGCGTCGAGGTGCTCCTCCGGCGTGAGTGTCTCGAATCGCGTCATCATGGCGTGACTCACGGGCACGCCGCGCGAGGCGGCGCGCAGCGCCACCATATGCGCTTCCGACGAGGCGGCGAGATAAACGAAGATGGCGATGAAGATCAGCAGCGGATTGTACATCAAGCCGATGAAGCCAAGTGCGAAGGCGACGAATTGCCCAATCGCGGCGGCGACTTCGGTCGCCCGCACGTAGCCCATGCGGCTCGCCAGCAGCGCGCGCAACACGCGGCCGCCATCCATCGGAAAGGCAGGGATCATATTGAACAAAGCAAGGAACAGGTTCACCGCGGCCAAGCGGTCGATCAAGGAGAAATGCATGTTGTCGAGGCCAGCCGCGGCGTCTGTCTGCAGCGTCGCGCCGCCAATGAGGACCAGTAACAGCGTGATGGCCACGTTCACTAGCGGGCCGGCAATGGCAATAAGAAATTCCTGGCCCGGCTCCTCGGGGATGCGCTCGAGCTGGGCGACGCCGCCGATCGGCAGCAGCGTCACGTAAGGCGTCGGCACGCCGAAGGCGCGAGCGGTCAGAATGTGCCCGAATTCGTGCAGTAATACGCACAAGAACAGCAGCACCATGAAGATGACGCTGCTCCACGCGGTCGCCGCGCCACCTTCGCTATAGCTGGCGGCGAAGATCCACGCGAGAAACAGCAGAAAGGTCAGGTGGACGCGGACGACCGTGCCGAACACCTTGCCGATATTCAAAGACCAGGACATGAAATGCCTCATATGGTCGGTGCCAATGCCTATGAGGTAGTATCTGCCGGCGAGCATTGCGAGGGCACCGCGTTTGGCCAAAGGACGCCGCCAATGGGCGATAGCTATCCGAAAGTGAAAGTGGCGGCGGTGCAGGCCGCATCGGTGTTTCTCGACCGCGAAGGCTCGACCGAAAAGGCCTGCCGGCTGATCCGCGAGGCCGGCAAAAACGGCGCCCGTGTTATCGGATTTCCCGAAGGCTTCATCCCGGCGCACCCGGTTTGGTATCACCACCACGCGGCGAGCGGCGCGATCGCCAACCGGCTGGCGGTCGAGCTGTTCAAAAATTCGGTGGAGATTCCGGGACCCGAAATCGACGCGCTGTGCGATGCCGCGCGCGCGGCCAACGCCTATGCCGTCATCGGCGTCTGTGAAAAGCTGCCGCAGACCATCGGCACGATGTTCAACACCCAGGTCTATATCGGGCCGGACGGCACGCTGATCCGCAAGCATCAGAAGATCATGCCGACGGTCGGCGAGCGCCTGGTGCATATGGGCGGCTACGGCGACACTTTCGGCGCTTTCAGCAGCGAATTCGGGCCGATGAGCGGGCTGATTTGCGGCGAGAATTCCAATCCGCTGGCGATCTTCGCCTTGATCGCCGAAGGCACGCGCATTCACGTCATGAGCTGGCCGAACCATTTTCCGACCAGCGGAGATCCACTGCGCAATCGCGTCGCCATCGATTCACAGGCCTTTGCGCAGATGAGCAAGGCCTTCGTTATTTCCGCCTGTGGCACGGTCGACGAGCGCATGATCGAGATGCTGCAGGCGGGTCCCGAGGGCGAGAAATTCCTGCGCAATTCCGATTGTTGCGGTGGCTCGCTGATCGTCGATCCCATGAGCCGCATCATCGCCGGACCGATGGGCGCCGAGGAGGGCATTCTGTACGCGGAATGCAATCTCGATCTCGGCATTCAGATGAAGCTCCGGCATGATTTTGCCGGCCATTACAATCGGCCGGATATTTTTCATCTGCAGGTGAACCGGGCTACGCCGCAACTCTATTCGGTGCACGGCGTTGACCAGCCGGCGGCACTGGCGAACCCGGTCGACATGGCCGCGCTGCCGCCGCAGAATTTGCGGCTAGAGCCGCCTGCCGGCGAATAAGCTCGAGAGAGGCTATGCTATGCGCGCCAAATTGACTGGAGATGCCCGCAAGGCGGCCTTGGCCAAGCTCTCCGGCTGGTCTGAAGTGGCCGGCCGCGACGCCATCGCCAAGAAATTCATCTTCAAGGATTTCAACCAGGCCTTTGGCTTCATGACGCGGGCGGCGCTGGTGGCGGAGAAAATGGATCACCATCCGGAATGGTTCAACGTCTATAAAACGGTCGAGGTGACGCTGTCAACGCACGACGCTGGCGGGGTCACGGAGCTCGACGTCGAGCTCGCCGAGGCGATGGACAGGCTCGCCGGCTGAAAATGGATGAGACAACTCTCTCGATCTACGATTCCGATGCGCCGGCCTTTGTGCAGCGCTGGCTGGCCGAGGAAGAGCCGGCCGACATCTATGCGCTGTTCCGGCAATTCTTCCGGCCCGGCCTTACCGCCGATATCGGTTCGGGCAGTGGCCGCGATGCGGCCTGGCTCACCGCCAACGGGTTCCCGACCATAGGTTACGACCTTTCGGAGGGCCTTTTGGCGCAGGCCCGCGCCCACTTCCCGCACATCGAATTCGAGAAGGCCGCGCTTCCCGACTTGAGTGGGATTCCGGCGCGGCATTTCGACAATGTGGTCTGCGAGACCGTTCTCATGCATTTGCCGCGCGAGGAAATCGCCCCGGCGGTCGCGCGCATGCTGGAGATCCTCAAGCCGGGCGGCGTCATTTACATGAGCTTCCGCATCACCGAGAACGCCGACCATCGCGAAAAGGACGGTCGGTTGTTCACTGCCTATGTCGGCGAACAGGTGCGCGGCGCACTGGCTGGACAGGCGATCCTGTTTGACGAGACCGTCGAGCGGCGGCCCGGCGTGATGCTCCAGCGGCTCATCGCGCGCGCCGCGTAGCGCCTTGCGGCGGCGATTTTCGACGCCCATCTAAAACGAATTACATTCGCACGGACCGCATTCTGGCGCAGCGATGACGAGGGTGCGCTCAAGCACAACTTCTGGCGCAAGTCGAAGCGCGTGGCCGCGCGAATCCCTTTCGCCGACGAATTGCTCGCGGCCTACTACTGCGCTTTCGACAAGGACACGCCGCTCACCGTGAAGGCGACGCTGGTTGGTGCGCTCGCCTATTTTGTGTTGCCGGTCGACGCCATTCCGGATGTGCTGCCGGTCATAGGCTTCACCGACGATGCCGCGGTGTTGGCCACTGCGACCAAGTTGGTGGCGGGCGCCATTCGTCCGGAGCCCCGCGAGGCGGCGCGCAACGCGCTGGCAAAACTCTAGGGGTGCAAGATTGCCTTGCCCATCACTTGGCGTGCGGCGATCGCCTTGAGCGCGGCTGGCGCGTCGTTCAGCGGATAAACGGCGTGCACGTGCGACGATAGTTTGCCTAGCGTGCACCAGTCGAGAATCCGGGTCATGTTGGCGCGATGGCCTTGCGGGTTGCGCTGGACCCAGGCGCCCCAATAGACGCCGAGCACGTCATAGCTGCGCAGCAACACTAAATTGAGCGGCAGTTTCGGCATGTCGCCGGCGGCGAAGCCGATGACGAGATAGCGCCCGCCCCAATCCATGCCACGTAGCGCCGCTTCACCTTGGGTCCCACCGATTGGGTCGTAGACGACGTTGACGCCCTTTCCGCCAGTCAATGCGCGTAGTGCGTCCTTGAGATCGGCCGCAGCATAGTTCACGCCGTCGTCCGCGCCGTGCTGCCGCGCGAAGGCGATCTTGTTGTCGGACGACGCGCAGGCGATAACGCGTGCGCCGATCAGCTTACCCAGTTCGACCGCCGACAGGCCGGTGCCGCCAGCGGCGCCCAGCACGGCCAGCGTCTCGCCGGGCTTGAGCTGGGCGCGATCCCTCAGCGCATGCATGGTAGTGCCGTAGGTGACGGTGAGGCCGGCCGCACGGTCGAAATCGAGGCCGGGCGGCATGGCGACGAGCTGATCGGCGGCGGCGGCGACCTTCTCGCGCGCCGCGCCCCAGCCGATATTGCCGATGACGCGGTCGCCGGGCGCAAAGCCGGCGACGCCGGCGCCGATGCTTTCGATTTCGCCGGCAAATTCGGCGGCGGGCGAAAACGGGAAGGGCGGCTTGTGCTGGTATTTACCCGCAATGATGAGGTTATCGAAGAAATTAAGCGCCGCTGCCCTGACGCGCACCACAGCTTCGCCCGGCCCCGGCACGGGGTCGGCGATATCGGCAAGCTCCAGTTCATCAGGGGTGCAATAGCGAGTACAAAGCAGAGCTTTCATGGCGCCTCGGTCGGATATCTGGCTTGCAAGGCTATCTAGCATGGTCGCCGGCCGGTTTGGCGGCGTCGGGTTTAGTCCTATAGTTTCACAGGGGCGACCGATTGCCGGCTCCCGGCTTGTCGAAATTCGTCCGTAATGGGCTAGTATCCAGTCGTTCTTCAGGGGTGCGGCTTGACTGCTATCTTTCACTTGAACCGGTAGGGCCCGATGACGAAGACGCTTTTGCGATGCCCCACGATTGCACTGCTGACCGCCGCCGCCGTGATGTGCTGCACGGCGGCTTTTGCGCAGATTAAGCCGGCGCCGAAGAAGCCGGCCAAGCCAGAGCCTACCGAGCAGGCCGTGCTGCTTGGCCAGTTCGGTGACTGGGGCGCCTACCAGGCGTCGCCCGGTGGCAAGAAGGTTTGCTTCGCACTGTCAAAGCCGACCTCGGCGGTTATCGAGCCGTCCAACAAGAAGCGCGATCCGTCCTATGCCTTCGTCTCGACTCGGCCCGCCGAGAATGTCCGGAACGAGGTATCGGTGATCGTCGGCTATCCGCAGAAGGCGGGCGTCGATGCCACTGCGACCATCGGCTCGGCGAGCTATGTGCTGTATACGCAGAACGACGGCGCCTGGGTGAAAAACGCTGCCGAGGAAGCGCAGCTGGTCGAAACCATGCGCAAGGGTTCCAGCATGGTAGTCAAGAGCATGTCGCACTTCGGAGCCAAAACCACCGACACCTACTCGCTGAAGGGCCTCGACCAGGCGCTCGACAAAGTGGCCGAGGAGTGCAAGTAGACCGCGCGCGCCCTATATTGCTGCAAAGCGCGCAGCGCGCGGCGGTGACGACCTGAACCTATGACAACGACAATCGAAAACGTGCCGGTCTCGGCGGCCTCCTTCCTCGAGAAGATGCCGCTCGAGCGCTATGTGCCGCCAGACAAGCCGTCGCTGGTCGGCCTGACGCGCGCGCAGCTTGCCGCGCTCTTGGGCGCAGTCGGGGTGCCGGAGGCGCGGCGCAAGATGCGCGTGCAGCAACTCTGGCATTGGATCTATTTTCGCGGGCTCACTTCCTTCGATGACATGACCAGCGTCTCCAAGGAGCTGCGCGCCGAACTGGCGCAACGCTTCACGCTCGACCGGCCGGAAGTCGTGGCCGAGCAGATCTCGGTCGATGGCACGCGCAAATGGCTGCTTCGTTTGCCGGGCGAAACGCAAGGCGAACGGCCGCACGAAGTGGAATGCGTCTATATTCCCGACACCGACCGCGGCACGCTCTGCGTCTCCAGCCAAGTCGGCTGTACGTTGACCTGTTCGTTCTGCCACACCGGCACCCAGCGTTTTGTGCGCAACCTAACGGCCGACGAGATCGTCGGCCAGGTCATGGTGGCGCGCGACCGCTTGGGAGATTGGCCGGGCGCAACGCGCCCGACGGACGGCGTGATCCCGACTGGCGACCGTTGCATCAGCAATATCGTGATGATGGGCATGGGCGAACCGCTCTACAATCTCGATGCGGTACGCGACGCACTGCTGATTGTCGCCGATGGCGACGGCATCGGAATTTCCAAACGCCGCATCACGCTCTCGACTTCCGGCGTGGTGCCAAATATCGAACGCGCCGGCGCTGAGATCGGCTGCATGCTAGCGGTGTCGCTACATGCGGTGCGCGACGACTTGCGCAACGAATTGGTGCCGCTCAACCGCAAATACCCGATCGCGCAGTTGCTGGAGGCCTGCCGTAACTATCCCGGAGTCTCCAACGCCAAGCGCATCACCTTCGAATACGTCATGCTCAAAGACGTCAACGATTCGATCGACGACGCCAAAGCGCTGGTGCGGTTACTCAAGGGCATCCCGGCCAAGATCAATCTCATTCCGTTCAATCCCTGGCCGGGCAGCAAATACGAATGTTCCGACTGGAAGCAGATCGAGAAATTCTCGCAGGTCGTCTTCGACGCCGGCTACGCCTCGCCGGTGCGCACGCCGCGCGGCCGCGACATTTTGGCCGCCTGCGGCCAGCTCAAGAGCGCGACCGAGAAGTTGTCAGCCCGCGAACGCATGGCGCTGCGCGCCATGGCGATGACGGACTAGTCTATGGCGTTGCTCGGCCGCATCATTGTCATTCTGTTCGCTCTGTTCATGGCCACCGCGGTGGCCGGCATCGCCACCGCCATCGCGCTGCTCGGGGCCGAACTGCACATGGTCGGCGCCGATCCGGTCGAGCATGTGTTCTTCTGGGGTACCGCGGCTTTCGCCTCTGGCGTCACCGTCTTCGTCGGCTTTCTGCCGATCCTGATCGCTGTCGTGCTGGCGGAGGCGTTTTCCATCCGCTCGCTGGTGATCCAGGCGGCGGCCGGTGCAGCGATCCTCTTGCTTGGCTATTACGGTGCGGGCTTCACCGGCAGTTACGAGGAATCGATCGATTATCCGCCGCCGCCGATCTCACGCCAAGCCGAGATCGCCGCCGCGGTCGGGGCCGTATTCGGGTTCACTTATTGGCTGATCGCCGGCCGTAATGCCGGCCGCTGGCGCGGCCGCTGACTTCCCTTTGCGGTCTTGCTCGGCTAGACCGCAGGCCGCGCTTGCGGAAAAAGCCATGAACAGAACCGGATTGATCATTGCGCTTGCCCTGGCCGCTGTGGTGGGCTTGGTCTTCGGGCTGTTTCCGCAGCTCGATTTGATGATCTCCGCGCCGTTCAATGCGATGGTTGCCAACGGCAACAATTTCGCGACGCGTGTCTACCCGCCGCTGATGCTTGCCCGCGACATCGGGCTGTGGGTGGGGACCGCCATTATCGTTCCGGTGGTCGCCGCTCTGCTGCTCAAATTGCTTCTGCCGCGTCGGCGGCTGTTGTTGTCGGGCCGGGCCATTGTGTTTTTGATCTCGACCATCGCGCTCGGTCCCGGCTTGCTGGTCAACGTCACGCTCAAGGATCATTGGGGCCGGCCGCGGCCGATCGACGTGACGCAATTCGGCGGCGATCAGCATTTCGTCGCTTGGTGGGATCCGCGCGGGGATTGCCCGGGCAACTGCTCGTTCGTATCCGGTGACGTCTCCGGCGCGGTGTGGACGCTCGCACCGGCGGCCCTGGTGCCGCCGCCGTGGCGGGCGATCGCCTACGGCGCGGCGCTCGCGCTCGGCGCCGGCATGGCGGCGGTACGCGTCATGGCGGGCGGGCATTTCTTCACCGACACGGTATTTGCCGGGGTGTTCACCTTTCTGATCATTTGGGTGGTGCATGGCCTGATCTATCGCTGGCCGCGCACGCGGCTCACCGATGAATCAGTCGAACTCGCCATCGAGCGTCTCGCGCTGCCCGGCCACGATTTCATTGTCGGATTGCTGCGCAAGCGAAAGTCCGAACTCTGACGCGGCTGCATGGCCGGCACTTGGCGGTTGCGCCCTGCGTGCGGCGTCGGCATCATGCCTTATGGTCCGATGCGGACAGTGTCGATCTCGGTTGCTTCCTCAGCGGCGCGCGCCAGCGCGTCCATTTTTTTGCCTATTTTCAGTTCGGAATCGGCCGCGCGTCCGCACCGGCGTGGCCCCATAATGCTAAAATACCGGCGATTCATGCGAGGAGGGGTCTTTGAGCGAGCCTGACGAACATCTTAACCGGGTCCTGCAAATCAGGATGCGCGCGCTCGGTGAGCCGGCGCAGGTTCTTGCGCTTATCCGCAGTGCCGCGCCGTTCTACCGGACCATCGGCGGGACCGGCTTTCGCGTGCTGCAGAATGTCGACGACCCGGCCCAGATCGTCATCGAGATCGAATATGCCGCTCATGCGGCGCTCGAACTCAACCGGCACAAGGTGGCGAGCGACCCAATGGTGCGGACCTTCCTGCAAGGCTGGCGCGCCATCCTGGCCGGCAGTGCCGATATGGACGTCTACGAGGACGTAACCAAGTAGCGCCCCGCCGGGCCCCTTGACCGCCGCCGCCATCCTGAGTTCAACAGGCCCGTGAATGCGCCCGGCCATATCGTCGGGCTGCCACGGAAAGAAGCGCCATGTCGGCAGGCGAGACCAAAAAGAACCCCACGAAAGTTGTGCTCGCCTATTCGGGTGGGCTCGATACCTCGATCATCCTGAAGTGGCTGCAGACCACTTATGGCTGCGAGGTCGTGACCTTCACCGCCGATCTCGGCCAAGGCGAGGAGCTAGGTCCCGCGCGCGAGAAGGCGCTGCGCGCCGGTGTCAAGCCGGAGAACATCTTCATCGAGGATCTGCGTGAGGAATTTGTGCGCGACTTCGTGTTTCCAATGTTCCGCGCCAACACCGTCTATGAAGGCCAGTACCTGCTGGGTACGTCGATCGCGCGGCCGCTGATCGCCAAGAAGCAGATCGAAATCGCGCGTAAGGTCGGCGCCGATGCCGTCTGTCATGGCGCCACCGGCAAGGGCAACGACCAGGTGCGCTTCGAACTGACTTATTACGCGCTCGAGCCCGGCATCAAAATCATCGCGCCCTGGCGCGAATGGGTCTTCAAGGGCCGCGAGGAACTGTTGAAGTTTGCGCGCGATCACCAGATCACCATCGCCAAGGACAAGGAAGGCGAAGCGCCGTTCTCCGTCGACGCCAATCTGCTGCACTCGTCTTCGGAAGGAAAAGTGCTGGAGGATCCGGCCAAGGAAGCGCCGGCAATCGTCTATCAGCGCACCATCTCGCCGATGGAGGCGCCGGACAAGCCGACTGAAATCCGCATCGGCTTCAAGAAAGGCGACGCGGTGAGCGTCGATGGCGAAATGCTTTCGCCGGCGAGCCTGCTGGCGCGGCTCAACAAGCTCGGCCACGACAACGGCATTGGCCGCATCGACTTGGTGGAGAACCGCTATGTCGGTATGAAATCGCGTGGGGTATACGAGACCCCGGGCGGCACCATCTTGCTTGCCGCGCATCGCGCCGTGGAATCGATCACGCTCGACCGCGGCGCCGGCCATCTCAAGGACGAGCTGATGCCGCGCTACGCCGAATTGATTTACAATGGCTTCTGGTTCGCGCCGGAGCGCGAAATGTTGCAGGCAGCGATCGACAAGTCGCAGGAGCTGGTCGAAGGCGAGGTGCGGCTCAAGCTCTACAAAGGCAATGTCATCGTCGTCGGGCGCGAGAGTCCGGCCTCGCTCTATTCTTCGACGCTGGTGACTTTCGAGGATGACAAGGGCGCCTACGATCAGAAGGACGCCGAGGGCTTCATCAAGCTCAACGCCTTGCGGCTGCGCACGCTCGGCCAGCGGCGCAAGAAGCTCAAGCTCGATTGAGAAAGGTCCCATGCCGCTCGTCGAGCCCTTGCCGGAAGACAACGATCCAGGACTCATCGATCTGATCCAGTTCTTCCGCGGCCCGCTCGGGACCGTGCCGAACAGCGTGCTCACTATGCAGCGGCGGCCGAAGATCGCGCTCGCATTCACCGAGCTCAACAAGGCGGTGATGGAGAACCACGGCCGCGTCACCGCCGAACAGAAGCGGCTGATCGGCTTCATCGCCTCGCAGGCGGCCGGCTGCCGCTATTGCCAGGCGCATACGATCCTTGCCGCCGAACGCTTCGGCGCGACGGCCGAGCGGATGGCCGCCATCTGGGATTACGCCGACAGCCTGCTGTTCACGCCGGCGGGAAAGGCGGCCTTCGATTTCGCTCTGGCCGCGGCCAGCGTGCCGAATGCGGTTACGCCGGAGATCGCCGCCGCGCTGAAGCAACAGTGGACTGACGACGAGATCGTCGAAATTACTCGGCGTCATTGCTTTGTTCGGCTACCTCAATCGCTGGAACGATTCAATGGCAACTAGGCTGGAGCCGATCGGCGCATCCGCTGGCGAGCGCCGGCTCGCCTCCGGCGGCTGGACCGCCGGCAAACATAGTTGAATAATATTGCATCCGTGCGCCCGCTACGACGAGCGAGGCGGACTGCGGAGGATATTACGAGGGGGGTCTCGATGCGACGGCTGGACGGGAACTGTTTGCTGATCGCGGTTTTCGCGGGCGCGGTTGCAGCCTGCACGAGCAGCAAGGAAGTGCCGGTCGACCCGAATCTGTTTCCTGCCAACTACAAGCAGGAAATTCTCGATACGCTGTCGCATACACTTATCGACCCGACCAATATACGCGATGCGTCCATAAGCGATCCCGCACTCAGCACGGTCAACAAAGAGCAGCGTTACACGTCGTGTGTCCGCTATACGGCTCGGGACGCCAGCCGCCAGTACGGCGCGCCCAGCGTCCGCATCGCCTATTTTTACGGCGGCCATCTCAACCAGTTTGTCGAAGCCGGCAAGGACCAGTGCGGAAATGCCGCCTATAAGCCGTTTCCCGAACTGGAAAAGCTGTGCCTGTCGGAACACAAATGCGTATAAGCGCGTAAACGCTGTACACCGGTTCTTGCGCGATGATTTGGCATTCTGAAATGCGAGCGCTAACGCGCCATCTCGTAACGACCACTAGACCTGCCGGTCGACCATCGCTTTTTTCAATTCGGCGATTTCCTTCGCCGGATTGAGGCCTTTCGGGCAGGCTTTCGAGCAATTCATGATGGTGTGGCAGCGGTAGAGCCTGAACGGATCCTCGAGATTGTCGAGCCGTTCGCCGGTCGCCTCGTCGCGGCTGTCCTGCACCCAGCGATTGGCCTGCAGCAGCGCCGCCGGTCCGAGATAGCGGTCGGAATTCCACCAATAGCTCGGGCAGGAGGTCGAGCAGCAGGCGCACAGGATGCACTCGTACATACCGTCGAGTTTGAGGCGGTCTTCGTGGCTCTGCTTCCATTCCTTTTCGGGTGTCGGCGTTGTGGTGTGCAGCCACGGCTCGATCGAGGCGTATTGCGCGTAGAAATTCTTCAGATCCGGCACCAGGTCCTTGACCACTGGCTGATGCGGCAACGGATAGACACGCACCGGCGCCTTGGCGTCATCCATAGCCTTGGTGCAGGCGAGCGTGTTGGTGCCGTCGATGTTCATGGCGCAGGAGCCACATACGCCCTCGCGGCAAGAGCGGCGGAAGGTGAGCGTTGGGTCGACGTTGTTCTTGATCCAGATCAGCGCGTCGAGGACCATCGGCCCGCAGTCGTCGCGATTAACGTAATAGGTGTCGACGTGCGGATTGGCCTCCTCGTTCGGACTCCAGCGATAGATGCGGAACTCGGTCTCGTTCGCGGCCTGCGGCGCGTGTGGCCAGGTTTTGCCCTGGGTGATTTTGGAGTTTTTCGGCAACGTGAATTCGACCATGTCGGCAATCCGCGTGTTGTTCGGTTAGGCGCGTCGCGTCAGTAGACGCGGGCTTTCGGTTCGATGTAGGCAACGTCGTTGGTGAGCGTGTAGGTGTGCACCGGGCGGTAGTTGAGCTTCACGCTGCCCTTCCCGTCCAGCCATGACAGCGTGTGCTTCATCCAGTTCTTATCGTCGCGCTCGGGGAAATCCTCGCGGGCATGCGCGCCGCGGCTTTCGGTGCGGTTCTTCGCCGAATCCATGGTGACGACGGCCTGCGCCATCAGGTTGTCGAGTTCGAGCGTCTCGATCAGGTCGGAATTCCAGATCAGCGAACGGTCGGTGACGTGCAGGTCGGCCAGTCCGGCATGGACCTCGTGGATCAGCTTGTGGCCTTCCTCCAGCACCGCTCCAGTGCGGAATACCGCGCAATTGGTCTGCATGACCTTCTGCATCTTGAGGCGAAGCTGCGCGGTGCTGGTGCCGCCCGATGCGTGGCGCCGCTTGTCGAGTTGCGACAGCGCGAGATCGGCAGAATCCTTCGGCAGCGCGGGCTGCTCAGCATTGGGCGTGAGGATTTCGGCGCAGCGCTGGGCGGCGGCGCGCCCGAACACCACCAAGTCGATCAGTGAATTCGAGCCAAGCCGGTTGGCGCCGTGCACCGACACGCAGGCCGCTTCGCCGAGCGCCATCAGTCCCGGCACCACGGTGTCGGCGTCGCCGTTCTTCTTGGTCAGCGCCTCGCCGTGATAATTACAAGGGATGCCGCCCATGTTGTAATGCACGGTCGGCAGCACCGGGATCGGCTCGCGCGTTACGTCGACGCCTGCGAAAATGCGCGCGCTTTCCGAAATGCCCGGTAGCCGCTCATGCAGCACCTTCGGATCGAGATGATCGAGGTGCAAGTAGATGTGATCCTTGTTCTTGCCGACGCCGCGGCCTTCGCGGATTTCGATCGTCATCGAGCGTGAAACTACGTCGCGCGAAGCGAGATCCTTGGCCGATGGTGCGTAGCGCTCCATGAAGCGCTCGCCCTCGGAATTGACAAGATAACCGCCTTCGCCGCGCGAACCTTCGGTGATCAGACAGCCGGCGCCATAGATGCCGGTCGGATGGAACTGCACGAATTCCATGTCTTGCAGCGGCAGGCCGGCGCGCAGCACCATGGCGTTGCCGTCGCCGGTGCAGATATGCGCCGAGGTGCAGGAGAAATAGGTGCGACCATAACCGCCGGTCGCCAGAATGGTCATGTTGGCGCTGAAGCGGTGAATCGAGCCATCGTCCATATTGAGGGCCACGACGCCGCGGCAGCGGCCCTCGTCATCCATGATCAGGTCGATAGCGAAATATTCGATGTAGAACTCGGCCGCATGCCGCAGCGCCTGGCCGTACATGGTGTGCAGCATGGCATGGCCGGTGCGGTCGGCAGCGGCGCAAGTGCGTTGCGCGGTACCCTTGCCGTAATGGGTTGTCATGCCGCCGAACGGGCGCTGATAAATCTTGCCGTCTTCTTCGCGGCGCGAGAATGGAAGGCCCCAGTGTTCCAACTCATAGACGGCGGCCGGCGCGTTGCGGCAGAGATATTCGATGGCGTCCTGGTCGCCAAGCCAGTCGGCGCCCTTGACGGTGTCATACATATGCCAGCGCCAATCGTCCTCGCCCATATTGCCGAGCGCGGCGGCGATGCCGCCTTGTGCCGCCACCGTATGTGAGCGGGTCGGGAATACCTTGGTAATGCACGCGGTGCGCAGGCCCGCCTCGCTGCAGCCGACGACGGCGCGCAGGCCGGAGCCGCCGGCGCCGACCACCACCACGTCGTAGGTGTGATCTTCGATCGGGTAGGTACTGCCGGTGCTTGCGGGCGCTGAGTTCGATTTTCCGTTCGTGGCCATGGCGCTAGACTCCGAACGAAAGCTTGAGGATTGCAAAGGCGCTGGCGAAGCCGATGGCAAAGCAGAAGAACGTATTTCCCAGCAAGGTCACGAGCTTGAGCTTATCCTCGTGTACGTAATCGACGATGATCTCCTGCATGCCAATCCACATATGATAGACGACGTTGATGATGAACAGCAGCATGATGATCGCCACGATCGGCGACCCGAGAATTTGCACGACTGCCGCGTGACTGCGTCCGACCAGCCCGATGACGATGACGATCAGCGCGATGCACAACGGGACCCCAGCGACGGAAGTAATGCGCTGGTGCCAGAAAGCTTTCGTGCCGGTGTGGGCCGCGCCAAGCCCGCGCACGCGGCTCATCGGAGTGCGCATCTGAGTTCCCTTTCATCGCGGGCCTCCCATGGCGAGATAGCCGACCACCCAGACGATGAGCGTGAGCGCCACCGAGCCGACGATGGTTGCGAGCGCCAAGAATTCCCGTTCCGCCGGCTCGAAGCCGTAGCCGAGGTCCCAGATCAGATGGCGGATGCCGCCGAGCATGTGATGGAGCAGGGCCCAAGTGTAGCCGAACAGCACCAGCCGTCCGATCAGGCTGCCCGCGAACCATTCGAAATAAGCATAGGCGTTCGGACCGGATGCCGCCGCGATCAGCCACCAGGCGATCAGCAGCATGCCGAAATACAGAACGGCTCCGCTGATGCGATGGAAGCCCGACATCACGAATGTCAGCATCAGCCGGTAGACTTGCAGGTGTGGAGAGAGCGGACGGGACCGCCGCGGTCCTGTCGTCGAACCCGCTTGGATCTCGGTCATCGTCATTCTCCAGAACGCTCAAAACGTGCCGTTTGATGGCGCCAACGCTTATGGGGGCGTAACTAACCAATGTCGGCCTGCGTCGCAACGCATCAATCCGCGAGAAACTCGATCCTCTGCAGTCAATAACCTCATCGCGCCGGACTGCGATACCGACTCGCATGCCTTGCGCGCCTGTAAGCGCCATGTTCTTGCGGTTTGACTGAAAGCCGCAACCGGCCACTTCAACGATTGCGAAGCCTTGCACGCTCGAATATCATTGCACAATATGTGTTATGTATAGTCTGCCTTCGTAAAATAAGAAGGTAGTAGTCTGATGCGCTTCGACTTCACCGATCTCAACCTGTTCCGCCAAATCGTCGAAGCGGGCAGCATCACGCATGGCGCGGCGCGCTCCAATCTGGCGCTGGCCGCCGCCTCGACCCGCATTCGCAAGATGGAACTGGCGTTCGGTACCGAATTGCTGGTGCGCGGCCGGGCCGGCGTAACGCCGACCCAGGCTGGCCGCACGCTGCTGCAACATGCGCGCTCGATTCTGGCACAAAGCGAGCGCATGCAGGAGGACTTGAGCCCCTATGCGCGCGGGCTCGCCGGTCAGGTGCGGGTGCTCTCCAACACCAATGCGCTCACCGAATTCCTGCCGGAGACCTTGAGCTCTTTTCTGATGGCCTATCCCGATATCAGCGTCGACCTTGAGGAGCGCCTGAGCGACGAGATCGTCGGGCTGATTGCGGACGGTTCGGGCGATATCGGCATCGTCGCCGGCACCGTCGATTACGGCGGCCTGCATACTTTTCCGTTCCGCAGCGACCGCTTCGTGCTGGTGGTCGCGCGCAATCATGCGCTCGCCAGCCGTTCGCGCATCGGTTTCTCCGAGGTGCTCGATTACGACATGGTCGGCCTCGACCGCGCCAGCGCGATCCAGCGCTTCCTTGCCGACAAGGCCAACCGCGTCGGCCGGCCGTTGCGGCTACGCGTGCAGTTGCGCAGCTTCGACGCCATCTGCCGTCTGGTCGAATGCAATGTCGGCGTCGGCATCGTGCCGGAGACTACCGTGAAGCGAACTGAACGCAACATGGCGATCAGTTCGGTCCGCCTGACCGACGCCTGGGCATTGCGCGAATTATCGATCTGCGTGCGCGACATCGACCAGCTACCGCCCTATGCGCGACAGCTGGTCGATCATCTGCGTGCGAGTGCGTGAGCCGGCGAAATAAATTTGACGGCGTGTTTGCGCTTATGCCGTTCCTGGTTGAGCACTGGCCTTGCGCAGCAGTTCGATGAGCTGCTTGACGGACTCCGAAAGCGCCAAGACTTCTTTTTCGCGCAGCTGATCGATTTTCTGATGCAGGAGCTCGATCTCAAGCTCCGCCTTCACGTTGACCTCGTAATCATGTTCGGCCGCCGTGCGGTCGATATCCTGCTGCCGATTCTGGCTCATCATGATGAAGGGAGCCGCATAGGCGGCTTGGAACGAGAGCGCGAGATTGAGCAAGATGAATGGGTAGGGGTCCCACTGCTGCACATAGGCGGTGATGTTGAGCAGGATCCAGATGAAGAGAGAGGACTGACTGGATAATAATGAAACTCCATGAGCCCATCGTCGCCGCCACGTTGTCGGCAATCGTCTGGGCCAACGTGAGCTTGTATGCGTCCTTGCGCCCTGTGCGTTGCGCACGGCGTAGCGTGCGCAACTCGGCGAGAAGGCGCTCCTCGCCTTCGTGCAGTAAATGGCTCATGCCGGTTTTGCCTTCCATGTTATCCCTCAATTCTCGACAATTAGGTTATGGGGCCATCACCTCATTTCGGCGTCAGCACCCAGTAATCGAGATCGAGAATTACCGCAGGGTCGTATTCCTCGCCGGTCTTGTAGGGAAAATCCTCGCAAGGGCGATCCTTGGTGGCGACGGTGCGCAGGCGCAGGGCGCCGACATCGTTGCGGCCGGGCAATTCGGCCGTGGCCAGGACTTCCGACCAGGCGAACACCGTCAGCCCCGCAAACAGCGGTGCCACGTGCCGTCCGCCGTTGATCGCCGCGACGTGGAAGGCATTGCCGAGCCCGTTGAACGCGAGCGAGCGCGCCAGCGAGATGGCATGACCGCCATAGATCAGCCGGCGGCCGAAGCGGCCTTTGCTTTCGGTGAAATGATCGAAATGGATGCGCGCGGTGTTCTGATAAAGCCGTGTCGCGATCATGTGCTCGGCGTCCTCGACCGTGATGCCGACCACATGGTCGATCTTCTCGCCGGCCTTGTAATCGCCGAAGCGGTGCGGGCTGCCAGCCAGCGCCGTGTCATATTCGGCAGCATTGATGGGCGGGCAGGCGGCGCCAAGCTGCGCCGGCTCGACGCTTTTCGGCAGCGTGGGCACCTGATCGCCGGGCGCCGCCGCCGCCTCGTCGCTTTTGCGCACCATCACCCAGCGCGCATAGTCGAGCACGACCTCGCTATCCTGGTTGAAGCCGCGCGAGCGCACATAGACGATTCCGGTCTTCTTGTTGGAATTCTCCTTCAGCCCGATCACTTCGGACACTGCGTTGAGCGTGTCACCGGGATAGACCGGCTTAAGGAATTGGCAGTCGGCATAGCCGAGATTGGCCACGGCATTGAGTGAGACGTCCGGCACGGTCTTGCCGAACACCATGTGAAAAACCAGGAGATCGTCGAGCGGCGAGCGCGGATAACCGATGTTGGCCGCAAATACGTCGGACGACTGCACGGCGAAGCGCGACCCGAACAGGCCGTTGTAAAGCGCCACGTCACCGAGCGTGACCGTGCGCGGTGTGGCGTGGTGGATCTGCTGGCCGAGGCGGAAATCTTCGAAAAAATTTCCAGGATTGGTCTTAAGGGACGACGATTTGCTCACCAAAAGGCTCCTTCATCCGATCCTGCCCGGGTGGTCCATTCTCACAAAACCGTGAGCCGAACGCCAGCTTCCGACAACGGGAAACTGATGAGGACGTGTTTGCGCCCCGTGTTAGCTGATGGATCGCCAAGTTCATTCCTCAGGAGGATACAAGATGAAAAAGACTCTGTTTTCGGCCGCGCTGGCCGCCGCCATCGCCACCGGTTTTGCCATGGCGCCGGCATATGCCATGGACGACATGAAGAAGGACACCATGTCGAAGGATGAAATGAAGAAAGATGACGGCATGAAGAAGGATACCATGTCGAAGGACAGCATGAAAAAGGACGATGGCATGAAAAAGGACGACGCCATGTCCAAGGACAATATGGGTCACTAAATGCAGCTCGCGGCCGGGTTCGAGCATCCGCGGATCCGGCCGTGCCGTATATTGATTCGGGCTTATCCAGGTTAGGCCGACACGGCAGGATCGCGATGACTAATGAGACGATCGCCACCATTTCAGATGAAGCCACGATCCACCCCGGCTGGGTGCGCGTGTGCCATTGGATCAATGCGCTGGCCATCCTGGTGATGATCGGCTCCGGCTGGCAGATCTACGACGCATCGCCGCTGTTCCGTGGGCTCGAATTCTCCAAGCACATCGCACTGGGCAATTGGCTGGGCGGCGCGCTGCTCTGGCATTTCGCGGCCATGTGGCTGCTGGTGGTCAACGGCATCATCTATGTGACGCTCGGGCTTGCCACCGGCCGCTTCCGCCGCAAGCTGCTGCCGATCACTCCGTCCGCGGTGCTCGCCGATGCCAAGGCAGCGCTCACCTTCAAGCTCGCGCACGACGACCTCTCGCACTACAACGCGGTGCAGAAGGTGCTTTACGCCGCCGTGATCCTTTGTGGTGTGCTGATCGTGCTGTCGGGCCTGTCGATCTGGAAGCCGGTGCAATTCCAGGAATTAATCACGCTGTTCGGCGGCTACGATTTTGCCCGTTACGTGCATTTTGTCGCCATGGCGGCGATCGTCGGATTCCTCTGCGTGCATGTACTGCTTGCGCTGCTGGTGCCGAAGAGTTTGCGCACCATGGTCATGGGGCACTAGGAGAATTTCCATGCGCCAACGCAACATCATCCCCGGCGTCGACCCGAAGCTCGTGATTAAGGACGCCGCCAAATTGATGGCCGATCCGATCCGCCGCTCATTCCTGCGCGGCGCGGCGAGCCTCGGCGCGCTCGCCTTCCTCACCGGCTGCGACATTATCGACAGTGACAGCACCGAAAACATGCTGCGCAAAGTGTCCGAATTCAACGACGGTGCGCAGGCGCTATTGTTCAGCAAGACCAAGCTCGCGCCGACGTTTTCGGAAAAAGACATCACCCGGCCGTTCCCGTTCAACGCCTATTATGACGAGGACGAAGCGCCGGTGGTTGATCCCGCGACCTACAAGCTCGAAATCTCTGGCATTGTCGACAACAAGAAACCTTGGTCGCTCGCCGAATTGCACGCGCTGCCCGAGGTCTCGCAGATCACGCGCCATGTCTGCGTCGAGGGCTGGAGCGCCATCGGCTCCTGGCAGGGCGCGGTTCTGTCCGACTTCCTCGAGCGCATCGGTGCCGATACGCGCGCCAAATACATCTGGTTCAAATGCGCCGAGGGCTACACTAACACCATCGACATGCCGACCGCGCTGCATCCGCAGACGCAGATGTCGTTCAAATTCGACCACAAGATATTGCCGCGCGCCTACGGCTTCCCGATGAAGATCCGCATTCCCACCAAGCTCGGCTTCAAGAACCCGAAATACGTGGTGGCGATGGCAGTGACCAACACCGACCACGGTGGCTACTGGGAAAACCAGGGATACAACTGGTTTGGCGGGCTGTGACGACGGGCGTTACGTCTTCGGCGGCTGTTCGGGGTTGGTAATCAACCGCGCGCCGCGCTGGAACGTGAGATAAGTCCACAGCCAGTTGAAAGCGACGATGAATCGGTTGCGCACGCCGATCAGGAAATAAATGTGCACCGCGGCCCAGAAAACCCAGCCGATGAATCCTTTGAGCTCCAGCCGGCCGAACTTCACCACCGCCGCGCGGCGCCCGATGGTCGCCAGTTCGCCCAAGTGCATGTAGCGGAACGGTCCGGGTGCGGCACGTCCGGCGATGCGCGCCGCGATCAGCTTTCCCGACATAGTGGCCCATCTGTTTTGCTGCCGGCGCAATGGCCGGCACCGGATGGCCGCGCGCGTCGAGCACCGCGGCCGTGTCGCCGATGACGAAAATATCCGGATGTCCCGGCAAGGATAGATTGGGGCCGACTTTCACCCGCCCGGCGCGGTCGGCCTCCGCATTGAGCCAGCGCGCGGCCGGCGACGCGGTCACGCCGGCGGCCCAGATGATGGTGCCGGCGTCGATCCGGCCGCTGTCGGTATCGACCCCGCCCGCATCGCACTTGGTCACGCGCGTGTCGGTTTTGACGTCGACGCCGGCTCGGATGAGCGCCGCGCGCACATAGTCGGACTGCCCAGGCGGAAAGGACGGCAGCAGGCGCGGACCCGCTTCGATCAGGATGATGCGGGCCGAGCGTGGGTCGATACGGCGGAAGTCAGTGGCTAAAGTCTGCCGCGCGACCTCGGCGATGGCGCCGGCCATTTCGACGCCGGTGGCGCCGCCTCCGGCGATGACGAAGGTAAGCAGGCGCCGCCGTTCGTCGGCGTCGGTTGTCAACTCGGCCTGCTCGAATGCGATCAGGATGCTGCGGCGGATGCGGGTCGCGTCCTCGATGCGTTTCAGGCCTGGCGCATAGGCGGCCCACTCGTCATGCCCGAAATAGGAATGCATGGCACCGGTCGCGATCACCAGGTAATCGTAGGCAACATCGCCGAAATTGGTGTGCAGCAGCTTTTGCCGCAAATCGACGCCGCTGACCTCTTCCATCAGCACCGTTGCGTTGCGCTGGTCGTTCAGGATGTGCCGGGTCGGCCAGGCGACATCGGCGGGCGACAGCGCCGCGGTCGCCACCTGATAGAGCAGCGGCTGGAAGCAGTGATGGTTCTGCCGGTCGACGAGGATCACGTCGGCCGGCGCTCGCGCAAGGGCTTTGGCGGCTTGCAGCCCGCCGAAGCCGGCTCCGACGATTACCACTCTCGGTCGCTGTTCCGGCACGGCCGTCCCTCGATTGGCGTCTCGCTAGTGTCGGGCGGAACCGCCCAGTTGCCAAGTCTGCGGTGAGGCTCTAGCAATCCGCGCAACGATTTTCCCGCGAGGCACTGCGTATGGCGACCCACAATCTTCTTCTGCTCCCCGGCGACGGCATCGGCCCCGAAGTAATGGGCGAGGTGAAGCGCGTCATCGATTTTTTCAACAAAAAGGGCCCCGACAAGTTTGTCACAGAGGAAGCCCTGGTGGGCGGCAGCTGCTACGACGCCCATGGCGTCGCGGTCACCGACGCCACCGTGGCAAAGGCCAAGGCCGCCGAAGCGGTGATCTTCGGCGCAGTTGGCGGGCCGAAATGGGACAAGGTGCGCTACGAAGCGCGGCCCGAAGCCGGCTTGCTCCGCCTACGCAAGGATCTCGAACTTTACGCCAATTTGCGTCCCGCGGTGACCTATCCGGCGCTTGCCGACGCTTCCTCGCTCAAGCGCGAGCTGGTCGAGGGTCTCGACATCATGATTCTGCGCGAGCTGACCGGCGGCGTTTATTTCGGCGAGCCGAAGACCATCACCGATCTCGGCAACGGCCAGAAGCGCGCCATCGACACGCAGGTCTACGACACCTACGAGATCGAGCGCATCGGCCGCGTCGCCTTCGAGTTGGCGCGCAAGCGGCGTAACAAAGTCACTTCGATGGAAAAGCGCAACGTCATGAAATCGGGCGTGCTGTGGAATGAGGTGATGACCGCCCTGCACGCGCGTGAATACAAGGATGTCCAGCTCGAGCACATGTTGGCGGACGCCGGCGGCATGCAGCTAGTGCGCAATCCGAAACAGTTTGACGTCATCGTCACTGACAATTTGTTCGGCGATATGCTGTCCGACGTCGCCTCGATGCTCACCGGTTCGTTGGGCATGCTAGCGTCGGCGTCGCTGGGCGAGGTCGACCCCAAGACCAAGAAGCGCAAGGCGCTCTATGAGCCGGTGCACGGCTCGGCGCCCGACATCGCCGGCAAGGGCATTGCCAATCCGATCGCGATGATCGCCTCGTTCGGCATGGCATTGCGTTACTCATTCGACATGGGCAAGCAAGCCGACATGATCGATGCCGCAATCGCCGCTGCGCTCGCCAAAGGCCTGCGCACCGCGGACATCAAGTCGGAGGGCTGCACGGTCGTCTCAACGTCGGAGATGGGCTCGGCGATTCTTGCCGAGCTGAAGACGCTTGCCGGCTAGAACCCCAGCCAGGGATTAGACCTTAACGGCAGCGTGAACGCTCCCGGCAACGCCGTTTGGTTGCTGCCGAAGGCGGTGTTGTCGAGAATGCTGTCGGCGTGATGGTTCGGCAGCATGGCGTACTCATGGTCGCTACGCTCGCCCGGGAATTGCTCTGTACCGGGATCGAGATAGGACCGCTTCTGAATGATGATGCGGGTGCGGGTGCGTCCGTCTTCATCGCGGCTTAAAAACACCGTATGTCCGGAACCAGCGACCACACGCTTCTTCTTAGCCGCCGCATCGGCTGGTGCGGCCAGGACGGCCATCGCCGCAGCCGCAGCAATCGCGGCGGCAATAAACTTTAATCGCATGGGGTCCTCGCCGGTGGCTATCTGTTGCAATGCAGTCTAGCGGGCTTCGGTTCGCCGCAACAGAGCGAATCGCACGAAATTGTTACTCCGATTCCTTAAGGAAATGGCCCCGCCGGGGTGGCGGGGCCGAAATTTGCCGTCGACGACGAGATATCGACCCTGTGTCAGGTGCCGTAGTTCTTCGCCAGGTAGTCGATGATCGCCTTGGCATCGGCATCGTCGATCGGTGCGCCCATCACCTTGATCATCTTGTTGACCTCGGCGGTCCAGCCCGCCGCATTAAGAAACGGCGAGTTCATCGGAATGTAGGACAGGCTGTGGCAGGCTTGGCAATTGGCTTCCACCTTGTCGGCGCCTGGTCCTTGCTTGAGCTTGATCACCTGTTCGGCCGCCATCGCTGGCAGGGCGATCAGCGCGGCGATGAATGCAACGACAAATGTCCGCATGGTGCCCTCCCTTAGGCGGTCAGCGTGATGTTTTGCATGACGTTGTTGTGATAGCCGGCTGGATTGAAGATCAACTCGGTGGTCTGGCCTTGGCCAATCTTATTGGTGGCGTTGACCGTCACCGTATTCTTGCCGTGCTTGGCGTTGAACACGAAGCTCCACGGCCGGAACGCGAAACGCCCGAGGTCCTGGCCCAAGGTCGCGCTCGACCAGGTCTTGCCGCCATCGGTCGAGACTTCGACGGTGCGGATGCCGTAGCCGCCGTCCCAAGCCAAGCCACTGACTGTGACTTTTCCGCGTTTCACCTTTTCGCCGTCGCGATGGCTGGTGATGAGCGAGTTGACTACGATCTCGGTAATCGGCGTGTTGGGCGCATATTCCTGCGAGGTGAAGCGTGCCACCACTGGGAATTTGCCGAGCGGGATGCGATAGGCCGGGTTCATCCAGAATCCGCCAAGCGGCTTAGTCAGCGCGGTGACGCTGATGAGGTGTTTCATCCAGTAGGTGCCGGTCCAGCCCGGCACGATCAGCCGCGCCGGGAAACCGTTGAAATGCGGCAGCGGCGCGCCGTTCATCTCGTAGGCGATGATGGTGTTCTCATCGGTCGCCTTCGACGCCGGAATGCTCTTGATGAAGTCCGGCGTCTTGTCGATCACCGGCCCATCGGCGCCGTTGAAGGCGATTTCGATCGCCTCCTTCTTCAGCCCGACCTTATCGAGGACGTCCTTGAGGCGGGCGCCCTTCCAGCGCGCGCAGCCCATGGCGCCGTAGCCCCATTCGACGCCGGCGACGTGCGGCTTGGACAGGCCGCGCCGATTGCCTGAGCATTGGTTGACGGCGACCATTTCGACTGCCGGCATTTTCTTCAGGTCGTCGAGCGTGAGCTCGGTTTGCCCGTTGGCGCCCTCGCCGCCGACCGTGATCTTGTAAGTCTTGACGTCCACCTCCGGAATGTCGGCGAGGTGATAGCGCACGAAGAACTCGTCGTTCGGCGTGATCGGAGTACGGAAATATTCCAGCGGGGATTCGTAATTTGGCGGTTTGTCCGCAAGTTGAATCAGCGGCTTTTTGCCCGGCAGCGTGCCCATAGTCACATAGCTGCTGATGCCCGGCGGCACGCCGGGCGTGAGGTCCACGCCGGCGCCTTCGGCTTCGGAGAATTTCGGCAGGCTTAGTCCGGACACGGCCAGCGCTGCGCCCGCGCCGGCTGTCCCCAGCAAGTGACGTCGTGTGATCATTGGTCGCTCTCCCCAGAGGCTTCTTATTCAGCCGACCCGGCCATCGCCGCGGCTTTAGATATTTTTATTTGAATATGATCTGACGAAACGGCCGGCTGGTCAAATGAAAACGGCGGCCACGCGTGAGGAGCCTGTCTCGCGTTGCAGCGAAAATAGTCTCAGTGAATGATACTCAGATGACAACGAGTCGAAGTGAAACCGAAAGCTTTCAGCGGCCGGAGCGCCGCGGCTCCGGACGGCTCGCCAGCGCCTTCCACAACAGCGTGTATTTGGGCGTCGACGCCAGAATCGGATCGTGCTGGCCGCAGTAGCTACGATTGAGTTCGGCTTTAGCGAACAAGGCGCCCACCTTCGGCTCGCTGCCGGCCGAGAGCAACGTCAGCCGGTCAAGTGCGCAGGCGAGCGTCGAGCGTTCGATGAAATCGGTACCGCCCTGGCAGAACCAGCCGGATAGCTGCAAGCGCGGGTCGTCATAGGAGCGCACGAAAGCCAGGCAGTGGCGCGGCGTTCCTTTCGATGCCTCGAAGGCGACGATATCGAGCGGACCGAACTTACTGGTCAGGGGCTCTTCGACGCGGCGCAAGGCCACGGGGCCAAGCGCTGCGGCGTCGGCGGCGATGGTGGCCTTCGGACCGGCGAAGTTGCGGATTTCGCTGCCGGGCCGATAAATCTCGACCTGCAGATAGGGCGATGCGCTGTCCGGCTCGCCGAGCGCCAGGACGTCCTTGCGGCCGCCACCCTCGACGTTGCGGCGGATGGCATAGTGCGACGGCACATCGGCCGCCTCCGGGATGGAGAGCGCGAAGGCTGGGAACGGCCGCTCGATCTCGCGCCATTCCGATTGACGCGTCGCCGCGGCGACTCTGATCGTGTTTGGCGGTTGGAAGATCCAGCCGCAAAATAGCGACAGCACAGCCAACCCGCACAGGACCGCGAGCCCCTGTACGAATGCGGCCGGCAGGTCGCCGCGCCAAGAATGCAAGGCCGGATGCACGGCCATTTCTCCATCATGCCGCCGTTGTCTTCCCCTCATTTCTCGCTTAGAAGCCCTGCTATCCGGTTGTGCCCGGGCGGGTGCAGCGCGGAATTTATTTCGGAGCGTTAACAATGGGTTACAAGGTCGCGGTGGTTGGTGCCACCGGCAATGTTGGGCGCGAGATGCTCGCCATTCTGGCCGAACGGGCTTTTCCCGCCGACGAGGTGGTCGCGCTCGCCTCGCGCAAAAGCGTGGGTCAGGAGTGCTCGTTCGGCGATAAAACGCTGAAGGTGAAAGCGCTCGACCATTACGATTTCTCCGACGTCGACATCTGCCTGATGTCGGCGGGCGGTGCAGTGTCGAAGGAATGGTCGCCCAAGATCGGCGCGCAGGGCGCGGTGGTGATCGACAATTCGAGCGCTTGGCGCATGGACCCGGACGTGCCGCTGATTGTGCCGGAGGTGAACGCCGACGCGGTCGCCGGCTTCACCAAGAAGAACATCATCGCCAATCCGAATTGCTCGACCGCGCAGCTCGTGGTTGCGCTCAAGCCGTTGCATGACAAGGCTACGATCAAGCGCGTGGTGGTGGCGACCTATCAATCGGTGTCGGGCGCCGGCAAGGAAGCGATGGACGAGCTGTTCTCGCAGACCAAGGCGGTGTTTACGCTTGGTGAGGTCGAAACCAAGAAGTTTCCTAAGCGCATCGCGTTCAATCTGATTCCGCAGATCGATGTGTTCATGGAGGATGGCTACACCAAGGAAGAATGGAAGATGATGGTCGAGACTAAGAAGATTCTCGATCCCAAGATCAAGCTCACGGCGACGTGTGTCCGCGTACCGGTGTTTGTCGGCCATTCCGAAGCGGTGAACATCGAGTTCGAAAAGCCGATCAGCGTCGAGGAAGCGCGCACCGTTTTGCGCAACGCGCCCGGCTGCCTGGTGATCGACAAGCACGAGCCCGGCGGCTACGTGACGCCGTACGAATGCGTCGGTGAGGACGCCACTTACATCAGCCGCATCCGCACCGACGCGACGGTCGACAACGGTCTGGAGATCTGGGTGGTCTCGGACAATCTGCGTAAGGGGGCGGCCCTTAACGCCGTGCAGATCGCCGAGTGCCTGATCAACCGCAAGCTAATCAGCGCCAAGAAAAAGGCGGCTTGATCCGCCTCATCCTGACGAGCATCGCGTGGCGATGCATTTCGAAGGATGGGGCGTCCACATGGTTCGAGAGGCGCTGCTTCGCAGTGCTCCTCACCATGCGGCCGGGATAGGTTGATCAAAACCTCGGTGCGGCGAACGCAGCGCCTTCCGGCATCACGCGCCTGAATTCCCCGCTCGCCTTGTCCAGCACCGACAAATCCCCGCTGGCGACGCCGAAATAGGCGCCGTGGGTCGCGATCTTGCCTTTCTCGATCAGCTTGGCGAGGCGCGGGAAGGTCATCAGGTTGTCGAGGCTGTTGACAATATTGGCCTGCTCTAGTCGCGCCAGGTAATCGGCCGGCGACGACGCCCCGCGCGGAGTCTTGCTCGCAGCCGGCGCCATCAATGCCATCCATTTGCCGATGAAATCGCCAGGCGACAGCGGCTCGGCGTCTTCGGCATAGGTTTTAACGCCGCCGCAATGGGCGTGGCCGAGCACGACGACGTGCTTGACACCCAGCGCGCCGACGCCGAACTCCAAAGCGGCCGAAACCCCGTGCGCCTGCCCGTCCGGCGCGTAAGGCGGCACGATGTTCGCCACATTGCGCATGACGAAAAGCTCGCCCGGGCTGGCATCGAAGATCACCTCCGGCGAGACACGCGAATCGCAGCAGCCGATCACCATAATCTGCGGCGACTGGCCGCGCTCGGCTAGCTCGCGGTATCGGTCCTGTTCGCGCTGCAGGCGGCCGCCGGCGAAAGCGCTATAGCCATCGATCAATCGCTGCGGGAAGTTCATCGCGACCCTCGCTCCACTATGCCTAATTTATTAGCGCTCCGCCGGAGGCAAGCAAACCCCATGCCCGGGCCGTCATTTTCACGCCGATAGACCCCGTTTTGTGGCATACGGCCGGCGGAACTTGCGCCTATTCATGGGTTGTTCAGGTGCAATCGACGACTGAAGGATGAAAACCAGACCGCGCATGCTGCAGCCAAACAAGCCCATCGTCTCCAATCCAACCTCGTCGCGATTCCGCGCGCATGGGTTCTCGGCGCCGCAAATCGGCGTGCTGTTCGCGGCGTTCACGCTGCTCATTTCCATCCCGATCTGGACGCATCCGCTGCCGCCGCTATCGGACTACGTCAATCACCTCGCCCGCATGCATGTGATTGCGACGTTGTCGAAGAACCCGCAGCTCGCCCGCTTCTATGAAATCGATTGGCGGATCATCCCGAACCTGACCATGGACCTGATCGTGCCGTTATTGGCGCGCTTTATGAATGTCTATTTGGCCGGCCAGTTGTTCATCGTTGGAATGTTCGCGCTCCTTGTTTCGGGCTGCCTGGCGCTCAACCGCGCGCTGATCGGCCGTTGGTCGGTGTTTCCGCTGTTCACCTTTCCTCTGGTCTACAATTACGTCTTCCTAGTCGGATTGATGAACTATCTCTTCGGCATCGGCATCGCATTGTGGGCGCTGGCCGGCTGGGTTGCGCTGCGCGAGCGCGTCTGGCCCGCGCGTTTCGCGCTGTCGGCGGTTTGCGTCCTCGCATTGTTTTTCTGCCATCTTTCGGCGCTCGGCATTTACGGCGTTGGCGTGTTGTCGTTCGAGATTGCCCGGCTATGGGAGCGACGGCTCGAGCCTTGGCCGGCCCGTATCGTCGATTTCGTCGCCAGCGGCCTGCCGTTTCTTGCCGCGGTGCCGCTGCTCATGGCCAGCCCGACCATGAAGCTTGTCGGCTCCACCTCTTGGGAGCAGCGCGGCAAGATCGACGGGCTGATGTATATCATCAGCGATTATTCGGATATAGCCGCCTTCGCACTCATTACGGCGATGGTCGCCAGCATCGTATGGGGGGTGCGCCACCGGGTCCTGCGCTTTCATCCGCTGGCGGTGACGCTGATTGTAGTCGGCGCCGTGGTCTACATGATGCTGCCGCGCCTAATGTTCGACACCTATATGACCGACCAGCGCGTGCCGATCGGCGTCGCCTTCATGCTGTTCGCCTGCGGCGATCTGGAGTTGCGCCGGCGTCTGGTGCGGCGAGCCTTCATGATCGTGCTGATCGTCATGATCACCGCGCGGCTGATCGAGATCGATTACAACTGGTCGCAATTGTCGGATTCGACCAGCGAGTTCCGCTCTTCGGTGCGCCGTATCGCGCCGGGTTCGAAGGTCTTCGTCGCATACGCCGACCGTGCGCTCGGCGAGGACGTGCGCGATCTCGGCCTGGTCCACGCCGCCTGCATCGCCACCATCGAGCGTTCCGCATTGGTCACCACGGTGTTCACCGTGGAAGGCAAGCAGGTGCTGCACGTGCGGCCCGAATTTCGCGACTATGCCGATCTCAGGGACGGCACGCCGCCGTCGACGGCGCAGTTGATCCAGGCGGTCGATCATCCGTTGCCGTGGATGCCGGCGTTCTGGCTGAACTGGACGAAGTTCGACTATCTCTACGTGCTGTTCACCGAGGACGAAGCGCCCAATCCCGATCCGTCGCGCCTGAAACTCATCGCAGACGGCGATCGTTTCCAGCTTTACAAGATCCTCAAGCCACAGACGGCAGCTGCCAACTGACAGATGCCGGACGGTATTCCGGCAGCCGCACCGCTTGATACTTTCCGGACGCCCGATACAGTTGGCGGCATGACCATCCGTCCGCGCCGCAGCGTGCTGTACATGCCGGGCTCAAATGCCCGCGCTTTGGAAAAGGCGAAAACGCTGCCCGTCGACGGCATTATCCTCGACCTTGAAGATTCGGTGGCGCCTGACGCTAAGGAAACGGCGCGCGCGCAGGTCGCCGCCGCCGTCAAGGCCGGCGGTTTCGGCAACCGTGAGGTATTCATCCGGGTCAATGGCGTCGACACGCCCTGGCATGCCGAAGACTTGGCCGCCGCCGCTCACGCCGCGCCCGACGCGATCCTTGTGCCGAAAATCGTTAACCCCGACATGCTGGAGATGATTGGCCGCCGCCTGCTCGACATGGGCACCGACCACAAGACGCGAGTGTGGGCGATGATCGAGACGCCGCTCGCCATCTTCAACATTGTAGCGATCGCCGCCGAGGCGAAAGATTCTGAATCGCGCCTGTCCGGCTTCGTCATGGGTACCAACGATCTTGCCAAGGACACCCGCGCACGCTTGGTTCCCGGCCGCGCGCCGATGCTGAGCTGGCTGTCCACCTGCGTCGCCGCGGCGCGCATTTACGGCATCGATATTCTCGATGGCGTCTATAACGATATCGGCAATACCGACGGTTTCGAGATGGAATGCCGGCAAGGCGTCGAGCTCGGCTTCGACGGCAAGACGTTGATCCATCCCAATCAGATCGAGCCCTGCAACAAGGCGTTCTCGCCATCGCCGGAAGAAGTGGCGATGGCGCGTAAGATGATCGCCGCCTTCGACCTGCCTGAAAACAAGAGCAAAGGCGTGGTCTCGATCGACGGCCGCATGGTCGAGCGGCTGCATGCCGACATGGCGCGCCGCACGGTGGCCATCGCCGAGGCGATCGCCGGACGATAACGCACGATCAGCAAGAGATCGTCGCCAAAAAATGTTCTAGGGGAGGGGTCTTATGCGGCGACGCGGTGTCTTGCCACGAACGCGTCGGCGGCGCGAATTTGAGCGCTAGGTGCTGGCCTCAAGCCCGGCGCCTTTGAACAGCATCGCGGCTTCCGGGGTGGTCAAGGCTTTGACGAAGGCTTGTGCAAGGTCGCGATGCCGGCTGGCGCTGGCGACGCCGGCGACGAACTCGGAGTAGAGCTGGAGGTCCGGTGGAAACGGGCCGACATATTGCGCCCCGATCACCGGCAGCAACTCGGGGATTTGCTGGATCGCCATCTCCGCTTCGCCGCGCGCGACCAATTCGGCGACGCGCCCGCTCGGGCCCAGCACGATCTTGTCGCGCATCGCCTCGGCAATGCCGAGCCGGTCAAGCAACTTCTCGAAATAGATGCCGCTGGTGCCTTCAGTTGAACGCACGACCGACCTCGCCGCGAGCAGTGCACGCTTGAAAGCGTCGGTCGTCGAGATATCGGGCTTCACGCCGCCCTTGCGCACCGACAGGCCGAGCCCCGAGCGGCCGACGTCGCCATACGGCTCGGCTAGCATCTTGCCTTGGGCGACAAGATCTTCGAACACCGGCCGCGTCACGATAGCGACATCAAATGCAACGCCATTCTCGACTTGGCGCTTGACCGCCTTGGCCGGATCGTAACCGAACGACAGCCGACAGCCGTGCGCGCGCTCGAACCTGGGGCCGAGCTCGTTCAGCACGTCAAGCGCGGCATGCGTGCTCAGGATTCCGATTTCCGGAGAGTTCAAGGGCATTGCCTGGGATGACTGGAGAGCGAGCTTCGTGCGCTACGGCTGCACGCTCTAGTCGACCTGGATCTTTTCAATGTAGGCGGCGCCCTGCACGCGAACAAATCCGGGAAGCTGCCAACGCGGAACGCCGTTCTATTTTGCAGCGCCGCCGGTACGTTGGGGATTCTCCCAAATCAGTTGTCGAGTGATTGATGCGAGGTCGGCTTTGCGGAGGGGCCGACCCCATGCAGCGCTTTGGATTGCGAGACGACCAGTGGGAGCGGATCAAGGATTGTTTGCCCGGCCGTGAAGGCCATGTCGGCGGCAATGCAGCGGACAACCGGTTGTTCGTCGAAGCCATTCTTTACAGGTATCGAACGGGAATCCCCTGGCGTGACCTGCCTGCGCGTTTCGGCGACTGGAAGATCGCGCACCAGCGCTTCAGTCGATGGGCGAAGAGCGGCGTTTTCGAGCGCATTTTCAAGCTGTTGGCAAGCGATCACGACAACGAATACATGATGATCGATGCCACCATCGTACGCGCTCATCAGCACAGCGCCGGCGCGCGAAAAAAAACGGCCCGCAAGCGATCGGCCGATCGCGCGGTGGACTGACCACCAAAATTCACGCGCTCGTCGATGCCTTGGGCAATCCCGTCGCGTTGATGCTCACGCCAGGCCAAGCTCATGATCTTGCTTGCGCCGAGCCATTGATCGACAACGCCGATCCAGATGCATTGCTTGCCGACAAGGCCTACGACGCAGACCCATTCATCGACACCCTCACCCAGCGGGGAATCACTCCAGTCATCCCGCCCAAGGCCAACCGCAAGACCCCGAGAGCGTGCGATTTTGCGCTCTACTGCGAACGCAACCTTGTCGAACGGTTCTTCAATCAGCTCAAACACTTCCGTGCCATCGCCACACGTTATGACAAACTCGCCAGAAATTTTCTCGCCGCAGTGCAGATGGCTGCCGCTATGATCCTGCTCAACTGAACACAGGCCCTAGGGCCTGTCTTCAGTTAGGCGGCTTTGCACGAGAACAGATCAGAATCAAACGCGGAACGCCGTTCTATTTTGCAGCGCCGCCGGTACGTTGGGGATTCCCAAATCAGTTGTCGAGTGATTGATGCGAGGTCGGCTTTGCGGAGGGGCCGACCCCATGCAGCGCTTTGGATTGCGAGACGACCAGTGGGAGCGGATCAAGGATTGTTTGCCCGGCCGTGAAGGCCATGTCGGCGGCAATGCAGCGGACAACCGGTTGTTCGTCGAAGCCATTCTTTACAGGTATCGAACGGGAATCCCCTGGCGTGACCTGCCTGCGCGTTTCGGCGACTGGAAGATCGCGCACCAGCGCTTCAGTCGATGGGCGAAGAGCGGCGTTTTCGAGCGCATTTTCAAGCTGTTGGCAAGCGATCACGACAACGAATACATGATGATCGATGCCACCATCGTACGCGCTCATCAGCACAGCGCCGGCGCGCGAAAAAAACGGCCCGCAAGCGATCGGCCGATCGCGCGGTGGACTGACCACCAAAATTCACGCGCTCGTCGATGCCTTGGGCAATCCCGTCGCGTTGATGCTCACGCCAGGCCAAGCTCATGATCTTGCTTGCGCCGAGCCATTGATCGACAACGCCGATCCAGATGCATTGCTTGCCGACAAGGCGTACGACGCAGACCCATTCATCGACACCCTCACCCAGCGGGGAATCACTCCAGTCATCCCGCCCAAGGCCAACCGATGGCGGCTCTCAAATCTGCCGGTCTCCTGGTGGACCGCCGCGACGCGCAGTGGGTGCGCTATCGCCGCGCGCCGAGTCTCGCGCAGGAAGTGATCGCGCTTGTCGATGCCGCGCTGGCAATGCCTACAAATCAGGAAAGGCAAGCCGCATGAGCCTCGGCTCCGTCACCGAACGGCACCAACGCCATCGACCGTGAAATGGGTTGCGTGGACGCTTGCCGCCTTGGTTCTGTGGGGCGCCATCTACAGCCAACTCGTTCCCTTCTCGGACTGGGTGTTGGCATCGACGCACGTCGATCCCAATAGCCATCTTGGCGATGCGGTCAGTTTCTTCGCCTACGATACGCCCAAGGTGCTGATGCTGCTCACGCTTGTGGTATTCGCCATGGGCGTCGTGCGTAGTTTCTTTTCGCCGGAGAAGACGCGGGCGCTGCTCGCCGGCAAACGCGAGGGCGTCGGCAACATTCTGGCCGCAACACTCGGTATCGTCACGCCGTTCTGCTCGTGCTCGGCCGTGCCGCTGTTCATCGGCTTCGTCAGCGCGGGCGTGCCGCTCGGCGTCACGTTTTCGTTTCTGATCTCAGGGCCGATTTGGCGCCGGAGCAGCTCACTGCGCGCGACCGGATCAAAGCGGGCATCGACGCCGTATCCGAAATCGTCGGCAAGGTCTGGCCGTGGATCATTGCCGGCATTGCCGTCGGCGCCTTCATCCACGGCTATGTGCCGGCTAGCCTGCTGGCCTCGCTCATGGGCTTGGTGGTCGGTGCCGGCCGCGGTCTTGATCGGTATTCCAATGTACTCGAACGCGGCCGGCATCATCCCGGTGGTCGAAGCGCTCCTCGCCAAAGACGCCGCGCTCGGCACCGTGCTCGCGTTCATGATGTCGGTGATTGCGCTGTCGCTGCCTGAGATGATCATCCTGCGCAAGGTGCTGACGATCCGGCTGATCGCCGTGTTCGTCGGCGGCGTCGCGATCGCGTCCTGGAAGTCCCTTCCTTTCTACGCGCTGTTCAAGTAGCCATACGGAGAAGAATCATGAAAAACGTCAAAGTCCTGGGCCCTAGCTGCAAAAGCTGCACCTCCGTGGGTGCCGCGGCCGCAATGGTGCAGTCCGAAGCCAAAAGGCTCGGCGTCCCGGTCAGCATCGAGCAGGTGACCAATTCGCGGCCATCGCCGGCTACGGCATCACTTCGACGCCGGGCATCGTCATCGATGGCAAAATCGTCCATGCGGGCGGCCTGCCGAAGCCGGAAGATCTCGCGGGATGGCTGGCGGCCTAATGGAGGACGATATGTCAGCGTACAACCCGATCGGATCGTGCTGCTCTCGACCCCGGTTCAATACGGTCGGCGGAATTGATGAAAGCGCTTGGGCTTGGAAGCCGAACAACAACGGCCTCGTCAAAGCGGTACTGACTGTTGTGACCGTGTGTGGGCGCCACCACGGCCTCCTTCAAGCGATCCGCCGACCTATGCATAAAGTCGCGTCCTAGCGCGGCAGCGTGTAGACAAACACGGCGCCCTTGCCGAGCCCGCCGTGCAGGCAGATAAAGCGCACCTCATCCGGGGCGCCGCCGGCCTGATAGGTCGCCTTGCCATGATAGACCGTCGAGACGAATTTGCGAACCGACCTAGTCGGCAAACCTATCTTCCTCGACGTCGGCGCGCGCGATCACAAATTTCTTGAATGCCGGATTTTCGGCCTTGAACTTGACCGCGGCGAGCTTCTCGCAATCGCGCAGGCCGTCCTCGGTCGATTTTTGTGCAATCGCCGGCGCGGCGGCGAGCGCACAGACCAGTGCCGCGAGCGCGAGCTTCACGCCCACGGGCGCGCCACCTTGGCCTTGTCCTCGTAGCTCGCGATCTTGCTTTTCTTCTGCTGCGTGAGCCCGATATCGTCGAGGCCATTGAGCATGCAGTGCTTGCGGAAGGCGTCAATCTCGAACTTGACGACGCCGCCGTCGGGCCCGTGGATTTCCTGCTTTACCAGATCGATCGAGAGCGTGGCGTTGGCACCGCGGTCAGCGTCGTCGAAGAGCTTTTCCAAATCCTCAGGCGAGACGCGGATCGGCAGCACGCCGTTCTTGAAGCAGTTGTTGTAGAAGATGTCGCCGAAGGAGGTCGAGATCACGCAGCGGATGCCGAAATCCATCAGCGCCCAGGGCGCGTGCTCGCGGCTGGAGCCGCAGCCGAAATTGTCGCCGGCGACCAGGATCTTGGATTTGCGATAGGCCGGCTTGTTGAGCACGAAGTCGGGGTTCTCGCTGCCGTCGTCCTTGTAGCGCATCTCGGAGAACAGGCCCTTGCCCAGCCCGGTGCGTTTGATCGTCTTCAGATACTGCTTGGGGATGACCATGTCGGTGTCGACATTGATCATCTTCAACGGGGCGGCGACGCCTTCGAGTGTCGTGAATTTTTCCATGGCCTCGGTCCCTGCGGGGGGAAGATCGGTTAAGCGCCTTTTCTTGCGGGCTTGCCGCGGGCAGGTCAAGCCCATCTGGGCGGCAAAATCAGGCCGCCGCTTCGCGTTTGAAGCGGTTCTCGCGCATGACCTGGCAAACCTGCACGGAATGGCTCTCGTAGTAGATTTCTTTCGCTTTGCGTTGGGCGTCCCGGTGCTCCGGATGCATACGCCAAGCGCGCTGCGCTTCTTCCGATTCGAATTCGACGATGGTGCAGCGCTCGCCGTCCTCTGCGAAGAAACCTTTATGCGAAATATAGCCGGGCATGGCCGACGCCAGTTCGACCATGCGGTCGACCAGCGCCACATATTCCTCGCGCAGGCCCGGCATCAAGCGGGAACGGAAAACGGTGACGATCATGCTGTAGGCCTTTCCGAAGTGGTGAATCCCGAGACTATCTCACCGAACGCGGGCTCGCATCCAATGCATGTTTTCGATCGGATTCATGCACGGCCCTTCTCGTTGCGCGGGATCGAGCCCAGTTCGGTGACCCAAGATTGCGCCGAACGGAACCAGTTCTGCTGCTTTGGTGTGAGTTGATCGCGCTGGCGCAAGGTGCCGACGCGGACCATGTAGGAGTCGGGATTGTTGCCAGGCGCGGTCGAATAGATCGGCGTGCCGCATTTCGGGCAGAACGCCTGCACCCGCGGGTTGCCGGTTTCCGCTGTGGTCTTGACGTAACGTGTCGGCTCGCCGCTCGGCAATTTGAAACTCTTGCCCGGCGTGCGGATGCTAACGCGGAAGGCCGAACCAGTGCCGGTCTGGCAGTCGGTGCAGTGGCAGATCGACACATTCTGCGGGTCGCCGTCGGCTTCGAAGCTGAAGTAACCGCAGTGGCAGCGGCCGTCCAATCGCATGTCCGTCGTTCCTTTCAGTCGGCGCTCGCCTCGATCGCTTCGATGTCTGCGTCCGACAAGCCGAAATGGTGGCCGATCTCGTGCACCAGCACGTGCGTGACGATGGCGCCTAGGCTCTCTTCGTGCTCGGCCCAGTAGTCGAGGATCGGGCGGCGGTAGAGCCAGACCATATTGGGCATCTGTTCCGGCGCACTGGCCGATTGAAACGGCAGGCCGACACCCTGGAAGAGGCCGAGCAGGTCGAATTCTGTCTCGAGGTTCATCCCGTCCAGGACTTCCTCAGTCGGAAAATCGGCGATCTGGATGACGAGATTGTCGCAGAGCCCGCGGAAATGTTCGGGCAGGCGGGCATAGGCGTCTGCCGCCAGCACCTCGATTTCTGCCAGTGATGGCGCCGGCATTCCGCGCCAGGCCAAGGGATCGTCGGAGGAAACTCGCATGATGGCTTTCTAGACCGTAGCCGCCGGTTGCGAAACCGCTTCGGCTGGTCACAGTACTCATGCCGTGTTGACGGAACGGCCGGAATGGGCAACCGTTGACCGTCAGATGGTGATTATGCCGAAAAACAGCAGCGTTTTTGCAATTGCAGTGCTGGTTGCCGCGTATTTTGCGGGCGGTCCGGCCCGCGCCGTCGACAACGCGCGCGATAGCCGGGAATTCGCCACGCAGACGGCGCGCCGCCCGCACATCGTCATCCGGCCGCGCCGCGTCGCGGCGGGCGCCAATTCCAAGCGCTATTGCCGTTTCTGGTTGGCCAAGGAATACCGCGTCAGCGGGCCGGTGATCGTCCCGCAGCAGCAGTGCTGGTGGCGATAGCGCGCGCAGGGAACTGCCCGGACAAACGTTATTTAGCCTGGGGGCATTGGAGGTTCACCCATGTCGAAACTCGTGAAGTTCCTCGCAATCGCGGCCCTGGTTGGCGGCGCCTTCGCCATGATGCCGGGTCCCGCCGCGGCGTATCATGGCCATGGTGGTGGCCACTGGCGTGGTGGCGGCTGGGGCCCCGGCTACGTCTTTGGCTACGGTCCGGGTTGGGGCTGGGGACCGTACTACCCGTATTACGCCGAGCCTGCTTGCGGCTGGGTGCGGGTGCGCGTCTGGCGTCACGGCCACTGGGTCCTGCGCCGTGCGTGGCGCTGCTGGTGAGACCTTCCCGCTGAAACTAAAAGGCCCGTCGTGAGACGGGCCTTTTGCTTTCGGCTGCGAACGGTCCGTTACTTCCAATCTCTGACGTCGACGAAATGTCCGGCGATCGCGGCGGCGGCGGCCATTGCCGGCGACACCAGATGCGTGCGGCCCTTGTAGCCCTGGCGGCCTTCGAAGTTTCGGTTCGAGGTCGAGGCGCAGCGCTCACCCGGCTTGAGCTTGTCCGGGTTCATGGCGAGGCACATCGAGCAGCCAGGCTCGCGCCAGTCGAAACCGGCCGCCTTGAAGATCTTGTCGAGGCCCTCGACTTCCGCCTGCTCCTTCACGAGTCCAGAGCCGGGAACGATCATCGCATAGACGTTGGCGTTCACCGTCTTGCCGGCGGCAATGCGCGCGACGTCGCGCAAATCTTCGATGCGCGCGTTGGTGCAGGAGCCGATGAAAACGCGGTCGAGTTTGATGTCGGAAATCTTCTCGCCGCCTTGCAGGCCCATGTAGCCGAGCGAACGTTCGGCCGCGGCGCGCTTTTTTTCATCGGCGATTTCTGAAGCGACCGGCACGCGGCCGGTGACCGACACCACCTGCTCGGGACTGGTGCCCCAGGTCACCAACGGCGGCAGCTTGGCGGCATCGAGTTTGATCTCGCGGTCGAAATGCGCGCCCTCGTCCGAGGCAAGAGTCTCCCAATAGCGCATCGCCTCGTCCCAGGCTTTGCCTTTGGGCGCCTTCGGCTTGTCCTTGAGATAGGTGTAGGCCTTGTCGTCGGGCGCGATGAAACCGGCCTTGGCGCCGCCTTCCACCGACATGTTGCAGACGGTCATGCGGCCTTCCACCGACAGCGCCCGGATCGCCTCGCCGGCATATTCCAGCGCATAGCCGGTGCCGCCGGCAGTGCCGATCTCGCCGATGATGGCGAGGATGATGTCCTTGGCGGTGACGCCCGGCGGCAACTGGCCGTCGACCACCGCGCGCATGTTCTTCGATTTCTTCTGGATCAGCGTCTGCGTCGCCAGCACGTGCTCGACTTCCGAGGTGCCAATGCCGTAAGCGAGCGCACCGAACGCACCGTGCGTCGCCGTGTGGCTGTCGCCGCAGACGAGGGTGGTGCCGGGCAGCGTGAAGCCCTGCTCGGGGCCGATGATGTGGACGATGCCCTGGCGCTTGTCGAACTCGTTGAAGTATTCGATGCCGAAGTCCTTGGCGTTCTGCGCCAGCGCCGCGATCTGCTCGGCGCTTTCCGGATCGGGATTGGGTTTTGTGCGGTCGGAAGTCGGCACGTTGTGGTCGACGACTGCGAGGGTCTTCTCAGGAGCATGCACTTTGCGTCCCGCCGTGCGCAGGCCCTCGAAGGCCTGCGGCGAGGTCACCTCATGCACCAGATGGCGGTCGATATAGAGCAGACAGGTGCCGTCCGGCTGCTCGTCCACCAGATGGTCGTCCCAGATTTTGTCGTAGAGGGTGCGCGGTTTCATAACTCGAATGCCTTGCTCAATGGGAAAAGGGAAGCGGCTTGCAGAGAACCGGCGTCGCCGGCGAGCCGGTCAGAGTCCCGCTTGCACCGCCGTCAGCCGGCCGAAAAATCGCCAAGGCAGGCGGGCATGGTCGGACAATGTGATACGCTGAGCTTTGGAAACCATGGACGCTATATATCCGTTCGATCCGGTTCCGACAACGAACGCAGCGCCAAACAAAAAGGGGCCCGACTGCGGCCCCTTCGCGCGTCGTCGTGTCGCCGCAACTATTACTTGGCCTCGGCCTCAGCAGCCGCTTCCGGCCCGCCGGTCGCCTGCGCCTCGATGCGCGCCTTCTTGCCGCGCAGACCGCGCAGGTAATAGAGCTTGGCGCGGCGCACCTTGCCGCGGCGCACCACCTTGATCGAGTCGATCATCGGCGCGTGGAGCGGGAACACGCGTTCGACGCCCTCGCCGTACGAGATCTTGCGCACGGTGAAGTTCTCGTTGATGCCGCGGCCGGAACGGCCGATGCAGACGCCCTCGTAGGCCTGCACGCGGGTCTTGTCGCCTTCGACCACCTTGACGTTAACCAGCACGGTGTCGCCCGGCTGGAAGTCGGGAATCTCGCGGCCGGCCGAGAGTTTCTCGACCTGCTCTTGGTCGAGCTGCTGGATGATGTTCATGGCTCCAAGTCTCCGTCGGCAGCGCCAGCAACCGGCGCGCGGTCTTATCTGGTCTTTAATGGGTAGGGCGAGCTTCTAGACTAAAGATTGTGGCTTGTCACCCTCGCGTTTTTGGCCCGCTTTTGGCCATTTTACGGGCCTGATAGGCCGCCCACAGGTCCGGGCGGCGCTCGCGGGTCAGCCGTTCGGCCTCCGCCCGCCGCCAGGCGGCGACCTTGGCGTGGTCGCCGGACGTGAGCACGTCCGGGATCGGCTCGCCTTCGAACAAGGGAGGACGGGTGTATTGCGGGTATTCCAAAAGCCCGTCGGCGAAGGTCTCGTCGTCGATCGAGGTCTCCTTGCCGAGGACGCCGGGCAGCAGCCGCACGCAGGCGTCGAGCAGGGCGATCGCCGCCGGTTCCCCGCCCGACAGCACGAAGTCGCCGAGCGAGACTTCTTCCAGCTTGCGTGCCTTGATCAGGCGCTCATCGACGCCCTCGAAGCGGCCGCACACGATGACGACGCCGAGCCCGGCGACGAGGTTGGCCGCCCGCTGCTGGGTGAGCGGCGTGCCGCGCGGGCTCATCAGCAGGCGTGGGCGATGATCGTGCGGCACGGTATCGAGCGCGCGCGCTAGCACGTCGGCCTTCATCACCATGCCGGGTCCGCCGCCGGCCGGCGTGTCGTCGACGGTACGGTGCTTGTCGGTGGCCGCGTTTCGGATGTCGTGTGTGTCGAGCGACCAGATGCCGGTGCTAAGCGCCTTGCCGGCGAGGCTGACGCCGAGCGGGCCGGGAAACATCTCCGGGAAAATGGTCAATACGCTCGCGCGCCACATCATTTGCCTCCGTTCGTCCCCGCGAAAGCGGGGACCCAGGGGCCAAAAAAGCTAATATACAATTTGTCGCTTTGGATTCCCGCTTGCGCGGAAATGAATGGAGTGGATTGAGCGCGCCACATCGTCAGTCTTCTTCCTTCGCCTCGATCACGGCCGGCGGCACGACGACTAACCGCCCCGCCTTCAGGTCGATCGTCGGCACCGTCGTCTCGTTGAACGGCAGCAATAGCGCTTCGCCGCCGGCGGCCGAAGCGATCTCGATCAGATCGCCGGCGCCGAAATTATGGATCGCCGTGACGGTGCCAAGTGCGGCGCCGTCTTCGCCGATCGCCGCAAGGCCGACCAGATCAGCGTGATAGAACGTGTCGGCGTCCTCGATCGGCGGCAGGCGGTCGCGCGACACGAACAGGTCGGTGTTGCGCAATTTCTCCGCCGTGTCGCGGTCGGCGACGCCTTTGAGCCGCGCGACCAGATGATCCTTGGCTAGGCGCGCCGTCTCGATCTCGAAACGCCGCGCGCCGTCCTCGGTCTCCAGCGGGCCGTAGTCCGTGACCGCTAGCGGGTCCTCGGTGAACGACCACAGCTTGACGTCGCCGCGAATGCCGTGCGCGGCACCGATGCGGGCGACGCGGATGCGGTCGGCCACAGCGCGCTAAGCGTCAGCTCGCCGCCGGGGCGGCAGCTTTGTCCGCTGCGGCCTTGGCAGAGGCGGCGGTCTTGGCGGCGGCGTCGCCGGCCTCCTTGGCCTTGGCGGCTTCTTCGGCCTTGGCCTTGCGCTCCTTGCGCGGCACCGCCCTCTCCGGATTGTTGCGCTTTTCCCGCTTGACGATGCCGGCGGCATCGAGGAACCGCATCACGCGGTCGGACGGCTGCGCGCCCTTCTTCATCCAGGCCTGCACCTTTTCGAGATCGAGCTTGAGCCGTTCGGTCTTGTCCTTCGGCAGCAGCGGATTGAAGAAGCCGAGCCGTTCGATGAAGCGGCCGTCGCGTGGGCTACGCGAGTCGGCAACGACGATGTGATAGATCGGCCGCTTCTTAGTTCCGGCGCGGGCCATGCGGATGACGAGAGACATTTCAGGTTCCTTTCCTAAGCGTTGATCACTTCTTCTTTCCGAAACCGGGTAATCCCGGCAATCCAGGAAACTTTGCGCTGCCGAGCCCGGGCAGGCCCGGAATGTTCGGCGGCAAATTCGGCATGGCGGGCGGCACTGAGCTACCCGGCATCCCCGGCGGCAGCACGCCGCCCGGCATCTTTTTGGCGATCTCCGCAATCTGCTCCGGCGTCGGCACGCCGCCCGAACCGAAACCCATGATCTGGCCGAGGCCAGCGAGGGGCCCGCGCTTGCCGCTGCCCATTGCCTTCATCATGTCGGCCATGCCGCGGTGCATTTTCAAAAGCTTGTTGATGTGCTCGGGCGTGGTGCCGGAGCCCGCGGCGATGCGCTTCTTGCGGCTGGCCTTGAGGATGTCGGGATTGCGCCGCTCCTGCGGCGTCATCGAGTCGATGATCGCCATCTGTCGCTTCAAGAGCTTGTCGTCGAGACCCGCGGCGGCAACCTGGTTCTTCATCTTGGCGACGCCCGGCATCATGCCGAGCAGACCGCCCATGCCGCCCATGGCCTGCATCTGTTGCAATTGTTCGCGCAAGTCGCCGAGATCGAACTTGCCCTTGCGCATCTTCTCGGCGGCGCGCATGGCCTTTTCGGCGTCGATATTGGCCGCGGCTTTCTCGACCAGCGCGACGATGTCACCCATGCCGAGGATGCGGCCGGCGATGCGGGCGGGATCGAATTCCTCCAGCGCGTCCAGCTTTTCGCCGGTGCCGATCAGCTTGATCGGCTTGTTGGTCACCGCGCGCATGGACAGCGCGGCGCCGCCGCGGCCGTCGCCGTCGACGCGGGTGAGCACGATTCCGGTCAGGCCAACTCGGCTGTCGAAGGCGCGCGCCAGATTGACCGCGTCCTGTCCAGTGAGGGCGTCGGCGACGAGCAGCACCTCGTGCGGATTGGCGGCGCGTTTAACCTCGGCCGCTTCGTCCATCATTTCGTCGTCGAGCGTGGTGCGGCCGGCGGTGTCGAGCAGTACGACGTCGTAGCCGCCGAGACGGCCGGCCTCCAAAGCGCGCTTGGCGATCTGCGGCGGCAGCTGGCCCTCCACGACCGGCAGCGTGTCGATCTGAGTCTCGCGGCCGAGCACGGCGAGCTGCTCCATCGCGGCCGGACGGCGCACGTCGAGCGAGGCCATCAGCACTTTTTTCTTCTGCCGCTCGGTGAGGCGGCGCGCGAGCTTTGCGGTGGTCGTGGTTTTGCCGGAGCCTTGCAGGCCGACCATCATGACGGCGATCGGCGGCGCGGCGTTAAGATCGATGCCCTGACTATCGGCGCCCAGCGTCTGCACGAGCTGGTCGTGCACGATCTTCACGACCATCTGGCCCGGGGTGACGGATTTCATCACCTCGACGCCGATGGCCTGCTTCTTGATGTTGTCGGTAAAGGCGCGCGCCACGTCGAGCGCGACGTCCGCTTCGAGCAGCGCGCGGCGCACTTCGCGCAACGCCGCATCGACATCGGCTTCGCTGAGCGCGCCGCGGCGGGTGAGGCGGTCGAGAATGCCGCCGAGTTTTTCCGACAGTGCGTCGAACAACTTTTAGCCTCTTCAGAACGGCCATCCCGTCGGGAGGCCTATGTCAAAACACCTCTACACCCGAGGGCGCATTGCGCTGTCGGGCGGTGGCCTCCGGCCTCTCAAGGACCGGGCGGCGGAACTGGACTTTAAAGTCTTCAGCAAAAGTGGGCGGAACCTAGGGTCGGGGCAAGGCCAAGTCAAGGCGACCTAAACCAAGGTAATTATAGCGAATTTTACCGCTCAAATATTAAGGCCGCGGCTGCGGGCGACTTTAGCGAAAGCCTGTATCACCTCCATCTGAAGCTGCCGAACCCGCGGTAATACCAAACCCATCGACTTACCGGCGATCTGCGGCATCACCCGCAAGGACTTTGCGCCGACCGGCGTGCGGTAGAAGGCGAGCAATTCGTGCAACTCGGTGGCCCTATAGTATTTTGGGTAGATGGACGGCGCGTCGACCATGACTTTGGAAACAAAGTCGAATTGGATGCGCTCGTATTCATGACGCAGATCGGCAAGCTGGTCAGAAGAAACTTGCTGCTTCGATTTGAGAGTTTGCTCGATTTGCGGCCAGATTCGGGAGGTCAATTGCGTCACCATCTGGCTGATCGTGTCCTTTGAAATAAGCGCAACTAGTTCACGAGCGGCCTGCAAGGTGTCGGAACTCGCCGCGTTTTCCGCGTAGACGGCATTCCACGCGTTGGTGAGCAGCAAAACGGCTGCAAGCGCGGCACCCCGGACAATCTTCATCGCAGCCTCCCAACTAAAAATTAGCAAGGGCGGGTTGCAATCTAGGCGAGGACCTTCGGTGGCCGATAACGCAATTCACGACGTCAATTCGTAGCTGACCGTGATCACCGCTCGCAGCGTCTGCTCGCCGGGAGCAATCGGGGTCGCCGCGCCAGCGCGTAAAGCCTGAAATACCCGCGGCGGCACCGACCCCTCTTCGGAGATCGCCATGACGCGCCCAACTTTCATGCCCGCGGCCGCGGCATAGAGCTCGGCCTTGCGGCGGGCGTCGGCGATCGCCTCGGTGCGCGCCTTGTCGAGTAATTTTCCCTGTTCGGAGACGACGAATTCGATGCCCGACATTTCGTTGGCGCCGCCCGCGATAGCGCGGTCGAGCACCGTCGGCAGACGGCCGACGTCACGGATATGGACGGTGACCTGATTGTTTGCCTGGAAACCGATCAGGCGCGCGGCGCCGGTCTTGCTCGGGTCGTATTGTGGCTGCAGCGATAGCGAGGTGGTCTGGATATCCCGGTCGGCCACCCCGCTTTCTTTGATTGCCGCCAGCACGACCATCATCTCCCGTGCATTGGCGTCGCTTGCCGCGCGCGCCGTCTTACCCAGGCTGGAGACGCCGAGGCGGATCACAGCGCTGTCGGGCGCAGCCACGACTGTCCCCTCGCCGGTGACCGTCAACAGCTTCTCAACTCGCTCGGCGGCCTGCGCGGACAAGGGCGCCAGCGCGGCGGCTGCGATCACCAACGCGTACGTCAGGACACGTGATATTGTCATCGACGTCTCACTCACTTCACTGGAACGAACACGTTGACCACCAGACTTTCCGGATTGGTCTTCACCGGGTCGGTGACATATTCCTCGATGAACAGGCCCTGGGCCTCGAGATGTTTGTCGTCGAGATAATTAGTGATCGCCTCGTAGGTTGAATCCATGGCGTCGTAGGAGCCGCGGTGGACGAATTTGAGCATCTTGCCGGACGGCACCGGGCCGGTAGCTATGTCGCCTTTCGGCGGATCAGTTGGCGCTGCTTCGATCGGCATGGCCGCTTCGAATGAGAAACCCTTGTCATCGGTCGCGGTATAGATCGTCATGGCGGCGCCGGTCGGCTTGATGCCTTGCTTGTCGAGATACTCGCCAAGCGACTTGAAGGCGTCGACCAGCGTATCGAAGGCGGAATCCCAATTGCTGTGACCTTTCAGGTAAATCATCGTGCGCTGCGGCAGCGTTACGGCTTCGCCGAAAGCATCGCCCGGTTCCAGCGGCGCCGGTGAATCGAGACTGGCCGGCGGCGCGGCGCGTTGCGCCGAAGTTGGCCCCGCGGCGAACGCAAGTGCCACGGCGAGAATTAATGGTACCGCAACACGCTTGCACGGCATCAAGGTCCTCCGTCCGCCGGGGTGCGACGATCCCGGCATTTGGCCTTATCCTATCATGCGCCCCTGGCCAATCAGCGTTTATTCGCCATATAAACCGAGCGAAACCCCGGCAAAAGCTGGGACGCGGTCGAATTGATAGGCGGTCACTTGAGCGCGCTCGCCAACCAGTCCTTCGTGAAGATGAACGGCATCGGCAACGAGATTGTCGTAGTCGATCTGCGCGCGCATCCGGTTGCGATTGCGCCCGAGGAGGCGCGCGCCGCGGCCGCGCCGCAGGGTGCGCCGTGCGATCAGTTGATGGCGCTCTATCCGCCGCGCACACCCGGCACCGACGCGTTCATTCGCATCTACAACAATGACGGCTCGGAGGCTGGCGCTTGCGGCAACGGCATGCGCTGCGTCGCCGACATGGTGTCGAAGCAGAGCGGCAAGACCGCGCTGACCTTCGAAACCAGCGCCGGCATTCTTAATTGTTGGAAGGGCACCGATGGCCTGTTCACCGTGGACATGGGTCCGCCGCGGTTCAAGTGGAACGAGATTCCGCTCGCGGAAGAATTCCGCGACACCCGCGTCATCGAATTGCAGATCGGGCCGATCGACAAGCCGGTGCTACATTCGCCCGCGGCGGTGAACATGGGCAATCCGCACGCCATCTTCTGGGTCGACGACGTCAATGCCTATGACCTCGCGCGTTTTGGACCGCTGTTGGAAAACCATCCGATCTTCCCTGAGCGCGCCAATATCACGCTCGCCCATATCGTTGATCGCGGGCACATCGTCATCCGCACCTGGGAACGCGGCGCCGGCCTGACGCGCGCCTGCGGCTCGGCGGCCTGCGCCGCCGCGGTCGCGGCTGCGCGGCTCAAACGCACCGAGCGCAAGGTGAAAGTGACGCTGCCGGGCGGCGAGCTCACCATCGATTGGCGCGCAAGCGACGATCACGTGCTGATGACCGGGCCGGTGGAATTCGAATTCGCAGGCAAATTCGATCCGGCGCTGTTCAGCAAGGCCGGCGCCTCATGACCGTCGACGTTGTCACATTCGGCTGCCGGCTCAATATCGCCGAGTCGGAAGCGATCCGCCGTGCCGCCGGCGGACTCGACGATGCGGTGGTAGTGAACACCTGCGCGGTGACAGCGGAAGCGGTGCGGCAGGCGCGCCAGAGCATCCGCCGCATCAAACGCGAGCGGCCCGCCGCGCGCATCGTCGTCACCGGCTGCGCGGCACAGATCGAGCCGGCCGCATTTGCCGGGATGGCCGAGGTCGACCGCGTCGTCGGCAATACGGAAAAGCTCGATTCGAAAAGCTGGGCCGATGATAAGAGGCGCATCGCCGTCTCCGATATCATGGCGGTGAAACGGCACGTCACGCACTCGGTCGACAGCATCGAGGGCCACACCCGCGCTTTCCTGCAGGTTCAGAACGGTTGCGACCATCGCTGCACGTTCTGCATCATTCCGTTCGGCCGGGGCAATTCGCGATCGCTGCCGATGGACGATTGCGTGGCGCAGGCGCGCCTGTTGGCCGCGCGCGGCTATCGCGAACTGGTGCTGACCGGTGTCGATATCACCAGCTACGGTGCCGAACCTGCCGGCGCGCCAAGGCTGGGCGCGCTGGTGAAACGTATTCTCAAGGACGTTCCCGAACTGGCCCGGTTGCGGCTGTCCACGATCGATTCGGTGGAGGCCGATATCGATCTGCTCGACGCCTTGGCCAATGAGCCGCGGCTGATGCCGCATCTGCACTTGTCGTTGCAGGCCGGCGACGATCTCATTCTCAAGCGCATGAAGCGCCGGCATACGCGCGCGCAGGCGGTCGCGTTCTGCGATCAAGTTCGCAAGCTGCGGCCGAATGTGGCCTTCGGCGCCGACATCATCGCCGGCTTTCCGACCGAGAGCGAGGATATGTTCGCGCGCTCGCTCGATCTGGTCGACGAATGCGGACTGACGCAGTTGCATGTCTTTCCGTTCTCGGCCCGGCCGGGCACGCCAGCCGCACGCATGCCGCAGGTGGCGCGCGACATCGTCAAAGAGCGCGCCCGGCGTTTGCGCGAAATAGGCGATGCTGCGCTCGCGCGTCATCTCGATGCGCAAGTCGGCGCACGCCGTCTGGTGTTGACCGAACGCGGCGGCGTCGGCCACACGGAGCAGTTCACCTCGGTCAAGCTGGCGGCGCCGGTCGCGCCGGGTGCTATCCTCGACCTGACGATGATAGGCCACGACGGCCGCCAATTGCTGGCGGCATAGGGAGAACGTAGCATGAGCGCGAACGACCACCTGATCACCACGATGGAGCAGCTGCAAGCGCTCTACGGCGAGAAGATGCCGGCCGCCGTGGTCAAGGAGATCGATCACATCAACGGCAGCTACCGCAAACTGATCGAGGCAGCGCCGTTCGTGGCGGTGGCAACCTCCGGCCCCGAGGGGCTCGATTGTTCCCCGAAGGGCGACGCGCGCGGCTTCGTCCGCATTCTCGACGACAAGACGATCGCGATTCCTGATCGGCCGGGCAACAACCGGATCGACGGCTTCCGCAACATCGTGCGCGATCCGCGCATCGCGCTGCTGTTTTTGATTCCCGGCGTGGGCGAGACCTTGCGCGTGAACGGACGCGCCTCGATTTCGATCGATCCCGAGCTGATGCAAAGTTTCGCGGTCAACGGCAAGCTGCCGCGCTGCGTGCTGATCGTGCATGTCGAGACCATCTTCTTCCACTGTTCGAAAGCGATCGTGCGCTCGAAATTGTGGGACGAGGCAACCAAGGTGGACCGCAGCAGCTTACCGTCGACCGGCACCATCGTGGCCGAGTTGAGCCAGGGCAAGCTCGGCGGCGAAGACTACGACCGCGCCATGCCAGAACGGATCAAGGCGCAACTGTATTGAAATTCCGCTTGTCCTCGCAAAAGCGGGGACCCAGGGCGGCAATTACCGATTCTGCATTTATGGTTCTGGATTCCCGCTTGCGCGGGAATGAGCGGAGTTTGCCTCGCCGCTCCACCCGCATGCCGTCAGCGCCTCGCGCATGTGTTGCGGCACCGGCGCTGTAACTTTTACCGGCGGCTTGTTCTTGGAAATCGGCACCGCGATCTCGCGCGAATGCAAATGTAAGGGCGGCCCGCCGACGCGCGGCGCGCGGCCGTAGATGTTGTCGCCGAGGATGGGCCAGCCCATCTCCGTACAATGCACGCGCAACTGATGCGTCCGCCCGGTCAGCGGCTCGAGCGCGAGCCAGGTGAGCCGGACACCGCGGCCCATCACCTTCCAGGTCGTCACTGCCGGGGCGCCGTGCGGGTCCGGCTTCATCCACCAGCCGCGCGTCTCGTCGAGCTTTCCGAGCGGCAGATCGACGCGGCCTTCATCGGCTTCGGGCGCGCCTTCGACCACCGCCCAATAGGTTTTGCCGATCTTACCCTGCTTGAACAGCTTGCCGAGCAGCGCCAACGCCTTGCGGTGGCGGCCGAGCACCAGGCAGCCGGAGGTGTCCTTGTCGAGCCGGTGCGCCAGCGCCGGATTGCGCGGCAGGCCGAAGCGCAGCGCGTCGAAATAGTCTTCCAGGCTCTCGCCGCCCTTCGGCCCGCGATGCACGGCATAGCCGGCCGGCTTGTCGATCACCAGCATCAGCCCATCGCGGTGGAGCAGGCGGGCAAGCATCTCTTCCGGTGCCATGGTCACTGTCCAAGATTTGCCGAAACGGCTATCACGAGCGCAATATGAACGACAGCACCTCGAAAACCTGGTGGAAACGCTTAAGCGGCGGGCTTGCGCGCACGTCGTCGTCGCTCGGCGGCGCCATCGCTGGGCTGGTTACCAAGCGCAAGCTCGATGCCGATACCGTCGAGGAGTTGGAACATGAATTGATCCGCGCCGACCTCGGGCCGGAATTCGCCGGCCGCATGGCGGCTGCGCTCGGCGAAGGCCGCTTCGACAAGGCGATCACGCCCGACGAAGTGAAGGCGCTGCTCGCCGGTGAGATCGAAAAGGTACTCAGCCCCGTGGCCAAGCCGCTGGAAGTGACGGCCTACCCGTTCATTGTTCTCGTTGCCGGCGTCAATGGCTCCGGCAAGACCACGACCATCGGCAAGCTCGCCGCCAAGTTCCGCGCCGAGGGAAAGAGCGTCATGATGGTGGCCGGCGATACTTTCCGCGCTGCCGCCATCGATCAGCTCAAGATCTGGGGCGCGCGCACCGGCGCCAGCGTGATGGCGCGCGAGCCGGGCGCCGACGCCGCGGGCCTCGCTTTCGACGCGCTCGGTGCCGCCAAGACGCAGGGCGTCGATGTCGTGCTGGTCGACACCGCCGGCCGGCTTCAGAACCGCGCCGAGCTGATGAGCGAGCTGGAAAAAATGGTGCGCGTGATGCGCAAGGTGGACCCGGCGGCGCCGCACGCGGTGCTGCTGGTGCTCGATGCGACGGTGGGTCAGAACGCGCTCAGCCAAGTTGAGATTTTTGGCAAGGTTGCCGGCGTTACCGGCCTGGTGATGACCAAGCTCGACGGCACCGCGCGCGGCGGCATCCTGGTGGCGATCGCTTCAAGATTCGGCCTGCCAGTGCATTTCATCGGCGTCGGCGAAGGCGTCGAGGATCTCAGCCCGTTCACCGCGCGCGATTTCGCGCGCGCCGTAGTCGGGCTGGATTCGTAACCTAAAGAGACATCATGTCCGACAAGAGACAACTCAATCCCATCCTCAAGCTGGTGCTCGACATCGGGCCGCTGGTGCTGTTCTTCGCCGCCAATTCGAAGTTCGGCATTTTCGCGGCGACGGCCACCTTTATGGTCGCGGCGTTGATCGCGCTCGCCGTGAGCTACGCCATGACGCGGCGCATCGAGGTGATGACGCTAGTCACCGCAGTCATCGTGGTGGTGTTCGGCGGCCTGACGCTGGTGCTGCACGACGCGACCTTCATCAAGCTTAAGCCGACCATCATTTATCTTTTGTTCGGCGCCACGCTCTTAGGCGGGCTTGCCTTCGGCAAGCCGCTGCTCGGCATGCTGTTCGATCAGATGTTCCACCTGACGGCAGAGGGGTGGCGCAAGCTCACTTGGCGCTGGGCACTATTCTTCTTTGCGCTGGCGATTTTGAATGAAATCGTATGGCGGAATTTCTCCACCGACTTCTGGGTCAGCTTCAAATTGTTCGGCGCACTGCCGTTGACGTTCCTGTTCGGCGCGCTGCAAATGCCGCTGATCAATAAATACAGCGCCGAGCGAAAGTCTTAGCGCGCGACCGCCGCCGCCTTGGCGATTTCAGGATTAAGCGTCCCGTCTAGATTATCGGCAGTCACCGGCCCCACCAATTTATAGACGATGGTGCCGTCGCGGCCGATCAGATAGGTCTCAGGCACGCCGTAGACGCCCCAATCGATCGAGGTGCGGCCGCTGGCATCGACGCCGACCGCGGCGAACGGATTGCCGTAGCGATTGAGGAAGCGCCGCGCATTGTCCGTCGGATCCTTGTAGTTGATGCCGACCAGCTTGATGCGCTTGTCCTTCGACAATTGCTCTAGGTAGGGCACCTCTTCGGCGCAGGGTACGCACCACGACGCCCAGACGTTGACCAGCGTCACCTCGCCCGGGAATGTCGCATTGCTCAACCCTGGCACGGCCTTGCCGTCAAGGGTAAGCCCGGCGAGCGGCGGCAGATCGGTCTTCGGCGCGGGATGGCCGATCAGCGCGGAAGGCAGGCGTCCAGGGTCGCCGGCGTAGAGCCGGACCAGGAACAATGCCGCCAGCGCGAGAAATGCGATGAGCGGCAGCGTCACCAGAAGGTTGCGCCGCTTCTTGACCGGTTGTTCGGTCGTTGCCGAGCTCATCGGCCGTCCTTGCGTTGCGAGCGCCGCGTCACGCCGCGCTCTTCGAGATCGCCCAGGATGCGCCGTTGCGCCGAATAATCGAGCACGACCCAGGCGACCAGCCCGGCCACGACGAAAACCGTCACCGCGTAGGCGGCGACGATGAAATCGGCATGCGGTCCGAGATTCATGCGCGCACCTCCTGCGCCTGTATGATCCGCATGCTGCGCACACGCCGGCGCAGGATTTCATTGCGCATGGCGGCGAGGTGCAGCGTGAAGAACAGGAGGGTGAAGGCCACCGCCATGATCAGCAGCGGCCACAGGATAGAAGGATCGATGGCGTTGCCGCCCATGCGCAGGATCGAAGCCGGCTGATGCAGGGTATTCCACCAGTCGACTGAGAACTTGATGATCGGGATGTTGACCGCGCCGACCAGCGTGAGCACCGCCGCCGCGCGTGAGCCGCGGCCTGGATCTTCGGCGGTCCAGTAGAGCGCGAGCACGCCGAGATAGAGCAGAAACAGCACCAGCACCGAGGTGAGCCGCGCGTCCCATACCCAATAGGTGCCCCAGGTTGGGCGGCCCCAGAGCGAGCCGGTAACCAGGCAAATGAATGTGAAGGCGGCGCCGACCGGCGCCGCCGCCTTGGCGGCGACATCCGCCAGCGGATGTCGCCATACCAGCGTACCGAGCGCGGCGACGCTCATCACGCCCCAGCCCATCATGCTGAGCCAGGCCGCGGGCACGTGCAGGAACATGATCTTGACGGTGGCGCCCTGCTGATAGTCGTCGGGCGCCTGCATGGCGCGCACCAACCCGACCGCGAACAACGCGATCGTCAACGCCGCCAGCCAGGGCAGCACGCGGTTGACCAGTGTCAGGAAGCGGGTCGGATTGGCGAGATCGATAACAGCCATCGGCAGCCTTTTAATCAGACGCGCCTGTCCGGGCAATGCCGGCCGGCGGCACACATATGCCCAGTCATGGGCTCTATCGGTTTGATTTGCATCATGAAGCAGCCCCGATTTTGGCCGGCAAACCGATCATTCCAGGCCGTGGCGGAGCGCGGCCGCAGCGGCAAAAGGCCCCAGGACCAGGCTGGCCAAAGATAGCGCGCAAAGAATGGTGAAAGGTGGGCCGAACGGCGCGGGTCCGACGATGGCGGCATTGGCCGCCGCCACGCCGAAAATCAGCACCGGGACCGTGAGCGGCAGCACCAGGACCGCCAGCAGCAGGCCGCCGCGCCGCAGCGCCACCGACAGCGCGGCGCCGATCAGCCCGATGAAGGTAAGCGCGGGTGTTCCGGCCAGCAGCGTCAGCGCCACCGTGCCCATGGCGCGCAGTTCGACATTGAGCATGAGGCCGAGCACCGGGCTGATGATCACCAGCGGCAGGGCCGTAGTCAGCCAATGCGCGATGGCCTTTGCCGCTACGGCCAATTCGAGCGGCAAGTGGCCCATCATCAAGAGGTCGAGCGAGCCGTCGTCGTTGTCGGTGGCGAACAGCCGGTCTAGCGCCAGCAGCGTCGCCAGCAAGGCGCCGAGCCACAGAATCGCCGGGCCAATGCGCGCCAGCAAATTGAGATCGGGGCCGAGCGCGAACGGCATCATGGTCACCACGATCAGGAAGAACAACGCGCCCATCATCGCGCCGCCACCGACGCGAACGGACAGCCGCATGTCGCGGAACATGAGGGCCATGAATGCAGTCATGGCGACCCTATCTTTAGTTCGCGGGCGTGGTCGAGGCCGATCGGACCGTGCGCGGCGGCCACGATCATGCCGCCGCCGATGAGATGGCCGCGCATCAATTCGGCCAGCCGGTTTTGCGACGGAACGTCGAGCGCCGAGGTCGGCTCGTCGAGCAGCCACAGCGGTCGCGGTACAGCGATCAGCCGCGCGATGGACAGCCGCCGCCGCTGCCCGGCCGACAGATAGGCCGCCGGCAGGTTGACGAGCGGCATAAGATCGACCGCCTCCAACGCGAGATCGATGGGCAACTCGACCCCCCCGAGATAGCGCGCCCAGAATTTCAGATTTTCGCCCACCGTCAGGGATGGCTTCACCGCATCCTGATGGCCGACATAATGCGACTGCTCGGCGATGGAGGTATCGGGCTCTCCACCGTCGAGTTTAAGCTCCCCGCCGGCGAGATGGACCAAGCCGGCGATCACGCGCAGCAGCGAGGATTTGCCGGCGCCATTGCGTCCGGTCACCAGCAGGGCTTCGCCTCCCGAAAGGCTGAAATTGAGGCCCGTAAAGACCTCGCGTCCGCCCCGGCTGCACGTGAGATTATTGCCGCTGAACTGCATCAGGCGCGCTTTAGCCTGCCAATGGCTGGCGGGAAAGCCATGTCCGCCGCGGACAACCCAGATATGCCGCGCATTTTTGCGGAAGTTCCATCGTTAATATGGCGTCCGGCGAAAAAAGACCTTATAAGCCCGCCGTTATGGCGCTAACTTAGTGGAATTCGGGCGCGAGTCTCTCCGGCAAGAAAAATCCTTTCTTGCTAAGAGCTTAGACCGAACCGGCGCCATTGTCCCGATCGGGAATGGAAACCTCCGACATGACTTCGCTCGACAGTTTTAGATGCTGCAAGACCCTCCAGGTCGGTAGCAAGACTTACGCCTATTTCAGCCTCCCGACCGCTGAGAGAAACGGCCTCAAGGGAATTTCCCGGCTGCCGTTCTCGATGAAGGTGTTGTTGGAAAACCTGCTGCGCAATGAAGACGGGCGCACGGTGACCAAGGACGATATCAAGGCTTTCGCCGAATGGCTCAAGACCAAGACGTCGGAGCACGAATTCGCCTTCCGCCCGGCGCGCGTGCTGATGCAGGATTTCACCGGCGTGCCGGCGGTGGTCGATCTTGCCGCCATGCGCGACGCCATGAAGGAGCTCGGCGGCGATCCCAAGAAGATCAATCCGCAGGTGCCGGTCGATCTCGTCATCGACCATTCGGTCGCGGTCACCTTCTTCGGCAACAATCAGGCGTTCAAGAAGAACGTCGACGAGGAATACCGGCAGAACCAGGAGCGCTACAAATTTCTGAAATGGGCGCAGCGCTCGTTCGACAATTTCAGCGTGGTGCCGCCGGGCACCGGCATCTGCCACCAGGTCAATCTCGAATATCTGTCGCGCGTGGTCTGGAGCAAGAAGGACAAGGTCAAGGTCGATGGCAAGCAGGCGACCATGGACGTCGCCTATCCCGACACCGTGGTCGGTACCGACTCGCACACCACCATGGTGAACGGCCTCTCCGTGCTCGGCTGGGGCGTCGGCGGCATCGAGGCGGAAGCGGCCATGCTCGGCCAGCCGCTGTCGATGGTGCTGCCCGAGGTGATCGGATTCAAATTGTCCGGCAGGCTCAAGGAAGGCCTCACCGCCACCGACCTGGTGCTCACCGTCACCGAGATGCTGCGCAAGCGCGGCGTCGTCGGCAAGTTCGTCGAATTCTTCGGGCCCGGCCTCACCCATCTCACGATCGCCGACCGCGCCACGCTCGGGAATATGGCGCCGGAATACGGCGCCACCTGCGGCTTCTCGCCGATCGACGACGACACCATCCGCTATCTCAAGGACACCAGCCGTCCGCCGGAAGTGATCAAGCTCGTGGAAGCCTACGCCAAGGCGCAGGGCATGTTCCGCGTCAAGACCACGCCCGACCCGATCTTCACCGACATACTCAAGCTCGATCTCGCCACCGTCGAGCCGTCGCTCTCCGGGCCGAAGCGGCCGCAGGACCGCATCGCGCTGCGCGACGTCAAGTCCGGCTTCACCAATTCGATGGAGAAGGAATACAACAAGGGCAACGAGCTGAAGAAGCGCGTGCCCGTCAACCAGAAGGACTACGACCTCGGCAACGGCGACGTGGTGATCGCAGCGATCACCTCCTGCACCAACACGTCGAACCCGAGCGTGATGATCGGCGCCGGTCTGCTCGCGCGCAAGGCGGCGGCCAAGGGCCTTACCGCCAAGCCGTGGGTGAAGACCTCGCTGGCGCCGGGCTCGCAGGTCGTGGCCGAATATCTCGAGAAGGCCGGACTGCAGAAGGACCTCGACAAAGTCGGCTTCAACTTGGTCGGCTTCGGCTGCACCACCTGCATCGGCAATTCCGGTCCGCTGCCGGAGGAAATCTCGGAGGCAGTCAACGAAAACGATCTGGTGGCCGCTGCGGTGCTCTCCGGCAACCGCAATTTCGAAGGCCGCGTAAACGCGGACGTGCGCGCGAACTATCTCGCTTCGCCGCCGCTCGTGGTCTCCTACGCCATCGCCGGCTCGATGTATGTCGATCTTGCCAAGGATCCGCTCGGCACCGACCAGAAGGGCAAGAAGGTCTACCTCAAGGACATCTGGCCCTCGAACAAGGAGATCGGCGAATTCATCGCCAAGAACGTCACCAAGCAGATTTTCGCCAAGAAATACGCCGACGTGTTTAAGGGCGACGCCAACTGGCGCAAGATCGCGGTCAAGGGCGGCCTGACTTATGCGTGGGATGACCGCTCGACGTACGTGCAGAACCCGCCTTATTTCGAGGGCATGGACAAGCGCCAGAAGCCGATCGAGGACATTGTCGACGCGCGTGTCCTCGGCCTGTTCCTCGAACTCGATCACGACCGACCACATCTCGCCGGCGGGATCGATCAAGGAATCGAGCCCGGCCGGCGAATATCTGCGCGATCACCAGGTCCGCCCGAAGGACTTCAACCAATACGGCACGCGCCGCGGTAATCATCAGGTCATGATGCGTGGCACCTTCGCCAATATCCGCATCAAGAACCAAATGGTGCCGGGCGTCGAAGGCGGCGTCACGATCCACTATCCGTCGAAGCAGAAGATGACGATGTACGACGCGGCGATGAAGTACAAAGCCGACAACGTGCCGCTCGTCATTTTCGCCGGCAAGGAATACGGCACCGGCTCTTCGCGCGACTGGGCCGCCAAGGGCACCGTGCTGCTCGGCGTGCGCGCGGTCATCACCCAGTCGTTCGAGCGCATCCATCGCTCCAACCTGATCGGCATGGGCGTGATGCCGCTGGTATTCGAAGAGGGTACGTCCTGGCAGTCGCTCGGCCTCAAGGGCGACGAGCAGGTCACGATCCGCGGCCTGCATGGCGATCTCAAACCGCGTCAGCGGCTGATCGCCGAGATCGTTGCCGGCAACGGCACGCTTAAGCGCGTGCCGCTGATCTGCCGCATCGATACGCTGGACGAGCTGGATTACTTCAAGAACGGAGGAATCCTGCAATACGTCCTGCGTCACCTGGCTACTTAGCCGCCGGTCGGGTAGCCTTCGCTGCCAAATCCGCTCACCGCGAAGTGAGTGGCGGGTGATCGACGGGGCGCTCTATATGGGGCCAAGTCGGGCAGGGGAGATCGTGGGATCGTTATGAATTTTCACCACATCGCCTTTGCGAGCGCGGTCATTTGCACTGCCGTTTTACTGCCGCCGCCCGCTGGCGCGGTCGAGCCGCGCGCGGTCATCGAATTGTTCACCAGCCAAGGCTGCTCTTCCTGTCCGCCTGCCGACAAGCTGCTGGCTCAATTGTCTCGCGATCCGACGTTGATCGCGTTGAGCCTGCCGGTCGATTATTGGGATTATTTGGGTTGGAAGGACACGCTTGCGCTGCACGGCCATTCCAACCGCGAGCGGGCCTACGCCGATACGCGCGGCGACCGTGAGGTCTACACGCCGCAAGTCGTGGTCAACGGCCTCGTGCCTGTGCTGGGCAGCGATAAGGCGGCGATTGAGCAGGCGATCGCACGGACACGCCAAAGTGCGGCGCCATTGACGCTGCCGGTGACGCTGACGGTTGCGGATGGCAAGCTATCGGTGAGCGTTCCAGCAGCAGGCGGCGAGCATGGCAGCGCCGAGGTCTGGCTTTGTCCAATCACAGGCAAAGTGCAGGTCGCGATCGAACGCGGCGAAAACCGCGGCCACACGCTGACCTACACCAATGTGGTGCGCCGCTGGGTGAAGCTCGGCACCTGGAGCGGCAACGCCGAAAGCTTCAGTGTCCCGGTGGCCAGTCTGGCCGATGCCGAATTTTCGCTGCAGGACATCGACCGTGTGGCTGTGGTCGTGCAGAGCGGCGCCGCCGCCAAGCCGGGCCTGATGCTCGGCGCCGCTGTGACCAGCCTGCGCTAAGCTCCTTTTCCGAATAACGAACGCGCACAAAAAAATCGGGCCGGCGAAGAGCCGACCCGAAGGCTTAGGGGATTAAATCGTACGCAGCACTCAACTTGGCCCGGTCGGCTAAGCCCCGGGGGGCTGGGGGGCTGAGGAATCCGGAGCTCGAACCGGACCGGGCCTTTGAGGCAACGCTGGCGTTATCCCAAGCCACAGTGACCGGCGATTGACGGAAATAGGGCGTTATTGTGGGGGCCTTAACGAGTTCGTGATCGACCGTTGCCCGTTTTCCCGGCATTGCCGCCAAAATGAGGCTCTTGCCGTCGGCGCGCCCCGGCGCGATCATTGCGCCAACAAAAGGAGGCGCCGCATGACGTTCGGTTCCGGCGAAATCGATCCCAGCCAGGCCCCCGGGGGCGCAGTCCCGGTGCGCAGCGCCCCCGCCGCCCTCAATCAAGTCACCTTTAGCCGCCGCGAGCTCAGGCGCATCCTCGATCTCTACGGCCGCAAAGTCGCCGCCGGTGAATGGCGCGATTACGCCATCGACTTCCTGAAAGACCGCGCGGTGTTCTCGGTGTTCCGCCGCACCTCGGAAGTTCCGCTTTACCGTATCGAGAAGAATCCCAAGCTGGCGCGCCGCCAGGGCGCCTACAGCGTGATCTCGGCAACCGGGCTGATCGTGCGCCGCGGTCACGAACTCGATCGCGTGCTGCGTGCGATTGACCCGCTGTCGCTGGTGGTGAACTAGGGTGTGCACTGATAAGATTATTTGAATACTACATGTGCTTTACCCCTGATTGCGGACATTCGGCGGTGCGAATCGTGTTTCCACTGAGGGCCAATAGCCGTCCGAGCCGACCAAGACTTCGGCGTCTCGCGGTCCAAATTTTGTAGAGTGTGCGTCGCATACACAAAGAGTGAGGCCGCCATGCGGGGGCGCTGGCGGCCTCTGTGTGTAACAAGGGCAAGTTCGGGGATGGAGCGTGCCCTCGTCACCTAAATTTGTTGGGTAACAGCGACGTTCATGCGACCAACAAACTCGAGAAAAACACTTGAACGAGTTCGTCCGGAATTTTTTTCTCGGCACGATTTTCAGTCGTTTCAATTTCATGCCCGCAGATCGGACAGTGCCGATCAGTGACGTCGCTCTGCGGAGTGGCGCTTTCGGACCATGCTGAGGAAATCAGCACTGTCCCGCAATGCTCGCATTCCGCCGGATATCGAGGCGGGGTGTAGGTCGCCACGCTGACGGCCGGCAGGTTGATCATAATCCGCCGTAGCAGCTTGAGGGCCTGCAATTCGCTAGGGTGGATTTTTTGATCCGCGGCAGCGACCCTTTGCGCAGTGCGAACCACAACGGAAGCCAACGATTGGCCGGTCAACGGACGAAGCGTCTCCACAATGACGTTCGCGCCGTATCGACCTTCAAGCTCGCGCACGCGACTATCGAAGGCTTCGGCAATATCGGTTCGCGAGATCGTGGGTACGAACCCCTGTCGATCGATAAAATTCACCAGTTCATCGCGCTCGACCGTTTCCATCTCACCATCGGCGAGCGCCACGAGCGCGCCAGCAGTGCCCAAGCCTTGCATGATATCTTCGTCACGATAATCGAGATTGTGGGCGGTGAGTTCGACGGTCGCCGCCGTCGAAGGGATGTGTCGATTTGCCATGATGCTCCTCTTTCGTGATGCGCTTTGTGCGCGCCAGAGGAGCTCAGACCGGGGACGATTTTATGCTTCACGCCCCTGTGTCGGCCGATCCCAGCGCGCGCTGGCGCGGGATAGCTGATCCGACATCATAGGTTGGCCGACCGGCGTCGGCATCCTCACCAGAGGGGCCCGGGTTCAATTTTTTTATAGACCGCCAAGACTCTGTGGCGAAATAAAGATGATGATGTTCTCGTTCGGCACTTATGATCAGGAGAGCCGCTGTCGCAACATCCAGCGCTAACGGAAAGCCGTGCTGCTGCCGAAGATTACCCGCAGCTTTCGCGCAGCGATCAAAAATTCGTGAGAGACAGGTGCGGTCGATGGTCGCGTCGGGCCATGAGACGACGGCCGCACGGCAAGCGAGCGATGTCGCAGCTGGGTCCAGGGCGGACATTTTGCCGTGCACAGCACGTCCACTTTCCCCATGAAAGCAAACCTCCTTCTCATTGATAAGTCCGCGTCCTGGCCGCATCTTTCAGCGCGCCGCCGCGCACAGGGTCGTCGGCCTGGTCCGGCGTCGTCATGGCGCCGGGGCCGAGCGCCAATTGCATCAGCGGCGTATCGAGCCAGCGGCCGAATTTCCAACCGATAGCACGCAAGTTGCCGGCATCGGTGAAACCGCAGGCGCGGTGCACGCCGATCGACGCCGCCTGGTTTAAATCGCCAATCACCGCGATCATCTGCCGGAGGCCGAGCGCGGCGCAGGCCTCGATGAGCTTCATCAGCAGCGCCTTGCCGACGCCGCGGCGATGGATATGGGGCGCGACATAGACGGAATCCTCGACGGTGAAGCGATAGGCCGGCCGCGTCCGGTAGAGCGACGCGTAGGCGTAACCGGCGATTACGCCGTCGATCTCGGCGACGAAATAGGGGAAATTGCCGTCGAGGATCGCCTGCATCCGCCGCCTCATCTCGGCTTCATCTGGCGGCGCGAGTTCGAACGATGCGGTGCCTTGCTCCACCGCATGCGCGTAGATGCGGGTAATGGCGGGGATATCCGAAAGGGCCGCAGGGCGGATAGCGAGACTCATGCGCCGCCGAAGTTAGCAAAACAAGAACGCCCGGGCACCAGGCCCGGGCGTTGTATTCATCGTTGCGCTGGCGTTAGCGGCGGTCGCCCATGAAGCGCAGCAGGAACAGGAACAGGTTGATGAAGTCGAGATAGAGCGTCAACGCACCCATCACGGCCTTGCGGCCCGAGATGGTGCCGTCGTCGTTGGCGCTATACATCTCCTTGATCTTCTGGGTGTCCCAGGCGGTCAGCCCGGCGAAGATCAGCACGCCGATCGCCGAGATGGCGAAATCGAGCCCGGTGCTCTTCAGGAAGATGTTGACGACCATCGCCAGGATCAGCCCGAACAGGCCCATCACCAGGAACGACCCGACCGGTGAGAGGTCGCGTTGCGTGGTATAGCCGTACAGGCTCAACGCGCCGAACGACGCCGCCGAGATGAAGAAGGTGCGGGTGATCGAAGCGCCGGTATAGGCGAGGAATACCGACGACAGCATCAGCCCGAGCAATCCGGCATAGAGCATGAACAAAGCGAGCGCGGTGCCCGCCTGCAGCCTGTTGATGCGGAAGCTCATGAAGAAGACGATGCCGAGCGTGCCGAGGAACAGCACGATCGTCAGCGGTCCGCCGAAGATCGCCTGTCCGAACGGCGTCAGCCCGGTGATCTTGCCAGCGGCGTCGGTCACGACCGCGGCATTGTAGGTGAGCCATGCGACCACGCCGGTCAGGGCGACGCCGCTGGCCATATAATTGTAGATGCGGATCATGTAGGCGCGCAGGCCCACATCGATCTCGGCAGCACGCGCGGTGCCGATGCCGCGGGCAGCTACGTTACGGTCATAGTCCGACATCGAAGTTCCCTCTCTTTGTCCCGGCTCTTTGCCGGTTACATCAGGCGCCGGCGATAGCCGTCGCGTTCGTAGTCTCAATTTAGTGTGCGCCAAGCCTGTATGCCAGATATGGCCCGATCATGGCCTGGCATTATTGCCGTTCGTTAACGAACCAATCTTGATTATTATAGGCGAAAAGACCCTGTTCTGCATGGGGGACGCAGCAGCGCGTCGGAATGCCGCAAAATTTACAGATTCCTCAATACCGGGGCGGGTTTCTGGCCCAATGCCGAGTATGTGCCCATCAGGCCCAATGCGACCGTGGCCGCAACCGCGCCCAACGCCGCCGCCAGGGCGGGTAGCGGCAGCCAAGCAAACCGGAGATGCATCAGATCGCCGACGATCAGCCAGCCGGCAAGCGAGCCGGCGAGCACGCCGAACAGCGCTGTGGCGGTTCCCAGCAGCAGATATTCGATGGTGTAAGCGGCGAGCAGACGGAGGCGCGTGGCGCCGAGTGTCTTGAGGATCACCGCATCATAGACCCGGTGGCGATGCCCGGCGGCGAGCGCGCCGCCGAGCACCAGGGCCGCGATCACCAGGGTGAGTGCGCTGGCACCGCGGATCGCCAGCACCAGGTTGGCGACGATGCTGCCGATCGCGTCCAGTGCGTCTTTCACCCGCAGCACGGTCACCATCGGAAAGGTCTCGGCGACCGCACGGATGATGGCGCCCTCCTGCGCCGGCGTGCCGCCATCGGCATAAGTGAGGGTGGCGAGATGGGTGCGCGGGGCGCCATCGAAGGCGTGAGGCGAGAACACCATCACGAAATTGATGCCGAGGCTCTCCCAATCGACCGTGCGCATATTGGCGATGCGCGCGATGATGTTGCGGCCGAGCACATTGACGGTGACCGGGTCGCCGAGCTTAAGACCGAGGCCGTCGGCGATCTTCTTTTCGAACGAGAGCAACGGGGGGCCGTTGTAATCCGGTTCCCACCACTTACCCTCGACCAGCCGCGAGCCGGCGGGGATCTTGCTTGCATACGTAATGCCGCGGTCGCTTTGCAGCACCCAGGCCGCGCCCTCTTTCGGCTTGATCTGCTCGGCCGGGATGCCGTTGGCGGAGACGATGCGGCCGCGCAGCATCGGCACTTCCTCGAGCTTCGCGCTTGGCGCTTGCGCGCGCACAAAGGCGTCGAAACGCGTCGCTTGGTCGGCCGGAATGTCGAGGAAGTAGAAGGACGGAGCCTTGGCCGGCAGTTCGTTGGAAAATTGCCGCTGCAAATTGCCGTCGATCTCGATGACGGTGACCAGCAGCGCGATGCCGAGGCCGAGGGAGAGCACGATGGTGGCCGTCAGCGCGCCAGGCCGGTGAATGTTGGCGACGGCCATGCGCAGCACGGTGGAGCGCGCCCGCGGCGTGTGGTGCGCCGCCAGCATCAGCAACGCGGCGACCAGCCGCAAAGTGACGAACACGCCGGCGGCGATGCCGACATAGATGATCGCGACGCGCCGGTCGTAAGCCAGCGCGATGGCCAGTGCGGTTAGCGCCAGCACGGCGAGAGCCGTCAGCACGAGATAGGTTTTCCGCGGCCAGCGCGGCTGCGGCGCCACCGTATCGCGGAACAGGGCGCCGACCGGCACGTCATGGGCGCGGCCGAGCGGCCAGAGCGCGAAGGCGAGCGCCGTCGTCAGCCCATAAATCAGCGCCAATATCAACTCGGCCGGATGTAGCGCCGGCTCGATCGGCAGCGGAATGACAGTGCCAAAGGTCCACGCGATCAGGTACGGCAGGGTCGCGCCCAGTACCATGCCGATGGTGCCGCCGATGGCTGCCAGCATCAGCACCTGGATGAGGTAGATCGCGAAGATGCGCCGGCCGGAGGCGCCGAGCGCCTTAAGTGTGGCGATGGTTTCGCGCCGGCGGTCGAGATGGCTTTTTACGGCGTTGCCGACACCGACGCCGCCGACCAGCAGCGCGGTCAGGCCGACAATGGCGAGAAATTGCGTGAAGCGCTCGACATTGCGCTCGAGCTGCGGCGAGGCATTGCTGCGGCTGCGGATGTCCCAGCCCGCTTCGGGAAAAGCGCTACGCGCTTGTGCCGCCACTGCCTTGGCCGCCGCGTCGCTGGTGTCGTTGGTGGGCAAGCGCAGCCGATAGTGCCAGCGCACCAGGCTGCCCGGCTGCAGCAGGGCGGTGGCACGCAAAGCCGCCTCGCTCACCATGAGACGCGGCCCGAAGCCGATGCCACCGGCGAGCTTGTCCGGCTCGCTCATGAGCGCGGCGCGGATTTCGAACGTCGCATTGCCAATGGCAAGACGCGCGCCTTGTTTGATGCCGAGCCGCGTCAGCAGCACCGGGTCCGCGACAGCGCCGAAAACGTCGTCCCGTTGAACGAGCGTGGCGTCCAGTGAGCCGGGCGGGTCGAGCACCGTTTGTCCAAACAGCGGATAGGCGCCATCGACCGCCTTCATCTCGACCAGGGCCGCTTTGCCGTCGGCGGTGCGCGCCATCGCGCGCAGGGTCGCGGCGCTCGAAACCTTGCCATGTGCGTCGAGGAACGCTCGCTCGCTCGGTGTCGCCTCGCGTTGGATGAGCGTGAAGGATAAATCGCCGCCGAGGATGACCTGGCCTTGCCGCGCCAGCCCGTCGGCGAGGCTCGCGGAGAGCGATCCGACGCCGGCGATCGCCATACTGCCAAGCGCGATGGTCGTGATGAACACGTAGAACCCGCGCAACCCACCGCGCATTTCGCGCAATGCAAAGCGGAACGGTAATCCGCGGCCGCACGCCTGCGGATATGCAATGGTGCTCATGAGGTGCTCATGCCGTCGATACGGCCAGAACGCAGCCGCACGATCCGTCCGCAGCGCGCGGCCAGCGCGGAATCATGCGTAACCAGCACCAGCGTCGAGCCGCGCTGGGCGTGGCCGGCAAACAACAGGTCGATGATCTGCTTGCCGGTGTCCTCGTCGAGGTTCCCGGTCGGCTCGTCGGCCACGACGATGGCCGGGTTGGGCGCCAGCGCGCGCGCGACCGCTACGCGTTGCTGCTCGCCACCGGAAAGCTCGGCCGGATAGTGATGCAGCCTTGCGCCGAGACCAACGCCAGCGAGTTCGTCCCGCGCGCGCTCCTGCGCGCCGGCGATGCCCGCCAACTCCAGCGGCACCGCCACGTTTTCCAGCGCCGTCATAGTCGGGATCAGGTGGAACGACTGGAACACGATTCCGACGTGGCGCCCGCGGAAGCGCGCCAGCGCGTCTTCGTCGAGGGCGTTCAGGTCCTCGCCGGCGACCGCGACCGAACCGCTGTCGGGACGCTCCAGTCCTGCCATCACCATCAGCAGGGTGGATTTGCCCGAGCCGGACGGTCCGACCAGGCCAATTGCCTCGCCGCTGCCTATATTCAGGTCAATGTCTTTGAGGATATGGACGCGGGCCGCCCGTTGCCCAAGCGAAAGATTGACGCCGGCAAGCGTAATGGCCGGGCCTTGGGAAGGTGCTTTCATGTGGCCTTACCGTTCACGATCCCGCACATATGGGGCAAAATCGGACCGCCTCCAATGCCTTGCGGCGTTGGCGCTGATCGCGCTGGTCTGTGCGGCGCCGACCGGCGCCTGTGCCGCCGACCGTCTGGTTAAAATCGTGGTGCTCGGCGACTCGTTGAGTGCCGGATACGGCCTGCCGGTGGACGCGGCTTTTCCCGCTAAACTGGCGCAAGCGCTGAAGGCCAAAGACATTGCCGTTCAGGTCACCAATGCCGGCGTGTCGGGCGACACCGCATCCGGCGGGCTTGGCCGTCTCGACTGGTCGGTGCCGGAGGGAACCGACGCCGTGATCGTTGAACTCGGCGCTAACGACGCTTTGCGTGGGCTAGACCCGCAGGTGACCAAGGCCGCGCTCGATGGCATCCTGACCAAACTCCGCGACCGGCATATTTTCGTCCTGCTCGCCGGCATGCAGGCGCCGCGCAACATGGGGCCCGATTATGTGCGGAGCTTCGACGCCATTTATCCGGCGCTTGTTTCAGCTCATCCAGTCGTCTTTTATCCGTTCTTCCTCGACGGGGTGGCCGCCGATCCCAAGCTGAACCAGGGCGATGGCCTGCACCCGAACGCCGCTGGCGTCGATGAGATCGTGGCGCGTATCCTGCCGCGGGTCGAGCAGTTGATCGCCGCTGTGCGTGCGGCGCGTGCATCGTGAATCGGGGGCCGCCGTGCCGCGTCTCTTTACCGGTATCGAAATCCCCGCCGAGGTTGGACAGGTTCTCGGCATGCTGCGCGGCGGATTGCCGGGCGCTCGCTGGATCGATCCGGAGAATTACCACCTGACGCTGCGTTTCATCGGCAATGTGGACGATATGGTTGCCCACGAAGTCGCCTCCATGCTTGGCCGCGTCAAACGTGATGCGTTCGATCTTTACCTGGAGGGGCTCAGCTCATTCGGCGGCCGCAAGCCGCGCGCGGTGGTCGCGTCGGTGGCGCAAGCGCAAGCCTTGCTCGACGTGCAGGCCGAGCACGAACGGCTGATGCAGCGCATCGGATTGGAGCCGGAAGGGCGCAAATATACGCCGCACGTGACGCTGGCGCGCTTACGCGATTCATCGAACCGCGCGGTTGCCGAATATCTTTCGGCGCGTGGCTATTTCCGAACCGCGACGTTCCGCGTCTCGCGCTTCGTGCTGTTTTCGTCGCGCGCTTCGGTCGGCGGCGGCCCTTACGTGGTGGAGGCGAGTTATCCGCTCAACTAGATTGAAGCGTCACGCTGCTCCGAACAGACGCGCCTGCACTTCGAAGACGCGACCAGCGATAGCGTGGGTATCGGCCATGACCTCGCGCAACAGCGAGAGCGCCGTCGAGCGCGGCGGGTCAACTTCGCCGGTCACGCTGCCGAAATCGAACGAAAACTCGGCGTCAAACTTGCGCGCGAGCTGCTGCATGCGTCGGTTTTCGGCCAAGCAGTCCATGCGCAGCGACTTGATGCCACGATTGCGCGCGCTGAGCAGCGTCCGCTCAAGCAATTCGGTCCCCACACCATGACTCTGCCACGGCTGCTCGATACTGAAGGCGGCTTCCGCCTCGTGCGAGAACAGCGAGCCGGACTGCCGCAGCTCGGCAGCGCCGCGCAGCACGCCATCGACAAAGAAGCCGTGCACCACGACGCCGAGCCCGTTGGCGGTTGCTGCATGGCGCGCGATGACTTCGTCGGCTACCGCGCCCGAAAAGCGCCGATGCCGGCTTTCGTGGTCGAGACGGAGCAAGTGGTCGCGATAGGCGTCGGTTTCGCCGGGCCACAGTTTGCGGATGGTACCGCCGTCCGGCAAAGGCTCGTTCATTTGGGGTCTCCTGACTTTCCTGTCGCACTGCATCGTTACGTCCTTGCCCTGGTGCTCGCCAAGGTCTCAGCGAATCGCCTCTTCATGAGATGTATGGTGCATTGCAGCAAAAAGAAGGATTAATTCTATAGCCGCGGGACCCAAACCTGCAAAAACGCATGGCTAACAAGGTATTAGCGTAATTTTTGAGCGGTAAAAGTTCCCCACCTAATGCAGCATTGTACGTCACAAAGAGGCGTCTCCGTATTTATGCTCGATTTACAGAAAGCGCGGATAACCCTAGGTCTCGCGTCACACCGCGTCCGCTCCGCAGCGCTCTCCGGCGAACTGCCGCGCGCTTGGTCCGCAATGTTTTAAGCCTCATGCCCGCCACTTTCAGGACGCGCTACGCGGCGCTCATCACCGAGGGAAAAATCGAGGCCGATCCCGGGCAGCTGATACTGGCGGGTCATCTGTCGGCGCTCGCGCATCGCCTCGAGCAGCGCCGGCTAGCGCGAAAATCCTCCTCCCTTGGCTGGCTGTTCGGCAAACGCGAACAGGCGGGTCCGCCGCTAAAGGGGCTTTACGTCTACGGCGAAGTCGGCCGCGGCAAGACCATGCTGATGGACCTGTTCTTCGCGACCAGCACAGTGCAGCGCAAGCGCCGCGTCCATTTCCACGAATTCATGACCGATGTGCACGAACGCGTGCACGTCTTCCGGCAGGAGATCAAGAACGGCACACTGCCCGAACAGGATCCGATCCTGCGCGCCGCTGCGGCCATCGCCGAGGAAACCTGGCTGCTGTGCTTCGATGAATTTCACGTCACCGACATTGCCGACGCTATGATCCTCGGCCGCCTGTTCACGCGGTTATTCGAACTCGGCGTTGTGGTGGTGGCGACATCGAACTTGGCGCCCAATGAGCTCTACAAGGACGGGCTCAATCGTGGGCTGTTTCTGCCTTTCATCGCGCTGTTGCACCGACATTGCGAGATCGTTCGGCTGGACGCGCGCATTGATTTCCGTCTCGAAAAGCTCACCGGTATGCCGATCTGGTATGTGCCGGCCGATGCGAACGCGGAAGCCGCGCTCGACGAGGCCTGGGGGCGTCTCGCCGGAGAACGCGCTGGCGCGCCGCATGAGCTCGTGGTGAAAGGCCATGTCGTGCGGGTGCCGAAGGCGGCGATGAGGGTCGCCCGCTTTTCATTTGATGATCTTTGCGCGCAGCCGCTGGCGGCCGCCGACTATCTCAAGATCGCGCATGAGTTCCACACCATCGTGCTCGATCGCATTCCGGTCATGGATTTTGCCCGCCGCAACGAGGCCAAGCGCTTTATTATTCTGATCGATACGCTTTATGACCATGCGGTGAAACTCGTGGCCTCCGCGCAAGCGCCGCCGGACGAACTGTATCTCGGGACCGAGGGCTATGAGGCGCTGGAGTTTAAACGTACGGCCTCGCGTCTGATCGAGATGCGCTCGCAGTCCTATCTCGGCTTGCCGCACGGCTCGCGGCAAGGGCCAGCGATCGATACGGGCAAAATTGTGGAAACCTGATCGGCGATCAAGTTGAAGGCGCCATCGGTTTTTCGTTGTCAATTGCGTTGTCCCGCGCGAAAAGTTCGATCGGGAGAGCAATCGAGAACCAGGAGCCGGCGATGGCCGAACAACCACTCGTGCCGGAAACCGAGAATGCCGCAAACGGTGCGCCGGGCAACGGCGACACCGCTGTGAAGAGCACGCCAACACGGCCGAAGCGGGTGCGGCCAGTCCGTTTCACATGCATAATTTGCGGCAAGGAGAAACCGGTCCGCGACGTCACCCAACTCGATGTGGTGCGCCCGAGCCTGTTCGACCAAATAAAGGCCGTCCATCCAGAACTTCCGGCCGAGGGCTACTTCTGCAGTGACGATCTCGACCGCTTCCGCTCACGCTATGTTTCCGAGTTGCTCGGGCAGCAACGCGGCGAACTCACTAAGCTCGAGCAGGAAGTGGTGCAGAGCCTCGCCGACCACGAGACGGTGGCGGAAAACATCGAAGCCGAGTGGGTCGGTCATCGGACATTGGGTGAGCGCCTCTCCGATTACCTGGCGAGCTTCGGCGGCAGCTGGACCTTCATCATCATTTTTTTCGTCATCCTGGTGATATAGATGGCGTTCAACGCGCTCATCATCGAACAGGAGCGCTTCGACCCCTATCCGTACATCCTGCTCAACCTCGTCCTGTCATGTCTGGCCGCCATTCAGGCGCCAATCATCATGATGAGTCAGAAGCGCCAGGAAGCGAAGGACCGCCTGCGGTCGGAAAACGATTACCGGGTCAATCTCAAAGCCGAGCTCGAAATCCGGCACTTGCACGAAAAAATCGATCACATCGTTACCCGACAATGGGAGCGGTTGGCCGAAATCCAGCAGATCCAACTGGAGCTGATGCAGGACCCGGCGATCCGCAAACGCTGAATGCGGCAAGGCATCGCCGGTCCGTCACCCGAATACCGTTTCGGGCCGGACCCGGGGCCAAGTGTCTGTTGGTATAATGTATACAAGATCGGTTTAGGTACAGGCCCGTATTGCTGCAATACAGCAAACTCGATAAGTCAGGCGTGGCCGCGTTCCGCGGCTCCAGCCAGTCGAGAGTTTCCCCACCATGGCGCGTAACAAAATCGCATTGATTGGTGCCGGCCAGATCGGCGGCACACTGGCCCACCTCATCGGCCTCAAACAACTCGGCGACGTCGTGATGTTCGACGTCATGGAAGGCATCCCGCAGGGCAAGGCGCTCGACATTGCCGAATCCTCGCCGGTCAACGATTTCGATGCCAAGTTCACCGGCACCAATAGCTACGAAGCGATCGAAGGCGCCGACGTGTGCATCGTCACCGCCGGCGTGCCGCGCAAGCCCGGAATGAGCCGCGACGATCTGCTCGACATCAATCTCAAGGTCATGGGGCAGGTCGGCGCCGGCATCAAGAAGTACGCGCCCAACGCCTTCATCATCTGCATTACCAATCCGCTCGACGCCATGGTCTGGGCGCTGCAGAAATCCTGCGGCCTGCTGCAGCAGAAGGTGGTCGGCATGGCAGGCGTGCTCAACTCGGCGCGCTTCCGCTATTTCCTCGCCGACGAATTCAACGTTTCGGTGGAGGACGTCACCGCATTCGTGCTCGGCGGCCACGGCGACACCATGGTGCCGCTCATCCGTTACTCGGCGGTCGCCGGCATTCCGGTGCCAGATCTGGTGAAGATGGGCTGGACCACGCAGGCGCGTGTCGACGAAATCGTCAAGCGCACGGCCAATGGCGGCGCCGAAATCGTCAACTTGCTCAAGACCGGCTCGGCCTTCTATGCGCCGGCCGCCTCGGCGATTGCGATGGCGGAAAGCTATCTGCTCGACAAGAAACGGGTATTGCCCTGCGCCGCGTGGCTCAACGGCGAATACGGCGTCAAGGACATCTATGTCGGCGTCCCGGTGGTGATCGGCGCCAAGGGCGTCGAGCGCATTGTCGAGATCGAGCTCAATGGCAACGAGCGCACCATGTTCGAGAAGTCGGTCGGCTCGGTGCAGAGCTTGGTTGAGGCCTGCAAGAAAATCGCCCCCACGCTCGCCAACTAGGACGGCCCCGCCGCGGCCCGGAGCATTTCATGAACATTCACGAGTATCAGGCCAAGGCGGTATTGCGCGAATTCGGCGTTCCTGTGCCGCGCGGGGTGCCGGCGTTTTCCGTCGATGAGGCGCTCAAGGGTGCCGAGGAACTCGGTGGTCCGGTTTGGGTGGTGAAGGCGCAGATCCACGCCGGCGGCCGCGGCAAGGCCGGCGGCGTCAAGGTGGTCAAATCCATCGACGACGTGAAGAAGGAATCCGCCCGCATCCTCGGCTCGACTTTGGTCACCCATCAGACCGGCCCGCACGGCAAGAAGGTCAACCGGCTCTACATCGAGGAAGGCTCGGCGATCGACCGTGAATTCTATCTGTCGGCGCTGATCGACCGCGAAACCTCGCGCGTCGCCTTCGTAGTGTCCACCGAAGGCGGCATGGACATCGAGGAAGTGGCGCACAAGACGCCCGAGAAGATCCTCACTTTCTCGGTCGATCCGGCGACCGGCATCATGCCGCACCATGGCCGCCGCGTGGCACAGGTGCTCAAGCTCACCGGCGATCTCGCCAAGCAGGTCGAGATCATCCTGCCCAAGCTCTATGCCGCCTTCACCGAGAAGGACATGAGCCTGCTGGAGATCAATCCGCTGGTGGTGACCAAGGACAAGAAGCTGATTTGTCTCGACGCCAAGGTTGGCTTCGACGACAACGCACTCTACCGCCATACGGATATCGTCGCGCTGCGCGATCTCAGCGAAGAAGACGAGAAGGAAACCGAGGCTTCGAAATTCGACCTCAATTACATCGCGCTCGACGGCTCGATCGGCTGCATGGTCAACGGCGCGGGGCTGGCGATGGCGACCATGGACATCATCAAGCTCTACGGCATGGCGCCGGCCAACTTCCTCGACGTCGGCGGCAGCGCCACCAAGGAAAAGGTCACGGCGGCATTCAAGATCATCACCTCCGACCCCAGCGTGAAGGGCATCCTGGTCAACATCTTCGGTGGCATCATGAAATGCGATGTCATAGCCGAGGGCGTGGTGGCGGCGGTGAAGGAAGTCGGACTGAAGGTTCCGCTGGTGGTGCGGCTCGAAGGCACCAATGTTGATCTCGGCAAGAAGATCATCGCCGAGTCCAAGCTCAACGTGACCTCGGGCGACGACCTCGACGACGCCGCGCAGAAAATTGTCAAAGCTGTGAAGGAGGCCGCGTAATGGCCGTCCTCATCGACAAGAACACCAAGGTCATTTGCCAGGGCTTCACCGGCAAAAACGGCACCTTTCATTCGCAGATGGCCATTGCCTACGGCACCAAGATGGTGGGCGGCACCTCGCCGGGCAAAGGCGGCACGGACCATCTCAATCTGCCTGTATTCGATACCGTCGCCGAAGCGCGCGCGGCCACGGGCTGCGACGCCAGCGTGATCTACGTGCCGCCGCCGGGCGCGGCCGATGCCATCTGCGAAGCGATCCAGGCCGAAGTCCCGCTCATCGTCTGCATCACCGAAGGTATTCCGGTGATGGACATGGTGAAGGTCAAGCGCGCGCTCGCGGGGTCCAAGTCGCGGCTGATCGGGCCGAACTGCCCTGGCGTGATGACAGCGGGCGAATGCAAGATCGGCATCATGCCGGGCAACATTTTCAAGCCGGGCAAGGTCGGCATCGTGTCGCGCTCCGGTACGCTGACTTACGAAGCCGTGTTCCAGACCACGCGCGAGAACCTCGGTCAGACCACCGCGGTCGGCATCGGCGGTGATCCGGTCAAGGGCACCGAATTCATCGCGGTGCTGGAGATGTTCCTGGCCGATCCGAAGACCGAGTTGATCGTCATGATCGGCGAAATCGGGGGCTCGGCCGAGGAGGACGCCGCGCAGTTCCTCAAGGACGAGGCCAAGCGCGGCCGCAAGAAACCGATGGTCGGTTTCATTGCCGGGCGCACCGCGCCTCCCGGGCGGCGCATGGGCCATGCCGGGGCCATCATTTCCGGTGGTAAGGGCGATGCCGAGTCCAAGATCGCGGCTATGGAATCGGCGGGCATCAAGGTGTCGCCGTCGCCGGCCCGAATCGGGAAAACCCTGGTAGAAGTCCTGAAATCCTGATTCAGTACTTAGGTCTTTTGTAGACTTACAGGCGTCATAAATAGAGTTAAAACGAGCAGTCCGCCGTTGGATGCCGGTCCCACGGGCCGTTGCCATTAGCGACGCGCCGTTTGAAGCTTTGCAAGGATCAGCCATGTCCCGCCAGGACGCCAATGCCGTCTTCGCCCGCACCTCGTTTCTCTACGGCAGCAACGCCGCCTATATCGAAGACCTCTACGCCAAATTCGAGAGCGATCCCGCTGCGGTCGATGCCGAATGGCGCGAGTTCTTTACCGGCCTGAAAGACCCGCCGGCCGACGTCGAAAAAAGCGCGCGCGGCGCCTCCTGGCGGAAGCCGAATTGGCCGCTGCGTCCTAACGGCGACCTGGTGGCGGCGCTCGACGGGCAATGGGCGGAAACCGAAAAACGTATCGGCGAGAAAATCTCCGCCAAGGCGCAGGGCAAGGGCGTCGAGATTTCCTCGACCGAAGTGCAGCAGGCCACGCGCGATTCCATCCACGCGCTGATGCTGATCCGCGCCTACCGCATGCGCGGCCATTTCCATGCCAAGCTCGATCCGCTCGGCATCCAGGCCGAGCCGAACGAGGAAGAACTCGAACCGCGCTCCTACGGCTTCACCGAAGCCGACATGGACCGCCGCATATTCCTCGACAAAGTGCTCGGGCTCGAATTCTCGTCCATGCGCGAGATAGTCGCCATCCTGCGCCGCACCTATTGCCAGACGCTGGGCGTGGAGTTCATGCACATCTCCAACGCCGCGCAAAAGGGTTGGATCCAGGAGCGTATCGAAGGCCGCGACAAGGAGATCAACTTCACCCGCGAAGGCAAGCGCGCCATCCTCAACAAGCTGGTGGAAGCGGAAGGCTTCGAGAAATTCCTTGACGTCAAATATACCGGCACCAAGCGCTTCGGGCTCGATGGCGGCGAGTTGCTGATCCCGGCGCTCGAACAAATTATCAAGCGCGGCGGCAATCTCGGCGTGAAGGAAATCGTGCTCGGTATGCCGCATCGCGGTCGCTTGAACGTGCTCACGCAGGTGATGGGCAAGCCGCACCGCGCGCTGTTCCACGAATTCAAGGGCGGCTCATCGACGCCCGATGAGACCGAGGGCTCCGGCGACGTGAAATACCACCTCGGCGCGTCATCGGACCGCGAGTTCGACGGCAACAAGGTCCATCTGTCGCTCGCGCCCAATCCGTCGCATCTGGAGATCGTCGACCCGGTGGCGCTCGGCAAGGTGCGCGCCAAACAGGATCAGCACGGCGCCACGCCCGACGAACGGCGGATGGTATTGCCGCTGCTGATGCACGGCGACGCTGCTTTCGCCGGCCAGGGCGTGGTGGCGGAATGCTTCGGGCTGTCGGATCTGAAGGGTTACCGCACCGGCGGCTCGATCCACTTCATCGTCAACAACCAGATCGGCTTCACCACTTATCCGCGCTATTCGCGTTCCTCGCCGTATCCGTCCGATGTCGCCAAGATGATCGAAGCGCTAATTTTCCACGTCAACGGCGACGATCCGGAAGCGGTCACGTTCGCGGCCAAGGTGGCAACCGAGTACCGGCAGAAATTCCAGCGGCCGGTCGTCATCGACATGTTCTGCTATCGGCGTTTCGGCCACAACGAAGGCGACGAGCCCTCGTTCACCCAGCCGCTGATGTACCAGAAGATCCGGTCGCATCCGACGACGCTGGAAATCTATTCAAAGAAACTGATTGCCGATGACGTCGTCACCGCCGGCGAAGTCGACAAGATGAAAGCCGACTGGCGCGCCCGGCTCGATGCCGAGTACGAGTTGGCGCTGGGCTACAAGCCGAACAAGGCCGACTGGCTCGACGGCCGCTGGTCGGGACTGAAGGCCGCCCGCGGCATCGAGGATCCGCGCCGCGGCAATACCGGTGTCGATATTGCCGAGCTGCGCGCCATCGGCAAGAAGATCACGACCGTGCCGCAAGGCTTCCACGTCCACAAGACGATCCAGCGTTTCCTCGATCACCGCGCCAAGGCGATCGAATCCGGCGAGGGTATCGACTGGTCAACCGCGGAAGCACTTGCCTTCTGCACGCTCCTCAAGGAAGGGAATCCGATTCGCCTGTCCGGTCAAGATTCGGAGCGCGGCACCTTCTCGCAGCGCCATTCGGTGCTGTTCGATCAGCAGACCGAGGAACGTCACACGCCGTTTAATCATCTAGGCGAAGGCCAAGCGCGCTTCGAGGTGCTCAACTCGAGCCTGTCGGAAGAAGCGGTGCTCGGCTTCGAATACGGCTACTCCACCGCCGAGCCAAACGCGTTGACGCTTTGGGAGGCACAGTTCGGCGATTTCGCCAATGGCGCACAGGTGCTGTTCGACCAGTTCATCTCTTCCGGAGAACGCAAATGGCTGCGCATGTCCGGCCTGGTCTGCCTGCTGCCTCACGGCTACGAGGGCCAGGGTCCGGAACATTCCTCCGCCCGGCTCGAGCGCTTCCTGCAGATGTGCGCGGAAGACAACATGCAGGTGGCGAACCTCACTACGCCGGCGAATTACTTCCATGCCCTGCGCCGGCAATTGAAGCGCGAATTCCGCAAGCCGCTGATTCTGATGGCGCCGAAAAGTCTGCTACGCCACAAGCGCGCGATCTCGAAACTCGACGAGATGGCGGTCGGCACCGCGTTCCACCGCCTGCTGTGGGACGATGCGCAGGCACTACCGGACGAAAAGATCAAGTTGGTCAGCGACGATAAGATCCGCCGCGTCATCATGTGCTCAGGCAAGGTCTATTACGACCTCTACGAGGAGCGCGAGAAGCGCGGGCTGGACGACATTTATCTGTTGCGCATCGAGCAGCTTTATCCGTTCCCGACCAAGGCGCTGCTGTCGGAACTCACGCGCTTCAAGCAGGCGGAGATGGTGTGGTGCCAGGAAGAGCCGCGTAACATGGGCGCCTGGTTCTTCGTTGATGTGTTTCTGCAGTGGATCCTCAACCAGATCGGCGCCAAGCATCGCATCATGCGCTATGCCGGACGGCCGGCCTCGGCCTCGACCGCGGTCGGGCAGATGCCGAAGCACCTGGCGCAGCTCAAACAATTGCTGGAAGAAGCGTTGGGCTGACGCGCATCATTCGCGTGATTTGAAAAGGTTGAACCATGGCTGACATCCGCGTGCCCACCCTCGGCGAATCGGTTACCGAAGCGACCGTCGGCAAATGGTTCAAGCAGTCGGGCGAAGCGGTTGCGGTGGACGAGCCGCTCGTCGAACTCGAAACCGACAAGGTTACGCTGGAAGTGCCCGCGCCTGCCGCCGGCGTTCTCACCGACATTGCGGTGAAGGCCGGCGACACGGTGGCGGTCGGCGCCTTGCTCGGCCAGATCACGGATGGCGCTGGCGCCGCGGTCGCCAAAGCTCCGCCTGCCACCGCCAAGGCCCCCGAAACGCCGAAACCGGCGCCGGCTCCAGCGCCCGCGCCGTCCGCGCCTCCCATGCCGCCCCCGCCCTCGGTGCGCAAAATGGCGACCGAAAGCGGCATCGACGCCGCCAAGGTCGATGGCTCCGGCGTGCGCGGCCAGGTCACCAAAGGCGACATGATGGCGGCGATCGAGCGCGCGGCTACGACCCCGACCCCGGTTGCAGTGCCGGTGCAGATGCGGGCGCCGTCGCCTGCCGACGATGCCGCGCGCGAAGAGCGCGTCCACATGACGCGCCTGCGCCAGACCATCGCGCGCCGTCTGAAAGACGCGCAAAACACCGCCGCCATGCTGACGACTTTCAACGAGGTCGACATGGGCGGCGTGATGGGCCTGCGAAATCAATACAAGGAGCTGTTTGAGAAAAAGCATGGCGTGAAGCTCGGCTTCATGGGCTTTTTCGTGCGCGCCTGCATCCAGGCCCTCAAGGAAATCCCCGCGGTCAATGCCGAGATCGACGGCACAGATATCGTCTACAAGAATTACTATCACATCGGTGTCGCGGTCGGCACTGAGCGCGGACTGGTGGTGCCGGTGGTGCGCGATGCCGACACGATGTCGCTCGCCAGGATCGAGCAGACGATTGCCGAATTCGGCAAACGCGCGCGCGACGGGCAGCTCAAGATCGACGAGATGCAGGGCGGTACCTTCACCATCTCGAACGGCGGCGTCTATGGCTCGCTGATGTCGACGCCGATCCTCAATGCGCCGCAGTCCGGTATCCTCGGCATGCACAAGATCCAGGAGCGGCCGATGGTGGTTGGCGGCAAGATAGAGGCGCGGCCGATGATGTATCTCGCGCTCTCCTATGACCACCGTATCGTCGACGGCCGTGAGGCGGTCACCTTCCTGGTGCGAGTCAAGGAAAACCTGGAAGACCCGGCGCGCATCGTGCTGGATCTATAAATATTCACCGTCATGCCCGGCCTTGTGCCGGGCATCCACGCCTTTCTTTCTTCAAGGAAGCAAGCCGTGGATGGCCGGGACAAGTCCGGCCATGACGACTGAGAGCACGGAGTTTTTATGCCCTACGACCTTATCGTCATCGGCTCCGGCCCGGGCGGCTATGTCTGTGCTATCCGCGCGGCTCAGCTCGGCCTGAAAGCTGCGGTGGTGGAGAAGCGCGCGACTTTCGGCGGCACCTGCTTGAACATCGGCTGTATCCCCTCGAAGGCGCTGCTGCACGCCTCGGAATTGTTCGAGGAGGCCGGACACAGTTTCGGCAAAATGGGCATCGGGGTTTCCGCACCTAAACTCGACCTCGCCGCGATGATGGCGTTCAAGGACGCGGGCGTCGACGGTAACGTCAAGGGCGTCGAATTCCTGCTCAAGAAAAACAAGGTCGACACGTTTCAAGGCGCCGGCCGCATTGCCGCGCCCGGCAAGGTCGAGGTCACCGGCGCCGACGGTACGAAGCAGATGCTGGAAGCAAAATCCCTCGTCATCGCCACCGGCTCCGATGTCGCCAGGCTTAAAGGCATCGAAATCGACGAGAAGCGCATCGTGTCGTCGACCGGCGCGCTGGCGCTCGACAAGGTGCCGGAGTATCTGCTGGTGGTCGGCGCCGGCGTGATCGGGCTCGAACTCGGCTCGGTGTGGCGGCGTCTCGGTGCGAAAGTGACCGTTGTGGAATTCCTCGACGGCGTGCTCCCCGGCATGGACAACGAGGTGCGCCGCCAGGCGCAGCGCCTGTTCGAAAAGCAGGGCATGACATTCAAGCTGTCGTCCAAGGTCACCGCGGTCAACACCTCGGGCAAGAAACTCAAAGCCAGCGTGGAGACGGCCAAGATCGTGGAACTAGGCAGCGCCGCCGAGATGATCGAAGCCGACGTCGTGCTGGTGTCGATCGGTCGCGTCCCTTACACCGACGGCCTCGGCCTCAAAGAGATCGGCGTCAAACTGGACGAGCGTGGGCGCGTCGTCGTCGATAATTATTATGCCACCAACGTCCCCGGCATCTGGGCGATCGGCGACGTCATCGCCGGGCCGATGCTGGCCCATAAAGCGGAAGACGAAGGCGTGGCGGTGGCGGAAATTCTGGTCGGGCAGGCTGGCCACGTGAACTACGATGCCATCCCCAATGTCGTCTACACTTATCCGGAAATCGCCACCGTCGGGAAATCCGAAGAAGACCTAAAAGCTGCTGGCATCGCCTACAACGTCGGCAAATTCCCAATGACCGCCAACGGCCGCGCCAAGGTCAACCAAACCACCGAGGGCTTTATCAAGATTCTTGCCGATGCCAAGACCGACCGCGTACTCGGCGTGCATCTCGTCTGCGCCGATGCTGGCAACATGATCGCGGAGGCCGTGCTCGCCATGGAGTTCGGCGCTTCCGCCGAAGATATCGCACGCACCTGCCACGCCCACCCGACGTTGCCCGAGGCGGTCAAGGAAGCCGCCATGGCGGTGGCGAAACGGGCGATTCATATCTAGCGCGCCGCGCGTGACACACGCGCCGGGTCATTGCCGGGCTTGACCCGGCAATCCATGATGACGCGCGTTTTGGAACAGCGGTAAGGTCAATTATTAAAGCGCCGCCTCATGGACCCCAAGGACAAGACCGGGGGTGACTGTGTGAGTTGTTGCGCCATGTGAAAGGTCAGGGGGGAGTGAATATGGCGAAGGGTCACAAGGACAAAGTCGCCGTCATTACCGGATCCGCCGGCGGCATCGGGCAGGCGTTTGCGAAACGGCTCGCCGAAGACGGCGTGCACATCGCTGTCGCCGATCTCGCCGACGGCCAGGAGACGGTGAAGCTGGTGGAAGGCGCCGGTCGCCAGGCAATCTACGTCAAGACCGATGTATCGTCGGAAGAATTGGTTGCCGCGATGGCTAGGGCGGTCGGCGCCAAATTCAGCCATGTCGACATCGTGATCAATTGCGCTGGCATCTTTCCGCAAAAGGAATTTCCCGACATGACCTTCGCCGATTGGCGAAAAGTTCTTTCGATCAATCTCGACGGCACCTTCCTGGTGACGGCCGCCTTCGTCCCCGGCATGCGCGCGTGCAAATGGGGCCGCCTCGTCAACATGGCCTCGTCGACGCTCGGCTCGGTGGTCACCGGCTTTGCGCATTACGTCGCCAGCAAAGGCGGCATCGTCGGCTTCACCCGTGCGCTGGCTTCCGATCTCGCGGGCGACGGCATCACCGTTAACGCCATCGCGCCAGGTCTGACTCGCTCGCCCGGTACGCTGGTGCGCGCTCCTCGCCCAGCTTTCAAAACGATGGACGAGGAATTCGCCGCCGTCGCCCAGATGCAGGCGATCAAGCGTCCGGAAGTTCCGGATGATCTGGTCGGTGCAGCGTCGTTTCTCACCAGTGACGACGCCGCATTCATCACCGGACAAACGCTCAACGTGGACGGCGGGAGGGTGAGGAGTTAGGCGTTCCTCCCTCTCCCCGCAAAGCGGGGAGCGGCGAAAAAGCCGCCTTACTTGCGGCCCTAATCGATCCTACATTCCCTCCATGCGTCGCTGGCTCCGCCCGTTCTGGGTTATTCTCGCGCTGCTATTCCTGTTGGAAGCGTGGCTGTGGGACCATCTTGAGCCCGTTGTCGCGAGGATCGTTAATCTCGCTCCTTGGGGCCGGGTCAAGATCTGGCTCAGGCAGATGATCGAAGGCCTGCCGCCTTGGGCTGCGCTCGGCGTCTTCATTATCCCGCTTATCGTATTGCTGCCACTCAAGTTTCTCGAGGTGCTTTTCTTCGCCAAGCGGCAATGGATTGCCGTCGGAGTAGTGCTGATCCTCGCCAAGTTGCTCGGCCTCGGCGTTACCGCCTTCGTATTCGACGCGACGCGTGGCAAGCTTCTACAGATGGCTTGGTTTGCCCGCATGTTCGACTGGTTCATGTGGGCGCGCGATTGGGCGCACGAGATTACCGTGCCAGTGCGCGATCGCGTCCGGCAGTTGATGTGGCTCTTAAAGCCGCAGCGTATGGGTCGATTTTTGCGCCGGCTGATGCGGCTGCGCCGCCGCGCCTATCGCAGTCGGCCGGCCTAGTCAGTGGACCAGCATATGCACGAGGTGGGGCGCCCATAGACCGATGCCCGTGAAGGCCAAACCCACCACGCCGAGCAGACCGGACAGCCAGCCCAGCACGGCCATGCCGGTGATCACCTGCGCCGAAGCCAAGACGATGCCGATTTGGAAAGCGGCTGAAGCGAATTCGTAATTGTGATAGCGCGCCATCGCCAATTCGCGCTTTTCCTCGGATTCCTTGGCGCGTTCGGCCAACTGCTTGCGCCCTTCCTTGCCCTCGGGGTCGTCGTCGTAGCGGTCGGCTGTTTTCTTCCAGCCATCGGCTACCTTCTGAAGGCGGCCCTTGGCGTCCGCATCGGTCGCGCGATCGGCGGCAAGCTGCAATTGCTCCGCCGCGGTGCGCAGGATGGTGCCGCGGATATGTTTGGCCTGATAGAAGGCCCACAGGTCGTTTGTCGTCACGTTGTAGGTGATGGCGGCGGTCTGAGAGCTCTTGCCCAGTGTTTCGGAAAACGCGAGGAACAGCGCCAGCACCGAGATCAGCAGGGCGATTTTTTTGTTGCCGCCGTGCGAGGCATGCTCGGCGTGCTCGACATGTTCCAGGTTCTCGTGTGCGCTCATCGCCGTCCCCCAATGAATGGCGCGGCGACGTTGCTATGAAATTTGGTTGGCGCGCAAGAGGGGGGCGTTAAGCTCGCGGATGCGCGCTCGAGTAAACTTCGAGTAAGCGCTCGGTATCGACCGCGGTATAGATCTGCGTCGTCGACAGCGAGGCGTGGCCGAGCAGTTCCTGGATGGCGCGCAGGTCGCCGCCGCGCGCGAGCAGGTGGGTGGCGAAGGAATGGCGTAGCGCATGCGGCGTCGCCGTGTCGCCTAGGCCGAGCGCGCCGCGTACGCTGGCCATCGCCAGTTGCACGATGCGCGGCGAGAGTGGCCCGCCGCGCGCGCCGACGAACAAGGGTCCGTCGTCCGGCAAATCGAACGGACAGAGCGTGACATAATCGGTGGTCAATTTCGTCACCTGCGGCAGCACCGGCACCATGCGCGTCTTGTTGCCCTTGCCGGTGACGGTGACGACATCGCTCGTGCCGACGTCCTTGCGCTTGAGCGAGAGCGCCTCCGAGATGCGCAGGCCCGAACCATAGAGCAGCGCCAGCACGGCGGCGTCCCGTGCAACGATCCAGGGTTCGCTGTGCTCGCCTGCGCGCAACTCGGTGTCGGCGATGCGTTTGGCGGCGGCGACCGTCAGCGGCTTTGGCAAGGTTTTGCCGATCTTGGGCGCGCGCACGGTATTGAGGGCCCCGACTTTACCTTTGCCGTTGCGCTCGAGGAAACGCGCGAACGAACGTGCGCCGGCCAAAACCCGCATCAGCGAGCGGCTGCTCAAGCCATTGCTGCGGCGCTCGGCCATGAAGGCGCGCACATCGGCGGGTGTGAGCTTGGCCAGTCGCCTGAGGGAGGGCGCACCACCGAGATGACGGGCAAGGAAATCGAGAAGCTGGCCGACATCGCGCTCGTAGGCTTCCAGCGTTTTCGGCGACATGCGCTGCTCGGCGCCGAGATAGCCGAGCCAGCGGTCGATTTCCGCGGTCACGTCAGGGGTGGCGCTAAGCGTGTTCATGGCGGGCAGAGTGTCACTGTTTTCTTCACCCTTCCTTAAGCGCGCGGAATCGGCCTAGATCAATCGCCATGAGCACGCGCGTGATTGACGTTCTGGTGCCGGTGGCGCTGGACCAGACCTATTCCTACCGGGTACCGGACGGGCTCGACTTGGCGCCCGGTGATCTGGTGAGCGTGCCGCTCGGCGCGCGCGGCGAGACCATGGGCGTGGTCTGGGCAGAGAATCCGGCGCCAAATCCGCGCCTGCACAATCGCATGAAGGACGTGGTGGACAAGCTCGACGTGCCACCGTTGAAGACTGAACTGCGCAAATTCGTCGATTGGGTCGCCGACTACACGCTGGCGCCGCGCGGCATGGTGCTGCGCATGGCGCTGCGCATGGGCGAGCATCTCGGGCCCGCGCGCGAACGCGTTGGTGTACGGCTCGCTGGACCGGAGCCAGCGCGCATGACGCCGGCGCGTGCGCGCGTGCTGTCCGTGTTTGCCGATCGCATGACGCGCGCCAAGGGCGACGCCGCGCGCGAAGCGGGCGTCAGTGCCGGCGTGATCGACGGTCTGATCGACGAAGGCACGCTGGAAACGGTGCTGCTGCCGACGGAGCCGGTAACGCGGCCGCCAGATCCCGATTTCCGCAAACCGGAATTCTCGCTCGGCCAGCTTGCCGCTGCCGACGCGCTGCGCACCACGGTCGATCAGGGCGGCTATACGGTGACGCTGCTCGACGGTGTCACGGGCTCGGGCAAAACGGAAGTTTATTTCGAGGCGGTGGCGGAGAACATCCGCAAGAAACGGCAGACGTTGATTCTGATGCCGGAAATCGCGCTCACCGCGCAGTCGCTCGACCGTTTCGTCGCTCGTTTCGGCACAAAGCCCGCCGAATGGCATTCGCAAGTATCGCCGCGCCTGCGCGCGCGCACTTGGGCAGCAGTTGCCGCGAATGAAGTCTCGGTGGTGGTCGGTGCCCGCTCGGCGCTGTTTCTTCCTTACGCCGATCTCGGGCTGATCGTCGTCGATGAAGAGCACGACCCGGCCTACAAGCAGGAAGATGGCGCGCATTATCACGCCCGCGACATGGCGGTGGTGCGCGGCAGCGTTGCGAAAATCCCGGTCGTGCTCGCCTCGGCGACGCCCTCGGTCGAATTGGAGGTCAACGCGCGGCGCGGCCGCTACAAGCGCATCCATTTGCCGGAGCGCTTCGGCGGCGCGCATCTGCCGACCATCGAGGCGATCGATATGCGGCGCGAGGGTCCGCCGCGGGGCCGCTTCATCGCGCCGAGGCTTGCCGAGGCGGTGAAAAACGCACTGGAAAGCAAAGAGCAGGCGCTGCTGTTCCTCAATCGACGCGGCTACGCGCCGCTCACGCTGTGCCGCGCCTGCGGCTTCCGCCTGCAATGCCCAAACTGCGACGCGTGGCTGGTCGATCACCGCTTCAAGCGCCGGCTAGTCTGCCACCATTGCGGCTTCGCCATGCCGCCGCCGGTGGAATGTCCGCAATGCCACGCCACCGAAAGCTTCGCCCCCATTGGCCCCGGCGTCGAACGGCTGGAGCACGAAGCCGCCGAATTGTTCCCGGGCGCGCGCATCCTGGTGCTGTCGAGCGATCTGGTGGAATTCGATGGAGCGTCTGCGCCGGGAGCTGGATGATGTGGCGGAGGGCCGTTTTGACATCGTCATCGGCACGCAACTGGTTGCCAAGGGCCATCATTTCCCCAAGCTCAATCTGGTCGGCATCGTTGACGCCGATCTCGGCCTGGGCAATGGCGATCCACGCGCCGCCGAGCGCACGTTCCAGCTTTTGCATCAGGTGGTCGGCCGCGCCGGCCGCGAGGAGGGGCGCGGCATCGGCTTCCTGCAGACGCACCAGCCCGAGCATCCGGTGATGAAGGCGCTGATCCTGGGCGACCGCGAAGCGTTCTATTCGAGCGAGATCGCCTTGCGCGAAAAAGCCGGCTACCCGCCGTTCGGGCGGTTGGCCAGCCTCGTCATCACCGCCAACGAGCGGCACGCCGCGGAATCCTACGGCCGCACGCTTGCCTCGCGCGCCCCGCGCGACGAGCAGGTGCGCGTGCTCGGGCCTGCCGAAGCGCCGATCGCGGTAGTGCGCGGCCGGCATCGCTTCCGCCTGCTGGTGAAAGCGCCGCGCGGCTTCGATCTCTCGACCTATTTGCGGCAATGGCTGGCGGCCGCCCCGAAGCCCCGCGGCAATGTGCGGCTCGAGGTCGACGTCGATCCGCAGAGTTTCTTTTAGAAGCCTCGTCCTGAGGAGGACGCCGAAGCCGGCCGTCTCGAAGGATGAGGCGTCGGCAAATCGAGCCTCATGGTTCGAGACGCGCCGCTGCGCGATGCTCCTCACCATGAGGACTCTAGTCACTCCGGCAACTCGGTGTGCTTCAACTTAGGCTGCAGCAACACGCTGGCCGCGGCCGAAAAGATCAGCGCGAAGCCGATGGCGTCGGTCAGGCTCGGCCGCTCGTCGTTGACCAACGCCGACCCGGCGACGCCGACCACCGGCACCAGCAGCGAACCGAGCGACGCGGTCATCGCGGGCAGCCGCCCGATGATGACGAACCAGAGGAAATAGGCGAGGCCCATGCCGATGAAGCCGTTATAGGCAAGCCATAGCGCCACGTTGGTCGGCAGCGGCCACAGTTGCGGCAGACCTTCGAACCACAGCATGCCGGCCGCCAGCATCAGCCAGCCGAACAGCAGCTGCCACGACGCCACGGCAAGCGTCGGCGCGGCGATCTTCGCCCATTTCAAATAGATTGTGCCGGCCGCCCAGCTCCAGGCGCAGACCAGCGCGAGCAATGCGCCGAACGGAAAGCCCGTGCGCGCCAGCGGTTCGATCAGAATGGTCAGGCCGGCCGCGCACAGGCCGAGCGCGGCGAGTTTCACCGTGGTGAGCCGCTCCTTGAGCACGATGCCCGCCAAGAGCGCCGACCAGATCGGCATCGAATAGGCGATGACGATGGCGCGCGACGTCGTCCCGTAAACCTGCGCATAGGCGGAGCCGACGCCGAACACCGCAACATTGAGAAGTCCGGCGACCACGACCTTCAGCAGGTCTTGGCGTGCAATCCTCAGCGGCACGCGGCAGAGATAGGCGGCGGTGAACAAGGTCAAAGTGCCGAGACCGATGCCAACGGCGCGCATCGCCCACGGCTGCAGTGCCTGCAGGATGATGCGAGCGGCGACCCAGTTGAAACCCCAGGCCAGCCCCATCGCCACGACCATAAGCTTGGCGCCAGCCGCTCCGTCGTGGTGCGCGTCGGTATTCACTCCGGCATCTCCGTGTGCTTCACGTTTGGCTGCAGCAGCACGCAGGCCGCCGCGGTGAAGATCAACACAAAGCCGCCAATGTCGGGCAGTGTCGGCCGCTCGCCGAGCAGGACGGCCGAGGCGGTCACGCCGATCACCGGCACCAGCAGGGACCCGAGCGATGCTGTAATAGTCGGCAGTCTCCCGATAATCGACCACCACAGAAAATGCGCCAGGCCAACGCCGAACAGGCCGACATAAAGAATCGCCAGCATCGTCTGGCCCGAGAGCGGCCACAGCCGCGGCCAGCCTTCGAAGACGAAGGTGCCGGCGGCGATGAAGAAAAAACCGAACAACAATTGCCAGGCCGCATTGGCGAGCGGCTCGATTCTGACCTTAGCCCACTTGATGTAGACGGTCGCGATGCACCAGCTCAGCGCGCAGCCGAGCGAGTAGAAGACGAAGGGCGGAAATCCATTGGTGAACAGCGGCCAGAGCAGCACCGAGAGGCCCGCCACGCACAAACAGAAAGCGACGATTCGGATCCGGTTGAGCTTTTCGCCCAGTACGACGGTGCTCAGCATCGTCGTCCAGATCGGCATCGAATAGGTGATGATGATGGCGCGTGAGGTCGCGCCGGAGAGCTGCGCGAAGCCGGAGAGGATCTGGAATGCTGCAACGTTGAAAAAACCAGCCACCATCACGTGACGAAATTCGCCGCGCGGCACACGCAAATCGTGTCCGGTGAGGAGGGCGGCCATAAACAGGAGAGCTGCGCCGATGCCGGCTCCGTCGAAACGCAGGCTCCAGGGCGAAACTTCGCGTAGCGCCACCGCCGCGGCAATCCAGTTGAAGCCCCAGGCGAAGGCGAGCAAGACGACCAGCAGCTTGGCCGTCGCGGCCGCGTCGCTCTTGGCATTTCTTGGCGACATATGCCGTCGGCTCCTGGGCGGTCGAAGCGGGTGCGCAACGTATCGAGAGCCCGGTCGCATGGCGAGGTATCCCTGTGATGCAAAATCGGGAGCCACCCGGGCCGCGCGTCGGTGCGGATCTTGGTTCTGGCGGGGTGCGCCATGTTGCACCGCCCCCGGCCCTGTGTTAGCTAGCGCCTCGATTTCATGGGGGTTTCCGCGGGCTTCCGCGACGTCCCCAAGAATCGGAATTCCCTCTTGGATTCCAATGATTTGCGCCGCCATTCTGCGACGGCGCCCGGCCTGTGAATGAAGTAACCAAAACGAGCGTCCAGTGGCTGGCACAGAACCAATAATTTCAGGCATGGCCGGGCGGTACGGCAATGCTCTGTTCGAGTTGACGCTCGACAGCAAGGCGGTCGACGCCGTCAAGGCCGATCTCGAGCGCTTCGACCGCCTGATCGCCGGCAATCCGGACCTCAACCGGTTGGTGCGCAGCCCCGTATTCGGCGCCGACGAGCAATTGCGGGCGCTGGCTGCCATCCTCGACAAGGCCGGCATCAAGGGCCTGGCCGCCAATTTCCTGCGCGTCATTACTACCAACCGGCGGCTGTTCGCCGTGCGCGACATGATCCGCGCCTACCGCGGGCTCGCCGCCCGCCACAAGGGCGAGGTGATCGCGCAGGTCACCGTCGCCGAGCCGCTCAGCGACAAGAATCTCGACGCGCTCAAGGGCGCGCTCAAATCGGTGACCGGCGGCAAAGAGATCGACTTCGACCTCAAGATCGAGCCCGCCATCATCGGCGGGCTCATCGTCAAGGTCGGCAGCCGCATGGTCGACAGCTCGCTCCGCACCAAGCTCAATGCGATCAAGATCGCGATGAAAGAGGCCCGCTGATGGATATCCGCGCCGCAGAAATTTCCGCCATCCTGAAAGAGCAGATCAAGAACTTCGGCCAGGAAGCCGAGGTCTCCGAGGTCGGCCAGGTGTTGTCCGTCGGTGACGGCATCGCCCGTGTTTACGGCCTCGACAACGTGCAAGCCGGCGAAATGGTCGAGTTCGAGAACGGCACGCGCGGCATGGCGCTCAATCTCGAAACCGACAATGTCGGCATTGTGATCTTCGGCAACGACCGCGAGATCAAGGAAGGTCAGACCGTCAAGCGCACCGGTTCGATCGTCGACGTGCCGGTCGGCAAGGGCCTGCTCGGCCGGGTGGTCGACGCGCTCGGCAACCCGATCGACGGCAAGGGCCCGATCAAGAGCGACACGCGCGCCCGCGTCGACGTGAAGGCGCCCGGCATCATTCCGCGCAAGTCGGTGAACGAGCCGATGGCCACCGGCCTCAAGGCGATCGACGCGCTGATCCCGATCGGACGCGGCCAGCGCGAATTGATCATCGGAGACCGCCAGACTGGCAAGACCGCGATCGCGCTCGATACCATCCTCAATCAGAAGCCGCTCAATGCGCAGACCGACGAGAAAATCAAGCTCTATTGCGTCTATGTCGCGGTCGGCCAGAAGCGCTCCACCGTCGCGCAATTCGTCAAGGTGCTGGAAGAGCAGGGCGCGCTCGATTATTCGATCATTGTCGCCGCCACCGCGTCCGATCCGGCGCCGATGCAGTTCCTGGCGCCGTTTTCCGGCTGCACCATGGGCGAATATTTCCGCGACAACGGCATGCACGCCGTCATCATCTATGACGATCTGTCGAAACAGGCGGTCGCCTACCGCCAGATGTCGCTATTGCTGCGCCGCCCGCCCGGCCGCGAAGCCTACCCCGGCGACGTGTTTTACCTGCATTCGCGTCTGCTCGAGCGAGCCGCCAAGATGAACGACGCCAACAAGGGCGGCTCGCTCACCGCGCTGCCGGTCATCGAAACCCAGGCCAACGACGTGTCGGCCTATATCCCGACCAACGTGATTTCCATCACCGACGGCCAGATCTTCCTGGAAACTGACCTGTTCTATCAGGGCATCCGTCCGGCGGTGAACGTTGGACTTTCCGTGTCTCGCGTGGGCAGCGCCGCGCAGACCAAGGCGATGAAAAAGGTTGCCGGCAAGATCAAGGGCGAGCTCGCGCAGTACCGCGAAATGGCGGCCTTTGCGCAGTTCGGCTCCGACCTCGACGCCACCACCCAGCGTATGCTGGCGCGCGGCTCGCGCCTGACCGAGCTGCTCAAGCAGCCGCAGTTCTCGCCGCTCAAGATGGAAGAGCAGGTCTGCGTGATCTATGCCGGCGTCAATGGTTATCTCGACAAGTTCGAAGTGTCGCGCGTGCACGCCTTCGAGAGCGGTCTGCTCACGCTGGTGCGCACCAAACACGCCGCGCTGCTCGACTCGATCCGCAAGAGCGGCGATCTCTCCAAGGACGATGAAGCCAAGCTCAAGGACGTGGTCGACGGTTACGCCAAGACGTTCGCCTGAGCCGTGAAGCGTGATCCGCAAGGATTGATACCGAATGGCTAGCCTCAAGGACATGCGCGTTCGCATCGCCGCGACCAAGGCGACGCAGAAGATCACCAAGGCCATGCAGATGGTCGCGGCGTCCAAGTTGCGTCGTGCGCAGGTAGCGGCGGAGGCCGCGCGTCCTTATGCGGAACGAATGAGCAAAGTGCTGAGCTCGATCGCCGCGGCGGTGGCCGGCAGCGATTCCGCGCCCCGGCTGCTGGCCGGTACCGGCAACGACAAGGTGCATCTGCTGGTCGTTTGCACGGCCGAGCGTGGTCTGTGCGGTCCGTTCAACTCGTCGATCGTGCGGCTTGCGCGCGAGCGTATTAATTCGCTGGTTGGGCAGGGCAAGGAGGTCAAAATCCTCTGCGTCGGCCGCAAGGGGCAAGACCAGCTGCGCCGGGTCTACGGCAAGCACATCATCGAGACAATCGAGCTGCGCGGCATCAAGCAGATCGGCTTCGAGCAGGCCGAGATGATCGCCAAGAAGGTCGTCGCGCTGTTCGATGCCGGCGAATTCGACGTCTGCACGCTGTTCTTCTCGCGCTTCAAATCGGTGATCGCGCAGATCCCGACTGCGCAGCAGATCATCCCGCCGGTGTTCGAGGCGGCGGGAGCCGCCGCGGCCTACGAATATGAGCCGGAAGAGGGGGAAATCCTCGCCGACCTGCTGCCGCGCAATCTGTCGGTGCAGGTGTTCCGTGCGCTCCTGGAAAACGCCGCCTCCGAACAGGGCGCGCGCATGAGCGCGATGGACAACGCCACCCGAAACGCCGGCGAAATGATCCGCAAACAGACGCTGACCTACAACCGCACGCGCCAGGCGATGATCACCAAGGAATTGATCGAGATCATCTCCGGAGCAGAGGCGCTCTGAGTCCGAGGAATAGAGCTTCTAAGAGGATTAAAATGGTCACAGCACAGAACGCAGTCGGAAAGATCACCCAGGTCATCGGCGCCGTCGTCGACGTGCAGTTCGAAGGCGAATTGCCCGCTATTCTCAATGCCTTAGAGACGAAAAACGGCGGCAATAGACTGGTGTTGGAAGTCGCCCAGCATCTCGGCGAATTGACCGTGCGCACCATCGCCATGGACTCCACCGAGGGCCTCGTCCGTAGCCAGGAAGTCACCGATACCGGCCAGCCGATCGCGGTGCCGGTCGGTCCGGAATTGCTGGGCAGAATTATCAATGTGATTGGCGACCCGGTCGATGAAGCGGGTCCCGTCAATGCGAAAGCCACGCGCGCGATCCATCAGGAAGCTCCACTCTATACCGATCAATCCACCGAGGCGCAGATCCTGGTCACCGGCATCAAGGTCGTCGATTTGCTCGCGCCCTACGCCAAGGGCGGCAAGATTGGCCTGTTCGGCGGCGCCGGCGTCGGCAAGACCGTGCTGATCATGGAACTCATCAACAACGTTGCCAAGGCGCACGGCGGTTATTCCGTATTCGCAGGCGTGGGTGAGCGTACGCGCGAAGGCAACGACCTCTACCACGAGATGATCGAGTTGGGCGTCAACAAAGATCCGCACAAGGGCTCGGTCGCGGGCTCGAAATGTGCGCTTGTGTACGGGCAGATGAATGAGCCGCCGGGTGCGCGCGCCCGCGTCGGCCTCTCCGGCCTCACCGTCGCCGAATATTTTCGCGATCAGGGCCAGGACGTGCTGTTCTTCGTCGACAATATCTTCCGCTTCACCCAGGCCGGATCGGAAGTGTCGGCGCTGCTCGGCCGCATCCCGTCGGCCGTGGGCTATCAGCCGACGCTCGCCACCGATATGGGCACGCTGCAGGAGCGCATCACCACGACCCACAAGGGTTCAGTAACGTCGGTGCAGGCGATCTACGTGCCCGCCGACGACTTGACCGACCCGGCGCCGGCGACTTCGTTCGCGCATTTGGATGCGACCACCGTGCTGTCTCGCGATATTGCCGCCAAGGGCATTTATCCGGCGGTTGACCCGCTCGATTCCACCTCGCGCATGCTGTCGCCGCTGATCGTTGGCGAGGAGCACTACGCGGTGGCGCGCCAGGTGCAGCAGATCTTGCAGCGCTACAAGGCTCTGCAAGACATCATCGCCATTCTCGGCATGGACGAATTGTCCGAAGAGGACAAGCTGACTGTCGCGCGCGCCCGCAAGATCGAACGCTTCCTGTCGCAGCCGTTCTTTGTCGCCGAAGTTTTCACCGGTTCGCCCGGCAAGCTGGTCGACCTTGCCGACACCATTAAGGGCTTCCAGGGCCTGTGCGAGGGCAAGTACGACCACCTGCCGGAGGCAGCGTTCTACATGGTCGGTACCATCGAAGAGGCGATCGAGAAGGGCAAGAAGCTCGCGGCGGAAGCGGCGTAACGGCGGAAAACGTCATGGCCACGTTTCATTTCGATCTGGTCTCACCGGAAAAACTGTTGTTCTCCGGCGAGGTCGAGCAGGTGGACGTCCCCGGCGCTGAGGGGGACTTCGGCGTGCTGGCCAACCATGCGCCGTTCGTCGCCACGCTGCGGCCGGGCATTCTGACCGTGCACGGCACAAGCGGCGCACAAAAGATCGTCGTACTCGGCGGCTTCGCCGAGGTGTCGGCGCAGGGGCTTACCGTCCTGGCCGATGTGGCCGAAGCGGTCGAAGACATCGATCGCGCCGTTGTCGCCGTGCGCATCGCCGAGATGGAAAAACGCATCGAGAAGATGGAGCCCGGCGGCGATCTCGACAAGGCGATCACGCGGCTCGATCATTTCAAGGAAGTCGACAGGCATTTGACCGGCACGGCGATGCACTGAGCTCAAGGTAAAGCGAACTTTTCGAATTCTTTTACCACTCGATCGTAAGTGGCCCGCTTGAACGGCACCACCAGGTCGGGCAATTCGTCCATCGCCACCCAGCGCCAATCGATGAATTCCGGCTCGTGCCCGCCGCCGGGATTGACGATGTCGATCTCGCTGTCGCTACCGGTAAAGCGCAGCGCGTACCATTTCTGCTTCTGCCCGCGATATTTTCCGCCCCAGGCCGCGCCGACGATATCGCGCGGGATGTCGTAGGCGAGCCATTCGGCGACCTCGCCCAGCTTCTCCACCGAACGGATATTGGTTTCTTCGTAGAGTTCGCGCAACGCAGCCTTATACGGATCTTCGTTTTCGTCGATGCCGCCTTGCGGCATCTGCCAGACGTGGGTCGCGTCGATGTGCTCGGGGCCGCTCGATCGGCGGCCGATGAAAACGAGGCCGGCACGGTTGAGCACCATGATGCCGGCACAGGGACGATAGGGTAGGGATTCGAAGGGTGGCATTCGCGCTCCGTCACTCGCACCGCGCACTTGGAGCGGCGAATGAGGTTACGACGACTTTTCTTTCGTCGCCACCATGGTGATGGGAACCAGCACGAAGCCGCGGTCTTCCACTTTTTTCGCCCATTCTGCGATGCGTGCGATAGTTGCCGGCAGCGCGTCGGCGAGCCCGATCGCGGTTCCATGTTTGCGCGCTACCAATTCCAGTCGCGCCAGAGCGCGGTCAATCTCGACCGGTGTCGGCACGGCATCAATCGTGACGTCGGTTTTGGCAAACGGGAAGTTATGGCCACCGGCGAGTTGGCCGGCGACGCTACGCGGCGAAGCGCTGTCGTCTACATAGATCAGTCCGCGCTTGGCGGTCTCGCGCATCACCGGTGCCAACGCTGGTTCGGACGAGGTAAAGCGGGCGCCCATGTAGCTCACGATCCCGACATAGCCCTGGAAGCGGCTCATCTGCCAATGCAGCCGGTCGATGTTCTGGTCAGCGGTGAGCGTGGTCAGCAACGTTTCCGGTCCTGGGTCGTTGTCGGGATAGTCGAACGGCTCCATCGGAGTCTGCAGCAGCACTTCGTGATTGGCCGCTTGCGCGCGCTCCGCCAGCGTGTCGAGATTCGCGCCGTAGGGTGCGATGGCCAGCGTCACGGGTGCCGGCAATTTCGACAATGCATCGGCGGTGCCGGCCGCGCTGATGCCGAGCCCGCTTACGATGATGGCGATGCGCGGCGCATCGGCCTTGTCCGCCGGCACTTTGCGCGGATGTGCGAAGACCATAAACGGACGCGCGCCGTCCACCGAGATCTTGGGGATGGCGCCGTGGCGGGTGGATTCCAGAATCCGCGGGTCGCCTGTAGGCTTGGGCGCAAGGTCGCTCGATTTGCCCGGAACAATTACATTCTGATGCTTGCCGCTCGAGCCATCGATAATGGTGATGGTCCTGGCTCCCGGTGGCAGTGCGACAATGGCTGGCGTGGCCATCTTCTCGGGGGGAGTTGCGCCTGCTGCCGCTCCGTCGTGGCGAGTGTGCTGTTGGCCGTCGCCATCCGGTTTTGCGGGTATTTTGGTGAGCGGCCCCGTGGTGACCACAGCGGTGGGCTCGCCACCCAGGGGGTCGTTGACAAAAATCGCCCAGGCCACCAACCGCGATTCCGAACAGCCCAAGCATGCCCGCCAGAATTTGTGGACCGGCGACCGGGAGCTTCGGCAGCCCCTTCCGTTTGTTCTGGCCGAGGGGGGCGTTCAGATCATCCAATGACAAGGCCAAAATCCTGGCGAATCATCCGTGGAGTTTAGCACGCGACGATTCCGGCGGGGCTTGCCGCAAACAGACGGGGCGGCCGTTAAGCCGCCCCGATGGAACCAGGCTTCTTGTGAATCGGGCCGCGTTTAATTCGGGACCGGGGCCTTGGGGTTTGGTGGGAATGCCGAATTGGCCACGGTGCCTCGCAGCAGGCCCTCCGCCATTGTAAGCGCCTTGTCGTTCTTGGGGTCCGGTGGAACGTAGGACTGCGAGCCGGTCTGCTCTTTGCCGGCGTCGCCCTTGAGGTGGCCGCGCAACGAAGCTTCGCCCTTGGTGCTGGTATCGGTCTTCGCCTTGATGTCATCCGGCAGGTCTTGCAAGACCTCAATATCGGGCACGATGCCCTTGGCCTGAATTGAGCGGCCGGATGGCGTGAAGTAGCGTGCGGTGGTCAGCCGCAGCGCGCCGTTACCGGAGCCGAGCGGAATGATCGTCTGTACCGAACCCTTGCCGAATGACCGCGTGCCGAGGACCGTAGCACGCTTGTGGTCCTGCAATGCGCCGGCGACGATTTCCGACGCCGAGGCCGAGCCGCCGTTGATTAGCACGATTACCGGCTTGCCATTGGTGAGGTCGCCCGGCCGGGCGTTGAAGCGCTGGGTTTCTTCCGGGTTACGGCCGCGGGTAGAAACGATCTCGCCCTTTTGCAGGAACGCATCCGACACCGAGATCGCCTGATCGAGCAGGCCGCCCGGATTGTTGCGCAGGTCGAGGATGTAGCCCTTGAGCTTGTCGTTGCTTACTTTGGCCGTGATGTCGGCGATCGCCTTCTTTAGCCCATCGGTGGTCTGTTCATTGAACTGCGTGAGCCGGATATAGCCGACATCGTCGCCTTCCAGCTGTGATCGGACCGACCGCACGCGGATGATGTCGCGCGTTATCGTTACGTCGATCGGCTTGTCCTGACCCTTGCGCATGATGGTCAGCTTGATCTTGGTGTTCACCGGGCCGCGCATTTTCTCGACCGCCTGGTTCAGGGTGAGACCCTGCACCTGCTCGCCGTCGAGCTGGGTAATGATATCGTTGGCCATGACGCCGGCCTTGGCGGCGGGAGTGTCATCGATCGGCGCCACCACCTTGATGAGGCCGTCTTCCATGGTGACCTCGATACCGAGGCCGCCGAATTCGCCGCGGGTCTGCACCTGCATGTCGCGGAAGCTCTTCGGATCCATGTAGCTGGAATGCGGATCAAGCCCAGCAAGCATGCCGTTGATCGCGGTTTCGATCAGCTTCTGATCGTCCGGCTTCTCGACGTAATCGGCGCGGACGCGCTCGAAGACGTCACCGAACAAATTGAGCTGCCGATAAGTGTCCGCGGCTGCCGCCTTGGCGCTCGAACCGATGAAGATCATGTGCGGCTGTGTTGCGAGCAGCGTCATTGCCGCTCCAGCCGCCGCGCCGAGTAGAATGAGTGTGGTCTTGCGCATCATCCGCGAACCTTTTCGCCTTCGCCAGCCGCCCACCATGGGCCTGGATCGACGGGGATCCCGTCCTTACGAAACTCAATATAGAGAACCGGTTGGCTGGAGCCTGTCGCCAAGATAGCCGCGATATGGGAGCCATTTCCCATAACCGCAACGGGTTCTCCGGTCAGCACGAACTGTCCGAGATCTACTGATATCCGTTCCATCCCAGCGAGCAAGATATGATACCCGTTGCCGGCATTGAGGATCAAGAGTTGCCCGTAGGAGCGGAAGGGTCCAGCGTAAACGACCCAACCGTCGGCCGGCGCCGTCACCTGGGCACCGGCGCGGGTCGCAATGGAAACGCCTTTTTCCACGCCACCGACACCGTCGGGTGCCCCATATTCCTTAAATTTGACGCCGTTAACCGGAATTGGAACTCGCCCGCGTAAGGAGCTAAAAGCCGCCGCCGGCGCTAGCCGTCCCGCATCGTGCAGTGCCGCCATGGCCGGTCGTGTGTCGCTGCGGGCTGTGTCGCGGGCGGCCCGAGTTGCAGGATCGAGCCCCTGCTCTAGTTTGGCGATCAAATCTTTGAGATTGTCGACTTGGCGCCCCAATTGCGCAGCGCGCGTCCGTTCCGCGTCGAGCGCTTTTTCGCGCTCGGCCTGCTGCTTTTGGCGCTCGCCGATCAGCGTGATCATACGCGTGCGCTCGTTGCCGAGCGAGGCCACTTCGTTTTTCAGCCGGTCGCGTTCGACGTTGATCTGCTTGCGAACATTGAGCAAGGCCGTGAGGTCGTTGGCAAGTGCCTCGACCTCGTGGCGCATCTCTGGCAGGACCGCGCCTAGGAGCATGGCGGTGCGCACCGATTGCAGCGCGTCCTCCGGGCTGGAAATCAAAGCCGGTGGCGGGCGATGGCCTATACGCTGAAGCGCGGCCAGTACTTCGCCGATCACGGCGCGGCGGCCCTCGAGCGACCTGTGAATGTTCGCTTCCTTCTCGTCGAGCGGCTTGAGGCGCGCTTCGGTAGCCGTTACCTGCGCTTCTACGCCGCGGATGCGGCTGGCTGTGTCGATCAGGTCCTGATTAAGCTTGCGGCGATCTGAGCCGATCTGTTCGATCTCGCGCTTGAGTGCTGCCTCGGTCTCGATCGACTTGCTTTGCGCATCGCGCGCGGCTTTGAGGTCTTGGTCTCGCTGCTTGAGCGCGTCAAGCTTGCCCGCTTTGTCATTTTGCGCGAGATGGATCGGCCGTTCTTGCGCCAGTCCTGTGGCAGCGAGGGTGACAGACATTCCGAGCGCAAGCACCGCGACAAGCGCGGATCGCGATTTGAATCCCCCAAGGCAAATCATTGCAGCCACGTTACGCCCGCAGGTCGAGACGGCAAGGCTATTGTTCGAACCAACCTATCGGGCCGGATTAAGACCAATCTGCGACGGTCAGGCCCTATGATAAGGATGCCCGGCGAGGATCGTGGTGGCGCGGTAAAGCTGTTCCAAGAGCATAATGCGCACAAGTTGATGCGGCCAGGTTGCCGCCCCGAAGGCGAGCCGCAAGTCGGCCTTGGCGCGCAAAGTGGGGGCGAGGCCGTCGGCGCCACCGATCATGAACGCCACCGCCGGGCGGTCGTCGGCGCGCCATTGTGCGAGGCGCGCGGCGAGGCTAGCGCTATCGAGGTTCTCGCCGGTTGCATCGAGCTGCACGATCGCCGCGCGCTGCGGTATGATGTTAGCGAGCGCGATCGACTCCTCGAGCATTCGCTTGCCGGCATCGTCGGCGCGGCTTTCCCTGATTTCGATGACTTCAATGTCGCGCAAACCGAGACCGCGGCCGGTTTGCATGGCGCGCTTGGTGTAACGCTCGGAAAGCTCGGTTTCCGGTCCTCGTTTTAGACGTCCGACGGCGGCGACGACGATACGCATTATATCGTCAGTCTATCAGTTGGATCGCCTTGCGTCCGAGGGGCGGGCCGACGACCACATCTTCTCAAGACTGTAGAAGTTTCGCACTTCCGGCCGGAAGATATGGACGATCACATCGCCGGCGTCGATCAGCACCCAGTCGCCTTGCCGCAGACCTTCGACGCGGATGCCTGTAATGCCGGCGCCCTTAAGGTCCTTGACCAGGTTGTCGGCGATAGCGGCAACATGGACGTTCGACCGGCCGGAGGTCACGACCATAAAATCGCCTATTGTAGATTTGCCGGTGAGATCGATGGTGACGTTGTCCTCGGCTTTCATGTCATCCAGCCGCGCGAGGACGATGCGGAGCGTCTCCTTAGCGCTTGGGCACCGGGGGACGGATTCGGGCGTGTGACGCGATGCCCGAGAGAGTGCAGGTTTGCTCAGAGGTTGTTTCCCTTTACGTTCGTAGCGCCCGCCCCGGCTCGCATTGGGGCCATGATCAAGATAGTTACCTTGCTCGACGCTTTCCACCCATTGTCTTTTTCTTGCCGCTCGCGCGGAAAGTAGTTTCCCCGCGCCGGCGCATGGCGCGCAACGCGGTGGAGGACAGCGGCGATTTGAGTCCGTGCAAAAAAGTCCAAGCCGGCGGCTTCCAATAGGGAAGGCTGGCGGCGGCGCATTCCGGTATACGGGCGCGGGCGAGCGCTTGGCCGGCCGCACTGGCTGCGGCGTAAAGGCTTGGTCCGAGGCGATCGATTACCCCAAACGGCACCAGCTTCGCTATACGACGCCATTTTTGCCAGCGATGAAAGCTCCGTAGGTTGTCCGCCCCCATGATCCAAACGAATCGGACCCGAGGGCATCGAGCCTTAAGCCATTTTATGGTGTCGTAAGTATATCTCGTCTTAATGACAGCCTCGAGACCGCTCACGTAAATGCGCCGATGGTTCGTCAGCGCACGGGCAGCGGCAATTCTTTGCTCCAGTGGGGCGAGCCCGCGGGTGTTCTTGAGCGGATTGCCTGGGGTGACCAGCCACCAGACGCTGTCAAGCTTGAGCCGTTTGAGCGCGAGCAGACTCGCGGCGAGGTGGGCATGGTGCGGCGGATCGAAAGTTCCGCCGAACAGGCCGATCTTCATGCCGGGCGCGTGAGGCGGAAGAACGCGCGCGGTGCGGACGGGTACTTGCGCTTTCACGGCCGGATCTGACCGTTTCCGTGGACGCGATATTTGAACGTGGTGAGTTGATTGACGCCGACTGGTCCGCGCGCGTGCAGCCGGCCAGTAGCGATGCCGATTTCGGCACCGAATCCGAATTCGCCACCGTCGGCGAATTGGGTTGATGCGTTGTGCAGCACGATCGCCGAATTGACCTCACGCAAAAATCTCTCTGCCGCCACCGTATCATCGGTCACGATGGCATCGGTGTGGTGTGAGCCACAGCGCTCAATGTGCTCGATAGCTGCGGCAACACCATCCACTACCTTGGCCGCGATAATGGCGTCGAGATATTCGGTCGACCAATCCTCCTCGGTCGCCGGCTTGACGCGGCCGTCTACGGCCTGCGTCGCCTTATCCCCGCGGATTTCGCAGCCGGCGTCGATCAGCATCTCAATGAGCGGCTTGAGAAATTTGTCGACCCCGGCGCGGTCGACCAGCAGAGTCTCGGCCGCGCCGCAGACGCCGGTACGCCGCATTTTGGCGTTGAGCACGATGGTCTTGGCCATATCGAGCGAGGCTGCCTTGTCGACATAGACATGACAGACGCCTTCCAGGTGCGCGAAGACGGGCACCCGCGCTTCCGCCTGCACGCGCGCGACCAGGCCCTTGCCGCCGCGCGGAACAATTACATCGATGTTGCCGTCGAGGCCACCGAGCATCAGCCCGACCGCGGCGCGGTCGCGCGTCGGCACCAGCTGGATCGCGGCTTCCGGCAAATCGGCGCCGCGCAAGCCTTGGCCGAGCGCGGCGACGATAGCGCGGCTCGAGCGCAAGCTGTCGGAGCCGCCGCGCAGAATCGCGGCATTGCCCGATTTGAGGCATAGCGCGCCAGCATCGGCGGTCACGTTCGGCCGGCTTTCGTAGATGATGCCGATGACGCCGAGCGGTACCCGCACCCGCTCGATGGTCATGCCGTTCGGCCGCGTCCAGGATTCGGTCACAACGCCGACCGGATCCTTGAGCGTGCGCACAGCGTCGATGGCAGCGGCGATTGCCTCCACCCGGGCGGCATCGAGGGAGAGCCGGTCGAGGAAGGCGCCGGACACGCCCGAGGCGCGCGCCTCGGCGATGTCCTCGGTATTGGCGGATAAGATGCGGGATTTCTCCGCCCGGACGGCGTCCGCCATGAGCTGCAGGGCACGGTCCTTTTGGGCGGGGGAGGTGAGCGCCAACGTACGGGCGGCAGCTCTCGCCTGGCGGCCAAGTTCGGCCATGCAAGCGGCAATATCCCCAGTCCCTTCAATGCTTTTCAGCGGTGCGCTCATGTCGAAAAGCCTGCCGAACCCCAGTCGCTGGTTCCTAACACGTCGGGGCGGCGGGGGCGAGATGGGCCCGGTCTCGCGGAAATGACAGACGGAACTGGGGATTGCGTGGATAACCAGCTCCCCGCCACAATCCGTCAATTGACCTACACAATGAGTTGGCAGGTTGGGGTCACCTCACAGGAGGGTGTCATGGCGTCCAGTTCAAGTCGGCTTCCGAGCCGTTTTCCGGTCGGCACCAAGTTCGTGATCGAAGGCCGGCGCGGCGGCGAAGGCCAATCCGGCGAGGAAGTGCAAGTCTATAGCCGGTATCTGGAATTTCCCGACGGAACGTTTTTCGCGCTGCCGGCCCATCCGGTGCAGCGCAAATCCGGCGCCACGCGGCGGTCCGCCAAGTCGCACAGCCGCCGGCACTGACTGGGCCGTTGGCCGAGTTGGGCGGCTGGACATGACCGCGGGTAGGCCGGGGATGAACGCGAGAGCTAAGTCGGCCATTGGCCGAGTGGCCCGCAAGACGTGACCGAGCTTGGCCGTGGTCAATCGTGGACGCTGTGAGAACCGCCCGCCGTCCAGGCCAGAACATCTTGTTCTTCTTCTAGCTTAGCTATTCTCCGCCGAGAACAAGGTCGTCGCGGTGGATCATCTCGATCCGTCCGGCAAAACCGAGGATGGCGGGGATGTCCGCCGACGAGTGGCCCTTGATCCGCTCGGCGTCCTCGGCGTCGAACGCGATCAGCCCGCGGCCGACCTCGTGCCCGTCCGGCCCGCGCACCACCACCGCATCGCCGCGCCCGAAGGCGCCCTCGACCTTTACGACGCCGGCCGGCAACAGGCTCTTGCCGGAGCGCAGCGCCTTCACCGCGCCGGCGTCGATGACCAGCGCGCCGCGCGGCTCCAAGGAGCCGGCGATCCACTTCTTGCGCGCGGTCACCGGATTGGCCGGCGTCAGGAACCAGGTGCACGGCGCGCCATCGGCAATTGCTTTCAAAGGATGGGCTACATGCCCCGAGGCGATGATCATGTGCGTGCCGGCGGTGGTGGCGATCTTGCCGGCCTCGATCTTGGTCAGCATGCCGCCGCGCGCGGTCGCCGACTCGCTTACGCCCGCCATCGCTTCGATCTCCGGCGAAATACGCGCGACCACCGGCACGCGCTTGGCGTCCGCCTGTCCGGGCGGTTTGTCGTAGAGCCCGTCGACGTCCGACAGCAGCACAAGCAGGTCCGCGCTCATCATGGTGGCGACGCGCGCGGCGAGGCGGTCGTTGTCGCCGAAGCGGATCTCGGTGGTGGCGACGGTGTCGTTCTCGTTGATCACCGGCACGCTGCGCCATTCCAGCAGTTTGGCGATGGTCGAGCGCGCGTTGAGATAGCGGCGGCGCTCTTCGGTGTCGCCGAGCGTGACCAGCACCTGGCCGGCGGCGAGCGCGTGCGCGCCCAATGATTCCGACCAGGCGCGCGCCAGCGCTATCTGCCCGACCGCGGCGGCGGCCTGCGCCTCCTCGAGCTTGAGCGCGCCCGCCGGCAGCTTGAGCACGGCGCGGCCGAGCGCGATGGCGCCGGAGGACACCACGATGACGTCGCGCTTTTGCGCGTGCAGGGCGGCGAGGTCGGCGGCGAGGCCGCTGAGCCAGTCGCGCTTGAGCGAGCCTGCGGTGGCGTCCACCAGCAGTGACGAGCCGACCTTCACGACGATGCGGCGGAAGGAGGAGAGGGTGGGGGTTGGCGGCGATTTCGACATGGCCCGGCGGGGGTTATGGGTGCCGGGGGTTTAGCATGGGTTCTGCAGACCAGTCATGGGGACGATGAGGCATAACGCCTTTTGGCCATTACGCTTGGGCCGTTACAATTGGATAATCATCCCATGTGCGGTTTTTGAACGTCCGACCGGTCTGCTTCTTACGTTTGCCGCCCCACTGCTTAAAGAAAAAAGCTGCGCCTTGGCGCTCACAGGCTTCGTGCAGTTGCTCCACCCACCACGCCTCCATCGGCCGCGCACGCGGGCCGGATTCGCCGCCCACGATGGCCCAATGAATGCCGCTCAAGTCCGGATCGGCAATCGGCCCGAGCAGGGGCTCGAACGAAATGAAGCGGATGCGCGCCGGCACGCGGCGAAGCAGATCAATGCGGTCAAGGTAGTCTTCGCTTTCGACCGACGTGCCAAGCCACACGTTTGGCAGCGTCTGGAATTTGGCCTTAGACAGAATTTCCAGCATGCGTTCCGGCCGCTTGGTCAACACCTGGAATGAATGCCAATGGGCCTGCTCCATCACACGCCAGACTTGCCGGATGAGGGCCTCGTCGGCCTTATCTTGAAACAGGTCCGATATGGAATTGACAAAAATGCGCTGAGGTTTTTTCCAATTGAGCGGCGCAGCGAGCGCGGCCTTGTCAGCGTTGACGCGTCCGGTCCAGACATGCCGCTTGCCTGACTTGCGTGTGGTGCCGGCGTATTTCGCCATGCCCATTGCTTGGAGGCGCGCCGCCATCCGCATGGCGTAGCAATTTGTGCAGCCGGGCGAGAGCACCTTGCAGCCGGCGATCGGATTCCACGTCGCCTCGGTCCATTCGATGTCGGATGCGGCCATCGCCGGTCTCCGTGCTTATTCCTTTCAACAGATCGCGTCGGCCAGGTCACAATGCGTCCCAGAACTTATTGGCGATCGGATGATGGCGCACTCGAAGGCAAAAGCAATAAATGGTCTGTCTTTGATTTTGTCGGCGGCCCCAGATACCAACTCATTATCGAGCGGCTGAAACCCGATCGCCTCCGATCGCTTGGATGAAATTTCCCAAGCTTCATCGGTCGATATTGACGCATCTACTGCGCGGTGCCGTAAATTGTTGCCTGTTTCATAGCTGCGGTAAACGCCGAACGCCATTCCCCGGGCCAAATTCGATCCAGGGACCCTCCATTCCTCAGAAATGTCAGCCGATTTTGTTGTAAGATCGTTCGACGCCCATACGGACGGAAAAAGACCCAGATATCGAGCGCCCTGCTGCTGCAATGTCGCGACCAGCGTATCCAATGTCAGCCTGCCATCCGTAAGGGTCGAGAAACACGACGTGCCATCGCGGGTTTAGACGCCAATTGTCGCTCGCACAGGGCGGCAATTGCATCATTCGCGTCGCCGTTGATGATTTCAATTTGACAGGCTGGAATTTCTGCCTTGAGCGCCGACAGCTTCGCTCGCCCGGCGCGTCTGGCGATCATGAATTTCCTAACGATGAAACGGTGCTTCGGGCAGCTTTGAAGCGCGACGACGCGCCGATCCCATCCGAATATTCTCAGAGCTCGGGATAGAGATCGAGAGGTCGCACAAAGTTTGACGCCTCGTTTTAGGTTCGACCGCCACTGCCGGCGAATGCGTCAATTTAGACGTGTTGCGCTAATAAGGCCGATTCTTCAGCGCCTGCGCATGTTTTCCATTCGCGCCGTCCGACTCATGAGCGGCTTGCGTCTCGGTCCAACATCGACCTCCCGAATGAATGCGCCGACTCAATGCCATTTGTGTTCGCTATTTGTTCTATTACACGGAAAAATTGAGATCAAGTCGCGGTGCAGTTGGGTTTAAATGGCGGGCCGCGAATATTACTCCCGACTTTTATCGCCCCAACCTCCGCGCCCTCTCCGCATTCACCGCGCCCTCCGGCATCTCGCCCGGCGATGAGCGCCTCGATCTGGCGCACGGTGTCGAAGGCCTGGTGCTCGACCGCGGCCGGCGTGAGGCCGGCGATGTGCGGCGTGGCGATAACCTCGGCGCGGCGGGCGAGCGAAGGCGTCGGCATCTGGTCCGCCGCGCGGCCGACATCGAGCGCGGCGCCGGCGATGCGCCTATTATCGAGCGCCGCAGCCAGCGCCGTCTCGTCCACCAGATTGCCGCGCGACAGGTTGATGAAATAGGCGGTCTTCTTCATCGCGGCGAAGGCCGCTTCGTTCATCAGGTTCTCGGTCGCGTCATTGGCGATGACGAGACAGACGACGAAATCCGAACGCGCCAAGAGCTCGGGCAGCGCGACTTGCGTCACCCCCGTGGCGACGACTTTCTTATAAGGGTCGGCGACCAGCACCGTCATGCCGAAGGCGAGCGCGAGGTCGGCGAGATATTCGCCGATCACGCCATAGCCGATGATGCCGACGGTCGCGCCTTTGAGTTGGCGGCCCATGCGCGCCTGTGGCGTGTGGCCGGCGTGATAGGCCTCGGCGGTCTCGCTGACATGGCGGCCGCAGTCGATCATGAAGCCGATCGCCATTTCCGCTACCGAAGCGGCAAAGCCGGGACTCGCGTGCGTCACCAGGATACCTTGCGCGCTCGCGGCTTCGACGTCGATGTTGCGGATGTCGACGGCGACGCGCAGAAAGGCGACGAGATCGGGCGCGTTGGCGAAAAATTCGGCTGGGGCCGCGGCCTGCCGGTCGGAGATGACGATGTCGCAGCCGCGGGCGGCCGCGATGAGGGCGCGCGTGTCGAGCACGCCGCCGGTCTCGTTGCGCCGCACCGTGCCGAGCTTGTGCAGCGCGGCAAGCGCGCGCTCGCCGTAATAGTTCGCCAGCATGTCGGGGCTGTGGGTAAGCAGGATCGTCGGCACGGCGGCAGGCTATACTAGGAGCGGCAGCCGCGGGAGGGGCGGGAACTTCGAACCGCCCCGCCGCGTTGGCGTGCCGGGGAAGGCGGAGCTTAGGGGCTAAGCGATGCCGTTTTTTGTCTATATCGCCGTTCTGGTCACGGCCCTGTTCAGCATCGCGATGGAATGGGACGCGCTGGTCATGCCGTCGGCGGCGGCCCGGCGTCCCACGAAGGCGGTGATCCAAACCGCGCCGCCTGCCGGCGTGCAGACGCCCGGCGCGGCAGCCGTCGACAAGCCGCTCGCGCCGCTAATCGTCACGCCGCTCGCCGCCGCCGGCGACGATGCGCTGGCGCAAAAGCCCGCCGCGCCGGCCGAAGCGCTAAAACCACTGTGCGACATTGCCGCCTGTGCCGCCGCCTATCACTCGTTCCGCGCCTCGGATTGCACTTATATGCCGACAGCCGACGTGCGGCGACTGTGCACCAAGAGCACGCCGTCTCAGTAGATCACCACGCTGCGGATCGACTTGCCTTCGTGCATTAGGTCGAAGGCGTCGTTGATCTTGTCGAGCGGCATGGTTTGGGTGATCAGGTCGTCGATGTTGATCTTGCCATCCATGTACCAGTCGACGATCTTCGGCACGTCGGTGCGCCCGCGCGCGCCGCCGAAAGCGGTTCCCTTCCACACGCGGCCGGTGACCAGCTGGAACGGGCGCGTGGCGATCTCCTGCCCCGAGCCGGCAACGCCGATGATGATCGACTCGCCCCAGCCGCGATGGCAGCACTCCAGCGCCTGGCGCATCACCTGCACGTTGCCGATGCATTCGAATGAGAAGTCGGCGCCGCCGCCGGTGATGTCGACCACCGCCTGCACGACCTTGTCTTTGCCGATTTCGTCCGGGTTGACGAAATGCGTCATGCCGAATTTCTCCGCCATGGCCCGCTTGCCGGGATTGGTGTCGATGCCGATGATTTTATCCGCGCCAACCATGCGCGCGGCCTGCAGGACGTTGAGGCCGATGCCGCCGAGACCGAACACCGCGACATTGGCGCCGGGCCAGACTTTCGCGGTGTTGGTGACGGCGCCGATGCCGGTGGTGACGCCGCAGCCGATGTAGCAGATCTTGTCGAACGGTGCATCCTCGCGGACTTTTGCCAACGCGATTTCCGGCAGCACGGTGAAATTCGAAAACGTCGAGCAGCCCATGTAGTGGAACACAGCATCGCCGTCGCAGCGGAAACGCGACGTGCCGTCCGGCATCACGCCTTTGCCTTGCGTGGCGCGGATGGCGGTGCACAGGTTCGAGCGGCGCGACAGACAGGTTTTGCACTGCCGGCATTCCGGCGTGTAGAGCGGGATGACGTGGTCGCCGGGTTTCAGGGTGGTCACGCCTTCGCCGGCCTCGCGCACGATGCCGGCGCCTTCATGGCCGAGGATCGCCGGGAACAGGCCTTCCGGGTCGGCGCCCGACAGCGTGTAGGCATCGGTGTGACAGATGCCGGTCGCCATGATTTCGACCATGACCTCGCCGGCCTTCGGGCCTGCGATGTCGATCGTCTCGATGGAAAGCGGCTCGCCGGCCTTCCAGGCGACGGCTGCGCGGGTTTTCATGAAGGGCTCCTGTCGCACGAATTACGTCATTCTCCGTTCGTCTCCGCAAAAGCGGGGACCCAGTTCTTAGCAAATATTAGCTCCATCTCGTTCCGGATTCCCGCGTGCGCGGGAATGAGCGGCGGGGGCGATGCGTGGACTACGGCTGCCAGGCTTCTTCTTTGGCTTCCGACGCGTCGGCGTCCGCGCGCGCCTGGTCGATGAATTTCCACAGCGCGCGCAGCACGTCGGTCACGCCTTGGCCGGAGGCCGACGACAGCACCACCGGCGTTTTCTTGGAGGCTTTCTTCAGCTTTGCGATCTGCTTTTCGATTGCTTCCGGGGTCAGCGCGTCGGCCTTCGACAGCGCCACGATCTCAGGCTTGTCGGTCAGGCCTTGGCCATAGGCTTCGAGTTCGGCGCGCACGGTCTTGTAGGCGGCGCCGGCATCCTCACTGGTGCCGTCGATCAGATGCAGCAGCACGCGGCAGCGTTCGGTGTGGCCGAGGAAGCGGTCGCCGAGGCCGATGCCTTCGTGCGCGCCTTCGATCAGGCCGGGCAGGTCGGCGAGCACGAATTCGCGTTCGTCGACGCGTACGACACCGAGCTGCGGGTGCAGCGTGGTGAACGGATAGTCGGCGATCTTCGGCTTGGCCGCGCTGACCGCGGCGAGGAAGGTGGACTTGCCGGCATTGGGCAGACCGATCAGGCCGGCATCGGCGATCAGCTTCAGCCGCAGACGGATGGTGCGTTCTTCGCCTGGCTGGCCGGGATTGGCGCGGCGCGGCGCCTGGTTGGTCGCGCTCTTGAAATAGGCGTTGCCAAAGCCGCCATTGCCGCCCTTCATCAGCGTGACGCGTTCACCGACGCGCGTGAGATCGGAGAGTAGCGTCTCGCCGTCTTCTTCGTACACTTGCGTGCCGACCGGCACCTTGAGCACCACGTCCTTGCCGTTGGCGCCGTGCATGTCCTTGCCCATGCCGTTGCCGCCGTTCTGCGCCTTGAAGTGCTGCTGGTAGCGGTAGTCGATCAGGGTATTGAGGCCGTCGACCGCCTCAATGATGACGTCGCCGCCTTTGCCGCCATCGCCGCCCGACGGGCCGCCGAATTCGATGAACTTCTCGCGCCGGAACGCGATGCAGCCGTTGCCGCCGGCGCCGGATTGCACATAGACCTTGGCTTCGTCGAGGAATTTCATGGCCGCGATATAGCCTATCGCGGTGCGGACTGCACCCGCTGCTTTGGGGTCAACCCGGCGTGGTAAATTGCGTCGTCCCGTCGCGCGTGATACGCGTCAGCAGATCGATTTCCCACGACAAATATTCGTTCATCGCCGCCTTGGGATCGCCCGGCCGCTCATAAGGCTTGAGCCAAGCGTCGAGCGGATCGTCCGCCATTTTGACATCGGTGGAAAGCGGAAAGCCGGCAGCGGCCCAGGCGGCGTTGCCGCCTTTGAGCCAATACACCGGAATGGCCGTGAGCGCGTGCGCCTCTTCGACGGCAAGGCCGGCGAGCACGCCGTCCTCCGAGGTGAACACCAGCGTGCCGTACTGCGGTATTTTCGCCAGCGCGTTGGCCAGCCGCGAGCGAATGGCAAACCAGGCGCCGGGAATGTGGCCCTCGCGGTAGTCCGGGCTGCGAGACAGATCGATGACGGTCACGTCATCAATCGCCAGCACGTCGGAGAATTCGACGCTTGCATCCGCAGGCACCGTGCCGAGCAAAACGTCGGGCGGCTGGCCTTTTTCGGTGCCGGCTTCCGGTAGCACCGCGACGTCGCGCCAGCCCATCTGCTTGAGCCAGGAAGCGGTCATCACCGCGCGCACTTCGCTGTCGTCGGAAAGTACGATGCGTGCGCCGAGCGTGCCGGCATATAGGTCGGTTGCTTGCACCAGTTGGCCGCCCGGCGCGGAGATGGCGCCGGGAAAATGGCCGGCCGCGTATTCGGCCGGATCGCGTACGTCGAAGACGTACGTCGTGCGCGCGGCGTCATTCTGCCAGCGCGTAAGCGCGGCGCGGTCGATGCGGCTGACGCCGAAGCGGCGTTCCACGTCATCGGATTTGGATTTTGCCCAGGCGAGCCCTTCCTTCGTCACGGCCGGGAAGCGTGCGTCCTTGCCTTTGTCACAGGTGAATCCGGCGAGATGCCAGCCCATGGTGCCGTTGCGCAGCGCCACCACCTTGTTGGGCACACCGGCATTAATGAGCGACTGCGCGCCGATGATGCTGCGGGTGCGGCCGGCGCAGTTGACCACGATCAGTGTATCGGGCGAGGGCGCGATGTCATGCGCGCGCAGCACCAGTTCGGCGCCCGGCACGTTGACGCCGGTCGGGATCGAGATGCGCGAGTATTCGTCATAAGGCCGGCTGTCGAGTACGACCATGTCGGTGCCGGCGCGAATCAGCGCATCGAGCTCGTCGGCGCCGATCGAGGGCGTGTGGCTCGCATGCTCGACGAATTCGCCGAACGCCTTGCTCGGCACATGCACGCCGGAGAACAGCTCGAAGCCGGCCGCCGCCCAGGCCGCATTGCCGCCGTCGAGATAAGAAAGATCGCTGTAGCCGGCGCGCGCGAGAACGGCGGCGGCGCGTTGCGCCAAGCCGTCATTGTCGTCCACCAGAACGATGCGGGTGGTCTTGCGCGGCACCAGGCGGGCGAAGCGCAGTTCGAGCCGGCTGAGCGGCACATTGCGCGCCCACAACAGATGACTGTGCGAGAAGACCAGCTCCTCGCGCAGATCGATCAGCGCCAGTTCGCCGCCATCGCCGAGCGTGGCCTTAACGGCAGCAGGAGCGACCGGGCGAAGCATCGCTATGGCTGCGTGCAGATTCACGAAGCCTGCCGAGAGTTTATCGGTAGCACTTCGCCGGTCTTCAGGTCGATCTTGATGCGTTCGATCTTTTCAAGATCGGTACCGGTAACGCGGACGAAACGCGCGTAGTCGGGATAGTCGATCGAGTGGATGGCGCCATCCTGGTAGATGCCGGCTTTGCCCGGCGTGAGTCGGTATTTCTTCGCTGGCTTGAGCTTGGCGTGCTTGGGGTCGCCGCCGCTATCCTCGCGTGCCCATTCGGTCATGTCGGTATATTTGGTGGCCTGGCCGTAGATCGCCCAGGACGCGCCGTGATCATGCGGCGGCGACGTGTGCGCTTTCTCGTTAATGTGGGCGAGCACCTGGAAGCCGAGCTTGGGATCCTCGTACAGTACATTCACGCCGCGCGGCTGGTCGTCGCCGCAATAGGCTGTGATGAACTCAGAGTTTGTCAGGAGGCGTTCCAGATTGGCGCGCACTTGCTCGCGCCCGGCCGGCCCGGGTTCGCGGGTCAGCGTCGATTTACAATCGGCGATGAACTGGTCGAGGTCGTAGGCCATGGCAACCCTCCCTGACGCCAACGGATTTTTCACAAGTCTTGCGCAATCCGGCGTTGGACGCCAGTCTAACTCTGCGCGCGAGCGCCGAAGCTTGCAGGCGCCGCTTGCCGCAGAAAACCCGTTTAAGTTCAATGATGTTGCAGTCGCAGCGGACCGTCAGCCCACCCGCCGGATTTTCGTGGGCGCTTCGAATACACAGAAGCGGTTACGGCCCGAGCGCTTCGCTTGATATAACGCGGTGTCCGCCGCTTTCATGAGCTCTTTGGCGCTATTTGCGTGCTCGGGACACATGGCAATCCCGATGCTCACGCCCATGTCGAAAGAATTCCCGTCGATGCCATAGGGCTTGGCGACCATGCGCAGCAGGCGCCGCGCGAGTTCGATCGAGCGGCCGTTCTCGGTATCGCCGGTCTCTATGACGGCGAACTCGTCGCCGCCGAAGCGCGCGACCGTATCTTCCATGCGCAGTTCGCTTTTGAGACGAGCGGCCACTTCGATCAGCAAGGTATCGCCCACGGCGTGGCCATGCAAATCATTGATGTATTTGAAACGATCGAGATCGAGGTAGAACAAAGAGAACGGCACGCCATGGCGCTGGCTATGAGCAATCGCCTGTTCCAGCCGTTCATTGAAATAGACGCGGTTAGGAAGTTCGGTCAGCGGATCGTGGCGGGCGAGATGTTGCAGGTGGCGCTCGGCATGTTTGCGTAGGGTCACGTCGGTATAGGTGCGCACCATTCCACCGTCGTTCAGGGGGACGGTGCGGATTTCCATTACGCGATTGCCGGGCTTTTCCCGCTCATGCACCAGCGTTTGCCCAGGCACCAGATTTTCAGGCTCCAGCATGACCTTAACGTCGTCGGGAGCAGTCTCGAAGTCGCCGCGAGCCTTTTGATAGTTGATGGTGTCCGTGACATGCGAATGCCTGGCAAGAAGTTCCTCGGGAATCTCGACCAGTTCGGCCGCCCGCGCATTGTGGAGCCGGATGAAGCCGTTCTTGTCGACGACCACGAGGCCCTGGTCCATGTTTGCAAGTGTGGCTTGCAGCAGCTTCGCTTTCTCCGCCAATTCGAGCGTGCGTTGCTCGACGCGCCGCTCGAGTTCGCGCTTGGCCTCGCTGAGTGCTTCGGCCTGCCGTCGCAGTCTTTTTGAGGCTTGCGTCATGGCCGTGCCGATCATGTTTGCGTCGGCAACCGCGGTGACCGGCGGCACGACCTCCAGTCCATCTCCAAGCATGTTCGCCGTTATGACCAGGGATTTCGTCGCGCGCGCCAAGATGGTGGCGAGCGACCAAGCCACGGCGACGCTGATCGCAATCAGGACCAAGGCGATGAGGGCGAGATAAACGAGCGAATTCCGTAGCGGGGCATGCAGGACTTGCTGCGATATGCCGGTCGTCACGCCCCAGCCCGACTTAAGCGTGCGGAATACTCCGTAAACCGGTACGCCTTGTGGATTGATTCCGTTCCAGGTGAAAAATGCCGAATGTCCACTGTTGAGTCCCGGAAGTTTGCGCCCGAAGTACTTCTCGTTTTCCGCAGAGCGAGCCAAAATGACGCCGTTGCGGTCGACGATCGACACGAATTGATCTGGCGTCAGATTTTGCTCTCCTAAGATGTGCGCTATGCGGCTGACCGGCATGCGACCGATCAGGTAATATTTGACCTTGCCGTCGAAGTTTACCGGGACCGTGACCAAATAGGCGGAGCTGGAAAAATTCTTGCCGTGCTGAAAATCCGATATTCCAAGTTGGATGCTCTGAAGCGATGTTGAAATATTTTTGACATCGCTGCCGGCGCCGGAATCGAAGAGGATGTGCTCGCCATCCGGGCTTGCGAGCATAATGCGGCCATCCCGCAAGCTGCTGTCGACCAGGCTTTTTGCCTGCAAGGCGAACGAGGTAAGATCGCCGTCGCGCAAGGCGGACGTCGTCGCCAGTGTTCGCATCATTGCGATGTCGGCGCTGTCCTGCCGCTCGAGATCAAAGACAATTCCACGGTTGATGTCATTGACGTCATTTTCGAGTCGCAATTCCTCGGATTGGGCAAAGCGCCAAGTCATGAACCCGGCAATCGCCAAAGCCGGCAGCAGAAGGGCCGCACACAGCGCAATCAGGTAAAAGGCAAATGGCCGCGGCCGTGCAAAGATCGTAGCCAAAAAAACCCCCAAAGTCCGAATGGCGCTCGAACTTAGGAGGCCGACGCTTTCATCCGCTTAACGGCACACGATCGGAATCGAATTGACGTTTCTCAAGAATTAACAGTTCAAAAGCAAAGCCGCATCGCGAAGCAACCAACTGTTAACCCAAGCGGCGCCGCCAAACGCGTAATCGCAGGCGGCGCTGCAGGTTTGTAGTCGCTCACTTCACTAAGCGCGGTCTGCTACAAGACGCGCCGGCTTTTGCCCCAGCCTTTGAGCGCTGACCATATGCGGCGTTCGAGCCTGAAGCGGTCGATCGGCGCCGACGACTTGATCGATGAAATGCGATAGAGACCGACGCCGGTCCACTGGAAGCCGCATTTCTCCAGCACCCGGCGCGAGGCCGGGTTGGTGACGCGTGCGCCGGCCTGCAGCGCCTCGTGCGTGAGGTCGGTGAAGGCGTAGTCGATCACCGCGTGTAGCCCCTCGGTGGCGTAGCCCTTGCCCCAATAATCGACGCCCAGCCAGTAGCCAAGTTCCGGCAAGGGTTCCTGCTGCATGATCCCGCAGGCGCCGACGATCGTCTCGTCGCGCAGCGTGATCAAGAACACCGCTTCGCCTCCGAATCTGTTGGCGCGGGCAATGAAACTCTCGGCATCCGACATTTTGTACGGGTGCGGAATGCGCGCCGTGTTTTCAGCGATGCGGCGGTCGTTGGCGAGCGTCGCAACCGTCTTAGCGTCCCCGAGGCGCGGCGCGCGCAGGCAAAGCCGCTTGGTCTCGAGGACGGGGATACTCGCCTCGTGGAAGGTCTCTCTCGGTATTTGCTCCAGCAGGGTCATGACACGGGCTCCAGGGTTGCAGTTTAAAATGCGAAGAGGGGGAGCCGGTCACCCGTCTCCCCCTCTCAGAGCCCATTGAGCTCTGCCGGTTCGACTAGATGTCCGGCAGACCTCGAATTTTGGTCTACCTTTACTCGGCCGCGGCCTCCGTCATCGGTACAACTGACACGTAGGTGCGGCCTTTGGTTTTGGTAGCGAACTGAACCTTTCCATTAACGAGCGCGAACAGCGTGTGATCCGTGCCAATTCCGACATTGCGGCCGGGATGCCACGTGGTGCCGCGCTGACGCGCAAGGATATTGCCGGCAACGACGATCTCGCCGCCCGCCTTCTTCAGGCCAAGGCTGCGGCCCGCTGAGTCGCGGCCGTTCCGGGATGATCCGCCTGCTTTCTTATGCGCCATGAGTGCTCTCTCGAATTCCGTTACTCTGTACACCGATTCCGTGAAGGAATCATCTCACTTTTTCTTGCCTTTTGTGGCCGCCTTGCCGGGCTTTTTCGCGGCCGGCTTCTTGGTCTTGGCCGGTTTGGCCTCGGCTTCGCCTTCGGCCTTGACCTTGGGCTCACGCTTGGGCCGCGGCTTTGCCTCTTTCGAGGGCTTGGCGCCATCGGTGAGGATCTCGGTGATGCGGATCACCGAGAACTCGTGGCGGTAGCCGCGCTTTCGGCGCGAATTCTTGCGCCGGCGCTTCTTGAAGGCGATCACTTTGTCGCCGCGCGTGTGCTGGAGCACCTCGCCGGCGACGGTCGCGCCCGCCACTGTCGGCGTGCCAATCTGCGGGGCGTCGCCGCCGAGCAGTAGCACCTCGCCGAACTCGACGATCTGGCCCGGCTCGCCGGTCACCCGGTCGATCCGGATCACGTCTTCGGCGGCCACCCGGTACTGTTTGCCGCCGGCTTTGATGACTGCGAACATCGTTCTTCCCTTGTGTTCGACTCCGGCGCTCGGATTATTCCGGACCGGCTTCTTTCAGTCGGTTTGTTGTGTGTTTTTAAGGGCTTAAGGACCCTTGAAAAAGCATGCGGACCCGAGGGCCCGCAATGGCCATGCTTATGGCGGGGAAGGGTGCAAATTGTCAAGGAAAGGCGCGGGTTGCGTCTTTTGCCACGTCCGCCGTTGTGCGCAGGGCCGCTCTCAGCTCTCGCTCTTGGCCGGCGCCTCGGCGCCGGCAACGTCGCCGTTCTCTCCGTCGGCGCCAGACTGCGCCAGCCGATAACCGACGCCCAGTTCGGTCACCAGGATCTTGGGCGAATCCGGATGCGGCTCGATCTTCTGCCGCAGCTTGCGTACGAAGATGCGCAGATAGTGCGTGTCGTGCACGTGGATCGTACCCCACACTTCCTTGAGCAGATGTTGGTGGGTGACCACGTTGCCGGCGTGCTGCGCCAGCACCTGCAGCAACCGGTACTCCTTGGGCGTCAAGGTGAGGCGGGCGCCGTCGAGCGTCACCGCGCGGACGGCGAGATCGATAGTGAGGGGCCCAACCTTGACCGTCGGCTCGCCGCTCACCGCGCGCATTTGACGTCTTAGCGCAACGCGCACGCGCGCCAGCAGTTCGGCCATGCCGAATGGCTTGACCACGTAATCGTCGGCACCCTGCTCGAGCAGATGTACCTTCTGCGCCTCGCTCGAACGCACTGACAACACGATGATCGGCACGCTCGACCAGGAACGGATGCGCTCCACCACCTCGGAGCCGTCCATGTCGGGCAGGCCGAGGTCGACGATCACCAGATCGATCGGCCGCAGCGTGGCGGAGCGGATCGCCTCGGCGCCGGTGCCGGCTTCATGCACCACGAAGCCATTGAGCTCGAAACCGGTGCGCAGGAAGCGGCGGATTTGAATCTCGTCATCAACGACGAGCACAATCGGCGATGGTTCATTCATCTGCGTCGCTTTCAATTTGGGTGACGGCCGCATGCGTTATGGGGAGTTCGATTGTCATCGCGGTGCCGAGGCCCGGCCCTTCACTGATAGCATTTATCTTACCGCCATTGGCCGCGATAAAGGCGTTGGCGATCCAAAGGCCAAGGCCGGAGCCGCTGGTGGTCGCGGCATGACGTTCGCCGCGCCCAAAACGGTCCCATATTTTCGACTGCTCGGTCGCGGTTATTCCGGCGCCTTCGTCGCTGACGCTCAGGATCATACGGCCGTCGCGGGCGCGCGCGGCTACGGTGATTTGCGAGCCAGTCAGGGAATATTTCACCGCATTGTCGAAGATCTGCACCAGCGCCTGCTTTACCAGCACCGGATCGACATGGATGAGCGGCAGGTCGGCCGGCAGATTGAGCTTAATGCGGTGATCCGCCATGCGGCGGCGGCAGCGCTCGATCGCCGAATGGACGATGTCGGCCGGGTCGGCCCATTCGATATGGGGCCTGATGCCGTCGCTGCTGATGCGGCTGGCGTCGAGTAGGTTCTGGATGTCGTCGTTGAGGCGCTCGGCTTCGTCGCGCACGTCATGCACCAATGCCCTGAGTTTCTTTTCATTCGCCAGCGCCGGCGCCGCGCTCAGCACCGTGGCGGCGCCGAGGATGGAGGCGAGCGGCGTGCGCAATTCATGGCTGACCGAGCCGATCAATGCCTCGCGCAACTGATCGGTCTGCGAGCGCATGCGTGCTTCACTGATGGCGTGTGCGACACCGAGCCTTTCCAGCGTCGCGGTGGCGTCGGCCAACACTGCGTCGACACGGATGCGCATTTCGTCCGAGCCTTCCTGGCCGAGATTGATCGCGATGACGCCGAACTCCGAGCTCTTGGGCGACACCGCGCGGATCAGCCAGACTTCGCCGGCGTCGGTGGTTACCGTCACACCGCTGTTGGCGTCGCGGCGGCCGGAAGCAACTTCGAGCACTTCGCTGAGGACTTGTTGCGGGACCGTGACGCCGTCGTGCCTTCCGCTGCTGGCAGACGCATCGCGTGCACTGGCGAACAGGACGACCTTGCGCTGCATAACGGTCGCGAGGTGGTCCTCGATCGCAGCATGAATGTCGGACACGTCGAACGCCACCGCCAACCGACGTGAGAAGGCGTAGAGATCGCGCAGGTCGATCTCGCGTTGACGCGCCATCTCCAATTGACGTTTAAGCCGGGTCGCGAGCTGGCTTACTACCACTGCGACGAAGATGAACAGAATCAGATTGATGACCTCATGCGGGTCCTTGATGCGAAAGCTGTAGAGTGGGGGGTAGAAGAAGAAGGCGGAAGCGAGCACCCCGCAAACCGCCGCGGCAATCGCTGGCACGATTCCCCAGCGGGTTGCCGCGATCACCACCGGGATCAGATACACGACGGAACCGTGGCCGAGCCCAGTTTCGATGATGATCAAATAAACCACTGCGGTGACCGCCGCGACCATGCCCAAAGTCGGCAAAATGCCGCGCATTTCCTTGCGGATGCGGTCGAATTTCACGGTGGTAAGCATCATGATGCCGGCCGGCGGCCGGTTTCCCTTGCCTGCATATAATATACGCAGGCCAAGCCCTGTCTGTCTCTTGTCTCTCTTGGCCCGCTTGGTTAGATAGCAGCCGCCCAAATCGGGGTTTTTCACGCTCTTTTTGGGCTCCGGAGAGGTGGCAGAGCGGTTGAATGCACCGCACTCGAAATGCGGCATACGGGCAACCGTATCGGGGGTTCGAATCCCTCCCTCTCCGCCAATTAACTCAGACCCAATTCATCGGCTGACGGCCCCGTAACTGGGCCATTTCACGTGCGGCGACGCCTCAAAAGAAGGCGTCACACGTGTCCGTACCAGACAATGTACCAGCAAATGTACCAGCCGGCGCCGCCACGCCGGCCAAGCGCAAGCGCATGCGTGCTTCACGCGCGCGCAATGATGGCAGCGCGCCCTTCCTGACCAGAACCGGCGACGGCTGGCAGGCCCGTCCGCGCAGCGCCGCCGCCGCCGGTTTCCGCCGTCCGGACGGCAAAACCGGACGACCGCAGTTCCCTGCAGCAATGACACGCGCCATCATTCTGGTTCGAGAGACTCCGAGCTTGCGGACCGCAAAGAAGTGCGCGATGCCTATTTCGGTTAGATCATGCATGCTTCAGTCGAACTGACACAGCAGCTCATTCGCTTCAACACCGTCAATCCGCCCCTGCTGCCGAAGTGTTGCTGGCGGTGTGCCGATGCGCGTAGGAAAGGCCCCAACCGGACTCAACATTATCTCTCTAACTTTGAGCCGGCGGCACTTTGTGCCACCGGCTCAACCTACGTCAGGAGACGATCGAGAGGTCTCTAATCTGCAGCGGTCGGGGAGGGGCGCTGCGTAGATCTGACGTAGGAAATTCGATCTCCGTTCTCGTCGCAAAGACAACGCTTGGCGATGGCAACATTAATGTGCGCAACGTCAGCACTGGGTACCGTGGTACATGCACATTGGTCACAGACGCGGGTGCTGAAAATCTGCATGCAATCCTCTTGCTGCGCCGCGCTCGAAAAGTGCTTGCATGTATTGAGGATCGAAAACACCGCGCTCCTTTTGATCGAAGTCCGACTCGATGAGTGCGACCTTGAAGCCGATGCCGTCTCGCCGTGCCGCCTGTCCCAACAGGGAGAGCTCTGCGCGTGCACCTAGTTTCAAGGCAACCGAGAACGACCGGCCGAGAATGCTCGCCATGGTCCGACCCGTCTGAGCGAACTCATTCGTTAGCTTTCCGTTGACGACGATATAAAGCTCGGATGCCGGCAGCCGGCAATCGCCTGACGAGAACAGATAGGACGCGGGTGCGACATAGATCGGTCCGTTCACACCGCCATCAACGTGCATTTCTTGGAAGCGGCGACCGTTTGCTTCAGCTTCGATTAAGACAGGCGGGAATACGGCGGGAATGCTGGATGACGCCAGGACGACCTTCCGGAACAAGGCGAGCCCGAGATCGCCACCTTGTGAAGCGATTGCACCCATGTCCCAGACCACGGCCCGGCCGGCGTCAAGGTTGGTTGTGACGACAAATAGGCGTCGTCCTTGCCTGTGTTGCACGGCGATGTCGTCGAGCAGCTCGGTCGTGACGTGCTCCTGGACGAGCCGAGCCAGAGGCCAAGAGTTCGACAATGCTTTCCAGCGTAGGACGCACCTCGAAGATGTCGGCTGCGCGGACGCTGGTATAGGCCTTTCGAAGAGTGGCGTCGTATTTCGGTCCTGCGAAGGCATAAACCGCAATAATCGCTCCGCTGCTTACACCTGTTACGACCAAGAATTCGGGACGTTGTCCTGACGCCGTCCAGCCGTTCAGAAAGCCGGCGCCGTAGGCACCATCCTCGGCTCCGGTGGAAAGCGCCAGCCAGGGGCCCGATCGGCTCGGCACCGCGCGCGCGTATTCCTCTTCGGAATTCGCCCAAAAGCGAACACTTGGGAAGTCGGGAATGATCGCGATTTGCTGTTCCTCGCCAGAGAATACCGGTCGCGGCGGCAAGCTCAATGCGCTGGCCCCTTCGATTGAGTGCGTTAATGCGTTCGACTGGCCGACACACCGTGATAAAGTCTCGACCCCGCGCTTCCGCTTTGCGGCTAACGCAGGCGAGGTCGCGAGAAGAGCTGGCAGGGCAACGAGTAGTTTTCGTCTGTCGATGCCATTTTGAGCTGATTGTGCATCTTGCAAACCGCGTTCTTGATAATTCATGATGCACCCTTAGTCGCGGCGCTCGGCCATCCAGCGGCCATCGCATGTGCCTGTATTTACGCGTGCACGCCACATGCCTCGTCCGGACGTTCGTGACAAACGCCCATTACCCTGCGCTTGTTGGTTTCCCATACTCCCAGAGATACGGACTACCCCCGTCGCGCTTACACGTCCGTAGGGGCTACCGTCGTAAGCTACCGTGCCGTTCACAATATCCAAGCCGAACTCGATACGAATCGCAAGTGCCGCGTTTGGTCTCAATCACCACGCTCCATCGCCCGTCGAACGTGGTTCGGCGCGCCCGTTGAGCAGGATCACCAGAATTAGGAGATCGTGCATCAGCAATGGGAACGTAGGCCGTCGCCGCAGCAAGAACGCACGTGCTTGTGAGTACCTTGAGGAAGCAACGCTTGCGAAACAATCGGGTGTGATCTGTCCTGGGTAACGCGGGTGATTTGCGGCGGTCCGAAATTGGTGTTGATTGTCGCTCCCGAATTAAGGTGAAGTGCGGAACTTGCGTGACCATCTGTTTCTCCTGGGGGTGAGCAGCACTGACGTAAAAAACTCGATTTCCGTTCTTGCCGCCTTAAAGGCAACGCTTGGCGATGGCATCATTCATGTGCGCTACGTCAGCATCGAGGTGGTCGAGATCATGGTCCCGTTCAGCACCGGCCTTGCAGAGTGCGGTCACAGCGCGCGCCTTTACCAGTTCAAGAAAATATAGCCGCGTCACTGTGCATATTTCTGACCGGTCCATGCCGTTGAGACTCTTGATCTGCACCTGCATCGACGTGACGCTGGCGCTCGCTTCCGCAAGGTTGTGGTCGCAACCCGGCAGGGGCTTCGCTTCCGGACGCGCAGGCGGCGCTGCCAGAACCCCTATTGCGAAAGTGCCCGGTACGATCAGTGCGACAAATGCAATGAACGCGATTACAAAGCGCTTGAGCAGAGGCCTGTCCCGGTTTTGTTGTAGCTTCGGTGCATCAGCCAACAAAGCATTGCGGCAATGCCGTGAGCAGTAGCGCCGCTTGCTGAACCAGCCGCGGTGATAAGCGATAAGACCAATGCCCCGATTGCATTCAGGATTTGCGCATTTCATGACGCTTTCCTTCCACGAGTGTGAGCAAGCAGAACCCTGTATGCTCTAAGTGACACTTATTGTGGGGGGCGGTCGTACGGAAATCGATTGCACGCAGGTAGCGCCGGATAGTTCTCTAGTTATCTGCGCTAAGCCAACGTTTAGGGTTTTTGGCCAATCGCATCTGAATTGGCGGCACCGAATTCCGTTGGAACTGGGAAGAGGTCCCAGCGACACGAAACTGCAAAGGCGCGCCGTATTGCGGACTTACTATTCGCGCCCGTCCGCGGCGAGATCGAACATGCGCACGCCTTCTTGATTGCTTGGTTTCTTAAGAACCTGGGGATGGCGCAATGTACGCACCGCGTCCTGATAACCAGCGCGCCAATGCTCCTCCATCGACAGACGGGAAAATTCGTAATCTTTCGAATGGTCCTCATGATACTTGGAGCAGTAGGTCAGGTGCACGAGGCTGTAGACCTTGTCATCGGCGATCGAGCTCAGCATCCTGGCTTCGTCGCTATCGGCCAGGTGGGGCGGCAGCTTTGACAGAAGGCTTGCGAGCGTCTTTCGGGCGTGCTGTTGGTGCTTGAACTGATCGGTGTTGGCGCGCGTGCGGCTCGAATATTGAATTTCCTTCTGACGCCTCACGACGTCCGCCAAATTTCCAGGAAGCTCGCCGCGCGCGCTCCAGAGATCCACCTGAAAGGCCAGCAGGTCCTGGCGTAAACCTTGTTCGACAATCCATTGCAGCGGGGTATTCGAGATGAGGCCTCCGTCCCAGTAAAATTCGCCCTCGATTTCTACCGCCGGGAATCCGGGCGGAAGCGATCCGCTCGCCATCACATGCTCGGGCCGTATCTCGTGCGTGATGTTATCGAAATAGACGACATTTCCGGTACGCACGTTCACGGCGCCAACGCTGAAGCGCATATCGCCGTAATTGATTCGATTGAAATCGATAACCCGCTCTAACGTAGCTTTCAGGTGCTTGGTCTCGTAGAAGCTCGTCGCCTCGCGAGCCCCGTTCGGGTAGAGCCAGGGAGGCGGCAGCCGCGGCGCGAAAAAACTTGCAGCGCCACTGACAAGCGCGCTCGACGCGCTCACTTGGTTAAAGAGAGTGCGCCCGATATTGCCTTTGTGAACGGTAGTTTGGAGAGCAGTGAACAAATCGAGCAACGCGTTGGCTGTAATATCCTGCCAAAAACTGCGAAGCTTCGCGACACGGTCGGCCGGTCCGTTCCCGGCGATGATCGCCGAGTTTACGGCACCGATGGAAACTCCGGCGACCCAGTCTGGATGAATTCCGGCCTCCGCGAGAGCCTCGTAGACGCCGGCCTGGTAGGCGCCAAGGGCGCCGCCACCTTGCAAGGCCAACGCGACGCAATCGAATGGCAGACGGCGTTTGGCCGTCCTGTAATCTGGCTTAAATTGAATATTCATGGTTTTGGTTCACCTTTGAAGGTTCGCTCTAATTTCAGCGCGCACCCCGCGAGTAGTTGTGCTGCTTCTTCAAACGAGTGCCTCGTGCGTTGATCGCTGTAGCCACGCGAACTCGGATGCAAGCTCCTGCGCGAGGGACCGAATATGCTCCACAAAATTCCCTACACTCCGCAGCTTCTTCATCTTACAGTCGTGAATTCTTCCAGCCGATGTTGGGAAACCGAGTGCTGGGTTGGCTCTTTGATCCGGAACCAAGCAACGTAGAGTGCCGGCAGGAAAAGCAGCGTCAGCAGCGTACCGACAATGATGCCGCCCATCATCGCGTAGGCCATAGGCCCCCAAAAAATCTCCCTTGCGATCGGAATGAGGCCGAGACTTGCGGCGGCGGCCGTCAACATGATGGGGCGAACGCGATGCTCGGTTGCTTCTGCGACGGCTTCCCACGGCGAACGTCCCGCTTCTCTCAAGTCTTCGATTTGCACGATGAGAATAACCGAGTTGCGAATGAGAATGCCGATCAATGCGAGAACGCCAAGGATCGCGACAAATCCTAGCGGCGCTCCGCTCGGCAGCAAGGCCAACACAACACCTATCAGAGCGAGTGGCGCGACCGCGCAGACCAGGAACAGGCGCTGAAAGCTCTGTAGCTGGATCATCAAGATCGTGGCCATGATGAAAAACATCATCGGCACGACGGCCTTGATCGGAGCCTGACTCTTGGCGCTCTCCTCGACAGAACCGCCGATTGCTACCGAGTACCCCACGGGCAGGCCGGTCGTGAATTTGGCGACGGCGAGAGCGAGCTGGTCGACAACCGTCTTCGCCTGTACGTCATCGACGATGCTGGCCTTGAGCGTGATGGTCGGTAGGCGCGATCGTCGCCAGATCGTCGGCTGCTCTAGTTCGTAGTGCAGGTTGGCAAGTGCGCCGAGCGGCACCGATTGACCTCCTGCGCCGGGCAACTGCAGATCGCGTAAGGTATCGATCGACGCACGGTCCCTCGCCGTTGCGCGTCCTACCACATTGACGAGGTATATGCCGTCCTTGACCTGCGTAATCGAGGCGCCGTCGAGCAGGCCATTCAGGCTTACTGCGATATCTTCCGAGCTCACCCCGAGCTGGCGTGCCTTGTCCTGTAGAACGTCGACCTTGACGACGCGGGCGGGCTCCATCCAGTCGAACACAACGCCGCCGAGATGAGGATTGGTGCGGACGACGCCGGCGAGCTGCTGGGCCAACTCCTTCACTTTCGGAATGTCCGGGCCGCTGATGCGGTACTGCACTGGGCGTCCGACCGGGGGCCCTACCTCCAGCAATTTGACGAACGTATCCGTGCCAGGAAAGGTCTTCCGGAGATACGCCTCGAATCGCGCCTTCAGCCGATCGCGCGCGGCGATGCCTCCTTTAGTCACCACGACCATCTGACCGAACCAGGCATTCGCGGTCTGCACGTCGAAGGACAGAACGAAGCGCGGTGCCCCGGTGCCGACATAGGTGGTCCAATGATCGACAGCGGCGTTGCCCTGCAACTGCTCGTGCTCGAAGCGCGCCATCTGCGTGTTGGTCTCGTTAATCGAAGCATTCTGCGGCAGATTCCAGTCGATGATCAGCTCGTCGCGATCTGACGAAGGGAAGAACTGCTGCTGCACAAACTGCATGCCAAACAGGGCGAGCAAGAAGGTCGCGATCGTGACCGAGATTGTCGCCCAGCGATAGTGCATGCAGACGAGCAGCACGCGAGAGAACGCTCGTGCGAGGCGCCCCTTCTGCCCGTGTTGATGCTTCATCTTGGCCGGGAGGATGGTCACGCCGAGCAACGGCGTGAACACGACAGCGACAATCCACGACACGATCAACGAGACGGCGATTACCACAAAGAGGGTGAAGGTAAATTCGCCGGCATTGCTGGTGTTGAAGGCGATCGGGATGAAGCCTGCGACGGTGACGAGCGTGCCCGTAAGCATGGGAAATGCTGTCGATGTGTAGACGTGCGTTGCGGCTTTTTCCAGTCTATCTCCGAGTTCCAGACGCGCCACCATCATCTCCACCGCAATCATCGCATCGTCGACCAGAAGACCGAGCGCAATGATCAAGGCTCCCAGCGATATGCGCTGAAGAGAAATTCCGTCTGCCGCCATCACCACGAAGGTGATTGCGAGAACAAGGGGAATTGCGATCGCGACGACGAGCCCGGCGCGTAGTCCAAGGCTGACGAAGCTAATGACGAGGACGATCACCACTGCTTCGAATAGCGCCTCGGTAAAACCCGAAACTGCGTGCTCGACGACAACAGGCTGATCCGCGACCAGATGGACGCCTACGCCCATCGGTAGGTTGGCCAAGACCTTCGCCATCTTCTGCTTCAGGGCCTCCCCGAACTGGAGGAGGTTCGCGCCGGTCTTCATGCCGATGGTAAGTGCGATCGCAGGCTGCCCGTTGAAGCGAACGAGACTTTTGGGCGGGTCGATGTAGCCGCGGGTGACGGTCGCCACGTCCGTGAGCGGGAAGAACCGGTCGTTGATCCGCAGATTGATCGCCTTAAGGCTTTGCTCCGAAATGAACTGGCCGCTCACCCTGACACTGATGCGCTCGGGCCCTTCCTGGAACACGCCCGACGCCGTGACCGCGTTCTGCGCCTGCAGTGACGCGATGATCGAGCGCGTGTCGAGACCGAGGGCTGCGACCTTGCGCGTGGAAAATTCAAGGTAGATGACCTCATCCTGCGCGCCCAGGATGTCGACCTTGCCGACATTGGGGACGGTCAGGATTTGGCTCCGGATCTCCTCGAGCTGGTCACGCAACTGCCGTTGGGTTAGGCCGTCGGAGGTGAAGGCGTAGATATTTCCGAACACGTCACCGAAACTATCATCGAAAAAGGGCCCAATCACGCCTTGCGGAAAGTCCTGCTTGATATCCGCAATCATGTTGCGAACACGGACCCAAGTCGGTTTGACGTCAGCTGCCTTCGTGCTGTCGCGCAAATATACAAACACGGTCGTCTGGCCGGCGACCGTGACGCTCTTCGTGTAATCGAGCGATTCAAGCTCTTCGAGCTTTTTTTCGATCCGGTCTGTGACTTGGCGAGTGATCTCCTGCGGCGAGGCGCCGGGCCATTGCGCCTGGATCACCATGGTCTTGATGGTGAAGGCCGGATCCTCTTCCCGTCCGAGCTGCAGATAGGCGACGAACCCAGCCGCCATGAACGAGAGCATAAAATACCAGACCAGTGAGCGGTGCCGAAGCGACCAGTCGGATAGATTGAATTTGCTCATGGCTCAACTCGCACCTGTTGGCCTTCGTGAAGGCTGTGAATTCCGGCCGTCACGACGCGAGCGCCAGCGGCGAGACCGTCGATGATGCGAAAACCTACTCCGTCGCGCGCGACGTTGACCTTACGCAGCGTGACCTTGCTCGCTGGAAGTTCAACGACCCAGACGAAGTTTTTCCCGTCCCTGGTCAGGACGGCGGAGTCCGGAATCAGCAGAGCCGGCTGTGCGACGTATCTCAATTTCGCGATTACGGTGCTGCCGAGCCGGATGCTCTCAGGTGCCTCGTGCAGCGCGATACGGACGCGGCGCGTGCGCGTGATTGGATCGGCTTGCGGCGCGATTTCTCGGATTTCGCCGTCCACCTGAATCGACGGACGTAGCTGCAGGGTGACCGTAAATGGGAGCCCGAGCTTCAGCGGGACCGGAAAGTCGGGCCCGATATCCACGACGGCCTCCCTGATGTCGGGCTTCGCGACCGTTAACACGGTCTGTCCCGGTGAAACTACCTGTCCGACTTCCGCATTGACGGCTGTAACAACGCCTGCAAAGTCGGACTTGAGCTGCGCGTAACGGAGTTGCTCCGTTGCTTTGGTCAGGTTCGCCTGCGCACGCGCGACAGAGGCCTGCGCGCCAGCGCGGGCCTGCTCGGCTGCATCCAGCGTCGCTTTGCTGGCGACGTCCGTTGCGGTCAGCACTTGTTTGCGCCGTTCGATCGCTATCGCGTTCTTAAGCTGAGCCTGGCTTCTCGACAGCTCCGCCATGGCCGAACGGACGGCGAGTTCGAGCGTAGCGGAGTCAAGCGCGGCGACGAGGCGACCTTGCTCGACAAAATCACCCACATTCATCGGCCGCGCGATTACTCGTCCCAGCACGCGGAAGCTCAGGTCGGTCTTGATGCGCGGCTCGATTATTCCGACAGCTACAGTGCTTGCGTCCGGCACCGGCTCGAGAACCGTCGACAGCACCGGACGGACCGAGTCCGCCGGCTCCGGTTCCTTGTTGCATCCGGCTGCAAGAAGCGCGAGGGCAAGCATGCCCGAAGAGATGAGAACCCGCGCGCTCATTGCCGTTTCTCTTCTATTACCTGTTCGCCAGCGCTCAGCAGCTTTCCGCCATCGACGACGACGCGGTCGCCCGGCTCGACGCCGGCTTTGACGACAACCGAGGCGGCGTCGTAACGCGCAATCGTCACAGGCTTGAGGGAGACCATTCGTGTCGACGGGTCGATGAGCCACACCGCAGGGTCCAAGCCTTTTCCGGTCAAGGCGGTCCAGGGCAACGCGATCTGAGAGACCGGCTTCGACCGGGCCGTGCCGGTGACGACGCTGCCGAGGGTCATCACCGGTGGCGGGTTCTCGATGGAGACCTTGACACGAATCGTGGACGTCTTGGGATCGAGTGCGGGCGATACTTCCCTGACGTGCCCGGTCGCGGTGACATTGGGATCGGAGACAAGCTTCAGGGAAATTCCATCGGGTTGCAGATTTGCGAAGAAGATCGATTCGTATACGTCGAAGACGACGTCGCGCTCGCCGTCGCGAGCCAACGTGAACACTGGTTGGGCTGCCTGCACCACTTGGCCGACTTCGAGCTTGCGCGCCGTTATGACGCCGGCGGCGTCGGCCTTGAGCTCGGTATGGCCGAGCGCATCCTTAGCCGTACCCAATTGCGCCTGCGCCGTTTCGAGCGAAGCCTCCGCGCTGCGCAAATCCTCCTGAGCCTGATCGTATGCCGTGCGGGTCGTGAAGCCCTGCGTGATGAGCTGCTTCTGCCGGTCGAAGTTCGTTCGAGCGACGCGCAATCGCGCTTCAGCCGCTTCCACAGCCGCGATTGCCGCGTCGTAATCGGCCTGCTGTTCGGTCGGATCGAGCCGGGCTAGAACTTCTCCTACTTGCACGTGATCGCCAATATCGACCAGCCTTGCTATCACCTGCCCGCTGACCCGAAACGAGAGGTCCGCTTGGAAACGAGCTTGGACCGAGCCCGTGAGGGTTACTGCCGTCTGTTGTCCATTGCGGACGTGCACCACCTCAGTGCGCACCAAAGCCGGATGTTTTGCCGAAACGGAAGAGGTGTCGTTGCAGCCGCCCAAGAGAGCCCCGATAAGCCCTATTCCGGTCGCGATACCGATATCTTTCCAAACGCACATCATGATCTATTCCTAATTATACCAAGCTGACTTATGCGAGGTCTGATGGGTTACGGGGAGAACTCTGCGCAGTGTCCTGAAGAGCGCGTCAGCTTGTTTCTCTCAGAATGTCACGAGAAGGGACACGGTGATGCTGGTGCTCGAGCACGCGCATGGGCCCAGCGGGCTCAAACCCTTGCAGTTCTTGCCTGCAAGCCTCGCTGAACTGTCGCAGTGGATCCATGTCGTTGATCAACTCGGGAAGCTCACTGAATTCCTTGTTTGGAGACTGGTAAGTCTCTAAGATTCGACGTGCTGCCTGCTCGGCTTCCATGACCACCGCGTCGCTCGATACCACTCTCATTTGAGCAATTAGCGCATAGATGTTGATCAGGTTCGAAACTTCGGACTTTTCTGTCACGAGCGCATCGGCGTACAGCCTCGCGGCTTCGCTGATGAACCGCTTGTATAGTTTGTGGCGCTGCGAGTGAGCCCGCTTCCTATGGGTTAGGCGCTGCTGTCGGCGCTGAACCACCCAACTGGAGACCACAGTCGCTATCATCCCTGAAGCTGAACCAGAGAATGCAGCAAAGGCGGGAAGATAGGCCGGGTTCATCATTGCGTAGCCCCTGATCTGACAGGTGGCTCGAACACTAGCCGGCATCCAGCGCTAAGCAGTGATTTCTGCCGCCTCAGGCACAACTCGACCTTCTCCGGATCAGGAATGTAATTGCCACACAGGCGAAAGGCATCGGGCGTACATGCGAGCCTCTGCTGGGACGTGCCTCGGCACTCCTGGGCGTCTGCTTTAAAGCATAACAAAGCTAGTGCGATTGCGAGAATATAGAATTCTGTAGTTTGTCGTGTTCTCGCCGAACCCGCGGAGGCTCGGAAGGACCCTGAGCATTTCCTCGCGCAGGTTCTCTTCATCCGCGGCGGGAGTAACGGCCCGGAGAGCCGCACAATTCGCGACTTTCTGCCATGACAGTTCAGACATCGGATCCCTCCACGAAGCGGAAACCGACGCTTCCGGCCAATTAGAAGTTGGGGAAATCGGTTGTACCGCGCGGGCGAACATCGCCGCTCGGGATGCCGGAATCTATTGCGCTGAGGTATCGCCAGATACACGTGTGGTTGGAGACGCTAAGCCAAGGTTTAGAACCGATGCGGGTAAGGCGCCTTTATTGCGCGGTCGTTCATAGCTTCAGTAGCGCCGGGACACGAGCAATGGTCAAAATCGCAAAGATGCCTATTGCTGATCCGCGAGCGATAAACGTCTCAGGAGTATTGCGGCGCTCCTGGTGTCAGCTTCAGCATGTCCGCCATTCGGCTAAGCTCGGGCAGAGAGCGGGCTTTCATTTTTCTCATCAAGTTGGTGCGATGCACCTTCACCGTTGATTCCGAAATTCCGAGATCATGGGCGATCTGCTTATTTAGCCGACCAGTGGTGGCCTCGATCATGATCTCACGCTCGCGGTCGCTCAGTGAGTTGAAGCGCTGCCTCAGTTCACCGATTGCTTTCTCTTTATCGCGCCAGATGCGATCGCGAGCGATGCCGGCCTCGATCGCATCGAGGAGCTCTTGATCGCGGAAGGGCTTTGTGAGGAATTCGATGGCTCCTGCCTTCATGGCTTGCACGGTCATCGGGATGTCGCCGTGTGCAGTAATGAAGATAATCGGGAGATCCCTGTGTGCGTCGGCGAGCTCGCGCTGAAGATCGAGCCCGCTTCGCCCTGGCATTCTAATATCGACGACCAGGCAGCTCGGACCGTCCGGAGAATGTTTCGAATCGAAAAATTCAGACACAGAGGAGAATTGTAGAATGTTCAGCCCGACTGTCCGCAGGAGACGCCCGACCGAGTTGCGAAACTCCGGATCGTCATCGATGATCAAGACTGTGGGCTTCGCGTCCGGCATTCCCCGAACCGTCGACTGAATAGGCACCCTCATCCCCTGCTTAAGGACGATCTTAGTGAAATCTACCGACAAAAGCAGCCCCTTTCAGTCGGCCGAGGAGCTGAAATCCTAAGCCATGGTTTAGGGGCGGCGTCATTGCATTGTTTAGAACCCCAGCCGAAATTGCGGATGCTGGCGCTAGCTGTCATGGCGCCGAGCGAGGGACAAGTGCCTGGAACCCGCAATGTCGCAATGTGAATTGATTTCGATCGTCGAAGATGATCAGCCCTTTCGTGAGTCCATGAAAAAGCTTGTGAGCTTGCTGGGCTATACGGTCGAAACCTTTCCGTCGCCGTCAAGTTTCTTGGCATCCCCCGTTTTGGCCAAGACTGCATGCTTGGTCGCCGATGTTCAAATGCCTGGAATGACGGGGGTCGAGCTCCATAAACGCTTAGTCTCAGAGGGACATCGCATACCGACAATTCTTGTCACCGCATACCCCGACGAGACCGTGCGAAACCGTGCCTTAAAGGACGGCGTGGTCTGTTATCTGAGCAAGCCCGTCGATGACGAACATCTGGAGCATTGCATTCGTGCGGCTCTCGAATCCCGGAGTGCGCCTCAAGGCAATTCATGAATTCTCGGAAGCTGCCGGCAGAGTGAACTGAAATATAGCGCCCTTTGGTCGATTGGGCTGCGCCCACAGCCGCCCTCCATGAGCGGCAATGATGGACTGGCAAATCGATAAGCCCATTCCGGTCCCAGTTGCTTTTGTAGTGTAAAAAGGTGCAAAAACCTGATCGAGACGACCCGGGTCAATTCCGGGTCCGGAATCGTGCACAGCGACTAAGACTTCACCAGCTTCGGTCTGCTCCGTCCTAATCGTTAGCTCGCGCGCTTCGTCCTTAACGGAACTCATTGCTTCGACCGCGTTCATGATCAAATTCAGCAGGACCTGCTGCAGTTGAACGCGATCGCCGGTAATGGGCGCCATATTTTCCACAAGGCATGTGCGGACCGAGACTTTCTCCCTTTCCATGGCGGTTCGCACCATTACGATAACCTCGGCTGTAGCTTCGTTGAGGTCGAAATGCTCCTTTCGCGGAGGTGCTTTCTTGATGTGATCACGAACGCGGTCCACTATATCCTTCGCTCGGTCGGCGTCCCTCACGACACATGCAAGCGCTTCCCGAACTTCGCCCAAATCCGGCACATTCATTTCCAAAAAGCGCATGCCCGCCCGTGCGTTGTTGCGCGCGGTGGCGATCGGATGAAGAATTTCGTGCGCCAGCGAGGCGGTCAATTCTCCCATAATGCCGAGACGATTCATGTGCGCGAGATCTGCCTCAAGCTGCCGTAATCTCTCCGACTGCTCTTGCGCGAGTTTGCGTTCCGTCACGTCAACATGCGTGGCGATCATTTCGATATTTGCTCCGTCCGCGGAAATCGAAGGCCGTCCAGTCGATTTAATGTATTTGACGGTTTCATCGGGGAGCACAATCCTGAACTCGGCTGCGAAACCTCTTCCCGCACGCAAGGCCTCCTCGGTCTCTGCATTCACTCTCTCGCGGTCGTCTGGATGTATGCGCTGGAGTACAGCCGTTTTGTCCGGGAGTCCTTGCTGCGGATCGAAGCCCCAAATTCTGTAACTTTCCTCCGACCAATACACAGGCGAGGTTGTATTGAAGACGATTGTGCCAGTATGGCTTAGCCTCTGCGCTTCGGCGAGATAGGCTTCGCTGCGGCGTAGCGCCTCTTCCGCCCTTTTGCGCTTCGTGATGTGCCGCCCCACGCCGCGGTAGCCGACAAAACGTCCCGCGTTGTCGAATATCGGCATGCCTGAGACGGACACGTAACGCCTGCCGCCGTCGGGCGCGGGTCGCGCGATCTCGAAATCTCTGAAAGGTAGATGGGCATCGAGGGTCTCGCGGTGCTTACGCCAAGCTTCAGCGTCAGGCTCCACGTGAGGCACTTCCCATCGAGTTCTTACCGATTTCAGAGCCCGGCGCCGGTGCATCAGAAAGACCCTCGGCAAACTCTTGCCGGACAAAACGATGTTGTTCATCGCTCTCCCAGTACACATCGAAGGAGAATTGGACGAGGGTTCGAAAACGCTCCTCACTTGCGCGCAGCTCATCCTCGGCGCGCTTGCGCTCAGTAATGTCGCGCGCCAAGCAAAGAAACCGACGTCCGCCCTGTTCGAATTGGCCAACCCGAACCTCCACCGGGAAGGACGTGCCGTCCTTGCGCCGGTGGCGGGTCTCGAAGGTAACCGCTTCCTCAGTGACGATGCGCTGCTTGAGGCCCCGGATTGACGCCTCATCGAGACCGACATCGAAATCACTTCGATGTTTGCCGATCAGCGCTTGCCTGTTGTAGCCCAGATTTTCGCAAGCGTGCCGGTTTACGTCGAGAATGGTCGAATTGTCGTCCAGCAGAAAGAAGGCATCGGCCGCTTGATCGGCGAATGTGCGAAACCGCGCTTCGCTTGCGCGTATTTCCCGCTCCGCTTGTCTCAGCTCGGTGATGTCTTGCATCACCCCAAACTGGCGCAGAGGTTTTCCCGACTTATCCCAGGTCACATCCCCCTGGCTGTGAACTGCTCGCTGGGTGCGATCGGGGCGGATCACCCGGTATTCGACGTCGTAGCGTGGACCGCCGGGCAGTATTGCAGCCGCAGCGGCATCGGCCACTCGCGCCTGGTCCTCGGGATGAATCAGTCCCAGCCAACGCCCGTGCCACTTCGGCAAGTCGAGCGGTTCCACCCCGAAAATGCGGCGGGCCTCTTCCGATAGAGTTACATGACCGGTGCTGAAGTCACGTTCCCACCAACCAACGTGCGCGATCTGCTGTGCCTGTTCGAGCCGGGCTTTGCTGTCAACGAATTCGCGTTTTACGCGCTTGAGATTGCTGGTCAGCGCGATAACGATAATCGACGTTGTGAAGAACGTAGCGATTCTCACGACATCGTCCGCACCATCGACGCGGAGGTCGAAGCGCGGCGGCGCGAAGAAGTAACTCAGACAGGCTACTGCCAGGAGCGATAAGAGAAGCGAGCTGCTAAAGCTGCCCAGTGTCGAACTCAATGCCACGAGAATCACATAAGCGAAGGCAGCCCGTTGAAGCCCAAAGCCAAGCTCAAGGCTGACAAAAGTAATCACTGCTAGGCCGGGGATACCCAACAAAAACTGGGCCGCGAGGCTCTGCAGTCTGGTAATTCTGTTCAGCACGACCTTCATGCAAGCAGGCCTTGAGGCGACGCTTAGACAACTGCGGCCAGGCGAAGAATGGCACTCTCCCGCCTGTCTTGAGCGCATGGCGCTCCCGATTGCGCGAGCTGAAAGCGTTTACCCCGCCCAAGCTGGCGCCGAGTATCCTAAGACGGCAAAGCTTTCGAGGGAAGATGCGGTGACCGCCGTCCGCGCGCCGGTTTTTGCCTTCTTAGCCATCGAACATCCATAGCCGGCTGAGGAAGCACGACGATCTTGCCAGCACCGCCATGCGAGGCCCAGCTCGAAAAGACGTTAGCGTCCAAACCCGCTCTCCTGCCTTCTGTTCTGAGCACGTACTGACGCTGAGACGAACTCGTCCTGTCAGATAGGCTTACGCCGGCCGCGCCCTGACACACTGGTATTGAACTCTCAGCGTTCAGGACGGCGTCTGCTCTTCATCTCGCGCGGGCAGGGCCCTTGTACGAATGTCCCACTGTATTTGAATGTATCCGACGACGCAGGGCCGTTTCGATAATCCAACGGCTGAAAATGTCTCACTTTAGCTTAGTTGTGCGCGGCGCGTTCGCAATATTATTTGTTCAAATGTGACGACACTAGCCATCGGCCGACGCATGGCGCGGCGCCAATGGCGCCATCAAGACCCGCGATCCGAGAGACCACCGTGAGCCGTGTCGCCAAGTTGTGGATGCAGTCACGTGCATGGCTTCGCCGCCACAAGGCGCAGCTCGCGCTCTTCTTTCGCGTTACGACTTCTGCCCTGCTTTCCTTTGAACTGGCTCATTGGTTAGACTTACAACTTCCGATCTGGGCGGTGCTCACTTCGATCGTCGTCACTCAAACGAGCGTCGGCCGATCCTTGAAGGCGTCGATCGATTATCTGGGGGGCACCATAGGCGGCGCGATTTACGGAGCCGTTGTCGGTATTCTGGTTGGCGATGGCGACGGAGTTGCGCTGCTTGCGGGACTTGCGATCGGAGTGGGGCCGCTCGCGCTGGTCGCAGCAATGAGACAAAGCTTGACGACCGCGCCGATCACCGCCGCTATCGTGCTGCTGGTTCCCACCCTCACGCATGCGGGTCCGATCGCGGCGGCGACGGAGCGTGTGCTCGAGGTCGCGCTCGGCGCGGCCGTAGGGCTCACGATTTCACTCGTGCTCGTTCCGTCGAGCGCCTGTGCCTTGGCGAGCGAAGCGGCGGCGCGCACGCTGGAGCGCTTGGCTCGTGGTCTCGGGGAGCTCATGTCCGGCCTAAAAGAGGGTCTCGAAGTTGGCGCGCTTCACCGCATCCAGGATGGCATCGGAGCGGCGCTGATGGATCTCAACGCTGTCGGCGCCGAGGCCGAGCGCGAGCGCGCCATGCGGCTTTCCTCGGCGCCCGACACGGGTCCCTTATTACGTACGCTGCTCAGATTGCGCCACGACCTTGTGATGATTGGCCGCGCGGCGGTTGCGCCCTTACCGCAAAGCTTACACGCGCGCCTTAAACCGCTCGCCGATGCTACGGCGGCGGCCGCCGATTTTCTTCGTGCGAGCGGGGCCGCTCTCCTTGCTCGCCGCCTTCCTCCCCGGCTCGATCGCGTGGAATCGGCACTGGACGCCTATGCGGCGGCAATCGTCGCGATTCGCCACGACGGCCTGACGCGGTGCTTGTCCAGCGAGGTGACCGAGCGTTTCTTTGCACTCTGCTTCGCGTTGGAGCAGATTCGGCATAATTTGGGTGATCTTCATCGCTGCGTGACAGAATGGGCGCAATCACGTGGCGAGGTAAGTGACTCGACGCCGTGTGCGAGCGATTGACAACATCCACTTCAACTCGCGGGTTCGAGTTTGACGTTCGTTTGTCAAGAACACTGAAAATGCCTTTGACCTGTTTCGGCAAGCTTAGAGTCCCCGTGACATGAGCAGCTCCGTTGGTTCGGCTTCATAGGACTGCCGCACCGGGACATTTCTAAGTCAGCAACTAAGCCAAAGCACGATCAAGTTCCTCGTTGGATTATCCTACTCGCCCTCGGCCCAATAGATTGGGGCCGATAAATCATCAATTTAGAAGCAAGCGCTTTGAACGCGCGGAGATCAATTGTCACTGAAGCTGCAAAAGAGGTTTTCCAATGACTAGCAGACATGACACTGCAACAATGCAGACGAAACGGACCACGACCACCGGCGCGTGGGACCTTCGTCACCCTGGCCTCATCATGAAGGACGGGCAGGGCGAAGTGCACGAGTTCATGGGCATGTGGCCCCTCAAACCCGATGCCGACCTCGTGAAGTTCACGAACACGCTGGCCTTCCGTGAGTTCTGGAACCCGCCTGAATTGACGTTCTCGGAGGCGACGACGCTGCTCGGGCTGATCCGGGCGGCGCGCTGGTTCGTCGGCACCAGCACCGAGTTCGGTCCCACCCTCTACTTCATCTCACAGTTCGACAGCAGCCTGGATAAGTACTTCGACGACTTTGTGCTCAACGGGAAGGAGAACCTTGAGTGCATCTGGGGTCAGTGCATCGGCTGCCCGAACGGCCCGGACGCGACGGCGCGCGACATCGTGCAGTACATTGCACGCGGTCAGATCAAGACCATGGCCTGTCTACGACGCCTTTCCGAGCCTCAGCAACAGCCAGATCGAGAAGCAGGCCGACTGGTACGTGAAGACGCAGAAGTTCCAGCGTGCGGTCGCCATAGGCGGCGGCAAGCTCGAAGACAAAGTCAACGCCTTTTTGAGCGAGCTGGCCAAGCCCTTCGAGCATGTGCGCAGCGCCGCCGCCATTGACACCGACGTCGCCAACGAGCGGCAGTTCACCGACGTCCCCGAGCGGTTGGGTGTGAAGAAGAAGAAGGCCGCGTAGTTGCCTGAATTCGGCGGCAGATGGATCGGCCTTGAGCACATCTCGAGGTCGATCGCATCCCCCACCTATCGATGAGAAGTTTCGACCTTGAGGATTAAGACAATGCTCGCTCGAACTCCTGGACACAGTCTGACATCTGCAGACCTGAAGGACAATCTCCCGGATATCCAGGACAATGTCGTGGCTCCCATCCTCATGCGGTACGGGCGCCACATCTTCGTCAAGTTCCGCGATGGCGCCAGGGCGCGCGCATGGCTGCGTAACATGTTCAAGCGCGTCAATGCGCAGCAGCAAGCACATGAGACATGTTTCACCGTTAATATCGGATTCACCTACCAAGGCCTGAGGGCGCTCGGGTTGTCTCAACAGTCGCTCGACAGCTTCCCCGAGACGTTCCGGGTCGGCATGCGGGGCCGCGCGCACCTCGTGGGCGACGTCGGACCGAACGCGCCGGAACAGTGGGAGGGCGGGTTCGGCGGCCCTGACATTCACGCGATGGGATTGGTGCGCACCGATTCTGAGCAGGGACGTGAGCAGGCGACGCAGATCATTCGTGACGAGATGGACGGCAAGCGGTGGTGTCGAGATCCGCTTCGTTCAAGACACGATGGCGCTCGCACATGAAAATGGGATCGGGTCAGAGGGCGAGCATTTCGGTTTTGCCGATCCGATCTCACAGCCGCCGATCGAGGGCGCGGACGCACCTTCGTATCCGGGCGATGGCGTGCAGGATTCGGATGGCACGTGGCGTCCGCTGAAACCGGGCGAGTTCTTGCTGGGCTATGAAGATGAGGCCGGCCCCGACGGTGCCCAGGCGCCCGAGCCATTCGAGCTGCGGCGAAACGGAACCTACGTGGTGTTCCGGAAGCTCTATCAGGACGTGGCTGCATTTCGCCGATATCTGGCGACCGCAGCGAAGGCACTCTACGGTTCGGACGACCAGTATCACCAGGATCTGGTCGCGGCCAAGATGATGGGGCGATGGCGGAGCGGCTGCCCACTCGACCTGTCGCCCGATAAGGATGATCCCGCGATCGCGGCGGATCCTCGGCGCCGCAACAACTTCACGTATGCAGGTGACGACCAGGGCCTTCGGTGCCCGCTTGGCTCGCACCTGCGTCGGACCAATCCGCGCGCAACGCCATTGAAACGGGCGACTGCGGTAAGGCGGCACCGATTGATCCGGCGCGGTGTCGAGTATGGCCCGCATTTGCCGGAGGGCGTGCTTGAGGACGACGGTATCGATCGTGGCCTGGTCCAGCTGTTGATCCAGGCGGACATCGAACGGCAGTTCGAGTTCGTGCAGCACGAATGGGTGAAGGGCGGCGAGTTCATCGGACTCGATCCGAGCGAGCATGACCCGATCATCGGTGTCGGCGGCGAAGGCTCACAATTGGTGGTGCCCGGCGCCAAGCAACCCTTTCTGTTCGATCTTCCTAGCTTCGTGAAGGTGAAGGGCGGCGAGTACCTGTTCGTCCCCGGACTGAAGGCACTCGAAGGCTTAATCGAGCAAAAATTCTGAAAACGCACAAGGTAGAGGCTATGTCAGACCACTTCAGTGGCCCCGCGGTGATGGCCGACCCAGCAGTAGACATCACCGACTTCTATGCGTTTCCGAGTCCGGAGCGGCCGGGCAATCTCGTCCTGATTATGGACGTGTTTCCGATGGCGACATCGCGGTCTTTGTTCAGCGATGTTGTCACTCACCGGTTTCGATTGCGGCCGCTCTCGCAGTCGGGGGGCAGCGTCACGTACGGAAAAGCAGAACACACGATTGATGTCACATTCAGTGACGTGCCGGAGGGAAGTTCGGTTCAGAAAGCGCACATCATCACATCCGATGGGCGCGAGGCGAGCTTCGTCACCCGAAAACCGTTTGAATACGATGGTATGCGCGTCTTCGCGGGACTGGTCAGCGATCCGTTCTTTATGGATGTCGAGGCCGCGATCCGTACAGATCTTTCGGGTAAACTGTCCTACGACACGGCAGTGAATACGGTTCAGTGTCGCGACGTCTTGTCGATCGTCGTCGAGATACCGTTTGCTCCAATCATCCAACGGTTCAGTGGCACCGCGCTGATCGCGGCCATGTCGGAGAACATCGTGACGCGCCGCGGGAACCCGATCCGCCTCGAGCGCCTCGGACGGCCGGAGATCAAGAACGTCGTAATGGCCAATCCTTCCCGCGATCCGCGCGCAATGGGCGTCGAACTTCGCGACCTCTACAATCGGGAGGACGCCTTCGCGCTCTCCCCAGTCTATCGACCACTCTACGAGTCGCGTGTCGACGCAAACCTGGCCTTCTTCGATGCTCTCGACGGCAAGACGGCGTGGCCACGAGACGCGGACGGGCGCCATCCGTTACGCGATCTGCTGATCGACGATTATTTGATCCTCGATCTCGCACACCCATTCGCGCCCGGAAATTTCCTCGAGATCGAACGCTCGCTGCTCGACAACCGCCCGCACAAGGCTGCCGGCGGCCGCTGGCTCAATGACGACATCCTCGACGAGCTGCTTACGCTCTTAGTGAATGGTGGGCGAGGCGAGCGGCTGGGCGACGGGGTCGATGCTCCCACCAAGCCGGCCAGTTTGTCGTTTCCTTACGTGCGCGAACCTAACAATCGAACCGACCTGCCCCTACCAGCATTTCTGAGGAGTTAAACATGAACGAGATGAAGCGCAAAGGCGCCTTCGTAACCGGCGCTGCCTCTGAGACTAACAGGTTCCTGCAGTATCCGGTGATGTCGACGCTGAGACCCGCTTACCCGCGCGGGCCCTGGCACTACAAGAACATGCACCAACTCGTCGTCACGTACGAGAGCACCGCGGAGGCCGTGCGCGCGGTTGTCCCAAAGCCTCTCCGACCCGCCGACGGTAACCGCGTCACCATAGAATGGCGCCATATGAGCGACGTCAGCGGATTCGGGCCGTATAGCGAGGTCGGGCATTCGGTCGCCTGCACCTTCGAGGGTCAGCCGGTCATCTACGTTTTCCAGGCATTCCTCGACAGTGAATCGCCTACGCTTGCAGGCCGGGAGATCCTCGGCTTCCCCAAGCGACACGCCGAGCCCGAGCTGAAGACCGTGCGAGAGGTGCTGACCGGCACCCTTGCTTATGGCGGCGTGCAGGTCGCGCTTGCGACCATGCTGTATCGCACGGTCGACCTGTCAGACCGTTTCGCTGAGATAGAGCAGGAACTGCAGACCCCCCAATTCGTGCTCAAACTTCTTCCCGACGTCGACAACCACACGCCGAAGGTCGCCCAGCTCGTCCAGGTCGGTATCTACGATGTCCGGTTGAGGGGCGCCTGGGGCGGACCCGCGGAGCTGTTCATGGTCCCGCACGTCGGGTGCCCGGTCGCGGCGCTTCCAGTCGTGCGCGTCCTCGAAGGCCGCCAGCATCTCTGGGACATGACGCTCAGCGACGGTCAAGTCGTCCACGACTATCTGGAAGCCGAGCGCTCCTAGCTTCATCAGAAACCCAACTGTGCGTGTGGAGCTCGCTCTGCCGCCGTCAAAGGAGAATGGAACATGAATTTATTGAAGAACAAAGGAGCCGTTGTGACCGGCGCTGCATCTGGCATCGGCAAAGCGATCGCGACCGCGTTTGTTGAAGCTGGCGCTAGCGTATTGCTCTGCGATCTGAATGCCAAGGCATTGGATGACGCAGCCCACGAGCTCGGTAATCGGGCGATCGGGCGCGTCACAGACGTGTCCGATGAAACTCAAGTCGAAGCCGCGATGCGTGCGGCTCGGGAAGCATTCGGGTCACTGGATATCGTGGTCAACTGTGCTGGCTTTGGTGCCATTGCGCCGCTGACCGAACTCACCGGTGACAAGTGGAGATCCGTCCTGGCCGTCACCCTGGGCGGAGTCTTCTACGGCGTAAAGCACGCCGCGCGGCAGATGCTTGAGCAGGGACGTCCCGGGCGTGATCATCAATATCTCGTCGGTGAACGCGCGTCAGCCGGGCGAGGGGCAGGTGGCCTACTGTGCGGCAAAGGCCGGCGTCGACATGATCACGCGCTGCGGCGCGCTGGAACTTGGCGGCCGCGGCATCCGAGTGGTCGGCATCGCCCCAGGCCTGGTGGAGACGCCATTGACGCGGAAGGAACTGGAAAATCCCGCTACACGCGAGCTCTTTCTCGGCATCATTCCGATGAGGCGCGCGGTTGAAGCCGAAGAAATTGCTGCGGCCGCAGTGTTTCTCGCGTCGGATCAGGCCCGATCAATCAACGGGGACACCATTGCGATCGACGGCGGTTCGTTGACGCGCGGCTATCCGGCGCTGCTGACCGGGTTGAAGAAAGCATCATGATCGATCCCGGACGTTATACAAGCGGTGCAATCGCCATCGCCAACCTTTCGGCATCGATCGATAGCCTGGAGCGTCGTCGTGCTGAAGGTGCTGCCTTCGAGAGCCTGGTCGCGCTCTCGAAGTTGCTGTTCACGCGCGGTGGCGTGCTTGGTCGTATCTCGGACCATGACCGGGCGGAAGTCATCGCCACCGAGGCGATCGCGTTGTCGCCTGAGGCCGCAACCGCATTCTATATCCGTGCGCAGATCGCGGGACGATTTCATCGCTTCGAGGAAGCGAACGCCGCTCTCGGTCAAGCGCTCGAGGCAGACTGCCCACGGCATGAGATTGACCTCGAAAGGGCGTCGCTACTGCAGGCGACGGGGCGATATGAAGACGCGCTGCATCTACGCGAAAGACTCGCGAAAAACGATCCCGGCATTCACACCCTTGCTGCGTTAGGGTCGCTGCTGGCGGAAATAGGTCAGTGGACGGCCGCAGAAACTAGCTATGCAGCGGCGCTCGATGCCGACAATGGTGTGTCGCCGCTCCCGTGCAGCCAACTGCTGTTCGAATGGGGTGTGAGCGCGATGCGCCACGGCGATCTGGAGCGTGCGGAGGCGATCTTCGCCGAGCTCGACGCGATCCTGCCCTCGCACGTTCCGGGACGAGGACATCGCGCCGAAGTGGCACTCGCGCTCGGCGACTTAGAAGTTGCAGAAGAGCTCATCAAGCCGCTGCTCGAAATGTCCGACGATCCAGAATATCGCGTCACCTACGCGGAGATTCTAGCCGCGCGTGGCGAGTGCGAGGTGGCTCGGACCGAAGCGGAACGTGCAGCAGCAACCTATGAGGTCTTGTTGGCACGACGGCCCGAAGCCTATGCCGACCATGCTGCGGCCTTTTTCATGGGTGTCGGCAACCGACCTCAGCTTGCTGTCGATCTTGCCTCGCTGAATTGGAAACTACGCGACACGCCCCGATCGCGCAAATTGCTGGTCAAGGCTCTGCGAACTGCGCAGCAAGCTTCTACCACGAAGGAGCGCGCCGCATGAGCGCCGACAATCTCAGAACGATAACGAGGAATCGTCGACGCAAGGTAGTGGTCGTTGGCGCTGGCTTTGCCGGGATTTCCGTTGTGCGTGTACTACGCCACAGCGAGGCCGAAGTGACCCTGGTGGACCGCAACAATCATCACCTTTTTCAGCCATTTCTGTTCCAGGTTGCTACGTCGATCCTTGAGCCCGCGCAGATCGCTACACCGATCCGGTCGCTCGTAAGTGACATGCCCAACGTCCGAGTGGAAATGCGGGAAGCAATGAGAATCGATATGTCTCGCCGGGCCGTGATCCTGAATGAAGGAGCGAATCTTCCTTACGACATCCTCGTGGTGGCGACTGGGGCGCAGACCAGTTATTTCGGCCATGACTCGGAATGGGCGCAAAACGCGCTCGGATTGAAGAGCCTTGCCGATGCAATTGCCGCCCGGAACAAGCTCTTGAAAGCGTTCGAGCGTGCAGAGATGGAAACGGACCCGACGAAACAGGCACGCTATATGACCGTGATCGTCGTAGGGGCCGGGCCGACGGGCGTGGCGATTACAGGCACGCTTAGCGAGTTCATACAACGCACACTGCGGGCCGACTTTCGCAACATTGACGCCAGCCGGGCGCGGCTAGTGCTTGTAGAAGCCGGACCAAGGCTGCTGCCAGCATTCAGCGAGCGACATTCGTCTTATGCCACCAAAGCCTTGGAACGCAATGGAGTCGAGGTGAGGCTTGGTGTGCCCGTTACTCAGGTTGACGCGGCAGGCATTGCGGTTGGCGACGAGCGCATCGACGCGGAGACCGTCCTTTGGTGCGCTGGCGTTCAGGGTGTGCCACTGGCAAGGACGCTTGACGCGAATGTTCAACGGAACGGAACTATAGCGGTCGGCGCTGATTTCTCAGTGCCCGGCCATCCCGAATGTTTTGTCGTGGGCGACGCGGCGCATTTCATCGGACCCGATGGTCTACCCGTTCCCGGCCTAGCCTCGGTAGCGCAAGAACAAGGCCGCTTCGTTGGGAAAGTTATTGCCGCCCGACTCGATGGTCGCGAGCCACCCGCTCCTCCCAAGCCGGTCGCGCCGAGCAAATTGGCTACCGTTACTCGGCATGTCGGTATCGCTGAAACTGCGGGTCGCTCGATCACCGGCTTCCCTGCATGGCTAATGTGGGGGCTGTTCCATCTTGGAGAGCTTTCAGGCGGCCATGCAAGACTATCGATTCTCGCAAACTGGGCGCGGCTGTTGATCACTTATCGACGTAGCGCCCGGCTGATCGTCGAGCAAAATGAATCCGTCGTTTCTGCCCGCCCTCGTCGTGCTGCCGATCTGTCGCCGGGTATCCGTCTCAAAGCAGCAGAGTAACGCGACGCATTCCATCGGGAATTGCCGTTCTTTATGTTCAACTGACAAGCCTAGTGAGCAGAGAAAATGCAGAGAGCACATATAGTATCGACCAAGCAACAGAATGAGTTGCAAGATCAAACCATTTCCGCGCGACCGCATCGCGTCGTCGTGGTCGGCGGCGGAATTGCCGGATTAGAAATTGCCACAAAGCTTCCGAAAACTTGGCGCAAGACCTCGATCGCTGTGACCCTGGTCGATCGGGAGCCGGCCTACGTGTGGAAGCCGATGCTTCATACGATAGCTGCGGGAACGAGCGACGTGTCTCAGCAAGAGACCCGATACATTGCTCAAGCTCGCGACCGGAATTTTGCCTTCGAGCCTGGAGAGTTTAAAGGAATCGATCGGGAGGCGCGGACGGTTCACCTGCAGCCGTTTAAAATAAGCGGCCGCCTTATCTTCCCGGAACGGACGATTCCCTATGACACCCTCATTCTGGCCATCGGCAGTCAGGCCAACGACTTCGCAATTCCGGGAGTGCGCGATCACTGCTTCAGGATCGACAGTCGCTCCCAGGCGCTGGAGTTCAATCGCGAAGTGCAGGCGCGCATGCTGGCGAGCCTTGCCGCGAAGAGTACATTGCATATTTCGGTGGTCGGGGCCGGAGCTACGGGCGTTGAACTCGCTGCGGAACTCATCGAACTCACCGAACTTGCGGCACATTACGGCGGCACCGGATTTCGCGACCAATTGAAAGTGACTCTGGTTGAGAGCGGACCTCGGCTGCTCAGCGCCTTTCCTGATCGCGTTGCAGCCGCTGCCACTAAGCTCCTCGAAAATCTCGGCGTCACCATTCTGACTGGCGCGAAAGTCATCGCCGCGGAACCCGATTGCCTCCAGTTAGCCGATGGAAAACAGATCAAGGCAGACCTGCAGGTCTGGGCAGCCGGGGTCAAAGCCTCCGATGCGTGTGCCTCATTGGACGGTCTTGACGTGACAAGCAGCAATCAGATCGTCCTAAAGCCGACCCTGCAGACGACGCGAGATCCCAGAGTTTTTGCCGTCGGAGATTGCGCGAGCCTCCTCTTGGACCATAAGCCGCTGCCGGCGACAGCACAGGTTGCACACCAGCAAGCCGGCCACCTGATTCGACATCTCCCGGATTGGCTCGAGGGCAAGGCCTTGGCTCCTTTCAAATATAGGGACTTCGGCGGGATCGTGTCGCTCGGCGGGTATGGGGCGTACGGTTCACTGGGAAAGTTTGGGTTCTTTAATGGCGGCTTCTTACGTGGGCATGTCGCTCGACTCGGCCACATCCTACTTTATCGAAGCCATCAATCGCGACTGCACGGCTTCTGGCGTGGCGGCCTGCTGTGGCTCGCGGACATGATAAACTCCTACGTCCGACCTCGTATTCGACTGCATCATTAACTTTTCACTGAGGTCGTTCTCGTGCAGACAAATCGGCGTCAGGATCAACCATCGCATACCAATGTCACGATCGGTGGCAACTATGTCATTCTTCTTTTGGTCAATCTGGCGGCCTGGATTTGGGCTTGGACCATTTTTTCCGACCGGCCAGCGCTGCTGGGAAGCGCGGTGCTGGCTTACGTATTCGGCCTGCGTCACGCCTTCGACCCCGATCACATCGCCGCCATAGATAATATCGTTCGCAAGCTGATACAGGATGGCAAGCAGCCTCACTCGGTCGGCTTCTTCTTCTCACTTGGGCACTCGACGATTGTCGTGCTGGCCTCGGTCGTCATCGCGGTCGCTGCCGCGGCAGTGAAGGACAAGTTCGATCCCTTTCGCGATATTGGCGGAGCGATTGGTACTGCCGTCTCGGCGCTTTTTCTGCTGCTGATCGGTATTGCCAACCTGTTTATCCTGCGCGCAGTTTGGAGCGCGTTTGTCCGAATGCGCGCCGGCGACAAAATCATCGATGATGATCTCAACCAACTATTTGTTGGCCGCACATTCCTTACCGCGGTGCTAAGGCCCGTGTTCCGCCTCGTGACCCGCTCGTGGCATATGTATCCAATCGGGTTCCTGTTCGGATTGGGATTTGATACAGCGACCGAAATAGGGTTGCTTGGCATTTCGGCGACGCAGGCCGTGCATAAGGCGTCGTTTTGTACGATTATGGTTTTTCCAGCGCTCTTCACCGCCGGAATGGTACTCATGGACACGGCTGATAGCGTGCTCATGACGCGCGCATACGGCTGGGCTTTCATCAGCCCGGTTCGCAAGCTTTGGTACAATCTCACGATCACGACTGTGTCCGTACTCGTTGCGATTTTTATCGGCGGGCTCGAAGCATTGGGCTTGATAGCAGACAGACTCGGCCTTTCCGGGACCTTCTGGACACTCGTGAGCGCCCTCAATGGCAACGTAGCGAATTTCGGATTTGCCGTCGTCGGAATCTTCATGGCTGGGTGGATCGCTTCGGTGTTAGTCTACCGAGCAAGCGGTGTCGGTTCGCTAGATACGGAAGGGGATGTTAGGCCGGTCGCTTGAGCTTGAAGCGGTCACAAGCTGGCGGGTGACTTCCGAGTTACCGCGAAGGCAATTTCGCCAACTCCGTAGAAGCGTCTCGATTACTTTACGTGGTTCTAACGTCACTCGTTTTTCGACGCGGCCCAGACATAGCCATAAAGCAAAGGCTGTGCTTTCAGGTGAGCTAGGGCGACTGAACGATAGTTTAAAATCCAAGGCGGGAGCTTAATTGCGTCGTCAATCATGCGCGCCCAATATTCTGCGACAGCGGTGAATTGAGCTTTTGCAGAATCGGGTCGGACTCCGACGCTTCATGCCTGGTCCGACAGATCTGCAGCAAGCCGATTGTCTATCCGCACCATATCGTCCTAGCAGGAGTGCGCGGCATGTTTGGATTGACGGCTCTGGAGCTCGCCCGCATCCAATTCGGGTTTACCATTGCGTTTCATATCATTTTCCCCGCGATCACGATTGGACTCGCAAGTTATCTGACGGTGCTTGAGGCTCTCTGGCTCTGGAAAAGGCAGCCGGTCTACCACGACCTCTATCGTTTCTGGTGCAGCGTCTTTGCCCTGAATTTCGCTATGGGCGTCGTCTCTGGACTCGTGATGGCATATCAATTCGGCACAAACTGGAGCGGGTTCTCGACTTTCGCGGGCAGCATCACTGGACCGCTGCTCGCTTATGAGGTGCTGACATCCTTCTTTCTCGAAGCCGGCTTTCTCGGCGTTATGTTGTTCGGCTGGAAAAAGGTCGGCCCTGGTTTGCACTTCTTCGCGACCGTAATGGTTGCGGCAGGAACCCTTACGTCGGCGACATGGATCATCGCCTCCAATAGCTGGATGCAGACGCCACAAGGCTTCCAAGTCCTCGATGGGCATGTCGTGCCGACCGATTGGTTGAAGGTTATTTTTAACCCGTCCTTCCCTTACAGGCTCGCGCACATGACCATCGCAGCGTATTTGGCGACGGCCCTGTTTGTTGGTGCGTCCGGAGCGTGGCATCTGCTCCGCGGCCGCCGCACCTCTGCCGTGCGCACGATGCTCTCGATGGCGATGTGGATGGTGCTGATATTGGCGCCTGTTCAGATTGCCGTCGGCGACGCGCACGGTCTGAACACCCTCAAATATCAGCCGGCCAAGATCGCCGCGATCGAGGGACATTGGAAAAATGAGCCGGGGCGGGGAGTGCCGCTTATTCTGTTCGGCTGGCCCGACATGTCGCGGCAGATGACCCGCTATGCGATCGAAATCCCCCGACTGGGCGGCCTCATCCTGACGCACAGTTTTGACGGTCAGTTCCCCGGGCTCAGCGAATTTGCCTCTCAGGACCGGCCGAACTCGACAGTCGTGTTCTGGTCGTTTCGCGTTATGGTCGGGCTCGGAATGCTGACGCTGCTGCTCGGCCTCTGGAGTGGATGGCTGAGATGGCGCGGCCGTTTGGACCATTCGCTCGCTTTCTTACGATCTGTGACTGTGATGGGACCGGCAGGTCTGATCGCGATCCTCGCCGGCTGGTTCACGACTGAGATCGGAAGGCAGCCGTGGGTCGTTTATGGCGTGATGCGAACCGAACACGCCGTTTCGCTCCATTCAGCGGCAGCAGTATCGGCCACCTTGATCCTGTTCTTAATCATCTACTTCGCCGTTTTCGGAACAGGTATCCGGTACATCCTCAAACTCGTTGCCAAAGGACCAACAGAAACTCGCGATGGCGACGAATCGGATAGTCGCAATCATGATCTTCAACCAGCGCGGCCGCTGTCGGCGACGCTTCGCAATCCTACGTCAATCGGTTAGGTGACATCATGGGCATCGACCTACCTCTCCTCTGGGCGCTCATTATCGCTTTTGGTCTCATGATGTATGTCATCATGGATGGTTTCGACCTCGGGATTGGAATTCTGTTTCCGTTCGTTCCAGTTCGTGAGGATCGGGATACGATGGTCAATAGCGTTGCCCCGGTGTGGGATGGCAACGAAACCTGGCTGATCCTTGGTGGTGCAGCGTTGTTGGCAGCTTTTCCGCTGGCTTATTCGGTCATTTTGAGCGCCCTCTATCTTCCGATCCTGCTGATGCTGGGAGCGCTAATTTTGCGCGGTGTCGCATTCGAGTTTCGCTTCAAAGCCGACGAGGCGCACAAGCACTTGTGGGATGTGGCGTTCGCGTCCGGATCCTATGCCACCGCCTTTTTTCAAGGCGTCGCCCTCGGCTCATTCATCAATGGGTTCGATCTCAAGAACGGCGCCTACGCGGGAGGCCTATTCGCCTGGCTGACGCCATTCAGCATTTTCACCGGCATCGGCGTATTGATCGCGTACGCTCTGCTCGGGACCACTTGGCTGGTGATGAAAACCGAGGGCGCGTTGCAGAATCGTATGCGCGCGCTCGGGAAGCGGATCACGATCGTGCTGGTGTTGGCCATTGCGGTGGTCAGCGTATGGACGCCTTATACCCACGTCGAGGTCGCGATTCGTTGGTTCTCGTGGCCCAATCTTTTCTTCTTCGCACCGGTGCCGGTGCTCGTCGTCGCTGCCACGTGGGGCCTTATATGGACGCTTGGACACGAAACTAACGCCCCACCGTTTCTTCTGGCACTGCTTTTGCTCTTTCTGGGTTATACGGGCCTGGCCATCAGCATGTGGCCCAATATCATTCCACCCGCCGTTTCAATCTGGCAAGCGGCGGCGCCGCCGCAGAGCATGGGGTTCGCGTTGGTGGGCGCACTGTTCATCATTCCGTTCATCCTGGTCTACAGCGCGTGGTCCTATTTCGTTTTTCGCGGCAAAGTGAAAACCGGCGAAAGTTATCACTGATGCTTGCGTCTTCATCCAGAGGATCGCTGCTCTGGTTGCAGCGCGTTGGCTGGCTCCTCCTCATCTGGGCGGGCAGTGTTGCCGCTCTTGGGGTCGTTGCATTGGCATTTCGGTTGCTCATGAGTGCTGCAGGGTTTCGTATTTAAACGAAGCAGGAAGCCTGTCGCTACGAGAGGGCGGATTGTCCATGTCGGCTCTGCGGAAACTTATAATGCTGGAAAATGGTGAGATGTGGCTGGAGGAGATGCTGACCGATTTCGCATCGCGCGCGCTTTGGTTTGGGCTTAGGCCACGGCCACATCCTCAGGATCAACGGACCCTGTATAGATTGGAAGTACGACCATGAAGCTCTTTCTACTCGGCGCCACTGGCAATAGCGGGCGCCGCATCCTCAGATTTGCGCTCGAACGCGGCCACCAGGTGACGGCGCTCGTGCGCGATCAGAATAAGTTGCTAGAGATATCGGGACGACGCATGCCGCAAGGTCTGCGGGTGATAGCCGGCGACATCGACAAATCGGCGGAGTTGGCTGGGGCTATGGTCGGCCATGACGTTGTGATCAACGCGGCCGGGCATGTGACGGAAGGCGACCGTTTTACCCGGTTGGTGCAGAACGTCATCCAACTAACGTTGAATAGCCTTGGGGCGGGGGGCCGGTTCTGGCAGTTTGGCGGAGCGGCGGTGCTTGATATTCCAGGTACGAATATCATGGCCGTCGACTTGCCGATGGTTCCAAAAGTCTATCAGGCGCACCGCACCAATCTCCATGCGCTGAGGACGAGCTCATTGGACTGGTCGATGCTATGTCCGGGTCCAATGATCGAAGCGCCAAATGGCGAACCAACGAAGGGACTTCGGCTGTCCGTTGACCAATGGCCGGTGCAACGGCCCAGCTACACGCATCTCTTGCCCAAGGTCGCCTTGGCATTTGCGTTTAAGCAAAAGGTACCGGAGCTGACGATCTCCTACGAAGACGCCGCCGAGGTCATTTTGAGCAATCTCGATCGGAATGGGTCCTTCTCTCGCAGCCGCGTCGGCGTTGCACTTCCAGTCGGCCTGCGGAATTTTAAGGTCGACGTGCCCGGACAATAAATGCGGCTTTGCCCATGGCACCTGAACCTCGCTGGCAACGAAAACGACCGCGCAGCTCGCCTACCGTCGCGCCCCTCTGTCCCTGATTCAACACGAAGGATGCTCCAAATGATGTCAATTTTGCCTATTCTGCTCATTCGCCCGTGTCCGAGATCCCAACCGATGCCCACCGATACAACAAGTCGGGGTTGGCCCGATCGGCGAGACGACGCAATTCTTGCGATGAAAGCATTTCTAACCGGGCTCGCGACTTGAGAGTCCGGCCGGAAATGAAGTCAGGGAAATCCTCACCGTCATTTTCAGCGTTCAAGCCGCATGAAAAAGCGTGACATGCAGATCGCGACATTCGTGGTCGTATTCGCAATTGCAGCCGGGTTGGCGGTGCCGGCTGCAGCGAATGATCGCCCGAATGACCCGTTCGGAGGCCACACGAGAGAGCTCAAAAAGGATGATCCTGCCGTCAAAATATGGGATTTTCTTAGAGATAAAATGCTGATCGAGAAAGGTTACTTTCAAAAATGCCTGGAGTCGAAGGATTGCCCACAGATACACGCGCTCGTGCAAAGGCTCGATGAGATTCGGCAGTATCAGGGCAAAGCACTGCTGGGTCATCTCAACATCGCGGTCAATCTTATGATCGCGCCAGCGCCCAGCGATTGGACGACCCCGCTTGAAGCAATCGCGATGAAAAACGGCGACTGCAAATCCTATTCGATCGCCAAGTATGCGGGGGCTCAAGAGCTTGGAATACCGGCTGAGGACGTCAGGCTCGTGATCGTGCGCAGTCTACGGCGGAGCGAGGAACATATGGTCGTGGCGGTCTATCAAGAGGGCGAATGGTTCATTCTCGACAACTTGACCAACGTTTTGGTGCGGGATTGGGAAATGAAGGACTACGAGCCTCTGGCCGTTTTGGACTACAAAGGTGTCCGCGGCTATCCTTCTGCTTTCTGGGTGCAATAGGGGCAAACAATTTGCTTGTTAGCAAGTTAGCAAGTTAGCAAGTTAGCAAGTTAGCAAGTTAGCAAGTTAGCAAGTTAGCAAGTAATCAACAGCACCGGCGGCGGCAGCGCCGCCGCAATCCCCATCGTCGGCGCCGCCGCCGCCAAGGTCGGCACGCAGGGGATCGGTCGCCGACACCTGCAATCGCACCGGCGCACTGGCCGCGCGTCATGGACCGCCGCCACCGGCGGCAACGCCTGCGTCGAAGCCTTGTTAACCGGCGCTGGAAAAAATCTCCCGGCCGGCGCGGCGGCGGGACTTGCGCCTTGCCGGCGGCGACGCCATTGTACCAATGTTCGTACCACCGGCGTCGCAAACGTGCGCGAAAGTGCCGGTGAATTGGGTCCAAGGCAGGAATAGGGACCGAGTTCCCTCCCTCTCCGCCAAATAATGCAAAAACGCCTGACCATATTGATGTTTTGAGTGGTCGCCTTTTTCTTACCCCCTACGCAGGCCCCTCCAACTGCAAATAGCCTAGGAAAGCCGCTGAAGGGTCTTCCAAAACGCCTGTGTCATTCCGCAATCTAGCGGCGATTTTTCCGAGCAGCAGCCTGTCATTCGCGTGGCGCGTGTTCCAAGGCGATGAGCGCCGTCAAGGACAAGCTCGCGCCCTACGGTATCGAGCCAATGAATGAGAGGCCGAGCGAACTCGATCGCATCGTGAGCCAGCAGATCGCCATCAATGCCAAACTGGTCAAAGTTGCCAATATCAAGTTGAAGTCATATGCATGCGTTCTGAGAACGAGAACGACAAGGCTCGGCCTTCTCAAGATGCCCGAGCCTCATAGCACCTTCCCCGGATTGAGAATGCCATTGGGATCGAGCATGCGCTTCAGGCCGTGCATCAGCCCTAGCGCTACTTTGTCCTTCACCTTCGGCAGCGAGTCACGCTTGAGTCGGCCGATGCCGTGCTTGGCGAAAATCGAGCCGTGATACTTGAGCACGATCTTGTCGACGACAGCATTAGCGATCAAAAAGTTCGCATCAGTATGAGGCCACCGGTCACGATTACGAAGATAACGACGGTCGAGCCTAGCACTGTGGTAATGTGCCGCCAGCCAAGCCCGACGATGGTCTTGATTGAGGTGCCGAGGCCGAGCGCGCCGATCGCCAATAGCAGTCCCCAAGTGGAGGCTTCAACCAGCGCGCTCTTGATCGGCGCATAGGTCGGCAGCAGCGACGGCACCCATGGCATGACACTGTTCACGGCACAGAGCACCAAGAACACGATGGCGAACACCGGTACCGGCACCCGCGCTTCGCCGTGCTTGAGCCCCATGCGGGTGAAATGCCAGCCCACGCCCAGTACCACCGGCAGCAGCAGGAAAACGCGGAACAGCTTGACGATCACCGCCGTATTGCCGACCGTGTTCGAGACGGCGTAACCGGCGCCTACCACCTGGGCGACGTCATGGATGGTGCCGCCCAGCATGACGCCAGTGGTCTGCGGGTCGAACCCGAGCAGGATACAGAGCGGCGGATAGACCAACATTGCGAGCGTGGCGAGCGCATTGACTGCCACCACGACGAAGGCGATGTCCGGCTGCTTGCCTTTGTAGTCCGGCACGACCGTCGAGCATGCCAGCGTCGCCGAGGCGCCGCACACCGCGGTGCCGACGCCGACCAGCGCGCCGAAGCCGGGCCCGCGCCCGTACCAGCTCGCGAGGATGAAGCCGGACGCCACGGTCGCCGCCATGGCGGCGATGATCAACACCGCCGTCCCCGGCCCAAGCGCGGCGATATCGGCAAGCCCGACGCGCAAGCCGAGCAGGGCGACCGCCCAGCGCAACACCGTGCGCACGCAGAACGCCATGCCGGGCTGCACCGCCGGCCGCGCGGCAATCGGATTGAGTGCGATTCCGACCACGAGTGCGATCACCATGTTGGGGATCGGTGCCACATGCGCGACGTAGGGCGCGGCCACATAGCCGATTGCGCCGACGATGGCCGAGAGGATCACCCCCGGGGCGTAATCGACGGCCATCGCCATGGAGGGCCGCAAGGCTTGCGAGGTTTCTGCTGGCACGAGGACTTTCCTTACTGCCGACTGACGGCGGCTTGCATAGCGGTTCGACCGCCTTTGAGGCCTGCGGCCACCGCCGCTGCGATTTGCGAAGGGGTATCGACGACGACTACGCCGGCCGCTTCCAGCGCCATGCGCTTGCCGACGTAGCTGCCGGCATTGCCGGTGACGATGGCGCCGGCGTGGCCCATCTTCTTGCCCGGCGGCGCGGCGGCGCCGGCGATGAAGGCCACCATCGGCTTAGCCACGCCTTTGGCATATTCCGCGGCCGCCTCTTCCATGCCGCCGCCGATCTCACCGACGATGACGATGGCGTCGGTGCCGGCGTCGGCATCGAGCGCTTCGAGCGCGTCGCGTGTGGTAGTGCCGAGCATGGGATCGCCGCCGATGCCGATGAAGGCGGACTGGCCGAGGCCGGCGCGGGTCAGGTTGAGGCAAACCAGCGTGCCGAGACTGCCGCTGCGCGAGATCACGCCGACGCGGCCGGGCTTGAACACGGATGGCACGAAGGCCGGCATGATGCCGACGAAGCATTCACCCGGCGTCACCAGCCCGGCAGTATTGGGGCCGACGACGCGGGTGCCATGCTTCGCGGCCGAGGCATGGATTGCCATCACGTCCTGCGCCGGAATGTGCTCGGTGAGCACGACCAGGAGCTTGATGCCGGCTTGCGCCGCCGATACCGCGGCCTCCTTGGCCATCGGCGGCGGAATGAACATGACAGCGGCATCGGCGCCAACCGCGCGCACGGCGTCGGCAGGGGAGGCAAAGATCGGCACGCCAACATGCGTCTCGCCGGCGCGCTTCGGGTTGATGCCGGCGACGACATTGGTGCCGTAGCCGATCATCTTCTCGGTCCAGAACGTGCCTTGCTTGCCGGTGATGCCGAGCACGACGACGCGGTGCTTTTTTCGAACGATCATTGCGCCGCCTGCACCGCCGCCTGCACGGCGTCTTCCATGAAATCGTAAGGCTCGATGCCAAGCGCGCCGCGCACCAGCGCCACCGCCTCGTCCTCGCCGGTGCCGTGAATGGAGAAAAACACCGGCACTTTCGGCTTGAGCTTGGCCCAGGCCTTAACCACGCCGTCCGCCATCACGTCGGTGCGGGCGAAGGCGCCGCAGAAATTGATCACCAGACTTTTCACGCCCGGATTGGACAGCACCAGATCGAGCGCGATCTCCGCCTTGGTATAGGCCTCGCCGCCGATCTCGAGGAAATTGGCCGGCTTGCCGCCGTAGTGGCGGATCACATCCATCGTGGTCATCGTGAGGCCGGCGCCATTCGCCAGCACGCCGACATTGCCGTCGAGCTGGATGAGCTTGAGGCCCGCCTCGGCGCCGCGGCGTTCGAGGTCGGTCATAGCGCCGGGTGAGCCATGCGGTGCGATCTGCGCCTGACGGAAGATGGAAGCGTCGTCGAGCACGAATTTGCAATCGAGCGCGACCGCGCGTCCGTCGGCGAGCAGCGCCAGCGGATTGATCTCCAGAAGCTCGGCGTCGCGCGCGCGGTACGCGGCGTAAAGTTTTTGCAAAATATCGGTGACCTGGGCTTGCGCTGCGCCGAGGTCGAGGCCGGCGAGCATGCCGGAGATATCCTTGGCTGACGGCGCATTGTCGATGTCGACGACAAGCCGGCGGATCGCCTTCGGTTTCTCGGCAGCGATCTCCTCGATATCCATACCGCCTTCGGTCGAAAACAGGATCAGCGGCCTGCGCAGCGTCGTGTCGTGCAGCACCGCGGCATAGAATTCGCGGACGATCTTTGCCTGCTGCTCGACCAGCAGGCGCTCGACAACATAGTCGCCGATGCGCATGCCGACGATCTGCGCGGCCGCTTGCTCGGCTTCCTTCGGCATATTGGCAAGCTTGATGCCGCCGGCCTTGCCGCGCTTTCCCGTGGGCACCTGCGCCTTGACCACGCAGGGACCGATCGCCGCCGCGGCCTCGGCAGCCTCCGCCGCACTGACGCACAGCACGCCGCGCGGGATGGGAATTCCAGCCGGCGCAAGCACGAGCGATTTGGCGGCGTGTTCTTCGAAGTTCATTCCACCGCCCCCTAGCGCCCGTACTTTGCCCAATAGGCGCCGAATAGTGCGTCCTCGCTCGGCTTGTCTTCTGGGATGGTGGTGACGAGGTGGGTGATGTTGAGGAAGTTCATGTAGTTGAGGTTGTCGGTGATGGAATTGCCGCCCCAAGTGCCGCAGCCCATGCTGAGCGTGAAGTTCAGCCCGTTGTCGAAGCCGCCGCCATTGCCGAAGGTGTGCGCCTGATTGATCAGCACGCGCACGACGTCGGTCTGCTCGGCGAGGCGGCGCGCGCGGCTCATGTCCTTGCTGTGCAGGCCGACCGAATGGCCGCGACCCTGGTGGTGCAGAATGGCGTTCGCGTGCGCTGCCGCGTCGTCGAAATCCCTGGCGCGATAGACGGTGAGCACCAGCGCCAGCTTCTCGCCGGAGAACGGGAAATCGCGGCCGACGCCGGTCTCCTCGACCATGAAGAATTTCTTCGATTCGGCTGCCGCCGGCAGGCCGCAGCCGCGCGCCAGCACGTCAGCGTCGCGCGCGATCAGCGTGCGGCTCAATTTCCCGTCGGGCCACAAGGCGCGCTGAATTTGCCGCTTTTCCGGCGCTGTCGCGCGATAGCCGCCGACGCGCTCGAGCGCGGCCAGCATCGGCTCGTAGACCGCGTCGACGATGATGACGGAGTTCTCCGACGAGCAGGAGGTCGAATTGTCGAAGATTTTCGAGGCGCAAATCTTGCGCGCCGCGTCGTCGAGATCGGCGGTCTCGTCGACGATCACCGGCACGTTGCCGGTGCCGACGCCGATTGCCGGCGTGCCTGAGGAATAGGCGCGGCGCACATTGTCCTGCGAACCGGTGGCGACCACCAGATCGGCCGCCTGCATCAGCGCCTGCGTCATATCCTTGGAGGCCGGCGGCGGAAGGATTTGAACGAGGTCCTCCGGCAGGCCGATCTTCTTCAATTCCGCGCGCATGTAATCGACCGTGCGCATGGTCGTCTTCAGGCCGGCGGGCGAGGCGGCGATGACGATGGCATTACGCCCCTTGATCGCCATCATCGCCTTGTTGACCGGCGTAGCGCCGGGATTGGTCGAGGGCGTGATGGCGCAGACCACGCCGACCGGCTTGGCGTATTTGACGATGCCGCGCTTCTTGTCCTCTTCGATGATGCCGACCGATTTCACGCGCAGAAGATCGCGCAAAGTGCCGAAGGTCTTGCGCTGCTTCTTGACGATCTTGTCCGGCACATTGCCGAGCTTGGTGTCGGCGACCGCCAGTTCGGCCAGTTCCTTGGCGTGCTCGGGATTGTACAGCGACCAGGCGAGCGCAGTGACGGCCTCGTCGGTGCGGGCCTGATCGGCCTGTCGCAAAAACGGCCATAGCGGCGCGGGCGCGCTGCACCAGCTCGTCGACCACCGCCTTGGCGTTGGCATCCACCGGCGATTTCACTGCAACGGTCATTGTCAAAACTCCGCTCAGACGCTTTGTTGCGGCCGCATGTCCTCGCGCCGGATGCCGGCCACGACCACCGGCTTCTTCATGGCGTCGCGGCGGAACGGCTCACCGAGCTCCTGATTGAGGATCACCTCGATGAAGGTCGTCACCCGTTTCTTCTGCGCTTCGCAGGACTCGCGCAGCGCCTCGGTCAGTTCGGCGGGCGTCCTCACTTGCACACCTTTGAGCCCGCAGGCCACGGCGACCTTCGCATAGCTGAGATGCGGGTCGAGCTCGGTGCCGACGAAGTTGTCGTCGAACCAAAGGATCGAATTGCGCTTCTCGGCACCCCATTGGTAGTTGCGGAACACGACCATGGTGACGCCGGGCCACTCTTCGCGCCCGATCGAACTCATCTCGTTCATGGAAATGCCGAAGGCGCCGTCACCGGCAAAGCCGACGCAAGGCGTGTTGGGATTGCCGATCTTGGCGCCGATGATCGACGGGAATCCGTATCCACATGGACCAAAGAGTCCGGGCGCCAGATATTTCCGTCCCTGATCGAATGTCGGATAGGCGTTGCCGATGGCGCAATTGTTGCCGATGTCGCTGGAGATGACGGCATCCTTCGGCAGGCCGGCCTGGATGGCGCGCCAGGCTTGGCGCGCCGACATGCGATCGGGTTCGCGTTTGCGCGCGTCCGCGTTCCACGTCGTCCCCTCATCGTCGTCTTCGTGATCCATGCTGGAGAGCGTCTGCAGCCAGCGAGATTTTGTCTGGTGGATCAGCGCTTTGCGCTCGGCGCGGCCGGCATTGCCGGCGGTGGGCGCAAGCTGCGCCAAAATGCCTTGCGCCACCAGCTTGGCGTCGCCGCAGATACCGACGGTGACGGGCTTGGTTAGGCCGATGCGGTCGGCATTTATATCGGCCTGGATGATCTTGGCGGTCTTCGGCCAGTAGTCGATGCCATAGCCCGGCAGGGTGGAGAACGGATTGAGCCTGGTGCCGAGCGCGAGCACCACGTCGGCTTTGGCGACCAGTTCCATTCCGGCCTTCGAGCCGTTGTAACCCAGCGGGCCGACGGCCAACGGGTGGCTGCCGGGGAAGCTGTCGTTATGCTGGTAGTTGTTGCAGACCGGCGCATCGAGCTTCTCGGCCAGCGCGACGCATTCCGGAATTGCGTTTCCGAGCACGACGCCGGCGCCCGACAGGATGACCGGGAATTTCGCCGACGACAGCAGCTTGGCCGCTTCCGTGATCGCCTGGGCGCCGCCAGCCGGACGCTCGAATTCGATGATCGCCGGCAGGTTGATATCGATGACTTGCGTCCAATAGTCGCGCGGGATGTTGATTTGCGCCGGCGCCGACAGACGCTTGGCCTTGGTGATAACGCGATTGAGCACCTCGGCAACACGCGAGGGATCGCGTACCTCCTCCTGATAGCAGACCATGTCGCGGAACAGCGCCATCTGCTCCACTTCCTGAAAGCCGCCCTGGCCGATCGTTTTATTCGCCGCCTGCGGCGTCACCAGCAGCATCGGCGTGTGATTCCAGTAGGCGGTCTTGATCGGCGTGACGAAGTTCGTAATGCCCGGTCCGTTCTGGGCTATCGCCATCGCCATTTTGCCGGTCGAACGCGTATAGCCATCGCAAATCAGCGCGCCGTTGCACTCATGCGCCACGTCCCAGAACGTAATGCCGGCCTTGGGAAACAGGTCCGAAATCGGCATGAAGGCCGAACCAATGATGCCGAAAGCATGCTCGATGCCATGCATCTGCAATACTTTCACGAAGGCCTCTTCCGTCGTCATCTTCATGGCTGCGTCCTTTTTCCGTGCTTCATTGATTTCATAGCAACATTTCTCAGTCTTTGGCCTGAAAGATGTCGGCAAGTTCGGTAGCGGCATCGCGTAGCGTCGGCAGATGGCGCCGCGCGGTCTGCACATTCATGCGGGCTTCCGGCGCCTGAATGGCGACGGCGGCGAGCAGCTCGCCATTCCTGCCGAACACCGGCACTGCCACGCAAATGACGCCGGCGAGATATTCTTCGCGGTCGAACGACACTTGCTCCTTGCGGATCTGCCGTAGCTCGGCGTCGAGCCTGCCGCTGTCGGTGATGGTGTGGTCGGTGAAGCGGCGCAATTCCAGGCTTTGCAGCAAGCGGCGGCGGCGCGACGACGGCGCCAGCGCCAGGTAAAGCTTGCCGATCGCGCTGCAATGCAGTGGCACGCGCGAGCCGCTCGTGTATTGCAGGCGCAACGGCCAGTGTTCGGCTTCGACGCGGTCGAGATAGATGACCTCGCCGTTGAGCAGCGTGCCGATGTTGCACGTTTCGTTGATCGCGTGCACAAGCCGTTGCAGCACCACGTGCGGCGCATCGTGTCGCATCGACGACGACAGGGCGCCAAAAGCGAGCGCGGCGAGTTTCGGGCCGACGATCAGCCGCTTGCGCCCCGGTTCGCGCGATAGGTAACCCTGGGTGATGAACCAATCCACCAGCCGGTAAGCGGTCGCCTTCGGCAGTTTGAGCGAGCCGATGATGTCGAGGACGTCGACGGGCGCGCGGGCGCGCGCTACGTGTTCGAGGATGGCGAATGATCGTGCGGTAACGCCGAGCTTGCATTTGAGGGCCCGCGCCGGTTCGGCGGCGCGCACCGCATTCGGGCGTTCGGCCGCCGGCCGCCGGGCTCCAGCTGCCGGCAGGACGTCTACGCCGCGAACTTTATGATCGACATCGCTACGCATGGGTTACCAACCAAAATTCAAGCAGAGGCCGCGCGTCGCCGCCGCGCGGACCGGAACTCCTGCAGCAAGGGATAGCTCAAGGCCAGCAGCGAGCCGGCCATCAGGGTGCCGCTGATCGGACCCTTGAAGAACACCGTCCAGTCGTTGCCGCTGCTGATCATGCTTTGCATGAAAGCGGTTTCGCCGATCGGCCCGAGGATCGCGCCCAGCACCATGGGCGAGATCGGGAACTTGAATTTCTCGAACACGTAACCGAGCACGCCGAAGATCACGATCATCCAGACGTCGGACATGCTGTTGCGATTGGCGTAGGAGCCGACCAGGCAGAACATCACGACAATCGCCGATAGGATGCCCTGCGGAATGGTCAAAACCCTGATGACGATGCGGATCCAGAAGAAGCCGAGCAGGCACATGCCGATGACGCTCGCGAACATCGAGGCGAGAATGGTGTAGACCATGAGCGTTGAGGCCGGGTTCTCGAACAACATTGGCCCCGGCTGCACGCCATGCAGCAGAAAGGCGGCAAGGATGACCGCCGTCGCGCCGCTTCCGGGAAGACCCAATGTGAGCAGCGGAATCATGTGGCCCGCGACCGACGCTGTGGCGCCGATCTGCGGGGCGACGATGCCTTCCGGCACGCCGGTTCCCAAAAGATGCCGCCGCCGGCCATATTGCTTCTCGATGCCGTAGGCGATGAAGGCGGTGATGGTGGCGCCGGCGCCGGGCACGACGCCCAGCACGGTCCCCAGCACGGTGCTGCGGAACAGCGTGACCTTGATGTCGATCAGCTCGCGTAGCGTCGGGAACTGGGTCGAGACTTTTTGCGAGGTCTCTTTCGGCTGCTCGATGTGCAGGCCCTGACCGATGCGGGTGAGGACCTCGCCGAGGCCGTACATGCCGACCAGGACTTCGACCAGTTGCACGCTGTCGCGCAGGATCGGCACGCCGAAGGTGAACCGTTCGGTGCCGTAGATGCTGTCGATGCCGACCGTCGCCACCAGCAGGCCGACGCACAGGCTGATCAGCGAATTCACCACCGATTTTCCGGCCAGCGCGACCACCGTTGTCAGGCCGAAAAACACCGCGGCGAAATAGTCTGGCGAGTCGAATTTCAATGCGACGTCGCCCATCGGCCCGGCGAGTGCCACCATCACCGCCGAAGAGACCAGGCCGCCGATCAGCGCGGCGACCAGGGCCCAGCCGAGCGCCTTGGCGGGTGCGCCGCGCCGCGCCATGGTGTAGCCGTCCCATAGCATCGGCACGTCCATCGGCTCGCCGGGAATGCGGTAGAGGATCGCCGAGAAGCAGCCGGCATAGGTGCCGGAGAAATAAATCGCCGTCAGCAGGATGACCGACGGTTCGATCGCCATCCGATAGGTGAAGGGGAGCGCCAGCACGACGCCCATCACCAGGCCGAGCCCCGGCATGATCGAGACGGCCATGCCGACGACCAGCCCGATGAACAGCATGAGCGTGTTGAACGGCTGGAAGACCTCAACGAAGCCATGTGCGAGATTGATCAACGCCACGGCGCTTCCCTCAATGCACGCCCATCGCCGCCATCAGGGCGTAGGACAATTGATCGAATGGCGCGACGCCGGGTGGGAGCGAGACGTAGACCACGCGCATGAACATGAACATGAAACAAAGCGCGATGGCGAGGCTGAGCAACGCGACCCGCAACGGCTGCCGATAGTGGCCGAGATACATGAGCACGCAGGTGTAGACGATGGTCGCGATGAAAAAGCCGAGGATCGGCAGTAGCAGCAGATAAGCGATCGTCGCGGCGACGGCGATCCACACCAGCCTGCGGCATAAATTTCCGGCAATTGAGTCAAAGCTTCGTCTTGCTCGGCTTCGCTCACCGCCTTGGGCGCGGTGCGTCCGGCGCGAAGCGCGCTGGAAACCACGCCCCAGAGCGCGGTCGCCAACATCATGACGAGAATGATCTTCGGCCATGCCCCGGGGCCGATCCGCCCCGAGGCCTGTTCGAACTCGAAGTTGTCCGCTTGGACGTACAAGAATATGCCGACCGCCAGCACGACCACATAGGGTGCGGCCGCCTGCAGCCGGCGGAGCGGCATCGTTGCAGCGCCTGGGATCACTTCACCCCCATCGTGGTCTCAGCCCGGAATTTCTTGGCCTGCACCAGCCAAGAGTCCATGAACTCCGCGCGCCTTATCCATCGGCACGTAGCTGTTGGGATCGGCGTATTGCTGATCGAGATAGGTCTTGAATTCCGCGCTCTTCGCCACTTTGGCCAGTTCATCGGACAAACGCTTCACGATCGCCGGATCGGTGCCGGCTTTGACCACGATGGCGCGGAATTGCGGGAGCGTGACGTCGTAGCCGAATTCCTTGCCCACCGGCACATTGGCGAACTGAGGAATGTTGAGGCGGCTGTCGTAGAAGAAGATCAGCGGACGGATCTTCTTGCCGTCGAAATAGCTGCGCACGTCGCCGGTCTGCTCGTAAAGAACGTCGGCGTTCGAACCGAGGATCGAGGTGTAGCGAAGACTCGGGTTGGCGTAGGGAATGGCGTCGAGCTTCAGCCCCTTGGTCTTCAAATAATTGACGGTGATGTCGTCGGCGCTGCCGAAGCCAAGGACGGCGACCTTGAGCGCGCGTTCCTTCGCGGTCTTGACCAAGTCCTCCCACGTCTTCCACGGGCTATTGGTGTTCACCCAAAGTCCGGACGGCTGCTGGATCATGATCGCCAGCGGAATGACCTCGTCCGGCTTGAAGGCCGGATGCGCGCCCGCCAAGAGAGCGTAGGTGTCGCCGATCAGCACCGCGAGCGTATAGCCGTCCGCCGGCGAGGTCAGCAGCTTGGTCATGCCGGTCATGCCGGTCGCGCCCGGCACGTTGAGCACCGGCGCCGAGACGCCGAGGTCCTCCGACATGATCTTGCCGGCGGTACGGGCCAGAATATCGGCGCCGCCGCCTGGACCCCACGGCACGATGAAGTTGATGGGATGTTCCGGATAATCGGCGGCGCTCGCCTGGCCGCCGAACAGCGCGGCGCCGACGGCGGCCGCCAAAAGCAATCCGAAGCTTCGCGTGGTCGAACGCATGGACAAACTCCTCCCTGTCGACGGCCGCTTGCTTGGTTTTCGTCTGCCCGCGGCCGCGCAGGTCAGGACGCCGTTCCGGCTTTTTGGCTGCCGGATGCTGGCCGCGGCGGGTTTGATCCCATTCGCTATAGTCTCACAAAGTGAGACTGCCATTCTCAATACGATAACAGACGACCTCGTCCCTGCAACGGAGAAACTGAGCCGTTGCGTCTCGCAGATTGAGATTTCGTGTTCAGAGATGAACAGGCGCCGGCGTTTTCGCACACGGCCGGCGCTTCAGCCCGGCTCAGCCTATCGCTGCGTGAGTGGCACGTAAGCGCGCGCGTCGGGGCCGTTGTAGAGCGTGAGCGGCCGGATCAGAATATTGTTGTCCAGCTGTTCGAGCACCTGCACGACCCAGCCGGGAACGCGCCCGATGGCGAAGATCGGCACGAACAGGTCGCGCTTGATGCCGAGCAGGTGGTAGACGACGCCGGAATAGAAATCGACGTTGACGTTGACGCCGTGCCGCGCATAAGGCGCCATCGCCGCCACGACCGCCTGCAGAATCTCGAACCACTTCGGCTGGCCCATTTCCTTCGACAGCCGCTCGACGCCGTCGCGCATATGACGCGCGCGCGGATCCTCGGCGCGATAGACGCGATGGCCGAAGCCGGTCACCGCCACGCCGGCCTTGCGCTTATCGCGCACGTAGTCGGCGGCGCGGGCGGGATCGCCGATCTCTTCCGCCATCTTCATCACGTCCTCGGCGGCGCCGCCATGCGCCGGCCCGGACAGGGCGGCGATCGCCGCCGTGATCGCGGCATGCAGATTGGCTTCCGTGCCGATGACGACGCGGGCCGTGAACGAAGAGGCGTTCGATCCATGTTCGGCGTGCAGAATGAGATCGCGATCGATCAATTGCGCGGCGTCGGCGCTCGGCTTCTCGCCGCGCAGCATCCACAAAAGATTGGCGGCGTGGCTGAGCGTTGCATCGGCCGGCACCGGCTCGAGACCGGCGCGGATCCGAGCGTGCGCGGCAACGATCATGGCAACCTGCGACGACAGGCGCACGCCCTTGCGCAGCGTGGCGTCGCGCGAATTATCCGCCGTGTCCGGATCGAAGGCGGCGAGCGCGGATACCGCCGTGCGCAGCACGTCCATGGGATGCGCCGCTTTGATCGAACGAATGACGTCCAGGACCGGCGCCGGCAATTGGCGCGCCGCTTTGAGCTCGGCATCGAAACCCGCGAGCTGCTGCGCGGTCGGCAGATCGCCATGCAGCAGGAGCCATGCGGTCTCCTCGAAACTGGAATGTTCGGCAAGATCGTGAATCGAATAGCCGCGATAGCGCAGCTCGCCGGCCTTGCCGTCGATGAATGTGCAGGGCGAACGATCGAAATAGACACCCTTGAGGCCGCGATGAATCTTGATCGCTTCTGCGGTTTCGGTCATTGATGCCTCCGGCTCACTCGGTTTGACGTATTCTCACGCGGTGAGATGCATGAATTTGCTCGATCGCCTGTTTGATATCGCACGCCAGGGCGATCGCAAAATCGTTTTGCCGGAAGGCGACGACGCGCGCATCGTAGCGGCCGCGGCAAGGCTCAAGCGCGAGAAGATCGCACGGACGGTTTTGCTGGGATCCGCGGACGCTATCAACAAAGCGGCAGCCGGTGTCTCACTCGATGGGATCGAGATCGTCGATCCGCGCAGCGATGCGCGGCTGCAAGCCTACGGCAAAGCCTTGGCGGCGGTGCGCGACAGCATGACGCCGGAGATTGCGACACGTCTGGTGGCGAAGCCCATGTATTTCGGCGGCATGATGGTCCGGCAGGGCGACGCCGACGCCATGGTGGCCGGCGCTGCCAATCCGACCCGGCGCGTGATCGAGGCCGGGCTGATGACGATCGGGCTCGCCCCAGGCATCTCGCTGCCGTCGAGCTACTTTCTCATCGTCGTGCCGGATTTTCTCAAAAGCGGACCGCGGCCGTTCATCTTTGCCGATTGTGCGGTGAATGCCGAACCCACAGCCGAAGAGCTTGCCGATATCGCCATTGCCTCGGCGCGTAGCGCACAAGCGCTGCTGGGCGAGACGCCGCGCGTCGCCATGCTGTCGTTTTCGACCAAGGGCAGCGCGCAGCACGCGCGCGTCGACAAGGTGCGGCAGGCGCTCGGCCTGGTGCGCCAGCGCGAGCCGCAACTCGCCATCGACGGTGAATTCCAGGCCGATGCCGCACTGGTGCCGGCGGTGGCGCAGAAAAAAGTGAAAGACCCCAGTACGGTCGCCGGCGCCGCCAATGTTCTGATTTTCCCGGATCTCGATTCCGGCAATATCGCCTACAAGCTGACGCAATGGCTGGGCGGAGCGCAGGCGATCGGGCCCTTCCTGCAAGGCTTTGCCAGGCCGATCAGCGATCTGTCGCGCGGCGCCAGCGTCGACGACATTGTCACAACCTGCGCCATGGTGCTTGCCAAACGCTGATACGCGTTCGGCGGTCGGGTGGCGGGTGGCGGTGGCGTCGTCAACGGTTATCCTGCGCATAGGCAGGGACATCGCCCGATGGAATTACGTCATCTTCGTTACTTTCTTGCCGTTGTCTGTGGAACACAGCTTCACGCGCGCGGCCGCGCGCCTGCACGTCACCCAGCCGACGCTGTCGCACCAGATCAAGCAGCTCGAAGCCATGGTCGGCACCACGTTGTTCGAGCGCAGCACGAAAGAGATCGAACTCACCGCCGCCGGCCGCCTGTTCAAGCCCTATTGCGAACGCATCCTCAAGGAAATCGAATCGAGCAACCTCGCGATTTCCGAACTGGAAGGCTTGATGCGCGGCACGTTACGGATGGCGGTGTTTCATTCGTTCTCGCATTCCATGCTGCCGCCGATTCTTTCAGAATTTGCGCTGCGCTATCCCGGCGTGCACGTCACCGCGCGGCTGGTGCCGCGCGTCGACATGGAGCGCGATCTCATCGACGCCGAACTCGATTTCGCCATCGCCTATATTTCCGACGACAACGACCAGATCGTCGCCGAGCGTCTGTTCGACGAGGAACTGGTGCTGGTGGTCGGCTCCAAGCATTCGCATGCCGGACGCAAATCGATGCCGATGCGCGAACTGGCGACGCTGCCGCTGGTCTTGCTCACGCCGGAATTCGGCGCGCGCCAATTCGTCGACCGGTTTTTCGCCGAGACCGGATTGCAGCCGCATGTCGTGCTTGAGATGAATGCGATCGAGCCGATCATGGCCACCATTCGCAACTCGCGGCTGGCCAGCGTGCTGTCGGCCGGCGCGATCGTCGACGCCAGCGGCTTGCATATTGTGCGCCTGACCGAGCCGGCGCCGAAACGAAGCGTCGGCATTCTCTGGCGGCGCAACGGCCATCGCACGGCGGCCGCGTTGCGCATGGCGGAAATGATTCAAGATGCCTACAGCGAAACGGTTGGCATCGCGCGCAAGCCGGCAAAGCCGGGCGGCACCAACCGGCGCGCGGCGAAATCTGTTAGGCGCGCTCCATAGACAACATCTATTCGTTAGATAACTAAAATATACTTGCTCTATTCGAGCGGCGTTCCTACGCTCCCTCGAAACGCTCGCCGGCCGACAAAAAGATGCGAGCTTGCAGGGAGACGCTCTTGTCCGCATTTGCGACGCATGCGCCGCGCGTGCCGGTGCTGCTGGTCACCGGGTTTCTCGGCAGCGGCAAGACCACGCTGGTCAACCGCCTGCTCAAGACGCGCGCTTTCGCCCGCGCCGCCGTCGTCGTCAACGAATACGGCGAAGTCAGCATTGACCACGTGCTGGTGACGGCGCCGCGCAAACTGATGCGCATCGTCGACAGCGGCTGCCTGTGCGGCCATGTGCACGAGGAGATCGCCACCAGTCTGCTCGATCTTTACCGCCGGCGCGATCATGCGCCCGATCTCGATTTCGATTTTGTGCTGATCGAAATGTCCGGTCTCGCCGACCCGGTGCCGGTGATCCAGCTCCTGCTGACGGATCATCACGTCAGCGCGGTCTATGAATTGCGCACGGTCATTGCGCTCGCCGACGGCGTTCACGGCGCCGATCAGCTCGCCCGGCATCCGGAGTCGATCAAGCAGGCGGCGGTCGCCGATACGATCGTCATCAGCAAAACCGACATTGCCGACAGCGCCGCGCTGGAGACGTTGGCCGCGGAACTCGCCGCCATCAATCCCGGCGCGCGGCAATTGCGGATCGCGCATGGCAACGTCGATCCGCGAACAGATCCTCGACCAGGCCGGCTTCGACGTTTCGGCACGCAGCGCCGCCGCCCGCGGCTGGCTCAACGATCAATCCTATGCCGCGACGACGGCGCCGGCGTCGGCCGATCCGGCGATGTCCACGTTCGCGCTCAGTTACGACGAAGAAATCACGCTGCCGGGCTTCGTGCTCTGGATGAATCTGCTGGCCGGCTTCCGCGGCGCCGGCCTGCTGCGCGTCAAAGGCATCGTCAATGTGGAAGGCCGGCCTTATGCGGTCCAGGCCGTGCAGACCATCGTCAGCGAACCGGTGGCCCTCGACGCCTGGCCGGACGGCGACGACCGCCGCTCGCGTCTGGTGTTCATTACCCGCGGCATCGATGCGGACGATATCCGCCGCACTTTCGCGACCTTCAAATTCGACGCCGGCCGGGCGCCGCGCAACATGATCATCAATCCGGAAACGTACCAGCGGTTTCGCGCGACCATCGAGTTGTTCCGCACGTCGCCGGAAAAGCCGCTTCCGATCCAAGCCATTCCCGAAACGAGCAAGTTGGAGCTCCGATGACTGCATCTGTGGAAACCGCATCCGAAACGGCGGCGCTTAAATATGTGACCGCCGCCAGCATGATCGATTGCACCGGCGCCGCGCCCAGCAAGGACCCGGTGATCGTGCTCAAGGGCAAGCGGATCGACAAGATCGGCACCAAGGACAGCATCAAAATTCCGCAGGGCGCCGACGTCATCGACTGCGGCAAGGCCACGCTGCTGCCGGGGCTGATGGATATTCATCTGCACACGATGATGTTCAACTGCCTGACCTTCCACAATCATCGCGTCGCGCAGTGGGAGATCACGCCCGAGCTGCAGCAGATGTACGGCATGTTCCACGCCCAGCTCTGTTTCGACATGGGCTTCACCACGCTGCGCGATCTCGGCCTCAATTCGCAGCATGGTCTGCTGGTCGCAGAAGCCTGCGCCATCCGCGACGCCTTCGACGCCGGTATCGTGGAAGGCCCGCGCATGCTGGTCGCCGGCTTCACCACCATCACCGGCTCGCATCTGGCGCTGATCCAGCCGCGCGCGGCGGTGCGGCTCGGCTTCCAGACCGCCGACGGGCCTTGGGAGTTGCGCAAGCTCGCGCGCACCAACCTGCTCGCCGGCTGCGATGTGATCAAAACCTGCGTCACCGGCGGCGGCGGCACCGACAAGGAAGAGCCGGACATCCGCAACATGACGCAGGAAGAACTCGACGCGGTCGTCGACGAGGCGCACGCCTTCCACAAGATCTGCGCGGTGCATTGCTTCACGCCGCAGGGCCAGCGCATGGCGCTGAAGGCCGGCGTCGACACCATCGAGCACATGGTGTTCTCCGACGACGAGACCATTGGCATGATCAAGGAAAAGGGCGCGTGGGTGACGCCGACTCTCGCGCACCGCACCGATCACGCGATCGAAATCCGCAAGCAGATCGGGACGTCGAAATTCGTCACCGACAAGATGAAAAAACTGCAGCAGAACTGCTTCGACACGTTCCAGCAGATGCTCAAGGCCGGAATCAATATCGCGATGGGCACCGACATGGGCTTCGATCCGGAAATGGGAACGAATGCCTCGGAACTCGCCATCTATGTGAAGCTCGGCATGCAGCCGATGCACGCGCTGCAGACCGCGACCATCAACGCGGCCAAGGCGATCAAGCTCGACAAGGATCTCGGCAGCCTGGAGGCCGGCAAGCTCGCCGACATCGTGGCGGTCGACGGCGATCCCTTAGCCGATATCACCTGCCTGCAGGAGAAGAAGAACATCCAGCTGGTGATGAAGGAAGGCCAAGTCTACGCCGACCGGCGCCCGGGCAGGCCGTCCAAGAACGTCGTCAATGCCCAGCCGGGAAGCTGGAAGATCATCGACTATCTCTAAACCACGAAGGCGAGCGCGCATCGCATGGCGGTAGCGGAAGCAGCGGTGGTGACGGGTGCCAGTTCCGGCATCGGCGAAGCCATTGCTGCGGGCTTGCTCGATCGCGGCGTGCCGGTGGTGGCGCTGCAGCGCTCTGCGCCGAAGCTGCAGCATCGCGACCTGCATTTCCGCCCAATCGACCTCACCGATCTCGCGGCGACGCGCAAAGTCGCCAGCGAAGTCGCCGCCGAATTCCCGGTGCGCTACCTGGTGAACAATGCCGGCGAGAACGCGCCCAATCCGCTGGAGAAGGCGACGGTCGAGGAATTCCAGTACGTCACCACCATCACGCTCGGCGCGGCGATGGTGCTGATCCAGAGCTTCGTGCCCGGCATGCGGCGCGCCAAGTTCGGCCGCATCGTCAATATTTCCTCGCGCGCGATCCTGGGGAAGTCCGAGCGCGTCGTCTACGCCAGCGCCAAGGCCGGCCTCGAGGGCATGACCCGCGTGGTCGCGATCGAGACTGGCGGCGACGGCATCACAGTCAATGCGGTCATGCCCGGACCGGTGGAGACGGCGCATTTCAACCGCGGCCATCCGCACGGTTCGGTCAAGCGGCAGACTGTGATCGACAAGGTATTGGTGAAACGCCTGGGCACGCCGCAGGACGTCGCGCATGCGGTGATGTTTTTGCTCGCGCGCGACAGCGGCTTCATCACCGGGCAATCCCTCTTCGTCTGCGGCGGCACCAGTGTCACCGGCACGGGGGGCGAATGATGGCGCGCCTGCAGACCGCGTTGATCGGCGTTGGCGCCTGGGGGAAGGTTCTGGCCAAGGCCGCGAGCGGCTCCGACAAGATCGAATTCGTCTGGTGCGTCGGCCGCAATCCGGAGCGGCTTTCGGCGTTTTCGCGCGACAGCGGCCTGCCGGCGCGCGATTTCGAAGCCGTGCTCGCCGACAAGAGCGATCGCCGCGGTCGTGCTGGCGCTGCCGAACGAATTGCACTTCGAATTCGCCCGCCGCGCGGCGGCCGCCGGCAAGCACATCTATATCGAGAAGCCGATCGCCAACACCATGAGCGACGCGCTCGCCATTGCCGCGCTCGAAGCCGCGCATGGCGTGCGCATCGTCATCGGCCATTGCGCGCGCCTGCTCAGCGGGGTCCGCGCCATCCGCGGCGCCATCGATGCCGGCAAGCTCGGCAAGCTCAGCCAGATCGAGGCCAATTTCTCCAATGACCGCGGCCTGCGGCTGACGCCGCAGGACTGGCGCTGGTACTCGAAGAGTTCGCCCGGCGGTTCGCTGAGCCAGATCGCCATCCATCAGTTCGACACCTTGCGCTATCTCGGCGGCGATATCGCAGCGGTCAGCGCCAGCGCCGGCCGTCATTCGCCGGTCGGCGCGGAGGTCGAGGACCAGTGGATCGTGGCCGTGCATTTCGCCGACGGCAAGCTCGGCTCGGTGGTGTCGAGCTGGACCAGCCCCGGCACCTTCAATGTGCGCGCGACCGGCGCCGACGCGTCGATGGTCTATGACATCGACCAGACGCATTGGGCCGCGGCCGAGCGGCTGCACGAGAACGCCACGCTTTATCTGCAGGCGAGGGGCAAGGGCCCGGGCGACCGGCAGGCGCTCGGCGTGGCGGCCGGCAACATGTATCGCGACGAGTTGGACATGTTCGCCGGCAGCATCGCCAGCGGCGCGGCCTGCGAATTGTCGGCGGCAAACGGCTGCCAGGCGGTCGCGGCGGTCTACGCGTCGCTCAAATCGGCGAAAGAGGGCAGCCGCGTCGTGCCCCTGAATGAAATCATCGCTGCAGCGCAGGCGGAATTCGCAAGCGACGACGTTGCAAAGCGGCGCGGTGCCGCCGGCGGACGATAGGACGGGTGAGTGCGGTGGCGGATCAAATCGAAGTCAAAAACGTCAGCTTCGAATACACGGTCGACAGCGGCCGCGTCTTGGCGATCAAAGACATCAATTTTTCCGTCCGCAATGCCGAATTCCTCTGCCTGCTGGGCCCGAGCGGCTGCGGCAAGACGACGATCCTGAACATTCTCGCCGGGCTGCTGCATCCGACCAGCGGCGAAATCCGCATCGGCGACGCGCCGCTCGACAGCAACCGGCAGAACCGCGGCGTCGTGTTCCAGGATTTTGCCCAGCTGTTCCCTTGGCGCACCGCGCGCCACAATGTCGAGTTCGGCCTGGAGATGCGCAAGGTGGACAAGGCGACGCGCGAGAAGACCGCGCTCGAGTTCCTGCGCCTGGTCGGTCTCGAGAAATTCGCCGACGTATTCCCGCACCAATTGTCCGGCGGCATGCAGCAGCGCGTCGCGATCGCCCGCTCGCTTGCCTACAATCCGCAGGTCCTGCTGATGGACGAGCCGTTCGCCGCGCTCGATGCCATGACGCGCGACGACATGCAGCTGTTGCTAACGGACGTGTGGCAGAAGACGAAGAAGACGATCGTCTACATTACCCACAACGTGTCGGAGGCGGTCTTTCTCGGCGACAAGGTGATCGTCCTCAACGCGCATCCGGGCACGATCAAGGCCGAGTTGACGCTCGACTTGCCGCGGCCGCGCGATCCTTTGAGCGAGAGCTTCGTGGCGACGCAGCGCGAAATCATGGGTCAATTGCGATCACACTGACGGGAGGCCGACGTGCGTAAGATGCTTCTTGCTGCAAGCCTTGCGGGCCTGGTTGCGACGCCGGCGATGGCCGCCGATGTCGTGGTGTTTTGCCCTGGCGCGGTGCAATCGGTGGTGCGCGAGCTGGTCAAATCCTACGAGCACAAAACCGGCAACACGGTGAAATTCGAGTTTGGCACTGCGGGCGCCGTCGCCAAGCGCGTCGCCGACGGTGCGCAAGGCGATGTGGTGCTGGCGACCAATACCGGCCTCGCCAAGCTCGCCGCGCAGGGGAAGATCGATGGCGCGAGCATCCGCGATCTGGGCAGCATGGGCGTTGGCGTCGCGGTCAAGGCGGGAACTGCGAAGCCCGACATCCACGATGTCGAATCCTTCAAGAAATCCATGCTGGCCGCGAAGTCGATCATGTATGCTAACCCGGCCAAAGGCGGGCAGAGCGGCATTCACATCGCCAAGGTGTTCGCCGAGATCGGCCTCGACAAGCAGATCGCTTCCAAGGTGCAGCTGCGCGACCGCGGACCGGACGGCCTGAAGGAGGTCGCCAAAGGCGAAATCGAAATCGGGCTTGGCCAGATCAGCGAAATCCTTGCCAACAAGGACGTGGTGCTGGTCGGCCCGTTCCCGCCGGCTATCCAGGGTGCGGTGACCTTCTCGGCTGCGGTGCACGCCGGGTCCACGAACAAAAAGGCGGCCGAAGAGCTGATCCAGTTGCTGGTCACGCCGGCGGCGAAAGAGAAATTCAAGGCGCTCGGATTCACCGTGAGCTGAGCGAATGGCCATTCCCGCGCCAGGTCGCAGCGGCGATACGATGAGGGAGGAAACGATGAGGAGCAGACATCCGGCGCGGCGAGACGTTCTCGCATGGGCCGGCGCGATGGCAGCGGGCGGCTTGCTGCCGCGCAGGGCGTTGGCGCAGGGCGTGGCGGCGCCGCTCAATTTCGGCTACCAGACGACGTCCTGGGGCACCATCGGCATGCTGGTGGAGTCGCAGGATCTGTTCAAGAAGGCCGGCGGCAACGTCACCATTTACAAGTTCGACGGCGGCAAGACCACGCGCGACGCCATGGTCGGCGGGCGCATCGACTTGGGCGTCCTCGGCAGCACGCCCTTCGTGGTCGGCGCCGCCAAGGGCGACATGGTGGCGATCGGCATGTCGATGTATGCCGGCAAGACGGATTTGATCGTTGCCGGTAAAAACACCGGCATCAAGTCGATCGCCGACCTGAAGGGCCGACGCGTCGCCTCGCAGCTCGGCTCGGCCACCGATCATGTGTTCCAGGACAAGATCCTGCCCAAGTTCGGGCTGACGCGCGCGGACGTGCATGTCGTCAACATCCCGCACCAGAATCACATTGCCGCCCTGGCCTCGGGTTCGGTCGACGCTTTTGCCGGAGTCGAGCCGTTTCCTTCGCTCGCCGAGGTGGAGGGGATCGGTGTCGCGCTCGTCGACTATTCCGATTTCGACATCCTGCCGGTGATTTTGACTGCCAACCGGCCGGTGGTTGAGACCAAGCGCGCCGCGGTGGTCGCGCTGCTGCGCGGCTGGCTCGCCGGCGTCAAGCTGTTCCAGTCCGAGCCGCAGAAATCGGCGGAGATCGTGTTCGGCTTCTTCAAGTCGCAAGGGTTCAGCGTCAGCGAGGCCGTGGTCAAGCGGATGCTGTCGAAGCTCGACGTGACGCCGACCTACAAGCCCGGTCTGCGCGAATATCTTGATGATGAGGCGAAGCAGTTGATGGCGCGCAACGCGATCGCCGCGATGCCGGACTGGGGCAAGATTCTCAATACCGATCTCATGCAAGAAGCGGTGAAGACGTAGCGAGCGAGCAGCCCATGACCCCGATCCGCACCATCGCCTTCGTCGGCCTCGGCAATATGGGCACGCCGATCGCGGCGCAATTGGCGGCGAAGGACTTTGCGCTCTCGCTTTACGACCGCCGGGAGGAAGCCACGCGTGTATTCGCTGCCGTGCATGGCGGCCGCGCGGCGACGAGTTTTGCGGATGCCGCGCGCGATGCCGACGCCGTCATCACCATGCTGCCCGACGATGCGGCCGTTCGCGACGTCGTATTGGGCGAGGGGGGCCTGGCCTCGGCGATGGCGCCCGGCGCAACGGTGATCGACATGGGCACCTCCGATCCGTGCGCGACGATCGAAATCGGCGCCGAAGTCGCCAAACGCGGCATTCGTTACGTCGATGCGCCGGTCATGGGCGGTGTCGTCTTCGCCAAGGACGCTACGCTCGATGTAATGGTTGGCGGCACCGACGCCGATATCGAACGCTGCCTGCCGGTCTTTGCGGCGGTCGGCCGCCAGGTCTTTCGCTGCGGCGCGCTCGGCTCGGGCCACGCTCTCAAGGCGCTCGCCAACTATGTCAACGCGTGCGCGCTGGTGAATTTGATCGAGGCGCTCGCTATCGGTCGAAAATTCGGCCTCGACAGCAAGATCATGGCCGACGCCCTGGTGCATATGTGCACCGGCCGCCAGCATCCGCTGGAAAAGAAAGTGATCCCGCAGGTCCTCACGCACAAATTCGCGACCGGCATGGCGCTCGGCCTGATCGCCAAGGATGTGTCGATCGCCGCCAACTTCGGTCGTTCGATCGGTGCCATGACCCCGCTCGCCGATCGTGTGCGTGAAATCTGGATCAAGGCCGAAGCCGAGATCGGCGGCAATGCCGATCAGACCGAAGTGGCCCGGCTGTGGGAAAACGGCAATGGAATAACGCTGTAATACGAACGCATAAAGCTCGAACTGGGAGGATGTCATGATCAAGATCAGGCTGCCACGACGCGACTTTCTCGCGATCGCCGGCGCGGCAATGGCCGTATCGGCGCTGCCTAAAGCTGTCCGCGCGCAAGGTGAGACGGCGCCGCTCAATTTCGGCTTCCAGGAAACCTCATGGGGCACGATCGGCATGATCGTGGAGTCGGAAGATCTATTCAAGAAAGCCGGCGCCAACGTCAATATTCTGAAGTTCGACAGCGGCAAAACCACACGCGATGCCATGATTGCCGGGCGCGTCGATATCGGCGTGATCGGTGCTACGCCTTTCATTATCGGCGCGGCCAAAGGACAATTGGAAGCGATCGCGGTGGCGCTCTATGGCGCGAGGACGCAGTCGGTCGTCGCCAGTGTGAAATCGGGCATCAAATCGGTGAAGGACCTCAAAGGACGTAAAGTGGGTTCGCAGCTCGGTTCCGCGACCGACTTCGTGTTCCAGAATAAGATCCTGCCGAAATTCGGCCTGTCCAAATCGGACGTGCAGATCATCAACGTGACGTTCCAGAATCACCTGTCGGCGCTCGTCGCGGGCTCGATCGACGCTTTCGCCGGGGTCGAGCCGTTCCCGTCATTGGCGGAAGTTGAGAACATCGGCAAGGTTCTGGTCGACTACAGCGAGTTCGACTTGCAGCCGGTCATGCTCGCCGCCAACAAATCGGTCGCCGACGGCAAGCGCGATGCCGTGGTCGCTTTCCTCCGCGGCTGGCTCGCCGGCGTGAAGGAATTCAATGACCATCGCGAGCAAGCCACGCAAATTGTGCTCAAATATTTCAAGAAGAAGGGCTTCACGGTCGACGACAGGGTCATGAAGCTGATGTTGACCAAGATCGACGTCAATCCGAACTATACCCCGTCGCTGCAGGGCTATCTGGAGGCGGAGTCGCAAACGCTCGTAAAGCAGAACAAGCTTTCCGCGGTTCCGGACTGGAGCAAGCTGCTTAACCGCAGCCTGCTGCAGGCCGCCGGCGCCAAAGCCTGACCGCGCACGATGAGACGGGCGCTATCGATCGGTTTGCCGCTCGCCACCTTCGCGGCAATCGCGGCGGCATGGGAAATCCTCGCCGTCTATGGCGGGTTTCCGCCGAAGCTGGTGCCCGGTCTCGGCGTCATTGTCGATACCTTCTTTCGCCTTGCCGGCAACGGCATCCTGTTGGCAGCGACCGTGGCGACACTCTATCGCCTGGTTGCCGGCTTTCTTTTCGCCGCCGTGATTGGCGTTGCCGTGGGCATCGCCATGGGGCGGCGGCAGTGGATCGAGGACACGCTGCTGCCGATCGTCACGTTCTTCTATCCGATCCCCGGACTCGCTTATGCGCCGCTGTTCGTTCTGTGGTTCGGACTGGGTGACTTCCCGACCATCCTATTGATCGGCATTTCCTCCTGCTTCACCGTCATCATCAACACCTGGAAGGGAGTCAAAGCGGTCAAACCAATTTGGCTGCGTTCGGCGCAAGTGATGGGCGCGCAAGACCGCGAGATGTTCCGGCGCGTCGTAGTGCCAGGCGCATTGCCTTATATCCTGGTTGGCCTGCGGCTCGGCTTGGCGCAAGCCTGGCGCCTGCTGATCGCCGTGGAAATGCTGATGTCGGTGCAGCGCGGTCTCGGCTGGCTGATTTTCGGCGCGCAGACCTTTCTCAATACCGACGTCATGCTGGCCAGCATCGCCACTATCGGCATGATCGGCATCTTGCTCGAACGTCAGTTGTTCACCCGCATCGAGCGTCTGACCGTGGTGCGCTGGGGCATGGTGACCGCATGAAAAGCTTTTCCGCCATCGCCTTCGCGCGCGGACTGGCCGGCGTCGTCGTGCTACTCGTCGTCTGGGAAGGTTTTGCGCGCAGCGGCATGTATTCCACCGCGATGACGCCGCCGATCGAATCGGTGGCGCGGACCGCGTGGCGGATGCTCGCCGACGGCAGCCTGATTGAGAACGCGTTTGTCACGTTGCTGCGGGTCTTTATCGGCCTGGGGATTTCGTTCGCCGTCGCGGTGCCGCTCGGCGTCCTCATAGCGCGCTATTGGGTGGCCGAGCGGATCTTTCAGCCGGTGCTGAGCGTGCTGTTGCCAATCCCCTCGCTCGCCTGGGTGCCGCTGTTCGTGCTGTGGTTCGGCATCGGCAACGTCGCCACCATCATGGTGGTGATCTATGCCGCGTTCTTTCCCTTAGTCTACAACGTGTGGACGGGCGTGCGGGCGGTCAACCCGCTCTGGCTGCGCGCGGCGACGGTGATGGGCGCCGACGAAGCGACGCTGTTCCGCAAGGTGATTTGGCCGGGCTCGTTGCCCTATGTCATCAACGGGTTGCGGCTGTCGTTCGGGCGCGCCTGGATTGGCGTGATCGGCGGCGAATTGCTGGCTAGCCCGCAACTTGGGCTCGGCGAGATCATCTTCAACGCCAAGGAATTTCTCGAGGCCGGGGTCATGCTCTCGACGCTGGTCGTCATCGGCGCCATCGGCGTGTTCTTCGAAAGCTTTGTGTTTCAGGCGATCGAGTCAGTGACGGTGCGGCGCTGGGGAATGATTTCAGGGTCAGGCGCCTAGCGGCCGTCAAAATAAGTGACTTCTCGATTCAATCCATGTAACAGGCTCCGTCCGATTTTGGTTTGGATGGGACGGCACAATGCCCCACCGGCAATCATGAGAGACCGATGTCTGCAAATCCGAAGATCGTCGTGCGATTTAACCTCTGGTGCGATTCGGCCTTGGGCGAACGGCTTGCGCGCGAAGCCGACATCGAGCTTCGTATCTGCACCCTCGATGGGACAGAGCACGGCGCATGGTCCGATCTTGCCGCGGCGCACGTCTATCACATTTCGTCGGCGAAGGACGAGTTGCCGCGTCGATAGTTCGCGACGGCCGAATTGCTGGAAAGGTACCCCAAGCTGTTGTGTGTCTCGACCAGCGGGGCAGGTTACGACACCGTCGATGTCGCCGCCTGCACCGAGGCCGGCGTGATCGTCGTCAATCAGTCCGGCGGCAATGCGCAGGCCGTCGCCGAGCACGCCATCGGCATGATGCTCGGGGTTTCCAAGCGGATCGGCGGTCCGACCATCGCTTGCGGCGCGAGCGCGGCTTTGCGCGCGAAGGGCTGATGGGGCGGGATATTTCCGGCAAGGTCCTCGGACTTGTCGGCATCGGCCACGTTGGCACGCGCGTCGCGCACCTGGCGAACGCCTTCGGCATGACGGTTCTCGCCTACGATCCTTATCTCTCCGTGGAAGAAATCGCCCGGCGCGGCGCGCAGTCGGTGACAATGAACGAACTGCTCGAGCAATCGGATTTCGTGCCGGTCCATTGTCTGCGGACAAGCGAGACGCTGGGTATGGTCGATGCGCAAGCTTTCGCCCGGATGAAAAAAGGCGCGGTGTTCGTGACCACGGCGTGCGGCGGGATCCATGACGAGGCGGCGCTGTTCGCGGCGCTGCAATCCGGCCAACTGCGCGACGCCGGCCTCAACGTATGGGAGAAGGAACCGCCGCCGCTTGAGCATCCGCTGCTTACGCTGACGAACGTGATCGCTACATTCCACACCGCTGGCGTCACAATCGAAGCGCGCGGCAACATGGCCGCCCTTGCGGCGGAAAAGATTGTCGGCCTTCTCAAGGGCGCCCGGCCGCCGCGCTTGGTCAACCCGGAAGCATGGCCGGCCTATCGCGCGCGGTTCGACGCGATCATGGTTTTGCCGGTCGGATCCTAGAAGCCGTACAGCCGCGCGGGATTGTCCACCAGAATGCGCCGGCGCACGTCTTCGTCCGGCACCCAGTCGGCCAGCAGATCGAGAAGATCGGTCGTGTTCGGCATCGGCTTCTTGATGAAGACGTGCGGCCAATCGCTCGCCCAGACGATGCGGTCGGGCCGCGCTGCCACGAGTTGCGTCACATAAGGCTTGAGTTCGGGATAGGGCGGCCGCTGTTCGGACAGGCGGTAGGCGCCGGACAATTTGACCCAGTGGCCCTGCCGCACCAGGCGCAGCACCGCCTGGAACACCGGCTGATCGAGACCGTCGCCCGGCTTGAACATGCCGATGTGATCGATCACGGCCGGACACGCGAGCTTCTCGAGGCGCGGCGCGATCTCCAGGAACTGCGGGCCCTTGGCGAGCAACTGGATGTGCCATCCGAGTTCCTTTGCCCGCGCACCCCAGCGCTCGAGATCCGCCAGCGGCAGCCCGCCCGGATGCGCCAACACATAGCGCAGCCCGCGCGCGCCCTGCTGATGCATGGTCGCGAGGTCCTCATCAGACGTGTCGTGTCGAGCGACGATCACCGCGCGCGTCGGGATGCCGATGTCACGCGCACCCTCGAGCTGCGCACGATTGTCCTCACCGTAGACGCTGGGCTGGATCACAACCGCACGCTGAATGCCCAGGGTGTCGAACAGCTGCCGCGCCATCGCTGGCGTGATGAGTTGCGGCGTGTACTCGCGCAAGCTCACGAGCGGATAGCGGTCTTGCGGTCCGAACAGATGAAAGTGTGTATCGGTCGCGCCGGGCGGCATTTTGAAACCCGGCTTTCGCGGATAAGGGTTCGGGCCCTGACACAGCTCGGGTATTTCCGTCATTCTAACAAATCCCTCTGCTCGTTCCGGCGATCGGTATGCTTGTCGTCCGCCGCTAGCCAATGCAGAACGTGTGAACCATGACACGAGGGCCACCGCAAGCACACCGAAGCTCGGCGGCCGCATAGTTGCGGACGGCATCCGTGCAACCTGTGCACACGCGGGCCGGGGTGCGCTTGAGTGTTTCGTTGCCTGTAAACAGAAAACAAAGCTAGAATTCCCGCCGGAGGACGCGCGAATGAAAAATGTATTGCAAGCTGTAAAAGCTGCCGTTGTGCTCGCCTGTGTCGCGCTTGTGTTGGCGCATGTTCGGCTGGCGCAAGCGCAGGATTTTTCCAACAAGCCGATTCGCATCATCGTCGGTCTGGTCGCCGGCGGTGCGACCGATGTCACCGCGCGGCTGATCGCGCAGAAGCTGACCGACAGCTTGCACACCAACGTCTATGTCGAGAACAAGCCGGGCGCGGCCTTCGAGCCGGCGTTGCGCGAATTGACCAACTCGCCGCCGGACGGCCACACCTTGTTCATGATTTCGGCGAGCGTCGTCGTCACCCAGCCGTTCCACGAGGACTATCCGTTCGATCTCGCCAAGATGACGCCGATCACCGAAGTATCGAATGGGCCGTTCATCCTGGTCTCGCGCAAGACGCTGCCGTTCAAGAACGTCAACGACCTGGTCGCCTACGGCAAGGCGAACCCGGGCAAGCTGACCTTCGGCTCGGGCGGCGGCGCCGGTAGCTCGCTGTATCTGGCGGCCGAACTGCTGCGGCTGCGCTCGGGCATCTCCATCGTCAACGTGCCCTACAAGGGCGCCGCGGCTTCGCTCACCGATCTGCTCGGCAGCCATATCGACGCGATGTTCGACGCCATGCCGGTCGAAGTCGGGCAAGTAAAAGGCGGCAATGTCGTTGGCCTGGCGGTGACCAGCGCCAAACGCTCGGAGGCGTTGCCGGATGTGCCGACCATGGCCGAGTCGGGCTATAAGGATTTCGTGGTGAACAACTATTTCGGCCTGCTCGCGGCGCCGGGTACGCCGCCGGCCGTCGCCAAGAAGCTTCGCGACGCAGTCGCCAAAGCAGTGGCGATGCCCGAACTCGTCACAGAGTTTAAGAAGCAGGGCATGTTGCCGGTCGGCAGCGAGCCGGGGGAATTCGGCAAGCTGATCAAATCCGAGTTGGCGCTCTGGACCAAGGTCATCAAGGACGCGGGCATCAAGCCGCAATAAAACATTCCCGGCGGTCAAAACCGTCAAGTCCGCCCCGCGCAAAGGAGTAATCGATGAGTTGTGGTCCCTGGATCAATCATTTCGGCGATAATTTTCTCTGGTCGAACGCGGTCCTGATTCTCAAGGGCATGGCGCCGTATGGCGTGGTCTCGCTTGAGGAGATCGACCGCGCTTGCGAGAAATTGCGCCCGCGCTGGAGCGAGGCGGATCGCGGCAAGGCCTGGTTCGAGGAATGGCGCGCGCTGGGCGACCAGATCGAGAAGCGCGGTGACGAGGCGCTCGCCAAGGGCCACAAGATCACCGCCGGCGACTATTACCTGCGCGCCGGCATCTATCACTACAACGCCGAGCGTTTCATCGTGCCGGGGCCGGAGAAGAAGGCGCAGTGCGCGCACGCTTATAAAGTCTGGCATCAGGGCATTCGGCTGCGCCAGCCGAATGTCGAGTTCATCGAGGTGCCTTACGAAGGCACGACGCTGCCGGCGCTCTTCATGAAGGCGCCCGGCGACGGTCCGAAGCCGACCGTGGTCGTGGTCAACGGCATGGACAACGCCAAGGAGATGAGCGTCTTCTTCTGCGGCCTCGAATTCGCAAGGCGCGGCTACAACACGCTGTGCCTCGACGGTCCCGGCATGGGCGAGATGCGGCGCATGCGCGACATGCCGAGCCGCTTCGACTACGAAATGCCGGGCACGGCAGCGCTCGACTATCTGCTTACGCGGCCGGAGGTCGACGGCAAGCGCGTCGCCATCATGGGCTACAGCTTCGGTGGTTATTACTCGTCGCGCATCGCCGCCTTCGAGAAACGCTACGCCGCCTGCATCGCGCTGTCGGCGCTGCATTGGGATCTTGCCGCCTGGCAGCAGAAGATCAAGGACGCCAACCGCAACGCACCCGGCTCGGTGGCGCAGTCGAATTTTCAATGGCGCTGGGTCGCCGGCGCCAAGGACGAAGACGAAGGCATCGAGATCGCCAGGAAGTTCTCGCTCAAGGACGTGGCCAAGAACATCACTTGCCCCTTCCTCGTCACCCATGCCGGCAACGACCGCGTAGTGCCGGTCGAGAACGCGCAGAAGCTCTATGACGCGGTCGGCTCGACCAACAAGACGATCAAGATTTTCACGGCGGAAGAAGGCGGCGCCGAGCACGCCCATGTCGACAACCGCCAAGTCGGCATCGATTTCGCCGCCGACTGGCTGCAGGACAATATGTAGGTCTGTCTCGTTCTAGCGCGCCGCGTGGTCTATGCGTTTCTTGTAGCCCGCGGGGAATTTGCCGGCGAGTGCGTCGCGCATCCAGTCGGCGACGTGCAGATAGAAGTCCGGCAGCCGGCTGCCGAAGGTGTGGCTCTCGTCTTCGTAGACCCACAATTCCTTCGGACACGTCAGCATGTCGAACATGCGTTCGCCGTCGGCGAGCGGGCATAATTCGTCATACTCGCCCATCGCCAGCAGCGTCGGACATTTGATCTTGCCAGCGACCGGCTCGAGCGTCATCTGCTTTGCCATGGCATCGAACGCATCCTCGTCGTAGATGTTCGACATATACATGTAGTTGGCGCGATAGGCGGGCTTGGAGTGCTTGAAGATCGTGTCCTTCTGTAAAAAGACACCCATGGCGCCGACCAGCGCCTTAACCCGCGGGTCGAATGCGGCGACGCGCGGGCCCCAGTAACTGCCCATGCTCCAGCCGTAGATGCCGACTTTGCTCGCATCGAGTTCGGGGATCGTTTCGATGAAATCGATCGCGGCCTTGCCGGCGCGTTCGAAATTGTCGAGCGTGACCCAGGTCTCGCGCGTGTTGCTCTCGCCCTGGCCGGGACCGTCGATGGTGAGCGTCGCCATGCCGCGGCGGCGGAAGTGGTTGTGGTAAGGACTCGGCATGTATTCCTTGATGGTGTCCATGCCGGGGATGACCAGCACGACCGGCGTCTTGCCTTTGGCGCCGAGCACGGTCTGCAGGATCCCGGGGATGGTCTTGCCGTTCTCGAACGGGATCTCGACGCGGCGCACCGGAGCCTCGTCGAACAATTCGGTGAAGCGCGTGTAGCAATGGATCATGCGCTTGTAGAGTTCGAGCTTCTTCGGCGTGTTGGCGTGAATGACGCCGCAGGGCGGCCCGTAATAGAGCGCCGCGCGATAGTAGAACTCGGCGGCGCTTTCGCGGTGGCCCGAAGCCTCCGCCTCCTCGGCGAGTTTCTGTTCCTGTTCGGCCGTGCGCACCCATTGCTTGACGACCGCCATCGGGTGCTTGATGCGTTCGGTGGTACGCCGCACGTCGGCAGGGCGGAAGCCCCATTCGACGAACATCACGGAGCGGAAACCGAACACGTCGAGGACTTTGTAGAATTCCTCGTTCACCCATTTCTGTGCGCGCCGGCTACGATCGTTCAAACCTGCCTCCTCGGATCAGACAAAATTACGCCGGCCCGACGGCCGGCGCGAATGACATGTCATGATTGGGGCTATTGCCCCTTCAGTCCCTTGGACTCGATGAAGGCTCCCCAATTTTTGACATCGCTGACGACGAGCGCGTGGAGTTTCGGACCCGGCGCGTATTCGGGCGTGATGTCGAGCGACTTCAGCCGGTCTTTGAGCTCGGATGTTTGCAAAGCGGCTTGAATTGCCTTTTGCAGTTTCGCGGTCACCTCGGCCGGCATGCCTTTCGGTCCGAACACCGCGAACCAGAACCGCAAATCGACGTCTGCATGCTTGATGCCGACTTCAGCCAGGGTCGGCACCTGTGGCAGCGCCGGCGAGCGCGTCTTGCCGGTGACCGCGAGGCACTTGATCCGTGCGGTGTCCACCAGAGGCTTCGCCACCTGGCTGGACGGCACGGTGAGATCGACATGCCCGGCGATCAGATCGGCCATGGCCGGCCCGCCGCCACGATAGGGCACGTCGATTGCGTCGATATTGGCGCCGTCACGCACCACGTCCCAAACAAGCTGCGACACCGAAGTGACGCCGGCCGAGGCAAAGGTCAGTTTTTTGGCCGCCGAATGCGACAGCGCGATCAACTCCTTCATGTTGTTGGCCGGCACTGCATTGGCGACACAGATCGCGAGCGGCGAGGTCGCCGCGAACGCGATCGGCGTGAACTCGGTGGCCGGGTCGAATTGCGGTTTGATGTCCTTGAAGCCCGGGCGGATCACCAGCGCGTTCTCCGCCATCATCAGCGTGTAGCCGTCCGGGCTCGACGAGGCGACGGTTCGCCAGCCGATGTAGCCGCTTGCGCCCGGCACGTTCTCGACAAGCACCGTCTGGTTCAGCGCCTTGGCAAGCGGCCCCGAGAAGATGCGTGCGAAGGTATCGGTGGCGCCGCCCGGTCCGAAGCCGACGATGAGCCGGATCGGACGGTCCGGATATTCCGCCTGCACGCTGGAGAGAGCCGGTAGGACGAGCAGCGCACCGGCAAACGCAATCGACAACAATCGGCGCATCTTCGTTTCCTCCCCCAAAGCTTATTTTGTTTTGTTGGATATCTTCATACAGCAAAACGCTCCGGAAATCCTTGAAAACTCCGCCGTGCGCGCCGGCATTCATTTTGCCGCAGCTTGGCTCTGTCTCGCCGCCAAGCCGGCGGCAGCCTCGTGTCCGGCAATTCTGCCGAACACGAATGCGCGCAGCACTGAGACGGCATTCGGCGCCGTCGCATAGAAGTGTCCGGTTATCTCGCCGGCGGCGAACAAGCCTGGTATCGGCGCGCCACCGCGCAGCACGCGAGCGCGCTCGTCCGTCGCAAGGCCGCCAAACGTGTAGGCCACGGCACCGACCAACGGGTAGGCGAGAAATGGCGGCACTTGAATCGCGCGTGCCCAGTTCGACTTCGGCGGCTGCAGCGTGCGCGCGGCGGCGAGTCCGTCTTTGCGCGTTGCATCGAATAGGGTCGGATCGCCGACGCAGGCGGCGTTGTAAGCAGCGACGGTAGCGGCAAGATTATTGGCATCCACTCCAATCAGCTGTGCCAGTTCGGGCAAGCTGTCGGCGCGCACCGGCGCCACCTCGGAACGAATGGCGCGCTGGTAGCCGGCGATGTCGAGCAATCTGCTGTCGAGGACCGTATAGGCGATCGAGCCCGGCGTCCTGAAATGGATGTTGCGCGCCAGCCATTCCCAGGTCTCGTGCATCAGCCCGCCGCCCTCGTCGAAGAAGCGGCGGCCGGTTTTGTCGATCACGATGCCGTAAGGGTAGACCAGCACGACCGGAGCTGAATTTCTGCTGCGCGCATCGACTGGCTCCGCGTGCATGCCGTTCCAGTCGCCCGCCAGGTCGGCGCTGAGTTGCGTTGCCATGCGAATGCCGCCGCCGGTGCTGAACCGCGTCCCCGGCGAGATCAGCCGCATCGTGTCGCCGCCCGCGCCGAAATGCGTGCGCATCATCTCGGCATTGCCCTGGAAGCCGCCGCAGGCCAGCACGATGGCTTCCGCCGGCAATGTCCGGCGCATGCCGTCCTGCTCGACCAGCAGGCTGCTGATGCGGCCGCTTTCGCGGGTTATTTCCTTTGCCTCGCATTCATAAAGAAGGACAACGCCGGCTTGCTTGGCGGCGCGCGCCAGCTCCTTGATGAGGACTTCGCCGCCGCCGACTGGTTGAATGCGGGGCGGACCTTTCGCCAGGTAATAGGGCGGCTGAACAAATTGGATGCCCAATGAGGCGAGCCATTTGATGGTGGCCGGCGCTTCGTCCGCCAGCCGCGAGAAATAGCGTTCGTCGCCGCGAGATTGGGTGGCGTCGAGCATGTCCTGAACGAAGGTCGTTTCGACGCGTTCGGGCGATGCCATACGCATGTTGGACGGCGACCACCGCGTATTGCCGCCGGCTTCGGCTTCCGGAGCCTTTTCCACGAGCGTGATCTTGATCGGCGATCTGCTGCCACGCGCGGCTTCCGCGGCCATGAGCGCGGCGGCGAGACCGGCAGCGCCCTGGCCGACGACGATGAGGTTTTGCGATGGCGCGGTCATGATGCGTCAAAGCTACTGGTTCACGGCGGGTTTGTCAGACCCATAGGATCTTTTTGCGGTATTCGAGGTCGGTGAGCAGCGGCGCTGCAGGTCCCTGATGGAAAATCGCGCCGCGCTCGAGCGCGAACACGCGGTCGGCGAGCGCCAGCACGAGGTCCAGATTGTGTTCGACGATCAGGATCGAGGCGTGACGACGGAGTTGGTCGAACACCTTGAACAGCTCCGTGACGATGTTGGGCGCCAATCCCTCGAACGGTTCGTCGAGCAGCAGCAGCTTGACGTTGCCCGATAGCGCGCGCGCCACCGCCAGCATCTGCTGCTCGCCGCCCGACAGATAATCCGCCGCGACGTTGACGCGTTCCGCCAGGCGCGGGAAGTATTGGAAGATCTGCTCCTGGCTCCAGACGATGCTGTCTTTGCCATCGGTTGCCCGCGCCAAGCGACCGAGCGCAAGGTTTTCTGCCACGGTCATGCCGGCGAACAGCTGCCGCCCTTGCGGCACATAGCCCATTCCCAGACGGGCGATATCCGGCGCCGGCAGCCCGGCGATGTTACGTCCCTCGTATTCGATGGCGCCGGAGGCCGGCGTCACCAGCCCGGTCAGCGTTTTCAGCAGCGTGGATTTTCCGGCCCCGTTGCGGCCGACCAGTGCGACGATTTCGCCTTCGCGAACGTCCAGCGTCGCCCCGTTCAGGATATGGCTCTTTCCGTAGAAAGCATTGACACCTTCGAAACGCAGGATCTGCGTAGGTTTGATCCGATCGTCATCGGCGCGCCGGTTGTGGGCCACTTCCGCGACACCGGTTCCCGTGTAGATTTCCTGCACGCGCCGGTCGGCGCGAACCTCCTCCGGCGTGCCGGTCATCAGCACTTCGCCTTGGTTCATCACGGTGACGAGATGCGAAATGCCGAGCACACGATCGATGTCATGCTCGACAATGAGAACCGGAACGTTGGCAGCTACGTTCGTCACCAGGTTCGACACGCGCTCGCGCTCGGCCGCAGCCAGCCCCGCCAACGGCTCGTCTAGCAACAGCACCTGCGGCTTGCAGCCCAACGCAATCCCTAAGTCCACCAGGCGTTGCCCGCCATAAGAAAGTTCGCCGGCTTCGCTCTCCTCGATGCCTTCCAGCCCGAGATAGCGGATCAGTTCGGCGGTTTCCGCGTGTACATCCGTGTAGCTGTCGATGTCGCGCCAGGCGTTGAAGCGTCCGGGATGCTGCGCCTGCAGCGAGAGGCGCAGGTTCTCGTAGATCGACAGGCCGCGGAACAAATTGGTGATCTGAAACGAGCGGACGAGGCCGAGCTTGCAGATATGAAACGGCGTCTTGCCCTGAATCTCGCGCTCGCCAAGCTGTACGGTGCCATTGTCCGGCGGGAACAGACCCGAGATCAGGTTGAAGACTGTTGTCTTGCCGGCACCGTTCGGGCCGATCAATGCGTGGATTTCACCGGCGCCGACAGTGAGGCTGGCGTTGTCGACGGCGCGGATGCCTTCGAAATGCTTAGAGACGCCGGCGACAGTCAGTGCCGTTTCCTGTTTCGCGTGCGGCCGCAGGAATTTTGGTAGCGCCAGACCATCGTAGATCTTGCTCTTGCTCATCGCGGCAGCTTCGGGCGTCGAACGCCAGCGCCGCCGCAACTGGGCCCAGATGCCGACTAGTCCATTTGGCGAAAACACCACGAAGCCGACGAAGATCAGCCCAAACCAAAGCAGCCAATTCGCGGTCCAAATTGAAAACAACTCGCGGAAGAGAATAAAGAACAGCGCGCCGAAAGCCGGACCCAGCAAATTACGCATGCCGCCGATCACGACCATGGCCAGCAATTCGCCGGAAAACGGGACCGAACTCCCTCGGCCGACACCAGGTAAGTCAAGAATCCCAGAAGAGCGCCGGCCATGCCGGTGACCACGGCCGAAAGCGCGAACACGGCGAGTTTGTAGCGCTCAACCTGATAGCCCTGGAACGTGGCCCGCAACTGGTTCTCGCGGATCGCGACTACCACATGCCCGAACGACGAGCGCAACACCCGCAACAGAACATAAAGAACCGTAAGTCCGATCGCCGCGACCAAGGTGTAATAGGCGAGCGCATTGTCGAGGTTGATCGGCCCGAGCGTACCGCGCTTGAGATCGCCCAGACCGTTCTCGCCGCCGGTCACGTCGGTCCAGCGGAAGGCGACAGTGTAAGTGAGGGCGGCCAGCGCTAGCGTCAGCAGCGAAAAATACACGCCGCGCCGGCGCAGGATGAGGACGCCGGCGAAGGTCGACAAGCCGGCGACGACGATCATGGACAAGAGAATCGGCAGCCAGATCTCGTTACCGAACCAAATTCTTTGAATGATCGCGGCTGCATAGGCGCCGATGCCGAACCAGGCGCCGTGGCCGAACGACACCAAGCCGGCGTAGCCTACGCACAGGTTCAGTCCCATGGCCGCGATGGCGAGGATGACCACCGTCGAGGCGGTGTCCGTCGTCAGTCCGATCACGCGCATGGCCAGCGGCAGCAAGACGAGCGCAATCGCTGCAATCCAGAGCGGTTGCCACTTCGAAGACTGGCGGGCGGTCATGTTTCAAACTTCTCGATGCGCTCGCCGAGCAGGCCGCGTGGGCGGAACATCAGCACCAAGAACATCAGCACGTACATCGAGGCTTCGCCGGCAGCGGGAATGAAATTGATGGTGATGCCGCGCACCACGCCGACCAGCAGCGCCGAAATCACCACGCCCCAAAAACTGCCGAGTCCGCCGATCACGACCACGACGAAAGCAACCGTGATGACTTCCGCGCCCATAGCCGGGTGCACGATCGTGATGGGAGCGAACAGGGCCCCGCCCAGCGCCGCCATGCCGACGCCAAGCATAACAATCGCGGTCATATAGGGCTGCAGCCGTATGCCGAGCGCCGCAACCATGTCCGGCTTCTGGATGCCGGCGCGGATGACGCGGCCGAACGAGGCCTTGTGCAGTAGCAGCCAGATGCTGACCAGCACCACGACGACCACGGCAAGCAGCAGCAGACGGTATCGCGAGAACAGGAAGTCGCCGATGATGACCGAGCCCTTGAATACAGCGGGCATATTCACTGACAGCGGCGAAGCGCCCCAGATCATACGGATCAATTGTTCGGCGATCATCGCCAGGCCGAAGGTCACCAAGAGGCTGAGGATCGGATCGGCGGCATAAAAACGGCGCAACAGAAAGCGCTCGAACAAAATGCCGAGCATGGCCACGGCGATCGGCGACAGAATGACGGCCGGACCGAAGCCGAGGTATTTTGTGATCTCAAGCGAGATATAAGCGCCAAGCGCATAGAAGGCGCCATGCGCTAGGTTCACCACGCCACCGACGCTAAAAATCAGCGAGAGGCCGAGTGCGATGAGCAGGTAATAGCCCCCGAGCACGAGGCCATTCACCACCTGCTCCAGCAAAAACTCAAACTGCATGCGTCATCCCGGGCACGGAGAAGCGCGTTGGCGACGGTGGTTCGGTCGCCAACGCGCGGCTGTTCAGTTCGCACCGGCGTCGACTACAGGACGCAAGTATTGTGCTCTTTGGTCACTGAAAGGGCCTCGAGCGATTCGTTCGGCCCGGGAACGGCCTTGCCGAGCTCGAGGAAGTCCCATTTGTCCTTGGCCTCGCCCTTCTTCCTGACGGTGAACGGATAAGCCTCCTGCATGAGCTGATGGTCCCAGGACCGGAAATAGCCCTTGCGGCCCTTGAGGATGTCGAATTGCGTTTCCTTCTCGAGGTACGCGATCAGTTTTTCGGTGTCGGTCGATTTCGTCTCCTTCATGGCCTGCGCCATGATGTAAAGCGAGATGTATTCGATCCAGGCATGATTTTCCGGCGGCTTGCCGTACTTCTTGATGAAGTTGGCGACGAAGGTCTTGGACGATGGCACGTCGAGCGTGGGTACCAGACGGTCGGCCAGGTGCCGCTGAGATTGCCTTCTCCGGCCGCCCAGGCGTCGGCCGTGTTTAGATTGAAACCGACAATCGGATAGGGCAGCCGAATTCGGCGTATTGCTTGATCAGATTCGTCACCTGGTTGCCGGCGAGATTGGAACAGACGATGTCCGGTTTGGCTTGTCGGATTTTCAAAAGGTAGGGACTGAATTCGGTCACGTCCGTCGCAACAAGTTCGTCGCCAATGACCGTGCCGCCGTTTTCGCTGAAAAACTACTTCGCTGCGTCCCCCAGATCGTCGCCGAAAATATAGTCGGCGGTGAGCGTGTAGAACTTCTTGCCCTTCATCATGTCGTCGCGCACAAGGGCCTTGCCGACGGCATAGACCATGACGTGGCTGGGGATGTCGACGTGGAAGGTGTAGCGGTTGCAGTTCTTGCCGCGTAGCGCATCGGAACGGGCGCCAATCTGCAGGTAGAAACGTTTGTT
>CAVWDA010000045.1:0-9975 GCA_963753455.1 uncultured Alphaproteobacteria bacterium | reverse complement strand
GATTTGTTTTTCCGCGCTTTGCTTTTGTGAGGCGGCGATGCTGGAGGAGGGCGTAATCTTCTGCCGATAGATGCCCGTTGCAAAAATTGGGGAGTTTGGGACAGTTTTGGGCCGCGATTTGACACAATGGTCATTGAAATCATTGAGTTTTCCTGCAGCCTTCCAAGCTGATGACGAGGGTTCGATTCCCTTCACCCGCTCCAATTTGTCAGTCGTTTAATTCGTATCGCGGGTAAAGCAGCCGGCGAGCTGCATGAGTTGGCGCACGCTGGCCGTGTCGAGGGCGTCGATCTTGCGGGTGAGGCCGATGATATTTTCGGCCGCCGCCGGTTCCAGCCTTGTCGCCAGACAGTCGCGGACTTTGACGAGGTGCTCCGCTTCGCTGATCGGCGGCGTGCCCCATTTGCCGCGCGGTCCGTTGCAGCGCGTGCCCAGCACGCGTCCGCCGTCGAGTTCGACGCTCAGCAGCACGTGCATGTCCTCGAAACGACCGGGGATGGTGGGATCGAGAACGACCTCGAACTTGCCGAGCAAATCCTGCATGTCGCGCCTGGCGAGCCGCTCGTCGGTGAAGGTACGAATGCTAACCTTGCCGTCGAGCAGCGCAGCCGCGGCGGTATATTGCAGCGAGAACTTGCCCTCGAGACATTTCTTCGGCTGCGGCCGGTTGACGTAAGCCATCACCGGCGCGGTCAGCACCACGCGGCGAATGGCGCGAGCGTCGGGAATTTGCGGGTGCAGCTCAAGGCCGGCGGTGACGCCGAAATGGGTGCCGAACTGGCTCGGAAACATCTTGATCGCATAGCCAGGATTGACGATGCGGAAGGGCGCGCGGCCGAAGCCGAGCATCTCCTCGACCTTGAATCCGTCATCGTAGAACGCCGGCACGTAGCCTTGCGGCGCTTCGAACACCGCGACGTTGGCGGTGAAGCCGCGCGCGGCGAGAAACGCCGACTCGAGGCCCAGCGCCGCGGCATGGCCGCAGTGCGTCGATTTGGTCATGGTGCCGGCGTTGGCCAGCACGCTGCCGGCGCGCGAAGCGGCAATGCCGACGGCGTTGGCGAGTTGGTTGGGATCGAGCTTCAGGAGATGTCCGGCCGCGACCGCCGCGCCGAGCGGACCGACGGCGCCGGGCGGATGAAACCGGCTGGTGCTGGCTTCGAACTGGCCGGAAGCCTGGCGAATCCAGCCCTGCATCTCTACGCCTTTGACCAGCGCGGTCAAAACCTCGTGGCCGGTTGCGCCGCGATGCTCCGCCAGCGCCAGCACGCCAGCGAGCGTGGTCGACAGCGCGTGATTGGCCGGGCTCCACATCGGCTCGAAGTCGAGGACGTGCATGGCGGCGCCGTTGAGCGCCGCCGCCGCCACGGTATTGAGACGGAAACCGTTGCCGATCGCGGTCGCCTGCGGCACGCCGCCTTGCTCCTTGTGGTAAGCGGCAAGAATCTGGATCGCTTCCTCTTTGGTGCCGGCGATCGCGATGGCGATGCCGTCGAGCACCAGCCGCCGCGCGGCCTCGATCGCAGGCGCACCGAGGTCGCCATAGCCGGTCGCGGCGATCCGTTCGCAAAGCTGCGCTGTCACCGCCATGGCGGACTACCTTTCGCGATTGCCGGCTTTACGGAAGGGACGTTGCGGAATCCGCCATCAATCGACTTTGAGATTGGCGAACTTCACCACCTTGCCCCACTTCTCGGTTTCGTTGGCGATGAACTTGGCGAAGTCGGCGGGGGTGACAGACATCGGCACGCCGCCCAAATCTTCGAGCTTCTTCTTCAGCGCCGGATCGGCGAGGCCGGCGTTGATCGTACCGTTGAGCTTAGCGACGATGTCCTTCGGCGTATTTTTCGGCGCGCCGATGCCGAACCATGCGGTCCCGTCGTAGCCCGGCACGGATTCGCTCACGGTCGGCACATCCGGCAATACCGGCTGGCGCTTCGTCGCGGTGACGGCCAAAGCACGCAGCTTGCCGTCTTTGATGAAGGCCATCGAGGACGGCAGTGGATTGAACGTGACCTGCACCTGTCCGCTGAGCAGATCGGGGAACTGGCTGCCCTTATAGGGAACGTGGGTGAGCTTGGTGCCGGTCATCATCTGGAACAGTTCGCCGAGCACATGGTTGGCGCTGCCGATGCCGGGCGACGACATGTTGATCTTGCCCGGATTGGCTTTGGCGTAGGCGATGAATTCGGCGACCGTCTTCGCCGGCACTTGCGGATTGACCATCATCACGGTCGGAACCGTGATGACCCCCGCGACGGGTTCGATGTCCTTGCTGAAGTTGAATTTGAGCGACCTGTAGAGCGTGGAATTGATGGTGTTGGTCTGCGTGATCCACAGCAGCGTGTAGCCGTCCGGCGAGGCCTGCACAACAGTCTCGGCGGCGATATTGGTGCCGGCGCCCGTGCGGTTTTCGACCACGAATTGCTGGCCGAGCTTCTCCGACAGCCACTGGCCGATCAGGCGCGCGCAAATATCGGACGACGTGCCCGGAGGAAAGCCGACGACGATGCGCCCCGGCCGCGAGGGATAGGTGTCCGCCCACGCAGTCCGAGAAAGAGCCGGAAACGCGGCCGCGCCCATTGCCAATTGAAGAATTTCTCGACGGCGAAGCGTCATGGCGGTCCTCCCGTTATTTTCGTTTTGACGTTTTCAGCAAAATATAGGGTCCGGCAAAGCGGCGGAAGGGGCCTCGCTATCGGCGCAGTTTCGGCGAGGTGAGAACGTCGGGATTGACGACGTTGATCGGATGGCCGGTCTGATAGGCGGTGATCTGATCGAAGATTTCCACGAATTGCGTTTCGTATTCGTCGCGCGTCACGTAACCGATGTGCGGCGTGGCAATGACATTGGGCAAAGCCAGGAGCGGGTGATGGGTATCGCGCACCGGCTCCTCTTCAAAGACATCGACCGCGGCCATGCCCGGGTGCCCGGCCTTGAGCGCCGCGACCAGCGCGCCCGGCTCGATCAGCGGCGCGCGGCTGGTGTTCACAAGCACGGCCGTCGGCTTCATGCGCGCCAGATCGGCGGCGGTGACGATGCCGCGCGTCGCATCGAGGAGCCGCATGTGCAAGGTCAACACGTCGGACTCTTCGAAAAACGCCTGCTTGCTCTTGGCCGTCGCGTAGCCCTCGCTGCGGGCTTGCGCCATCGACGGCTCGCGCGCCCAGAACTTAACCGTCATGCCGAAGGCTTGACCATATTCGGCCACGGCGCGGCCGATCCGGCTGTAGCCAAAAATTCCGAGCGTCTTGCCGCGCAACGTCGAGCCGACGCCGATCTGCCAGGTGCCGGCCTTGAGCGAGGCCATCTGCTGGGGAATCTGTCGCACCGCGGCCAGTGTCAGGGCCCACGTCAGTTCGGCGGCGGCGTAGCACGGCGCGCCGGGATGTTGGCTGGAGGACACGACGATGCCGAGATCGGTGCAGGTACCGATGTCGATGTGCGGATAGACGCTGCGCTGGCTGATGAGCTTGAGGCGGGTGAGCCGTTCAAGGAGGGGCGTACGGATTTTCGTGCGTTCGCGGATCAGCACCAAGACATCCGTATCCTTGAGCCGGTCGGCCAACACATCGTCGTCCTGCACGTGATCCTTCCAGATCTGGACCGCGTCGCCGTCAAGTTTGCGGAAACAGTCGAGGGTGCGGACCGTGTCGAAATAATCGTCGAGGATTGTGATTCTCATGCGCCGTTCAAACCGCCACTTGGGTGAGATGCGCGCGTACGAAGGCGGGATCGAAAATACGGTCCGCCATCACCTGACAACGCTTGATCAGTCGCGGTTCGTCCGGCCGGTAATCGGGAATGGCATTATGCAGCGTGCCGATGTGATCCCACATCAGCACATCGCCTTCCGTCCAGCGATGCGCATATTGATATTTCGGCTGTAGCTGATGCCGGAAGAGTTCGTCGAGCACGCGGTCGCTCTCCGCCTCGTCGAGCTCGTTGATGCGGACGGTGTAACCGGGATTGGCGTAGAGCACCTTACGCCCGGTGATCGGATGGGTGAGGAATACCGGGTGCACCGAGGGAGGACGCGCGGCGCGCTGTTCGGGGGTTAGCGCGGGGCGCTGCGAGCCGGGGCGGAGGCGCATTTCTTCCCAGAATTTATTGAAGTCGTGCGTCGCGGTGGCGTTGGCGAGCTTGGTCTTGAGCGCAGGCGAGAGATCGTCATAGGCCGCGCGCATGTCGGCGAACACGGTGTTGCCAAGCGGCACGCCGTCGCGGCGCGGCACTTTGATCGCGTAGAGTACATTGGTGAAGCCGACCACCGGGTTATAGGACATGTCGGTGTGCCAATCCTGGCCGGCATCGGCGAGGCCGATCGGCTTGCCGTTCTCCAGGATGTTGGAGAGCAGCATGACCTCCGGCACATCCGGCTCGCAGTAAGTGCCGGTCGGCGAACCCTGCAGCGAGCCGAACCGCTCCGAAAATGCCTTCAAGGCGCGGGCATCGAGTGTCTGCTTCGGGAAACAGAGCACACCGTAGCGACCGAGCGCGGCCAGGATAGTCGCAAATTGCTGGGGGCTAACGGGTTTCGATAAATCAATGTCGTCGATACGCACGCCCATCGAGTTCGTGTTCGGTGTAAGTTTCATGGCGGTTACCCGGAGATCGTCAAGTGTTGGCCGTGGATGCGGCTTTGTCCACCCTTGTGTAAGTCCGAGCGACCGTCTCGGCATGGCTTGGAATTAATTTTACTCGCTTCGCATAGTTGGTTTCCCAATCGGCAAAGCGCAGCGGCCCATAGTCGCGGACGAGTGAACTCGAATTTGTTGTCCAAAAGCCGGGAGTCCGGATCAAGCCTTCGCACCAAGACAAGCCCAGAAGGCGGCGCCCCGACGATCTCGATGTGCAGGTCGGGTCGATGGTCCATCAGGATGGCGAGGCATTTCCAAACATCGCCCACCCAATACGGCGCGTGGAAATCGCGCCCGGCGGCGACATCGTCGAACGGGATGCAATCGTGCAGCGCGATCAGGCCGTCTGCGGCCGCGCGCTTCTCGACGTTGATGAAATCGCGCAGCGCCTGCTCGAAAAGGTGCAGGCCGTCGATGAAGGCCATATCGATTTTTCGTTTGGCGAATTGCGCGCGCGTCTCGTAGGCGGCGAAGAAGGCGTCGCTGGTTTCGGCGAAGATCGAAATGTTCGGCGGCAATCTCCGGGCGATCTGCGGCATCGGGTCGACGCCGACCGCATCGGTGGATGGCCCGGCCACGGAAATGGACACGCCCTTTCGAGACCCCGATCTCGACGTAGAATTTCGGCTGAACGTTTTCATGCAGCGCCTCGAGCAGGCGGACGTGGTCGTCTCCCGGAAACGTCAGCCGGCACAGGCCGCGATACAGAACGCTCCAGCCGGGGTTCTTCTCCAGCATGCGGTGGAAGAACGCGATGCCCTGGTCGGCTTGCGATTCGGCGGAGAAACTGTCCGCCAGCCAGTCGGCGGCATCGGAGAGAATTCGGTTTTTCCGGCGAAGCGCGGGGCTATCGAGGGCGGTGCCAGGTTCGATCTGCTCGAACAGGCCGATGAGCCGGCGCCGCGCCTCCGCCTTCCTGCCGAGCAGCATCGCCGCGCGGCATATCGCGATCTGCCGCGACGTATCCGGTTCCGACAGATAGCCGGCTATTCGATTGAATTTCATTGGCAGGTCCCAGCCAAACTCACTACTCCCTAAATCACCTTGGACTGTTGTCCAAGGCATTGACGTGCTTTCACAATCTTCCGTCTTGCAAAGCCGCCCAGTATAATGCATGACATCGCGGCGGCGGACCCTTAGGGTCCGCCGTATCCGCTTCCGGAGGAGTGTAGCTCAATGGCTAGAGCACCGGTCTCCAAAACCGGGGGTTGCAGGTTCGAGTCCTGCCACTCCTGCCAGGCGGAGGCCCGGGAATAATCCGCCGGACGCAACTTGATAATGAATTGTTGGATCACGACGTAGGTAAGCAGGCTTTGCAATCAGGACCGAATTGAATGGCGACGTCTCCTTTCAAGTTTCTGCAGGAGGTGCGCGAGGAGACCCGCAAGGTCACCTGGCCCTCGCGCAAGGAAACCATGATCACCACCGCCATGGTGTTCGTCATGGTGGCGATCGCCTCGGTTTTTTTCCTGCTCGCGGATCAATTCATCCGCATCGCCGTTACCTTCGTGCTCGGCATTGGCACCTGAAAGCTAAACAGCGATGAGCGACACAGCCACAACGACCACCACCCGGCCCAAGCGCTGGTACATCGTCCACGCCTATTCCAACTTCGAGAAGAAAGTCGCGGAATCGATCCGCGAGCAGGCCAAACAGCGCGGGCTCGAGGACCACTTCGACGAGATTCTCGTCCCCGTCGAAACGGTGGTCGAAGTGCGCCGCGGCCGCAAGGTGAATGCGGAACGCAAGTTTTTCCCCGGCTACGTTCTCGTGAAGATGAATCTGACCGACGAGGTCTACCATCTGATCAAGAATACGCCGAAAGTGACGGGCTTCCTCGGCAGCGACAACAAGCCGATGCCGATTTCGGAGGCCGAAGCCAATCGCATCCTGCATCAGGTGCAGGAAGGCATCGAACGGCCGAAGCCGTCGGTGTCGTTCGAGGTCGGCGAGCAGGTGCGGGTATCGGACGGCCCGTTCGCCTCGTTCAACGGCATCGTCGAGGAAGTCGACGAGGGCCGCTCGCGCGTGAAGGTGGCGGTGTCGATCTTCGGACGCGCCACGCCGGTCGAATTGGAATTCGGGCAGGTCGAAAAACTCTAAGATATTCGAGGCAGCGCGGGTTGATTGTCCGTCGGCGCGTCAACTGGACAGGATAGCGAAGACCCACTACATCCAGGCCACATAGCAGACGTGGGAGGTGAGGCGGCCGCCAACCGTCAAGATCCGCACCACTAACCGGAGTGAGATATGGCGAAAAAAGTCACTGGATTCCTCAAATTGCAGGTGCCGGCCGGTGCCGCCAACCCGTCGCCCCCGATCGGGCCGGCGCTGGGTCAGCGCGGCCTTAACATCATGGAATTCTGCAAGGCGTTCAACGCGCAGACCCAGAAGATCGAGAAGAACACCCCGATCCCGGTGATCATCACCACCTATCAGGATCGTTCGTTTACGTTCGAGATGAAGACACCACCGGTGTCCTATTTCTTGAAGAAGGCGGCAAAGCTGGACAGCGGCTCCAAGACCCCGGGCCGTGAAATGGTCGGCCAGGTGACCAAGAAGCAATTGCGCGAGATCGCCGAGCAGAAGATGAAGGATTTGAACTGCGACACGATCGAAGCGGCGGTGAAGATGATTGAAGGTTCCGCCCGCTCGATGGGCCTCACGGTGGCGGAGTAACGGTCATGGCACTCGGAAAACGCACAACGGCCGCTCGCAAAGGCATCGATCGCGACAAGTCCTACTCGATCGCGGAAGCGGTCAAGCTGGTGAAGGAGCGCGCCAAGGCGAAATTCGATGAGACCATCGAGATCGCGATGAATCTCGGCGTTGATCCCAAGCATGCCGACCAGATGGTGCGCGGCGTGGTCAACCTGCCGAACGGCTCGGGCCGCACCGTCCGCGTCGGCGTGTTCGCGCGCGGCGCCAAGGCCGAAGAGGCCAAGGCTGCCGGTGCCGACGTGGTCGGGGCCGAGGATCTGGTCGAGAAGGTCAACGGCGGCAACATCGATTTCGATCGCTGCATTGCCACCCCGGACATGATGCCGCTGGTCGGGCGCCTGGGTAAGGTGCTTGGGCCGCGCGGCATGATGCCGAACCCCAAGGTCGGCACCGTCACCATGGACATCACCAATGCGGTGAAGGCCTCGAAGGGCGGCTCGGTCGAGTTCCGCGTGGAAAAGGCCGGCATCGTCCAAGCAGGCGTCGGCAAGGCTTCGTTCTCCGAGGACAAACTGGTCGAGAACATCAAGGCATTCGCCGACGCGGTGCAGAAGGCCAAGCCCGCCGGGGCGAAGGGCCACTACATCAACCGGGTCGCGATCTCCTCGACCATGGGCCCGGGCGTCAAAGTCGAGCCGTCTTCGCTTTTCACCAGCGGTGGCGGCCACTAAGCCTCGTTTGCCAGCTATTTTCGCGAGAATTGTCGCGAAAAGGGGCTTGGCAAATGGAACTGAAAGCTCTAGATAAAACCCATCGGGCGTGCCGGCCCAGTTTGTCGGCACGCCTTTGCGCGTCTCTACAAACATATGGTGATTGGAACTTATTCCTTTTGGGCATCCCGGCGGGACATCTGAAAGGGAAAGACCGGTGCCGTTGCTTGAGGGACGCGTAGAGCCGGTCCGGAAACGGGCCGACCGACCTGTCCAAGACTGCCGGCGCCGACGCCTTCGGGCTGACGCTTAATCCTGAAAAGGGCCAGCACAGACGGGGACACGAGTCCGAGTTTGCGAATTCATGACCATCGGTCATGAACGCGCCAAGTTCGGTTCGAACCTCGGAGACCCAAGTCCGGCTTCGGCCGGGTTGGGGGGCAGGCTACTCGAAACGTCGTCCTGCCCGGTTCGCTGCGTGAACTCCAAGGCGGGACGGCTGGTCTCAACCCGGCGGTTCCCGCGAACGACGCGGCGGGCCGTCATAACCGGAAAGAGCTTGCAGTGGATCGAGCGGCTAAAGCGGAGTCCATCACCGAACTGAGCGGGGTCTTCAAGACCTCGAACGTCGTGGTGGTGGCTCACTATGCGGGCCTCACGGTCGCCCAAATGCAGACTCTGCGTAAGCAGATGAAGCAGGCGGGCGCACAGGTGAAGGTCGCGAAAAACCGTCTCGCCAAGATTGCGCTCAAGGACACTGACGTTGCCTCTATAGGCTCCTTGCTCAAGGGACCGACGGTGCTCGCCTACTCAGGCGATCCCGTGGCGGCACCGAAGGTGGCCGTCGATTTTGCCAAGGCGAACGAGCAGTTCGTCATCCTCGGCGGATCGATGGGCAAAACCGCTCTGGACCTCAACGGCGTCAAGGCGCTCGCCTCGCTGCCGTCTCTGGATGAATTGCGCGGCAAGATCGTCGGCCTCCTGGTGGCGCCGGCGACCAAGATCGCTCAACTCGTCAACGCACCCGCGGCCAAGGTCGCGCGCGTGGTCCAGGCTTACGCTTCCAAGAGCGCCGCGGCCTGACGGCTCACAAGCATTCTCTGGTTCGAACCTATAGGAACTGAACAATGGCTGACCTGCAAAAGATCGTCGATGAATTGTCGACCCTGACCGTCCTGGAAGCGGCGGATCTGGCGAAGATGCTGGAAGAGAAGTGGGGCGTCTCCGCTGCCGCCGCTGTTGCGGTGGCGGCCGGTCCCGCTGGCGGCGGCGCTGCCGCGGCCGAAGAGAAGACCGAATTCACCGTGGTCCTCGCCAGTGCCGGCGAGAAGAAGATCGAGGTGATCAAGGAAGTGCGCGCGCTCACCGGCCTCGGCCTCAAGGAGGCCAAGGACCTGGTCGAGGGTGCGCCCAAGCCGGTCAAGGAAGGCGTGAACAAGGAAGAAGCCGACAAGATCAAGGCCACCCTCGAAAAGGTGGGTGCCAAGGTTGAGCTCAAGTAAGCGGATGCCTACTTGACCGATATCCCCGGGGTTCATGCCCCGGGGGTTTCGAACAAAAGTAGGCAGTGACCGGCGAACGGTCGCTTCTGGAGGCGGTCGTGAACGGGGGCAACTCGTTCACGGGATAGTGTGAAGTGTGCGGCGGTTCGGGCGAGGCCCGAATCACATAGAAACGGGTAGCCCCGACGCTTGTCCTGATGGTCGCGATGGATTGCGACCGTTCGGAGAGGCGCCCGCGCTGGCCGCCAAAATCGAATCGAGAGAAAGAAACGATGGCGCAGACATTTACCGGTCGCAAGCGCGTAAGGAAGTTTTTCGGATCAATCAAAGAAGTAGCGGAGATGCCGAACCTGATCGAGGTTCAAAAGGCATCTTACGACCAGTTCCTGCTGGTCAAGGAGCCCGTGGGTGGGCGTCCCGACGAGGGCCTGCAGGCGGTTTTCAAATCGGTCTTCCCGATTT
>CAVWDA010000044.1:0-74511 GCA_963753455.1 uncultured Alphaproteobacteria bacterium | reverse complement strand
GGTGGTGAGCACGGCGTCCTGATCGTCGAACACCTCATACAAGAATTTGACGAAGCCCATCGCCGGCCGGCTGTTCGAGACGCGCGTGTCGAGCACCGTCGCCGCACGCGGATCTGAGTACCCGGCCGCAACGGCTTGAGCCAGCGCACCTCGTCGATGCCGGGCGAGCCCATTGCATTGCAATCTAGCACGAAGCCGTCGGCGATCATGCGCATCAGTAGGCAGCAGGAATGCCAGCCTGAGGCGCCCAGCCCGCCCAGGATGGTGGCGCTCGCCACCGCCTCGTCGAGATGCATCGGCTGCGGATCGAACTCGGCGGCGAAGGCGACGATCTCCTCGCGCGTGACAAGCCTCGGGCCGTAAACGGCAACCGCGCCGGCTTGGAAGTCTTCCCAGTGCAGCTTCGGCATGTTCAATTTCCAGTCATCTCAGGCTCGCGGCGTCGCGGCGCCCTGGAATGACAGGAATAAGTATCACGTCGCAAACCGGAAATGCATCACGTCGCCGTCAGCGACGACGTAGTCCTTGCCTTCCAGACGCATCTTGCCGGCCTCTTTCGCGCCGGTCTCGCCGCCGCAGGCGATGAAATCGTCGTAGCCGATGGTCTCAGAGCGGATGAAGCCACGCTCGAAATCCGAATGGATTACCCCGGCCGCCTGCGGCGCCTTGGTGCCTTTGGTGATGGTCCATGCCCGCGTTTCCTTCGGCCCGACGGTGAAATAGGTCACCAGATGCAGGAGCGCGTAGCCGGCGTTGACCAGCCGGTCGAGCCCGGTTTCCTTCAAGCCCACCGCCTCAAGAAACTCCGCTCGCTCGGCCGGCGGCAGGGTGGCGATTTCGGATTCGATCTTGGCCGAGATCACCACCGCGACCGCGCCTTCTTCCTTGGCGCGCGCCTCGACGCGCTTGGAGAACTCATTGCCGGTCGCAGCCGAGCCCTCATCCACGTTGCAGGCATAGAGCACCGGCGCAGAGGTCAGCAGACCGAGCGAGTGGAAGAGCTTTTCCTCCTCGGGCTTGCGCTCGACCAGGCGCGCCGGCTTGCCCTCACGCAAAAGCGCCAGCGAGCGGTTGACCAGATCGAGCATTTCCTTGGCAGGCTTGGCGTCCTCGCCAGTGCCTTTGGCTTTTTTCTCCAGATTGTCGACGCGTTTTTCCAGGCTGTCGAGGTCGGCCAGCATCAGCTCGGTCTCGATGGTCTCGATGTCGGCGATCGGATCGATCTTGCCTTCGACATGGGTGACGTCGGTGTCCTCGAAGCAACGCACCACATGCACGATGGCGTCGACCTCGCGGATAGTGGCGAGAAACTGGTTGCCGAGCCCCTCGCCCTTCGAGGCGCCGCGCACCAGGCCGGCGATGTCGACAAAGGTGATGCGGGTCGGGATGATCTGCTCGGATTTTCCGAGCACCGCGAGCTTGTCGAGGCGCGGATCCGGCACGGCGATCTCGCCGACATTCGGTTCGATGGTGCAGAACGGATAATTGGCCGCCTGCGCCGCCACGGTTTGCGTCAGCGCATTGAAGAGCGTCGACTTGCCGACATTCGGCAGGCCGACGATGCCGCATTTAAATCCCATGAAATGTCCGCGTCGTTAGATTGTTATTCGGAGTCTTTCGGCTCCTCGCCGCCGCCAAATCCCTTGGCGTCCATGGCGAGATGCACCTTGTCCTGGAATGTCGAATCCTTGCCTTCCGCAAGCAAGCCGGCGTTGTCGGCGGCGATCTCGCACAACGCCTCGACCCAAGGGCGCTCGCTCTTGGCGAAATCCTGCAGCACGTAGTGCTCCACCATGTTCTTGTCGCCCGGATGTCCGATGCCGAAGCGCACGCGGCGATAGTCATTGCCGATATGCGCGGAGATCGAACGCAGGCCGTTATGGCCGGCATTGCCGCCGCCGGTCTTTACCCTGAGTTTACCCGGCGGCAGGTCGAGCTCGTCGTGGAACACCACGATGTCGGCAAGGCCGAGCTTGAAGAAATGCACGGCCTCCGCCACCGCGCGCCCGGATTCGTTCATGTAGGTGCCGGGCAGCTGCAACAGAACTTTCTCAGTCCCGATCGTGCCTTCCACCGCGACGCCCTGGAAACGCCGGCGCCACGGCGCGATGTCATGGCGCTTGCCGATCGCCTCTACCGCCATGAAACCGATATTGTGCCGGTTGCCGACATAGCGTTCGCCAGGATTGCCGAGGCCGACGAAAAGCAGCATGGCTTCATCGCCATAACTTTAATTCGCGCGTGATCTTTTCCGAAAACCGGCTTCCGCTTTTCGGGATCACGCGCAGGGCGATCGCGCGCGGGAAAATGAGGAGGGTTAAACCCCTCCTCACTTCTTGTCGGACTTCGCCGGCGCGGCGGCAGCGGGCGCGCCCGCGGCCGGAGCGGCACCGGGCGTCGCGCCAGGTGCGCCAGCCGCTGCACCGGGAGCCGCACCTTCGGCGCCGGGCGCCACGCCTGCAGCGGCGGCAGCGGCCGCGGCAGCAGCCGCAGCGGCGGCCGCTTCGGCAGCGGCCTTCATTTCTTCGGCATAGCCGGACGGCGGCACCACCGTGACCAGTGTGATGTCGCCGTGGGCGATCACCCGCACATTCGGCGGCAGCGTCACGTCGCTGAGATGCTTGGAATGGTTGATGTCGAGGCTGGAAATATCGACGTCGATCGATTCCGGAATGGTCTCGACGGGGCACATGACTTCAATCGTGTGGGTGACGATGTTGACCGCGCCGCCGCGCTTGACGCCGGGCGACTGGTCGGAATTGAGCACCTTCACCGCGACGTTGACGCGGATAACCGCGCCTTCCGCCACGCGGAGAAAATCCACGTGCATCGGCAGATCCTTGATCACGTCGAGCTGGAAGTCGCGTGGGATCACGCGGTGCTTGGTGCCGTCGATATCGAGATGAAACAGCGTGGTGAGGAAGCGGCCGGCATAGATGCGCTTGCGCAGCTCATCGTGCTCGATCAGAACCATCTGCGGGGGTTTGTTCTCGCCGTAAATTACACCCGGCACTTTGCCGGAATAACGTGCTGCCCGTGCGGCCCCCTTGCCGGCTTTCGGGCGCACCGTCGCCTTCATTTCTTGCACGGTGGCCATATCGCTATCCTCGTCTAACCCAATGGAAAAAGGCGGCTTTTTCCGCCGCCCACGAACGCGGCAAGCCTCCAGGGGTGCCGGGGGCCGCGTGTCGCGCTGGCTTATAGCGGCGCGGGTTCGAAAGGGCAAGAAAGCCGAAAAATCACTCGGCCGGGGGCGGCGTTACCACTTTCTTCGAGGGCTTTTCGGCCGATTTGCCTTCCAGTGCCTCAATACGCTTCTTCAGCGCCTCATTCTCCTCGCGCGCCAAACGGGCCATTTCCCTGACCGCCTCGAATTCTTCGCGCTGGACCACATCGAGGTCGCGCAACATGCGTTCGGCCTGGTTGCGGAACAGGGTGTCGAATTCCTTGCGGACCCCTTGCGCAACCCCGGCGGCATCGTTCATCAGGCGCGCCATCTCATCGAACATACGATTGCTGGTCTGGGTCATGCCTCGCCTCCGGAAATATCTCTGTGCATGAATCTTATCCGAAAACCAGTACTCTCCGCCCATGACGTCGAGGAGACGCTTTTCGGGATCATGGAAGTAACAATGGCGATCCAGTCATCCCGCTGCAAGAGGAGGCGTGCTACCACTTATGGCGGGCGCGCCTGAAACCGTGGATCCGCAATGCCACTGTTCGTAATACCCTTTCCTGCCTTCGATCCGGTACTCGTGCACCTCGGCCCGTTCGCCATCCGTTGGTATGCGCTGGCCTATATTGTCGGCATCCTGCTCGGCTGGGTCTATGCCCGCGCGCTGTTACGTTCCGAAAAGCTCTGGGGCGGGCCGGCGCCGATGACGCTCATCGACTTCGACGATTTCGTACTTTGGGTGACGCTCGGCATCATCCTCGGCGGTCGCACCGGCTACGTGCTGTTCTACAACCTGCCGCATTTCGCCGCTCACCCGCTGGAAATCTTCGAGCTCTGGCACGGCGGCATGTCATTCCACGGCGGTTTCACCGGCTGTGTGGCCGCAGTGTTCCTGTTCGCGCGCAAGCGCGGCATCCCGGTGCTCTCGCTCGGCGACGTCACCTGCGCGGTGGGCCCGATCGGATTGTTCCTCGGGCGGATCGCCAATTTTATCAATGGCGAATTATGGGGCCGCCCGACCGATGTACCGTGGGCCATGGTGTTTCCCGGCGGCGGCCCGCTGCCGCGGCATCCGAGCCAACTGTACGAGGCGGGGCTCGAGGGCCTGGTGCTGCTTGCGGTGCTGGCGCTGTTGATGCGCGCCGGCGCGCTGAAGCGTCCGGGGCTGACCGTCGGCAGCTTCGCCTGCGTCTACGCCATCGCGCGCAGCTTTTGCGAATTCTTCCGCGAGCCCGATGCCCAGCTCGGCTTCTTGTGGGGCGGCGCGACCATGGGGCAATTGTTATCGATCCCGCTATTCCTCGCCGGCCTCGCTTTCATCATCTATGCGCTGAAGCACCCGCCGCTGCAGAGTTGATCATGATCGATTTTCCGTCACTCGAATCCGAAATCCGCCGCCGCATTGCGGTGGCCGGACCGATGCCGGTCAACGAATACATGACGCTGTGCCTCACCGACGGCAAATACGGCTACTACACCACGCGCGATCCGTTCGGCGCCGGCGGCGATTTCATCACCGCGCCGGAAGTCAGCCAGATGTTCGGCGAGATGGTCGGGCTGTGGATGGTGGCAGTGTGGAAACAGATGGGCTCGCCGGAAAATCTGCGCGTCGTCGAACTCGGGCCCGGCCGCGGCACCATGATGAAGGACGCGCTGCGCGCGGCCAAGGTGATGCCGGCATTCCTAGAAACCGCGGTCATCCATCTGGTCGAGATCAGCCCGGCACTGATGGCGTACCAGAAGCGCACGCTGGAGCCGACGTCGATGCCGGTCTCCTGGCATTCCGCACTGGCCGACGTTCCGGCGGGACCCGTCATCGTCCTCGCCAATGAATTCTTCGACGCGCTGCCGATCAGTCAGGCGGTGAAGACCGAACGCGGCTGGCACGAGCGAGTGGTCCACATCGATTCCTCAGGCTATCTCGCCTTCACGATCGCGCCCGATCCGATCCCGCATTTCGATAGCCTGCTGCCGCCCGCGGTGCGCAACGCACCGGAAGACTCGATCTTCGAATGGCGCACGAGCAATGTCGCGATGGAGCTGGGCACGCGCCTCGCGCGCGGCGGCGGCGCGGCGCTGGTGATCGACTACGGTCATGACCAAAGCGCGGCCGGCGATACGCTGCAAGCGGTCGGCAGGCACGCCTACGCCAACCCTCTCAGCGCACCCGGCAGCATCGATCTGACCGCGCACGTCGATTTTCAGGCGTTGGGCAACGCGGTGGAAGCCATGGGGACCAATGGGTTCGGACCGATCACGCAGTCGCAATTCCTACGCCGCCTCGGCATCGCGACTCGCGCCGCTTCGCTCAAGGCAAACGCCGCGGATGCGGCGGCTGCCAATATCGACTCCGCACTCCGGCGCCTGATCAGCGAGGGCGAAGCCGGCATGGGCGCGCTGTTCAAGGCCGCCGCCTTCGCGCATCCCTCGCTCGGAATGCTACCCGGATTCGAAACTTAGGAGATTAGGGGCACCGATACCGGATGCCGTTGCGCCCGAGATAGGTCATGCTCTGCGGATTGTAGGTACGATAACGCCGCATGCAGTATTCGATGGCCTGCTGGCGTTGTGCTTCGTTGGCGATGATGGCGCCGAGGAACAAGCAGGACAATTGCAATCGCATCGCACATACTCCCTATCTGACGGAAGCGGAATATTGTTATCTTTATAAGCGAAACGCGTTGCGCGCATTGATGCAGATCTGACGAACCAGACGGTACCCATGCTGCAAGCCTCATCGCTCAGTAAGATCGCCCGCATCCGCCATGCCTTTTTCACCCGCAGCGGTGGCGTTTCCCGCGGTGTCTATGCCACGCTCAACGGCGGCGTCGGCTCCAGCGACGCGCCCGAAAATGTCGCCGAGAACCGCGCGCGCATGGCAGCGGCGCTCGGCGTTGCGCCGGAGCGCTTTCTCACCGCCTATCAGATTCATTCGCCAAACGTCGTCATGGCAAATACGCCCTGGACTCAAGAATACCGCCCGCGCGCCGACGCCATTGTCACCCGCACGCCGCAGCTCGCCATCGGCGTGTCGACCGCCGACTGCGGACCGCTGCTGCTGGCCGATGCCGCGGCGGGCGTGATCGGCGCCGCGCATGCCGGCTGGCGTGGCGCGCTCACTGGCGTCATTGAATCCACGATCGCCGCCATGGAGAAGCTCGGCGCTGAACGCGCGCGCATCGTGGCAGCACTCGGCCCCGCTATCCGGCAACCTAACTATGAAGTCGGACCGGAGTTCGTCGCGCGCTTTGTGGCGGCCGACGTCGACAATGCGCGCTTCTTCGTGCCGTCGGAACAGGCCGACCACGCCATGTTCGATCTCGCCGGCTATATTGCAGACCGAATTAAACGTGCCGGAATTGTGGAATTTGAGGACCTCGCGTTGTGCAACTACGCTGAGCCTGAGCGCTTCTTCAGTTACCGCCGCACCACTAAGCGGGGCGAACCCGATTACGGCCGGCACATCAACGCCATCTCACTCGCCGACTGACACTCTTTATGCGGCGATTACGTCGCTCGTCTGGACTCTCGGGCGCTTCAGCCGCTACGTTCCGCAGAGGCCGAGGGGCTCAGGGAAAAACGGCCGGCGACAGGGGTATCGATGTTGCGGAGTTTGAGTGGGCGTGCCTCGTGCGCTGCGAGGTGTTTGTCTCGGCGCGGCGTGCTGCTGGCCGCCGCCTGCGCGTTGATGCTCGCGGCCTGCAATCTCGAGGACCACCCCGGCGCATTGGCCGACCAGCCGCGCGGCGCCACGGTCGCGTTCGAATTTATCGATGGTTTGCCACCCGGCCAATTCCGCGAACTGGTGCAGGCGCTCAATAGCGAGGCACAGGCGCGCCGGTTGGCGGTGACGTCGCGCGAAAGCTCATCAGCCTATCGCGTGCGCGGTTATCTCGCCGCCAAAGTGGAAAAACGGCAGACCACGATCTCCTGGGTCTGGGATGTGTTTGACGGCGACGATCGGCGCGCCTTGCGCATCACCGGCGAAGAAACCGCCAAAGGCCGACATCGCGACGCCTGGTCCGTCGCCGACGATGCCATGTTGCAGCGGATCGCCCGCAGCAGCATGGACCAGCTCGCCGCCTTCCTGACGTCGCCTGACGTAGCGCCTGGCCTAGCCGACAGCGCGCCGCAGGCGGTTGCATTCGGGGCGGCCAATGCTTCGCCGGAGGCGGCCGGGATTTTCCGCATTTCCCAGCCCAATGCAGACCCGGTACCGAATGAGGATGCCGGACCTGTCGATAGCGTCAATCCGGTCCCACTGCCGCCGCGCCGGCCGCCCGCGGCGATCGTCGTTTCGGCCCGGGAAACGCTGATTCTGGCGGCTGCAAATCCCTTGAACCGGCAGCCCGTTCACCTTGTCGAAAAGCTTCGGGACAATGATTTGGACTCGTATTGCGAGCCCCTTCCTGCCTTGTTATGACCTGCGCGCCTGCGTGCATGACCCTGAAAATTGGGCACCGGTTTTCGGAAAAGATCGTGCGCAACAGGATACCGGGTAGAAAAGGATTGGGCGATGTCGGGCAAGAACGGAGCGATCAAGCTCGTCGCCGGCAACTCGAATCCTGCCCTGGCGCAGGCGATTGCCGAATATCTCAAGACCCCACTGACGAAGGCGGTGGTGCGGCGCTTCGCCGATATGGAGGTCTTCGTCGAAATCCAGGAAAACGTACGCGGGACCGACGTCTTCGTCATCCAGTCCACCTCGTTTCCCGCCAACGACCACTTGATGGAATTGCTGATCATCATCGACGCACTGCGCCGCTCGTCGGCGCGCCGGATCACCGCGGCGATCCCCTATTTCGGCTATGCCCGGCAGGACCGCAAACCGGGACCGCGCACGCCGATCTCGGCCAAGCTGGTCGCCAATCTGATCACGCGGGCCGGCGCCGACCGGGTGATGACACTCGACCTGCATGCCGGGCAGATTCAGGGCTTCTTCGACATCCCGACCGACAATCTCTACGCCTCGCCGGTGATGGTGCGCGACATCCGCGAACGTTTCCAGCTCGACAATGTGATGGTGGTGTCGCCCGACGTCGGCGGCGTGGTGCGCGCGCGCGGCCTCGCCAAACGCATCAACGCCCCGCTCGCCATCATCGACAAGCGGCGTGAACGAGCCGGCGAATCCGAAGTGATGAACGTGATCGGCGACGTCGCCGGCTACACCTGCATACTGGTGGACGACATCGTCGATTCAGGCGGCACCCTGGTGAACGCGGCCGACGCCCTGCTCGGGCAGGGCGCCAAGGCCGTCTACGCCTACATCAGCCACGGCGTACTATCGGGCGGCGCGGTCGCGCGCGTCGCTAAGTCGCGGCTCAAGGAATTGGTCATTACCGATTCGATTCAGCCGACCAAAGAAGTGCTCGCCGCCGGCAATATCCGTGTGCTGCCGATCGCCACTTTGATCGGCGAGGCGATCGGGCGCACCGCGACCGAAGAGTCGGTGTCGAGTCTGTTCGACTGACCGCGGCACCAGAACAAAACGGAATCGGTTGGTGAACGGATTCCGGCCGGTAAAGTTATCCACCGAAAGATTAACGAAGGGCCCGCATTCGCTGTGGAGAGTCATCTCCGTCGCGATTGCCTATGACAGGCAAATCACGGCCCATTGTGCATCGATGATGCCTCTGGCGGGCTGAATCGCACGGGTTATAGTCGGTTGGCCTAGTGATTCGCTCCTGCCGTCAAGGCGTCCCCGTATCCTGCGTCACAATCCGGTCGGCTGATGCCGTGCGCGTGCGGTGGCGTGCGTTCCCTTTTCGATTCGGCAAAGCGGAGACGTCATGCCCCAAATCGCCTACGCGGACGAACCAGGAATCAACCCGCTCGACGTGGTGGAGCGTCTAGCGGCGGGTAACGACTGGTCATTCGAGCGCGCCAGCGACGACGAGATCACGATTTTGGTCACCGGCAAGTGGACCGACTACCAAGTCTCCTACACCTGGATGGGCAGTATCGAGGCGCTGCATCTGGCCTGCGCCTTCGACCTCCGGGTACCCGACCGCCGCCGCGCCGAGGTGCAGTCGTTGATCGCGATGATCAACGAGCGGCTGTGGGTCGGCCATTTCGACCTGTGGGTCACCGAGGGCATCCTGATGTACCGACACGCGCTGGTGCTGCCGGGCGGCGCTGAGGCCTCTGGCAAACAATGCGAGGCACTGCTCGGCACCGCGCTCGACGCCTGCGAATGCTATTTCACCGCGTTCCAATTCGTGATCTGGGCCGGCAAGGGCGCGCGCGAGGCGCTCGACGCCGCCGTATTCGAAACCTCGGGCGAAGCCTGACGCGCGCAATTTCGCCCGTTTAACGCTATCATCGCCGGCATGACGCGACGCGCAACAAGCCAACGGACGCTAAGCAAGCTGTCCGGCTCGCTGGTCCTGGTCGGCGCCGGCAAGATGGGCAGCGCCATGCTCGACGGCTGGCTCGCGCGCGGGCTGGCGCCGAAGCGGATTGTCGTGATCGATCCTCAGCCCGACAACGCCGTGAAGGCGCTCACACGGCGCGGGCTCAAGCTCAATCCCAAGCCCGGTCCCAAGGCCAAAGCTGAAGCCGCGGCCGCCATCGTCATTGCGATCAAACCGCAAACGGCCCCTGAGGCGGTGCCTTCGATCGGCCTGCACGTCGGCAAATCGACGCTGGTGCTGTCGATCATGGCCGGACGTACAATCGGCTTTTTGGAAAAGTCGCTGCCGGGCAGGACGGCGATCGTGCGCGCCATGCCGAACACGCCCGCCGCTATCGGCCGCGGCATCAGCGTCGCGGTCGCCAATACGAAGTGTCTCCGCGCGCCAGCGTAAACTCGCCTCCGACCTGCTCGCCGCCATCGGCAAGGTCGAATGGGCGAACGACGAGGGATTGATGGACGCAGTCACTGCGCTTTCCGGCTCCGGCCCGGCTTACGTCTTTCTGTTGGCCGAAGCGATGACTAAAGCCGGCATCGCCGCGGGGCTGCCGGCAAATCTCGCGGCGCGGCTCGCACGCGAAACCGTCGCCGGCTCCGGCGAGCTGCTGCATCGCTCGGCGCTCGATGCCGCCACGTTGCGGCAGAACGTTACCTCGCCCGGCGGCACCACCGCCGCCGCGCTGGAGGTGCTGATGGGGCCGGGCGGTTTCGACGAACTGCTGACCAAGGCCGTCGCCGCCGCTGCGCGCCGCGGACGCGAACTCGCCGGCTAAATCACCGGGAACCCGCCCTAGAACCGTCGTCTTTGCGGCCCTAGCATTAAGTCGACCAAACAGCCCGCAGGAGGCCGCCATGGCCCGCAAATCGAAAAAGCAGCGCCGCGCCCAAATCCAGGCCGCCGCGCCGCGCGGCAATTCAGACCGCGACAAGGCAGTCGACGCGATGATGACGCTGCTCGCCGAACATCGCTTCGAAAACATTGGGCTTGCCGAAGTCGCCGGCCACGCGGGTTTGAAGCTCTCCGAGCTGCGCGCCGAATTCGGGTCGACGCTCGCGATCGTCGCCGCCCATATCAAGGACATTGACCGCGCCGTACTCGCCGGTGACGCGAGCGATATGACGGAGGAACCGGCGCGCGAGCGTCTGTTCGACGTGCTGATGCGCCGCCTGGAAGCGCTCGCGCCCTACAAGGATGCGGTGCGGTCGCTCATGCGGTCGGCCCGGCGCAATCCGGGCCTCGCGCTGGCGCTCAACGCCATGGCCGTGCGTTCGCAACAGTGGATGCTGGAAGCCGCCGGCATCGGCGCCTCGCGGCCCGCGCGGCGCGCTGCGCGCGCAAGGCGCCGCGCTGATGTTCGCGCGCGTGCTCGGCGTTTGGTTCGACGATGACGAGCCGGGCATCGACCGCACCATGGCCGCGCTCGGCCGCGGGCTTGCCAGCGCCGAACGCTGGGATGGTTTTGTCGGCGATCTTTGCGCCATTCCCTGCGCGATCCGCGGCCGCCGGCGCCGCAGCCGTCATCGCGACGAGGACGAAGAAGCCGAGGCTGCTTAATGCGCTGCGCGTGATTTTGTCCGAAAACCGGTTCTCACTTTTCGGGATTACGCGTTAAACCGGCACTCGCACCGTCGCCCTTAAACCGCCCATTGGACTGTCGCCGAGCGTAATGTCGCCGCCGTGCGAGCGCGCGATGTCGCGCGCAATGGCCAGCCCTAAGCCGGTGCCGCCCTGGTCCTGATTGCGCGCATCGTCGAGCCGCAGGAACGGCTTGAACACCTCCTCGCGCATGTCCGGCGCGATGCCGGGCCCATCGTCGTCCACCGTGACGCTGAGATAGCGGTGATCGCTATGGCCGGTGATGGAGATCGACCGCGCGAAGCGCGCAGCATTCGACACCAGATTGCCGAGGCAGCGCTTGAACGCCGCCGGCCGCACGGTAACGATCGGCGGGCCGTGAAACACCACGGTCGCTCGGTGGCCATTGCGCTCGGCGTCGTCCTTAAGCTCCTCGAGAAACGCCGCCATGTCGGTCGGCGCCGCGCTCTCGCCGAGATCGCCGCGCGCGAAGGCGAGATAGGCCTCCAGCATGCGCGCCATCTCGTCGACGTCCTTCTTCATCGCCTCCACTTCCGGCGATTTCTTCTTGATCAGCGCCAGCTCGAGCTTGAAGCGCGTGAGCACCGTGCGCAGGTCGTGCGAGACGCCGGCCAGCATCGCCGTACGCTGCTCGATCACGCGCTCGATGCGCGTCTTCATCTCGATGAAAGCCGCCGCCGCGCGCCGCACCTCGCGCGCGCCGCGCGGGCGGAAATTCGGCACGTCGCGGCCCTTGCCGAAGCTTTCGGCGGCGTCGGCCAGCCGTAAGATCGGCTTGATCTGGTTGCGCAGGAAGATGATCGCGACGCCGATCAGCACCAGGGAGGTGCCGACCATCCAGAGCAGGAAAATTTCCGAATTCGAGGCGTAGGCCGCGCTGCGCCGCGCGAAGATGCGCATCACCGTATTGTCGAGCTGCACGCGGATCTCGACCAGCGCCGATTTACCGACCGTGTCGATCCAGAACGGACGGCCGATCTGCTTGCGCAGTTCCTCCGACAAAGTCTGATCAAGCAGCGAGAAGAACGGCTTCGGCCCCGGCGGCGGCATGTCGCTGAGCGGGAGAAAATCGACCACCAGGCCGAGCCGATCCTGCGCGATGCGGCGGATCTGCTGCTGGTCAGCGTCCTGCGGATAGCCTTTGTAGACGTCGATCAATGCGGCGATATCGGCCACCACGCCGGCCGACAAGCGTTGTGTGACGACGTTCCAGTGCCGCTCCATGAACACGAAGGCGATCACCGATTGCAGAATCACCATCGGCAGGATGATGATGAGTAGCGCGCGCGCGTACAAGCCCTTCGGCATCACGCTGTTAAGCCAGCGGCTGAGCCGCCGCCAGAAGTCGGGGATGCGGGCGAGAACGGCGTGGATGCGCCGGATCGGCGGAATCGAATCGTACCAGCGCCATATTTCGGCGAGCCGCTCGAAGGCCGTGCGGATGGTGCGAATTCCGCTATCGAGGCTGGTCATGCGCTGGTCACCAGCCGGTAGCCTATACCGCGCACGGTCTGGACGAAAAGCGGATTGGCGGGGTCGCGCTCGATCTTGCGGCGCAGCCGGTTGACCTGCACGTCGACGGCACGTTCGCTCACGGTGTCGCCATCGCCGGCGAGCGCCCGCCGCGGCACGGTTTCGCCTGGCGTCGCGGCGAGAATACGCAGCATCTCGCGCTCGCGGTCGGTGAGGCGGATGGCCTCATCGCCTTTGCGCAGTTCGCCGCGCGCCAGATGGTAGACGAACGGGCCGAAGCGCAACGATTCCACCGGTGGCGCGGCAGCCGGCTGCGCGCGCTTGAGGATATTGGCGATGCGCAAAGACAATTCGCGCGGTTCGAACGGCTTGGACAGGTAATCGTCGGCGCCCATTTCGAGGCCCTTGATGCGGCTCTCGGCGGCGTCGCGCGCGGTTAGCATCAGGATCGGCACGCTCGATGAGCCGCGCAGCGATTTGGCAAAATCGAAACCGGACTCGCCCGGCATCATGATGTCGAGAATGAGCAGGTCGAAACTCAGGCCGTTGAGCTTGGCGCGCGCGTCGGCTGCGGTTTCGGCCGTGGTCACACGGTAGCCTTCGCCGGCAAGGAAGCGTGACAGCAGGTCGCGGATGCGGCGATCGTCGTCGACCACCAACAAATGCGGCGCATCGTCGGACAGCGTAGCGGGCAGCATCATCGATCTAAACCCCGTTCATTCCCGCGCAAGCGGGAATCCAGAGCTGCATTTGCGGTGCGAACCACTCCCGGGTCCCCCCTTCCGCGGGGATGAACGGATTAATTTTCGCGCCCATGACATGCCTCAAGCTCGGCCCTTCAGCCGTTCAGAGCGCGCGATCAGCTTCAGTACATCGTCGCGATTGTCGACGTCGATCATGGCGGTCAGAAAGCGCCGCGCCGCATCATGCGCGCTGGGCCCGAGCTCGGCGAAGGCGCGGGTGATACGTTGCGTCTGCAGGCCGGCGAGCTTGAGCGCCAGCGTTTCGCCCTTCGGCGTGACAAACAACAGGCGTTGCCGACGGTCCCGCGCGCCTTCTTTCTGCAGCACGTAACCCTGATCGACCAATTGCTTGAGCACGCGGCCGAGCGACTGCTTTGTGATGTTGAGGATCTCCAGGAGGTCGGCGACCTTCATGCCGGGATTGCGGTTGACGAAATGCAGCACCCGGTGATGGGCGCGGCCGAAGCCGAGCTTGGAGAAAACCTCGTCCGGATCGCCGACAAAATCGCGATAGGCGAAGAACAACAGCTCGATGATGTCCCAGATCGGCTCGCCGGGCGCGCCTGCAGCGCCCGGGCGCTCGGCAAGGTCGCTGGATACTGCGGCGATTTTGGCATTCACATGTTATGTCAGCCATGTTGACATATTTTGTTGTTATGTTACAAAACCACCATTGAAGACGAAAGTTTCGTGCCGAAACGACCCTTTCGGGCGATCATGCTCCGGCGTTCGAACGATAGGTCCGGTCCGGACCCATTCATACCGGGTGTTGCCCCTTGACGCAAAGTATTGGAATAGGCGCGGAAAATGCGCCATGACCGGGGCACGAAGCGGCAAATGAGACCGCCCGTGCGACAACGAGTTGAAGGAGGAAGCGATGGCTGCGCAGTCCTATGACCGGCTCGAAGGGGTCATCTGGTACGACGGCAAGCTGGTGCCCTGGAAGGACGCCAATCTGCACGTGCTCAGCCATGGCCTGCATTACGCGAGCGCCGTGTTCGAGGGCGAGCGCGCCTACGGCGGCAAGATCTTCAAGACCCGAGAACACGCTGAGCGGCTGAAACGCTCCGCCCAGGTGCTCGACTTCGAAGTCCCCTATTCGGTCGACGATATTGTTGCCGCCAAGCAACTCGTTGTCGAAAAGAACGGCAAGAAGGAAGCCTATGTCCGTCCGATCGCTTGGCGCGGCTCGGAGATGATGGGCGTCTCCGCGCAGAGCAACACCATCCATCTCGCCATCGCCTCATGGGAGTGGCCGAGCTATTTCGACCCCGAGCAACGGCTCAAGGGCATTAAGCTCGATCTCGCCGAATACCGCAGGCCAGATCCGAAGACCGCGCCGTGCCTGGCCAAGGCCGCCGGCCTCTACATGATCTGCACCATCTCCAAGCATCGCGCCGAGCGCCGCGGCTATGCCGACGCCATGATGCTCGACTGGCAGGGCCGCGTCGCCGAATGCACCGGCGCTAATGTCTTCTTCGTCAAGGACGGCAAAATTCACACGCCGATCGCCGACTGCTTCCTCGATGGCATCACCCGGCAGACCGTGATCGCGCTCGCACGTAAGCGCGGCTTCGAGGTGATCGAGCGGCGCATCATGCCGGAAGAGCTGTCGAGCTTCTCCGAATGCTTCATCACCGGCTCGGCGGCGGAAGTCACCGCGGTGGCGGAGATCGGCGGCCAGTGGAATTTCAATCCAGGCGGCATGACCAAGCAGTTGATGGACGACTACACCGCCGCGGTGAACTCGTCGGGCAAGGCCGCCGCAGCTTAAGCGCGTTCAAGCCGTCGCCGATTCCTGCGGCCTTAGCACTGTGATGTAGTGCACGCGATAGCGCGCGAGAAAGCGATCCATGCGCTCGTCGAGCACGCGGCCGTGGCTCTCCGACGCGTGCCGTAACAGCAGCGTCCGGTCGCGCACCACAAAGCCGCAGTGGAAATAATCCAGATCCGGCCGCCGGCTGACAAAACCGACGATGTCGCCGGTTGCGAGCTTGCCAGCGTTGGCAAGAAACACCGCGCGCGGGATGACGTGCATAGCGAAGCGCCGCTTGCTCAGGCCCTTCTGCGAGTCGACGGTCTTGCTGATGTCGATGGCGCCAGCCATGTCGAGCCAACGGCAGGCCTTGTTCTCGACATTGTGCTCGCACCATTCGAAGAAATAGTGGTTGCGTTCGAACCAGTTCACGTAACCTTTGCGATAGCGGATCTCCCGCAGCGCATCCTCGAAACTGCCGGTGTCATGCGCGCGCGCTGCCGCCAGCACGGTCTCGCAAAAAGTGACGCAATCGAAGGCGTCGTCGCGCAGCACAAACTGTTCCGGCCGCCGTGGTCCGCCGATCAGCGTGTAACACTGGTAGCGCGTGCCGCGCAGCGCCACAGAAATGAAATCGATACGCTGCGACATCATCGCAAGGCCGCGCGATTCCTGGATCAATTTCTCGATGCGTTTTTCGCCGGCAGGCGCAGACCCGGCGCCAAACGCCCATGCAGCACCGCCGGCGAGCCATTGCAGGATGCTCCTGCGGCTGGCGCGCATCACTCGCGCACCACCACCAAGCGATCCGTGCCGGATTCCGCGCCCCAGATTTCGCCGGGCCGGCCAAGCAACTGACGCACCGAGGCACCGCGTTTGTTGCTCGGGAAACTGTCGAACTTTTCGGTCGCCGGATCGAAGCGCACGATCGCGTTGGCGAGCCAGTCGGTGAGCCAGACCTTATCCTTGTCATCAACATAGACCGCATAGCAGCCGGCCCCGCTCTTCGGCAGCGCCCATACCTTCCAGGTCTTGGCGATCGGATCGAAGCGGCCGACCTCGCCGGTGTTCCAGAAGCTCACCCACAACCGGCCTTTGGAATCCGACCAGATGCGGCGCGGGCCGACGCCGGGCTTGGGCGGCGGCACCATCATCGCGTCGCCGCTCACGGTGTCGATCTTGGCGATGTGATCGCCGGCGAGCGAGGCATACCAGACCTCGCCGTTCGGCGTGGTGGTGATACCGTAAGGACCGGCACCTTTGGGCGCTTTCCAGGCCTCGACCTTCCCAGTTGCCGGATCGACTCGGCCATAGATTCCATTCTGACCCGTGAACCAGAGGATGCCCTTGCGGTCGAAGGTCGCGGTGTTGAGGTTGGCGTCTGGGAAACTCGCCGGCAGCGGGAACAACTTCACAGTCTTAGTCGCCGGATCGACGCGCGCGATGGCGTTCTGCCCGCCCTCGGTGACCCAGGCGGCGCGGTCTGGCCCGACGATCACGCCATGCGGCGCCGCGCCGGGCCCAAGCGGAATTTGCGTCACCTTGCCGGTCTTCGGATCGAGGACGCCGATCTCACCTTGGCTTTGCGCCGTGTACCAGACCGGACCGTCGGGTGCGGGCGCCACGTCGTGCGGATGTGCACCGTGCGGCACGTCGAAGTATTTGACCTCCTCCGCCGCCGCCGGTTCGAGCCCCAACGCAAGCATCGCCACGGTCGCGAGAATAATCGGAACCATGTTTGCTCCCCTGCGCAGTCTATAGCGATTGCGCATGATCTTATCCGAAAACCGGTTCCCACTTTTCGGGATCATGCGCAGTTATTCCGCCGCCTGCCGGCCGCTGCCCCAGCGCTCCACTGCTGCGTCATCGGTCGCCTTGGCTTCCACCCAGGTTTTATCGCCGGCCTTATCGACCTGCTTCCAGAATGGCGCACGGGTCTTGAGAAAATCCATCAAAAATTCGGCCGCCGCGAAGGCGGCAGCGCGATGCGACGATGCCGTCACCACCATCATGATATCCTCGCCCGGCGTCATACGCCCATAGCGATGGATCACGGTGATGCCGAACAAGGGCCAACGCTGCTTTGCCTCTTGCACGTGCCGTTCAATCTCGGCCTCGGCCATGCCGGGATAATGCTCGAGCGTAAGGGCGGCGATCGGCTCGCCCGCCTCGTCGCCGCGGCAAATCCCGGTGAAGGTAACCAGCGCGCCGATATCGGTGCGCCCACGCGTCAGCTTCGCCGCTTCGGCGGCGACGTCGAACGGCTCGCGCTGCAGGCGCACGGTCGTGATAGTCGTCATGGGGCTAATGTAGTGCAGTTTTTCCATGGCGTCATTCCGGGACGGCGCGTTAGCGCCGAACCCGGAACCCAGGGCCAAAAACGGAAACTTACGATGTGGCTCTGGATTCCGGGTTCGCTCGCTGCGCTCGCGCCCCGGAATGACAGAAAATCTAACCCCCCGTCATCGGGGGAAAAAACGCGATTTCGCCGGCGCCTTTAATCGGGGTCTGCGGCTTCACATGACTGCGGTCGATGGCGGCGCGAATCACCGTCGGATTGGCGAAGGCATGGGCGTATTCCTCGCCGAGCGAGGAGAGCCACCTCATCAATTCGGCCACCGTGCCGACGCCGGCGGGAACCTCGATATCTTCCTCGGGCTTGCCGACCCTCTCGCGCACCCAGGCAAAATAGCGCAATTTAATGATCATCAATCCATCATATAGCGCAGGCCGGCGCGCATATAGTCCCACCCAGTGTAGAGGGTGAGCAGCGCCGACAGCCACAGCAGCGTGACGCCGATCTCGGTGGTGGCGGGCAGAATTACATCGCCGGCATCGCCAGCGATCAGGAATCCGATCGCTACCATCTGCCCGATGGTTTTATACTTGGCGAGCCGCGTCACCGGCACGCCGACCCGCAACTCCGCGAGGTATTCACGCAGGCCCGAGACAAGGATCTCGCGGCACAAGATGATCACCGCAGCAAATAGCGACCAGCCTCGAATGGTCTCTTCGGCCGCCAGCATCAGCAGGCAGGACGCCACCAGCAGTTTGTCCGCGATCGGATCGAGCATGCGGCCGAGCGAGGACTGCTGACCCCATGTGCGGGCAAAATAGCCGTCGAGAATGTCGCTGATGCCGGCGGCGATGAAAATCGCCAGCGCCAGCCAGCGCAGCCACAGGCCACCACCTAGAATACTCTGCCAATACATGAGTCCCACCACCACCGGCACGGCGGCGATGCGCCCATAGGTCAAAAGATTCGGCAGCGCGAGTGGACGCGCCGGCAACGGTCTGGAATTGACGGTATTCATCAGCGACAAAGGAACACCCTCACCGCGGCAAGGTCAACGCCGGCGTGCCGCGTTTCCCCGGCGATTACCGGATCGGCGGCTTGGGCAGGCGGCTTTTGCCCGGCTCCATCACGAAAGTCTGATCGAGCGAGTACCACTCCCCGGTCACGCCCGGCACCGGCGCCGGTCCGTTATGGCGGACATAGTTGCCGATCAGCGCGCGGGTGACGCCGAATTGCACATCGGTTTCCAGCCGATCGTCATCGTTGACGTAGATCTGCGAGATCAGCGTCTTAAAGCCGGGCTTGAAAATCAGGAAGTGCAGATGCGCGGGGCGGTAATGATGCCGCCCGGTGGCGCGCACCAGATCGCCGACCGGGCCGTCGATCGGAATCGGATAGCCCGCCGGCTTCACGCTGCGGAAGCCGAAATGCCCTTGAGCGTCGGTGGTGAACTTGCCGCGCAGGTTCATGTCCGCCTGATTGGGATCCTGTTGATCGTAGAACCCATCCGGCGAAGAATGCCAGACGTCGACCTCGGCGCCCTCGATCGGCTTTCCGCTCTGGTCGCGCACCGTGCAATTGACGAACAGCTCCGGGCCCAGCGTCGGCGAGCGCACGATCGAGCCGCCGTTTTCCGTGCGTGGCGAATTCAGGCGCCAGAACGGACCGAGCAGATTGGCGGTGGTCTCGGTCTGCCCATTATTGCCGTTATTGAGCAAACAAATCAGCGCCGAGAAGCCGAGCGATCCCGACATCAGCACGGCTTCGTTGTGCGTGTCATTGGTCCTCTGCCCGAGCTGCACGACAAATTGCACCGCCTTCTCAAATTCCTCTTCGGTGAGATGTACGTCACGGGCAAAGGCGTGCAGATGCTTCACCAGCGCGATGAGGATTTCCCGCACGCGCGGGTCCGCCGTGTTCTTGAATGCGTCCAGCACGGCCGGCGTGACGTCTTCTTTAGTCTTTATGAGCATTTCCTGTTTCCTGCCTATTGCGCCGATCTGTTCGTGAAAGAACTCATATATCTTTCGCGCCGTCTCCGCATTAATTCCCGGCACCTGGGCAAGATCGGGCAAACTCGCCTGCTCGATCGCCTTCAGGGTCCCGAAATGGCGCAGCAGGGCGCGCTTACGGCTCGGCCCAATCCCCGGAATTTCCTGTAGGCCGGCCTCGCGGATATCCTTCTTGCGGCGGGTGCGGTGCGAGCCGATGGCGAAACGGTGCGCTTCGTCGCGCAAGCGCTCGATGAAATAGAGCAGCGGGTCGCGCGGTGGCAGCTTGAACGGCGCGCGGCTGGGCATGAAGAAGGTCTCGCGCCCAGCATCGCGATCCGGCCCCTTGGCGATAGCGACCAGCGGCACATCGTTCACGCCCAAGGCGGCGAGCGTTTCGGCCGCCGCATTGAGCTGCCCCTGCCCGCCATCGATCAGCACCAGATCGGGCCAGGGGGAGTCATCTCCTTCATCGCTATCGGCAAATTCCTCATTGGCCGACTTCTCGCTCCCTCCCCCGTTGTGGGAGAGGGTTAGGGAGGGGGGCAATTCATGTGGCGAGGCCGCATCCACTTCCCTCCTGGCGCCTTTGGCGCCGACCTCCCCCACAACGGGGGAGGAAAGTGGAGTTTGCAGCTCGTCCGCATGCAATTCTCGCGGATTCTCCTCCAGCAATCTCTTGAACCGCCGCTGCAGCACCTCACGCAACATGCCGTAGTCGTCGCCGGGCGTGAGCTCGGTCGAGCGGATGTTGAACTTGCGATACTGATTCTTGCGGAAGCCTTCCGGCCCCGCCACCACCATGGCGCCGACGGCGTTGCTGCCGCCGATGTGGCTGTTGTCGTAGACCTCGATGCGGCGCGGCGCGCGCGGCAGCGCAAATGTCTCGGTCAACGCCTTCAGCAGTTTCTGCTGCGACGACGTATCGGCGAGCTTGCGCGCCAGCGCCTCGCGCGCATTGGCCATCGCATGCTGCACCAGCTCTTTGCGCTCGCCGCGTTGCGGCACGCCCACTTTGACCTTGTGCCGGCTCTTGGCGCTGAGCGCCTCGGCCAGCAGCGCGCGCTCCTCGAAGGCGTGCGACACCAGAACCAGCCGCGGTGGCGGCTTGTCGTCGTAAAATTGGGCCAGAAAAGCGCCAAGCACTTCGTCGGGACCGAGGGCGCGATCGGCTTTCGGAAAATAAGCGCGGTTGCCCCAGTTCTGCCCTGTGCGGAAGAAGAAGACCTCCACGCAGGTGTAGCCGCCGGCCTGATGCACGGCGAAGACGTCGGCCTCCCCCAGCGTGCGCGGATTGATGCCCTGGTGCGAGGTGATCGCCGACAGCGCCGCCAGCCGGTCGCGATAGATTGCGGCGCGTTCGAAATCGAGCGCCGCCGAGGCGGTGTCCATTTCCGCCGCCATCTCCTTCTGCACCAGCAGGCTGCGGCCGGAGAGAAAATCGTTGGCTTCGCGCACCAGCTCGCTGTAACCGGCGAAATCGATTTCCTGCGTGCACGGCGCCGAGCACCGTTTGATCTGATAGAGCAGGCAGGGCCGCGTGCGCGCTTCGAAGAACGAATCCGAGCAGGAGCGCAACAGGAACGCGCGTTGCAGCGCGTTGATGGTGCGGTTGACCGCACCGGCGTTGGCGAACGGCCCATAGTAATGCCCTGTCCGCGTGCGCGCGCCGCGATGCTTGAGGATCTGCGGCGCCCAGTGGTCGGACGTGATCAGGATGAAGGGAAACGACTTGTCGTCGCGCAGCAGCACGTTGAAGCGCGGGCGCAGCCGCTTGATTAGATTGGCTTCCAGCAACAGCGCCTCGGTCTCAGTCTTGGTGCTGACGAATTCCATCGTCACCGTGGCCGAGATCATGCGCACAATGCGGTTATCGTGCCCGGTCGGCCGCGTATAGGCGGTGACCCGCTTCTTGATGTTCTTCGCCTTGCCGACGTAGAGCACGTCACCTTTAGCGTCGATCATGCGGTAGACGCCGGGCGCCGACGGCGCATGTTTGACCGCGCGCGCAATTGCGGCGCGGCCGGCGGCGAGCGTGCCCGCCGGGGCGTCGTCGCTCTCGAGCGCCGGCAGCGTCTGCTCGTCGTCCTCTTCGCGGAGGTCGCTCGCCGGGTCGATGTCTTTGGGCGTGCCGTTCATGGGAAAGTGGGACGTCAACTCGCAAATAGATATTGGCGGCCAACGATTAGCCAAGGCCCGCTTTACCCCTAAAGTCGGAGGTTCGGCAACGCGGCCAGCATCGGCAAGCTTACCGCGGTTCGATCAGCTCGATTCGGTTGCCGAACGGATCTTCGACGTGGCGCCGGTCGCAGCCTTCGATCGGCTCGTCCTCGGTCACCTTGTAGCCGGCTTGTTTCAACCTCGTCTCCAGATCGGCAAGGCCGTCGACGATGAAGGCGGGATGAGCCTTTCGGGCCGCGATGAAATTCTTGTCGACTCCGAGATGCACCGTCACCGCGTCGCTTTCGAACCAGCAGCCGCCGCGCGCGGCAAGCTGCGGCGGCTTCGTTTTTTCGACCAAACCCAGCATGCCTTGATAAAACGCGCGGGCTTCCGCCTCCCGCCCCGCCGGCATGGCAATCAGGATATGGTCGATCCGGCGAACCGGCATGGCGCACCTCGTCCCTGCTTCGCTCTCAATCTTGCATGGGGGGCCGGAGTCTGTCCCTATTTGGCGGCGGCCATATGGCTGGCGCGGATCACCTCGCCCCAGAGTGCGATCTCGCGCTTCAGCAACGCATGCGCCGCCTCGGGCGTTTCCTCATTGGCCCGGAACGGTTCCATGCCGCCCTTGGCGAAGGCCTGCTGCATCTTGGCATCGGCGAGGGCGGCGCGCAGCGCGCCGTTCAGTTTATCTATAATTGGGCGCGGCGTGCCGGCCGGCGCCAGCAGCATGTGCCAGAAATCGATATTGAGCTTCTCATAGCCGAGTTCTCCCAAAGTCGGCAGGTTCGGCATACCGGCGAAACGCTTACGCCCGATGATGGCATAGGCCTTGAGCTTGCCTGACTTGAGCAAAGGCCCGGCCGCCACGGCCGATATCGAACTCAGATCGACTTGGCCCGCCAACAAGTCGACAAGCGCCGGACCCGCGCCGCGGTAGGGAACCTGCGTGACATTGATGCCAAGCTCCTGGGCAATCAGCACGCCGGCTAAATGTCCGTAGGCGTCGACGCCGGGATGGCCGATTCTGACCCTGCGGCCGGGCTCTTTCATCCAGCGCAGCAGTTCCTTGAAGTTGTTCGGCGGCAACGTCGGCGGCGCCGCGAGCGTCGAAGCGGCGGTGTTGATCAGGCCGATGGTGGCAAAATCCTTTATCGCATCGAACGTAAGGTTCGGATAAAGCGACAGGCCGGCCTCCAGCACGACCTGGTGGATCATGATGGTGTAGCCGTCGAGCGCGGCGCGCGCCGCGCGGGCGGCAGCGATCATGCCGCCAGCGCCGCCGACGTTTTCCATCACGATCGGCTGACCCAGCGTTTTTTCCATGACCGGCTGCATAAAGCGCGCGCGATCGCATCGGTCGCGCCGCCGGGCGGGAAAGGGATCAGCATGGTGATCGGGCGATTGGGATAGGTCTGCGCCGAAGCGCCGCCGATGGCCAAAAGACACGCGGCAAAAACCGCCGCGCCGAGCGCGCATGCGAAAGTCATGTCGCCTCCCTGAAGCCGCCTGACGTTTTTTATTGTGCGGCCGCCGCACATATATTCGCGCTTTTTTCAGCTCCTCCGCAAGACGGAGGCGAGGCGAGCGTGGCTCGATAATAAGCGGAAGATTGCGCGCTACTCCGCGCCGTCGCTGTCGACAGTGCGCCAGGCGATATGCTGGCCGCCGTCGACCGCAATCACCGTGCCGGTGACGCTTCCGGCCTGCGCGAGATAGACGACCGCCGCCGCGATATCCTCCGGCGTTGGTCCGCGCTTGAGCGGCACCGCTGCGGCTTGCGCGGCGAATTGCGTGGACGACTGCCGTGGGCTCGGCAGCGTCGGGCCGGGTGCCACGGCATTGACGCGCAATCTCGGCGCCAGCGCCTGTGCCAGCGTCACGGTCGCTGCGTGCAGCGCACTCTTGCTCAAGGTGTAGGAGAAAAAGCGTGGCGTCGGCTTGAGCACGCGCTGGTCGACGATGTTGACGATCGAAGCGTCGGCGTGCTCGAGCGCCTGCATGGCGAAGGCTTGCGAAAGAAATACCGGCGCCGTCAGGTTGACGGCGAGCATACGCTCAAAGGCGCCGCGATCGAGCGTGCCGATCTCATCTTGGTCGAACTGGCTGGCATTGTTAACCAGGAGTGAAAGCGGCCCGAACGCCGCGGCCGCTGGTATTAATCCGCGCACCGCCTCACCATCTGCGAGATCCGCGAGCACCACACTCGCCCGCCCGCCCGCGCTCAGAATCTCGCCAGCGAGCGTCTCGGCCTCGGCGCGGGACCGATGCGCGTGCAGCACCACCATGTAGCCGGCGCGCGATAGCGCAAGCGCAATGGCCCGACCGATGCGGCGCCCCGCCCCGGTGATCAGCGCCGCGCGCAGCTGTGTCTGGTCGTCCGTCATCCCGCCTCAGTTATGACGCTCGTCATACGCCGGAGCACCCGCCGCGGCTACCGCGCGCATTTCAGTCCTTTGTTCCGTGCGCCTTCGAGCGCTTGGCAGACATAGTAAATGCTCGCTGAGCGAACATGGTAAATCCAAATGACGAATAGCGCTCTCTAACAGTTCTTTAGGGATAACGACTGCTGATTACTAAACGATTCATCACCGCTTAACTTAAAAGGCCCGATAAATCCTTCACGATAATCGCGAGTTCCGCCCGAAAAATCCGGCGGCTTCGCACGCGCTGAAAGCGCGCGAGTGAGTGGAGGGTAAGATGAAAAAAACGCTGTTCGCGGGAGCACTTACGGCCGCATCGATCGCTGCCGGCGCGGCCGCCGCAGCCGATCTCCCGGGTGGTCCGGCCCCCTATTACAATCCGCCGGCCAGCGTCTTTAACTGGAGCGGCGTCTATGCCGGTCTTAACCTCGGCTATGGCTGGGGCAAAGTGACCAACACCGAAGCTACTCCGAGCGGGATTCTAGGCGGTGGCCAGGTCGGCGTGAATTGGCAAAGCGGCCAGTTTGTCTACGGCGCCGAAACCGATCTGCAGGGAAGCGCCGCTGATGGCACGTTTGCGGGGTACCAGTTTTCCAATCCCTGGTTCGGAACCGTGCGCGGACGTGCCGGCTACGCTTTCAACAATGTCTTGCTCTACGGCACGCTCGGCCTTGCCTACGGTAACCTGAGGGGCGACCTCGGCGGCGCCGTTGAGACCCACACGATGGCGGGATGGACCGGCGGGCTCGGTGCAGAAGTGGGCTTGACGCAGAACTGGTCGGTGAAAGGCGAGTACCTATACATCGACCTGGCGGACAGCAGCTTCGCGATTACCGGCATGGACAATGGCTACCGCTCGAACATGTTCCGGTTTGGATTCAACTATCACTTCTGAGCGGCATGCCGTCGCTTGCGTAGCGGAAAACCCCGGACGTCACGGTCCGGGGTTTTTCTTTAACACGACCGTTCCGTTGGGCGTCGGAGCCGCGACTTAAGTCCTAAGTAATGCTTTACCACGTTGCGCCTGATGACCAGTCTTCATCATGGCGACAACATGGCATTTCATCGGCGTAATTAAGAATATACATACGATAACTTATCCCTTCGGTGTGTCTTTTACACACTAGACGTTCTCTGAAATTAGAATACTTATCAGGCCTACATTGTAGGGGGGCCACAAGGTACGGAGATTGGTGATGAAGCGTATGGTTTTGGCGAGTCTCGGTGCGCTCGCGGTCGTGACAATGATGGGCGCTGCAAACGCGGCGGATCTGCCGCGCCGGCACACAATGCCGACCAAGGCGCCGATGTATGAGGCACCGTATAATTGGACCGGCTTCTATATTGGCGTTAACGGCGGCGGCGGTTTCGGCCATTCGGATTGGGACGCCTTTGGCACCGGTTCGAACACGTCGGGCGGTCTCGCCGGCGGCACCATTGGCTACAACTATCAAATGGGCCAAGTCGTGTTCGGCCTCGAAGGCGACGGCGATTGGTCCGATCTGCGTGGTAGCGGCGTTTGCGGCGGTCTCTCGTGCGAGACGCGTAACGATTGGCTCGCGACGGCGCGCGGCCGCATCGGCTACTCGTTCGGCCGCGTGATGCCCTATGTTACCGGCGGCGGCGCATTCGGCGACATCAAGTCGTCGCTCGCCGGCTTCGGCAGCCAGACCACCACCCAGGCCGGCTGGACGCTCGGCGGCGGCGCCGAAATCGCCATCGCCGGCCCGTGGACCGCCAAGATCGAATACCTCTACGTCGATCTCGGCAAGATGGACTGCAACGCCGCGGCTTGCAGCGTGCCTACCGACGTGAGCTTCACCAGCAACATCGTGCGCGCCGGCATCAATTACCGCTTCTGATGCCCGCCAAAGAAATCTGACCTGCAAAGAGCCCCGGACAAAGTTCCGGGGCTTTTCCTTAGGGAGCGCAATAGGCCGCGCGTCAGCTTGGCGCAATCGTGGCTCAATCGTGGCAACTTTTGACGTCCGGCCGCAGAAAGCGGCAAGCGCCGCACAGTCGAGGAACCCTTATCCGCAATGGTGCGTTGAATGTGCAATCGGGGGACGGCGCATCCGCGACCTTCCGCATAATTGCAGTGAGGTGCGTCATGAAAAAGTTGCTGCTTGCAAGCGCGAGCATCCTGACACTTGGCGTGGTGTCGGCCTCGGCTGCAGACCTGCCGCGCCATCAGGCGATGCCGGAGAAGGCGCCGGTCTACCTGCCGCCGCCTTATAATTGGACCGGCTTCTATGCCGGCATCAATGGCGGCGACGGCTGGGGCCGTTCGGATTTCTCTGCGCCGGTTTCCTCGAGCGCGTTCGACACGTCCGGCGGACTGGTCGGCGGTACGCTCGGCTACAATTACCAGATGGGCCAGGTCGTATTCGGCGTGGAAGGCGACGCCGATGGGAGTTGGATCCGCGGCAGCACGGCTTGCGGCGTCACGACTTGCGAAACGCGCAACAACTGGCTGAGCACGGTGCGCGGCCGCCTTGGCTAACAGCATCGACCGGTTCATGCCTTACGTGACCGGCGGCGCCGCCTTCGGTGATGTCAAAACATCGATCGCCGGCACTGGCGATTCGCGCGAGACCAAGGCCGGCTGGACGATCGGCGGCGGCCTCGAAGCGGCAATCGTCGGCCCCTGGACCGCCAAGCTCGAATATCTCTACGTCGATCTCGGTGACGCCGGGACCGCCGTGCCCGGCGCGAATGCGAGCTTCCGCACCAATATCGTCCGTGTTGGCGTGAATTACCGGTTCTGATCGCGCACGCGAACGCCGAATACCAAGCTCTGGAGTTCGCTCCAGGGCTTTCGTTTGCGCGCGGCGCTCTACGCCGTAACGTTGGTCGCCGCAAAGGCCGGCACTTGGGCGGCAAATCTGTCGTGCCAAGTCACCAGCCGCGGATGATCCTTCCGCCACATGCCGCTAAACCGCAGATCGCAATAGCCGAGCACGCAGGCGAGCGCAATCTGTCCAACGTCGGGAACCGGATCGAGCGCCGGCGGCGCGGCTTCCAGCGCCGCCAAGCCGCGCGCGACCTTGTCGGCCTGACGATCGATCCAGACCTGCACTTTCTTGTCGGCCGGCCGATAGCGCTCCTCGTAGACGATCAGGACCGACGCATCGAGAATGCCGTCGCAAAGCGCCTGTAGCCGCAGCGTCGCGAAGCGCGCCGTCGGCTCGCGCGGAATGATGCGGCCGCCGCCGGCGAGATGATCGAGAACCTCCAGGATCACGCGCGAGTCGTAGTAGACAGTGCCGTCGTCGAAGATCAGCGCGGGAATCTTACCGAGCGGGTTCTGCACGCGGATGGCGTCGGCCGGATCGTTGAGATCGGTTTCGCGGACCTCGATCTTGTCGGCGAGGCCGAGCACGCTGGCGGCGATGCGCACTTTGCGTACGAACGGCGAGAAGGGCGACGCGCGCAGGATCATTGGCAAAAAATATTCTTCCGTGACAGGCGCGGGGAGCCCGCAACCGGTGAAGATCGAGAATAACTCAGCGGGCGGCCGTTGCCGGCGCGTCCGGATATGCAATCAGCCAGTCACGACCAGGTTCACGGCCTTGGGGCCTTTACCCTTCTTGTCCGGTTCGACGTCGAAGCTGATCTTCTGTCCTTCGTTCAGACCTTTCAGTCCGGCCGCCTCTACGGCGGTGATGTGCACGAACACATCGCGGCCGCCGTCATCCGGTTTCACGAAACCGTAGCCTCGCTCGCTGTTGAAGAACTTCACCACACCGGTCTGCGCCATCGGGAAAACTCCTCTCCCCGCACTGCTCCGCCGCCCAGCCCCACGCTCGGCGGCTCGGCCGGACATTCGCATTCGGGGAAAGCGTCAGCCGCGAACGGCCTCTGTCACTCCGCCGGCCCCCAAGCGGGGGCGGAACGTACCTGCCAATGTTGGAACTACACACCAACTACGTGCGCGTGGAAAGGGGCCACAATGTCACCGGCTGCCCGGCGTCCCCTCGTGGCTGAGCCAATCGAGCCGGAAGGCGCCCTTGCCGTCACGCCCCAGGATACCGGCCAGCGCCGGCAGCAGCACGGAAAGCTCGCTTTCCAGCGTCCAGGGCGGGTTGACGAGGATCATTCCGCAGCCGTTGAGACGGGTCGGATCGGTGAGCGGCGTGACGGTCAGTTCTGCCCGCAATATTTTTCCGATGCCCTGCCGCCGCAGGCTCTTGGCGAGCGTATCGCGTTCGCTGCTGCCCTTGATCGGATACCACAGCGCAAAGTTACCGGTCGCCCATTTGCGGTGGGCAACGGCGAGCCCGCGCACCAAGCGCACAAAATCGCCGTCTTGCTCGAACGGTGGATCGACCAGCATCAGGCCGCGGCGCTCCTTCGGCGGCACATAGGCGCCGAGCGCGGTCCAGCCGTCAATTTCCAGCGTTTTGATGCGGATATCGCCGCGTAGATTTTGCCGCAGCGCGGCGACCGCCTGCGGCTCTATCTCGCAGGCGATGAGGCGGTCTTGCGGGCGCAGCCAGGCGCGCGCCAGCGCGGGCGAACCGGGATACGTCTTGAGCCGGCCGCGCTCGTTCAGTGCGCTCACCACCTCGAGGTACGGTGAAAGCAGGGCTGCGACCGGCGCCGCGAGCTGCGCAGCCAGCAGCCGCGCGATGCCGTCGTGCCATTCGCCGCTGCGGCTCGCTTCCGGGCCGGCCAAGTCATAGAGGCCGGCGCCGGCATGAGTATCGATCACACGGAACGCGGCAGGCTTGGCGCGCAAATAATCCAGAATGCGGCAAAGCACCGCATGCTTGAACACATCCGCAAAATTGCCGGCATGAAAGGCGTGGCGGTAGTTCACGAGCCTGCTCGAAAGATAGGCCTATAGTCGGCATTTATTGCCGGCATTGCCGAGCTTATGCCACAACTCGCCTCAATGTGGCACGTCGCGCAGGCCGAAATGACTGCGCGGCTTGACGTTGCGAATCGGATAGGTCGCCTTCCGCCGCGGCGGCCGCAACACCGCGGTGGCTTGGCGCGCCCTGACGGCGGGCACCGCGCCGGCCATGGCGCGCCGCCGTTTGACGACCTGCGCGAGCAGTCGCACGGGAACAAGCACCGCCGCGGCCACACCGATCGCGTGCAGAGCTGGCGGCAGCACCAAATGATCGGGCGAACCGAGCAGCGACAACACGATATAGCCGAGCCCGGCGAACCAGATCGCAAAAGAAATATAGTCCCACACACGCGTCATTTCAGTGCGCTCCCCGGCGCATATCGCGTGCGGAATATTACGAATTTCTCTTACGAGACTCTTGCTCCAATTCTCGACGCGCCGGGGTTCCATCCACAACGTCTGCGGCCATCGTTAGTGGTGGCTTAACGCCATTGCAGACTCACGAGTTTCATTCGGTCGTTTGTGTCTAAGTTCATCCGCCGCGCATCGCCGGCATGACGACGCTGTCGCGCTTGCAGGAGCGGCGCGTAACCTCGGCGCAAACGTGAAATGAAAAATCCTTGTTTAAGCAAACGCGCACTTCGCTCAAACGCTTGCTGTCGCAGGCGACCGCGATGGCGTTATGTGGCAGTCCCGCATTGGCCTTGATGAAGGCCTCCGCCACCTCGCCGGGCTTGACCATGACCGGCTTGCTCAGTTCGGTGAATTCCGCAGGAACTTTGACTGCCGCACGCGCTTTGCGCACGGCCTCGAAATAGGTGGCTTGCGAAAGCCCCGAGCAGGTTCCATGACGATCCCATTCATGGAAGATCAGCCGTGGGCTCGGCATCAGGTCGAGCATGCTACCGACAATCATGTGGTCGAGCCGCGGCGCTGGCACCTGGCAGAACGCCGGGAACCCTTGCTCGTATTGCGGCCAAAGTCCGTGCACCACAAAGGAAAATGGCCGCCCCCCGCACTGGGGATCGCCAGCCCGCCCGGACGTTCGTTCGCGCGCGGCTTCGCAAAATGATGGCGACCAGGACAGCGCCAGCACATAGAAACCGAATTGGCCGGGCACATTCTGTCGGCGGTCCTGTGCCAGCGCGACAACCGCAAAGAGGAACAGGAAGCTCAGGGTTACGGCGGCGGCCTGCACCGCCTTACTCACACGATGACGAAGCAACTCAGGAGACATCGCCCCCCCATCACACGCAAACCGGAACAAAACGGAAATTGATTTTGCGCAACGGTTCCAGCAAACCGTAGCCAATCGATAGGAACATTTCAAGAACAAAAGGAAACAAAACAGGATCGCTAGGAGCGTCCTGTCTTAGGGCCGCGCCATCTTGCAGCGGGGGTTGTAGGCCCAATTGCGATCGAGGCCGACCACGCACCATTCGACGCCCCAGGTCATGCCGATCATGCCGGTGTCCTCGCCGATCCAGTAGTTCACCTGGTGCTTGCGCCCATCGCTGACCACGGCGACGGCCGTGCAATAGCGGCGCGGAATGGTTCCGGGGACCCATGAGCGGAATGCGATTTCGCGCACCCGCTCGAAATCGAGGATTTGCAGGTCGGAGTTCCAGAAGCTGCCTTCCTTCTCGGCGAAGCGGGCGGCGATTTTGCCGAGCGCGGCTTCGCAGGGCGGCAGCACCCCGTCGTAGTTCTGCCCGCTCAAATAGAAGTTCTTTTCCAGCAAGCCCGCCGCCTGCGCCGGCGCCAAAGTACCGAGGCCAATCAAGACCGCAGCCGCCAAAAACCGGATGCAACGAAACACGTCAGCCATGACCGAACTCCCGCTCGAACTCGCGGCACCTTATTCCACTCTAATTGCCGCGCCAATCGCCTAGCACCGCCTGCACCAGCGCCAGCGCCGCCACCGCCGCGGTATCGGCGCGCAGAATGCGCGGCCCGAGCGCAATGCGGATCATTTCCGGCCGTTTAAGCAGCCTCTCCCGCTCCTCGCCGGCGAAGCCGCCTTCCGGGCCGATCAGTACGGAAATCGGCAACCCCGCGAGCGTGGCCACGGCCAACGCCGCCACCGGGTCTTTCACCTCGGCATCTTCATCGCAGAACACCAGCAGCCGGTCGCCCCCGATGGGTTCGATCGCCGCCTTGAATGGCAGCGGCTCGGTGACCTCCGGCAAAGTCAATATCCCGCACTGCTGCGCCGCCTCGACCACATTGGCGCGCATGCGCTCGAGATTGACGCGCGCCACCTGGGTGTGCCGGGTGATCACCGGCTGGAGGCGCGAGGCGCCCATCTCCACAGCTTTCTGCACTAGGTAATCGAGCCGGGCGTGCTTGAGCGGGGCGAACAGGAAATGCAGGTCGGACGGCCGCGGCTGTTCCCGCATGCGCTGCCCAACAATCGCCGTCAGCGCCCGTTTGCCGGCACCGGCGATCCGGGCCTGCCATTCGCCGTCGCGGCCGTTGAACAACAGCAGTTCTTCCCCTTGTTCGAGCCGCAGCACGTTCAGCAGGTAATTTGCCTGGGCGCGGTCGAGCGGTACCGCAAGCCCGGCCGCCAGCGGGGCGGCGAGATAGATGCGTGGCGTGCGGAAATCGTAATGCGGCATGGCGTTAATCGTTACGGCTGCGGCGCGGCCGGGGGTCGGGGCCGGTTTACGCCAGACTGCGGGACTTTGGCGAGGGGCGCTGTTTATGCCTGGATTGCCGTGTTCCCGACGCATTCGGCCGCTTGGTATATGCGGTCAATTACACGTCAACCTGCTATGTTACATGCAAGATCGGGAGAGGATCGGGTCATGAACTTGCGCCGGGCATTATTGATTGCCGCGTGCCTGATGCCATTCGGCGTCGCGCCGGCAGTCGCGCAGTTCCCGCCAGCGTCGCAGCAGGCGCCGCCGTGTGTAGCGGAATTCGGCAAGCTGCGCGACGAGGCGGCCAAGAAGGCGGGAGCGATCCGGGCGGCGAGCGCGCGCAAGGCGCCGCCGGTTGAGGCCTGTAAATTGTTCAACGCGTTCTCGTCCGCCGAAGAGAAAATGTTGAAATATGCCGAGGACAACTCGGTCTGGTGCGGCATCCCCCCGCAAGTCATCCAGCAGATCAAGCAGTCGCACGCCAAGACCACGGAATTCCGCACCCGAATCTGCCAGGCCGCCGCCGCGCCGCCGCGGCCGGTGGGCCCGACTCTGAGCGACACGCTCGGCGCTCCTATTACCGACTCCAACAACATCAAGACCGGCCGCGGCACCTTCGACACCCTGACCGGTAGCCCCCTCGGCGGCCGATGAGCGACCATGCCGGACGCGTCGCCGATGCGACCGGAAACTGGGTCGACGGTGTCGCGCCGCCGTTCGCCCGCCCCTACCTGCGGCTCGCCCGCCTCGACCGTCCGATCGGATCCTGGCTGCTGTTGATCCCGTGCTGGTGGTCGGTGGGCCTCGCCGGCATGCGCGCCGAGCAGTTCCCCAGCCTCTGGCACATCGTGCTGTTTTTCATCGGCGCCTTCGCCATGCGCGGCGCCGGCTGCACCTGGAACGATTTGGTCGACCGCAATCTCGACGGAATGGTCGAGCGCACCCGCTTGCGCCCGATTCCTTCCGGCCAGGTGACGGTCGCCGAGGCTACCGCCTTCATGGGGCTGCAAGCGCTGATCGGATTATTGGTGCTGCTCCAGTTCAACCGCTACACGGTGATCACTGGCCTCGCTTCGTTCTCAGTGATCGTGATCTACCCGTTCATGAAGCGCATCACCTACTGGCCGCAGATCGTGCTCGGACTGGCGTTCTCCTGGGGCGCGCTGATGGGCTGGCCGGCGGCCTTCGCGCGGCTCGGTTGGCCGGCGCTCGTGCTCTATGCCGGATCGATCTGCTGGGTGATCGGCTACGACACCATCTATGCGCACCAGGACCGCGAGGACGACATGATGATCGGCATCAAGTCGACTGCGCTGTTGTTCCGCGAGAAAACGCGGCCGATGCTGGCGGGCTTCTACGCCGTCGCGGTGGTGCTGATCGGCATTGCCGGACTGCTGGCCGGCGGCCAGCTCATTTTTGTGCTCGGCCTGATCGCCTTCGCCGCGCACCTCGCCTGGCAGGTGCTACGCCTCGACATCAACGATTCCGCGCATTGCCTGAAGCTGTTCAAATCGAACCGCGACGCCGGGCTTATTTTATTCGCCGCCATGCTGCTCGAAGCGGTGTTTTAGCGGCGGCTCGACTGAACGCTAGTACACTTTAGAGCGCAGCTCTTCGGCGCGAATGGCGGCATCGCCGGCAACGCGCTGCCGACTTCCGCGCCGGGCTGACGGCTTCCGGCTCCTCGGCGAAGTCCAGCTCGGCGGCGCTCGCATTTTTCGGAACCGCGCCAATCGATCCGGTCATATTGTCGTCGTCACCCGCGACATAACCGTCCTGCCCGGGCACGGCGATCGGCAGCCTGCTCGCCCGCGTCACCGAGCCGGTATAAGCCGGCACGCCGTGTTTGCTCGCATAGATCGCGCGCGCCCGCGCCGCCACCACCTCGCCTGGAATCGTGTCCGGCCGGCACGGATGGTAACCGGCGCGGCGGCGCATCAGATCCACGTGGATGTGATCGTAATGATAAACATTGTAGCCGGGCGCCAGCACCGTACTGAAGGTCTGACAAGCGTAAAGCTGCACGTCGTGCAGGAAACCCTGCTCTTCCGGCCTGCCGCGCCAGCCGTCCTTGACGGTAATCTTACGCCCGTCGGCGAACGTGAAACCGGCGATATCGAGCGCGTCGCCAAAGGCGTGTTCGGACATGCTCGACGTTCCTGAACCGACCATCTCGCGGCACGAATAAGATCCGATCTGCCTGATCTCGGTGACCTGGCTGCCGAACCAGTGCAAGGCCGCCGGCTGCACGCCGTCGCTGACCCAGCGGTCGAGCGCCGAGACCAGCGGACAGGCAAGCGTCGCCGGCGGCGTCACCGCCACCGGCGTGATCGCGGCCGTCGCGTTCGGGCCGCGCATCGGCCCGAGCGCCGGCAGAGCGCGCTGCGGCGGCGGTTGATAGACCGGCGCGTTATAGGCTGGCTGCATGCGCTGATAGGCCGGTTGCGCACGTTCGCGGCCGGGCGGCAGCACCGCGTCGTCGGGAATGTCGTCCGGCTGTGCCACGCCGGGCGCAGAGAGCGACATCGGCTGGCCGACCGGCGGCGGTGGCGGCTGTTCGGTCGCCGGCGCATAGCGCGCGGGCGCGCTGATCTCGGGACGCACGGCGGGCGGCGACCCCGGCACCCAGCGCAACTGCTCGCCTTGCACCGGCGCCGGCGGTGCGTAGCGCTGTTCGAGCGGCGGCCAGCGCGGCTGATCTGCGCCGGCATTGGTGAATCGCGCCCGGCGGCCGCAGATCGTCGTCGTAGCTCATGGCCTGGCCTCTCGCCCAAGCAGCGCCACCTTGAGCGGAAAATCGACGCCGCACATGCCTGGCCCTTCGATCGGCTTTATCTGCTCGACGCCGAACCCGATCTTGACCGCGCCCGATTTGAGACAGGCGACTTCGGCGTCATGCCGCCACGCCGGACGTTCGCCGAAGTTCAGGAAACTGCGCCCGCAGCCGGCGAGTGTCATCAACAGCGCCGTGCCGGCAAGATAGAGACGGGTTCGACCCTTCATGCCCGCAAAAATGCGAGCAGTTTCTTTAACGATGCATCAATACTGACAGCGCCGGACTCCGTTAAGGATAAGGATCCGTTGCCAGCATCGGTCTATTGCGCCGCCTTGATCCCCAGCGTCTTGCCGATTGCCGCCACGGCGGCACGTTGATCGGCGAGCGCCTTGGCGAACTCGGCCGGCGTTCCCGGATTGACGACTTGGCCGGTGGCGCTGAGACGCGCCACAACCTCAGGCTTGGCGGCGATCGTACGAATATCCGCCGCTATGCGCTCGCGTACCGCCAACTGCATGTCGCGCGGCCCCAGCAGGCCGACCAGGCCGTCGAACTCCAGCGATTTGTAGCCCGCCTCCTTGCCGGTCGGAATATCCGGCAGCGCCGCCGCGTGCTGCAGGTTAGTCAAAGCGATCGCTTTCACTTTGCCGGCCAGAATGCGCGGCCGCATGATGGCGTAGGCGCCGACAAAGGCTTGGATGCGCCCTTCGGAAAGATCGTTGATGGCCGCCACCGGATTTTTGTATGGCACCTTGGCCATCTGCAGCTTTTCGGTTTTCAGGAAGGCCTCGAACATCAGATCGTTGGCGCCCGTTACCGAAGCATAATTCAGCTTGCCTGGCGCTGCTTTGATCTTCGCAACCAATTCCTTGACGCTTGAAACGCCGAGTTCCGTCGGCACCGCAAGCACGATCAATGTATTGGTCACCCGCGCGATCGGTGCCAATTCGTTGATGTCGTAGGGCAGCTTGTCGTGCAACAACGGGTGCGCGGTGAAGGTCGAGGCCGGCGCGAACAGCAGAACATGGTCGTCGTGCGCGCCGATCACCGCCGTTATGGCGATGATCGCGTCGCCGCCCGGCTTGTTCTCGACCACCACCGACTGGCCCCACTTGGCCGACAGTTGGTCGGCAAACACGCGGGCGGTGATGTCGACACCGGAGCCAGGCCCGAGCGGAACGATGAAGCGGACGGGGCGCGTCGGCCAGCTTTGTGCCAATGATGGGGCGTTGGTCGTTATCAGCGCGGCGATGGCGAAAAATATGAAGCCGAATAAGCGAAACAGCGGACGGCGCATGGGACGTTCCTCGAATATTTTTTTATGGTCGATTTGTGAACGGGCACGAAAGCTTTGTCCAGCGCGGTGTCCTTGCGCCATTGCCGCAGCTCGCGGATTTGCAACTCGGTTGCACTTGCCGGGAATTTTTGCACTGCCGCATTAATCATTACGGCGAACATTTTGGCGTGCGATCAATCGCTTGCCGCCGCTATTCCCGCCACGCATGACGCGAACCGCAATTTTTGCATGAACCGCGCGCGATTATCTTCAGATCGCGGGCGGTTTCTGCTAGCCTTGTTCTACTTTAACAAGGGAGGCATTGCCGTGGAGCTTACCTTGAAGTGGGATGTGCTCGCTGTATGCGCCGTGTTCGCTTTCGTTGGCGCGATCTTGCTGGGGGCATTCTGAGTTCAAGCAGCCAACGACGACTCCAAACCAATCATTGTCGGTGTGAAACCGGCCGAAAATTCAAACACCGGAGAGCAACCCTCTCCGGTGTTTTGTTTTTTGCGCGCGCCACCGTCACGCTGCGACGATGCTGGGTGCCACGGGCCGGTCGTAATTGAGGATCGGCGCCAGCCATTTCTCGGCCTCCGACCACGCTCCAGCCCTTGCGCTTGGCGTAATCCTCGACCTGATCGCGCTCGATCTTGCCGACGCCGAAATAGTGGCTCTGCGGATGGCTGAAATAAAGCCCGCACACCGCCGCGCCCGGCCACATGGCGAAGCTCTCGGTCAGTTTCACGCCGATGCGCTCGGCCTGCAGCAGGCGAAACAGCGTGCCCTTCTCGGCATGGTCGGGCTGCGCCGGATAACCGGGCGCCGGGCGGATGCCGCGATATTTCTCGGCGACCAGTTCGTCGCGACCGAGCGCCTCGTCGCCCGCGTAGCCCCAGAATTCCTGGCGCACGCGCTGGTGCAAGCGTTCGGCAAAGGCTTCGGCGAGACGGTCGGCCAGAGCCTTGACCAGGATCGCGGAATAGTCGTCGTTCGCCCGCTTGAAGCGGTCGGCGATATCGTCCTCGCCGAGGCCGGCGGTGACGGCGAAAGCGCCGATGTAATCCTTGAGCCCGCTGTCACGCGGCGCGACGAAATCGCTGAGCGCCTCGTTGTTGCGGCCCTCGCGCTTGGACAATTGTTGCCGGAGCGAATGCAGAACCGCGACCGGCTTGTCCCGTGCCTCGTCGGCGAACACCGCGATATCGTCGCCCTGCGCCTGCGCCGGCCAGAAGCCGACGACCGCGCTCGCCGTGAACCAGCGCTCGGCCGCGATCTTGTCGAGCATGGCACGCGCATCCTCGAACAGCGAACGCGCCACTTGCCCGAATTTCGTATCGTCCAGAATGGCGGGATATTTGCCTTGCAGCTCCCAGGTCTGGAAGAAAGGCGTCCAGTCGATGATAGTCGATCAATTCGGCGATCGGATAATCGACGAGCGTCCTGGTGCCAAGGAAGGCCGGCTTCGGCGGCACGTAGGCGCCCGACCAATCGAGCTTGGGCGCATTGCCGCGCGCCGCGGCCAGCGGCAGCCGCACTTTGTCGGCCTGTGCGCGCGCATGCGCGGCGGCGAGCTTGGTATATTCACCGCGCAACTCGGCGACATAGCCGCCCTTCTGTTCGACTGACATTAGCGCCTGCGCCACGCCGACGGCGCGGCTGGCATCGTTCACATAGACCGCCTGGCCGCGCTTGTAGTTCGGATGGATCTTCACCGCGGTATGCACGCGGCTGGTCGTCGCGCCGCCGATCAAGAGCGGCAGCTCGAAGCCCTGCCGCTCCATCTCCGCCGCGACGTGGCACATCTCGTCGAGCGACGGCGTGATCAGCCCGGACAGGCCGATGATATCCGCCCCCTCGGCGCGCGCGGTTTCCAAGATCTTCGCCGCCGGCACCATGACGCCGAGATCGATGACCTCGTAATTGTTGCACGCCAGCACGACGCCGACGATGTTCTTGCCGATATCGTGCACGTCGCCTTTCACGGTCGCCATCACGATCTTGCCGTTGGAACCGCCATGGCTGCGGCCGTCCTTCGACATTTCCATGTAAGGCATCAGGTAACCCACCGCCTGCTTCATCACGCGCGCGGATTTCACCACCTGCGGCAGGAACATCTTGCCGGAACCGAACAGGTCGCCGACGACATTCATGCCGTCCATCAGCGGGCCTTCGATCACGTCGAGCGGGCGTTTGGCCTCGCAGACGCGCCTCCTCGACGTCGGCCTCGACGAAGTCGGTGATGCCATGCACCAGCGCATGCGCCAGCCGCTTCTCCACGGGCCGTTCGCGCCAGGTGAGATCGACCTCGCGGACCGCCTGTCCGGCGCCGCGGAATTTGTCCGCCAGCGCCAGCAGCCGCTCTGACGCGTCCGGCCGGCGATTGAGCACCACATCCTCGCAGGCTTCGCGCAATTCCGGATCGAGATCGTCGTAGACCGCGATCTGCCCGGCATTGACGATGCCCATGTCCATGCCGGCCTTGATGGCATGGAACAGGAACACCGAATGCATGGCCTCGCGCACGCGCTCGTTGCCGCGGAAGGCGAACGACAAATTGGAAATGCCGCCCGACACATGCACGAAGGGCAAGTTCGCCTTGATCCAGCGCGCCGCCTCGATGAAGTCGACGCCGTAATTATTGTGCTCATGGAGGCCCGTGGCGACGGCGAAGATATTCGGATCGAATATGATATCCTCGGGCGGGAAGCCGACCTGGGTTGTCAGAATGTCGTAGGCGCGCTTGCAGATTGACTGTCTTGCGCTCGAGCGTATCGGCCTGGCCCTTTTCGTCGAACGCCATAACCACCACCGCGGCGCCGTAGCGGCGCACGATCTTGGCGTGCTCGATGAAGGCCGCTTCACCTTCCTTCATCGAGATCGAATTCACCACCGCCTTGCCCTGCAGGCATTTCAGGCCCGCCTCGATCACCGAAAATTTCGACGAGTCGACCATCACCGGCACGCGCGCGATGTCCGGCTCGGCGGCGATCAGGTTGAGGAAGGTCTTCATTGCCTCTTCCGAGTCGAGCAGCCCTTCGTCCATGTTGACGTCGATCACCTGCGCGCCGTTCTCCACCTGCTCGCGCGCGATGGAAAGCGCGCTGGTGTAGTCGCTGGCGGTGATCAGCTTGCGGAACTTGGCCGAGCCGGTGACGTTGGTGCGCTCGCCGATATTGACGAAGGGGATTTCCGGCGTGAGCGTGAAGGCTTCCAGGCCCGACAGCCGTAACTGCCGCGGCACCTCGGGAATGGCGCGCGGCGCCTTGCCGGCGACCGCTTTGGCAATAGCCGCGATGTGGTCGGGCGTGGTGCCGCAGCAGCCGCCGACGACATTGACCAGACCGGCTGACGCGAATTCGCCAAGCAGATCCGCCATGAATTCCGGGCTCTCGTCGTAATAGCCGAACTCGTTCGGCAGCCCGGCGTTCGGATAGGCGCAGACGAACGTATCGGCGAGGCGGCCGAGCTCGGCGATATGCGCGCGCATCTCGCGCGCGCCCAACGCACAATTCAGGCCGATCGTAACCGGGTTGGCGTGCCGCACCGCGTTCCAGAACGCGCCGGGCGTCTGGCCGGACAGCAACCGGCCCGACATGTCGGTGATGGTGCCGGAGATCATCACCGGAATGTCGATGCCGCGTTCGGCGCCGGCCTCGGCGATGGCGTAGATCGCGGCCTTGGCATTCAACGTGTCGAAGATGGTCTCGATCAGCAAAAGGTCCGCGCCGCCATCGAGCAGGCCCTTGATCTGCTCGCCATAGGCGGTGCGCAACTGGTCGAAGCTGATGGCGCGGAAGCCGGGATTGGAAACGTCCGGCGAAATCGAGGCGGTGCGGTTGGTCGGCCCGAGCGCACCGGCGACAAAGCGGCGCTTGCCGTCTTCTTTCTCGGCCGCTGCCGCCGCCTCGCGCGCCAGCTTGCTGCCGGCCTGGTTGAGCTCGTAGGCAATGTCCTCCATCCCGTAATCGGCCTGCGCGATGGTGGTGGAGGAGAAGGTGTTGGTGGAGACGATGTCGGCGCCGGCGCGGAAGTAGGCGAGATGGATGTCGCACACGGCATCCGGCCGGCTCAGATTCAGCAGAGTCGTTGTTGCCGCGCACCTCGCGGTTCCAGGCGTCGAAGCGGGCGCCGCGATAGCCCTCCTCGTCGAGCTTGAGCGCCTGGATCATGGTGCCCATAGCGCCGTCGAGCACCAGGATGCGCTGGCGCAACGCATCGGTGAAAGCAGATCGCGTATCTTGTTGGGCATATGACTCGCCGCTTGCTCAGACGTGTTCCCTCTCCCCGTTGAGGAGAGCGTTGCTTTCTCCCGTCATTCCGGGGTGGCGCAAAGCGCCGAACCCGGAATCCAGAAATTCATTCAGTGCGTGGGTCTGGATTCCGGTTCGCTCGCTATGCGCGCGCCACGGATTGACCGATCACCAATCTTCACGCGACCTGCTCCACCACCGCCCGCAAGCCCAGCAAATGGCAAATCGCATAGACGAGGTCGGCGCGGTTCATGGTGTAGAAGTGAAAGTTCGTGACGCCGCGGTCGACCAGGTCGATCACCTGTTCGGCGGCGACCGCGGCGGCGATCAGCTTGCGCGTCGCCGCATCGTGATCGAGCCCGTGGAAGCGTTCGGCGAGCCAGGCCGGCACCGAGGCGCCGGCGCGCGCGGCGAAATTGGTCGCCGCCTTGAAGTTCTGCACCGGCAGGATGCCCGGCACGATCGGGATATCGACGCCGCGCGCGCGCACGCGGTCGAGATAGCGAAAATAGAGGTCGTTCTCGAAGAAGAACTGCGTGATGGCGCGCGAAGCCCCGGCGTCGACCTTGGCCTTGAGCATGTCGATGTCGGCGTCCACCGTTGGCGAGTCCGGATGCTTTTCCGGATAGGCCGACACCGAAACCTCGAAATCGTCGTGCAGCCGCTTGATGCCAGCTACCAGCGCTGCGGAATTCTCGTAGCCGCCAGGATGCGGCGCATATCGGCTGCCGGCGCCGCCCATCGGGTCGCCGCGCAGCGCCACGATGTGGCGCACCCCGACGTTATGATAGTCGCGCACGATCTGGTCGATCTCGCCGCGCGTCGCCGCAACGCAGGTCAGATGCGCGGCCGGCGTCAAAGAGGTCTCGGTGAGGATACGCTTCACGGTGGCGTGGGTGCGCTCGCGCGTGGTGCCGCCGGCGCCGTAGGTGACCGAGACGAATTTCGGCGCCAGCGGCGCCAGCCGCTCGATCGACTCCCAGAGAATCTTCTCCATCGCCTCGTCTTTCGGCGGGAAGAATTCGAACGAGACGCCGATGCGGCGGCCCTCGCCGCGGGCGAAACGGCTGGCGCGCATGTTCATCACGCCACCTCCCGCTGGGCCGGCGAAGCCATCAGCGCGCGGGTATCGCGCGCGAGCCACAGTGACACCGCGATTTTGCCCTCGGAGCCGGGCTCCGGCGAAAGGCTCTTGTGCAGCACCGGCTCGAGTCCGGACGCCGTCATCCATTGCGTCACCGCTTCCGGCGCGAAGCCGAGCCGACGATGCGCGAATTGCTCGCGCAGGAATTCCTGCTCATGCGGCGCGAAGTCGACCACCAGCAGCCGCCCACCCGGGCGCAGCACGCGTGCGGCCTCTTTGATCGCGCGCGCGCCGTCGTCGAGAAAGTGCAGCACCTGATGCAAAATGACGACGTCGAAGGAATCGTTGGCGAGCGGCAGATCGTAGATATCGCCCTGCCTTACGCTGCAATTCTTGAGGCCCGCGCGCTCCAACCGGTCGCGTGCCAAGAGCAGCATGTCGAGCGAGAGGTCGAGACCGAGCCCGCGCTCGATCTCGGGACCATACAATTCGAGCATGCGCCCGGTGCCGGTACCGAGGTCGAGCAGCGAACGAAACGGTCTGCCGGCGAGCGCGGCACGGATCGCGTCTTCGACGGCGTTGTCGGCGACGTGCAGTTTGCGGATGCGGTCCCATTCCGCGGCGTGGGCGCGGAAATAAGCCTGCGCCGCGGCGGCCCGCGCCTGCCGCACCGAGGCGAGCCGGGCGCGGTCGCGCACGATGGTCTGATCGGCCGGGTCGAGCCGCTCAAGCAGCGCGCGCGCGAGGTCAGCGCCGCCGCCATGCTCGGCCAGGCGGAAGAAGGCCCAGGTACCCTCGCGGAAGCGCTCGATCAGGCCGGCCTCGGCCAAGAGCTTAAGGTGACGCGAGATGCGCGGTTGCGACTGCCGCAAGATATCGGTCAAATCGGAGACGGTCAGTTCGGCCTCGGCCAGCAGCGCTAGCACGCGCAGGCGCGTCTCCTCGCCCGCGGCCTTCAGGGCCGCGTTGAGGGCGTCGAACTGGAGCCTGGCGTTCGTGCTCATCCCAGGCCTACTGACCATATGGGCCTGTTCCCACTATATAAAGATATCTTTATACGTTGAAACAATCGTCGGCAAGCCCGTCAGATGAGGCATTTACCGGAGCGGTTAGGAAATCCTACCGTCGACACCGTCATCCAGCAGGATGAAGGGTTGAAGAGGTGCGGCCATGACCGACAAGGATTTTGGCACCCGCGACGGCGAGGCGACGGTCGGCCTTCCGGAGAACTACGATGCCGGCCTCTATTACATCGGCCGCATCCATACGCCCTGGAAAAACCGTAAGGACTGCCCGAAAAACGCCCGTGAATCCGATGCGGTCTGCACCGTCGAACTCGATCCGCGCTGGCAGCCCGCCCTCAAGGACACCGAAACCTGCAGCCATCTGGTGCTCCTCTACTGGATGCACCAGTCGCAGCGCGACCTGGTACTGCAAGCGCCCAGGCACTACGGCACGCAGCACGGCACCTTTGCGCTGCGCTCGCCGGCGCGCCCCAACCCGATCGCCATGAGCGTGGTGAAGCTTTTGGGCGTCGAGGGCAACAAGCTTTCGGTGGTCGGGCTCGATTGTCTGGATGGCACGCCGCTGATCGACATCAAGCCCTATTACGCCTCCACCGACAGCGCGCCCGAAGCGGTGGTCGGCTGGCGCAAGCGCAAGGAATGACCGGCAAAATGCAATCCTTCCAATTGGTTCCATTCAATAGCGCGAATTTGAGAAACTGTATTTTCGGAACTTTTGAACCACGCCAGCGCTTTCTCCGACGAATGATGGATCGCAGAGTTCATCGGGGAGGTCGCTATGCCGTTCAAATCCATCACCGCCGGGTCGCTGATCGCCGCCGCTCTGTCGTGCGGGACCGCGCAGGCCGCGCCGCCGTTCGCCTATAATTCGCCGGCCGCGCCGCAATACGCGCCGATCGAACAAAACGATCACGCCGAGGATGCCCAGCTCGATCCGCGGCTGCAGCGGCAAGTCGTCACCTACGCCACCACCGAAGCGCCCGGCACGGTCATCGTCGATACCGCGCACACCTTCCTCTATTACGTGCTCGGCAACGGCAAGGCGATCCGCTACGGCATCGGTGTCGGCCGTCAGGGCTTCACCTGGTCGGGCGTCAAGCAGGTCGCGCGCAAGGCCGAGTGGCCGGACTGGTACCCGCCGTCGGAGATGATCGCGCGTCAGCCTTATCTGCCGCGCATGGTCGCCGGCGGCCCCGGCAACCCGCTCGGCGCGCGCGCCATGTATCTCGGCGGCACCGAATATCGCATCCACGGTACCAACGATCCGACCACCATCGGCAAGCGTGTCTCGAGCGGCTGCATCCGCCTCACCAATGAGGACGTGGAAGACCTCTACAACCGCATGCAAATCGGCACAAAGGTCATCGTGCTGCCGCAGAGCGCGCCAGTGCAAACCGCACAGCATGCGCCGGCCGCCGCGCATGCCGAACGGATGTCGTTGAACGTCGACCGCCCGTCCAGCCTCTACTGAGCTACTCCCGAACCTCCCGACTTGGCCCGGCGGCCGCGCCGGGCAAATTTTTTGTGTTGGCCTTGATCGCTTGCCGCGATAGCGGCAGATAGTCTGCATTAAGGACAGCCAAAGCACTCCAGGCTTTCGGTCCGGATACCGGGGTATCGCAAAATGGAACAGCCGAGCGCCCGGCCCAGCAAGGGCCGCTGGTACATATTGGTACTGATCAGCCTGATGTACCTGATCACCTATCTCGACCGTGTCAACATCTCCACCGCCGCGCCTGCGATCAGCAAGGAATTCGGTTTCGACAAGATCACCATGGGCGTAATCTTCAGCGCCTTCGTCTGGGCCTACGCGCTGTTCCAGGTTCCCGGCGGCTGGATCGGCGACCGCTTCGGGCCGCGCAAGGTGCTCACCACCATCGTCGCTTATTGGTCAGTGATGACCGCGGCGACGGCAGCGGCGACCGGCGCGACCTCGTTCGTGGCGTTGCGGTTCATGTTCGGCGTCGGAGAAGGCGGCGCCTTCCCCGTTGCGACGCGCGCCATGCAGCTCTGGTTTCCCAAGCATGAGCGCGGCTTCGTGCAGGGCATCACGCACAGCGCAAGCCGCTTGGGCGCGGCGATTGCACCGCCGCTGGTCGTGCTTATCATGACCACGCTCGGCTGGCGCTCGGTGTTCTACATCTGCGGCGCGGTCGGTCTGGTGTGGTCGGTGCTGTGGTATTTCGCCTACCGCGATCTGCCGGAAGACCACGCCTTGGTGAATGCCGAGGAGCTCAAATACATCCGGGGCACCGATGCGCAAGGCCATGCGCTCAGCGCCAATATCAGCAAGAAGCCGACCGTGCCGTGGGGCATCATGCTGCGCTCGCCCAATATGTGGGCGATCATGTGCGCCTACTTCACCTATGTGTATTGTCTGTGGATCTTCCTGAGCTGGCTGCCATCGTATCTAGTCGAGTTCCGCCATTTCACGCTGATCAAGGTCGGCATCTTCGCCTCGCTGCCGCTGTGGGCTGGCGTGGTCGGCGACACCGTCGGCGGGCTGGCGACCGACTGGCTCTTGGCGAAGACCGGCAACATCAAGTTCGCCCGCCGCGCGGTGGCCATCACCGGTATGCTCGGCTGCGCGATTTTCATCGTGCCGGCCGCGATGACGGAAAGCGCCCTGACCGCGGTCTATTGCCTTACCGCCTCCATGTTCTTCCTCGAATGCACCATCGGCCCGTCCTGGGCGGTGCCGATGGATATCGGCGGCGAGCATTCCGGGACCGTGTCGGGCATGATGAACATGGCCGGCAATATTGGCGGCGCGCTCTCGCCGCTGGTGTTCGGCGTCCTCGTCCAGTTCGGCTCGTGGCAGGCGCCGTTCATCGTCGCCGCCAGCCTGCTGGTGCTGGGCTCCGCGGTTTGGGCCTTCTGGCTCGATCCGGGCACCTCGGCGGTCGAGAAAAAGGCGGCACCATTGCCGACGGCAAAAGTTGCGATCACCTGACAGAAGAAGCGCGCGGCCCGCTCACGGCAGCGTCGCCGCGACCTCCGGAATGTCGCGCAGCGGCGCGCCGATCGCCTGCATCAGCCTGACCGGATCGGCTTTGAGCCCCGCGCGCGGCGGGTCTTCGAGATAGGCGCCGAGATAGCGCGCGCGACCAGCGCCGAGCCGAAGGCGCGCGCCTGCGCGTCATAAGTTGCAAGCGCCGCGTCGACATCGGCTGTCGCTTTCAAGGCGTCGGTCAGCCAGGCCGCGTTCAGCGCCGCCCTGGTGACGCCGGCGCCGACATGCGGCCGCGCGACGAAGGCGGCATCGCCCAGCAGTAGCGCGCGCCCGGCGACAAGCCGCGGCGATTCCAGATCAAAGATCGGCTGAAAGAACGGCGCCGGCGTCGCCTCGGTCAGCGCGATAAATTGCGGCGGCAGGACCGCCTTCGCTTCCGCCCGGAATGTGGCGAGGACATCGGGCCGGATCAACGGCGGCGGAATGGCGGCGTGGTGCCGGCCGCTCGCATCGGTGCACATCGCCTGCAGCGCGGCCGCGTTCACCGGATGATACCAGAGCCAGTTCATGCGCCGCCGCCCGGGGGTCAAGTCGTCGTCGGCACCCGACTGCAAATAAGCGAGGAACATTTCGCGCGGCGGCAGATAGAAGGCGTAGGATTCGAACAACGCGCCACGCGCGGCTTGCGGCACCGCCAGTCCGTCGATAACGCCGCGCCAGCCGACTACCGGCATAAACCGGCGCCGGAGCCGCCGGAAAGGCGCTCGCCCGCACGGTCGAATGTAGCCCGTCGGCGCCGATCAGCAGGTCGCCTTCCATGCGTGTGCCGTCGGTGAAGATCGCGGTGACGCCGCCCGCATGTTGCGCGATATCGTCGAGCTGCATGCCCGCCCGGTAGCACGCATCCGGCAGCTGCCGGCGCAGCGCGCGATAAAGCAGCGTCCATGAGGTCAGGATTTTGTCGAACGGCAGCTCGGCGATCACCGTCCCATCGCGGGAAAGGCAAAAGCGCGACGAAAACGACCGGCCGATCGATTGGTCGACAACGATGCCGAGCCGGCGCATGATGTCGAACATCTCGACATGCGTGCCGATGCCGACGCCGCGGCTGGCGAGATCGCCGGTGCTGCGCTCGCACACCGTCACCTCCCAGCCGGCCTGGCGCAGCAACAAGCCTGCAAACAGCCCACCGAGCGAACCGCCAATGATCAAGACTCGACCCATCGAATGGACTTCGGTTGTTTCTGTTGGCACATAAGCTAGGCGCGCCGAGCGCGCCGGGCAATTTTTCGCGGGGGTTGGCCCTGGGTCGCGGCCATCGGGTAAACTCGGCCGCAAACTTGGGAGAGCAACCGTTTGACCTTGCGCATTTACGGCATCGCCCGCACCCGCGCGTTCCGCGTGCTCTGGGTGGCGGAGGAACTTGGGCTCGCCTACGAGCACCTGCCAATCGAGATCGGCGACGCCGGCGCCCGCGCGCCAGAATTTCTTAGCCTTAATCCGAACGGGCGACTGCCGTTCATCGATGACGACCGCTTCGTGATGTTCGAGTCGCTGGCGATTACGCTTTACCTCGCCAAGAAATATTCCAACGGCAGACTCTATCCCGGCGCGCTGGAAGGCGAAGCCAAGGCTTGGCAATGGACCTCGTGGGCGCTCAACGAGGTCGACCGTGGCGTCAATATTTGGTCGCTGCACGCCGTCCGTCTGCCGCTGGCCGAACGCGATGCCGCCAAGCGCGGCGAGGCGCTGAAGGTCCTAGCGGCGCCGTTCAAAGTGCTCGACGCGGCGCTGGCGACGCAAATTTACCTGCTCGGCGATGATTTCACTGTGGCCGATCTCAACGGCGCCGCCGTCATCAGCCGCGCGACCGACATGGACCTTTCCGCCGTGCCCAACCTCAAGGCCTGGCTGACGGTTGCTTGGAGCGGCCGGCCGCGCGCAAGGCGCTGGCGCTCAAGACCAAGGCCGACAACGAGACGCTGCCGGACGTCATCCGCCGCATCGCCAAGATCAATCGCTTGTGAGGCCGCGCGGCGTTGGCCGGCAGTCTTTGGTGGGCTATACGTTGCGCCCCTTTAAAGGAGCCAAGCGATGCGGATAGCGGCAATGGCGGCTGGCGCGGTCGGCGGATATTTCGGTGCGCGCATGGCGGCAGCCGGTCACGACGTCTTCTTTATCGCGCGCGGCGCCAATCTCGCGGCGATGAAGGCGAACGGCCTCACGCTCGACAGCGTGCATGGCGACCTGCACCTGCCGACGCCGAACGTCACCGACGATCCTAAAAGCGTCGGCCCCGTCGACATCGTGCTGTTCGCAGTCAAGCTGTGGGATACCGAGACCGCCGCAGAGCAGGCGCGGCCTTTGGTCGGCGCCAAAACCCGCGTCATCACCTTGCAGAACGGCGTCGACAGCGTCGAGCGCATCGCGCCGATCCTCGGCGCCGACCAGACCGTCGGCGGCGCCGCCTACATCGCCAGCGTGATCGCTTCGCCCGGCGTCATCAAACAGACCAGCCATTTCGCTAAAATGCGCTTCGGCCGCGCCGACAAACGCCCGGACGCCACGCTGCAAGCTTTCGCCGACGCCGGCAAGGCGGCCAAAATCGACGTCGGCATCTCCGCCGATATCAATGTCGAGCTATGGGAGAAATTTATCTTCCTCACCGCAATGGCCGGTTCGACTGCGGCCTTGCGTTCGGCCATCGGTCCGATCCGCGCCGACCCCGAACTGCGCGGCTTCTTCCGCGCGCTGATGGAGGAAGCCTATGCCGTCGGCAAAGCCAAAGGCGTCGCACTCGCGCCCGATTTTGTCGAAGGACGCATGAAGTTTCTGGATACGGTCGAGGCCGGCATGAAGGCGTCGATGGCGCACGATCTCGAGCGCGGCAACCGCATCGAACTCGACTGGCTTGCCGGCAAGGTGCGTTCGCTCGGCCGCGCGCTCAACATTCCGACGCCGGCGAGCGACACGGTCTACACTGCGCTCAAGCTGCACCGCATGGGCAAACAGCCCTGACGCCATTGCCGGCAACGGCTTGTCTCCGCACCTGCCACGCGACCGCCAGCCGGCCGACCACAACCGAGAGGAAAGCGTAACAGGCACGATGCAACCGACCTCCCGCGGTCATGCGTAGCAATCGGGCAACGCCGACTGATGGCAGCGATGACTGTCTAAAAATTCCTCCCGGTAAGACTGTGAAAATGCCCGGCAATTTGCCACCATACGGCGGCTGCCGCATGGTGCCTGCGCTGGCGGAACCGATCGGGAACGGACCCATTGCCGCCGCAGTCCGGAATTGGCAGGGCGCGCGCTTCGTGCGACAAGTTGACCCTGGGGATTGCGCAAAGACGATCCACTATCATCCCGTACGCCACCGCGGGCATATAGAAAAACAAACCGCACTAGACTAAAGATAAGGGACGCTAGCCCGGTTGTTGAAATAACCGATAAGAAAAGTGCTCTGGAGGATACACTCTTGTTCAGTACGCTTTTGAAAAAGCGGGACTTCTACGCCGGCGGTCTGATGACCCTGCTCGGCGCCGCGGTCACGCTCGACTCGCTCACTTATACACTCGGCACCCTCACCCATATGGGGCCGGGCATGTTCCCCTTGATGCTGGGGATCACGCTGACCTTTGTCGGCGTGCTGATTCTGGGCACGGCGCTGGCCACCCCGCTCAGCGACGACGAACGCATCCTGCCGGCAAAGCCGGAATGGTTCGCCTGGGGCTGCATTCTGGCCGGCCCAGTCGCGTTCATCATCCTCGGCGAGTTCTTCGGCCTAATCCCAGCGACCTTCGCCTGCGTCTTTATTCCGGCGCTCGGTGACCGCACCGCGACGCTGAAGGGCTCGGCGATCTTGGCGGCCGGTGTTACCGTCTTCGGCGTCGGCCTGTTCTCCTATGTGCTGAAGATTCCGTTTCCGTTGCTGCGGTGGGGCTTCTGATGTTTGGAACCGCGCTTACCGATCTATGGTACGGCTTCGGCGTCGCGCTCGAGCCGCACAATGTTATGTGGTGCTTCATCGGCGTGTTCGTCGGCAACATGGTCGGCGTGCTGCCGGGCATGGGCCCGCTCGCCACCATCTCGATCCTGCTGCCGCTGACCTTCGGCATCAAGCCGGTCGGCGCCATCCTGATGCTGGCGGGCGTCTTCTACGGTTCGCAATACGGCGGCGCGATCTGCTCGATCCTGCTCAATCTGCCGTGCCATCCACCACATGCAGTGACGTGTCTCGACGGATTCCCACTGACGAAAAAGGGCCGCGGAGGTGCCGCGCTCGGCATCACGGTCATCTCGTCGTTCGTCGGAGCCTCGTGGGGCATCACCGAAATGATCTTCCTCGCGCCGATCCTGGTGGTGGTGGCGCTCAAGTTCGGTCCGGCGGAGATCTGTTCGCTGATGTTGCTCGGCCTCTTGGCGGGCTCGACGCTGGCGCGCGGTTCGCCGCTCAAGGGCGTCGCCATGACCGTTTGCGGGCTGCTCATCGGCATTGTCGGCAGCGATATCGAAACCGGAACGCCCAGATTCACCTTCGGCATTCCCAATCTGTTCGACGGTGTGGAAATCGTCGCGCTGGCGCTCGGCCTGTTCGGCATCGCCGAGTTCATGAAGAGCGTCAATCAACTATCCGAGGTCGACACCAAATACACCAACGTAAAGTTCAAGGACCTGCGTCCGACACGCGACGAGTTCCGCCGCGCGGTCCCGGCCATGTTCCGCGGCACCATCATCGGCAGCCTGTGCGCGCTGATCCCCGGCACCGGCCCGACCATCGCCTCGTTCATCTCTTACGCGACGGAAAAGAAGATTTCCAAGACGCCGGAGAAATTCGGCACCGGCATGATCGAAGGCGTCGCCTGCCCGGAAGCCTCGACCCACTCCTCGGTGCAGGGTGACTTCATTCCGACCATGAGCCTCGGCATTCCAGGCGACGCCGTGATGGCGCTGATCCTCGGCGCCTTGATGATCCAGGGCATCGTACCCGGCCCGCAGTTGATCAGCGAGCATCCGGATATCTTCTGGGGCCTGATCGCGAGCTTCTGGATCGGCAACATCATCCTGGTGATCCTCAACGTCCCGATGATCGGCCTGTGGGTGAAACTGCTGACCATCCCCTACAAATATCTCTATCCGAGCGCGATGTTCTTCGTAGCGATCGGCGTCTACTCGACCAACAACGATATGTTCCAGGTCGGCGAAGTCGTGCTTATCGGCTTGGTTGGCTATATCCTGTTGCTGCTCGACTTCCACCCGGCGCCGATCCTGCTTGGCTTCGTGCTCGGGCCGCGTTTCGAGGAGAACTTCCGCCGCGCCATGCTGATTTCGCGTGGCGACATTCTGGTGTTCGTCAAGCATCCGATCAGCGCGGTGTTCGTCGGGCTGTCGGTGGCGCTGATCGTCATGCAGATCGTCGTGCGGCTGCGCTCGCCCAAGGCAATGCCAACCGAAATGGCCTTGGGGACCGACCACAAGGTCCCCGCCGAGTGACGCGCTAGCCGCGGAAACGCCAATCGCGGCCGCGCCGATCCCGCGGACAGCCCGCGCTGCCTAGCGTCATTTGCTGCAGCGCGCCTTGCGCCGCGCCGCCGCGCGCTTAAGGATCGTCCTCCGGCGAATCGGGCGGGACGGGCATGCACGCAAGCCTCGGTAACGTCATCTATTACGCCACGGTGCCGATCCGGCTGTTCGGGCGCTCGCTCGGTTTCCGACTGGCGCTGATCGCGGTTTGCGTCGGCGCCCTCTGCTTTGCCGCCACGCTGTGGGCGCTCGACCGCTTCGTCCCCGCCGACACCGGCGTCGAAACGGCGCTCGCCATCATGAACCCGCCGCCGCCGCTGCAGGCCGTTACCCGCTCGTCTTACGTGATCGCGCCGGTCGCGGTCGCGTTGAGCGCCATTCGGCGCAGCATGGACGCGGCCGCGCCGCGCGAGCTCGCCGGCAAGAACGACAATCCGGTGAGCAGCCTGCTGTCGAAAGCCGACATCGGCATCACTGTCGCGCGCGGCGCCATGGCGGTGAGCGGCCAACCCAACGAGCTTGTGGTCAACACCCCGATCAACGGAACTTTGCGCGTCACCGGACAGATCGCGACACAGGCCGGCAACATCACGGGCTCGCTCACCGGCCTGCTCGACCGTTCGATCGGCGGCGAGGTCGGCAAGCTCACCAGCAAGGTGCTCGACCAGCGCGCCGACTTGCGCGGCAATGTGGTGGTGCATTCGCGGCCCGCGATCACCGCCAATTGGCGGCTGGAACCCAATCTGACGTCGCAGGTTGCGCTCTCCGACAGCGCGGTCACGCTTGCCGGGCTCAAGATCACCGTGGCGAGCGAGGCCAGGCCTTTGATCGACCGCGAGGTCAACGCGCAAGTCGCGAGCCTGCAGACGCGACTGCGCAACGATCCGTTCATCGAGCGCGCCGCACGCGCGCAATGGGCCAAGATGTGCCGCTCGATCCCGCTCGGCGGCGACAACACCGGCTTGCCGCGACTATGGCTTGAGATGCGCCCGATGCGCGCGGCCGCAGCTCAGCCGCAGATCGACGGCCGCAATGTCACGCTCACCATCGGCGTGCAGGCCGACACTCGCATCACGCCGACGCAGAGCAAACCCGATTGTCCGTTCCCGGCCCGGCTCGAACTGGTGCCGCCGATGGACAATGGCCGCCTCGCGGTCGGCGTGCCGATTGACGTGCCGTTCACGGAACTCAACAAGATTCTTGAAGCGCAGCTCAAGGGCCATCATTTTCCCGACGACGGCCGCGCGCCGGTCGACATCGAGGTGCTCGCCGCCCACATCGCCGCCGCCGGCGACCGGCTGCTGATCTCGCTGCGCGTGAAGGCGCACGAAAAGAAGAGCTGGTTCGGCTTCGGCGCGGAGGCGACGGTCAATATCTGGGGCAAGCCGGCGCTCGACGCCCAGAACCAAGTGCTCCGCTTCACCGATCTATCGGTGGCCGTGGAGACGGACGCCGCCCACGGCCTGCTGAGCACCGCCGCGCGCGCCGGCATTCCCTACTTGCAAAGAGCGCTGGCTGACAAAGCGGTGGTCGATCTCAAGCCGTTCGCCGCCGACGCCGGGAAAAAGATCGGCCTGGCGCTGGCGGATTTCGAGAAAAGCGGCGAGGGCCTGCGCGTCACCGCGGCGATCAACGACCTGCGCCTCACCGGCATCGCCTTCGATTCGGCAACCCTGCGCGTGATCGCGGAAGCCGACGGCAGCGCCGCGGTGGCTGTCAGCGAACTGCCGAAGATGTGAGCCGGGCCTTTTGCTGCCCTGCAATGCGCACATTGACACCCCCGGCCCCGCGCCTACATTAAAGGCAGTTCCGAGGGGTGCCCGGTTAGGGCTGAGAAAAAACCCTTTGAACCTGATCCGGGTCATGCCGGCGAAGGGACAGGACAAATGCCGATGCACAAAGCTCAATTCATCGCCAGGCTGATCGGCCCGGTGCTCTGCACGGTCGGCATAGCGATGCTGGCCAATCCGGAGACCTATCGTCACATCGCGGAGGCAGTTCCTCGCGACCTCGGCGTTCATTTACATCACCGGCGTGCTGCTGCTCACCGCCGGCCTCGCCATCCTCAACGCCCATCCGCTATGGACCCCTGACTGGCGCAGCCTCATCACGCTGGCCGGCTGGATGGCGACCGTCGCCGGCGTATGGCGCATTCTCGCGCCGAAATACGTGCCCTTCGTCGGCGCGGCGATCATCGCCCATCCGAACTTCTTCCTCGGCGCCGGCATCGTGCTGCTGGGGCTCGGCGGTTTCATGACTTTCAAAGGCTACGTCAGCACTGCCGGCGCGGCCGAACTGGAGACGCAACGATGAACAAACCCATCACCTCCGCCGATCTGGTCACCCCGAAAGTCACGACCGGTTCGCTGCCCGCCTCGCGCAAGGTCTACGCGCGGCCGGAGGCTGCGCCCGAACTGCGCGTGCCGGTGCGCGAGATCGTACTGACGGAAGCGTCGGGCGAGCCGCCGCTGCCCGTCTACGACACCACCGGGCCCTACACCGATCCGGACGCGACCATCGACGTGGAAAAAGGTCTGCCGCGCACGCGCATCGAATGGGTCAAGGAGCGCGGCGGCGTCGAGCAATACGACGGCCGGCCGATTCAGCCGGTCGACAACGGCAACGTCACGGGAAAACATCTGGCGCGCAATTTCCCCAACACGCCGAAGCCGTGGCGGGCTATCTCGTCATTCCGGGGCGCGGCCGAAGGCCGCGAACCCGGAATCCAGAACCAAGCACAGAGCCAGCAGCTGGATTCCGGGTCCGGCGCTACGCGCCGTCCCGGAATGACAGAAATCCAACATCCCCTCACCCAATACGAATGGGCCAAGGCCGGTATCATCACCAAAGAAATGATCTACGTCGCGGAGCGCGAGAACGTCGGCCGCAAGAAAATGCTCGACCGCGCCGAAGCAGCATTGGCCGACGGCGAGCAGTTCGGCGGCGCGCTGCCCGCCTTCGTCACCCCGGAATTCGTGCGCAGCGAGATCGCGCGCGGCCGCGCCATCATCCCGTCCAACATCAACCACGCCGAGTTAGAGCCGATGATCATCGGCCGCAACTTCCTCACCAAGATCAACGCCAATATCGGCAACTCCGCCGTCACCTCCTCGGTCGAAGAAGAAGTCGAGAAGATGGTATGGGCGATCCGCTGGGGCGCCGACACGGTGATGGACCTCTCCACCGGCCGCAACATCCACAACACGCGCGAATGGATCCTGCGCAATTCGCCCGTCCCCATTGGAACAGTGCCGATCTACCAGGCGCTGGAGAAGGTCGACGGCGATCCCGTCAAGCTCGACTGGGAATGCTACAAGGACACGCTGATCGAGCAGTGCGAACAGGGCGTCGATTATTTCACCATCCACGCCGGCGTGCGGCTGGCTTACGTGCCGCTCACCGCCAACCGCGTCACCGGCATCGTCTCGCGCGGCGGCTCGATCATGGCCAAGTGGTGTCTGTCGCGGCACAAGGAGTCGTTCCTGTACGAGCGCTTCGACGAGATCTGCGACATCATGCGCAAATACGACGTGTCGTTCTCGCTCGGCGATGGCTTGCGGCCCGGCTCGCAGGCCGACGCCAACGACCGCGCGCAATTCGCCGAACTGGAGACGCTGGGCGAACTCACCAAGATCGCCTGGGACAAAGGCTGCCAGGTGATGATCGAAGGCCCCGGCCACGTGCCGATGCACAAGATCAAGATCAACATGGACAAGCAGCTCAAGGAATGCGGCGAGGCGCCGTTCTATACGCTGGGGCCGCTCACCACCGACATCGCGCCCGGCTACGACCACATCACCTCGGGCATCGGCGCCGCCATGATCGGCTGGTTCGGCTGCGCCATGCTCTGCTACGTGACGCCGAAGGAGCATCTCGGCCTGCCCGACCGCGACGACGTCAAGGTGGGCGTCATCACCTACAAGATCGCGGCGCACGCCGCCGACCTGGCCAAGGGCCACCCGGCGGCGCAATTGCGCGACGACGCATTAAGCCGCGCGCGTTTCGACTTCCGCTGGCAGGACCAGTTCAACTTGGGCCTCGATCCGGAGACCGCACGCGAGTTCCACGACGAGACGCTGCCCAAGGAGGCGCACAAGGTGGCGCACTTCTGCTCGATGTGCGGCCCGAAGTTCTGCTCGATGAAGATCACGCAGGATGTAAGGGATTATGCGGCGGGGCTCAATGACAAGGAGGCCGGGATGGCCGAAATGTCGGAAAAGTTCAATGCCATGGGCCAGCAGGTTTATGTCGATGCGGAGAAGGTGAAGGAGAGTAATAAGGTGCTTTAGACGGACCCGTGCGTGCCAAGATTGATCATAATCGCTGGGCCGGCGTTCGCAAGCGAATACCTTTCGATCGAGGAGAAGGGGTTCGAGTTCGTCAATGCGGATGAAATCGCGCGTGCAGCCGAGGCGACGATTTCCGACGTCGAGGCCGGCAGACAGATGCTCACGCGTATTGACGAGCTCGTCAGACGCAACGCCGACTTTGTGATCGAGACCACCTTGGCGAGTTTGAGTTATGCCCTGAAGATTCCAGTGTGGCGGCAGCGCGGTTTTCGCGTGGAGCTCATCTACTTGTGCCTTCCGTCAGTTCAGGCCTCTTTGGCCCGTGTCCGCAAACGCGTCGCGGCCGGGGCCACGGCCTGGCTCGAAGAAGCGATCGAACGGCAGTTCGCCGCGCCGAACGCGCACTATCTGCACATCCACTTCGCCGCGCCCGGCTGCTACGCGGCCAAGGTCGAGCGCGTGGCTGTTTGACAATCGAATCGGAACGGCGAACGGATGGTCAAGGCGATCAGGGCGGCGCGAAGTCGCAATGACACGCGTATGACGCTCCTCCCCTATCTCACCGTGAGCGCCAACCCGTTGAGGTCCGCGCTGACGATGGCGCCGACGGAGTTGCCGGAGAGCGTGAGCACGGCGCCGTGCTGGTTGGTGAGCACGATGGCCTGCGCGCCCCGGCCGACCGCCGCGCCGACATTGCCGGCGGCATAGACGCCAGAGACATCCGACGCGCGGCGGATGTTGCTCACCGTGCCGTGGAAACGCGTCTCGGAAGCGCCGAAGGTGAAGCCGTAGCTGATGCCGCCGATCGACAGCGAATAGGTGCGGCCGTGGAAATGCAGCACGCCCGAGCCGGCCGAGCCGCCGATCACGAAGCCGGCCTTGATGATTTTGAAGCTGATGCTGCCGCTGTCGGCGTGCGCGGCGGACGATGCGGCGACGCCGGCGAAGGCGACGGTCAAGGCGATCAGGGCGGCGCGAAATCCGGATGTCACTCGCATGGTTGTTTCTTCCTTTGCATGTCCTGTTGGAACTTTGGTGAAGCGTCCGCCTAATTGCCCGCCGCCTTGCGCAGCGCCGCGTTGATGCGGTCCTGCCAGCCGGGGCCGTCAGCTTGAAAAAAATCCAGCACGTCGCGGTCGATGCGCAGCGACACCGTCTCCTTGACGCCGGGAATCGACGGCGGCGCCGGCGGCAGATCGGCCGGCTTGGTGGTCACCGCCTTGAAGGCCTTCTCGGCTTCGGAGCGAGTATCGCGGATGGGTCCTCGTGCCATGGCGCCCTTATAACACGGCGCCGGAGAATTCGCTCCCCCGGGTCATCGCTTGAACAGGCCCATGAGTTCCGCCTTGGCCAGCGTGGCGAAATGCAGGTTGAAGCCGACCACGGCGGCGGAGGTGTCGGCCGCGACCGGCAGCTTGTCGGTGTTCACCGCGAACACCGTGAACAGATAGCGGTGCGGATGGTCGCCTTCCGGCGGGCACGGGCCGCCGTAGCCGGGCTTGCCAAAATCGGTGCGCGTCTGCAAAGCGCCCGCCGGCATCTTGCCGCCGGCGCTGCCGGCGCCCGCGGCAAGCTCGCTCACGTCATGCGGAATGTTCACCACCAGCCAGTGCCAGAAGCCCGAGCCGGTCGGCGCGTCGGGATCGTAGCAGGTGACCGCGAAGCTCTTGGTGCCGGGCGGCGCGCCCGCCCATTTCAGATGCGGCGAGGTATTGCCGCCGGCGCAGCCGAAGCCGAAATCGGCCGACAGGATGAAATCCTTCGGCAGGTAATCACCGTCCTTGAAGCTGTTGCTGGTGACCGTGAAAGCCATGGTACACTCCTTTTCGTCCTCAAACGCGCAAAGCGTAGTCCGGTTCGGGCAAATCGCAATGGTCTCCTGGCCGATTAATCAGTTCGACGCGGCGGTCTATGTTTTTCTGTTCCTCGCCGTCGTCATGGGTTTCATGACCGGCATGCTGCGCAGCCTGGCGACGATCTTCGGCTATCTAGCGGCGATGGGCGTAACCGTGGCGCTGGCGCCGCAGCTGACGCAGCTCGTGAACGCGCAATTCAAGCTGTCGCCGGCGCAGAACTGGGTGGCGCTGGCCGGTGTATTCCTGGTGGCCGGCCTGGCGATCAGCGCCCTGCTGCGCCTCGCCGTCAGCGAAATGATCGGGCCCAAGATCAGCATTCCCGACCGCGTCGCCGGCGCGCTGCTTGGCGCCGTCCGGGTTATGCTGCTGGCTGTGGTGCTGGTGCTGGTATTCGACCGCATCATCCCACCCGGCCGCGACCCGGCTTTCCTGAGAGGCTCGCAATGGCGCCCGGTGCTGTCGCAGGCCGGCCGCCAGGGCCTGAATTCGCTGCCGCCCGAGGTCGAGGATTACATCGATCGCCTGAAAAGACAGCGGGGCCTGTGAGGCTCGATGATAAAGAGCATCGCAACTTTACGCACAATGGTTCATGATCACGCTACGCTGACCCCTTGAACCCTTGACTTGCGATAGGTGCGCCATGTCCGAAGTGACTTACGAGATCGTCGAGCACGACGGCGGCTGGGCCTACAAGGTCGGCGGCGCCTTTTCCGAGCCGTTCCCGACGCATGCCGCCGCCCTCAAGGCGGCGCAGGCCGCTGCCGCCGAGCAGAAGACCCCCGGCCAAACCGAGGAAATCGAATACGAAGACGAGCAAGGCAAGTGGCACACGGAAACCGCGCGCGGCAGCGATCGGCCGGACACCCGCATCAAGGATAAGGATTAGCGCGGCAGCCTAAGTCGCGCTGATATTGAGCTCCTTCACCAGCCGCTCGTATTTAATCGAGTCCGCTTTCGCGAGCTTATCAAGTCGCTCCGCGGTGCCGCCGACCGAGTCCAGCGAACCCTTCACGAAATTTTCCTGCAACGTCTTGTCGCTCAGTGTCTTGCCGATCGCATCGTTAAGCGTAGCGACCAGCTCGGCCGGTGTACCGGTCGGCGCGAAGGCGGCGTACCAGGCTTCCAGCACCACGCCCTTGTAGCCGGAATCCTCCATGGTCGGGACGTCCGGCAGCGTCGACGCACGCTTGGCCGAAGTCTGCGCCAGGAATTTGAGCTTGCCGGCCTTCCAGTGCGCTATCATCGAAGTAGGACCGAGAAAGGCCGACTTTACGTGGCCGGCGAGTAGATCGGTGACCGCCTGCCCAGCGCCGCGGTAGGGGACGTGCTCAAGTTTGATATCGGCTTCCTTGGCGAACCAGAGCCCCACCACGTGCTGGTTGGAACCGACTCCCGATGAGGCAAAGCCGAGCCCGGGATTTTTTTTGACGTAAACCACGTAGTCGGCGACCGAGCTGACGCCGAGCGAGGGATGCGCGGCGAAAATCTGCGGCTGCGTGGCGATCAGGATCACCGGCGCCAGCACTTTCGTATAATCATAACTGAGCTTGAGGATGTGCGGCGCACTCGCCGCGTTGTCGTTAGTGATAAGGATGGTATAGCCATCCGGCTCGCTCTTCATCGCGGCGTCCATGCCAAGGGTGCCGCCGGCACCTGTGCGGTTTTCGACCTAGAACTGTTGCTTGCAGGCTTGCGACAGTACCTGCGCGCATTGTCGGGCGACGAAATCGATCGCACCGCCGGGCGCCAATGGAACGATGATGCGAACCGGCTTGTTCGGCCATGCCGCTTGCGCGATTGCCGGCGCCGCCAGCTTGGGCAACACGCCGCCCATCAGCGCTAAACCGCCAGCGCCCTTAATGAAATTCCGCCGTCCGATGGTTGCCACAAAATGCTCCCTGCCCTTGTTGAATATTGTTCTCTCTACCAACCGCATTCAGGTGTATTTCGGATCGCGGTCCAAGAGCTCGATCGAAATGCCCTGCGGGCCGCGCAGGAAGCAGATCTTGATGCCCGGCCGAGGGGAATGCGGTTCCTTGGTGAACTCGGCGCCTTTCTTCTTGAGGTCGGCGGCGACAGCGTCGATGCTGCTGACGGTCAAGCCGAAATGATCGAGCCCTTGATAGGGCGTCGCCGGCGGTGCGTTGACACCGTCGCCGGGCTTGACCTCGGCGAGAAAAATGTTGGCGCCGCCGAGCTTCAAATCAATGCGCGGTTTGCCCTGCTGCGTGCTGCGCGTCACCTGCGCGCCGAACATGCGCTCGAACCATTGCGCGGTCGCTTCCGGGTCCGGCGTGCGCAGATGGACATGATCCCAGGTAAAGTTCGCCATGGCGTTTCTCCCGTTGCGGTTTGTTGCCGCAATTTAGCGCATAGCCGGCGGCCCGGCGCAACGGGGTGCGCGCGGTATCGTGCGATTAGAATTACGCTGACGATAGCTGCGATGACGCCGCGATCGGAGTTTTCTCCGCGCGAAAACTCATCTGCAGTGCAACGACCAACAACGGCAGGATGAACAGCGGACCGAGCGCAAGTCCCGTCAAATGCGCCAACGCCGCGGCCACGAGCGGCAGCAGCAGGAAAAGCCCGGCGGACAGCTGCAGCGCCCGCTCGGCTTTTTCCGCGACCGGAATTTGCCATAGCCAGACAACGACTATTGGGCCGATCACCAGATCATAGTCCTGCAGATATGGCGTGGCCATGAAGGTGCCGAGCACCAGGACGGCGTTACGAATGCCGGCCGACGTGTCGCGGAACCAGATCGAAGCAACCGCGGTGCAAGCGAGCAGGCCCGAGGTCGCTTGGATCACATAGGCGGTTTCGACCGGGGCTCCCAGCCGCCGCGCCGTCACGAATACAGACACGAAGCGATGCCAGACACCGCTGCCGTCCTCCAGGATTATCCGCCGCAGCAAGCCGAGATTGCGCAGGTACCCCGCCCACGGTTCCGTTCCAAAGACGATAATGCTGACAACGACCAGGGCGCCGGCCGTCAGACCGGTCGCGAAAAAAGCGCGCCACTGCCGCCCGGCCAAAAGCGCCACCGGAAGCAACAGCGCGAGTTGCGGCTTGCACACCATTATGCCGAACAGGATGCCGGCGACGGCGGGCCGCCGTTCGAGCAGGCTCAACCCGCCGCCGAGCAGCGCCGCGGTCCACGTGCCGTTTCTGCCCGCCGACCGCGTTGATCAAGACCGCCGGCGATGCCAGCGCGAGCAGCAGCACGCTGCGACCAGGCATTGCCAGCTTCAAGGCACGATAGAACGCATACCAGCTTGCAGACAGCCATAAGAACAGCGCCGGGACGTAAGGGATGGGCGCAAAGGGAGCGGTGAATAGCAACATCACCGGCGGATAGCTGTAATGATAGCCATCGAGCGGCGAGCCAACGATGGTTTGCTGGAAGGCGTGGAAGGCGTTGAGATCGTAGATTTCGGCGATGCGGCCGTGCAGCGTGAGATAGCCGCCCGACCAATAGTTGACCCAGTCGTCGCCGAATGGCCGGCCTGCCGCGTTCACTAGTCGGTGGTGCGTCTGACGCAGGAGGTCGACGAGATAGCCGAACAGTGCCGCCGCGACAAAGCTGCGCGCCACGATTGTGACGGGGTTCGGGACGGCGGCCATTCGCATGATCCCATAAAACGCCGCCGCGGTTACAATGGGGTTAATCGAACGCCGGCGCCTTGCCTAACTGCCGGCTAAGCCGCAGACTACCTCGGCTAACGAAAACCGGACCAAGGAAGACACGCAATGAAGGCCCTCGCATTGGTGCTAGCGACCGTTTGTTTCGCCGCAACCGCGGCTTTCGCCGCCACCACCGATGACGTCAAATGGATCAACCGATGCATCAACGACAACAAAGGCGACGCATCGACTGAGGTGGTGCTGAAATATTGCACCTGTATGAACAACAAGATGAGCGACAATGAAACTCAGTCGATCACGCATTAGGAAAAGACCCATGTCGCCGAGCGCAAGGCCTGCGACAAGGAAGCTGGCTGGAAATAGTACGCAGCTTATTGCACCTTTGTCCGCAAGAACGGCCCTCTTCCATTGGGACAAGTTTTAAGACAAGCACAACCCACGCCCCTCTCGCATGACAAAATTATGACAGGCGGGAGCGGCGCCACTTGTGCACAACTGAAGCGGATACGGCGTGCATTTGCTTCATGCTCAGAACATTTTTGCTTACATGAATGACGTTCAATTTTGAAACGGGCGAAGATGGCGCGCGAGCCTATTCATGCAGCGGGGGGCATTGTGGTGCGCGGCGGCGCGCACCCGCGTATTGCCGTGGTCCAGCGCAGCAAGGACGACGCCTGGGTGCTGCCGCGTGGCAAGCTCGAGCGCGATGAAAATCCGGCAGCCGGCGCGCGCCGCGAAGCCGTCGAGGAAACCGGGCATCGCGTCAAGATCTACGAATTTCTCGGCGCCATCACCTATCGCGCGCGCGGCCGGCCAAAAGTGGTGCAGTTCTGGCGCATGAAGGCCGACGAGCGGCCGAGCCGCGACGTCATGAAGGACATCGTCGCGGTCGAGTGGCTGCCGCTCGCCGCGGCCGTGCGGCGGCTGAGTTATCCTTTGGAGAAGCTTTTCCTTCGCCATGTTGGACGCCGCATCCTCAGGCGGCGGCGACGCAAAGCGGCGCAGCGCGGCGCCGGCCGCAGGTCGGCCAAGGCACGAAAGCATCGCCGGTCTTCGACGAAGAAACGCTCCGCACGGCGAAAAACCAAAAAGCGCCGTGAAGGGACGACACTAACGCATCGCACCATAAAGCGGCACGGCATGACGACCCCGGCGCATCGGTCCACAGGACCACATGAAGCGGCGACGCCAGGGCATCGGCCCACAATAGAGCACGAAGCGGCGACGCCAGCGCATCGAGCCACTACGCAGCGCGATGTGTCGACGCCGGCGCGGCGGACCATATTTCAACGCATGTTGGGACGGATCGTGCACTAAGCCGACGTTTGACGTGCGATGTGGCATGTCTGCGACGATTTGCCGTAATCCTGCCGCAAGGGTTTCGGAAATTTAATGCACCCGCGGCACCGCGCGCACGTTTCCAAACGCGCCATTCAGCACACGTTCACGCGGAACGTGGAACTCTGCGGCCAACGCGAACGTTACCGTCGCGCGTGAGTATCGCAGGAAATGCCTGGATCGGTCGTTCAAACGGTACGCCACACGAATTGATCGAAGGAGCGTGTCATGACCAAGATGCCCAAGACCCTGGCAGCACTCGCGGCCGCCGCGACCGTTGCTGTCGCGGCCGTGGCCGACCCGCAACCGGCGCAAGCCTATTATCGGGGCGGCGGAATTGCCGCTGGCATCATCGGCGGTCTTGCCGCCGGCGCAATCCTTGGCGCGGCAGTCGCCAACGGTCCCTACTACGGTCCGGGGCCGGTCTATTATCGTGGCGCGGGTTGCTACTGGACGCATCGGCGATTCTGGGATGGCTGGGCCTGGCAGGTACGGCGCGTGCGGGTTTGCGACTGACCGGCAGGCCGAAATGGTACAAACTGAATCGGAAAGCGCGGAATCTTCTAAAAATACCGGGCTTTTCGAAAAACAGGTGAACCTAGACCATCAAATTCCCGACATATTTCAAGCCTGCCTCTTTCACAGGAGCCGGGACAGGCTTTAGAACTACCGCTTAGCGGTCGGCCCCGGCCGGCCCCGACCCTGGAGGGAAATCTATGAAGAAGATTATGTTCGCGCTTGCGGCTGCTGCGACCATCGGCCTTGGCACTTTGGCTGCTCCGCAACAGGCGGAAGCCCGTTGCTACGGCTGCGGCGTTGGAGCCGGCATCATCGGCGGTCTGGCTGCCGGCGCCATCATCGGCTCGGCGATCGCCAGTCATCCCGGCTACTACGGCTATGAATATGACGCCCCTGCTCCGGTCGCCTGCGACGGCTACTGGGCTCGCCGCCGCATGTACGACGCCTACGGCAACTTCGTCGGCTGGAGCCGTCCGCACTGGTTCTGCCGCTGATCGCGTAACGCACCGCATCGCGTTATGTGATCCGGGCTGATACGTTTCAGCCTGCGGGCCCATTGACACAAACGGTGCTTCTATTCGCCGCGGCCGCCCTCATGGCCGCGGCGATAACGTTTATGCCGTTTCATATTCAGTTAGTGGTTAGCGCCGCATGTTCTCCAGCACCGTCGCGGTCGGCCAGCAATCGACCTTCAGCCCGTTCTTCTTCTGATAGGCGCCGAGCGCCGCACGGGTGAGCATGCCGGCCTTGCCGTCGAGCTTGTCGTTATAGAGCCCGAGCCCGGTCAACTGCTGCTGCATCAGTTCTACCTCTTTGCTGCGCAGCTGTGCATTCTGGCTCCACGGATGCTCGAACGGCTTGCCGCCGCCGATCAGGTCGGCGAGATGGCCGACGAACAGAACGTAGAGATCCGAATAATTGTATTCCTTGATCACGTAGTAGTTCTTCGGCGTCAGAAAGGCCGGGCCATAGGTGCCTTCCGGCAGGAGCAAGGACGCCTCGGCGGTGAGTTCCGTTTTCGTCAACTGACGCCCATAGGCCGGCATGTAGCCGCGCTTGAGCCATTCGGCGACCGGCATCATGTGGCTCGGCTCGGCGATGGTGCAATCGACGCTAGCTGGCACGCGAACCTCGATCGCCCAGGGCTTGCCCGCCTGCCAGCCTTTGTCCTTGAGCTGCTTGGCCGCCGAGGCGAGCGCGTCGGGTACCGAATGCCAGATGTCAGCGCGGCCGTCGCCGTCGAAATCAACGGCGTATTTGTAATATTCCGACGGCAGGAACTGGGTGAGGCCCATGGCGCCGCCCCAGGACGAGCGCAGATTGGCGCGCGGCACGCCGTCCTGCAGCATCTTCAGCGCGTGCAGGAATTCGTTGCGGAAGAAGTCCTTGCGCTTGCCGACATAGGCCTGCGTCGCCAGCACCTGCAGCGCGTCGTGCGGTTGGCGCTCGGAACCGAAATCGGTCTCACGCGCCCAGATCGCCAGCACGACGTCGCCGGGCACACCGAAGGTTTTCTCGATGCGCGCCAGCGTGTCGCGGTATTGCGCGGCGAATTTCTTGCCCTGGGCGGCCAGCCGCTGAAACGTCGGCTCGCGCAGATATTGCGCCGGCGTCTGCACGAACTCGGCCTGTTGCGGCTGCTGTTCCGGCCGACCGGGCAAAGCGAGGTCAGGCAGCGAATAGTTGGGCTCAAGACCGCGGATGGCCGCATCGAAAGTCGCCCGCGAGACGCCGAGTGATTGCGCCTGCGGCCACATCTCGGCGAGGAATTTTTGGAATGCCGCGTCAGCGAATGCCGGCGCCGCAAAGAAAAAGGCAGTAAGGAGAAAAATCGCGACCTTACGAATCATGGTTTGTAACCTAATTTGGAAGCTCGGTTTCGTCACTGATCGCGTCATTGCCCCCAGAAACGCGGCCTTTTCACGGTCAAAGACAATAATGCCTTAAGGGAGGTGTGGTTTGTTTCGGCCGCCATGGATGCGCCCTATCCGCCGAAGCAGGAAATTCGTCTTGCCGAATTACTCGGCGCGTTGAGCTACGCGCTGGATTTGGTCGAAGGCCAACCGCCGGGACACTGTGTCCGGTGCTGTTGGATTGGAATCCACATTGGCCGTGAGGTCGGACTGAGCGAACCCGAAGTGTGGGAACTTTATTACACGTTGCTGCTCAAGGACCTTGGCTGCAGCAGCAATGCCGCGCGCATTTGTCAGCTCTATCTGACCGACGATCTGGCCTTCAAGCGCGACGCAAAGCAGATCGACGGCAGTCTGCCGCAGGCACTGCGCTTTGTGCTCGCGCACACCGGGCTCAAGGCTGGCCTGGCGGAGCGCATTCGCGCACTCATCGTTGCGTTCCAGACCGCAGGCACCGCGCCCTTGGAATTGGTCGAGACTCGCTGCCAGCGCGGCGCCGAGATCGCCCGGACCATGCACTTCTCCGAAGCGGTCGCCCAGGGCGTGCAAAATCTCGACGAACATTGGGACGGCAGCGGCCTGCCGCTGCGTATCCGCGGCGAAGCCATTCCGATGTACTCCCGCATCGCCCTGCTCGCGCAAGTGATCGACGTATTCCGGGTCAGCAGCGGCGTCGACTCGGCGCGTCGAGAGGTCCGGCACCGGTCGGGGACCTGGTTCGATCCGCAGCTGGTCGACGCCTTCGAACGCGTCGCCGCGAAGCCGTCGTTTTGGGACATGCTGGACTCGGACCAGTTGCAGGCGGCGCTCTATGCGCTCGAGCCGGCACAAGAGACAAAGATCGTCGATGAGGACTATCTCGACGATATCGCCGCCGCTTTCGCCAAGGTGGTCGACTCGAAAAGCCCGTACACCAGCGGCCACAGCGAACGCGTCACGTTGTTCACCGATCTGATCGCGGAACAGTTGGGTCTTTCCGGCGAACGGCGCCGCTGGCTGAAACGCGCCGCGCTCCTGCACGACATCGGCAAGCTGGGCGTGAGCAATTCGGTCCTGGACAAGCCCGGCAAGCTCGACGACCAGGAATGGGTGGCGATGAAGATGCACGCGGCCTATTCGGAGCAGATCCTGTCGCGCATCGAAGCGTTCAGCGATCTTGCGGTCATCGCCGCCGCCCACCACGAGCGGCTCGACGGCAATGGCTACCCGCGCGGGATTTCCGGCGATCAAATCTCGCTCGAAACGCGCATCATCACGGCCGCCGATATCTTCGACGCACTGACGGCCGAGCGGCCCTACCGCGCGGCCATGCCGATTTCCAAAGCCTTGGCGATCATGGCGGCGGACGTCGGCACGGCGATCGATGCGGATTGTTTTGCAGCGTTGCAGCGCGCCGTGGCCAGGCTCGTTTCATCGCGAGCGGCCTAGTTCACGGCCCGCTCCAGCCGCTCGGCGATCACCCGCGTGGCCGATGGCGGCAGCGCGCCCGAGCGCGCCAGCACCACAAAGCGCGGCTCGGTGGCGGTCAGCCGGATGCGCAACAGCGGCGCATAGGCGTCGGAAAAATAGAACGCCACCACGTCGTCGGCGCTGGGGAATTCCATCAGCACCAGCCGGTCGGGCGCAAACGCGCCGGCAAGCGGCGTCACCGCGCCGCCACGCGCGATGTAGCGGCAGCCATAGGGCGCGATGACGTCGGGCACCCGCGCGATGTAGGGCTTGAAGGCTTCGGCATCGCGCATTCGATGAGCGCCGATGGCGAAAGCCTGGCCCTCGCCCGGCGGCAAAGCGCCCACGACCGTGAACGCGGTGACGCCGGGCTTCGACGTGATCGCAGCGAGATCGGCGCCGTCCTCGACCTGCGCGATGAGCAGCGCGCCGAAGCTCCACGGCTGTTCCAGCGACACCGCCTCGCCGTCGGCGACGACGTGGCAACCGGGCGGCAGATCGGCGGCGCGCAAGCCGCTGGCGACGAGATAGCGCATACGACACCTTATTCTCCGTTCCTCTTCGTAAATTGCCCAAACAGGCCGCAGAATCAAATATTTTCGAGATTTAAGCGGCTCGGAGACCGTCAGGCATTGGATACTGTCGCCGTCATGGCCGGGCTTGTCCCGGCCATCCACGCCTTTTCGGCGCTCAAAAAAAAACAAGACGTGGATGCCCGGCACAAGGCCGGGCATGACACAGCACATAAAATCGGCTTTACGTTGCTCCTCATCCTGAGGTGCGCGAAGCGCGTCTCGAAGGATGAGGCCACAGCGCGGGCCTCATGGTTCGAGACGCCGCCTCCGGCGGCTCCCCACCATGAGGATTAGCGGCTGAACTTCTTATACTTCAGCCGGTGCGGAATGATGGAGTCCTGCCCCAGCCGCCGCATTTTGTCGGCCTCGTAGTCCTGGAAGTTACCCTCGAACCATTCCACATGGCTGTCGCCCTCGAACGCCAAAATGTGCGTGGCGATGCGGTCGAGGAACCAGCGGTCATGGCTGATGATGACGGCGCAGCCGGCGAAATCCTCCAGCGCCTCTTCCAGCGCCCGCAGCGTGTCGACATCGAGATCGTTGGTCGGCTCGTCGAGCAGCAAGAGGTTGGCGCCGGTGCGCAGCATCTTGGCGAGGTGCACGCGGTTGCGCTCGCCGCCAGACAGCGAGCCGACCTTCTTCTGCTGGTCGGCGCCCTTGAAATTGAACAACGAGACGTAGGCCCGCGAGTTCACTTCTTTCTTGCCGACCAGGATGACGTCCTGGCCGTTGGAAATTTCTTCCCAGACATTCTTCTTGCCGTCGAGCGTATCGCGCGATTGGTCGACATAGCCGAGATGCACCGACTCGCCGATCTTGATGGTGCCCTTGTCCGGCTTCTCCTGCCCGGTGATCATACGGAACAGCGTGGTCTTGCCGGCGCCGTTCGGGCCGATGACGCCGACGATGCCGCCGGGCGGCAGCTTGAAGGTGAGATTGTCGATCAGCAGGTTGTCGCCGAAACCCTTGGTGAGATGGTCGAAATCGACCACGTTCTGCCCGAGCCGCTCGGCCACCGGAATGGTGATCTGCGCCACGGTATTGGTCTTGGCATTGGCGATCTTGAGCAACTCATCGTAGCGCTCGTAGCGCGCCTTGGATTTGGCCTGCCGCGCTTTCGGCGATGAAGCGATCCACTCGCTCTCACGCGCGAGCGTACGCTGGCGCGCCTCGTCCTCACGCGCCTCCTGTTCGAGACGCTTTTGCTTCTGATGCAGCCAGGAGGTGTAGTTGCCCTCGTAGGGGATGCCGCGGCCGTGGTCGAGCTCGAGGATCCAGCCGGTGACGTTGTCGAGGAAGTAGCGGTCGTGGGTGACGATGAGGATGGCGCCTGGATAATTGCGCAGGTGGCCTTCCAGCCAGTTCACGCTCTCCGCATCGAGATGGTTGGTCGGCTCGTCGAGCAGCAGCAGGTCGGGCTGGTCGAGCAGCAGCCGGCACAGCGCGACGCGGCGGCGCTCGCCGCCGGAGAGCTTGGTGACGTCGGCGTCGTCGGCCGGGCAGCGCAGCGCGTCCATGGCGAGGTCGACCTGGCTGTCGAGGTCCCAGAGGTTCTTGCTATCGATTTGGTCCTGCAGCTTGGCCATCTCGTCGGCGGTCTCGTCGGAATAGTTGGAGGCGATTTCGTTATAGCGGTCGAGCAGCGCCTTCTTGGCGGCGACGCCCTCCATGACGTTCTCGCGCACGGTCTTCTTGGGATCGAGCTGCGGCTCCTGCTCCAGGTAGCCGACGCGGGCGCCTTCGGCGACCCAGCCTTCGCCGCTATATTCGGTATCGAGCCCGGCCATGATACGCAGCAAAGTCGATTTACCCGAGCCGTTGACGCCGAGCACGCCGATCTTGGCGTCCGGGTAGAACGACAGATGGATGTTATCCAAGACCTTCTTGGAAGGCGGGTAGGTCTTGGTCAGACCCTGCATGTGATAGATGAATTGGCGGCCGTTCATAAAACCCCTCAAAAACCAGCGAATCCGCGCCGTCCGCGCCAACGCGTGATCCGAAAAGTGGAACCCGGTTTTCGGACAAGATCACGCGCAAAAACGATAAGCGCGCTGCCTGACGCGATGTCGGGAAATTCGACGCTGATGTAACGGCGGTAACCGCAAAGGGCAAGCAGGCGGCCACCTGCCCGCGGCGGTAAAACTCTGGAAACGCTGTTTACGATTTCCGTCCGACACGGCCTCTCGCCTACCCGTTCTTAACCCTTTGCGCGCGATGTTCGCCATCGTGAACCTGGCGGTGAGACCAGGCGACGCAAGGATATGCGGGCCAGAGACGCCAGCGGCACGGCGGAGACTTAAGGCATGGGACGCGCGATTGCAGCCATTTCCGGTTCGGCCGTTGCTTTGCTGCCCCGTCCGTTCGTCCTGCTCAAGTCCGCACTGATCGGCTTCTGGCACGAAATGACCCGCGACATGGGCGGCCCCTACCGGCCTGAGCGCCATTACATGCGCGGTCCCGGCCCGAAATACCGGGCCAAGCATGGCCTGCCCCCGCTCTGACACCCCCCTATCTTTTCGGTCGACCGGCTCTAAATTGACGCCCTGATGATTTCCGGGAGCAGCCAAGGAGCTCACGTTTATGGTCAAGGCAGCCATCCTCGACGACTATCAGAACGTCGCCTTGAAACTGGCCGACTGGTCGCCGGTCGTAAAAGACGTCGACATCACCGTCTTCGACAAGCCGTTCGCCGGCCCGGATGAGGCAATCAAGGCGCTGCAGGGCTTTGCCATCGTCGTCGGCATGCGCGAGCGCACCCCCTTCCCGCGCAAGGTGATCGAGGCGCTGCCCGACCTGAAGCTGCTGATCACCACCGGCGCCCGCAACAATTCATTCGACGTCAAAGCGGCGGCCGAACGCGGCATTCCCGTCTGCGGCACCGGCGGCTTCGGCAGCCCGACCGCCAGTATCGCCATCGGCCTGATGCTGGAACTGACCCGCCACATCGGCTTCGAAAACGCCCGCATGAAGTCCGGCGCGCCCTGGCAGATCACCATCGGCCAGGATGTGGAAGGCATGACGCTCGGCACCCTCGGGCTGGGCAAGCTAGGCCAGCGCGTCTCGACCATCGCCAAGGCGCTCGGCATGAAGGTCATTGCCTGGAGCCCGAACCTGACGTCGGAAAAGGCGAAGGAAGCAGGCGTCGATTACGTGCCCAAGGACGACCTGTTCCGTAACGCCGATGTTCTCACCATTCATGTGGTGCTCGGCGACCGCTCGCGCGGGCTGGTCGGCGCGAAAGAGCTGGGGCTGATGAAGAAGACCGCCTATCTGGTCAATACGTCGCGCGGGCCGATCGTCGACGAGAAGGCGCTGATCGCCGCGCTCGATTCGAAATCGATCGCTGGCGCCGGCCTCGACGTCTTCGATGTCGAGCCGCTGCCGCTCGACCATCCGTTCCGCAAGATGGACAATGTCGTGCTCACGCCGCATCTCGGCTATGTCACCGAGAAAAATTACCGCAAGCAGTATCCCGACGTTGTTGAGGACATCCGCGCCTGGCTCGATGGCAAGCCGATTAGGGTGATCGAGCCGAAATAGGCGTCAAAGCCCGAGCAGCTTCGCCGCGTTGTTGTAGGCGATATCCGCGCGCAAGGGTTCCTCGAGCGGCACCGTGTCGAGGAATTCGCAGCCCGGCCAGTCGAACGGATAATCGGCCGAGAACATGACGCGGTCGCGCCCCAGCGCGTCGACAGAGCAGCGCACCGGCGGCAGATCGTACATGCCCGAGGTCGTCACCCAGACGTTCTCCTTGAGATATTGCGACGGCGGCTTGGGCAAATTCCAGCCATAGGGCGCCGAGCGGCTGTCGAAGCGCCAGAGTTGGAACGGCAACGTCTCGCCGAGGTGCCCGAGCACCAACTTGGCCTTCGGATAGCGGTGGAACACGCCGCCGCAGATAATGCGCAGCGCATGCGAGCCGGTCTCGATGCCCCAGCCCCACATCGGCCGCGCCAGCACATTGTAGCCGGCAAGCGCCAGCGGTTGCGTCACCGGATCGGCCGGGTGCAGATAGATTGGCGCACCCAGCGCCGCGGCGCGCTCCCAGAACGGATCGTAGGAACGGTCGTCGAGATATTTGCCGTTGGTATGGCCGTTGATCATGGCGCCGCAGAATTTGAGCTGGCGCACGCAGCGTTCCAACTCGTCGGCCGCGGCTTTCGGGTCCTGCATGGCGAGGTGGGCAAAGCCGGAATAGCGGTCGGGGCGCTTCTGTACTTCCTTGGCGAGGAAATCGTTCGAGGCGCGCGCGTTGCGGATGGCGGTCGCGGCGTCGCGCTCGACCTGCACGCCCGGCCCTGCAATCGCCAGCACCGCGCGGGCGATGCCGGTCTTGTCCATCATGGCCAGCCGCTGGTCGCCGAAATTCGTCAGCGCGTCGTAAAGCTGCGCGGTCTTGGCCGGCGCGACGTCAATCATGGTCGGCCGCCAGTAATCTACCGTTGCGGGATCGAGAAAATGCTCTTCGAGGGCGATCTTCTTGACCATTGGCGTCTCCTCACCTCTGACAAACTTTTTTTGTTGAAGGACCTGTACCGCATATTGGGCTATCATGTACCATGATGCAAGGCGGCCTTGAAGGCCGCCCCAGTTGCGTATCCGGGTTGCCAATGAACCGCCACGTCACCAACGACAAAAGCCAAGTGCAAGTGATCGCGCGCGCGGCGACCATCCTACGCGCGCTGGAAGACGAAAACGCAGGGCTCAGCCTCGGCCAGATTGCCCAGCGCGTGAACCTGGCGCGCTCGACCGTGCAGCGCATCGTCTCGGCGCTGGAAACCGAAAAGCTCGTCATCGCCGCGACGCCGAACGGCCGCGTGCGGCTCGGGCCCACTATCCTGCGGCTGGCGGCGTCCGTGCGCAGCGACTTCATTGCGCTGGCGCGGCCGTTCCTCGAGCGATTGAGCGAGGAATTGAACGAGACCGTCGACCTCTCGACCGTGGGTAAGGACCATCTGGTATTCATCGACCAGGTCATCGGCCCGCAGCGTCTGCGCACGGTGTCGGCGGTGGGCGAAACCTTTCCGCTCTATTGCACCGCCAACGGCAAAGCCTATCTGGCGCAGCTCAGCGACGCGGCGGTCGAAACGCTGATCGGACGCGTCTATGAGCCGCGCACACCACGAACGCACACACGTCTCGATGCGCTGCTGGCGGAACTCAAATCCGCGCGCCGCAACGGCGTCGCCTTCGATCGCGAGGAACACACGCTCGGCATCTGCGCCGCCGGCGTCGCCATGCAGGACCCGCTCGGCAATGCCGTCGCCATCTCGGTGCCGGTGCCGACCCAGCGCTTCGAGAACCGGCAGGCGCTGATCGCCGAACGGCTGCTCGCCACCAAGCGCGCCATGGAGACGCATATGAATTCCGCCGCGGCCTGATCCGGGCTGCGGTAAAGATCGACGTGACTTAAGTTCCGCCACCTCGCGCAAGCGCGCGACACAAAAAGGGAGGATGCCGTGGCCAAGAAAATTCGCGGCGTGATGTTTGAAGAAAACCTCAAGAACAGCATGGGGCTGGAGTTCTACAACCTGTCCCACCGCTTCGGCTATCAATCGCCGAACTGGCCGTATTTCGAGGACGTCAAAATCGAGCGCATCCACTACATGGCGAAGTCGGGCGTGCTGTCGCAGCGCATCACCACCTCGATGCACAACACCACGCATATCGACGCGCCGGCGCACGTCATCCAGGGCACACCGTTCATCGACGAAGTGCCGCTGCCGCATTTCTTCGGCTCCGGTATCGTCGTGTCGATCCCGAAGGACAAATGGGAGCCGATCACCGGCGACGACCTCGAAAAAGCCTGCGGCAAGATCGTGCGGCCGCGCGACGTGGTGATCGTCAACACCGGCTGGCACAAGTTCTACGAGGACTCGGAAGACTATTTCTGCCGCGCGCCCGGCTTCGTGCCGTCGGCCGGCGAATGGTTCGTCAAGAAGAAGGTCAAGGTGGTCGGCCACGACACGCAAGCGAACGACCACCCGCTCGCCACCGCCATCGGGCCGCAGCGCAACGGTCCGCTGCATCCGCATCTCGCGGAAGAATATCGGGAATGGTCGGGCGGGCGCGACTGGAAGGACGATTTCCCGGAATGGGAGCCGGTGCACCGCATTTTGTTCAAGAACGGCATTATGGGCATCGAGAATGTCGGCGGCGACATCGACAAGGTCACGGGAAAACGCGTCACCTTCGTCTATTTCCCTTGGAACTGGGACCGCGGCGATGGCTGCATCGTGCGCCTGGTCGCCATCGTCGATCCGGATGGCAAATATCGCATCGAGCGCGGGAGGAAATACTAATGCACGTCAAACGGTTTGCGGACGCCAAGGCCTACGACGCGCCCAATCATCGCGCCTGCACCTCGCTGCGTCTGTTCGGCGCGGAAGCCGGCGGCACCAAGGGTCTGGTGGTCGGTCTGTCGCATTTCCTGCCCGGCGGCGGCGCCGGTCCTGACGCCTCGCCGCCGGAGAAGGTCTATTTCGTGCTGCGCGGTGAGTTGACCGTCATCGTCAACGGCAAGGAAACCGTGCTGAAGGCGAACGATAGCTGCGTGATCGAGCCAAACGAAACGCGCGTGATCATCAACCGCGGCAACGAAGTGTGCTCGATCGTTGTCGCCGTGGCGATGCCGCCGAAGTAACTTTTTCCCTCTCCCCGCGCTTGCGGGGAGAGGGTGGCTTTCGAGCCGAGCGAGAAAGCCGGGTGAGGGGCGAGTTTGCCGCAATCTCTGCGCCGTCCCCTCACCCGACCTCGCTTCGCTCGGTCGACCTCTCCCCGCTAAGCGGGGAGAGGAAAAGAATGTGAGGAGCGCCCTATGTCCGAAGCCTTTCTGAAAAATCCGCTCGCCTTGTTCGATGTCAAGGGCAAGACCGCCGTCATCACCGGCGCGTCGGGCGCCTTCGGCGCGCTGGCGGCGAAAACCTTGGCTGGCGCCGGTGCCAACGTCGTGCTGGCGGGCAGCAAGCAGGACGAGTTGAAGAAGGTAGCGGCCGAATGCGCGGAACTCGGCGGCAAAACCGAGACCGTCGCGCTACGGCCGAACTCCGAAGACAACTGCGAGAAGATCGTCAAAGCCGCGGTCGACAAGTTTGGCCGCCTCGACATCCTGGTGGTCGCCTCCGGCCTCAACAAGGTGGCCAAGATCGGCGATCTGAAGCCGCAGGATTTTCTCGACGTAATGGACGCCAACGTCACCCAGTCGTGGCTGATGGCGCGCGCCGCCGGCAAGCAGATGCTGACCCAAGGCCAAGGCGGCAAGGTCATTCTCACCTCCTCGGCGCGCGGGTTGCTCGGCCATCCGGCCGGATACACCGCTTACTGCGCGTCGAAGTCGGCGGTCGACGGCATCACCAAGGCCTTGGGGTGCGAATGGGGCGAAAGCGGCATTACCGTCAACGCACTGGGGCCGACCGTATTTCGTTCACCGCTCACCGCCTGGATGTACGAAGACACCGAGCGGGCGCAGACGGTGCGCAAGGGTTTTCTCGCGCGCGTGCCGAAGGGCCGCCTCGGCGAACCGGAGGATCTCGCCGGGCCGCTGCTGTTCCTCGCTTCGAAGGCGTCGGACTTCTACACCGGCCATATCCTGTACGCCGACGGCGGCTACACGGCGGGCTAAGCCATGGCCAAAGCCCGCATCGCGGTGATCGGCGCCGGCCTGATGGGCCACGGCATCGCTCAGGTATTCGCGCTCGCCGGACATGAAGTGACGATCTACGATTCGGTGATGGCGAGCCTCGACAGCGCCAAGACACGTATCCTGACAAATTTGAAAGACCTCGACGATGATCAGAGGGCCATCGAGCACGTGACGCCGGTGCCCCATCTGGCCACCGCCGTGCGCGAGGCCGATTACGTGGTCGAGGCCGTGCTAGAGGACCTGCCGCTCAAGCAGAAACTATTCGCCGAGATCGAGAAGCACGTGCGGCCGGACACGATTCTCGCGAGCAACACATCGGTCATCCCGATCACCAAGATCATGAAAGGCCTCAAGCGGCGCGACCGCGCGCTCGGCACCCATTGGTGGAACCCGCCGTTTTTGGTGCCGCTGGTCGAGGTGATCGAGACGCAATGGACGAGCCCCGCCGCAGTCGATTTCACCATGAAGCTGCATGCCGCTGCCGGCAAAAAGCCGGCGCACGTGAAGAAGGATGTGCCGGGCTTCATCGGCAACCGGCTCCAACATGCATTGTGGCGCGAGGCAATCGCGCTGGTCGAACACGGCATCTGCGACGCCGAGACCGTCGACAACGTCATCAAGGCGTCGTTCGGCCGCAGGCTGGCGGCGCTCGGCCCATTGGAAAATGCCGATATGGTTGGCACCGATCTGACGCTGGCCATTCACAAGTTCGTGCTGCCCGACATCGACAGCCGGCCGGGGCCTTCGCCTTATCTGAAGAAACTGGTGAAGAGCGGCAAGCTCGGTTTCAAATCGGGCGAAGGCTTCCGCAAGTGGAGCCCGGCACAGCAGCAGGCACTCCGATTGAAAGTGTTGCAGCATCT
>CAVWDA010000043.1:0-25059 GCA_963753455.1 uncultured Alphaproteobacteria bacterium | reverse complement strand
GGCAACGGCTGGAAAGGGGCAAACCAAACCAACCGTTCCCGGCACTCGAAGTTACCCGAAAGTCCTATTGCCGTGCCCTGACGAGCAATGGCCCGTAGACAGCGGCAAAGCCGAAATAGGCGACGACCCAGCCGGCGACCGAGACTTGCAACAGCAGCTCGCTCCAGCCGGGCTGGAGCGACGCGCAGATGCGCGCCAGCGCGGCTATGACGACCGCCGCATAGATCGCCTGTGTTGCCGCCGAGGCGACAAGCGCATTGCCGGTGTGACCAAGGCTGGCGCGCGTCATCACCGCCAGCGTCATCGTCCCAGCCGCGCCCACCATCCAGGCATGGATTCCAGTGTCCGCCGGCGCCAGGTCTATGGCCGCCGCACCGGCGAGCAAGAACCCGAGCGGTACGAAGGCGTAGCCAACGTGCAGGATCAGCACCAGACGGTCGCGCAAAGTGCGGTCGCCGGCCCATCGCGCCAACCGCACGATATGCAGGGCGCCGGTAACGGCGAGTGCCGCCGCGGTAATCTTTCCAGACGGCAGCGCGGTCCACAGCGCCAGCGTGACGGCGCTCAATAGAATGACCATGACGTCGAAGCGTCCGAACGGCACCGGCAGCCGGCCGGGGTTCTCGCGCGCCAGCCAATTGCGGGTGAAACTCGGAATGATGCGGCCGCCGATCACCACGAGGAGCAGCACCACGGCCGTAATGCCGATGCGGGCGCCGTATTCGGCGCTGCCATTAAAATGCGCCTCGAGATGAAACGCGACGTTACCGGCGAGCAGCAGCGTGACCAAGACGATGACCCGAAGATTGCGCCAGTTCTCGCCGGCGACGATCTCGCGCGCCGCCGCGGCAATGACCAGGATCAGAAAGCCGACGTCGATGATCGCCGCCGTTAGCCAACCAATCTCGGCGGAAAAGGTGACCGCCACACGGCCCGCCAGCCACACCGCGACCAACGTGAGCAGCGGCATGCCCTGGATCGGCAGGCGCCCGGTCCAGTTGGGGATCGCGGTCAACAGGAAGCCGGTCACCACCGCCGGCACGTAGCCGTAGAGCATTTCATGCACGTGCCAGTCGATCGGGCCGAAGGCGGTCGACAACGCCAACTCACCGCCGAATATCGGCAGCCAGGCCAGGATGGCGAGCCCGGCAAAGACGGCGCCGAGCAGAAAGAACGGCCGAAATCCGTACGACAGCAGTGCCGGTCCGCGAAAGTCCTTTAAGCGCGGGACCGGGCTCATGGCTGCGCGTAGGCGAAAGCACGCTTGAGGCAGGTCGCGCCGGGATCCGGCGAACGGTTCAGTAGTCCCATCAGCGTGACCCATTCCTCGTCGGAAGCGGTCGCCGCATAGCGCTGCACGGTTTGCGTCACGCAGGCGGCCAAGTCTATCCCCTCGGTGGCGGCTTTCGCGCGCGCCGTTTGCAACAGCGCCAGATCGCCGAGTTGCAGAAGCGTCTCGACCGCGACGGTCTCGTCGGTCAATTGGGCCAGCAGATCACCGAGCATAGGCCCTCCTCAATGCACGCGCAGCGCGTCGGCGCCGGCAAGCTTGATGCCCTCGATCTGCGCCGCTGAGACGAGGCGTGCGACGTATTGCGCGTCGGCGCGCCGTCGTACGCTGTCGCGCAGATAGTCGGCGATACGGTCGACCACGAGTTCGTAGGGCAGCGTACGGCCTTCGTGCTTGCGCTCGAGCCGAATGACATGGAGCCCGTAGCGCGTCGCGACCGGCGCTTCGCACAACTGGCCGGGTTCGAGCGCGAAAAGCGCCTGCTCAAACTCGGGCGTCGTCTGCCCCGCCGTGATCTGGCCGAGATTGCCGTCCTGTTCCGCCGACGGACAGCGCGAATGCACCTTGGCGAGTTCGGCGAACCGCTCCGGGTGACCGCGCAATTCGGCGAGCACGGCGGTTGCCTCGGCGCGGGCCAGCTCATAAGCCGCGCGGTCCTCCGGCAGGACCGCGAACAGGATATGCGAGGCCTCGTAGATGTCGGGCGAGCGGAATCGGCTTTGATTGCGCTCGTAGAAGCGCCGGCAGGTCGCCTCATCCGGTTCCGGGACCGTCACCTCGCGCTCGACCAGCGCTCGCATGACGGCCTCGTCGTCAGTCTCGCGCCGGCCGTCGGCGTCGCTGATCGGTTCGGGCGTGACGCCGAGATAGCGCGCCCGCTGCATCAGCAGTTCGCGGACCACCAAGGCACGCGCGGCCTGCTGCCAGGCCGAGATCGGCTTTGCCGCCGCGTGGTGCTGCATCTCGCGCACAATGGCGTCGCGCGGGACCGTCACGCCGTTGACGCTTACGTTTACCGGCTTTCCGGCGGGAATTTGCGCGTGCGCTGAGCAAGTTGTCATCGCCCTACTCCGCCGGTTCCAGGCCACGGACCGCCCGCGTGCGCACCACCTGATAGCCGCGTCGGCCGAGATACCAGACCGGCGCGCTCCACACGTGCACCAGGCGGGTGAACGGGAACAGCAGGAAGATCGTCATGCCAAGGGCAAGATGCACCTTGAAGATCGCCGGCACGCCGAGGATCAGCGCGGAGACGCCCGGCTGCAGGGTCAGAATGCCCTGCGCCCAGGTCATGAACGTCACCATCACATGGCCGTCGAGGTGTTGCAGCGACACCGGGATGGTGGCGAGCCCGAGCGTAAGCTGGGCGTAGAGGATGAGCAGGATCGCGATATCGCCGAATGACGAGGTGGTGCGGATGCGCGCATCGAACAGCCGGCGATGCACCAGCAGCGTGATGCCGATGAAGCACATCACGCCGGCGACGCCGCCGACGCTGATCGCCATCCACTGCTTGAAGGTGTGCGAAATGCCGAGCGCCTCGAAAATCCAGATCGGCGTCAGCAGGCCGCCGAAATGGCCGAGGAAGATGACCAGGATGCCGACATGGAACAGGTTGGAGCCCCAGGTCAGTTGCCGGCGGCGCAACAGCTGGCTCGATCCGCTGCGCCACGTGTACTGCTCGCGGTCGAAGCGCAGCACGCTGCCGAGCAGGAACACGGTCAGGCAGAGATAGGGATACCAGCCGAAGACGATGTAGTTGATCAGTTCGTGCATAACCCAGGTCCTCAGTGACGCGGCGAAACGGCGGGGGGTGCCGGCATGTCCGGCGCGGGACGCAAGGCCCCGCGCACGCGCGCGATCAGCCCGTCCTTGCAGCCGTCGCCGGCGCCGGGCCCGAAGCGGACCTCTTCGTCCTCCCAGGCGGCATCGAGCGCCTCCAGGTCGTTGGGGTCCGGATCGGGCAACGCCAACAGCGCGGAGACCTCCGTCTCCTTCGGCTTCGCCGCCGAAAGCGCGACCAGCGCGCGGAAGACGGCTTCGTAAGCCGAGCGGCGCTTGCGCAGGCGCTCCGCCATGGCGGCAAGGATATGCGCCGGCTGCGCCAGCGCATCTCGCGCCTCGACCGCCGGCAGCGTCGAAGCATATTCGAGAAACAGCGGCAGGAAGTCCGGCAGTTCCGTTGAATCCGTGCTCAAGCCCGGCTGTCGCGTATTGCGCCTTGAGGTCGACCATGGCCTGGCCGCGGTCGCGACTTTCGCCGTGCACGTGCTCGAACAGATGCAGTGACAAAGAGCGCGTGCGATCGAACAGCAAGCACGTAGCGCTCCTGCAAATCGTAAAGATCGTCGGCGGCGAGCTCCTTTAACAGTCGATGCAATTGATCGCGCTACGGCAATGGTGATTACCGGCTCGTTTTCGATCGCCTCGCTGATCTCGCCCGCCGCCTGTTGCAATTCGGCGGTAGGATAGGTCAGCAGCGCCGAGAGCGCCTTCAATGCCTTGATCATCACGCGACCTCCATCGGCGTCTTGGCGCGTTTGGGCGTGCCGAACAGGTTGGCTTCGCTGGTGCCGCCCGAGCAGCCGTTGCCGAAGGAAAAGCCGCACGAGCCGCGCAGGTCGTAAGGCGTCCTCGTTGGTCTCGCGATGCGCGGTCGGAATGACGAAGCGATCCTCGTAATTGGCGATCGCCATGGTCTGATACATGTCCTCGATCGCCAGCGCGGTAAGCCCCACCCGCTTGGCGATGGCTTCGTCGATCACGCCGTCGACGGTCTTGGCGCGCATATAGGCGCGCATCGCCAGCATGCGTTCGAGGCCGAGCGCGACCGGCTCTTCCTTTCCGGCGGTCAAGAGGTTGGCGAGATATTTCAGCGGAATGCGCAAAGATCCGCACGTCGGGCATTTCGCCGTCGTGGCCGATCTTGCCGGCGGCAGCCGCCGATTGGATCGGCGAGAGCGGCGGCACGTACCAGACCATCGGCAGCGTGCGGTATTCGGGATGCAGCGGGAACGCGACCTTCCACTCCATCGCCATTTTCCAGATCGGCGAACGCCGCGCGCCTTCCAGCCAGTTCTCCGCGATGCCGTCGGCGCGCGCCTGCGCGATCACCGCCGGGTCATGCGGATCGAGGAAGATATCAAGCTGCGCCTGGTAGAGGTCCTGTTCGTCCTTCGCGCTCGCGGCTTCCTCGATGCGGTCGGCGTCATAGAGCACGACGCCGAGATAGCGGATGCGGCCGACGCAAGTTTCCGAACACACCGTCGGCTGGCCCGCCTCGATGCGCGGATAGCAGAAGATGCACTTCTCGGACTTGCCGCTCGACCAGTTGTAATAGACCTTCTTGTAGGGGCAGCCCGACACGCACATGCGCCAGCCGCGGCACTTGTCCTGGTCGATGAGCACGATGCCGTCTTCCTCGCGCTTGTAGATCGCGCCGGACGGACAGGCGGCGACGCAGGCCGGGTTGAGGCAATGCTCGCACAGCCGCGGCAGATACATCATGAAGGTGTTTTCGAACTGGCCGTAGATGTCCTTCTGCACGCCTTCGAAATTGTAGTCCTGCGAGCGTTTGGCGAATTCGCCGCCGAGGATTTCCTCCCAGTTCGGGCCCCACTCGATCTTCTCCATGCGCTCGCCGGAGATCAGCGAGCGCGGACGCGCGGTCGGCATCGCCGTCATTTCCGGGCGATTTCTGCAGGTGCTCGTAGTCGAAGGTGAACGGCTCGTAGTAGTCGTCGATCTCGGGCAGATCGGGATTGGCGAAGATGTTGGCCAGCACCCGCCATTTCGACGCCGATGCGCGGCTCGATCTTGCCGTTCTTCTTGCGGCGCCAGCCGCCGTTCCAGCGCTTCTGGTTTTCCCAATCCTTCGGATAGCCGATGCCCGGCTTGGTCTCGACGTTGTTGAACCAGGCGTATTCCATGCCTTCGCGGCTGGTCCAGACGTTCTTGCAGGTGACCGAACAGGTGTGGCACCCGATGCACTTGTCGAGATTGAGCACCATCGCGATTTGCGCGCGGACTTTCATTCTGCGGCCTCCAGCTTGATCGTGGACTTTGGCGCGACGGGGAGCGGTGCGGGTTGATCGGCGGTCGGCTTGTCGAGCCAATCGACCTTCGACATCTTGCGCACGACGACGAATTCGTCGCGGTTGGAGCCGACCGTGCCGTAGTAGTTGAAGCCGTAGGACTGCTGGGCGTAGCCGCCGATCATATGCGTCGGCTTGAGCACCGTGCGGGTCACCGAATTGTGGATGCCGCCGCGCTGGCCGGTCATCTCCGAGCCCGGCACGTTCACGATCTTTTCCTGCGCGTGATACATCATGCACATGCCCTGCTTCACGCGCTGCGACACCACCGCGCGCGCGACCAGTGCGCCGTTGGTGTTGAACGCCTCGATCCAGTCGTTGTCGACGATGCCGGCCTTCTTGGCGTCGATCTCGCTGATCCACACGCAAGGGCCGCCGCGCGACAGCGTCAGCATCAGCAGATTGTCGGTATAGGTGGAGTGGATGCCCCATTTCTGATGCGGCGTGATGAAGTTGAGAATCACCGCGTCATTGCCGTTCGGCTTGCGGTCGATGATCGGATTGACCGATTTGGTGTCGATCGGCGGACGATAGACGCAGAAGCCTTCGCCGAACGCGCGCATCCACAGATGGTCCTGATAGAGCTGCTGGCGGCCGGTGAGCGTGCGCCACGGGATCAACTCGTGCACGTTGGTGATAGCCGGCGTTGTAGCAGACCTTCTCCGACTCCAGCCCCGACCAGATCGGCGAGGAGATGATCTTGCGCGGCTGCGCGACGATGTCGCGGAAGCGGATTTTCTCGTCTTCCTTCGGGATGGCGAGATGGGTGTGGTCGCGCCCGGTGAAGCTGCCGAGCGATTCCCAGGCCTTGACCGCGACCTCGCCGTTGGTTTCCGGCGCGAGGCTGAGGATGACCTCGCAGGCATCGATGTCGCTTTCGATCCGCGCCAGGCCCTTGCTCGCGCCTTCCTCGGTGACGGCGCCGTTGAGCCGCTTGAGGAAGTCGACCTCGTGCTCGGTATTCCAGCTCATGCCCTTGCCGCCATTGCCGAGCTTGGCCATCAGCGGTCCGAGCGAGGTGAAGCGCTTGTAGAGGTTGGGATAGTCGCGCTCGACCACCGCTCACCGCCGGCATGGTCTTGCCGGGGATCGGATCGATCTCGCCCTTCTTCCAGTCCTTGACGTCGAAGGCCTGCGCGATCTCGCCCGCCGTGTCGTGCAGGATCGGCGTCAGCACCAGGTCCTTTTCGACGCCGAGCACTTCCGGCGCCACCGCCGAGAACGCCTTGGCGATCCCCTTGTAGATCTCCCAGTCGTTGCGCGCCTCCCAGACCGGATCGACCGCCGAGCGTCAGCGGGTGGATGAAGGGATGCATGTCGGAGGTGTTGAGATCGTTCTTCTCGTACCAGGTCGCGGTCGGCAGCACGATGTCGGAATACATGCAGGTCGTGGACATGCGGAAATCGAGCGTGACCAGCAGGTCGAGCTTTCCTTCCGGCGCCTCGTTCGTGCCAGACGACCTCGCTCGGCTTTTTCTTGCCGTCCTGCCCAAGATCCTTGCCCATGACGCCGTGCTTGGTGCCGAGCAGGTGCTTGAGGAAATATTCGTGGCCCTTGCCCGACGCGCCGAGCAGATTGGAGCGCCAGACGAAAAGATTGCGCGGCCAGTTGTTCGGATTGTCCGGGTCGTCGCAGGCAAGCTTCAATTCGCCCGATTTCAGCGCCTTGGCGACGTAGTCCTTGGCTTCCAGACCCGACGCCGGCGCCTGCTTGGCGACTTCGAGCGGGTTTGCCTGCAGCTGCGGCGCCGACGGCAGCCAGCCCATGCGTTCGGCGCGCACGTTGTAGTCGATCAGCGCGCCGTCCCACGGACCCGCCGGCGCCGTCGGCGAAAGAATTTCCGACACGTCGAGCGTCTCGTAGCGCCACTGATCGGTGTGCGCGTAGAAGGCCGAGGTCGAATTGATCTGCCGCGGCGGACGGCTCCAGTCGAGGCCGAAGGCGAGCGGCAACCAGCCGGTCTGCGGACGCAGCTTCTCCTGGCCGACATAATGCGACCAGCCGCCGCCCGATTGGCCGACGCATCCGCACATCACCAGCATGTTGATGATGCCGCGGTAGTTCATGTCCATGTGGTACCAGTGATTGAGACCGGCGCCGACGATCACCATCGAGCGGCCCTTGGTCTTCTCGGCGTTGAGCGCGAACTCGCGCGCCACCGTGATGATCTGATCGCGCGGCACGCCGGTGATCTTTTCCGCCCAGGCCGGCGTATAGGGCTCGTACGTCGTCGTAGCTCTTGGCGAGGTGCTCGCCGCCGAAGCCGCGATCGACGCCGTAATTCGCCACGAACAGGTCGAACACCGAGGCGACCAGCGTCTCGCCCTCGACCAGTTGCAGCTTCTTCACCGGCACGTTGCGGATGAGCACGCCGGGATGGTCGGTGCCGAGGAAATGATCGTGCTCGCGATTGCCGAAATAGGGGAAGCCGACGGCCGCGACGTCGTCCTTGATCGCGGCAAGCGACAGCCGCAGCTTGACGTCCTGCCCGTTCGAGGCTTTTTCCTCGAGGTTCCACTTGCCCTTCTCGCCCCAGCGGAAATCCGACCGAGCCTTTCGGCACGACGATCGCGCCGCTGGCCTCGTCATAGGCCAGCGTCTTCCACTCGGGATTGTTCGCTTCGCCGCAGGATTTCACGACATCCGAGGCGCGGATGAAGCGCTCCGGCACGTAATGCGCGCCCTGCTTCACCAGCCGCACCAGCATCGGCATGTCGGTATATTGCCGCGCGTAGTCCTCGAAATACTTGGCCTGCCGGTCGATATGGAATTCGCGCAGGATGACGTGGCCCATGGCCATGCCGAGCGCGGCATCGGTGCCCTGCTTCGGCGACATCCACAGATCGGCGAATTTCGAGGCTTCCGAATAGTCCGGGCAGATCACCACGCTCTTGGCGCCGCGGTAGCGCGCCTCGGTATAGAAATGCGCGTCGGGCGTGCGCGTCTGCGGCACGTTCGAGCCCCACAGCAGCAGGAAGCCCGAGTTGAACCAGTCGGCGCTTTCGGGAACGTCGGTCTGCTCGCCCCAGGTCTGCGGAGAGGACGGCGGCAGGTCGCAATACCAGTCGTAGAACGACATGCAGACGCCGCCGAGCAGCGACAGATAGCGCGAGCCGGCGGCATAGCTCACCATCGACATCGCCGGGATCGGCGAGAAGCCGAACACGCGGTCCGGCCCGTAGGTTTTCACCGTATAGGCGTTGGCCGACGCGATGATTTCGTTGACCTCGTCCCAGGTCGAGCGCACGAAGCCGCCGAGGCCGCGCTTGCTCACGTAAGACGCGCGCTTGTCTGCATCTTCGACGATCGACTTCCAGGCCGCGACCGGCGTCCGCAGCGCACGCGCCTCGCGCCACAGCTTGAGCAGGCGCGAACGCACCAGCGGATATTTCACGCGGTTGCCGGAATAGAGATACCAGCTGTAGCTCGCGCCGCGCGCGCAGCCGCGCGGCTCGTGATTGGGCAGGTCGGGCCGCGTGCGCGGATAATCGGTCTGCTGCGTTTCCCAGGTGACGATGCCGCCCTTGACGTAGATCTTCCAGGAGCACGATCCGGTGCAGTTCACGCCATGGGTCGAGCGCACGATCTTGTCGTGCTGCCAGCGCTTGCGGTAGCCGTCCTCCCAGCGCCGGTCCTCGTTGGTCACGATGCCGTGGCCGTCGGAGAAGTCGTCGACGACGCGGTTGAAGAAGGTCAGGCGATCGAGAAAGTGGCTCATCGTCCGGATTCCTTTATTCGGCCGGTTGCGGGGCGACGGGCGGCAGCGGCCGTCGACGCTCGATGTCGTGCAGCAGGCCGCCGCGGCGGGTGTAGAAGAACCAGGTGATCGCCACGCAGGTGACGTAGAACGCCATGAATCCCCACAGCGCCACGCTCGGCCCGCCGGTCAGCGCGATCGACGTGCCGTAGGCTTTCGGGATGAAGAAGGCGCCATAGGCCGCGACCGCCGAGGTGAAGCCGATGATCGCCGCCGATTCCATTTCGCCCTGCCTCTGCCGCACGGCTGGGCTCATGCCGGGTTCGAGCCGCGGAGATTTCCACGCGCATGATCGCCGGGATCATCTGGAAGGTGGACGCGTTGCCGACGCCGGTGGCGAAGAACAGGATCATGAACATGGCGAAGAAGCCCCAGAACGCTCCCGCCTGATCCTTGATGCCGAGGAAGTAGAGAACGCCGGCGACCGCCGCGATCATCAAAGTGAACACCCAGAAGGTGACGCGGCCGCCGCCGTAGCGGTCCGACAGCCAGCCGGTCGCCGAGCGCGACAGCGCGCCGACCAGCGGCCCGAGGAAGATGAACTTGAGCGAGTTGACCTGCGGGAACTGGGTCTTGGCCAGCAGCGGGAAGCCCGCCGAATAGCCGATGAACGAGCCGAAGGTGCCGGTATAGAGCCAGCACATCAGCCAATTGTGCTTGCGCTTGAAGATCACCGCCTGATCGGCGAACGAGGCCCGCATGTCGGCGATGTCATGCATGCCGAACCAGGCCGCGAAGGCCGAGATCGCGATGAACGGCACCCAGATGAAGCCGGCATTCTGCAGCCAGAGCTTGGTCGCGCCGCCGGCGGCGACCTGCGGATCGCCGCCGAACCAGCCGAACACGCCGGTGGTGATCACCAGCGGAATGACGAATTGGCCGACGCTGACGCCGAGATTGCCGAGGCCGGCATTGAGCGCGAGCGCATTGCCCTTCTCCGCCTTCGGGAAGAAGAAGCTGATATTCGCCATCGAGGAGGCGAAGTTGCCGCCGCCGAGGCCGCACAGCAGCGCCAGCGACAGGAAGATGATGTAAGGCGTGTCGGGGCTCTGCACCGCCAGGCCGATGCCGACCGCCGGCACCATCAGCGACCAGGTCGACACGGACGTCCACAGCCGCCCGCCGAAGATCGGCGGCATGAACGAATAGAAGATGCGCAGCGTCGCGCCCGACAGGCCGGGCATGGCCGCCAGCCAGAACAATTGATCGGTGGTGAATTTGAAGCCGACCGACGGCAGCTTGGCGACGACCACCGACCAGACCATCCAGATCACGAAAGCCAGCAGCAAAGCCGGGATCGAGATCCACAAATTGCGTCGCGCGATGGCGCGACCCTTGCTCTCCCAGAACGCCGGGTCCTCCGGCTTCCATTCCGCCAACACGTGCCCGGACAGGGCGCCGATGTGCCTTTCCTCGTGGATCGGCACCATTTCCGGGAACTCGGGCAACCTGTGCAGCCCAGTCGCGAGCGCTTCGCGCTCCATGCGCTGGATGGCGAAATGCATCCACAGCAATGAGCCACCGGCGATGAGGAACAGCAGCATGAAGCAGCTGGTCCATATGCCGGTGAGATCGTTGAGCGCGCCGAAGGCGATCGGCAGCACGAAGCCGCCGAGGCCACCGATCATGCCAACGAGGCCGCCCACCGAGCCGACATTGTCCGGGTAATAGACCGGGATGTGCTTGTAGACCGCTGCCTTGCCCAAGCTCATGAAGAAGCCGAGCACGAAGATCAGGCAGGTGAAGGTGACGACGCCAGTCGCCATGTGAAACTGGATCGGCCCATGCATGCCCAGCACGACATATTCGGTGGGCGGATAGGCGAGGATGAAGGTGATCAGCGCCGAGACGCCGAACATCCAGTACATGATGCGGCGCGCGCCATACCGATCGGAGAGCACGCCGCCATAGGCGCGGAACAGGCTTGCCGGGATCGAATAGGCCGCGGCCAGCATGCCGGCGGTTTCGATGTCGAGCTTGTAGACGCCGATCATGTAGCGCGGCAGCCACAGCGACAAAGCGACGAAGCCGCCGAAGGCGAAGAAGTAATAGAGCGCGAAGCGCCATACCTGGACGTTCTTCAACGGCTCGAGTTCGAGCCAGGTGCTGCGCGGCCGCTCGCCCTTGGCGCGGCGCGCGAGCTCGACGGGATCTTCCTTGCTGAACAGCCAGAACAGAACGCCCATCACCGCGATGGCGGTGGCCCAGACCTGCGCGGTCACTTGCCAGCCATAAGCGACCAGCACGAACGGTGCGCAGAATTTGGTTACCGCCGCGCCGACATTGCCGGCGCCGAAAATGCCGAGGGCCGTGCCCTGCTTCTCCGCCGAATACCAGCGCGACACATAGGCGATGCCGACCGCGAACGAACCGCCGGCGACGCCGACACCAAGCGCGGCGATCAGAAACTGGATGTAGGTGTGGGCGTAGACCAACAGGAAGGTCGCAACTGCGGCCGCCAGCATTACTGCCGTGTAGACGCGGCGCCCGCCAATTTGATCGGTCCAGATGCCGAGGCAGATGCGAACGATCGAGCCGGTGAGGATTGGCGTGCCGACGAGGAGGCCGAACTGCGTCTCGTTGAGGCCGAGCTGCTGCTTAATTTGAATGCCGATAATGGCGAAGATGGTCCACACCGCAAAGCACACGGTGAATGCGATGGTGGACATCCAGAGTGCACGGCTTTGGCCGGGAACGCTGGTAGCTACTTTGGCTTGCATGATGACGCCCGCTCCTGTCATTCGCAAAATGTCAGGGGCGATTTACGCGGCGACTTCAGCGAATGCTTTGATGCCGATCAATAATACTTATGTTTTGCCCGCGACAATTTTGCTTTACTTATGTCTCGACCTCATTTGACTTAAGCATTGTTTCTATTTGATATTTATCAAGCCGCGAATGCGCTATGTGGCACGGCGCGAGCGCAACCGCGACCATGCGGGCCGCGGTCAAGGCTCGATTCAACCCTCGAATTTTGGGAACAAGATGTTGTTCTCGATGTGGATGTGCTCGGTGAGGTCATCGCGAAATTTGCCGAGGCCCGCGTAGAGCGCGCGCCACGTGTTGCACGCGTCTTCCGGTAACGTCAGGTCATCAGTCAATTCCGATAATGCATTCAACTCTTCACCGTGCGAGTCGTGCTCGTGGCGCATCACGCCGATGGGATGCACGATCATCGGGTTGCCGCCTGACCGCATCATCGGGAACAGAATCTGCTCCTCCTTCTGCATGTGCGATTCCATCTCGCCATTCATGCGCGCCAGCAGATCGGAAAGCCCCTTAGGCACGGCCGAATGGTTCGCGTGCACACTCTCGACGCGTTTGGCGAGAGCACGCAATTCCGGCATCTCCCGTCGATGCACCTGATGATAGCGCTCGAGAATAAGCTGGATCAGGGCGTCGACGCTTTCCGGCACGGGATTCGATTCGCTCGATAGCGACGCCAGTTCCGCTTCAATCGGCGCCGTGTCGAGCCCCCTGTGCCGGGCGGCCTGCTCAAGGCTTTCCGATCCACCACAACAGAAATCGAGCTTGTGCCGGCGGAAAACCGCGGTCGCGCCTGGCATGCCGGCGGCGATTTCGCCCAGGCTACGGGACGCGAAGGATTGAGGCTCGGCCTGGCTCATGACGACGCTCCTTCTTATATTGGTATTTACGCTACCAATTACGTATGCTAGAAATATGGTATCGTCAATACCAGTATAAGGATGCTCCCTTGCTTTACATGGCGAGGACCGAGGCGGGTCACGGATCGACCGGCAGCGCGCAGCTCACGCGGCGCGCGCGTGAATTCAAGATGATCGCAGCCATGCTGCGCTTGTATTGCCGCACCCATCACGGCGCAAAAGACGCGGTGTTGTGCGATAAATGTGCCCCGGTACACGATTATGCCCACCGGCGCCTGGAACGCTGCGTGTTCGGCGAGGCCAAACCGACTTGCGCGAACTGCACTGTGCATTGCTACAAGGCGGGCATGCGCGAGCGCGTTAGAGTGGTCATGCGATGGGCGGGCCCGCGCATGCTATGGCATCATCCGGTGCTGGCGATCAGACATATGATCGACGGGCGCCTGCCGGCGCCAAAGCTTCAGCGATCGCAATAGCGCGCTTGCAAACTGCGGCTGTGCAGAAGGCCGCCAGCCAGCGCACTAACGGCGGCAACGGCAACCAAAATTAGGGTGGCGCGCAACCAAGGCTGCCCAAAGGACCAGCGCTCGGCAGCAATTTGCCAGGCGGTCATGAGCCAGACGGCGGCCGCGACATAAGCCAATGCTTGCAGAAGCAGAAGACTCCAGCGCTGCCGCACGAAAAACAAAACCGGCGTCGCCGCGCAGAACGCAACGCCGATCAAATTGCCAACGCGCAGGAAATGGGCCGCAATAAGCAACGCGGCAATAACGTAAAGCGAAATTCTGGCGATCATGGTGGTGTCTCCTTGCGTCAAAACGATGGTTAGCTACGTCCGCAATGTGGTATCGTCAATACCAATCTGGAGACTAAAATGAAATTGCTCACATCGACCGACTTCGCCTTGCGAGTGCTCATGCGGCTATCGGCGACGCCCAATGAACACGTCAGCACCGATGTCCTCGCGCGAGAACTCGTAATTTCGCGCCACCACCTGCAAAAGATCGTCCAGTACCTCACCGAGGCTGGCCTCGTGCGCACGATCCGCGGGGCGCGCGGTGGGGTAATGCTGGCGCGGCCGGCGAGCGAGATCAAGGTTGGTGAAGTGATCCGCAGCCACGAGCACGATCAGGCTTTGGTGGAGTGCTTCCGCGCGGACGGAGGTGCCTGCACGCTGCTACCGCGCTGCCGCCTGCGCGGCATGCTCGATGCCGCAAAAAACGCGTTCTACCGGCATCTCGACTCCTTCACGCTGGCGGACTGCCTCGTCGGACCCGGGTTATCCGCGCGCGGGCACCCAGATCGAAAACGACGGCGCCGCTCCGAGCACGCTGCGCACCGGAAGCGTACGGGGTGAATGTCGGCGTTGATTGCCGCGCGTTTATAATTCGGCGCCCCAACAGCCCGCCGAGTATCAACTCTGGGCGCAACATGAATCAAGTGATTGAAACAATTGGAGCGGGTGAAGGGAATCGAACCCTCGTCATCAGCTTGGAAGGCTATGGGGAAAGCTAGATATTTCTAAGCGAGTTGATACTTTTTGAGTGCCAAAAACCGTCCTAAACTATCCATTTGTTGACACTCGTTGCTGTGTTCAAGTTGGTGGCCATCGCATCGCGTCCATGACCGCTAGATATCGATCTGAGTCGAATGCCGACTGATGCCCGTCCGCACCGAGGGATTTTTTACGGGACCTTTTTCAGTGCCGCAATAATGTCGGCGCGCTGCTTGGCATCGGCAAAGCCGAGGATGGTCTTCGAGGTGCCTGGCAGGAACTTGCTTGGCGACGTCAGGAATTTGTCGAGATCGGCTTCGGTCCATGTGCCGCCGGCCTTCTGTAGCGCGTCCGAGTAGGCATACCACTTGTAACGCGCATTGGGTGCGCCCACGATCCCGTGCAGCGGAGGTGCAACGCGCAGCGACCGCCCGATTCACCCAGAGAGCCCGTTCCCAGCCTGCACCGAGATGGTGTCAGAACGCTGCCAGAACGGAACGATAAAACAGACGATATATCAGGTAGATAGATGGTCGGGGCGGCAGGATTCGAACCTGCGACCCTCTGCTCCCAAAGCAGATGCGCTACCGGGCTGCGCTACGCCCCGACGATCGATGCGATACTTGCTTTGCGCCTTTCAAGGAAGCAAGCCTCAATGGCCGTTGAAAATTGGTGAAGCCACCCGGTCGCCCGGCGCGATGCCGTATTTCTGGGCAGTCCCGGCGACGACTTCCAGCACGGCCCGCACCGGCCCATTCGAGGGAATAATCCGCGTCGACAACGGCTCAGTGTTCTCGGCTATGCGCAGGATGCGCCCGTCGCCGCGGATGAAGATCATGTCCAAAGAGACATAGGTATTCTGCATCCAGAAGCCGACCTCCTGCTCGACATGAAAATCGAACAGCATGCCGTGGCCTTCCGGCAGTTCCTTGCGGAACATCAGGCCCTTCTCGCGCTCGGCATCGGTATCCGCAATCTCGACCGAGAACGCGTGCACTCCGGTCTTGCCGGCGATTTCAAGCGTCTGCTGCCCGGCCGGCCGGGCTGGGCCTACGGCGAGCAGGAATCCGAAGAGGAGAACGGCAGTCCAACGCAAGGCGCCCATGGCTTCGCCTTTACGCGGATACCATTCGGTCGGCAATGGAAAAATCGGTCACGCGTCCGGGCGGAACGCAGACACGATTAGTGCGAGGCGGGACCGAGCGAGCCGCCGTCCGGGCGAACCTCGGCCGCCATCAAGCCTTTCGGCCCAGGTCCGAAACGAACCAGCACGGTCTGCCCCGGGCGCAGCTCGGCAAGGCCATAGCGGCGCAGGGTCTCCATATGGACGAAAATGTCGGGCGTGCCCTCGCCGCGGGTCAGGAAGCCGAACCCGCGCAACCGGTTGAACCACTTTACCTGAGCCCGCTCGAGCCCGCTGGTCGGCGTCACGATGACATGGGTCCGCGGCGGCGGCATTTGCGCCGGATGCACCGCGGTCGACTCGTCCATGGACAGAACGCGAAACGCCTGCAAGCCTTTGGGGCGCTGCAGCACCTCGCACACTATCCGCGCACCCTCGTAGGCGGTCTGAAAGCCGTCACGGCGCAGGCATGTCACGTGCAGTAGCACGTCCGGCATGCCGTTGTCGGGTATGATAAAGCCGAATCCCTTGGCGACATCGAACCACTTGATGACGCCCGCCACCTCGATAAGGGTGCCGACCGTTTCATCGACGAGTTCTCTGACGTCACCCGGCCGGAGATTGCTTCCAGGCATTTTCGATTCAACCCCGTCCGACGCCATGACGCCGCACGCCGCCGCTTTTCAGGCGCCTCTTCGAGGGCGCTTCAACGAATCTGTGGATTGAAGATAACACCGGGCCTGAAGCGGCAAAGTGCAAAATGGGCTTGCGCACAGTTCTGTGCACAGCGCAACAACTTGCGAATCAGCTCGCGATGAAGGGTGCGAGCACGTCGCCGATATCGTGATTCACCACCAGATCCGCTAGCTCGTCGAATTCGGTCGGTTCGCGATTGATGATGACGAGAGCCGCACCGTTGCGCTTGGCCATCAGCGGAAAACCGGCCGCCGGCCACACCACCAGCGACGAGCCGATCGCGAGAAACAGATCGCAACTTCGGGTCAATTGCTCGGCCCGCTGCATTGCAGCAGCCGGCATCGACTGTCCGAAAGATACGGTGGCGGTCTTGATGTAGCCGCCGCAAGCGCAATCGGGCGCGTGCCCGCCGGTGGCCTCGAATTCTTGCTCAACCCAGGACAATTCGTAACGCCGATCGCATTCAAGGCATGCGGCATAGGTCGTGTTGCCGTGCAATTCGACGACGTCATCGGGACCGATACCGGAAGCCTGGTGCAGATTATCGATGTTCTGCGTCACCAATGCCGGCACCTTGCTGGCGCGATAAAGGCTCGCCAGCGCTCGATGTCCCCGCCCAGGCTTCGCCTTGGCAAAACTCTCCTCCATCACGAAGCGCCGGCGCCAAGCCTCGTCGCGCATTTCGCGGCTGGCGAGGAAATCGCCAAATTCGATCGGCCGGTTCTGCGTCCACAAGCCCCCGGGCGAGCGGAAATCCGGAATTCCGCATTCGGTGGAAATGCCGGCCCCGGTGAACGGGACGATGGCCCGCGCGCCCTCGATGAGGCTGCGCAGGCGAAAAATCGCTGTCTCCAGATCGGGCGCTACCACTGCTATATAACCGTGTAGTCCGGGCGGGCCGCCCATCGATCATGAGGTTTGAGCCATGAGATATCTGCACACCATGCTACGCGTCCGCAATCTCGACGACGCGCTCGATTTTTACGTCAACAAGCTGGGGCTCAAGGAGACCCGACGCCGGGTCGACGAAAAGAACCGCTATACGCTGGTGTTCCTGGCTGGACCGGACGACGAAAAAATGGTCGAAGACAGCAAAAAGAATGGCCGCCCCGGGCCGGAGGTGGAACTCACCTTCAATTGGGACACCGAAGACTATGGCGAGGCGCGCTATTTCGGGCATCTGGCCTACGAGGTGGACGACATCTACGCCACCTGCGACCGGCTGATGAAGGCGGGTGTGACCATTAACCGGCCGCCGCGCGACGGGGTCATGGCCTTCGTGCGCTCGCCCGACAGGCATTCCATCGAGTTGTTACAAAAGGGTGCGGCCAAACCACCGCAGGAGCCGTGGAAATCGATGCCGAACACCGGAAAATGGTAATTGCCGCTGGCGGCGAAGCTGTTTATACGTCCCCGGCTGAGTGCGGCTAGCAGAAGTGGATACCGCTTTTTGCGTCTGGCCGCGCGAATACTAAGCTGGCGTGCCGTTTCCGGCCGCACTTGCGCCCTTCGTCTAGAGGCCTAGGACACCGCCCTTTCACGGCGGTAACAGGGGTTCGAATCCCCTAGGGCGCGCCAATAAAATCAAAGGCTTAGAGGAATGTTCGGTCTCCGGGTCCAAAATTGACAGCGCCGCAGCGCCTTCCAAACCGTTGCTCGTTGTGTTCCAACTGCGCACGTATTTCGGACCACCCCAAACACTTGCGGCGGCTTTAATCGCCGTGCTCTTACCGACCGAAGAGTTGTCAACCAAGTGGATGCCGCCACGTGAAAAGGTCGTTCTCCTTAGCTTTGGCTTTGCGATTGTCGTGTTCACGACCGACAATGGCACCAAGAACTTTACCTGGCGCGCGCCAGTTTATCTGCAACATGGTTTGCCAAATGACATATTTACACTAGCGGTTGGACGGCACCTCTATCGGCGCGCAATTCCTGCGGCCGGACATCAAACAATCCTCCTGACGCGACATATCAACCAGTTTCAACAAGAAGAAATATCCGACCACACACGCCACCGCAGTTATAGTCAGGACGATCAGAATATAATTGGCTGATGGTCCCTTGTCGCCAGCGTCACTGTTATTCGGCGGTCCGCCCGGCGGAAGTGGGTGCCGACTTTCACCGTTCATCCGAGATTCCTCCTCGCATGACAATTGTATATTGCCCGCGCACTGGTTCAGCAGCCACCAGACTCGCCGAACGGGAAGGACTATTATAAGCGACCCCATGTGAGAGCGAAGGGCGCAGACCATGAAGCTAACGCTCATCCGTATCCTTGCATTGTTGCCTGTGCTGCTGCTGCTCGGTTCACAAATAGTTCTGGCGGCTGACCCGGTTCCCAAGTTCGATATCGGTCCGAGCTGCCGGTCCGCCGGTGAGAGCGCCGTCATAATCACGCGCGATGCGGCAGGCTGTGAACGGGATGAGGACAATGCTCGGGCGACGATTGAGAAGGAATGGAGCCAGTTTACACCGTCGGATCAAAAGCGTTGCACGCGATTAGTGACGCTAGGAGGCGGCCCGAGCTATGTCGAACTGCTCACTTGCCTAGAAATGGCGAAGCAAGAGAAGGAGATTCCCGGGGGTGACCAATTGGACAGCGGCAAACCCGTTGAGAAATCACGTCACGCAAAATGAAATTGAGATTGGGTCGTGACGCTCGGCAACATGCGCGCCAACGTGGCGCGATAGGTATTGGGTTAATGGGTGCCGGAAGCCCTTCACAAGGCCATTCCGTCGGATGCAAACTCATGAGCGGGGAGCCTCTCTCGCCCCCGCCCTGGAGGGAGCTGTGAACGACATTGCTAATATGCTGAAAGATGCCTCGAACAATCCCACCGCTCTTGCATTAGCCCTCGTGGTGGTCCTTTTCGTGTTCGCCATCTATCAGTTTGCTTCTTAATCAATCCCTGACCACCGCGACGCCCGCAACGATGCCCCGCGACGGCGCGATCATCTTCGGCGACCTGCAAGCTCGGCGTGTCGCCTGCGACAGGTGCGGGCGCCGACGACCGACGGAACCTGCGCAGATTCCGTCGGTGCGCTTCGGCATGGGCTGAACAGTCGGAGCTGCAGGCGCCGTCCAGTGCAGACGAAGATCGCCAATATAGCAGATGATGCCCGCGCCCGACATCTTGCAAATGTGGCCGGTGTCGCGGCGGGTGAACCGGGTCGGCAATGATGACGATCCGAAGCTGATCGAGGCGATTACGTAGCTACGCAGGCCGACCGGCATCGGCAATTTTATCCCTAACTGATCTGCGTCAAAGCAAACCGGCCCAAGTTCGCTATGGGTGTAGGTCGAGCGGGGGCGATAATGCCCAGCTTGGGGCGGTCCTAGCCGAGCGGAGTCGCTGAACGTTACGACTGGGGCCGCTTCCATGAATTCTGCGCAGTAAATCGCTGTCCTCATAACCCTCGGCAACATGCGCGCCAACGGAGTGCGCGGCGTGGTGCCTCGGCCGCGAGTGCGTTATCATCGGGCCTGCGGACTTTTTCTATTTTGAGTCATATCCAGTGTCACCGCTCTGCCGTATAATGCCTCGGTGGTAGTGTGAACACTGGAGAGTGGTTGTGGCAACCGGTACCGTGAAATGGTTCAATCCGACTAAGGGATACGGCTTCATTCAGCCGCAGAGCGGAGGCAAAGATGTGTTCGTGCACATCTCAGCCGTGGAGCGCGCGGGATTGAGCACGCTCAATGAAGGCGCTGTGGTCGAATACGAGGTCGTAGCTAACAAGGGCAAGGAATCTGCGGAAAACATCAAGGTGAAATAGCCGCAGAGTTCACTTCGAAATTTTAAGCCCCGCTGATTAAGCGGGGCTTTTGTTTATGAAATCGATCACTCCAATGCCCCCAAACTTAAGCGGCCTATTTTTCTCTGCGCAGATGCTCCTTGGCTTTTTCCTCACGTAGCTGGATCAAAATTTGCTGCCGTTTTTCAGGATCGGTCGTTTCAGCTAGCCGCCTGCGTAATAGAATTAAATTTTCAGCGTGGATGAATCGATTTGTGGCTGCTTCTGTGGGGGACACGGTCGCCTCCGTAGGGGGTGCTACCCTAGTAGAGCAGCACCATGCTCCTCTAATATCCGGCGCCCTAATGAAAAGTGGGGCCGCTCCTAAATTCAAAAGGCAGTGTGGGAAGCGTGAATGGCGCGATAAGCCAAGGATGGAACTTACGTCTTTGATTAGCGTTGGGTCTGTGCGGATGCCCACGATGGAGGCACTACGATGCACTCTGACGACCAAAATCTGGAAGCGGGCGTAGATTGGCCGGAGACAAAATTGATGTTTTCGGCGCTGGCCGCTTTGGCGATTATCGCCTTTTGGGTCCTTAATTCTTAGCTGGGGCTACAGGGCTAGCCCAAATAGAACGACCGCCAACTATCCATCGTCTCTGATGTGCGCTGCGCCGGAAGATCGCCGCTGGTTCTGGACGATCACGGTGCGGGTGCCGAGCACAATGCGAGATCGCGGCTATGCGGCGACACGCGAAGAAGCCATGGCCGACTTTAAGGCGCGCTGGACCGGGAGAAGCTAGGCCGCGCGATACCCCGTTGCAGAATTAAAGCGGTATTTCGTACCGTTGTCGTCCACGGCGACGGTCGTGGCCTCCCGACACCTACGGCATTCGAAACTCTGCAGCTCAGGATGCCGTACAACTACCGGCAGACTCCGAACGAAGCGCATCGGCTCACTACATTTGGAACATCTAGGGAGGGGTTTGAGCATGGTCCTAAATAGCCAATCCTGACGCCGAGCATCAATTCAGGAATTTCACGATCAGGAAACTTACTGATATTGGCAGGGAGGCCACTGGCTTCCGTCGACGGGCGCGCTATCGAGCCGCTAATTCGCTCAGCCAAGGCATTGATTGTGATGAAGGCACACCTTATGCCTTCAAACGCCGCCCCGATGACCCTCGGCAAAATGCGCGCCAACGGCGCTAGCCGCGTGGTGTCGTGGTGGCGCAACTGTTTTCACGGAATGACGCGTCGGCGGCGTAATATACTGATAGCATGATGGCCCGAACTCCCGTTGCAGGCCACAACAGATGACCGCCAACGAGCTAATGACAGCTGCGCAGGCAGCATCGCTGAAGGAACTTGCGGAGGCCGCCTACGAGTTAGACGCGTTTAAGCCGAACCTCACCTCCGCCGAGGCGGATATACGCATCGCGACGCTAACAGCTAAGCTCAAGCTGCTTGACGGGCCGCCGCATACCCTCTGAGCTAAAGGGCAGCCCTGGTTCTGGACGATCACGCCGCGGGTGCCTCAAAAGCTCACAGAGCGCGGCTAAGCGAATATTCCGTACCCTTCGCTTCGTTCTTTATGACGCCTTTATAACAGACTGCTTATTTCCCAATCGAATCCCTATGCAGCAGCGCACATATCGGCGGGCACGGAGGCAAACGAGCTTCTGCTACAACAAGGAAAAACTCAGATGCTTGCCTTAGTCTATCTTGGGACGCTCGCAGGGCTGTTCGCCCTAGTGTTTAATTTGCAGACAGTTCTGACGCTGTCAGGACGGGCAATTGATCGTGTCGTCCGAGGACCTGCAAAACGTTAAGTGAACTCCCATCTGGTGCTGTCCGAAATAAGCCACTCGCTGCTCGGACATGCTAACCGCTGCGCTATGCCGCCGGCCAAACAAACCATGACGGTTTGCGACGCCGCGGTGACCCGATTTTCGGCGTACCGAACTGAAAGTTCGCCGAGGCGGTGCTCGCCGCAGCGCGGCTACGCAGCGACACGAGCGGATGCGATGGAGGGGTTCAAGGCGGCGTGGGTGAAGTGATAGAGGCCACCAAGCCTACTCCGTAAACATCCGTATTTCGTGTAGCAAGCCACGACCGGTAGCCTTCGCAGCTACCGTGAGCCAAGTCGCAAAACCTGAACCACCAAAGCAGTGCCCAGTCTGTCACGTGGCAATGTAGGCCACCAAGACAGACCTTGGCGTCGTTCACACGTGCGAACGGTGTGGCACGGTTATAAGGATCGAGAAACCGACGCGCTTAGTAGTCGGAGCGGGCAAGTGACAATTACCGCGCTCGTGATTGCCGTCGTCCTGCTGCTTGTCGTGCGTTATGGGTCGTGCCGGTACTAGAAAGGCGGCCGCTTGCGCCTGTGCCTAACGCCGATGGCCCAGTCTTATCCCGACAATTCCAGCTTTCCGTCTCAACGCTCCAACCGTTCGTTTCATCTCTTTGGAAATCTTCGTAACGGGCGTTCTGGATTTTGAATGAGCCTTGAGCTCGGCAATGTCTTTCTTCGTCCAAGCGCGCAGTTTACGTTTCGCCATATCAGCCCCCATGAAAGATTGAGCTATCTCTCTAACAGAATGGAGCTGATCTATCCATTGTATTACGTGTGCGGAGCACGTGGGAGCACAAGCCGTGATTCTCAAGTCAGAGACTTACAATTTCCACCGCCTCGACCTCGCCCGACAAGGCGGCTTCATCGTGACGATCTACGATGAGGATGGGTTGCGGCTGGCCGCTACGACGCCATGCGCAACGCCCGCCGAAGCCTTCGCCGAAGCGCGGCGGATCGTGGACGGCAAGGTTGAGGGACCGAGGAAATAATCCGAGCAGCGGTCGGTCGATGTCGGCTGTGCCCCAATAGCCGACAAAATGTTGCGACGCAGCGATTGTCCGCTAAGTGCGGTGGTCTCAACTGGTCGACGCAACACTTTATCTTAGAGGGAAAAGATGGAGTGTGACGATGGACCAGAGATTTCGTCGAGGTTTTACAGCGGCCGAGAAGACGGAGTTGTGGGAGCGCTGGCAGCGGGGAGAGTCGCTCAAAGCGATTGGGCGAGCTTTTGGTAAGCCGTCCTCATCGATTTACAACCAGGTGGCACCGCATGGCGGCATTCGTCCAGCTCTTCGGCGTCGCTCGCGACTGGCACTGACGCTTTCGGAGCGTGAGGAGATATCCAGAGGCATTTCTGGGCATCAATCGGCACGATCGATGGCACGGTTGCTGGGCCGTTCGGCCTCGACGGTGAGCCGAGAAATCAGCCGCAATGGCGGCTATGATGGCTACCGAGCAGCATTGGCGGATGACCAGGCCTGGGCTCGAGCCCGGCGCCCTAAACGTTGTAAGTTGGCGACCAATGCTCGGTTGCGGCGAGCGGTGGCCAAGAAGCTGAGATTAAATTGGGCACCCGAGCAGGTCGCCGGCTGGCTTAAGCGAGCCCATCCTGACGATGAGAGTTATCACGTGTCACACGAGACGATCTATCGCAGTCTCTTTGTGCAAGCCCGCGGGGTGCTTAAGAAGGAGCTACTTAGCCATCTTCGATCCAAGCGCACGATCCGTCGATCGAAACAGGCGGGCCTCAATGGCGATGGTCGGGGGCAAATCAAGGATCTCGTCTCGATCCGTCAGCGCCCAGCTGCGGTTGAAGATCGCGCGGTGCCTGGCCACTGGGAAGGCGATCTGCTGTCTGGCTCGAAGAACAGCTACATCGCAACCTTGGTCGAGCGTCATACGCGTTACGTGATGTTGGCAAAGGTGTCCAACAAGGACACCCAGACGGTCATCTCCGCGCTCATCAAGCAGGCCAAGAAGCTACCAGAAGAACTCTATAAATCGCTGACCTGGGACCGCGGCAAGGAGCTTACCGATCATCGACGCTTCACGTTGGCAACCAACATCGAAGTTTATTTCTGCGATCCACAGAGCCCATGGCAGCGCGGGTCGAATGAGAACACCAACGGTCTGCTGAGACAGTACTTTCCGAAGGGGACCGACCTGTCGGTGCACTCGCAAGCTCACCTGAACAAAGTGGCGCGTCAGCTCAACGAACGGCCACGAGAGACCTTGCAATTTGAAACTCCGGCAGAGAGATTTAACGCCTGTGTTGCGTCGATCGGTTGAGCTGGCAGCCAAAAGGCGACATCACCCTTTAATTCAAATCGCCAAAAACCGATTAAGGGACTTTGTCAGGTGCGTTCGCGCTCCCGCAGCCGCCAATGGGTAGGTCGAATTGGCACTATCATATTTAGACGCACATCCTATCCATCATTAATTTTGTACCACATTCAGCTCGCAGGTAGATTGAATAGCACCTTGAGGCCAAAACCGACGCCAAAGGCCAGCGCGGCAGCGATCATGCCAATGAAGAAAGTCCCAAATCCCGACCGCCACCATGCGGTCAGCGACCATCGGCTCTTGATTGCACCGATAGCAAAGAAAACCACTCCGGTTGCGACCACGCACGGGACGAGCCCGCGTGCCCCGAGATAAGTTACAAGCGGCACCAAACCGCACAACATGAACGCAGCAAAGGTGCTGACCGCGGCCAATATGGGCGATTTTGGGGTCGGAGCAAGCCCATATTCCTCCACCACCATCGTCTTTGCCCATCGGGAATCATCCGCCGTGATCACATCGACTATTCGCTCAAGCTCGTCGCCCACGAAGCCCTTGCCACCGAAGATCTGCCTGATCTCCTCCCGCTCACCATCCGGAACCATGGCGATGTGCTTGCGCTCGACGGCTAGCAGACGATCGTAATCATCCCGCTCGGCCTGAGTGCCGCTGTAATTGCCCGCCGCCATGGCGAAGCCGTCGGCAACGAGATTGGCGAGCCCTAGCACAAGCACGACCCTTGAGGGCAAGTCGGCGCCAACGACGCCTGCGACGACCGCAAAGGTTGTCACGACTCCGTCGATCCCACCGTAGATCCAGTCGCGGAGATAGCTGATGCGTGGGTCTCGCGCGAGCCGCGCGCGGATAGCTTCGCTTGTGTGGCCATGCTCAAGTTCGATTTCCACTTACCGCCTCCTGCGCCAAAAAGGTAACGAGGTCCGCACGCATCTATCGTAGGACAGGGACGCGTCGATTCCTCGCGCCATCGGACGCGCGTATCAACCCTTAAACCCAAGTTGTGACCTAATTCACGCTCCGAGGCTGACCAAAATCCGAGACAACCTCACAAGTCCAGTGAATACCTCGGAATGTCCGCG
>CAVWDA010000042.1:0-42726 GCA_963753455.1 uncultured Alphaproteobacteria bacterium | reverse complement strand
GCATAGCGCAGGCCGAGCGCATCGGCCCGCTGCACGAAGGCGCGTTCGCTGCGCGCATCGATGAGCGCGAAGTGGCAGGCGCCCTGGTTGAGGAATTCGGCGGCGCCGGCGCCGTCGGTAAAGCGGGTATCGGTGCCGAGCAGGAACACCAGGCTCGGCTCCTGGTAATAGCCGGTGGCGGCGGTCTGCGGGTTGGCGCAGCCGCTGGCGCCGATCTCGTCGGCGAGCAACGCGCTGGGAAACAGCGCCGGCAGCGACGGAAACGTCACCGCATAGACGGCGATGGCGATGAACACCGAGGCGACCATGGCGCGCAGCAGCGAGCGCTCGGCGCCGTCGACCTCATAGAGCCACCAGGCGAACAGGCCGAGGATCACCGCCGCCGCCGCAAACGGCCAGGCGATGAGGCCGGGCTCGCGGCCGACGATAATAAAGACGCACGGCACCGCCGACGGCGATGCCGCCGGGAAACACGAACCAGCCCGCCGTGCCGCGGGTGAGCCAGCGCGCGTTGACCAGCGCCCCGCTCTCGACGACGCCGGCGATCAGGATCGCGATCGCGGGATAAAGCGGCAGCACGTAATGTGGCAGCTTGGTCATCACCGCTTCGAACACGATCCAGGACGGGATCAGCCAGGCCAGCAGGAACTGCGCGCCCGGCTCGCGCCGCGCCCGCCATACCGCCGGCGCGGCCAGGCCTGCCAGTATCGAGCCGGGCCAGAAGGTCACCCAGAACAGCAGCAAGTAATAGCCGGGCGGCGCGCCATGCGACTCCTGCCCGCCGCTCACCTTGGCCAGCATGTCCTCGCCGACCGCCTGCTCGAAGAAACTGCCGCCCGAGCTGAGCGACAATCGCGACGAACCAGGGCAGCACCAGCACGATCATCCAGAGGAAGCCGAAGAACGGCCGCAGCCCCAGATCCAGCGGCCGAGCGGTCGGGGATCGACAGCGTCGAGCGCGGTGAGCGCGACGAACATCAGGATCAGCGGCCCCTTGATCAGCACGCCGGCGGCAATCGCCGTCCACAAGATCGCCGGCAGCCGCCAGCCGGCGGCGAGGTCCGGCGTCCGCCGGCTCATCAGATAGATGCGCGCCATCGCGCCCATGGCCGCGACCGACATGAACAGCAGCATGGCGTCGGTCTTGGCGAGCCGCGCCTCGACGCCGAGCAGGATCGAACTCGCCATCATCAAGCGCGGCGAGCAGCGCGGTGCGCCGCGCGACGAAGGCGAGCGCCGCCCAATAGGTCAGCAGCACCGCGCCGATGGCGCCGATCAGCGACGGCAGCCGGTAGAGCCAGATCGTCGGTGCGCGCCTGCGGCACGCCGAGCGCTTCGCCCGCCTTCACCGCCGCCGCCTGCAGCCAATAGATGCCGACCGGCTTCTTGTAGCGGACCTCGTCCTGGAAACGGATGTCGATGTAGTCGCCGCTCTCCATCATCTGCTTGGTGGCCTGGGCGAAGCGCGCCTCGTCGCGGTCGACCGGCGGAATCTGGAAGAAGCCCGGCAGGAAAGCGATCAGCGAAAAGACGATCAGCAATCCGCAGCGCGCCGGTGCGAGGCGCAGGCAAAATCGATCGCGGCGGACAGGCCGCGCCCCGGTTGCAGCGATTGCCGCGCGTCATTGGTGGTCGTGCTCATCGGACCGTTTCTGTGTTGATTCCGCGCCTCGGCCCGCACCATAAGCGCAAGGCCTGCCCTGTCATTCAGCCAACTATCGCTATTGCTGCAGCCGCACCATGACGCTGTCGGTGGCGCCGCGCGCATCCATGACGGTGAGCCGCACAAAGCCCGGGCCGTCGGGCTCGAAGAACAGAGTGCGGCGGCTCCCTTGCGGCGGCAGCGGCACGCCATTGACCATGACAGTGAGCGGCGCGGCGCCGCCGGCGATCTTGAGCGCGACCGGATCGGGCGCAGCGCCTCCGGCCAGCTCGAGGCGCGCGCCGTCGGGCGGGAACATGATGCGCGGCGGCTCAGACGCGGCGCCCATGCCGCCGTCCGGGAGGAAACGTTGCAGCGGCGGCGGCAGCTTGTTGGTCGACGGCAAAGACCGACGCCTTTGGGCGCATGCGCCAGCGGCGCCGGCGCAGTGCCGGAGCGCGCGAAGGCATCGAACAGGATCGGCGCCGCCGAGACGCGGCCGACGAGGCCCGGGCACCGGCGCGCCGTCCGGCCGCCCGACCCAGACGCCGATGGTCATGCGGCCGTCGAAGCCGACCGCCCAGGCGTCGCGATAGCCGTAGGAAGTGCCGGTCTTGAACGCGATGCGCCCGGGCACCGCGTTGTCCGGCGGCGGCGCGCCGATCAGCACATTGCCGACATACCAGGCGGCGACCGGATCGAGCAGCCGGCGTGCGCCGGCTCGGCGCTCGCGCTCTCGCGCTCGATCAGCGGCAGCGCCGCGCCGAGGCGGGCAAGCCCGGTATAAAGCATCACCAGGTCGGAGAGCTTGATGCCGACGCCGCCGAGACCCATGGCAAGGCCCGGCGCCTCGCCCTTGGGCAGCACCAGCGTGGCGCCGGTTTGCGTCAGCCGCGCGCTCAAGCCGGCTGACGCCGACCTTGCCGAGCACGGCGATGGCGGGAACGTTGAGCGACATCTGCAGCGCGCGGCGCACGGTCACCGTGCCCTGGAAGGTGAGATCGAAATTCTCCGGCATGTAGCTGCCGTAACGCGTCGGCTTGTCGTCGATCAGCGTTTCCGGATGCAGCAGGCCGTCCTCGAAGGCGAGGCCGTAGATGAAGGGCTTCAGCGTCGAGCCGGGCGAGCGCAGCGCCTGCGTCATGTCGACCTGGCCGGCGCGGCGCTCGTCGAAATAATCGGCGGAGCCGACGCGGGCGCGCACCTCGCCGCTCTCGTTGTCGACCGCGATGATGGCGACCGAAATCTGCGGCCCGAGCGCGCGCGCGCGCTCGCGCGCCAGTTCCTGCAAGTTCTGCAGGCCGGCGTCGATGGTGAGCCGGTGCACGCGGCGGTCGGGCTCGGCGGCGACCACCTGGTCGGCGGCATGCGGCGCCAGCATCGGCAGCGGCTTGCGCTCGTGCGGCACCGGCTCGGCCTTGGCGCGGGCGATCTCGTCGCGCGGCACGACGCCGGCCGCCGCCGCGCGGTCGAGCACGCGGTTGCGCGCCGCGCGCGCCGCTTCCGGAAAGCGGTCGGGCCGGCGCAATTCAGGCGACTGCGGCAGCGCCACCAGGAGCGCGGCTTCCGCCAGAGACAGCTTGCGCGGCTCCTTGCCGAAATAGGAGAGCGAGGCGGCGCGGATGCCTTCCAGATTGCCGCCATAGGGCGCGAGGGTGAGATAGAGCGACAGAATCTGCGGCTTGCTCAGCGCGTGCTCGATCTCGAACGCGCGCACGATCTGGCGCAGTTTGGCGGCGAGGCTGCGATGCTCGCGCGGCTCCAACAGGCGCGCAACCTGCATGGTCAACGTCGAGCCGCCGGAGACGATGTGACCCGTGCGTGACGAACTGGACCGCCGCCCGCGCCATGGCCAGCGGATCGACGCCATGATGGTCGTAGAAGCGCTTGTCCTCGTAGGCGAACAACAGCTTGAGGAAACGAGGATCGACGTCCTTCGGGTCGCCGGCAGACGCCAGCGGCCGTCGGGGTGGCATAGGCGCGCAGCAGATGCCCGTCGCGATCGAGCACCACATGCGAGAGTCCAGGTCCTTGCCGAGCGGCGGCGCGGCCGAGCGAATAGACCCAGGCAGCCGCCGGCGAGCGCGAGCAGAACGGCCGCCCCGGCGAGGCTCGCCAGAATGATGCGCCAGCGTCGCTTCATTTGCGCCGCCGTGATCTCGATCGTGCCGGTTGCGGTGCGGCCGAAGCGATCGGGCCGGTACATGTCCTCGACCAAAGCCTGCGGCAGCACGTAGTGGCCGGGCGACACCGCGCGCACCACATAGGCCACCGTGAACACCGGCGTGGAATCCTCGTCGCGGTCGAAGGCCGCGGTGAAGCGGTCGTCGCGGAATTCGCTTTCACCGGCTCGCCGGCATCGGTGATCCAGGACAGCGTCCCGGTATCGCCTGACGACACCAAGCTTCGGATTGTCGATCTCGAAGCCGGCCGGCAGATAGTCGGCGACGATCACCCGGCCGAATTGCGGCTGCGGCTCGGTCATCTTCAGCACCACGACGAAACGCTGGTTCTGCTTGGCGTGCGCTCGGATCGGCCGGCTCGCCGTCGAGCGTGAAATAGCTGCGCTCGATCTTGAAGCCGCGCTTCGGCGGCAGGCTCCGGCGTCATCGGCGAGCCGCTAACCGACACCACCGCCTGCACATTGCCGGCGCCGCTGGTTGTTCACCGCCAGCGGCGCGTCGAGTTCGTCGGCGCGCAGGCTGCGATAGAAGGCGCCCTGCCGCGTCTCGCCGTTGACGGAGAGCGAGATGGCGTTGAGCTGCTTGGCGAGCGCGCGGGCGGCGAGCACCAGCCAGGCGTCCTCCTGCGTCGAGGTCCGGCTGGTGAGCGCGCGGGCGGCGTCGACGCGCAGCACCGCGTCGTCGATGGTCCTCTGCGGCGCGCGCCCTTCCGAGGCGAGCGTCACCAGCGCGGCCGAGTCGCGCAAGGCCGAACCGTAATCGGCGCGGCCGAGATCGAGCTCGCTTGGGCTGCGGCGAGATCGCATCGAGCGCGGCGAGATAGACACGGTCGGCGCGCGTCTTGTCGCCGAGCATGGCGAGCGCGGCGGCGATTTGCGCCTTGGCGATCGGCGTCGCCAGATCGTCGAGCTTGGTGTCGGCGATGTAGCGCAGGTCGCCGACCGGCGCCACGCCGTTGCGCGCCAGCACGTAGAGCGCATAGGCGAGATCGCGGCCGCCGTTCTTGCTCGGGTCGGGCGCGCTCGCGACGTAATTGCGCAGCCGGTCGAGCGCCAGCGTGAACGCCGGCCGCCGGCACCTCGAAGTTGCGCTCGCGCGCGCGGGTGAGGAAGTCGGTGACATAGGCGTCGAGCCAGGGATCGTTGCCGCCGACCGACCACAGGCCGAACGAGCCGTTCGAATCCTGCCGCGCCAGCAGACGCTGGATGGCGTCCTTGATGCGCTCGTCGATGTCGCCGTCGAGCGCGAGCTTGCGCCTGCGCGGCCAGCTCGTTGATATAGAGCATCGCCACCGCGCGGCTGGTGATCTGCTCGGAACAGCCGAACGGATAGCGGTCGAGCTCGTTCAGCAGCGTCGCCGATGTCGAGCGAGGCCGAGATCGCGACCGACAGGCCGACGCGGCCGGTGCCCGGCACGAAATCGGCGAACATGTCCTTCGACAGCGTCAGCGTCTCGCCGGGCGCAAGCGCGCGCACGGTGCGGCGGGTGAGGATCTGGTTCGCCGGCCGCACGTCGAGCGCATAGGCGCGGTCGAGCGCAAAGCCGTTCGGCCCGCTCACGCTCACCTTCAGCGTGCTCGGCCCGGAGCCCGCGGCGGAGACCGGCACCGCGACGCGGTCGCGCTGCTTGGCGGCGAGCTTGAGCGTGAACGGCTTGTCGCCGTCGAGCTTGACGGCGCCGTCGCTGCTCGAGCGCAATAGCTGTAATCGCCGGCCGCGCCTTCGACATTGTCGAGCTCGAGCTGCATCGCGCCGCGGTCGCCGGTGCGCAGGAAGCGCGGCAGCGTCGCCGTCAGCACCACCGGATCGCGCACCACCACGTCGCCAGACGGCCTTGCCGACCTTGTCCTTGCTCCAGGCCACCGCCATCACGCGCACGGTGCCGGCAAAGGCCGGGATATCGAACGCCACCTGCGCGGTGCCGTCGGGCCCGACGCTGACGATGCCGGAATAGAGCGCCAGCGGCGCCTGCGTCGGCGGCGAGCCGGCCAATTCGGCGCCGCATGTCGCCGCCGGAGCGGATTGCCCCGCGCACGCCCTGCATGCCGTCGATCAATTGCCCGTAGAGATCGCGGATTTCGGCGGTGAGCTGGCGCTGGCCGAGATAATAATTGTCCGGCGCCGGCGGCTTGTAATTGGTGAGATTGAGAATGCCGACATCGACGGCGGCGACGATGACGCGCGCCTCCTCGCCGGCGCTAAGCCCGGCAAGCTTGATCGGCACGTCGAGCGTCGGAATTCGGCCGCAGCGTCGCCGGCAGTTTCATGTCGAGCGCGAGCGTGCGCGCCGGACCGGTCGATCGAGAACCACTGCACGCCGATGGCGCGGCCCGGCATGCGCTGCGCCGGCGCGTCGAGCGGACGGCGCAGCGTGGCGACCAGATAAGCGCCGGTGCCCCAGTCCTTGCCGACGGCCAGCGGCACGCGCACGCTGCCCGGCTTTCACGTCCTGCGATGGCTGGCGACCAGGCGATCGGTGAACACGTTGAGCGTGAGGCGGCCGGCGCGTGCGCGCGGTCACCGCCACGTTCATGGCGTCGCCGGATTTGTAATCCGCCTTGTCGAGCGCGATCTCCAAGCAGGTCGGGCGTGTCGGCGCTGGATTCCGCATAGAAGCCGGCATCGAACGAGAGCGAGGTGACCGGGCCGTTCGGCCCGGCGCGTCGACACTTCCAGCCGGTAGCGGCCCCATTTCACCGGCAGCGAAATCCGCGCCGGCTTGTCGGCGGCGACGTCGACCGTGCCGTTGGCGACGCGCTCGGTGCGCTTGACCGGCTCGAATTCCCATTTGCCGTTCTGCCGGTACCATTGATACGAGGTCTCGACCTCGCAGCAGTTCGTAGCGCAGGCCGCTTTGCGCCAGCGTCTTGCCGTCGGGCGCGGCCATCACCACGTCGAAATCGGCATTGGCGCCGTCGGCGAGCGAGCGGCCGGAAAACGCCGGCTTGACGCCGATCATCGGCGCGTCGGGCGCGATCGGCAGCGTGAGCTTGCGCTCGACCGCGCGGCCGCCGGATTCCGCCATGCTGACGGTGATGGTCGCTTCGCAGCGGGCGCGAGGTGACCGGAATCTTGTCGAGCGCGACCGGGAAGCTCGCCTTGCCGGTCGCGTCGGTCGCCGGCAGATCGTCGAGGTCCTGGCGCACCGGCCGTCACCTCGTCGTCCGCCAGCCCGAACGCATAGCCGGCGAAGCCCGGCCGCTCCTTGGCGGCCGCGATGCGTCACCGTGCCTGTGAGATCGAGATTGGAGGCCGGCGCGCCGTAGAGGAAATGGCCGTCGACGCTGAGCTGCGCCGGCGCGTCGCGCGGGATGACTTTGGCCGCCGAGGTCAGATCGAATTCGATGCGGTCGGGCACATAGTCCTCGACCAGGAAGCTGGCCTCGCCGACCGGCGGACGCTTGGGATCGGTATAGGCGCGCACGCGCCAGGTGCCGGTCGAGGCGGAGGCGACGATCGGCACGCTCCAGCTATGGCCGCCGAGGCCCTGATCGGCGACCAGCGCGCGGCGATATTCGACGCCGTCCGGCCGCTCCACCACCAGCGTGAGCGGCGCCGGCGGCGGCAATGCCGCGCGCGTCGCGCAGCAGCGCGGTCACGTGCACGGTTTCGCCGCTGCGATAGACGCCGCGCTCGGTATAGACAAAGGCATCGAGCCCGGCCGGCACCTGGCGGCCGGCCACGCCGCGGTCGGAGAGATCGAAGGCCGCCGACTTCAGGCTGAGGAAGGCGTAGTCGGCCTTGTCGGCGGCGACGATCGCGGCCGGCGCTGCCCGCCCTCGCCGCGCGTGAGGCCGGCTTCGAAATGCACGAAGCCGTCCTTGTCGGTCGGCTTGGCCGCCAGCACCTCGTTGTTGCGCGCCATCAGCCGGACTCTCGACTTGCGCCAGCGGCTCGGCGCTCGCCAGCGAATGGATGAAGACGTCGATGCCGTCGTGGCCGCTATAGGCGGTCAGCCCCAAGTCGGAGACGATGAACCATTGGGTGGCGCGCTGGTCGTAGTCGTTCGCCACCACGTCTTTCGGCGTCGCCGTCATGACATAGACGCCGGGCTCGAGGTCGCCGAGCGCCTGATCGACCGGAAACGCGGTGGCGACCTCGGTGTTGAGCTTCGGCGCGACGGCGAGTTCGCCGCTCCACACCTTGGCGCCGCGCTCGCCGGCCAGCCGCTCGGCCTCGTAGGGGCTCAAGTTTCGCTGGAAATCGTAGCCGAGCACGGTGTCGATGCAGATTGCGGTCGCCGATGCGATAGATCGACAGCACGACCGCGCTGGTGTTGACGCTGAGCACCGGGATGCCGCGCTGGCCGGTGCGCGGCAGCACATAGGCCTTGCCGGAAAAGCGCACGAACGGCTTGCGGTCGCGCACGAAGATGGTGAAGTCGGCCGATTTCGCCAGCGTCTCGCGCACCACCGACGGCAGGCCGGCGCGCAGCGTGATCTCGTAGCGCTCGCCGTGCTTGAGGCCCTCGACGCATAGCTGCTTGTCGTTGGCCGAGATCGCCGGCTTGTCCTGGCCCGCCACCGCGACGTAGGGCGAGAAATCGGTGCGCCTGCCGGGCAATTCTTCCGAGAACTGGAAGCAGGCGCGCGGCGAAACGGCGTCGGAATCGACCGAGTAATCCAGCATGCGGAAGCCGTGCTCGCTGCGCAGCCGCTCGTATTGGCCGCGCAGGTCGGCGCTCTCGCGCATATCGAGCGCGAGCCGCATGGAATCGAGCGCCGGGCGCCATTGCTTGCGGTCGGCGAGCGTACGGCCGAGCAGCGCCAGGCTGTCGGCTTCCAGGTCGCGGTTCGGTCGCGCGCTGATAGGCGATATAGGCGGCGGTCGAGGCGCGATCGAGCAGCAGCGCCTTCTCGCTGTCGTCGCGCGGACGGATCTGCAGCACGGTGCGCGCCAGGCGCAGCCAGTTCGTCGCATCGGCGGGCGCCACGGTGACGAGTTGGCCGAGCACCGTCATGCCGGTGCGGAAATCGTTTTTCTGGAAGGCGGCGTCGGCGTCGCGCCGCAGAGTGGCGGCCGGCTTGGTCACCGTGCCGGCGTCGCTCTTGATCTGCGCCTCGAGCTTGATCGCCGCGTCGTCGAGATCGCTGCGCTTGAAGGCCTTGTCGGCCGCCGATAGCCGGCGATGATGGCAAGGGCGATCAGCGCGGCGGCAAGGCCGGCGCGGACGAACGTGAACATCGAGGAAGCCTCCCAGTATGGCGACGGGTCGTCATTGTTAGTGCGCCGGTCGCCACTATCAGTTCAGCGCTTGAAGGTGTCGAGGTCGTGGCCGCGGCGCGACGCGGATATTGGCGGCCCAATACCTCGCGCGGGTGACGGGGGTGACGGGTGACGGCCTTGCCCGACAGCGTAACGATACGTGTAGCCAAGTAGCTAGTCGAAAGTTCTAAGAATTTAGATTAATTGCTGCAGCAATCGATGTTAAGATATTAATTTACCTAGAAATCGACCTACCAGGGTGACGGCCGCGGCATCGGCAGCGCTGCGCTCGATTGCCCGCGCCGCCCGCAACACCACGTCATCGGCCCGCAGCGGTCCGACGATCTGCACCCCCATCGGCAGGCCATTCGCGGCCAGCCCCACGGGCACCGAAGCAGCCGGCTGCTGCGTCAGGTTGAACGGATAGGTGTAGGGCGACCAGTTGAGCCAGTCGTCGCCGAAGTCGCCGTCGTCCGGCACTCAGCGCCCACCTTGAGCGCGGTGATCGGCATGGTCGGCGTCAGCAGCAGATCGTAGCGCTCATGGAAGCGCAGCATCGCGGTGTGCAGTTCGGCGCGCGCGGCATAGGCGGCGAGATAATCGCCGACCGAAAACGCCCGCCCGCGTTCGGCGATGCGCCAGCAAGCCGGGATCGATCTCGGCGCGCCGCGCCGCCGGCACCGCATCGACGATCGCCGTCGCCACCGGCCACCACATCGCGCGGATCATGATCGGGCGCGCGCTCGAGCGGCGGATCGGCCTCCTCGACGATCGCGCCCTGCTCTTCCAGCGCGCGCGCCGCTTTGCGCGGCGCCGCCTCGATCTCCGGGTCGAGCGCCGCAACATGCCCGAGCCGCGGCGACAACGCGACGCGCAAACCGCGCACGCCATCGTCCAGGCCGGCGCTGAAATCCGGCGCCGGCGTATTCCAGGCCGCCATGTCGCGCGCATCCGGCTGCGCGATCACCGACAGCATCAGCGCGGCATCGGCAACGCTGCGGGTGATCGGCCCCTGATGCGACAGCACATTGAGCATCAGCGCCGGATAGACCGGCGACCCGGCCGAAGCTCGGCTTCATGCCGAACACGCCGGTGAAGGCCGCCGGAATGCGCAGCGAGCCGGCGCCATCGGTGCCGAGATGCAGCACGCCCAGACCCAGCAACGCGGCCACCGCCCCGCCGCCGGTCGAGCCGCCGGGCGTGTGTTCGGGATTCCACGGATTGCGCGTAATGCCCGTGAGCGGGCTGTGGCAGACGCCGATCCAGCCATGCTCGGGCATGCAGGTCTTGCCGAGAATGACGGCGCCCTGCTCGCGCAGGCGCGCCACCGCCGGCGAGTCGGCTTGCGCCGGCGCGGTGTCGGTCGTGGTCGAGCCGCGCCGGGTGGGCAGTCCCTTGACCCAGATATTGTCCTTGATCGTGGCCGGCACGCCGTCGATCGGACCGAGTGGGCTGCCCGCCCGCCAGCGCGCTTCCGATTCCGCGGCCGCCGCCAAGGCGCGCTCGGAATCGACAACGACAAAGGCATTGATCGCGGCGTTCGCGTCGATACGGGCCAGACAATCGCGCGCGACGTCGACAGGCGAGAGCTCGCCGCGCCGATAGGCCGCCGTCAAATCGGCGCAGGTCAGATCGGCAATGGCGCCCATCGCGGGGTCCTCGCGCGCCATCCATGTTAGCGGCGCAAATTCCGGCACGCACCTTTCAATAGACCGCGGCGCGGGTAAACCTTTGCCTGGGCAAGACCCCGTAGCTCAGCCGGATAGAGCACCAGCCTTCTAAGCTGGGGGTCGCTGGTTCGAATCCAGCCGGGGTCGCCAATATTCCGACAAAGCGCATTTTCATTCCGACAAAAATGGAACGAAACGCGGCCGGCGGCGCCCCCCGGCAAGCGGCGCCGACCGGCGAAGGGCGGGCCCAAGGGGGCGCCGCCCTCCTCGGCGGCGGCCTAGGCGGCGGCCGGTCCGACCGGCTTCGGCTCGATCGCGCGGATGACCAGTTGGGCATCGGGCGAGCGCGGGATGACGTCGAGCTTCACGCCGTAGCCCTTGCCGTCGCGGTGGGGCCAGGCGGCGCCGATCTCAAGCCAGGTGCCCTTCTCCCGGCCTTCCTTCTTGATGATGACCGCATAAACGCGATGCGTCGGGCGGTTGGTGCTGGTTTCAGTTGTCATAGAATGTCCTTTCGGTACTTGAGCCCGCCCTCATGGCGGCCTCGATGCCCGTTCGCAGGCCGAGGCGATCAAGCGGGGCTGTCACAAGCTGGCCATATGGCCACCCGATAGGGTATGGAGCTGCACAAGCCGCAGGCGCGGAAGCGAACGGATTTGACCGGCAGCGCGCGCGTCGGCAGAACAGGAGCATTCTAAGAGGACGTCTGCTTGGCGGGTTGTTCTGCGCCGAAAGAACGATGACGGCAGAAACGCACTCACGCGCCATGCGTCGAAAAGCGAAAAGTCGCAAGCCGGCCCTTGAATGGTTCAAGATCAAGGTGACGGCATCCGCCGCGAGCGTGAGCCATCGAGGCCCAGGCTTGTCGCGGATTGACCCAGACGGCGACGCCGATAGCGTTATCAAGATCGAAGGGACTCTGGACCGCCCAGTGTTAAAGCGGGCCACTGCCTTCATGTATGTTTTCTGTGGCGCAACCGTTGGGGGCAATCCCGGAAGCGGCATCGGCGCGACAACGGCTTGGCAACTCGTTCTTCGCTTGCCCCGCGAGCAATTTACGGACCTGCTGGTAATCATCACGGCACATCGGCTCGTGGAAGTGGACCTGCTATTGGACGGGCTAAGTCGCGGCGCGGGCAAAGTGCGGTCGGCAAGTTTCTACACTGAACCAGTGCCGCATGAGCGAGATGAAGATGTTGAGGAGACATGAAGGCCGATCAGGAAGACCGCCTCGTTCGCAATGAGGAGGTCAGGGGTTCAAATCCCCTCGGCTCCACCACCTACCATCGATAATGCCTAATTTAATTGGACTTCTAAGGCAACGATTTTTCCCTACCCCACTTGCTGCCCCACCATCGGCAATCGCTTCATAAACAACCGTGGACGCGCGTTTTACGCGCTGCCGGCGCTTCCGTCATCCGAATTGAGATTAGCGCACAGAATCGCGAACAGCGATGCCAGCGAGCGACATCTTGCGCGCCCGCCCGGCGTCACTATTTCAAAGGCTCGAAACGATTGGATATCAAATGCAGCACAAGCAAAAGAAGACCGCGCAAGAGTTGGCCGATATGATCGCCGCGCGCCTCAACATCGGCGGCGTTTTAATTGCCGTTCACAAAGACCCGGCCTATGGCTGGCACCCGACCGTAATGACGCGCCCGGCCGCCGCGATCAACGCTCAGACGGCAGCCGAGGAAATCGCCAAAGAGCTTCGCGCGGATTACGAATTGGCGGCGTGATCTCGCGTCGCCATGCGGCGGCGGTCAGCGGCCCAACCGGTGCTTTCGGCGAGACCTTGATCCACGACTTCATTTCGACCTTGCCAAAGTCGAGGTCAGCGTTCGAATCCTTTCGCACGCTCCAATACTTAGCCCGAATTCCGGCTTTCAAAAAACTGTCCAGGGTGACGCCGGGGTGACACCCGCACCCGAATTTCAAGGTGCTCAACGCCTCTGCCCCAAGAGGGCGAAGTGGTTGCACTTTCTATGTGGCGCAAGTCATTGTTCGCGCTTAGGTTGGGGGCCGCGCGACGGCATGAAGCGCCACCGGGAATGTGTCTACGGCGGAGAGTTGGACATGCTCACGCTCGTGTGGACCCGCGGTCGGGACTTCCCGCTCGGGCTCCTGGAAAGCCGGCTGCGTTGCCCGCGGTGCGGCTCCCGCCGTGTGCGCGTGGCCTTCACGGTGCCTGCGACACCAGCTCGCGCGCGGGCCTTGTAGAGGCCCGTCCACTTGCGTCGAGCCCGTGTGAGCATTCCGACTGAAGGAAATTCCTCAACGGCTTCAAGAGGTGCACAAAGCGCGAATTGTCGGAATGGGCTTTGAAAATCCTCGGAGAACCTCGGCCTTAACGGCTGATGGTCGCCGAAATTGGCGCGCTATGGCCTCAAAGTTAGAATGGCGCCCGGCTCCTTTGCCCTGGTGCGATCAACGGGGTAGCTGACGCCTAATGAAACGGCCGGTGCCCACCGTTTCGTCGTTCAGAGTAATGTCTCGAACCGCCCATCGGCCGCGGACCATTGCGTGAATCACGCGCCCTTTGAAGCTCCACCCTTCATATAAAGAATAGCCCGCGCTCGACACCACGTCGGCGCGGTCGAGAACCCATTTCGCGTCGAGATCGATGAAGGTCAGATCGGCATCCATGCCCGGCGCGATCGCGCCCTTGGCGTGGCCCATCCCCATCAGGCGCGCCGGATTTGTCGCTGTCAGCGCTGCGACGCGTTCGAGCGCGAGCCCCCGCTTGTGATGGCCTTCGCTCAGCAAGACCGGCAGCAGCGTCTCAAGCCCTGGGCAACCCGGCGAGGCTTGCCATATGCCGCCCTGCTTCGACGCGATGTCGCGATGAACGTGATCGGTGGCGAGCGTGTCGACGTCGCCGGCAAGCAGCGCCGCCCACAGCGCTTCGCGGTCGGCCGCTTCGCGCAATGGCGGATTGATCTTGCCGACGTCGCCACCATTCCAGCCGATATCGTGCGTGAGATACTGTGGACAGGTTTCGACATAGACCTGTCCACCCAGCCTGCGGTGGCGCAACGCCGCCTGAAGGGCCTCGTTCGACGAGGTATGCACGACGTAAAGCGGCGCTCCCGCCTGCCCCGCGATATAGGCGGCGCGCTGCACGGCGTCGCCCTCGACGAAGGGCGGGCGCGTGCCATTCCAGGTCGCAAGCCCACCGCGGCCTTCGGGATCGCTCGCCTTGAGACGGTCACGCAGCACCCAGGCGATTTCGATCGTCTCAGGGTGCGGACAGACCATGCCGCCATTGGCGGCCGCGGCTTCGCACAAGCGAAAAAGGAAACCATCGTCGATATCCGGCAGACCGAGGCGCGCGCCTTCCCCACCCCGATTGTTCATGAATATTTTGAAGCTTGGCACGCCATAGTCACGGACATAGCGCGGCACGCCGGCGAGCTGCGTTTCCGTCGATATGATGAAGTGATAACCGAAATCAATGCGCGCGCCGGCCTCGGTCACGGCGACAACGTCGTCGAAGATTTGTTCGAACGGATCGGTGGCCATCAGATAGGGAACGAATGACGTGACGCCCCCCTTTGCCGCCGCGGCGGTCTCCCGGTCGGCATCGAGTGGCACGCGGGGCCGAGCGATGTCCTTGCCATGGCCGAGATGCAGATGAACGTCGATCGCCCCGGGCAGGATGACGAGGCCGCGTGCCGACACCTGCTCGGCGGAGGCACAGGACGCCCCAGCGGCCAGGATCGCGGCGATGCGGCCCCCTTGGATGGCAAGATCGCAGCGCATCCGCCCACGACCGGGAAGGATGACCTCGCCGTCACGAATCACCAAATCGAAGGACGTCATCGCTTTATCCCCTTGCTCAGCCCAATGCGGTGCACCGAAGCGCGCGCGTGAGCTCTGTAAGATCCTTGGCACGGTCAAGCTCATCGGCCGCGGATTCGAGATTGGCCGCATCGACGCTTGTCATGACCAAGGCAGCATTGGCGCGAAACTTAGCACGTACGTTATCGGCGCTTGCCGGGCGGTTCTCGCTTCCATAGACATCGTCGATGCGAACCTGATGCGTCACGCCATCATTCGTCACACAGACCAGCTCCGCCTCAAACCGGTCCGGAAAGTGGGCTCCGCCGAGCGGTTCCCAGCGCGTGCGCCGCGCCAGCACACGCGTCGCCGCAGATGCCGGCTGTTCGAACGTTCGCATGTCAATACGGCCGTCAACGAAACGAGCAGCCACCACGATCGGCAAGCTCCAACGCGCCGCGTGGCCGGTCGCGGGCTGTTGCTTGCTCTCCCACGGCTCGCACACTACCAAAGCAGCCGGCGGCGCTATCCGACATATGACGTGCTCAATACGGTCCGCCATGATGCCACGATCCGCGAGAACACCGGCTGCCTCGATGAAGGGATGCAGGTAGTGGCAGCATGGGTAGAATTTGTAGGCGGCCTCGAGCAAATGCCAAACGCGTCCCAGATCCGCGAGCGACGCGGCAAAGCGGTCGCTAGCCGCACGATCGCCGGCAAAGCTCGCAAAAAGTCCAAATCTTCCTTCTAGCGATGACTCGGGACCGGTCATCCCTGCCCGCCCCAATGCCGCCGCCAGCACGCCCGCATGCGCCGCCCAACCCGGATGCAACGACTTCACTGTCGAGCCGTTGCTTAGGAACTCGAACACACCGGAGGCCTGACTGAGCGCAATACCCACGGCGTTGACGCTCTGGTCTTCGTCGAGCGCGCTCAGCTCCGCAGCAACAGCGGCGGCGGCCAGTACGCCAGCGGTCGAAGTAACCTGGAATCCGCGCGACTGGAATCCACCTGGGGCAGCAAGTCCAAGACGCACCAGCAATTCCCAACCGCGCGCATAGGCGCCGAGCAATCGCGCCCCCGACATGGTGCCTTGCTGGGCCATCGCGAGCGCGGTCGATGCCAGCACGGCACTGCCGTGCACGATCGAAGCCATATGCGTATCGTCGAACTCCAAGCTGTGGATCAGCGCGCCATTGACCAGTGCCGCATCGGCCGCGCCGGCGCCTTGCGCCCGGCCGAACACACTCGCAGGGCCGCCTGGCAGATCGCGGGCGAACGCTTCCAAGGCCTTGCCTGCCGGCGAGGCGCTGGCGGCAAGGCCGACGCCAATGGCATCGAGCAGATGCAGACGCGCAGCTGTCATAACGGCTTCCGGCAATGCGGTCTGCGCAAGACCGCGCATCGCCTGGATTGCCTGCCGCGCGAGGCCCATCACGCCGCCTGCTTAATCTCGGCGGCCGCCGCCAGCGCCGCGAGCCGCCCGAGCGCGATCGCGGAGAGCAGGCCATTGCCCGACGCATAACCAAGCGCGCCGGCACGACCACTGATGCCTTCGGCAGCGCCGCCGCCGGCAAACAGATTGGGGACAGGCGCAAGGTCCTTGCGCAACACCCGGCCGTCGCGATCGACACGCAGGCCGCCCTGGGTATGGAACAGACCGGGCACGATGCGGCAGGTATAGAACGGCCCGTTTAGCGGCGCGAGGCCGAAATCGCGCCGCCCGAATCGATCGGGCTTCTTACCGCACGCGCTCGCATTATAAGCCGTAACTTCCTCGTCGACCGTTTTGACGTCGAGGCCGTAGGCCGCCGCTGCCGCGCCGGCCGTCGGTGCAGTCTTCAGACCGCCGTAGTTTACCAGTTCGACAAACTCCTCTTCCTGCGCAGCAACATCGAATATCGCCTGATTGAAGACCGCGTAGGCATGCGCACCCTGCTCCAGCACGATGCGCGCGTAACCGGAATAGCCGAGACTCTCATTGCCGAAACGATGACCGTCGGCGCCGACCAGGATTCCGCCTTTCTCGATGGTGGTCCACGACAACAGACTGCCATGCGGGTCGGCCACTGCGGCATAGCCTTGGTACGCCCCTATATTCGCAAGCGCCGCACCCAGCTTTTCGCCCCAGATCACCGCCTCGCCGGTCGAGCCGCGCGCGCCGAAATACTGCGCACCGGCAATCTCCGGACAGAAGCGGTGCACCAGTTCCGGATTGCCTGCGAAACCATTGACGGCGAGGATGATCTTACGGGCCCGGATTGTTTCCTCCGTTTGGCCGACGGCTACCCGCGCGCCGACAACCGCGCCCTCTTCCACGATCAGCTCGCGCACGACATTACCGAGCGCTAGCGGAATTTCACGCTTTGCAACCGCGGCCAAAAGATCATTGACGAGATCCTGACCCCGCCGCGATTGCGGCGCATGCAGCCGCGGGACCGAGTGGCCAATATGTTTGTAGGCGGTCACCAATTGAAGGCGGGCGCCGACCGTATCCACCAGCCATTCGACCGTCGGCGCGGAGACCTCGGCGAGCCGGCGGACCAGGTCAGGATCGTCGGTTTCGCTAGCGATCGCCGTGAGATCGCGCACCATCGTCTGTGGATCGTCGACGATACCCGCCTCGCGCTGAAAACGGCTGCCGGCCGCCGGTACCGAGCCCGTGGACAGGGACGAGTTGCCGCCCGGTCGATCGAGCTTTTCCAGGATCGCTGTTGAAAGCCCCGCGTCATGCGCCGCAATGGCCGCTGCAAGGCCGCAAGCCCCCGCCCCGATCACCAAAACGTCAACATCGTAACTCATTTCACCCTCACTCGCTCACCAACTCCGCCACGACGTCACGCCAGAGGCGCGATATGGCAGTTTCATCTCCGTTGATGATCATTTGCAGAATACCGGACATGCGCGGGAACACCGCGCTGGCGTTCTCGACCAGCTTGTCCATGAGTTCTTGATCGTCGAACGGCTGATCGGCACCGCCGCGCGCGCTCGCGCATTCTTCCGTCCACGCCTCACCATCCTCAAACCGCCAGGTCACGCGGCTCGGGCGATCATAGGGCGAAGGTCGAATATCGGGGTGCGCCGCCAGCCGGACCCGGCGGCGCAGGGCCGCGATGTTTGGCTCGTTGAGTGTCGCCTCCGCGAATGCGCGCTGCCCGCCGGTGCCAAGCCGTGCGCTAGCGGCTACTGCATGCGGCATGGAGAACTTTGCTGCCAGCGTCGTCGGCGGCTCGATTGTCGTCAGCGTCATCCCGCGTGGGTGGGTCTCCACGATGATCTCGGCAATGTCGTTGGCGCTGCGCTTTCCCTCAAGCCGGGTATACAGCGCCAGCGATGCTTCAATGGCGGCATGCGCGTATTGGCAGCAGGCGAACACCTTGTGGTAGCCGTTTGTGACTGCCCAGGCGGTACCGAGATCACGCGTGAGGGCGGCGAGATCGACATCGGTCCCGAAGCCACCGACGAATACGTCGTAAGGTGTTTCCGCTAGGCCGCCGATGCCGATCTCGGCCCAGTCGGCCGAGCGCAAGCCGACCCAGGCGCCGGCCGAAGTCCAGGCGTTGCGGACGAGCGCGCCGTCGGTCGCATGCCTATAGGGACCGGCGAAGGCCATGCTGGTCGCACCACTAACACTATCAAGCAGCGTCCTGGCGTCCTGATTACGCGCAAGCGAGGCCCCGGCGGCAGCACCGACGGTTGCGAAGGCGGCGTGCGGATGCACCGTCATGATCTTGAATGGAAAGGCGAGCGCAAAACGAGCCGTTATCTCGTAGGCGATGGCAAGTGTCCGCAAAACATCATCGACCGTCGCCCCACTCGCCTCGGCCTCTGCTAAAAGCGCTGGTAGAGCATAGGCGCCGGCATGGCATGGCGCCGCGCGAAAACCTTCATCGAGTTCGCACCAGGTCGCCGCCATGCCGTTCATCGTCGCCACGGTGTAACGATCTGCGCGCAGCGCGCCGCCGGCAAAAACCGTTGCCTCTTCATTTCTTGACGATGCAGCAAGCACGCGCCTTGCCCCCACCACCGTTGGCTCATCCGAACCGGCGACCATGGCCCCCAGGTCGTCGGCGAGGATCAACGCCGCGCGCCGGCGGACCGGCGCAGGTATAGGTTGTTGCCGCGCCGCCGCCGCCCACTGCAGAAGCTCGCGCACCTTCTCGCCCGTTCTCCGGCGCATTGTTTCGTCCACGCCTGTCATGTCAGAACCATTCCCATAGGTTGGGTTTGGCCGCTAAAGTCTCGGCATCGCCTTCGAAGACGACGCGGCCGGATTTGAGGATGATGGCCCGATCGATGACCTTCAATGTGGCGGGAACATTCTGCTCGACGATGACAATCGCCGTGCCGAGCATCTCGTTGACCACGTTGAGCTGGCGCATCACATTGCGCACGATGACCGGCGCCAGCCCAGTGGACGGCTCATCGAGTAGCAACAGCTTGGGTTGCGTCATCAGTACCATGCCAAGTGCAAGCATCTGCTGCTCGCCGCCTGACATCGAACCAGCGCGCTGCTTGCGCCGCTCGGCCAAGATCGGAAAAAACTTCAGTACTTCGGAGACAAAGGTCTGGTCAAACAGCAGGCCGGAGATGCGTAAATTCTGCTCGACCGATAGATTGGGAAACACATTGTGGCCCTGTGGCACAAAGGCGAGGCCGCGCCGAACCATCTCCGGCACGTGTCCCGCCATCACCGGATGACCCTGGAAGCTCACGCTCCCCGACGCCGGGGCGTGTGCGCCGATCATGCACCGCAATAAAGTTGTCTTACCTGCGCCATTGTGGCCGAAAACACCCAGCCGCTGGGCCGGTTCAAGGCGAAGCGAGACGCCTCCGAGTGCCGTCAACGTACCGTATCGGGCCGTGACGTTATCGAGTAGCAGCATCGCTCACGTCCCAAAATAAAGTTCGGTCAAATTCGGATCGGTGATGAGGTCTTCGACGGAGCCGCGCGCCAACATCTTGCCGGCAAACATGAAGATGCCTTCGTCGCATAGGTCGCGGATGAAGGCGACGTTGTGCTCGACGACGCAGACCGCGACTCCGCTTTCGGCCACATCACGAACGACTTTTTGCATAGTGGTATAGGATTGCCCCTCGACCCCGGCCATCGGCTCGTCGAGCAATAGACAACGGGCATCGTTCATCAGCGCCCGTGCCACGCCGGCAAGCTTTTGCTGGCCGAAGGTGAGGCCGGCTGCAGGCAACTGCGCCAGATCGGCAAGCCCAATCCTTTCGAGGATAGCCATTGCTTTTTCGCGGTTCGCCTTTTCGGCGCCTTTCACCACGCCCGGCGCGAAAAGCAGGGTCAGCAGGTTCTCGCCGGGATAATGGCGCGACGCCACCAGAAGATTGTCGAGCAGCGTCAGTGAAGGAAACAGGCGCAGGTTCTGCCAAGTCCGACTAAGACCGAGTCGCGCTCGCTGGTGCATGCGCACACCGATAAGCAGCTTGCCGTCCAAGATGATGGAGCCGGCGTCCGGTTTTTCCACGCCCGAGAGAAGATTGAACAGTGATGTCTTGCCGGCGCCGTTCGGCCCAATCAGGCCGACGATCCGCTTGGCCCGCAGCGTCAGATTGATATCGTCAGCGACGATAATTCCGCCAAAGCGCTTGGTCAGCCCAAAGGTCTCGAGCACGCTTGTCATCACGCGTCCTTCTTGCCCGCGGCACGCCATAGCTCGCCGGCGGGCACGAGCCCTTGTGGGCGCAGGAACATGAAGATCAACACAAGACCAGTGAACAGAAGTCCTTGCAGCGGGCCGAGCACGCTCGGCGGCAGGTTGAGAAAGGTGATAGCCTGAGGCAAAGCCTCCAGCATGACCGCGCCGACCACCGGTCCCCATGTCGAGCGCATTCCGCCGACGACGACCATGGTGAGGATTGCCGCCGACTGAAGAATCTCGAACTGCTCGGGTGCAATGTAGCGGAAATAATGAGCATAGAGCGCGCCAGCGAAGCCGGCGAGGCCGGAGCCGAGCGCGAACACGGCAACTTTTGTCGCAATCGCGTTGCGCCCGAGTGCGGAAAAGGCCAATTCGTCGTCGCGCATAGCGCTCAAGGCGCGGCCATAGGGTCCGTGCGCAATGCTCCGTACCAGCCAAACCGACAGCCCGGCGACCGCTACCACTAGCACGACGTAGGTTTCCCGCCCCACTGACTGAACCAAAAACGAGGGAATGTTGGTCAATCCACCGGCGCCGCCGGTCCAGCCCACATTCTTGATGACTTCAAGCACGCCCAGTTGGAATCCAATGCTGGCAATCAGCAGGTAGTCGCCAGACACCCGTAGCGTAGGCAGAGCCAAGACGATCGATGCAATTACCGCGACCAAGCCGCCGATGAACATCGCAGCTATGATCGGCACCCCGAAATCCCTCGAAAGCAACGCCGATGTGTATGCGCCGATCGCGTAGAACACAGGATGGGCAATCGAGATCAGGCCGCCATAGCCAATGACGAGGTTGAAACTTGATGCCAGCACAACATAGAGCGCAATCAGAATGATGACGGTGTAGAAATATTCCATCGTCACGCATCCTTCGTATGCGTGCGGTCGAGTCCGCGCAGGTTCAGGCGACGGAGCAACTGTGGAATCTTCCGGAAATGAACACCTTGAGGAAAGAAAACGATGGCAAGGAAAAGCACGATATAGAGCAGAAAGCCCTGCCACTCCGACGGAATGAAGAGAACGCTCGCATTCTGCACCAGAGCCAGCACGAAGGCGGTGCAGGCTGCGCCCCAGATATTGCCGATGCCGCCGATGACGGAAGCCGCGATTGCGAACAACAGCAGATCAATCGAGGTTGTAGGCTGTACTTGGGCGCGTGTTCCGTAGAGAAACATTGCGACCGCCCCCAGGGCGCCAGCAATCAGCATAGTAATCAAATAGACACGGTCCTTGGCGATGCCGTAAAGCTCAGCTAGGTCCGGATTGTCCGATACAGCGACCATGAACTGGCCGGGCCGCGTCAAGCGGAGGAAAGAGTAAAGAGCGGCGCATACCGCCAGCATCGTCGCAACGGCCGGAATATCCCAGCCACTGACCGCCACGGGCCCGACCAGCGTCGCCGGCCAGAACAGCGACGGGAACACCGTCGCCGGCCAGGTGCCATAGATCAGCATGGCAAGATAAGCGACCAGCTCCGAGATCATTAGCGTGAAGATGAAAACGAACATCGTTGACGCGCCCTGCCGGCGCAGAACACGGAACCCCCCAATTTCGAGTGCGGCAGACAATGCTAACGACCCGATAAGCGCGGCCAGGAAGCCGGCCCAGCCCGGCAAGCCCGACAATCCCACCGCGGTATAGGCCGTATAAAAGGCCACCGTCATCACGGCGGCTTGGGCGAAATTGAACAATCGATTGACTTTTAGGACGATGGCGAAAGCCATGGCCGAGAGCACGAAATAGCTCGACGTGGCCAAAGAGGTCCACAGAATCTGAGCAATCACGCCAAATGAGAGCATACTCTCCCCTCACACCGGGCAGCACGTACGTTGCGCTGCCCGGCCTCCCGTTCCCGTTAATGGACGAGCGCCAAAAGGGTCCACTTTTCGTCTTTGACTTCCATCAGGTAGACCGGGCTGTTGACCGTATGGTTTGCATTGATGGTGAACTTGCCGAGCAGCGGCAGATCAAAGGTCTTGATCGCCATCAGCTCTTTGCGGAAGTTCTCGCCGGTCATCGCCATTTTTTCGGCTTCCATCTTCTTGAACACCGCCGCGATGATATAGGGCGCGTCGTGCAGATATTCGGTGTAGGGAAGACCGTTTGGCTCACGCCCGACTTCTTTCTTCCAGCGCGCGACATAGGCCGCCACCGCTGGGCTTTCGGCGGCGCCGGGCGCGAGCGAGGTCGCGATAACGCCGTTGGCGGCCTTACCAAGTTGGCTGATCAGCTTGGGATTGTAGACGGCCGAGTAGGACGTCACCGGCTGCTGCAAGCCAAGCTGCCGCATCTGCGCGATCACCTGCGGGGTGTCTGAGACAAGGCCCTGGATATGGACGATATCAGGATTTGCCGCCCGTACCTTGAGCAGCGAGCCGGTCCAGTCGGAAGCCTTGGGATCGTAGGCTTCATAAGCAACCACCGCACCGCCCGCCTTGGTAAAGGCATCGCGGAATATCTGCGCGCCGACGGTACCGCTTTCATTGTTGATGTAGAGAACAGCGGCCTTCTTTTTGCCCATCTTAGTCGCGGCATAGTTGGCCACTGCGGTGATATCGATATCTGCAAGCGGGTAGGTCGTGTAGACATAATCGCCAAGTTTGGCGATATCAGCCGAATTGGCGCCCACCGAGAGTTCGGTCACCTTGTTGTCATTGGCGATCGGGGCGACGGCCTTCACCACCGACGACCACGCCGTGATAAACACCGGAACCTTCTCGACCGATACGAGGCGATTCACCGCTTGAATGCCAGCCTGAGGGTCGGCACGCGTGTCGAGGATGATCATCTCGAGCTTCTTGCCGTTAATACCGCCTTTGGCGTTGATTTCCGCTACGCCCCACTGCGCGGCTTTCACTTGGTCTTGGCCGTAGAGCGCCTGGCTGCCCGACAAAGGCATGGCGAGGCCGAAGCGCAAGGTGTCTTGCGCGTGCGCCGATGTGAAACCGGCCGCGCCGACGATCGCTGCGCCCACGACAAACGCGCGCCGCGTTACTGACATCAGAGTCCTCATTTCCTTACTCCTTTGTTGAACCCGCATTAATCCCACGAAGAGCAGTAATGGCCTCATCGGTGGAAAGCACATCCGCGTATTTGGATGCCATATCGAAGAGGTTCACGGCATGCGAGGTGGCGCTGCGGTCATAGACGGCCTCATGCGGCACTAGGACGCGGAAATTATAGGCAAACCCGTCAACCACACTGCCGCGCACGCAGCCGCTCGTCGTGCATCCGGTGACAACGAGACTGTCGGCGCCGGCATTGATGAGGTAGCTCACCAGCGGCGTGCCGAAGAACGCACTCGGATGTTTCTTTGGCAGCAGGATGTCGTTCTCACGCGGCGCCACCTCGGCGACGAATTCGTAGCCCTTACTCGCCACTGTCATGATCGCTGGCACCTTGTCGGACAGCCGGCCAGCGTCGAACGATTCCTTCGGCGAAACATAAGGATAAAGAACCGGCCAATTGCGCTCGCGGAAGAGATGCAGGATGCGTTCGATGTGGCGGACGGCGCTCCATCCGACATCGCCGCAAGCGGTCGGAAACTCTTTGATGGCTTCCCAGAACGGCTTCGGCGTGCTGCCGACAGTACGATACTGGACATCGATGATCAGCAAGGCAGGCCTTTTTCCGAGCCCAGTGGCGCGTCCGAATCCAGCAGCGTTGTAAGCCCTCTGCTCGTCTTGCGAGATGATGCCATCCCACGGCTTAGTCATATGTTGAGCCTCCTCATGCCTCGGCGCGGTAGCGGGACTCGAGCGTATCCCAGATGTCTTTTGCCATCACGCGCTGACGTTCCTCGAAGGAAGCGAGCCGATCGGTTACGGCGGCTAGTGATCCGTCACGGCTGAGCGCGCGCAGCACATCGTAGCTCGCCTTGAGCGCCGCCTGCAGCGCGGCGTTGGCGTAGAGAATGACGGAGAACCCAAGCTCCGCGAGCTTTGGTCGTCCCGGATCCGGCGTCTTGCCGCCAAATACGATATTTGCAATCTGCGGAACGGAAATATCGCGCGAAATGCGCGCCAGTTCCGTCAGGCTCAGCGGCGCTTCGACGAAGGTGACATCGGCGCCCGCTCCGACAAAGGCGTTGGCACGCTCGATGGCCCGGTCGAAACCTTCGACCGCCCGCGCGTCCGTCCGCGCTATGATTTGAAGGTCGCTATCCCTCCGAGCGTCCACAGCCGCGCGGATCTTCTGCACCATATCGTCGAGCGGAATGACGTCTTTGCCGGCGAAGTGGCCGCACTTCTTGGGGAACATCTGATCCTCGATCTGGATTCCGGCAGCGCCAGCGCGCTCAAGAATGCGTACGGTACGCACGACGTTGATCGGATTACCAAACCCGGTATCGGCGTCAACGATGATTGGCAGCGAAACGCTGTCGGCTACTCTCGCGACCGTATCGGCCACCTCGCTCATTGTTGTAAGGCCAATGTCCGGCACACCGAGATGCATGTTGGCAATGCCGGCACCCGTCACATAGACCGCTTCAAATCCGACATCCTCGATGACACGGGCAAACATCGCATTGGCGGCACCGGGCACAGTTACGGCTGCACGTCGGGTCATGATTTCCTTGAGTTGCGTCGTTGATCGCATGTTCACTGGCCGGAACTGTTCGTCATCACACAGAGACCACGCGCCTCGATATTTTTCCAAGATTGGCGAATATGCTCGCGCATCCGGGTTTCGGCGGCATCCGCATCTCGCGCGCAGAGCGCGGCAGCAATTGCCTCATGCTCCTTGAGCGCCTGCTTCGCACGTCCGGGCCACGTGCTCGAACGGAACCGATAGACCCGCAAGACGTGATAGAGATCCTCGCACAGCGCACGCACGAGCTGGCCATTGCGGCTGCCGCGCGCGATGCGAAAGTGAAAATCGTTGTCTCCGCCAGCCTGGTAATAGGCCGCACCCGAGGCGAGATCCGGCTGATTCACATGCTTGGCCAGACTGGCGGTCAACTCGTCCAGCTCTGCCGCTGTCATTGAATCAGCCGCGAGCCGGCACGCCATGCCTTCAAGCGCTTCACGAATCTGGAAGCGTTCGCGCAGATCGTCGACGCTTAGTTCGACCACACGCGCGCCGTGATGCGGCGACCGCCGTACCAATCCCCTCGCCTCAAGCCGATAGATAGCCTCTCGCGCCGGCGCGCGACTGATGCCGAACTTGACGGCGATCTCCAACTCGCTGAGCGGCGCTCCGGGCGGAAACTCACCGCGAACGATCGACTCGGCGAGGTTCTCGAAAGCTTGGTCGGCAAGAGTTCGGCGAGAAAGTGGCTTATCCATTGGTCGACTGTATACAATCGACAATATGCTGTAAACACTATCATCCGTGACATTGAACTTTCCACAGCTGCCAGCGGATCAACGTGGGTCAAGCGGCTTCGCAGCGTCGTTAGGCGCTCGCCGCCGTTATCGGCAGAAGGTTTGTAAGGGCTCCATTCCGACAGGAAGAAATTCCCCAATAGCCTCAAGACGTGCACAAAGCGCGAATTGTCGGAATGGGCTCTGAAAATCCTCGCTGAACCTCTGCCTTCTAAGCTGGGGGTCGCAGGTTCGAATCCTGCCGGGGTCGCCAGTTTTATTTGGTCACCCTTCTCCCAGGAAGGGCATTTCGTGGTTTTAGTAATTCAGCCGCGCGCCGGGAGCGTGCCGAACGCGCGCCCGCATCCCCGGCCAAGCCCGCGGGCAAGCTTCTCGGATTTTGCGCCGTCAGTGCGTCCAGGCGTCGCGGCGCTTGAAGGAGAAATTGTCCGAATAGGACATGCCGTGCCGCACATGGGGCGCCGCCTCGGTCACCTGATAGGCGATGCCGTGGCGCTCGCAATAAGCGATCGCCTCTTCCTTGCTGCTAAAGCTCAGGCGTACCTGGTGGCGCATGTCGCCCGACGAGGTCCAGCCCATCAACGGCTCCACAGTGCGCGGCGTCTCGGGCTCGAAATCGAGCACCCAGGCTTTGGTCTTGGCAAGACCCGACTGCATAGCGGTCACGATGCAGCGGGTGCCGGCCTCACATTTAGTACTACACCGCTCTCGCAAGCGGTCGAGATCACCGGCCCCGTGAGCGCCAAGCTGTTCGTCTCCTCGGCGACATCCAACGCCGATTTGTTCCTCATACTTCATGTTTTCGCGCCCGATGGTGAAGAGGTCGTTTTCCAAGGAGCACAGGATCCGCATACTCCGGTGGCACAGGGCTGGTTGCGTGCATCGCGGCGAAAGCTCGACCCTGTCCACACGCTCACGTACCGCCCCTATCATGCGCATGACGAGGACCGGCCGCTGACACCCGGACAGCCGGTCGAATTAAACATCGAACTTTGGCCTACCTGCATCGTCGTTCCGCCGCACTACCGAATTGCCCTCACCGTGCGCGGCAAGGATTATGAATACGGACGCGGCCCTACAATCATCCCAGGCGTGCCGTTTCCCCAAACCGGGGTCGGCCCGTTCCTGCACACAAATCCTGCAAGCCGCCCCGCTGAAATATTCAATTCTACGAATTCGCTTCACTTCGGAATCAATTTTGACTCTTGGGTTCTGCTCCCGATCATACCTGAATCCACTATTTAACAATCGACAAGGTTCGTCGAGGCCGGCAAGGAGCTGATGAGCACCCTCGTGAGTACCGAAAATCCCATCCGTATTGATTACCGGAGTGTCCGTCGCCCCCAATAACCGACGGCGGGCAGGATGGATTAGCGGAAGGCATTATCCATCGGCCAAGCTCAAATTATCCGGTGCAGATGTGCCGTCGCCCAGGACGACGAATGCCGGGTTGTTCAACAGCATCGCAAATCCCTGGCCCTTCGCCATCTTCGGACGGATCTGGCGCCTATCGGCCACTTTGCTCGGGGACGTTGAAAAATGGCTCGCACCGGTTGGGCTTCCATTCGAGTCGTTCAGCGTCATCGTGACGCTTCGGCGATCAGGCCCACCCTATGAACTCAACCCCACGATGCTCTACCGCGAATCGCTGCTCTCTTCCGGCGCGATCACGAATAGAATCGACCGGATCGAGGCCGAAGGCCTGGTTAAACGCCTACCCGACCCAAAGGACCGGCGGGGCACCATCGTACGATTGACCGCTAAGGCCGCGCGCTTGCCGACCGCGCCATAAAGCTACATTTTGCAGCGCTGGCCGGAGAATTGTCGGGAATTAATCGCGCCGAACGTGATCAGCTTGCCAGGCTGCTTTCCAAGTTGCTGCTGTCGGTCGAGCAGCGGCGCAAGCGAGACCGTGAAACAGCGAGCATGAGACGCTGACCCGTCATTCGCACTTGGCGCTGTTCGACGAGAGAGCGATCACGCGCGGTGCCGCCGCCGACTGCCGGACGATTAGTTGCGGGCGCAGGACCACGTCCCTTACGGAAGCGCGAGGCTCCTCGATCATCTGCAGTAGCAGCCGCGCCGCCTGAATTCCGATCTCCCGCTGCGGAATACGTACCGTGGTCAAAGGCGGCGTCAGCAAATCTACGAACATGCTGTCGTTGTAGCCCGTCACTGATATATCTTTCGGACACGACAGACCGCGCTCCTGCAGCGCCTCGTAGCAGCCCAGCGCGAGCAGGTCGTTGGCGGCGGCAATGGCGGTCGTCGCCGAAAACTGATTCAGTAGCGAGTGGCAGGCGCGGCGCCCGGCTTCGCGCGTGAAATCCTCGGCAATGGTGATCGCGCCCGCCTTCGCCCGTAGGCCGTGCCGCACCATTGCCTTGCGATAACCTTCGCTGCGCGCGGCGCCGGTCGAAAGCTGCTGCGGGCCAGCAATGTGGCCGATTGCCTTGTGGCCGAGCTCGACCAGGTGATCGACGATGAGCCCGAGCCCGAGGAAATCGTCGGTGATGACCGAGGGCGCCTCGCCGGTTTGGTCGGTGCGGTTGATCATGACCAGCGGCGTGGCGCGTTGAGCCCAGGCTTTAACGATAGGGTCATGCCGCGTCGCGGTGCCGAGGATCAGGCCATCGACTTGGCGTCCCATCATCTCGGCGAGAACACGATCCTCGCGCGCCGGATCGTTCTGCGTGCTGGAGATGATGGCGACATAACCGCGCTCGTTCAAAATCTCCTCGATGGCCAGCAGGATCGGCGGGTACAACGGGCTGTCGATATAGGGAATGATGATGCCAATGACCCGCGACCGCCGCGTGCGAAGGCCGGCGGCCAGCGCATTGGTGCGATACCCGAGCCGCTCCGCGGCCTTGAGCACGCGGTTGGCCACGCTCTCGGTGATCTGATCGCGGGTGCGCGGATTCATCACCCGCGACACCGTGGAGAAGTGCACGCGGGCCGCGCGCGCAACGTCGCGCAAGGTTACGCGCTGACTGTGTCGTTTCGATCGCTTCATGGCTTGCGCCGCGACGGGCCGCAGTCGCCGATACAGGACACCCGGACGCTAAGCCCGCGTCTCATGCCGCAGAGGAGTGTGGCGGCTGGCTCGGCTTGGCCGCCCAATAGTCCGCCCGCGACTTCGAGCCGGCGAGGCGCTGCGCGTCCTCGTAGCCCGGTGCCATGGAGGCATCGGTGCCGGCGAGCACCTGATGGTGATCGATGTTCAGGAGTCGCAGCCAGCTCTGTTGACCGAGGGTCAGCCCGATCATGCAGCCGAGCTCGACCAGCTCGGCCTCGGTGAAGTGTTTGTGCAGCCGATCCCAGAATGCATCGTCAGGATTGAGATGCCAAGTGATCGCCTCGGCATACGAGAGCGCCGCCTTCTGCCGCTCATTGTAGTTGGGCGAGGACTCGAAATTGATGAGGTCTGTCACCTGATCCTCGACCACAGCGCCGGATTTAGTCGCCTTCACCGAGCGCTGATTGCCGCAATATTCGCACTGCACCGAGCGCGAAACATAGAGCCGGCACAGCTCCTTGATTGCGTGATCGAGAATGCCGCCGCGGAAGATATCGCGCCAGGAATTGGCGAAAAACCAGAAGCAGGCGGGCACATGCGCCCGCACCGCCGAGCTTTCCGGACGCGGCGTGCCCTCGCGCTGGCAGCGCTCCATTTCGGCGCGCATAGCGTCATCCATCTTTTCGAACGGTACGTAGCTGATACGCTGTTTGGCCATGAGGCTCTCCTTTTCAGGGAATATGCCGGTCAGATCGCCGACGTTTTCCATTCTTGCTTCGCGTTGTGGCTTTGCTGGGACCCTGTCGTCCGCGGCGTGGAGGTGAAGTCGTGCGCCGGCGCTGGCAACTGCCTGGGCGGACCCGCCAGTGCGGCGTGCCGCTCACCTGCCGGCAAGGTCGGCGAATGCATTGACCTGCCGAGCGTCTGCGGCTCTTCCGCGCCGACAACGGTATAGAGGTGCGGCGTGCCGCGATTGACCTGCAGCTGGAAAATGTCCGGGCGATTGTAGTGTCCGGCAAAATCGTGCCGCAGCTTCATGTTGATGCCGATCTCGAGATTGCAGTCGGCGTAGAGGATGCCCTCCTCCGCACCCATGGGCCCGGCGATAATCCTGCTGTTGGGCGCTACGATGACGCTGCCGCCGCAGCAGTCCGGACTGCGCAGGAAGCGCTCTGCTTCCGGGCTCGGCTCAAGCTTGCGAATCACGTCCTCGTCCACGGTACCGCAAGCGGAGACCACGAAGGCTTTGCTCATCTGCGCGAACGCCTGGGAATCGATGCTCACCCGATTACGCATCGGGTCGCCGCTGGTCGGGAAATGATTGGGCCAGCTCATCACATGGATGCGCGAGCCCTCGGCGGTCATGGCGAACACCGCGAGCGGGTTGGAGTTCTCGCCGCAAATGAGCCCGCTCATCGGCCCGAAGCTCGTCGGAAAAGCGTGAAGCGTGTCGCCGAAACCGCCCGCATGCACCAGCCGCTCACCGACGGTGGGCATGATCTTCTGATGCTTGCCCATATAGTTGCCATCGGGGGCGATGAAGACCTGCGAGTTGAACATGGTGCCGAGTGTGTGCGGCAATTTCTCGCAGACGCCGATCACCACATAGGCGCCGGCATCGCGCGCGGCGGCGCAGAGCGCGTCGATCTCGGGCCCGGGGATCTCGACGGCGTTCTTGAAAAGCTCGACGGCCAGCCGATTGGCGAGCGTGCCGGTCGCGGCATGATGGTGATACCAGATCGGGTGCGCCGGGATAAATCCTTCGGGGAAGCCGATGACCTGCGCGCGGTTGCGCCCGGCCTCGCGGATCAGCCGGCAGGCCTTCTCGGTGGACCCCTCTCGATCGAGAAACACCGAGGCCGCCTGCACCGCCGCGACCTTCACCACCGGATAGATGTCACCCATTTTCGCTCCGCAGCAAAGTGCCGGCGCGCAACTCCAAGGGCGCCCTTCGAGGCGCAACCGGCATGCGTTTGTGCAAACGTTTGCGCACCACTACCGCGCCTGTCAAGTGGGAAATGCATCAAGTCCATCCCCTGTTTCCTCGTTTTGTCGAGGGGCAAACATTGGGTCGCGCCGTTAATGGCCGGCAAACTCTTGCAAACGTTTGCGCCCAGGGTTAGCGTTTATCGTGGGCGGCGGTGGCAGCAATCAAATCTGCCAAAGTTAACGGGAGAGATTAGGCATGGACGTTGGCTTTATCGGAACCGGTAGGATGGGCACGGCCATGGCACGCAATCTGCTCAAGGCCGGGCATCGCGTGCGCGTTTGGGACGTTTCGCCCGAGGCGCGCGAGCGCATCCGCAAGGATGGCGGCGAGATCGCGAGCAGCGCCGAAGATGCCTTCTGCGGCGAAGCAACGATCTCGATGCTGCCCAATGACGACGCCATGCGCGAAACCTTCATCGCCAGCGGTATCCTCGCCAAGCGCGGCGCGCCGATCCACGTCAACACGGCTACCGCCTCGATCGACTGCACGCGTGAGCTTGCCGCAGCGCACAAGGCCCATGGCGTCGGCTATGTCGCAGCGACTGTCTATGGCCGTCCGGAAATGGCGGCCGAGCGCAATCTCAACGTGCTCGCTGCGGGCGATCCGGCGCTGATCGAGAAGGTGCAACCGCTGTTCGACGCGATGGGGAGAAAGACCTGGCGGCTCGGAACCGAGCCGACCAATGCCAGCGTCGCGAAAATCGCTGGCAATCTGATGGTCGCCTGCATTATTGAGGCGATGGGTGAAGCTGCAGCAATCGCCCGGGCCTACAAGATGTCGCCGGCCGACGTGCTCAATGCCGTAGTCGGTTCGGTGTTCGATGTGCCGGTCTATCGTATCTATGCGAGGCTCATCAGCAGTGGCCAGTTCGAGCCGCCGGGCTTCGACCTGAAGCTCGGACTCAAGGACGCCAAGCTCGCGCTCGCCGCCGGCGAAGAGAAGAACGTACCACTCCCCTTCGCCAGCGTTCTGCGCGATAATTATCTCGACGCGCTCGCCCATGGCGACGGGCACAAAGACTGGTCGGCGATCACCCGCGTAGCGGCGCGGCGCGCCGGGCTCGAATAATGCGCGCGGTGTCTCGCGGCCGCTCGCGGAGATGGACGAGAAGCGACAGCAATATGGGAGGTTAGCCATGAAATTGGCAGCGACACGCAAGCTACTTGCTTTGGCCGCGATAACGCTGACCTTGGGCGTCGGCGGCAAAGCACTCGCACAGCAGAAGCCGATCGTGATCGGCGGCACGCTTGGCCTCACCGGCAACTTCGCCGAGCCGTCGACCGACTACAAAGCGGTCTATGACCGCTGGCTCGAGCAGGTGAACAAGAAGGGTGGCCTGCTCGGACGTCCGGTCAAGATGACCATCTACAATGACGAAAGCACCCCGACGGTGGCGCAGTCGCTCTACAGCCGGCTGCTTGACCAGGACCATGTCGATCTGGTGCTCGCGCCCTACACCACCTTCATCGGCGGCGCCATTGTGCCGATCGTGCTCTCGCACCAGAAGCTCTTGTTCAATGGCGGCTTCGTCGGCATCAACATTTTCAAGAATGCCAAGGGCTCCGTCATCGGCAGCTACACTTACCAGGAGCCGGACTATACGCGCGGCCTCTTCGATCTGATCAAGGGCCTGCCCGGTGACAAACGGCCGAAGCGCGTGGCCGTCTTCACTGCGCAGAATCCGTTCACCATCGTGGTACGCGACGGCGTCGGCGGGGTGGGCGGCGCGCTCAATTTCGTCAAAGCCGCCGGCATGAGCGTGGTGGTGAACGAGCAATATCCGCCCAACACCACCGACTTCACTGGTTTGGTGCAAAAGGCCAAGGCGGCCAATGCCGACATGCTGCTCGAGCTCGGACTACCCAACGACTCGCTGCAGGTGGCGCGAACCGTGCGGCAGCTGGGGTACAAGCCCTTGATCTTCTGCACCTGCGGCTCGCAGGTGACGACGCTGTCCGCGTGGCCGAAGCTCGGCAGCGCCGCGGAAGGGGTGATCGGCACCACCGTATCGTGGCCATCGCAAGGTTATGCCGGCCTCGCCGAACTCGCCGATGCATTCAAGGCGCGCGGCTATGACACGCTGCCGACCTACGCGATCGTCGGCTACGCGATACTAGAGGTGATCGAGCAGGCGGTCGACGGCGCCAAGACCTTGGACCAGGACAAGCTCAAGGCCTACATCCACAGCCACGAATTCAAGACCGTGGCCGGCAACTTCCGCTATCAGGAGGACGGCACACCGGTATTTAGCCAGGTAGTCCTGCAATACATCAAGGGAAAGAACCAAGTGGTGTGGCCGAAGGAAGCGCAGACCGCAGCGCCAGTGACCCCGATGCCATGACCGCATCGGCCGTACAGCCGCTCCTGGCAATCGATGCCGTCGGCAAGCGCTTCGGCGGCGTCATCGCGCTCGAAGACGTCTCGTTTGCGGTCGAGGCCCACAGCGTCGTCGGTCTCATCGGCCCAAACGGCTCCGGCAAGACCACGTTGCTCAATGTGATCAACGGCGTGTTCGCCGCCGACCACGGCGAGGTGCGACTCTCCGGCATGCGTATCGACGGCGAACGCCCCTGCGAGCTCGCCGCCACCGGCCTCACCCGCACTTTTCAGTCCGCACGCGTCTTTCGCACGCTCACCGTGCGGCAAAATCTTTTTATCCCGCTCCTGCATCAAAACGAACTTGACCGCACCGCCGCCAGTGACCGCGCGAACGAGTTGCTGGAGCTCGTCGGGCTCACAGCGCACGCCGAAAGTGTGGCCAGTGAGATCTCCGGCGGCCAGCAGCGGCTTCTGGAATTCGCCCGCGCGCTGGTGAGCCGGCCACGGCTCGTGCTCATGGACGAGCCGTTCGCCGGCGTGCATCCTCAGATCAAGGCGCTGCTGGTGCGCTGCATCCGCGACACCGTGGCGCGCGAAGGCACGTCCTTCATCATTGTCAGCCATGAGGTGCCCGATCTCGTGGCCATGTCCGACTTCATGGTGTGCCTGGTCGAAGGCAAGACCGCGGCGGCGGGCGCACCCCCGACCGTCATCCATGACGAGCGCGTGATCGAAGGCTATCTGGGCCGCGCATGAATACCGTCCGCGGCGCACGGACCCTGAAGATCGCCGACGTGGTCGCCGGCTATACCGCGGGCCATCCAGTCTTGCGCGGCGTCAATCTCGTTGCGCGGCCGGGTCGCATCACCGTGGTACTCGGTCCCAACGGCGCCGGAAAATCGACACTGTTGCGCGCGATCGCCGGTTTCCTGCAGCCGTCGAGCGGCAGCATTGTGCTCGGCGACAACGACATCGCCAACCTGTCGCCACATCGACACATGGAGCACGGCGTCGCGCTCTTGCCGCAAGGCCGCTCGACATTCCCCGAGCTCACGGTGGCCGAGAACATCGAGCTCGGCGGCTGGACCATGCGTGGCGACCGCGCCTTGTTGCGCCGAGCGGTGGAGGCCATGTTCGCGCGCTATCCGCATCTGCGCGCGCTGCGCGACCGGCCAGCCGGGAGCCTGAGCGGCGGCCAGCAGCGGGCGGTGGAAATCGCGCGGCTCATCGTCTGCGATCCGAAAGTGCTGCTGGTAGACGAGCCTTCGGTCGGGCTCTCACCGATCATCGCTACGCAGGTCTATCTCGAGCTGGAAGCACTTAAGGCGGAAGGCCGCACCATCCTCCTCGTCGACCAGGACGTGCGCGCCGCAATCAAGATCGCCGACTACATCTATGTGCTCAATTCAGGCAAGAACGACGTCGAAGGTGACCGTTCCGCCTTCGAGGGCGACCTCGGCGTCATGGTACGCCGCTGGCTTGGGGTTTGACCGCCATGCTTGATCATCTCGCCGCCATCATCACCGACGGTATCTTGCTTGGGCTCATTTATGCCATCGCTGGTCTGGGGTTGAGCCTAGTCCTCGGCATTATGGGCATCGTCAATGTCGCGCACAGCGCCTTCATCATGCTTGGCTCGTTCTTCGCCTTCGAGCTGTTCCGCCGGCTCGGCGTAGACCCGATCGTCTCATTCTTCCTGGCGATGCCGGTGTTCTTCCTGCTCGGCACGATCGTCTATCGCGTGCTGCTCACACGCGTCGAGCGGGTCTCGCAGTCGCAGGGCCTCGTCGCCATGTTCGGCCTGATGGTATTGATCGAGAACTTAAGCACCATAGCCTGGACCACCGACACGCGCGTGATCACCGCCGCATACACGAACACCTCGCTAGTGCTCGGCTCGCTCTATATCGCGCAAGTGAAATTGATCGCCGGCGCGCTGGCGCTGATCCTCACCTTCATATTCTGGGCGTTCCTGCGCTTCACGCTGATCGGCCGCGCCATCCGCGCCATGGGACAGAATCGCGATGCCGCCTTGAGCGTCGGGATCAACGTGCGACAACTCTCGGCGGTGATGTTCGGGCTGGGCATCAGCTGCGCCGGCGCCGCCGGCGTAGTGCTGGCCATGATCTTCCCGTTCTCGCCGAACACGCAAGTGCAATGGCTTGCCTGGGCCTTCCTCGTGGTCATCCTTGGCGGGCTCGGCCGTGTGGCCAACACGCTCGTCGCCGGATTGGTCATCGGGCTCCTGCAGAGCCTGTCCACCGCCTTTCTGCCCTTCGATTACGTCTATCTCGTGCTCTATGTGTTGCTTGCCGCCATCCTCGTCCTGCGCCGCGAGGGTCTAACCCTCGCGGTCAAACGGGCGATCTGAGGAGACGCCGGTGCTCTCACTGTTCTTTCTGCCATCGACGAGCGACAGCAGGGGTGCGCAGCTGCGACGCCTGGCGGTGTGGCTCGCCCTGCTGCTTGCACTTGCCGTCTACGGCGCCTTAGGTCGCCAGCTGTTTCTGCTCAGCACGTTCACGACCGTGTTTCTCTATGTGGTACTGACCCAGGCCTGGAATATTCTCGGCGGCTATGGCGGCTACCTGAATTTCGGCATGGTGACGTTCTTCGGCGTCGGCGCCTATGCCAGCGCCGTACTGTTCCAGTACTTCGAGCTCTCGCCCTTTCTCACCGCGCCGATCGCCGGATTGGCGTCGGCCCTGCTCGGCGTCCTGATCGGCATTCCGACGCTGCGCATCCGCGGCGCTTATTTCGCGTTGGTGACTATGATCATCACCTTTGCGGTGCAGACGCTGGTACTCGACATGCCGGTGACGCAAGGCGCGCTCGGTATCTATCTGCAGCCCTTGCGGCTCTCCCCGCTCGGTGTCGAACGGGTGTTCTATTTCCTGTTCCTCGGCTGCGCCGCCACCGTCACCGTGCTGGTCTATGCCATCGAGCATTCCAATTTCGGCTGGGCATTGATCGCGATCCGCGAGGATGAAGACGCAGCGGAGATCGTCGGGGTCCGCACCGTCGAGGTGAAATGGATCGCCAATGGCGTCGCCGCCTTCATCGCGGGTGTCGTAGGTGGACTCTATGCACAGCGGATCATGTATATCGAGCCGACCGGCACCTTCGCCTTCGATATCTCGCTCAATGTGGTGCTGATGGCGGTCATCGGCGGTGCCGGCACTTGGCAGGGGCCGTTGATCGGTGCGCCACTGGTGCTCCTGGCCGCTGATATGCTGCGCGTCACGGTGACGTCGGAAGTCAACCGCACCATCTTCAGCGTCATTGTCATTCTCATCGCGCTGTTCGTTCCCGGCGGAGTTATGGGCGTCTGGACGCGCTGGCGCCGCGGCCGTCAGAAGAAGCCAGCGGAAGCGCCGGCAGACGATGGGTGCGCGAGCTAGCGCCACGCTACCTGCGCTCGCTACGGATCAATTCGGCTGCGCGCTCGGCGACCATGATCGTCGGCAGATTGGTGTTGGCGCTGGGGATACGCGGCATGACCGAGGCGTCCACCACGCGCAGGTTCTCCACGCCATAGACGCGGCAATGCGGATCGACCACCGCCATGTTGTCGCTTGCCCGCCCGATGGCGCACGTGCCAGAGGGATGCGCCATCGGTGCCGCCGCGGCGATTAGCTCCGTGTCGCTCGCCGGTGCATGGCGGTGGCGGTTGGCGATCCAACGCCCCGGACGAATACGGCGGGCGAGGATACCGCGCGTGACCGCCGGCGGCGCATTGAGCACGGCTTTGATCGCGAGCCCCATCAGGCCGCCGGCAAGGCCGGTGCGGTTGAACTGCTGCAGCGACATCACAGGTGGCAGCAGGAAGGCATCTTTATAGGCGGCAGCGACAGCATCGCTGAACAGCAGGCTTTGGGCAAATTGCGCGGCCTTGAGCATGCGCGGCGGATCGCGCGAATCCTCGAACATGCGAAACTCGACGCGCGGCGGGATGCCGCTTTGTGCACTCGTCAGCGTCACCTGCCCGCGCGAATACGGCGAATAGAGCGCGGCACCGAACATGGCTAGATCGCAGCCGTAGTCGCGACCGCTCACTCGTCCGATCATGAACAGCAGGAGGTCGCCGGCGGGACAACCCTTGAGCCCGGACGAAAGCCGTAACCCAGAGATGGCAAAACGACGCAGTTCGCGCGATAGCCGCGAGGGCGGCGGCAGGGTCAATCCGAAATGCAGATAGGGGTGGTTCTGCAGATTGCGTCCGACGCCGGCACGGTCGGCGCGCAGCGTGATTCCAAGCCTCGCGAGTTCCTCGGATGAACCGATGCCGGCACGTAGCAGCAGCGCCGGTGAGTGAATGGCGCCGGCACACACGATCACCTCGCGCGCAGCGATGCCGCGCGCCTCCTGTCCCTTCTGAAAATCAAATCCGGACGTATTGGTGGTGCAACCCGGCCAGAATAGGAATAGCGACGAGACTACCAAACCGTTGGACGGTCCTTTGTAAGGGCGCATCTTTATGCAGAGCCAGGTGCGTGCGCGCTCGATTGTAATACGCCGCATAAGCGGAGAGAATCTGCCGCAGATGCGTCTCGCTGAAGACAACGATTTGATCCAGGCACTCGCGGCGCAACGTACCCATCAAGCGTTCCGCTATGCCATTTTGCCATGGCGATCTCCGCGTGATTGGCCGGTCCGGATGCCCATCGCCTGGACCCGGGCAGTGAAAACGTGTCCGTAGGCTCGATCATTATCGCGCACCAAATAGGCAGGCGCCGATGCCCAGGGGAACGCTTCGGTGATCTGCCGGGCTAGCCACGCTGCCGTCGTGTACCGGGTGACCTCGAACCACAAGAGCTGTCTCCGGCCATGGCCCAGGACCAGGAACGCAAACAAGCAATGCTTTGTTCGATCATGAATCTCAAATGCCTGTCCGCACGGATATTCTCCGACGGCACTCGGTGCGCATTTTGCTCCGTAGCCGATGGACGTCACTCTCCATACTGGAACAGATCACGAGCACTAAATCATACAAAGTCGCGGCCACCGCTATATTACGCAGGAATTCCCGCTTGACCCGATCCGGCGAGACCGGCCAGGCAAGGACGCCTTCATCAAAAATGACGACTTTGCGCTCTTCCGGGAGCGCGGCCATAAAGACGGGATAAGCCACGCGATCGAACATCGGGGGCGGCGTATCCCACGCCTTGAATTGGGTCAGCACGACGGCTGACGCGGAAACGGGCTTGCCCGGACGCGCCGCGAGCTTGGCGATGATAGTGCGCAGCCGCGTCGCGTCGATCCGGTCGGCGGTCGCCTCGGCCGGAGCTGGCAGGTCGGATATCTTGTCGAATTCGCTTTTGAGTTGGCGTACCGACACCGTCCCCTTACGCAGTTGGTCGAGCAGCTGCTTGGCGCGCGTGGGATTGCGCTTTCTGGTCCGCATGATGAACTCGACCGCGTTCAGCGGCATGTGCGCGACGCCGGGTGCGACTTGCGTGATGCTGTCGCTTTCGAGGAACTGTGCCGCCGAGATGAAGCGCCGCAAGGTGTTGACGCTCTTGTTCGTATCCTTGGCGAGCGCTTGAATGAATGTCTTCTTCTCGCCGCGACCCGATAGGGCGTAGCGGTGGAGATGCGGTCGAATGAATTCGAGCCACTGCGTCATCGGCGCCGCGTCCGGTTTGCGGGTGCTGCGTCGGCGTGATCGTCGCTGCGATGTCATCGACAGGTCTGGCTCGTTGAAACTTGCGCTATCATCGGCTATGTAAGTTGATAAATTGGCAAGCGTCGTTGCGGTCGCGAATCAAACTCATCTTGCGACAAGACGCGACGGGGCTGAAGTGGATTTGGACGGTCGACGACGTGAACGGATACGACGATAGGAACGCTCGTAACGACGGACACGGCGCGAGCCGGGGGGTCGTAACGGCGAGCGTTACTTCAGGGGTAACGTGGGTGAGCGGGGGCTGGGCTCGGCTTGTCCCGTCACGCGCGGCGCCGGTCACCGGCATCGTAGGCGTCGCCGCGGCGGGCCGGAGCGCCAAGACGCTGCGTGCAAAGTGCGTGCAAACTGGCCTTGAGGCCGATGCGGCACCGGCGGCTAAGCTGTTGGAAAGTATGGTGGGCGCGACAGGGATCGAACCTGTGACCCCTACCATGTCAAGGTAGTGCTCTTCCGCTGAGCTACGCGCCCTTTAATCGATGTGGTCTTATCGGCTCCAAACTGGCGAGGCAAGCCGCCGGCGGGCGGCCTTCCGGGCTCAGGCCGCCAGCATCTTCTGCACTTCGTTGACCAGGTCGCGCAGATGGACCGGCTTGGACAGCACTTTGGCGTGTTTGGGCGCGGTGGAATTGGCGTTGAGCGCGACCGCGGCGAAGCCGGTGATGAACATAATCTTGATGTCGGGGTCGAGCTCGGCGGCGCGGCGGGCCAATTCGATCCCGTCCATCTCGGGCATCACGATATCGGTGAGCAGAAGCTCGAACGGCTCTTCGCGCAGCCGCTGATAGGCCGACAGCCCGTTATCATAGGAGGTCACGTCGAATCCGGCATTCTGCAGCGCCTTGACCAAAAAGCGCCGCATATCAGTGTCGTCTTCCGCCAGCAGGATTTTAGACATAATCCGTGAAAGCCCCGTCCCGGCCGCCCGAGCGGGGGCCTAACCTCCCCATAAGACTTATGCCAGGTAAATAACGCGTGAACCCAAAGCAAAGCTTGGCATAACGGCCCGGCACATAGACAATAGTACGTTATCGGGACCGGTTGGGCCCGAGCCACCGTAATGTTTACCGACCCGGGGAATGGCCGTTTATGAGTGAAATCGGCGATGAACTCGACCCACCGTTCGAGGTCCTGGACCCGGCCAAGAGTAAAGGCCCGGTGCTGTTCAATTCGCCGCACAGCGGCTCGACCTATCCGCGCGAATTCCTGGCCGTCTCGCGGCTCGATATCGCCACCCTGCGCCGTTCGGAGGACAGTTTCGTCGATGAATTGATCGCCGGCGTGGTTGGGCAAGGTTTTCCGCTGATGCGGGCGCATTTTCCGCGATGCTTCGTGGACGTCAATCGCGAGCCTTACGAACTCGATCCGAGAATGTTCGAGGGCCGCCTGCCCTCCTTCGCCAATACCCGCTCGATGAGGGTGGCCGGTGGCCTGGGGACCGTTGCGCGGGTGGTGGGCGACGCTCAGGAAATCTACGATCAGCGCATTCCGGTCGATGACGCGCTGCGCCGGATCGAAAGCCTGTACAAACCCTATCATCGCGCGCTGCGGCGGCTCTTCTCCAAGCTGCACCGTGAATTTGGCGCCGCCGTGCTGATCGATTGCCACTCCATGCCTTCCACTGCCGGTCATAAAGACGAGCGTCCGCGGCCGGAATTCGTGCTCGGCGACCGGTACGGCACCAGTTGCGTTGGCGTAGTGGCGGAAACCGTAGAAAAGACGCTGCGCACGCTCGGCTACAGTGTGAGCCGGAATAAACCCTATGCCGGCGGCTTTATCACGGAGCATTACGGCAACCCGGCCGCCGGGTTGCATGCCATCCAGCTCGAGATTAACCGCGGCCTTTACATGGACGAGCGCCGCTACGCACGTTCCGGCGCGTTCGGGCGGCTGGCCGCCGATCTGGAAACGCTGGCTCGCCGGCTGGGCGAGATTCCGTTAGAAGAACTGCGCCCTTACCGCGCCGCGGCCGCGGAATAATCAAAAAAAAGGCCGCTCGCGTTTACAAGCGGCCCAAGTCTAGGGAGGAAACGCCCAAGGAGGGCAACGATAGCTCTCGCTACCGCATTGCAATAAATTACACTGCGACGCACAAAAATCAAGGTTCAAAGTGGTAAAGTCCATGTTTTAATGCATAGCTGGATCACGATTTTTGGCATAGTTTCAACGCTTCCCTTAGAGCGGTGACAAAAACATCACAATAACAGTCAAGCCGCGGAAAGTCGTCCAGCCTGATTTGCATTGCTAAAAACCAAAAAATGCTGTGCCGCACACAGACCATCGTGGGGCGCTGCACGATCGTGCGGGAAAACCGGTTCCCTCTTTTCTCGATCATGCTTTAAGCAGGCGCCATGACAGCGATCGATTTCTCAAGTTTCGTCGATAAGCTCGCCCGTGCATCGGGCGAGACCATCCTGCCATTTTTTCGCACGGCGCTAGCGATCGACAACAAGCAGGCCGGCGGTTTCGACCCGGTCACGGCGGCCGACCGCGCCGCCGAGCAGGCCATGCGGGCGCTCATCCGGCAAAATTTCCCAAGTCACGGCGTGATCGGCGAGGAATACGGTGCCGAGCGCACCGACGCCGAATACGTCTGGGTGCTCGATCCGATCGACGGCACCAAATCCTTCATAACCGGCATGGTGGCCTGGGGCACGCTGATCGGCTTGATGCGGTTCGGCGAACCGGTGTTCGGCATGATGAATCAGCCGTTCACGCGTGAGAAATTTTCTGGCGACGGCGGCGCGGCCAGCTATCGAGGCCCGGCGGGTAGCCGCGACTTGCACGTGCGCCCCTGCGCGTCGCTCGAGGACGCCATCCTGTCCACCACCAGTCCGCTGCTGATGAACAAGGCCGACCGTGCGGCGTTCGTGCGGCTGGAAAAGAAAGTCAAGCTCTCGCGCTATGGCGGCGACTGTTACGCCTACTGCATGCTGGCGGCGGGGCTGATCGATCTGGTGATCGAGACCGAGATCAAGCCCTATGACATCGTCGCGGTGGTCCCGATTGTCACCGGCGCCGGCGGTATCGTTACCACTTGGGATAACGGCCCGGCGCAAGATGGCGGCCGTATCGTGGTCGCCGGCGACGAGCGCGTGCATGCAGCAGCGCTCAAGATGCTGGCGCAGGCTTAATACCGCGGTGTGCCCGGTACGAAAGCGTCGAAGGCCGCCCAGAACTGAGCGCGGTAGTGGTCCTGCTCTTGCAGGATCTCGTGCTTGGCGCCGGCCAAGATGAGATGGCGCCCCGCCAGCAGGTTCATCCCGAAAGTCTCGATCGCAGGCGTCGAGACGACTTCGTCGCGGCCGGCCGCGACCAGGAGAATCGGCTGGCGGATGTGGCCGGCATAACCAGGCGCGGCGAACCGTTTCATCAGACGCAACGCGGCATCGGCCCAAGCAACCGTCGGCGCGCCGATGCCGAGTTCAGGCGCTTCTTCGAGCACGGCCATGTTGCGCGCGTAGCGCACCGGATCGGACGTGAGCACATTGCCGATGAAATCCTCGGCGCCCATCGGCTTACCGTCGCCGGTCGGCACATAGCCGGAACCGACGCCAAGCATACGCATGGCACGTGCCAGCGGACCCGCGACCGCGGTCAGTTTGCCCGGGCGCAAGGCAATCATCGGCGCCGAGAGCACCATCCGTTCGAACCAACGGTTGCCCTCATGGCAAGCGCGGATGCCGATGGCGGCGCCCATGGAATGGCCGAGCGCGAAGATCGGCGGCGGGCAATCGGGCAACACCACCTGCTCCATGATCGCCGCGAGGTCGGTGGTGTATTCGGAAAAATTTCGCACATGACCTTTGAGACGGTCGGAAAGCGCGCGGTCCGACATCCCCTGCCCGCGCCAATCGAAAGTCGCAACGGCGAAGCCGCGCGCGCGCAGATCGCGCACGGTCTCGAAATATTTCTCGATATATTCGGCGCGGCCTTGCAGCACGACCACAGTGCCTTTGCGCCCGGGCGGTGGTGCAAAGCGCGCAAAACGCAAAGTAACCCCATCCGGGGTCTGGATGCTGCCGGCCACTACATCGTCGGGCGCCGGATTGGCGGGAATGGAGATGAGTTTCATGGGATAATAACTGGTGCACGCCGGCCGGGGCCTTATAGCAGGGCGCGAGACGGTCTCAATCATGACCGAAGAACTAGAGAAAAGCATTGTCATTTCAATGTGTTACGGAGAAATTCGGGACCTCTTGCGAGCCCCGAACGACCTTCCCATATCAATTTTGCG
>CAVWDA010000041.1:0-36445 GCA_963753455.1 uncultured Alphaproteobacteria bacterium | reverse complement strand
ATAGCCGGCGCGGGATTCGCGGCGCGCCGTATTACCCGTGCGGCCGCCACACTTGCTCGGGGCCAAGAGTTTTTTACCGAGTCGCCGATGACACTGGCCGCAGGGCGTGAACGCCGATGACAGAGTCCGCGCCGGGCGCGCTGATCGTCGGCGGCGCCCATGTCAGCATCGCGATTGCCCGCAGCCTCGGACGGCAATGGGTTCCGGTTTGGCCGCTGGCGAATCATCCGATCGCGACCTATTCGCGTTACGTTGTGCGCAGCTTTCCATGGCTCGGCGCCGACCATGCCGACGGCTTGTCATCGATCATCAGCCTCGCCAGGCAGCACGGCCTGCAAGGCTGGGTGCTGATCGCGACCGGCGATCAGGACATGCGCTTGATCGCGCGCAAACATCGATGCTCTCGCAGTACTTCCGCGTGGCGATGCCGACTGGGACACTATCCGGTGGGCTTACGACAAGCGTCTCACTTACGCTCGCGCGGCCGAACTCGGCATCGATTTTCCGGCCAGCTTCGAGCTGCGCAGCCTGCGCGAGATCGAACGGCTCGATTGCCGTTTCCCCGTGATCCTGAGCCGGCCTTTGGGCAGGCGACGACGAATTCACGCAAGCCAAGGCCTGGAAGGCAGACACCCGCGAGCACATGCTGTCGCTTTACAAGCGCGCCACGGCGCTGGTCGGCAACGATGCGATCATTGTGCAGGAGTGGATTCCGGGTAGCGGTGAGGCTCAGTTTTCCTATGCCGCCCTGTGCGAACGCGGCGACCCGATCGCCTCGTTGGTGGCGCGGCGTACGCGCCAGCATCCGATCGAGTTTGGCCGCTCGAGTACTTTCGTCGAGACCATCGAGCGGCCCGAGGTGCAAGAGCTCGCTTGCCGCTTCCTTCGGTCGATCGACTACACCGGTGTGGTCGAAATCGAATTTAAGCACGACCGGCGCGACGGCCGCTACAAGCTCCTCGACGTCAACGGACGGTTCTGGACCTGGAATGGCCTGGGCGGTCTCGCCGGCGTAGATTTCCCTCACCTCGCCTGGCAGCAAGCGCTCGGGCATCGTATTGCGCCGGCGCGGGCGCGGGCCGGCGTAGCGTGGATGCATGGCAGCCGCGACATCGTCGCCGCTTATCAGGAAATCGCCCGCGGCACGCTCACGGTCGGGAGCTATCTTAGAGGCTTCCGGCAACCTCTGGCGTTTGCAAACTGGGCGGCTGACGATCTCATGCCGGCGATCGTCGAACTTCCCGTAGCCGCTTGGAACCGTCTCACGCTTAAGATCAGCGATTCGATGCGCTCCTCGGTTGCGCGCAAAATTGCGCGCCGGCGCTTGGCAAAATAATTACGCGCTTGTCCGTGCTGCTTCCGCCAGCAAGCCGAAAACCGCGAACACCAGCGGCTTGCGCTCGAGATTATAAGTTTCGACGTCGCGTGCGGCGCGGTTGACCTTCTCCCAGACCTCGGCGGTGCGCGCTAGGCGCCGCGCTGGGCGTGCGTCGGTGATCTGCGCCGACAGCCAGCCGTTGACCAGGTCCATGAAAGCAGCAAGCGTCTTCGGCTCATTGCCACCGAGCGCGTCGCCGAGTGCATGCAACGCGCGCGGGTCGGGATCGGGCAATTGTGCGAAAAGGTCGAGTACGCGCTGGCGCAGCGCGAGCGCAGACCCGTCGAGCAGGCCGATGGCGCGGGCGACGCTGCCTTCGGCGGCGGTCGAAGCGACCTGCACCTCGGCGTCGTCCGCATTGCGGCCGGTCGCCGCGGCGACTGCGCGCACGACGTCAACTTCGTCGAGCGGACGGAGCAGCAAACGTCGGCAGCGCGAGCGAATGGTCGGCAATTCGCGTCCCGGCGCGTGACTCACTAGCAGCAAAAGCGTGCGCGGCGGCGGCTCCTCGAGCACCTTCAACAGCGCGTTGGCACCCTCACGCTGCAAATCGTCGACCGCGTCCACGATAGCGATGCGCCAGCCGCCCTCGCCCGCGGTCGAGCCGAAGAACGGCACGGCTTTGCGCACGTCGTCGACGCGGATCACGGTATAGAGTTTTCCAGTTTGCTCGTTGAGCACGCGCTCGAGTACCAGCAAGTCGCCTTGCGCCTGCGCCGCGATGCGGCGGGCGACTGGATTGTCCGCATCGACCGCCAGTGAAGCTGTCCTCTGGACCGCCGGCAGGCGCGGGTCGGGATGCGCAAGCACGAAGCGAGCCAATCGATAGGCCAACGTCGCCTTGCCAATACCCGGAGGCCCGCCGATCAGCCATGCATGGGGAATGCGGCCGCCATTGTAAGCCTCGAGCAGCGCTCGCTCGGCCTCGCCGTGTCCGAACAGCGCGCCGGTTTCGCGCGGTTGGCGGACGTCGCTTTCGGCCTTGTCATTGCTCACGGTGTAGTCGTCTCCACCGCGATCTGATGGAGATTCGGATGCAGACGTTGCTCGACCGTGGCCCAGATGCGTTCCGAGACCACGTCGCGCGGCGCGCGGCCGTCGATGACGATGCAGCGTTTCGGTTCCTGTTCGGCGAGCGCCAGATAGGCGCGCCGCAACTCCTCATGAAACTCGATCGATTCCGCCTCGAAACGGTCAGTCGCCCCCGTGCCGCGGCGCCGCTTCGCACGCGCGAGTCCGATGGTGACCGGGACGTCGAGCAAGAAAGTGAGATCTGGCATTGCGGCGCCGACAGTCACGCGTTCGAGGCTACGGATCAGCTTGGGGTCCACTTTGCCGAGCACGCCCTGATAGACGCGGGTGGAATCGATGAAACGGTCGCAGATCACCCATTTCCCCGCCACCAGTGCGGGCCGGATGGTGGTGCGCACGTGGTCGTCGCGCGCGGCAGCGAACAAGATCGCCTCGGTTTCCGCTCCGAGCGGCTTGGCGACGCCGGACAGCAGAATATGGCGAATAATTTCGGCGCCGGGCGAACCGCCGGGCTCACGCGTGAGCGCCGCCTCAATGCCTAGGACATTGAGGCGGTCGGCCAACAGGCGCGCATGGGTGGACTTACCGCTGCCTTCGCCGCCTTCGAAGGTGATGAAACGTCCGCGCATCTCGTCCTGTCTGGGCGGTGAAAATACGATTATAGCCGCTCGGCTCCGGCGCGGAACAGCGCGATCACCAATTCGGCCACGGCATCGATGGCGCGCTGGGGCATAGTGCCTTTGGCCACGCTCTCGGCCGCTTTCAGTGGCACCTGCAAGACCAGTTTGTCGTCGCGCCAGACCTTGAGGAGTCCAATCGGCTGGCCTTGCGTGATCGGTGCCGGCACCGGGCCTTGGTAGGCAATCCGCGCAATCAGCTTTTCGCCGCCGGCTTTCGGCACCATCAATTTCACCAGCCCCGGGGTCTGTACCGGCACCGAACCGCTGGCGCCGCCATAGACCTTGGCGTAGCCCACGATCTGTCCAGCGGCGAATAAATTGCGGTCCTCGAAATTACGGAAACCCCATTCCAACAGCTTCTTGCCTTCATCGGCGCGCTCTTTGGCGCTCTTCTCGCCGTTGACCACGACGATCAGCCGCACACGGTCCTGCACCGCCGATCCCACCAAGCCATAGCCAGCCTCTTTGGTGAAGCCGGTCTTCAAGCCGTCGGCGCCGGTAACCAAGCCGAGCAGCGGATTGCGGTTAGGCTGGCGGATTTTATTCCAGGTGAAATCAGGCTGGCCGAAGATGCTATAGTACTCCGGATAGTCGACAATGATATGGCGCGCGAGCATCGCGAGTTCGCGCGTGGTGACGAATTCGTTCGGATCCGGCAGTCCGTTGGAATTTCTGAACACCGATTTGGCGAGGCCGATCTCGCGCGCGCGCTGGGTCAGCTTCTCGGCAAACTCATTTTCTGTGCCGGCGAGGCCCTCTGCCAGTACGATGCAGGCGTCGTTGGCGGATTGGATGATCATGCCGTGCAGCAGATCGTCCACTGGAATCTTGCTGTGGATCGCTGCGAACATGGTGGAGCCGTGCGAGGGTGCGCCGCCTTTGCGCCAGGCGTTTTCGCTCACCGGATATTCGTCGGTGAGCTTGATGCGCCCCTCTTTAAGCTCGTGAAACACGTATTCGGCGGTCATCAGCTTGGCCAAGCTGGCCGGGAATATGAGCTTGTCGGGGTCGCGCTCGTACAGCACACCGCCATTCGCCGCATCGACTAGGATAGCATGCGGCGCGATGATGCCCGCTTCGTCCTTCTTGGGCGCCTCTTTTTTCGGCGCGACCACCACAGACTTGGCCGGCTTCACGTCGTGCTTGGGTGCGGCGTGAGCAAACGCGCCCAAGGCGGCAAACAGCACCGCCGCAGCCATAAGCCGTCCAAATCCGCTATGCTGAAGGGTCATCGTCGAAATTCGCTACCGCCACGCGGACGGCCGCGTACCATGACTCGATCGGCGGGATTAGACGAAAATCTGTGGCTCAGTAAAGGCCGCGGCCGCTGAGGAATCCCGCCCGGCCATCATAGCCCACCGGGGCATAGGCGGAAACTGCCGAAACCTCCGGTTCGGCCGCAGCACGCTCTGCTTGCGCGAAGGGCGGCGCGGCCTGTGGATGAGCGGCGGCAACCTCGACGGTATGCGTCGGCACTGCCGGGACGTCGCGCGCGCCCTCGCCCAGCCGATAGGGCCTTTCGGGCGGCGCCGGGACTTCGGCCGACATTCGCGTCAGAGGCCGGCTGTCGAAATAGGTTGGCGCATAGCCCTTGTTGGAGGCCACCTGGACCGCCGGCGCAGCCATACCCGGCTCGCGCAAGGTCGCCTCGAGCTTGCGGTCGTCGGAACCTGCGAGCGGTGCGCGCCCGACATATTCGACTTTCACCTTGGCCAGGCCGTTGCCGTAGAAGCCCAGAAGCTTCGCGGTCCGCACCGACAGATCGATCACGCGATTCGCGACATAAGGCCCGCGGTCGTTGACGCGGACAATGATCGAGCGGTGGTTGGCGAGATTGGTGACACGCGCATAGGACGGCAGCGGCATGGTCGGATGCGCCGCCGAGATCGAATTCATGTCGAAGATTTCGCCGTTGGCGGTATAGCGGCCGTGGAAATCGTCGCCGTACCAGGAGGCCAAGCCAACCGCGCTGTAATTCACGTCTTCCTGCGGCACATATTCGCGGCCCGCCACGACATAAGGCTTGCCGACCCGGTAAACGCCGCCACCCTTGGGTACCGGCTGACCCGGCTCGATGATCCGCTCGCTGGCGGTGACACCGTAGCGGGGATCCAGTTTGCCGGACAGGCCGCCCGAGCAATTGGCAAGTGCCAGGCAACCAAAGGCGAGCCCAACGAGGCGCGCAATCAGGCAAATCCCGCTCTTGCCCCCGAATCCGCCCATGCTACCCCGAGGTCCCCGATGCGAAGCAGTCAGTCTACCCTACGGTACCCGTTTCGGGAACCTCCGGCGCGTGGGGTGGTAAATACTTGGTTCCACTGCCACATTTGCCCCACCGCTACCGCAACCGGATACCCAAAGGCCGACCCGCTTGCAAGGGCGAAGCTCATCGACCATTGGAATACGCGTAACGGACGTCTGTGACGGAAGGGTGGCCGAGTGGTTTAAGGCACCGGTCTTGAAAACCGGCGTACCCGCAAGGGTACCGTGAGTTCGAATCTCACCCCTTCCGCCAACATCTGTTCGCAGATGTTCGCCGACGTCCATTATCCCAAATAAAATCAGTGACTTTTTGATCCCGGACTCTTGGCCGCGTTCGCCCGTATATCCGCTACAGTACCCACAAAGCTACCCACAATGGCGTGGGTAGAGTTGTGGGTAGGAAAGTTCGAATCCCACAATCGCTCGCTTGAAGTGAAATTTTGAAACTTTAATGGGTAGAAACGTGGGTAGCTGAAATGGCCAGAACCAGCGGACGCCTGACGGTGCTGGCAGTCCAGCACGCGAAGAAGCCCGGCATGCTCGCCGACGGCGACGGTCTCCGCCATCTCAAGGACCTGCAGTATATGGCGAACTTTGGCCAAGTACCTTGCTGTCCTCCTCTCTGAACTGCTGAATTGATGGATCCGACAGAAAGGCTTGCGGCAGCGCGCCTATTTGCGATCCTTTAGGCGTGAAATGGCAGCGTCGTAGTCGCTTTGGCTCACTCGCACCAAGCGTGGTCCGTAGAGCGTATTCCCGTCATATGGTGAGATGATGGATGTCAGCCGCCATAAGAGCATCGACACGTTGCGTGGTTACGTCCGCGATGCCGAGCTATTTCGCAATCACGCCGGGAACCGCTTGCTCTGAGTTCCCCCTGGCGTAAGAATGCACGAACTCCACTAAACGGCGGACATCGCGATACACAATCCTACTGCGTTACCCGACGCCTAGATAATACCGGCGGACGAGTTCGTTTTGCCGAAGCTCCTGTGGATCGTCGGCCGAAAGTACGATTTGTCCGTGCACAAGCACATAACCTCGGTCGGCGATTCGGATTGCCTGCCGGAAGTTCTGCTCCGCCATAAGGACAGTTAGACCAAGCTGTCGTTTAAGATTCGCGATCGTTTCGATCGTCTTTGAAACCAGTATCGGAGCCAATCCAACTGACGGCTCATCGACAAGCAATATCTTCGGCAACGCCATCAAAGCGCGTGCAATCGCCAGCATTTGCTGCTCACCGCCACTCATACTGCCCGCAAGTTGACGACGTCTTTCCTTGAGGCGCGGAAACGTCTCGAAACAAAAATTCAAGCTGTCGGAAATGCGGGTGCGGGCAAATTCGCGGAAAGCGCCGAGCAGAAGATTTTCCTCCACCGTCAACTTGGGAAACAGACGGCGCCCCTCCGGGACCAGCGAAATACCAATCCCGACGATGTCCTCTGTGCTGCGCGAGGTCAAATCGTAAGTTGTTCCGTCGATAGTTGCTGCTATACGACCGGCAGTTGGTCGAACCTGCCCCATGATGCATTTGATCAGCGTACTCTTACCATTCCCATTGGTGCCGAGCAGGACGACCGTCTCCCCGCCTTGCACAGTCATGCTGATGCCGGAGAGCACGCGAACCTCACCGTAACCGGCATGCAGCCCCTCGATGGCAATACTATTCGCCAAGATAAGCCCTTTCGACTTCTTCCTGCTTCATGACATCGTCGGGAAGCCCATCGGCAATTTTGCAGCCGGCGACGATCACCACGATCCGCTGTGAGAACAGCATGACGGCCCGCATGATGTGCTCAATCAGCAGAATCGAAATTCCTTCCGCATTTAGCCGGTTCAAAAGACCGAGGATCTCGTCGACTTCGCTTTCGGAGAGGCCTGCCATGACTTCGTCGGCAATCAGCACCTTTGGCTGCGCGGCGAGCGCCCGGCCGAGCTCGAGCTTGCGCAATTCAACCTGCGTCAAGCCTTTCGGACTGAACTCGGCTTTATCGCCAAGTCCGACCTGCTCGAGGATCACCTGCGCCGCTTCGGTGATGGTGCGCGCCGACGTATGGCCGACCGCAAAGCGCAACGGCACCTCGATATTTCCTCGAACGCTCATTCCTCGGAATGGCCGTGGGATCTGATAGGTCCGCGCCAGACCACGCCTGGCCCTGAGCCATGCCGGCGTTTTGGTGATATCGTGAGTGTCAAACGTTATGGCCCCCTCATCGGGCGCCAGGATTCCGGTGAGGCAATTCACGAACGTGCTTTTGCCGGATCCGTTTGGGCCGATGAGGCCGACGCGTTCCCCCTTCAACAGCCTGAAGTCGATAGTAGTGAGTGCAGCGAAGCCGTCGAACCGCTTGGTGATGCCGGTCGCCTCTAAGATGGCCGGGATCATCGGTGTCCCCGCTTCCAGCCGCGAACGATGCCGACCACCCCTCTAGGGGCAACAGTCAAGAAGACAACGAGCAAGATTCCGACGATGAACAGATTGGCCGCCGACGAAATCGTGACCGTCAATATCTGTTGCGCCGATCCGAGGAGGATTGCGCCAACGACCGGCCCCCACCAGGTGGCGGTACCGCCAACCAACGGCATGGCGATGGAATTCACCGCGATCGCCAGACCGAAGGCAGTGGCCGGGTCGACATAGGTGACGTAATAGGGGAACGGTGCACCGGCCATGCCCATCAAGGCGCCGCTCATCGTCGTTGCAATCAGCTTGAGGCGAAGGCTCGGCACGCCGGACGTTTCCGCAGCTGCCTCGTCGTCCCTAATCGCTGCGAGCCCTATGCCGATCCACGATTTTTCAACTGCCCAAGCCACGAATATGGCGAACGTCGCCAGCCCGACCATGAGCACGACCAAGAACTGAACGTATGAAGTAAAGACGCCCGAGACTGCCGGCCTTATGACGTAGACGCCGCGCGCGCCGCCGACGAAACTCCAGTTGACGATGAGCGTTTGCAGGACGATGGCGAGCGCCAGCGTTGCAATCGAAAAGAAGACGCCGCGTAGACGCAACGTCAAATATCCCGTCCCTAATCCGATTAGCCCGGCGGCGACCGCCGCCACGAACATCTCAAACAATAGCGGCATCGGAAAAATCTTGTTGAGAACGATCGTAGTGTAGCAGCCGATCGCGAAGAAGCCGGCCGTACCGAAATTGACGTAGCCGCCGTAGCCCCCGAGGATGTTCCACGCCGTGCCAAGAATAATGAATTGCAGGATCGTGTATGTCGCGAGGTAATAGTATTCGCCGATGTGGGAGCCGAACAACATCGTTGCCGCGATCAAGGCGACGCCGATCGACAAGATCGCAACGCCGGACCGAGAATGAGCGGGAACCGTCAGCGATTTATGTGACGCAGCCACTAATCCGGCTTGATTGCTCATCGTCCAAATATCCCAGCAGGCCGAAAGATGAGCGTGAGCAGCAGAAGGCCGAACGATACGGCGGGCGACCATGACGGGCCATAAAACGTTGTCGTCAGGGCTTCTGCTACACCAAGTATCAGAGAAGCAACCAGAGTGCCTGGAATGCTCGCGATGCCGCCGAGAACGCAGATTGCAAACGCGCGCCCGATATATTCGCGCGTGATCGACGGTTCGACCGGCTGAATGATGATGAGTAGAACGCCGGCAATGATGGCGGTCGCAACGGCGATGCCGAATGCCACTTCCTTCGCGTGGATTGGATTGGCGCCGACCAGCCGCAGCGCTTCGACGTCTTGCGAAACGGCCAAGATTGTTCGTCCGGTGAAGGTGCGCGAGAGGTAAAGATTGATGCTGCCGAGCATGCCGACACCAACAAGAAACGGCACCAGCATCCGCCAAGGAACCGAGACAAATCCGACGCTGATCGTGGATTCGAGATAGGGCTCGCTAATGGAGCGATAATCCACTCCGAATATCAGAACGACGCCGATCTCAACGATGAAGAGAATACCGAAAAAGAAGGCAAGCCCTTGAAGTGACTCGTCACCGCGGCGCTCGAAAAAAAAATGATAGGCCCGGTAGAACGCCCGCCCGAAAAGATACCCGCAGGGCGCGAAGACGGCCATTGAGACGAACGGGTCGAAGCCAAACTCTTCCCCACCCCAAAACGCAAGATACGCGCCGGCAATCATGAAAGCGGGGTGTGCGATGTTGACTATATCGAGCATCCCGAAGGCAATGGTCACGCCGATCGCCACTGATGCGTAGAACCCGCCCAAGACGATGCCGGTAACGATGGCGTTGATAACGAGATCCCAGCTGAACTCCATCAGCCGTCTCCGTTCCACTGATCAGCGGCCGGATCGATCAAATTTTTTGGCAGGTGCGACGATAGCGCAAAGATATCAGGCGTTCGGTCCACGATGTACTCAGTGATCGCGTTGCGTTTCTTCCACACGCCGTACCCTCCCGCGAGAACTAGCCGCCGAGCCTCCTCGAAAGCCGCGGGCGAGTCGCGCAACAGACTTATTATAACCGATTACCGAACGAAAAATCATGCTCGAAGCAGAAAACCTTTGATTTAAGTCAAGCGTGCTTCGCTGTGCGTTGTTCGATGATGCGCGTGGAGGAATGTCGCGGCTTCAGCGCGATCACGCGAGCCATTCTCGACGGCTGCGTGAGCAAACGGCGGTCCAGACATTCAAGACAGTGCACCACCCTCGTCAAATAAAAACGCATCCGCCCAACGGTTGCGCCAAGGCCAACTGCAAAGCCATCGATCTATGGAGGAATACAAATATGAGCGGAATCACCAGACGCGAATTGACTGCCTTGATAGGCTCAGCGCTGCTGAGTTCTACATTTCCGGTGCTTGCGCAGACCGGTCAGCCGCCGATCAAAATCGGATTTAGCATGGCGTTGAGCGGCGGCCTCGCCGGCGGCGGCAAGGCGGCACTCTTGACCTATCAAATCTGGGCCGAGGAGATGAATGCAAAAGGCGGGCTGCTCGGCCGTAAAGTGGAGTTGGTCTATTATGATGACCAGAGCAGCCCCGCGACGGTGCCCGCCATCTATTCCAAGCTGCTCGACATCGACAAGGTCGACTTGGTGATCTCGGGCTATGCGACGGTGCCGACCGCCGCGGCGATGCCTACCGTGATCCAGCACAAGAAACTGTTCTTGTCGCTGTTCGCCTTAGCCTTGAACGATCAATTCAAATATGACCGTTATTTCCAACTGCAACCGAACGGACCCACGGCCAAAACCGAGATCTCGCGCGGATTCTACGAAGTCGCCAGCGCACTGACTCCAAAGCCGAAGACAATCGCTCTCACCGGCGCCGATGCGGAGTATTCGCAGCTGGCGTTGGAAGGCGCCCGCATCAACGCCAAGAAGTACGGGATGAAGATTGTTTACGATCGGACTTATCCATCGAATACCGTCGACTTTGCCTCCATCATGCGGCCGATCAAAGCTGCAAGCCCCGATCTCATATTCCTGGCGTCCTACCCGCCCGACTCTGCCGGTTTGGTCCGTGCCGCGTACGACGTCGGCATCAAGGCCCAGCTGTTCGGCGGCGGAACGATCGGACTGCAATTCGCCACGTTCAAGCAACAGCTCAATACGATGTTGAATAACGTCGTCAGCTACGATTTGTACGTGCCCGAACCGACGATGAAATTCCCTGGCATCGAGCAATTACTTGTACGCTACCGCGAGCGGGCCAAGGCCGCCGGCGTCGACCCGCTCGGCATTTATATTCCGCCGTTTGCCTACGCGGAAATGCAGATCCTCGAGCAGGCGATCAAAGCGACCAACAGCATCGACGACGGTAAACTCGCCGAGTACATACACAAGTCGACATTCAAGACTGTCGTCGGCGAAATCCGCTTCTCGCCGGAAGGCGAATGGGCGAAGCCGCGCATTCTGCTGGTACAATATCAGAACATCGTCGGTTCGGATGTCGAACAATTCAAACAAGCTGGCAAGCAGGTGATCATCTACCCGCCTGAATTGAAATCAGGAAACGTGAGGACCCCGTTCGACGCCACGCATCGCTGATCGACTGCCGATTGAGATCGGCCGTAGCTATAAAACCCGCCCGGGACTTGTTCGCAGTCGCTGACTGCGAGCATATCTCGGGCGGTTTTCTGAATGAAAGGCTGATCGGATGAGGGCTGTGCGGTTTTCGCGATTTGGTCCTGCATCGCAGGTAGCCGAGCTCGTTGAAGTTCCCGAGCCGGCGCCGCCCGGATCGGGAGCGGTGCTTATCGAGGTCGAAGTCGCGCCCATTAACCCATCCGACCTGTTGCATTTCGAGGGCCGGTACGCCCAGGTGGCGTCCCTGCCCGCCTTCGCTGGCGCGGGTGTCCTTGGCCGCATCGTGCGGTTGGGATCCGATGTGCATCATCTTAAGGTCCGCGACCGGGTGATTGTGATGAATACGCAGCGTCGTGGCTGGTGCGACCGCTTCGTCTGGCCTGCCGCGCAGCTCGTTCCATTGCCGGACGCAGACCCCATTGAGTTCGCGCTTCTCGCCGCGAACCCACCGACGGCACTGCTTATGTTGGAGAGCTTCGGCAATCTGCGACCCGGCGATTGGGTGATCCAGAACGCCGCGAACTCCTCAGTTGGCGTGAGTTTGATTCAGATCGCGAAGGTAATGGGCCTGCGAACCGTCAATATCGTGCGGCGCCCGCTGATGGTCGACCATCTTGCCGCGTTCGGCGCCGACATAACGCTGGTCGATGGTCCCGACCTGCGCGCGCGGGTGACCGAGGCGACCAATGGTGGGCTGATTAAGCTCGGTATCGATGCGATTGCCGGCGATGCCACACGGCGATTGGCAAGCTGTCTCGCCGATGGCGGTACCGTCGTCAATTACGGTCTGCTCTCGGGCAAGCCGTGCGAAGTGGACGCCGCTGACATCGTATTTCGCGATATCAGCCTGAAGGGCTTCTGGTATTCACGCTGGTTTGCGAGTGCCAGTCCCGCTGCGATTAAGTCCTTGTTCGGCCGCCTCGTCGTCATGCTGCAAGCGAAGACACTGCAGGTGCCCGTCGAGGCCAGCTATCCGATCGAACGGCTCACCGAAGCACTGGCGCATGCGCAGCGCGAGGGGCGGTTCGGCAAAGTGGTACTGCGATGGACGCGCTGACCACTCCCGCTCATTTGACCGCTTGCGGATTGATTGGCGAGCCCGAGCCGCCGGTAATAATCAGCGGCGGCGCGGTAAAGAGAAACTCATAGATGCCGTCGGCCGCGCAGTCCTCCGCGAGCTCCTTCAGATCGAAGATTTCGCCCATCGTCAGTCCCATGGCGGGTATCACCACCCAATGCCACGGCTGCTGGGCCTCGTTTGTCTCGTTCGGACGCACCTCGACGCCCCAGGTGTCCGAACAGATGGCCGCGATCTCTTTTTCATGGCACCAATAGCAGTTCTCGAACTTGACTCCGGGCCCGTCGCCGCCAGCATAACCACCCCACTGTCCCGCCTTGCGGCAGGCTTCCATTTGACCGGTTCGGATAATGACGAAATCCGCGCGCCGGATTTGCACACCTTGTGTCTTGGCGCAGGCGTCAAGCTCCGCGTTGGAGATTCCATAGCCGTCGGGCAGCACGTCTACGCCCTTGAAGCGCGCGACATCGAGCAGTACGCCGCGCCCGATCATTTTGTTCCGGGTGTGCTGAATACCGTTCTTCTGGATGCCCAAGCTGTTCGCCAGTGCAGCGTCGTAGCCATTATACATCTTGTTCTTGTAGAAGACGTGGCCGAGCGAATCCCAATGTGTTGCGCCTTGCACGCACAACATCAGGACGTCATCGGCGTAGCTGGCCGTGCTCGTCCCTTCGTACTTGAGCGCGATGCCATCCGCGCCGCTGTGCAGCATCATATGGATGGGATTGAAGCGGCGGCCGAACAATCCGGTTTGCGGCCCGCTGCTGTCGAGCGGGATGCCGAGTGAAAACGTCTTTCCCTTGCGCACCAGCTTGGTCGCATCGACGATGTCCTGCGGCGTCACAAAATTGAGCGTGCCGATTTGATCGTCCGCACCCCAGCGCCCCCAATTTGAAAGCTTCTTGCTCGCTTCGGCGATGGATTCGAGCCCGACTTTAATGTCCATGGGTTTTCTCTCGCATTGCAAAATGGCGTTGAGATGGCCAAAATATCAAGCCGCGCGAGCACGCGTCTTTGACCAGCGTCAACTTTACCTTTTAGCCTAGCCGAGTTGCGGCTATGTGCGGGGCAACAGATCAGAAATTCACCTTATCGCCGCCCTTAAGCGAAAGAATCTCGCGCGCGTCGTCGGGCGAGGCGATCTCCAGGCCCATTCCCTCCAGGATTTTGCGCACGGTCGTCACCTGCTGGGCGTTCGATTCGGCAAGCTTGCCGGCGCCGAGCCAGAGCGAATCCTCCATGCCGACGCGCACATTGCCGCCCATGGAGGCCGCCATGGCGGCGACCCGCATCTGGTTGGCGCCGGCGCCGAGCACCGACCAGTGATAGTTGTCGCCGAGCAGGCGATCAGCAGTGCGCTTCATCATGATGACGTCTTCCGGATGCGCCCCGATGCCGCCGAGAATGCCGAACACCGACTGCACAAACAGCGGCGGCTTGACCACGCCGCGGTCAAGGAAATGGCGCAGCGTGTAGAGATGGCCGATGTCGTAGCACTCGATCTCGAAGCGCGTGCTGTTCTGCGCGCAGGTGGTGAGGATGTATTCGATGTCGGCGAAGGTGTTCTTGAACATGCCCTTGCGCGAACCCTCGAGATACGGTTCCTCCCAATCGTATTTGAACTTGCCCTTGTAGCGCGGGATCATCGGGTAGAGCCCGAAATTCATCGTGCCCATGTTGAGCGAGGCGACTTCTGGCTTGAAGGTCGCGGCCGGCTTGACGCGCTCCTCGATCGACATAGTCGGCGCTCCGCCGGTGGTGATGTTCACCACGACGCCGGAGCGCTGCTTGATCACTTTGAGAAACGGGGCAAAGGCCTCCGGCGTCTGGTCGGGACGGCCGTCCTGCGGATTGCGCGCATGAAGGTGCACAACGGCTGCGCCGGCCTCGGCGGCGCCGATAGCGGCGTCGGCGATTTCCTGCGGGGTCACCGGCAGATGCGGCGACATCGAGGGTGTGTGGATCGAGCCAGTTACGGCACAGGTGATGATGATTTTGCGCGGCTTCGCCATGAGCTTTCCATCCCGGTAAAGTGAGGCTTTTTAATTCGCGATTGGACTAGGGTGCAGATTTCGAAACTGTCAACCGATCTTCCGGCGCAACATCAACGCGCCATCACTAGCGATGGCGATCGTAAATTTGCCGCCTTGATCAAAGTCAATTGAACCGTCAAATTAATTAAAGTTTTTGCGCGCACACGTGCACTCTAACCGCATTCCAGCTTCAATATCACTTCCGATAACCCATCTTCTCGGAGGTAGTCCTCACTGGGTGCGATAAAGAACTCCGCGATCGTAGCGCTGCGCAGGCGTGCACGTTGTGTCTGCAGGTACGCGACTCGACTCAAATTGGAACAATGGCTGCGCGCGTACGCGCGACGATTTTTCCTTGGCCGCCAATGGTCTGCTTGTCCCCCGAAAGCGCCAAGAAAAACGGGACATGGCAAGTCATTGTCATGCTCAAAATCTGAAGGGAGTTGAGATCGACCACCGTGCCGCAAGCGTCGCACGCGATCACCAGGATGCTTCGCCGTGATCGCCGCGGCGATTGTCGGCCAGAAACGCCGCGCCGGCGCGTTATTCCTTCAGCCCCCTCACCTCGCCCAACGTGAGCACCCGCGGCGCGTTGCCGTCGAAATAAACGAAGCGGAGGCGCCGCCGGTGCGTCACCATGCGCGCCGGCAGCGGGTCATAGCGCAGCGCGCCGCCGCCGAGCTGCGGCATCAGCGCGCCGACATCGGTGACCGCGTCGCTCTCGACCCGTAGCATGACCAGCTTGACGCCGGTCGCATCAACCGCCTCGAATGGAATGCGCGCCAGCCGCAGGAAGCTCGCCGGGTCCTTGGCCGTCGCGAAGCCCTCGACAAAGGCCATCTCGACTAGATCGAGATCCGGCTCGCCGGGGTCGTTCTCATGCTCGTGACCGTGCGGCAGATGCGGCGTTTGCCATTGCACCGTTCCGAGCACCGGCTGCGCGTGATTATGCCCGACGCCCGCGCCATTGCCGTGATGGTGATAATCGTGGTCGTGACCCTGATGCATCGTTCCCTCCCTAGTACGCAACCGGCTTGTCGATCAGCTTCTTGTGGCTGCCGAGCTTGCCGTGCGCCACCATCGAGCCGAGCGCCTCGACGACCACGCGCACGCCGACCAAGGCCGTAATGTCGGATGTGTCATAGGGCGGCGACACCTCAACCACCTCCAGCCCGCACAGACCTTCAGCGGCGACCAGGCCCAGGAGCTTGAGCGCCTCGCGCGGCAGGAAGCCGCCTGGCTCTGGCCAGCCGGTGCCTGGCACAAAACCGCAATCGATCGAGTTGACATCGAATGAAATGTAAACCGCATCGGCGTCCTTCCAGGCCAGTTCGAGCGCAATCTCGGCGGTCTTGTCGAGGCCGATCTTCTCGATGTCGGCGATGGTCAGCACGTTAGTGCTACGCTTGCGCGCTTCCTGCACGCCGGCGCGCGGCACCTGCCAGCCGCCAATGCCGAGTTGCACCAGATTGGTCGGCTTAACGTTCGGCAGGTTGGTCGCCCAAAACCACGGCGTGGTGTGCATGCGCTCGTCAAGATCCTTCTCCTGGATATCGATGTGGCGGTCGAAGTGGATAATGCCGATCCGTTTCGACGTGCACTGCGCGATGCCGCGCACGCACGGAAATCCAATGGAGTGATCCCCGCCCAGCATCAACGGCAGCGCGCCGGAGGAAAACACATGCGCGACGCCGCGCGAAATCTGGTCGAAGCTCTTTTCCAAATTGCCGGGGATGGTGAACACGTCGCCGGCGTCGCACAGTGTCATCTGTTCGCGCAGGTCGACACCAAGCTCATAGTTGTAGGGCGTGTAGAGCGCCGAGATGCGGCGAATGCCCTGCGGCCCAAAGCGTGTGCCCGGCCGATAGGTGGTACCAGAATTGAAAGGGATGCCGAGCACCGCGGCGTCGTATTTTGACACGTCGCGCACGTTCTCGACGTAAGGCGCCTTGAGAAACGTGTTGATGCCGGCGAAATGCGGCAGCTCGCCGCGCGAAAACGTCGGGATTGATTTGTCGGTCAGGCTGTCGGCGCCGGGCAGCCCCATGTCGAGCGCCCATTGCTGCTCCTTGCGCCAGCCGGCCTCGGATAATTTGCCCTCCGCGTCGAGCGACTTCCAGCCTTGGGTGGCCATCTTGTCGAAATCGGGATGATGGCGGTGTGCGCGTTCGGGCACGGGAAACAACCCGGCCTTGCGCGAGACGCGCGTGAATGGATGTCGCATCGATGATCTCCTTTTTGTCGTTGCCCGGCGATGAACGAATGACCGCTTCTTAGAACAGATGGCTGTAGCGTTCCACTTCCCATTGGCTGACGGTCAGGTGATAGCTCTCCCACTCCATGGTCTTGTACTTGATGAACTCGTCGCGTAGCTCCTTGCCAAGCGCTTCTTCCATCAGCGGGTCGGCGGCGAAGGCTAAGACCGCCTCCTGTAAGGTTTGCGGCAGGAAGTCGATGCCGCGGGTGCGTCGCTCGGCGTCGGAAATCGTGTAGAGGTTGTCCTCGTTCGGCTCGCCCGGGTCGATTTTGTTGCGGACGCCGTCGAGGCCGGCGGCGAGCGCAAGCGTCGCCGCGAGATAAGGATTGACCGCGCCGTCGGCGTTCCGCGATTTACAGCGGCTGCCGCCCATGGGCACACGCACCGAATTCGTGCGGTTGTTCGAGCCGTATGAATTGAATACCGGCGCCCAGGTGAAGTAGCTCATCGCCCCCTGACGCACGAGACGTTTGTAACTGTTGACCGTCGGTGCGAAGGCGGCGCACAGCGCGCGGCCGTGCTTCAAAATGCCGCCGATGAAATGATAGCCGGTCTCGGTCAGGCCCAGTCCGCGCCGATCACCCTTCGGATCGCACTTGAACACATTATCGCCACCAGCGAGATCGCAGAGCGACATGTTGAAATGCGCGCCGCAGCCGGTCTTGTCGGCGAATGGCTTGGGCATCATGGTCGCCAAGAGGCCCTCTTCCTTGGCGTAATGCTTGGTCATATGGCGGAAGAAGATCAGCCGGTCGCACATGGTCAGTGCGTCGGCGTATTTGAAGTCGAATTCGTATTGGCCGTTGGCGTCCTCGTGGTCGAACGAATAAAGGTCCCAGCCGAGCTCGTTGATGCAGGTGGCAACCTTGTCGAGCCATTTGAAATTGTCGAGAAACGGCCGCAGGTCGTAACAGGACTTGGTGAGCTTGTCGTCGGGATTGGGCACGGCCAGCGTGCCGTCGGCGTTCTGTTTGAGCACGAAAATCTCGCACTCGATGCCAAGATTGAAGCCGAAGCCGAGCTCCGCCGCCTTGGCAAGCTGGTTCTTCAGGGCGACACGGGTGTTGAGCGGATAAGGCTCGCCGCGGAAGGTGTTGTCGGCCGGCATCCAGGCAAGCTTGGGCTCCCACGGCAACTGGATCACGTGATCGAGATCGGGCACCGAGGCGATCTCGTCGTCGTTCGGCGCCTGCCCCAGCCCGTCGAGCGCGTAGCCGGTGTACAGCTCCGATCCATGCGCCATGTGCTCAAGATGGTCGAGCGGCACCACCTTCGCCTTCGGCACGCCGTGGATATCGACATAGGCGCCGATGCAATACTTCACGCCCTTGGCGCGCAGCTCATCCTGCGTCTGCTTGATCTTGTCGCTTAAAGCCTGTGGTGACAGCATTCTCTCTCTCTCGGTTACACGGTTAATTCGAAATAGGACTGCGCCAGCGGCGGCGTCTCGCGTAAGCCCCGCGCGACCAGCCCGCTCAGATCCTCGACCATCCAGTCGAACCAGGTCCGCCCCTTGGCGGCGGTGGCGCGGCTTGGCGTTCCGGTGACGCCATTCTGGCTGGTGCGATTGACCGGATGGGCAAAGACCAGCCCGCGCGTGCGGTCGGCGTCGTCGGCGCTGGTGGCCAATTCGGCGCGCACCATCGCCGGCGCAATCGCCAGCATCAGTGACGTCTCGGCGTCGTTGGCGTGCCAATCGGTGGCATCGGCAAAATGGAATTCGTGCACGCGCGGGCTTAAGTCCGCCGAATTGAACAGCGCCACCATCAGGTCATCGAATTCGGCGCGCAACATCTCTAGCGCGCAGCGCAATGGCGCGGCGTTGGTGACGTGCGTGTTGACGATGAACAGCCGCCGCGCGCCGGAGTGGTAGGCGCTGGCGCCGATCTCCTTGACCAGCGCGGTCAGCGTCGCCGGCTGCAGCGTGATGGTGCCCGGCCAGCGGCGGCTGTGGCCGAGCGAGCAGCCATAAGGCAGCGCCGGCAGCATGGGCACCTGCGTGCGCTCGGCCACGGCCGCGCACAACCGGTCGGCCAGCACCGTGTCCATGCCACAGCCAAGATGCGGACCGTGCTGCTCGGTCGCGCCGACCGGCAGGATGACAGCCCGCGCCGCGGCAGCAAGATCGTCGGGCAATTCGGCCCAGGTGCGTTCCGCCCACAACATGGCTAGTCGACGCTGTCGCCGACGTCGGTGAGACGCGCGACCATCTGATAGGTGCCCTCGTCCTCTTCGTCGTCGTGCGCCGAGCCCTTGTGGATCAGTTCTTCCAGCCGCGCCTTGGTGGCGAGGAACTCCCTCGAGATGAATTGCGCGGTCGACCGCGGATGCGGCACCGGCACCTCGATCAGCTCCTGCACCTGGCCGGGATGCACCGACAGCACCAGGATGCGGTCGGCGAGGAAGATCGCCTCGTCGAGATCGTGGGTGATGAAGACGATGGTGATGTCGATCTTGCGCCAGATTTCCAGGAGATGCGCCTGCATCTTGGCGCGCGTCTGCGCGTCGAGCGCGCCGAACGGTTCGTCCATCAGCAGGATGCGCGGCTGGTTGGCGAGCGCGCGCACGATCGCCACCCGCTGCTTCATGCCGCCGGACAACTGGTGCGGATAGCTGTCGGCGAACTTTTCCAGACCGATCAATTGCAGCCATTGCAGCGCCTGCTGCTCGGCTTCGTATTTACTCTTGCCGTTGACCTCGAGGCCAAACATCACGTTCTTCTTCACGGTGAGCCAGGGGAACAGCGTGTAGCCCTGGAACACCATGCCGCGGTCTTTGCCGGGCTCCGTCACCGGCTTGCCTTCGAGCAGCACGTCGCCCGAGGTGTGTTGCTCGAGCCCGGCGAGGATGCGCACCAGCGTCGACTTGCCGCAACCAGACGGCCCGACAACGCAGAGGAATTCGCGGCGGTGGGTTTGGAAACTTATCCTGTCGAGCGCCAGCGTCGAGCCCTTCGGGGTGACGAACACCTTGGTGAGATCTTGCACCTTGAGGATGACGTCGCGCGCCTTGAGCCGCGCGAAGCGCTCGCGCACCGCGGTCGACTGGTCGAGATGGGACGGCAGCATGCTGGGGGCGACGAATTTGTTCACGGCGGTCACGCGCTCTTGTCCAGCGTGCGGTCCCAGGGGAACAGCCGCTTGCCGAGGATGGCGAGCACGATATCGGTGCCGAGCCCGATAATGCCGATCATCATGATCGCCGCATAGACGGTGGCGAAGTGCTGGTAGCGCGCCTGCTGCGTGATGAAGAAGGTGATGCCGGTCGAGGTGCCGATCAGTTCGGCGACGATGAGATAAGTCCAGGCCCAGCCGAGGAGAATGCGCTGGTCGCGGTAAAGGTCGGGCAGGATGCCGGGGATCACCACCCGCGACAACAATTTCAGTTTCTTGGTGCCGAGCGTGAGCGCCGCTTCGACCAGCGCGACGTCGAGCTTGCGCGTGGTGTTGGCGATGATCAGCACCTGCTGAAAGAACGTGCCGATGACGATGATGGTGATCTTCGGCCCGTCATAGATGCCGAGGATGGCGACGGCCAGCGCGCCGAAGGCCGGCGCCGGCAGATAGCGGAAGAATTCGATGAACGGCTCGTTGAGCCGCGCGAAACCGGCATAGGTGCCGCACAATATGCCGATCGGCACGCCGAGGATCGACGAGATGACGAAGCCCCAGAAGATGACCTGGATCGAGTGCCACAGGCTCTGGTGCAGCCAAGGCCCGTCCTGGGTCGGCGGTGGCGTCACGAAGGCCGTATAGAATGCCGCCGCCACTTCATGCGGCGCCGGCAGATAGATCGGGTTGGACGGCACGCCCTTGGGCGGCGGCTTGTGGTCGTCATCCGCCTCCTTCACCGCATCGGCGAAGGCGTGCTTGTCCATGTGCATGCCGGCCTGCAGATACTCCGCCGAGCCCGGATCGGTGATCAGCATCTGCGGGTGCCAGACGGCCGGGACGTAGCTCACGATGCACCAGATCACGACCGGCAGCACGAAGGACATGCCGCCGAGCAAGAGCCTGGCGCGCGGCGAAATCGGTCTCAAGACCTGAAACCAGCTTCGCATCGTGGCTACTCCCGTCCGCCCACGCAGGGTTTATTTGACCGCGATAGTCAGCGACGGGTCAATGTAGCTGTCGACGTCCTGCGCCGTCTTGTAGACTGCGTTGGCGACGTTGAAGTCGTCGGCGTTCTTTGTCGAACCGTAGAGCGAGTCGAGCCCCGGGCCTTTCTTGAACGTCTTCTTGCCTTCGGCCACGTCGATCAGGTGCGTGCCCTTGAGCAGCGGCAGATATTCCGCCGGCGTCAGGCCGACGCGCTTGCTCATGATCTTGACCGCGTCGGCTTGCGTCTTCGGGTCGTTGATGTAGTGCACGACCTTGTCCCACACCTTGATGATCTTGGCGTAATCATCCTTGTGCGCGGCGAGGCTCGCCGGACTTGCCGCCAGCACGTCGTAGATCAGGCCGGGGGCTTTCGCCGACGTGTAGAGCGGCCGCGAGCCGGGCAGACCTTTCATCGCCTGGCCGGAGATCGGCTGCCAGGCGCCGATGGCGTCGACCTGGCCCGAGGCCAGCACCTGCGGCGTCTCGTTGGTCTTGGCGTTTACCAGAGTCACGTCCTTCTCACTCATCTTGAGCTCTTTGAGGCCATGCACGAGCAACAAATGCTCGACCACGCCGACCTCGATACCGACCTTCTTGCCCTTGAGATCCTTGAGCGACTTCAAGCCCGGCTTGCCGACGATCATGTCGTTGCCGCTCGAATAGTCGGTGAGCATGATCATGATGCCCTTGCCGCCGCCGGCGCCGGTTGCCAGCGTGTCGCCGTTGGTCATCAGGTTGGCGTCGATCTTGCCGGCCGCGAAAGCGTCCATCGAGGCCGAGTAGTCGAACCACTGGAAGTTTACATCGACGCCGGCCTGCTTGAACCAGCCTTTGTCGATGGCGACCTGGAAGGCCACCCAGCCGGGCCAGTCGCTGTATCCGATCGTCAACGGCGCCGCCGAACTGGGGCTGACGCCGGTCATGGCAAACAAGGCAAGGCCGAATAGCGTGCTTAGGGCGCCTTTGCGGTTCATCGCGAACTCCTGCGTTGCGGGTAAGCCGGTTGCCGAATGCGCGCCCAACGAGGATGGCGCGACGTTGCGGAATTCCGGTGTGCTGTCGTAGTGCAGTCCTCTACGGTTTGGTGACCGTGGACTGGCTAAAGAACCTCGTTGCCAATCACGGCCACTGAGGTCTCCCGGGTTTTTATCCCGCCGTGCACCCGGGCTGTTCATGCTCCCGGGCGGCAGCTCTCGGACCTGACACATTCGCCAAAGCGAAGGCCGGAACCCTAGCCACCAACTCACACTGACATCAGCAAAGTCCGTGCCAGCGCAAAGCCGGGGTTTTTCGTGCGGGGGGGCAGGGTTCCGCCTAAACGACAGGCAGGGTGGCAATTTTCAGGGCAAAAACGGCGAGGTCGCCATGCGGCCAGGCCAATTAATAGTCGCGCTCGACTATTTTTTCGGAATGATGACCGCGTCCCATTTGTTGATGTCCGATTTAAGCCGGGGCGGCAGTTCGTCGGGGTGCTGGCGTGGGGTTCGACGCCGACGGCTTCGAACTTCGCCTTGTCGTCCGGCATCGCCAACACCTCGTGCATGGCCTTGTTCATCGCATCCATGATGTCTTTCGGCGTGCCGCTGGACGCGGCGATCGCGTTCCATGACACCACCTCGTAGGCTTTCACGCCGGCCTGCGCGACGGTCGGCACGCCGGGCAACAGCGGCGACGGCTGCGGGCTCGAGGTCGCGAGGTCGCGAGAACGCGCAGCGCCCCCAAAAGATGTTAAAGAACATCATATCGCCAATGGTCGTGACCTTGCGTCTGGAACCAATTATTCCTTAAAACCCAAAAGATATAGTGGCGAGAAGGAGTTGGCGATCTGTCGAAACTTGGCGGGATTTTTTTGTGGGTCAACCCATGGGTACGCAAGCCATAGCTTACACCATAACAATATCAGCGAATTGGATGGCAATTGGGTAGACTGCGATCCGCCGCATCCCATTCTGCGGCAATTGGCAATCGTTCTTAGCACCGATAATAACAATTATCGGAGCCATGACTTAAATCCCTGAGGACACCTTCAAGACCACGTCTCCAACTTCATTGGGCCCGCCATCAACGCGCCGCCTCGCCTAACGAAGTGTGCCCCAGCCGGGAAATCTCGGTGACCAGCTTGTTGGTCATAGCTTCCGCGAATGTGCCGAAATTGATGATCTGGACGACAAATGCGTCAGGACCCCCAATTACGTTTTCGCGGTAGTAGTTAGGCAACCCGCCCGGCGGGTGCGTGTGGCTGTAGAGGAACGTTCCTGGCACACCGCCGGTCTTCTCATTGATGATGGCGAGCCCATTTATGGTGATGCCATTAGCTACGGCTTCGTCCCGCGCATCTGTTACTGGTCGATCGGAATTGTTAGTTCCATCGCCCGAAACATCGATGACTCGGCGCACGGCTGTGACACCGTCGGCACCGAACTGCGCGCGGGCGAAATCGATACCGGCGCCGATAGCAGTCCGGCCGACAAAAGACCGTGGCGCGTCGCGCAGGATATTGGCGAATTCGGTAGCTGCCTCGCCGTCGCGGATCACCATCCATTTGGCTACGACCGCCTGTTCGCCGGGGCCGGCCCACTCGATGAAGCACAATGCAACCGCACCATGCGGGCCCGATTGGATAGCTTGAAGAAACCGGGGGCTGGTCACCGCCGCAGCATAGCCTCGGCGCTGAAGCTGGAATTCCTCATCATCGATGCTGCGCGATACGTCTGCCGCCAGCGCGATTGCGACATCAACCGTCTGTGCACGGCCGCTCATCGGCATTATCGCGATCGCTACAAACAACACACCTGACGCTTGCGAAGCGAGCCGCCATCGTCGCATCGAGACCTCCCAAGGCCACGTCCAGGACGTCAAAAGTCGCTTGCAGCCTCGCAGCCGCTGCCTACTTTAAGAAGATTAAATGAGCAATTGTTTTTGCGTGATAAAACTTTGTTGGCACCGAGAATCACGCTTATCGGAACCAAATCCCGAATTAAGCCAATGAGCCTATGTCATCATCTAATCACGCCAGAAATCCTTGAAACGTGTGGGCGAAAGTTCGGTATAGCGCACTGTGTGCTGGATGTTCTTGTGCCCAAGATAGTCCTGAATCGAGCGGGTATCGTGACCATCGCCTGCAAGCTTATACCCGGCCGCATGTCGTAACATGTGTGCGTGGGTCTGAAACGGAAACGCAGCCTTCTGCCCTGCCCGCTTGACCATCCAATTAAAGGAATCCGTTGTGAACGGTCCGCCGCGTTCGCTCACGAACACAAACGGTGACTTCGGTGCCTCCCGCTAATCCAATGGCCTCTTTACTCCTCAACGTGGGCACAAATCAGGATTCACCTGCGCGGCAGCGAACCGAAGGCCGGCGGTGGATTGCGCCGTTTCGATGCGGCCTCGTAGGCTGATGCGATTTTCAGAAGCACGTCTTCCTTGCCGGGTTCGGCGCGAAACACAAGCGAGAATGGCAGCCCCGGATCCGGGATGATGGTTGGCTTATCTGAGGCCAACGACACGTATCGGGTGCCATCTGCGCTCAATTCAAAAACCGGATCGTACACCGTGGTCACATAGCCGGCCGGGATGAGCACTTCGGTTAATCCAGCATTTGGACCGCTGAAGGTTTCAGGCCGCAGGTTGGAAACGATATCGTATTGATACGCCCCCCCGATCAGGCCTGGCGGCCATGGTGTGTGTAGCCGCACGAGGGCGTCGAGACGGTTCTCCAGGATCACCGTCATATCAACGCGGCGCAACAGTTCGCGCAGCATGATCCGTTCATTCACACCCTGACGCTGCCCGAGAGGGTTGCGCATATCGGCGATGTCTTCCCAATTCCGAAACGCAGCGCGTTGATCGTCACCCCAGAATTTCGACCGCGCGTTCAATCCTGTCCAATCGGTGAGCGTCTCAGTGAATCCCTTGGCGTTCCAGTCCTCGGCTCGACGCGACAGATACTGCGAAATATGGAAACGAAACCCATTCGCCAACACCTGGCGCTGCACGGTCGCGATGTCGAGGTTCGAAGGCGGCGCTACCCGCCCGTCGGCCAGTGCGACCATGTAGTCGATTGGCAGCATCGTCCCGCTGCCGAAGAATTCGCCGGGCGCAAACTCGGTCGGCACGATGGCCGCGGCGAATTCTTTGAACACCGGCTGCCCGTCTGTGCCAAGCCGATAAAGGATGTCTGGCATGATCAATGGAATCAGCCTGGCTAATGCCCGGCGGAAATCGACTGTCATCTGCTCAATATCAGGGTCCGGTATCCAACGCGGATCGGACGACTCGATCAGTTTCGCACCGAGATGCCCGCCGAGCATTGACTTAATCTCCTTGGCGGCCGCGGTAACGATGGGCTCTTCGGTCTTGGAGTCTTCGGGATAGACCATCGACTCTCGGATTATGCCGATCCGCATGCCGGCAAGCGCTCCTTTGGTGCCGGGCATAGCAGCATGGCAGGCATAGGGCGCGTCAATTACGGACGATCGCGGCACGGCGGTCCAGGGATCGCGCGGATCGTAATAGCCCGCCTGCGGATCCTTCAGGGCGTCAAGCACCTTGGCGCAGTCGGCGATCGACCGGCATAGGATTCCGGTGCGGTCAACATGGATGTCGGCCCCGATACCGCCGCCGTGGAAACTTAGCATCGACTTGTGCGGCAGGATTAGTGCCACAGCATTGTGATTGGCGGGTCCGCGGCAGGACGCTCTTGTTTCCTCGCCGAGGCTGGCCATCACCAAATTGGCGCTGACCGACGAGCCCGAGCCCGAACTCGAGCCGAGCGAGGCGGAGCGCGCGGTATCATAAACGTTGGAAGGATTGCCGCCCCAAGTGCTGCGCTGATAGCCGAGCGTCGAAGGCAGCACCTTGTCGGGTTGGTGACGGCCGCCCGGGTTGCCTGCGCGGCCATTGTATTCAGTGCATAGCGCCTTAGCGAAAATAATAGCGCCCTTGTTGCGCAATTGCTCGACCAGTGTGTGGTCGCGCGCCGGGAAGTCAATGTCGTAAGCCGCGTCGCCGCCGCCTGTCGAGCGCATGTCCTTGGTGTCGAACGAATCCTTGAACGAAAACACAACGCCGTACATCGGCATTTTCTCGAGGTCGGGATTGCGACCGTATTTGGCGTCGAGCTCGGCAGCGGTTTCAAGCGCGTCGGGCTGGCGGCGGAAAAACTCGCACACCGCCGGTGCCCCGGGCGGCAGCGGGCCTTCCGAGGGATGCCGGTCGTAATCGCCGCGGCATGTGGCAGAGCGCTCACCACGGATGTTGAAAGTTGAGAGCGCATTGAGCTGACCAGAATTTGGAATGCCGACGATCATTCCGAACTGCTGCTGCACGTCCGGATCCGAGGCTAGTCGGCTCCATACGGCCGTACTCGAGCGGCTTGCCCTTATACTTGTCGAGATCAGGCAAGATCATCGAAGCTTTCACGGTCGCGGTCGGAAACTGGAGGGGTGCCCCTGCCCGCACCGTACCCGTCGCTGGCGATACCGGATCGCCATCCTCTGTCACAAGTACGCTCGATACGCCGTTATAGGCACGAGCGCGGGCGATATAGTGTTGGACGATTTCGACGACCGTGATCTCCCCGGACTGGATTGCCCGGTGCATCTCGTCGATCGTCGCCTCTTCAAGACAAAACGGCTTCTTCGCTGCGATCGTCGCCCCTTTCATAGGACCTCCATGTCGGCTTCGAAAGACATCACAATGAGGGGTTGACTAAGGTCAAGGCGTTAACCTGACCAACGGGCTGAAAGTGATCGGCGCCAATCACGCTTAAGATTCTACCGGTTTTCCGGGCCATTCGGGGCAATTCCGTGTACCAAAAGCACGAGGTGCGCATTCACGGGCGGGGCGGCCAAGGCGCCGTGCTGGCCTGCTCGATATTGGCGCAGGCGCTGATTGACGACGGCAAGCACGCGGTGGCGATCCCCTCTTTTGGCTTCGAACGCCGCGGCGCTCCAGTTGCAGCATTCCTTCGCTTCTCTGACGCGCCGATCCGCGCGATGACCAATGTCTATCATCCCGATTGCGTCGTCTGCATCGACCCGACCGTGCATCGAACAATCGATATCTACGCCGGCATGAAGCCGGGCGGCACCGTTGTGCTGACCACGAAGGCGCAGCTAGACGAACTAAAATCTTCCCGTTTCGGTCGCGCGCGTCGGACTATGCGACGCGGTCGGCATTGCGCTGCCGATCTATCGCAAGCCGGTGACCAATGCGGTGATGCTTGGCGCCTTCGCGCGCACCACTGGCCTGCTGTCGCTCACCGCGCTCAAGGAGGCGTTGCAGCAGATGGATTTCCGCGACGCCGGCCTGACGCAAAATCTTGACGCCGCCGAACGCGGCTACAACGAAACGCAGGTCTACGACCTCAGCAAGGTGGCTCATGCAGCGGCAGTCGCGTGATCATTTCGACGCGTCGACGATCCCGGACGATCTCGCGCCGATCGCCACCGTACTGAGCAAAATGCTACCTGGCGACTGGCGCAGCCTGCGTCCAGTGATCGACCGGCGCAAATGCGTCAAGTGCTCGCTCTGCTGGCTGTTTTGTCCCGTTCAGTGCGTGACCGAGAAGCCGCGCTGGTTCGAATTCGACCTTGCCGTGTGCAAGGGCTGCGGCGTCTGCGCGCAGGAATGCCCGCAACGCGCCATCAGCATGGTCGAGGAGGTCGGGCGATGACGCCTGCGGCTGTAACGACTGGCAACAACAAGCCTGCGTATGTCGTGTGCGAAGGCAACGAGGCAGCCGCCATCGGCGTCGGTCTGTCGCGGCCGGACGTGGTCGCGGTTTATCCCATCACGCCGCAATCTTCGCTGGTCGAGCATCTCTCGCAGATGATCGCAGACGGCCGCCTGCGCGCTGATCTGATGAACGTCGAAGGCGAGCACGCGGTGCTTAACGGACTGCAAGGCGTGGCGCTGGCCGGAGGCCGCACCTTCACCGCCACCTGCGGACCCGGCATCGCCTTCATGTTCGAGCCCTATGTGCGCACGCCCGGCCTGCGCCTGCCGATGGTCGCCACGCTGGTTACGCGGGACCTGTTGAGCCCCCAATGCGTCTGGGGCGGCCAGCAGGACGCCATGGTCGTGCGGGAGGCCGGCTGGATCCAAATGTATTGCGAGACGGTGCAGGAAATCCTCGACACCACGGTAATGGCCTACAAGATCGCCGAACACCATGACGTGATGCTCCCGGTGAACGTCTGCCACGACGGCAACTATCTCTCATTTGGTGTCACTCGCGTCGAGCTGCCGGACCAGCAGGCGGTGGACGAGTTCCTCGGGCCGCCGAACATCAATTGGCACATCGCGCTCGATCCGGAGCGGCCGATGGGCGTCGATCCGCTCACCGGTGGCGCCGGCGGTCCCGGCCCGCGCAATTTCGTGCGCTACCGCAAGGGCCAGTGCCGCGGCATGCAGAATTCGCTGCGCGTCATCCGCGAGGTGCACGCCGCCTGGGGCGAGCGCTTCGGCCGCTACCACGCGCCGCTGGTCGAGGAATATCGCCTCGATGATGCCGACTATGCGCTGGTGACCATCGGCAGCATGACCGGCGCCGCCAAGGACGCGGTTGATATCGCGCGCGACCAGGGCGAACGCGTCGGTTTGATCAAGGTCAAGACGTTCCGGCCGTTCCCGCTCGTGGCGATGGCGAGCGCGCTCGCCAAAGTCAGCCGTGTCGGCGTGGTCGACCGCTCGGTCAGCTTCGGCTGGAATTCCGGGCCAGTCTACCAGGAGACGCTAAGCGCACTCTATCACACCGGCAAATCGATCCCCGCCATCAGTTTCATTGGCGGGCTGGCCGGCGCCGACATCACCGACGAGCATTTCGCCCGTGCCATCGCGCTGACGCGCGAGGCGAAATGGGGCCGCGCGCAAGAGCCGATCTGGCTGAACGAGAACGACTGAGCGCAGCATGGACAGCAAATACCTCATCGTCGGCAGCAGCCACGCGGCGCTCGAAGCGGCCGCCGCCATCCGCATGATCGACTCTCGGGGCACGCTCACGCTGCTCACACGCGACGCGCATCTGCCGTATTCGCCGACCATTCTGCCTTACGTGGTTTCGGGCCGCTCGCAGCCCGACAATGTTCAGCTCCGCGACGCGGCATATTTCCGCGCCAACGCCATCGATTTCGTATCCGGCGCGGAGGTTGTTTCGCTCGATCCGACGCAATCAATGTTGCGTCTCGCGTCCGGCGAGCATTGGCAGTTCGAGCGCCTGCTCATCGCCTCAGGCGCTGCACCCAGCCTGCCGAAGGTCGCCGGCTTGTCTGATGTACCATTCCACGTGCTGCGCTCGCTCGACGATGCGGTTGGACTGCGGCAAGCGATGCAGTACGCCAAGTCGGCGCTGGTGCTCGGCGCCGGCCTGATCGGCATGCACGCGGCCGAGAACATGGCCAAGGCCGGCATCGAAGTCACGGTGGTGGAGTTGCAGCCGTTCGTGCTGTCGAGCTATTTCGAGCCTAAGGCGTCGGCTATCATCGAACGCGCCTTCTCCGAGCACGGCGTGCGCATGCTGATGGGGCGTACGCTCGCCAGCGTCGCGCGCGCCGGTGAAGGAATCACGGCGAAACTCGACGACAACTCGATCGTCGCCGCCGACTTGTTGCTGGTCTGCACCGGGGTCAAGCCGAATATCGGCTTCCTCAACGGCTCGGGCATCGACACCGAGACGGGCATTCTCGTCGACGACCGCATGCGCACCAATGTCGCGAGCATCTGGGCCGCCGGCGACGTGGCGCAGGCGCGTGGCTTCTGGGGCGACAAGGTGATCAACGGCATCCTGCCGAACGCGGTCGAGCAGGGCCGCATCGCCGGCGCCGACATGGCCGAAGATACCGGCGTGCAGCCGTTCTCCGGCGCCGTACCGCTCAACACCTACAGTTTCTTCGGACAGCAGGCAATTTCTGTCGGCCACTCCGGCGGTCCGGGCTCTGAGGTGGCCGAAGGCGGCGGTGACGACAGTTACCGGCACATTGTCCTGAAGGACGGAAGGCTAGTCGGCATCTCCACCATCAACGACTTCGTCGATGCCGGCATCATGTGGCAGTTGATCCTGCGCCAAACCGATCTCTCCGCGGTCAAGGAGGCGTTCTTCGCCGATCCGCAACTCACCGGGCGACAATTGATGTCGCAGCACTGGCGGTAGCGCATGACGACTTGCTTCTCCACACTGCAATTCCATGCCGAGCGCTGCGACGGCTGCGACGACTGCATGATCGCCTGCGCGCAGGCGAAATCCGGCACCGACAACCTGGCGCAGTCGCGCATCCGCATCATGCCCGACAGCAACGGCGTCGAGCTCGCGCTCTGCCGGCAGTGTGCCGACCCGATCTGTGTGGCGAATTGTCCGTCCGGCGCGCTCACCAAGAACGCCGAGACCGGAGTGATCGACTGGGCCGACGGCAAATGCGTCAACTGCCTGCTGTGCACCGCCGGTTGCAGCTATGCCGGCATCGTCTATGAGGCCGAGGTCGGCCACGTGACGAAGTGCGACACCTGCGACGGCGACCCGGCCTGCGTTAAAGCGTGTGAAAAGGGCGCGCTCGAATATCGCACCGAGGCCCGCATCTTTAACGACTATGCCGACAAGGAAGACTTGTTTTGCCGCGGGCTCGCCGCCTGCCACGGCTGCAATTCCGAGCTGTTGATCCGCCACACCATGCGCAAAGTTGGACCTGAACTCGGTGGTGGCAGCGCCGCCCGGCTGTATCCCGGGCATGGGCACGGTCGGCTACAACGGGCAGACCGGCGCTAAGATACCGATCTTCCATTCGCTGCTGACCAACACCGCCACCATGCTGGCCGGAGTTAAGATGCAGTACAACCGTGTCGGCCGGAACGTCACCGCCATCGCGCTCGCCGGCGATGGCGGCACATCGGACGCCGGCTTTCAGTCGGTATCGGGCGCGGCCGAGCGCAACGACCCCATCCTGTTCATCTGCGTCGACAACGAAGGCTACATGAACACGGGCATGCAGTCGTCCGGCGTGACGCCGTACGGCTCATGGACCTCGACCACGCCCGTCGGTGGCGCGATGCAGGGTAAGCGTACCGAGGCGAAGAATCTGCCGCTCATTATGACCATGCACAATTGCTCCTACGTCGCCACCGCCTCGACCGCGTTCCTGGAGGATTATTACGAAAAACTTCAGAAGGCGATCGAGGTGTCGAAGACCGGCATGGCTTATCTGCACGTCTACGCGCCCTGCCCGACCGGCTGGCGCTTCCCGTCATCCATGACGACGGAAGTATGCCGCATGCAGGTGCGCACCAATTTCATCGCGCTGTGGGAGTACGACCCGGCGAGTGGCCTACGCTTCACCCACCCGGTCGAGCGACCGGAGCCGGTGGCGGATTATCTCAAGCTGATTGGCAAATACCGACATCTTAGCGAGGAGCAGGTCGTTCATATCCAGCGCACGGTGGATGAGAAGATCGGGTACCTGCAGCAGTTGACGCAGATGGCTACAGCTCGCCGCGCCGTCCCGATTCACTAAATCGTGGCAACAAAGACGGACGTACCAACGGATGTCCGCTTCTCTAATCGGCCGGTTGGGGTCAAGCGCTTTCAGACTACCCGCTCACGATCAAATGTCCGTGGGCGTTCGCCCAAAGCCGGCTTTGCCGCCTGGGCAAAGTTGTGGGTCAGGAAAACAAATTGGCCAAAATTATAATAATATCAATGTAATATGATGGACTGGGACATTAGCGCCTTAGCAACTCAGCGTTCGAGCCACCGTTTGTTTGCTGTTGGTCCAAGAGCGTCATTGGCGGCGCAATGCAGCGTATGGTCGCGATGTGCCATTAACGGACTCCTGCACCGCAACAAACAGCGCGCGCGGCGCGCACGCGGGCGATCACCTCCTCGACTCGCGGCAGGATGCGTTCGACTATAACGTTAACGCCATCGGCGTTCGGATGCTCGCCATCGATCTGAATGAGCCTGGGATCGCCGGCCACGCCGTCAAGGATGAAGGGATACAAGACGCATGAATAAGCCGAGGCAAGCTCCGGATAAATGGCATCGACGGCGCGCACATAGTCGGGCCCCATGTTGGGCGAAGCCCGCCAGCCGGTAAGCAGCACCTCAATGTGCCGATCCTTGAGGTGGCGGAGAATGCTATCGAGCGCCGCTTTTGTCTCGTTCGGGTTTAACCCGCGCTCGGCGTCGTTGGCACCAAGCTCCAGGATCACTGCCTCGGTGCCTTCGGGAACCGAGCGGTCCAGACGGTGGAGCCCATCGGAGGCTGTGTCGCCGGAGACCCCGGCGTTCGCGACAGTAACGGAGATGCCTTTGTCTCGTAGCGCCTGCTCCAGCCTGGTTGGGAAAGCGGCGTTCCAAGGCACCCCAAACCCCGCGCTGAGCGAATCGCCAAGGACGACAATTTTCACCGGGCTATCTCCGGTTGCCGCCTCGCGTATGGGCGAACAGCAGCTCAACGACACCGCGACCAGAACGAGTGTCATGAGAGGTCGGACGCGGACGGCCATTATTCTTCCCATATGCGTGGGACCGTGAACGATGCAGACACGGCGTCGCATTAAACCAAAAATTGTAGTCGGATTCCTGCCCACCGCCGCATTGGGCCTGAATACGCTCGAAGGACTGCTCTTAACCGTTTGATTTGAAATAAAAAAGAGTCGCCTTGTCATTTATATAACGATATATAATTTGCATAAAAGCGCTGGGTGCAAAAGCCAAGACGGGACTCATCGGTGAACCAGATTGCTCGCTTTGGGGCTGCCTCGGTTGGTAGCGTGGAGGTTGTTTCGCGTCACGAAGCGATGCAATGCAGGCATTGGTCAAAGGCCTTCGGCTCCGAGGCAAAGGACCGCCGGTATTATGAACTCGTCGAGGATACGATCCACGAGGAGTTCGACTACCGCTATTTCATCGTCCGCGATTGGAATGGCGAAATCTGCGCCATCCAGCCGTTTTTTATCCTCGATCTGGATTTGCTCGTCGGCGCAAAGCCCCGAATTGGATGGCTGACGGACTTCATTCGCCGCCTGTGGCCGCGGTTCATGCGCGCGCGAACGATGATGGTGGGGTGTGCCGCGGGAGAGGGCCACCTCGACGGCCAAGATGAGTTTGCCCAGCGCGCCAGCGCGCGCCTGCTCGCGTCGGCGCTGGTGGAGAAAGCGCGCGATCTGAAGGCTCGACTCATCGTGCTTAAGGAATTCCCCGCAAAATATCGTCCGACGCTGGAATGTTTCGTGGACAACGATTTCACGCGCATTCCCAGCCTTCCCAATGTCCTGCTCAACATCGATTACTCGAGCTTCGAGGAATACATGACGCGCGCGCTCAGCGGCGGCGCGCGGAGGAAATTACGATTGAAGTTGAGGGTGGCGGACGCGGCGGCGCCAATCGAAATGAGCGTTGTCGACGACATCGCGCCAATCATCGACGATGTCTATCCGCTCTATCTGCAAGTCTATAACCGGTCGAACCTGCATTTCGAGAAGCTTACAAAGGAATACTTTTGCGGGCTCGGCCACCGGATGGGCGACAAGAGCCGTTTTTTCATCTGGCGGCAAAACGGAAAAATCGTCGCTTTCGGTTCGTGTATTCTGCAAGACGATACGATCCATGCCGAGTATCTCGGCCTCGATTATACGGTCGCGATCGACCTGCACCTTTATCACTACACTTTCCGCGACTTGATTAGCTGGGGGATCGCGAACGGCTACAAATGGTTCCACAGCAGCGCCCTGAACTACGATCCCAAGCTGCACTTGCAATATCGGTTAGCCCCGATCGACCTTTACGTCCGTCACACCTCGACGATCGGCAATGCAATATTTAGCCGAATTCTTCCGTGGCTCGAACCGACCCGTTACGAAAAGACGCTGAAGCAATTTGCCAACTATGAAGAGCTGTGGGCCCCGGGCGGGGCGAGGCGCACATGGGCCGCCGCCGCCACACTGACAAAGGCGAAGGCGGCCATGGTTTCGACCTTCGTCAAATGGCGCGACAAAGCCCTATCCGCCATCGGAGGAGTGTTCGGATCCATCGATCCGCGATGGCGCCGGATCGGCGCGTCACTTAACTTGGTGGCTCTTGCAACTGCGATCCTGTTGGCGGCTGATCTGTCCTTCAACCTTCCGCATATAACGTTTGCGTATATCCTGCCGATCCTTTTTGTCGCGACAAAATTTGGCAGAGCGCCGGCGCTCATGGCGACGGTGGCGAGCGCTCTTTGCGCGGCTGTCTTTTTCTATGAACCGAAGTACAGCCTCTATATTGCCGACACCCAGGACCTCGCCGAATTGGCAGGCTTTTGCGGAGTCGCCTTTATGATAAGTCAATTCTTCGGCGGTCGTTCGATACGCCAATTGGTTCGCGGGCGATGATTTCTGGGCGCGGACACCGATCCTAATAGGCGAAAGGATTGACTAGACCCAATTCGGTGCGGATTAGCCGTATGTCGCTCATGGGTCAATTCACGTCATTGCCGGCGATGGCAAAAATCGACCTTTGTCCGCTTCACTCCGTTAGCGACCGTTTTTGGCCTGGGCCCGAAACGTCGCTAAGTGCCAATCAGCGACATCGCCTGCCAATTATTATTGAACCGTAATGGAGCTAAAGCCGCGCTCACTGCCGAAACTTCGCCTCAAATTTCGAGCCAAATTCTGCCAATTCGTCAGCGCCGATATCGCTGACCGCCCAGAGATTGAGGCCGTTCTCGGTCCAACTCCGCACATTGAAACCTTGCAAACTTTGCATCGTCGCGCCGCGCTCAGTCGCGCCAGGCGATGGCGCGCAGAATAAATTGATGATGTGAGCACGGCGGCGATAGAGAATGACCGCGACCGGCTTGGCGTCGATATAGTCGAGCCGCCCGCCCAGCAGCGTGAAGCCTTGCGCGGTCAGATCGACGACCGGCGGCGCCACGTCAAGCCGGCCGTTGAACCATGGCTTGACCGTGTGCTGATCCGTCGACAGCACGTCTGTCAAGTGCTGACCCTGCAACGACCGCAAATGCGCCGACACCACTTCACCGAGAACGCGGCGGTCGTCGTCGCCGCGCAACACCACCACCAGCACTCCCGACGCGGCGATCGCGCTGACCGTGGCGCCAAGCGCGAAACCCTTGATGATGGAGCGCCTGTTCGATCCATTGGCGCGCGGCGACGGGAGCTTGCCTTCGATGCTTTGGCGCAAGGATGCCGGCGCAGCATAGCGTAATTGCGATGGCGAAATTGTTTCACGGAATTCCTGAAAATCGCGCAACTGCGCCGCGCAGTCCGTGCAGCCTGCGATATGCGACGGGCCTAGTCGACGTTCTGCGCGTCCCGATACATCACCTTGTGGCGTGTAGTAGCAACCCATTCGTCGATCTGAGCGTCAGTCATGAAATGGGTCCGATCAAATTTATTCCAGTTGGTAATCTCGCCTAGCTCCTTCTTCCAGCGCTTATAAGGCGGCTTTGATGGCGGCCCGAAACACATAATATCGAGTACTGATAATTCGTCTGGGATGCCCAGCAAAGGCTTCATCGCCTTCTGCGCTTTTTCTTGGCCAATGGCTGTGACCCACCAAACGTTGTAGCCCAAGGCGGCAGCGGCGAGGTGAGCCGACATCGTGGCTGCCGCTACGCTCTGCAGCAAAATGCGCTCGGCATTCTCCTTGTACATTCTATCAAGCTCAGAACCGTCATTAAGAACTGGAAAGGCTTTCACCCACCGGAAGTCGCTGGCAACTAGAATAAGCCCCGGTGCCGTCGCAAGGCCGCGGTAGTCAGGCGTTGGGAATTTCATCTTCAGCTTAGCGCGATGAACCTGTTCCTCGCGAAAATACTCCATAATTTTATTCTTGAGATCCTGATCCGTTATCACGATGAAGTGCCATGGCTGCGCATTAGCGCCCGAGGGTGCGTGGCGCGCTGCATCGAGAATCATCTCGTAATGATCGCGTGGCATGACATAGCTAGAATCGAATGCACGGGTCGTCAGACGATTCCGCACGACCTCCATCAGTGCGTCGTATTTCGTGCGGTCGCTGAAGTCGTATTTTGGTTTGGCGACGGCTTGGGTCATCACAATTCCCTCCCGATCAAAAGGCATATGTTATCATATATACCGATACTAGCCTTCGGGTCACCCAGCGACGTAGGCATGTCGGCTTTGGGTCGTATCGCGCTCTATTTGGCCAAGGCGAAAAAACCTGTTTGTCCGCTTTGCTCCGTTAGCGACCATTCGGCGGCTGATTTCGTTTGTCCGAAAAGTGCCATTCGCGTCCTTCGCTGCGCTTCAGAAATCAACGAGTTCTTTGTTCGACGGAGTTTTAATTTGATTTCGTTGTTACTTCCGTTTGCTCGACTCCAAACATGATCAGCCACGCGGTCAACGTTATGAATACCAATATTACGGCATAGGAGACGGGAATAAGGTACATGCCCCAGCTCGCAGCGCAGCGAAGGCCGCGATGTGCCGATTTTGTTGCAGAAGTGATTTGAAGGTTTTGGCGAACAGTGATTCCGTCTTCTGACGACATATTTCGTTGGAGACGAGCGATGATGGGGCGTCAGAACAACGATCAGGGTCGTCTGTTTTATGAGTTTTGCCTCGATGAGGCGGTTCCTGATGA
>CAVWDA010000040.1:0-10371 GCA_963753455.1 uncultured Alphaproteobacteria bacterium | reverse complement strand
CGAGCCCTATCAGGTGGTGGAGGTCGCGCGCGCTTGGCGCCGACTGCATTTTGATCATCATGGCGGCGGTCGACGATGCGGCGGCAAAACGATCGAGGATGCAGCCTTTGCCAATGGGATGGATGTTTTGCTTGAAGTTCATCAAGAAGATGAGCTCGAGCGCGCCCTTCGGCTGAAATCGCGCCTGATCGGCATCAACAACCGCGATCTGCGCACCTTTCAGACTTCGCTTGCCGTCAGCGAGCGCTTGGCGCCCAAAATTCCGCGCGACCGCATCGTAGTCGCCGAAAGCGGGCTCAATACCTCAGCCGACCTCGCCCGCCTCGCACGCATCGGTATTTCGACCTTCCTGGTCGGCGAAAGCCTGATGCGGCAGAGTGACGTGACGGCGGCAACGCGCGCCCTGCTCGCGCGCGCGCCGGGCCGCGCCGCAGCGGAGTAGGTCATGGCAAGCGGCAAGAAGATCGTGCGGCGGCGGGCAACGAAGGGCAAACCTTCAAAGCGGCGAAACGCGCTCCTTTGATGGCCAATGCCGAACTCACCCATATCGACCAGCGCGGCCAGGCCCGCATGGTCGACGTCTCCGCCAAGAACCTGACCGAACGCCTCGCCATCGCGGAAGGCCGCGTGCTCATGCGCAAGGAGACGCTCGACCTGGTGCATCGCCGGCAATGCCCTGAAGGGCGACGTGTTGGGCGCCGCGCGGCTCGCCGGCATCATGGCGGCCAAACGCACGCACGGGCTGATCCCGCTTTGCCACCCGCTGCCGATCACCAAGATCGAAATCGACATCGATCCGGAGCATTCCCTGCCCGGATTCCTGGTGCGCGCGACGGTCAAAGTGACCGGGCAGACCGGCGTCGAAATGGAGGCGCTGGTCGCGGTATCGATCGCGTGTCTGACCATCTACGACATGGTCAAGGCGGTCGAGCGCGGCATGCGCATCGACGGCATAAGGCTGCTGCGCAAGAGCGGCGGCAAATCCGGCGATTATCGCGCCGAGGATTTCACCGAATGAACCGTCCGCTGATGCCGGTCGCCGAGGCTTTGCAGCGCGTGCTGGCCGACGCCCGCGCGCTGCCGGCGGAAACGGTTGCGCTCGACGCTGCGCTCGGCCGCGTGCTCAGCGAAGATTTGAACGCGTTGCGCACCCAGCCGCCGGACGCAGTCTCGGCCATGGACGGCTATGCGGTGCGCGCCGCCGACGTGGCGCAAGCGCCGGTTAAGCTGACGCTGATTGGCGAAGTCGCCGCCGGCCACCCGTTCGAAGGCGAAGTGAAAGCGGGGCAAGCCGCGCGCATTTTCACCGGCGGCGTGATGCCGGCGGGCGCCGACACCGTGGTGATCCAGGAACTCACCGCGCGCGACGGCGACACGGTGACGATCCAAAAGGCGACCGCCAAGGGCCGCAATGTGCGCGACCGCGGCATCGATTTCACGCAAGGCCAGCCGCTGCTGCGCAAAGGCCGCCGCCTCACCGACCGCGACCTGATGCTCGCCGCCGCCATGAACTATCCGGCCTTAAACGTGCACCGCCGGCCTAAAGTGGCGGTGCTCGGCACCGGCGACGAATTGGTAGCGCCGGGCAGCGCGCCTAAGCCCGGCGAGATCGTCTATTCCAATGGTTTCGCCCTCATCGCCATGGCACGTAGCGAGGGCGCCGAGGTGAGCGACTTCGGCATCGCGCCCGACCGCATCGAGGACATCGCGGCGGCGGTGCGGCGCGCGCGCGACTGGGGCGCCGATATTCTGCTGACCAGCGGCGGCGCCTCGGTCGGCGAGCACGATCTGGTGCAGCGGGCGCTCGCCAGCGAAGGGCTTGCCCTGTCGTTCTGGCGGGTGGCGCTACGCCCGGGCAGGCCGATGATGCACGGCCGGCTGGGTGGCATGCAGGTGCTCGGCGTGCCCGGTAACCCGGTGTCGTCCTATGTCTGCGCTTTCCTGTTCCTGGTGCCGTCTGATTCGGCGGCTCTTTGGCCGCGATGACGTCGAGCGCATCCCGGAGCCGGCGCGACTCGGCTGTGACCTGCCCGCCAATGACGAGCGGGCCGACTACATGCGGGCGACGCTGTCGCGAGGTCCGGACGGCCCTATAGCGACGCCCCTGCCGGCCCAGGACAGTTCCCTGATGGCGCCGCTCGCCAAAGCCGACTGCCTGCTGATTCGCGAGCCCAACGCGCCTGCGGCGAGTTCCGGTTCACCCTGTGTCATCCTTAAGCTAGCCCTTTAGCGGCCTTTCGCATTTTTCACTCCAAATTAAATGGTTGCGGAACACATATCGAACAGATAGTGTCCGTTCATGATTTGTTTCTGGCCTGTGCCTCTCCGGAGGCCGGCCGCGACCGGGAGAGATAGATGCTGACCCGCAAGCAGTTCGAACTCCTGCGCTTCATCCACGAGAGGCTGACCGAAGCGGGGGTACCCCCCTCTTTCGATGAAATGAAGGACGCGCTCGACCTGCGGTCCAAATCTGGCATCCACCGGCTCATAACCGCTTTGGAAGAGCGCGGCTTCATCCGCCGCCTGCCCAACCGGGCGCGCGCCATCGAAGTGATCAAGCTGCCCGACTCGGTCGCCCACGGCATCAGCAATGGCGGCCGCTCGCGCGGCTTCAACCCGAGCGTGATCGAGGGCGACCTCGGCCGGGTACGAGCCGCTTCCAGTGGCTCCGAGGAGGAGGATAGCCGCCGTCCGATCGCGGTGCCGGTGATGGGCCGTATCGCCGCCGGCACGCCGATCGAGGCGATCCAGACCCGCAGCCATGTCATCAACATGCCGGCCGATCTGCTCACCGCCGGCGAGCATTTCGCGCTGGAAGTGCGCGGTGACAGTATGATCGAGGCCGGTATCCTCGACGGCGATATCGCGCTGATCCGCAAATCCGAAGCCGCAGATACCGGCGATATCGTCGTGGCGCTGATCGACGACGAAGAGGCAACGCTGAAAAGATTCCGCCGCCGCGGCGCCTCGATCGCACTCGAGCCGGCCAACACGGCCTATGAGGTGCGCATCCTGCCGCCCAACCGCGTGCGCATCCAGGGCAAGCTGGTGGGGCTGTTTCGGCGCTACTAGACCTAATCTCCCGCTTCCAGATCTTGCACGCGCGGCGTTGCGTCGGGTGCGGCGGGGCGCGCCGGGATTGATGCGCTTTCATTCACGCTGCGCCCAACTCGCGCCCATGGCCGCTCGTAATCGGGCGGGCGCGCGGCGCTGAGCGCGAAACGGTCGCCGGTCCAGCGCAACGCCACGGCGCCGTTCGCGCGCCAGATATTGCGGTCGATCAGTGTGGCGGCGCAATGACGTGGCGCCTCGCGCGCGCTGACCACCACAGCGGCGCGGGCGCAATCCTCGGCAAAGCCCTCGACCGACAGGACGAACGACACCAACCGGCCATCGGCCAATCGCCCGATACAACCGACGGCATCGCATTGCACGCCGTCGTGCAGGCTCGCATCCTTAATGGCGCGCGCGTCCTCGTTTGCCGCCAACCATTCCTTAATCGCGAAGCTGTCGCGCGCGTTGTAGAGGACGGCGAGCCGTCCATCCGCGCCGCGCACGGCCGCCGCTTGCCCATCGCCGGACACCAGGACGTCGGGCAACGGCGTGTTCAACGCCCACACGCTCGCGACCAAGGCAAGCACGGCCCCGCTCCACCGCAGCGGTGTGCGTAGCAGGCACAACAGCAGAATCGCCGCCGTGCCAAGTAGCAATGGACCGGTACCAAACGCGCGTACATGGCCTACCGCGCCGGGAAGGCTCGTCACCCATAACGCCACGTCATCCATCCAGTCGATGCCGGCGCCCATCAGTTTCCAGAAGGTCGCATCGAACCCGAAAGGCATCGCTAGCAGGCCGAGGATACCCATCGGCATCACCTCCACCGACACCACAGGCATGGCCAGCATATTGGCGATCACGCCGTAAGGCGCGGCGCGATGGAAGTGAAACGACGCATAGGGCGTGGTGCCGAGGCCCGCCACAAACGATGCCAGCGCAAGTCCGAAGATCTCGCGCCCTCCCCAAAGGGCGACGCGTGCGCCGAGTGACGTGTCGGCTTTGGCGCGCCATGGCAGTCCATGCTGATAGGCAGCGATCAGAGCCAGCGTCGCGGCAAACGACATCTGAAAGCTTGGCTGTGCCACCGATTCCGGCGCCAGCAGAAGGACACCGAACGCTGCGATCGTAATCGTGCGGAACGTCAATGTCGGCCGATCCACCAGAATGCCGACGAGGATGATCGCGATCATGATGAACGAGCGCTGGGTTGCCACTTCGGAGCCTGACAGCAGCAGACAAAACGCTGCCGCCGACGGCGCGGCCGCGGCTGCCCATTTCTTGATCGGGTGGCGGATCGCGAACAGCGGCACGAGCGCCAGGCCAGCGCGAATGAAAAAGAACACGATGCCCGCGACGACGGCCATGTGATAGCCGGAGATCGACAACACATGCGCGAGGCTCGATATGTACATCGCGTCATTGACCGGCGTTGAAATCGCATCGCGCTTGCCGGTGATCAGCGCGGAGGCGATCGAACCTTCGTCACCCGGGATGACAGCGCGAATGCGCTTGTCGATCGCTTCACGGATGCTGTCGATCGCGGCGGCATAGTGCAGCCAGAAGGCAGCGCGGACCGGCGGCGGCGTCACCTTGATCTTACCCAGCGCGTAGCCGGACGCGCCAATGCTCTTAAAATACATGTCGCGCGCGAAGTCGTATCCGCCCGGGCGCAGCGGCGCGAGCGGCGGCGACAGATGCGCCTTCAATTCAATAAAACTGCCAACCGCGGGCGCGGTATTCCTGCGCACCGCGAGCCGCACGCGGTCGGTCGCTCCGATAACCGCCGGTTACTTTCGATGTGATGGTCGCGCACGGTGATGCGGTCGCTGCGTTCGCGTTCCTCGCGGATCTCGACGAACCCCGACAGGATCACGCTCGAAGCCGAATAATGCAAAACCGGATGGGCCACGATCTCGGTGCGCAGCGTTCCGGTCGCAAATCCGACCGCGCCGGCGGCAAAACCGAGCGCGAGCGGAAAGCCGATCACGCGCCGCCGCGCCAGGATCGCCACCGCAATACCGGCAAGCGCCTGTGCGACGGCCGCCCACCACGCCGGCTCACGATCCGCCGTGAAATAGACAACGATGCCCAATCCGTATGAGACCGCCAGCCAGGGCATCAGCCGGCCCGGCGCAACCTCAGCAATCGCCCATTCCGAAAGCAGCCGCCCGAGCCAGGCCGCGTGCTCGGCAAGGCCGTCCGGTAGCGTGAGCCCGGCGCGCCGCCGCACGGCGTCGATCCCGGCGGCCCAGGCTTTGGCGGGCGATTGGGATTGTCCGGGTCCCGCCATAACGCCCCCAACGCCAGCACGAACGCACGGCACCCATGCTACTTCAGCCGCAGGTTGTGGCTAGGGGAACGGTTGTGAACGCTCACATCCGCATTCCGGGGCACGCCGAGGACGCGAGCTCGGATTCCAGCGCAGGAATTATGTGTTTGGTTCTGGATTCCGGGTTCGTTCGCTTCGCGAACGCCCCGGAATGGCGATTATTGGGCCGCCTTTTCCTTCGCCTGATCCTTGGCCCAGGTGTCGCGCAAGCACTTGGACATATTAATTGAATTACAACAAAGGCTTATAAATCGCACATTTCCCTTGCTATCCATCGTTTTTGCTTCCCACTATGCTGCCATGGGAAGCCTATGGGAAGCGCGATAAGGAAACCGCATTAGGCGGCCGCTGGTGCGTCAAAATTCGCGGGGCGTGTCATTTGTGGCGGCGACCTGCAATAGCGTCCGGCGCTCAACGGCAGCCCGAGCGCAGGGCACGCCATCGTCGACTAGAGATAGGGAAACACGGGGGCGCCGTCTTGATGGCTGGCGTCCGCTCGGCCGCGCTCCGTATAATCTGGAGCGAGACCACACACCTGACCTTTTGACTGTCTAGGCGCGGCTCGATAGTGGGCGGATCAACCGGCCGGGTTCAATGCTGGCAAAATACATAAGGATGAGACGATGAGTGAAACTCGATGGCTCACGCTCACTCCGCGCGATGTTTACCTCGGGGTCCTTCCCGATCATTCGGTAGCGATGCAGTGTCACTTTGACGGTAATGCGATAGGGCTTGCCGAGAACACGGGATTGGCAATTCGCATGTCACCGGCTGAAGCCCGCGAAATTGCTCGGACGTTAGTTCGTAAGGCGGATGAGGCCGAAGCCGCACAACGTCCCATGTGACGCTTCTCATAAAGCCGTGCGTGCGCTGAAAGTGCCACGGCGGCAACGCACCGTGCGAGTCCTGGATCGTGCATCTGATCGGCTAAGCGAGCGCGGGCATCACCTGTGCGAGTATCGCCCCCTCGTATTGGCGCCGATGCCATTAATCACTGGGTGTTCGAGCAGTTAGCTCAGCCCAGTTGTCGCAAGTGAACTGCGCAAATCGCACAAGCCGTCCGAGCGCGGTGTGAGCTTCAATCTCGGAAATTTCGGATACAGCGCCGTGAGCCGCTTCGTCCCGCCAATATGAAAGTAGGCTGGTCGCCGCTTTAAAAGGGTCGGCAAGTGCGGGCACCGCACCGTGGATGATGCTATTAATTGTCCGCTTCCTGCCCTGCGATGAGAGATACGTTTTCAGAACCGTAGCTTCATCTCCGATCTTTGCGATCGCCACCGAAAGCAGTATCGATTCTGCCGCCGCACCGCACATTGCGCACGACGCCAGGTAGCAACCGAGGGCATGACAGGTTGCAGCTTCCGTGGCGCGCTGCTGAAAACCCCGCCCGAGCGGCTTGGACAAAGTTTCGAAAAGCTGACCGAGGCGACTTTGATCAAACAATATTGGCGTGAGCGTGCCCTTCGCTAGCCAAGCGCGCCCCATCGCGGTGACAGTGTAGCCATTGCCGGTCCCTCCATCGCCCTGTCCACCAAGCTTCTGGACGCCAGGACGCAAAATTCCTCGACGACACAAGTCCCACGCGGCTTCATTGAATATTGGCGCAAGCTCACGCGCACGCGGACCTTCGCGCCATGTCGATTCATGTCCTGGCGGTCGCTCTACCTCGCTAAGATATGCCGCGATAAAATTCGGCACATAGACTTCATACCCGTAGGTCGAATAGCCAGCAGATGGGCGTGGCTTGGCGATGCAATCGACGATGAAGGCGGCAGCGTCCTCTGCGTTCATAAAAGCTCTCCAGCATAAATTTGGCTGCCGGCTGACGGGGCGGCCGCGAACGGCGGGTTCTTTTCTGCCAGTCCTATCTATTCCTCGGATCGGCTGCGCCACGCTTGATTTAACGCTGCCAGCGCGTCCTCGCGCGTTGCCGCGTAGCCGAGTTCTGTCGGCCGCTGTAGCGATCGCACGGTGATGGTCCAGAACCAGGGCCGGCCCGGCGGTGTAGTGGTGACGCGATAAATGCGCCCGACCACTTTGGCCTTGCCGTCCCATACATCATAATCATCACCAGCCGACTTGCCGCTCGAGCGGCTTACGCTGGCACGAACGAGAACGAGGTTTTGATCGTTCGGCATTGTTTCAGCCGGGACAGATGATCGATTACCTAGGATACTGCGCCCTGCCCGTCGACGCCATGGCAGTTAAGACGCTCGGAATTTCTATTGGCGCTCTTCCGGATGCCTTTGATAGTACTTTTTTCGTGCAGCTGCATGACGGCGACGCGATTTCAACGCGCGAATGCCGTATCCGAAAGCAAAAGCAATAAACAGCAGAAGCAGGAATAAGATCAGTTCCACAATCCGCCCCCAAGCTTCACTTGTTGGCAGATGAACTATATCAGAAAAAACGGGCTAGGGCGCTCTAACGCCCCGCCCTGCCCTGGCTGTGACTATCAGGCCGCCCCGGCGTGAGCGTCGAGCATCGCCGCAATGCGTGAGAGTAGATCGCGCGCCGCCAGGCCGGCTCCTTCGTGGTTAGCGAGTATGGCATTCACGCCATAAGCCCGCTCATGGGCCTCGATGTAACGCAGCAATGCCGCACATCCGGCTGGAGTTGTGGGCGTCATCGTCACGAGGTCGACATAGAGATCGTTCGCAGCGTCGCCCAATTCGTCGGCCCGAGCCTCCAAAGCATCGGTGTCCGGCGTCGATTGCTTAGAGTTCCGGATCAAATCGGTGTCGAACATCTCGGTGTAGGCAGCCTCCGCCTGCCGGTGTTTCTCGATCGCGGCGAAGATCGGATCGACACCGCCGGCGGCAACGGCCGTTGTGGGAATGATGGCGAGCGCGGGAAATGCAGCGGCGCCGGCCAGGATGGTGCGGCGGGTTTGCTTGGTCGTCATGGTGGCGAGCTCCTTGTTGATGGAGCCACAGCCAGGCGGAATGCCGGTCGGTTTTTTGCTATTGATGTAGTCGGTCATCGGGCGCCCTGCGTGGCGGTTGATGGCAAGTGGCGGCCGGGTGTTGCAAGCATCCGGTCGCTGCGCATTTGAGCGCGCTTCAGCGGAGTCGGCAACAGAGTTTGCTTGCGCTGCTCAAATTTATTTCGGGCGCACTTCCCTTGTGAAGGGAACGCCCTCTTGTGCAACATCAATAGCTTGCAAACGAGTTCAATGTTTTCTCAACATAGCCAGATTGGGCCGCGCAGATGAAAGCACAGGGCGCCACCGGTGCGCTCTACATCGGCGTCTCGGTGGTGCAGCGGATCCTGAGTGGCGCCGGGTAGCGGAACTTTACGGGCTGTTTATACTCTCATCCGCACCCCCGAGAGAGGGGCGTCCCAAAGGGAGGCGACAATGAAGGCTCGTTACACCGTTGCGCTATCGACATTAGCAGGCGTGGCAATCGGAGCGGCTGCCATTCAGACCCTACACGCACAGGCGAAGCCACCTGTCTACATGGTGGCGATCAACGAACTGACCAATCCTGACGGCTACGCGAAAGAATATTTGCCAAAGGCCCAAGCCGCGATCAAGGCTCACGGCGGGGTTTATGTAGCTGCTGGTCCTGGAACGATAATCGACGGCTCATTCCCGAAGGGCCGCGTTGTGATCCTACGCTGGGAGAGCTTGGACGCGCTGAAAAAGTGGCATGAGTCTCCAGATTATCAAGCCGCATTGAAGATTGGAAAACAGTACGCGCACTACAATCTCGTAGCGGTGGATGGCGTTCAGCCCAAGTAAGAACGGCCAAACTTCCTAGAAACGTGGGGCCGCCTCAGATTGGCGGCCTCTTTCATTTCAGCCACGCGCGCGACCATTGATTGTCAGCAATTTGTCAGCGAAATCCCCTTAAGGCGCTTCCCTGAATTGCTGGCCTCGTTCGCTGCACTACGTTCGCGCATGTGCCGTGAGTCGCCCAAGTTTCGAGAGCTGCCCGAGAACTGCACTTGCCTTGGCGAAGGCCCGGCGCCTGTCAGCAGTGTGCCGCGCATCGGCGGAATGCTGGAATTGGTGACGTATCAATGCCCGGCATGCGGGCACGTCGAAACGATAGAGACGCAGTCAAACGCGCCGCTAACGATAGGCGAGCGGTGAAGGCGATGCTAAAGCTGAGCGCGTGCGGGCGTTATTTCTTCTCGATATAGCCGCGCGCGACCATGCAGGCCCTATAGCCCTCCGCCCCAGTATCGGACTTTGCCCCATCGCCCCTGCAAGCGGTTTCGTCAGTCTGAAACTGCTGGGCAAGCTCCGCGTTTTTCTTCACTGGTTGACGGTCGGATCGAGCCCAATGGACGGGCTCCTCACCACCACACGCAGTTAGACCGAGACAAATCGTCAAAGCCAAAAACTGGGATACGTTCGTCTTCACCGGCACCACCAAAATTGAAGCCAACCCCAATGAACGTTAAAACAATAACGAAACACTGAACTGAAAGGCTTGGTGCGGGATAAAATTGCTATAACTAATTCGACGTTGTCAGGATTTGGAACTTTTTGTTTCCAAGAATTTTATGCTGAGTCAGTGGGGAGGTTGCTGAATAGTCTGAACTTCCGCCCGCCGCTCTTGCCGGTCGCGGCCTTTTTGCGGTCCCTTAGAAAGCGGCAGCGGCGCGGTAGGTACCGCCGACCGCTGGAACGCCAATCAGCGCTATTGCCCTTAGGGGAGCCTCAATTGCTAGCCAACATAAAACAGCCCCCCAACGGCCAGCGGCGAGAGGATAAAGAGTAGCCGTTTCATTGTGACCGCGATCAGTGCGTCGTGATTGTCGAGAAGTCCGGCGCGCGGCGCGGTGTGGTGTCGCTCGGTGCAGCACCGCTGGCGCTGCGCAACGCGACTTCGAAATTTGCAATCGCCTGGTCAAGCGTTGCCTCGGTTACTGCAAATCGCGCGGGGTCCTCCGCGGCGAGCTTCTTGCGCAAAACGACATGGACCTCTGCCAACCGGCCGGCCCATATCCGCGCGCCGGGTGGAAAGTCATCT
>CAVWDA010000039.1:0-97204 GCA_963753455.1 uncultured Alphaproteobacteria bacterium | reverse complement strand
GCGGCGGGCGCTCGCCGGTCCGCTTGTCGGTCGATGGGATCGACATCCGGATCATGCGTTCGATATCGCGCAGGAACGGTGCTTCCTCGTGATCGCAGAACGATATCGCGATGCCGTCGGCGCCGGCGCGCGCGGTGCGGCCGATGCGGTGGACATAGGATTCCGGGATGTTCGGCAGATCGTAATTGACCACATGGCTGACGCCGTCGACATCGATGCCGCGGGCGGCAATATCGGTGGCGATCAGGATACGCAGCTTGCCGTTACGGAAGTCGCCGAGCACGCGCTCGCGCTGGTTCTGCGACTTGTTGCCGTGGATTGCTTCCGCGCCAAAGCCGGATTTCTGCAAGGCGCGGACCACTTTGTCGGCGCCGTGTTTGGTGCGGGTGAACACCAGCACGCGATCGGTTGTTTCGGTCTTGAGCACCTCGACCAGCAGGTTCGGCTTGGCCGACTTGTCGGTCAGGATGACGCGCTGCTCGACGCGGTCGACCGTCGAGGCCTGCGGCGTCACCGCCACGCGGGCGGGATCGCGCAGCATCGCGTCGGCGAGCTTGGTGATTTCCTGCGGCATGGTGGCAGAGAAGAACAGCGTCTGCCGTTCCTTGCGCAGCAAGGCGACGATCCGCTTGATGTCGTGGATGAAACCCATGTCGAGCATGCGGTCGGCTTCGTCGAGCACCAGCACCTCGACCTGGTCGAGGCGCAGTGCGCGCTGGTTCACCAGATCGAGCAGGCGCCCGGGCGTGGCCACCAGCACTTCGACGCCGTGCGCCAGCGAGCGGACCTGTTTGTTGATCGGCACACCGCCGATGGCGAGCGCGACGGCGAGCGGGCGGATGTGCCGCCCATAGGCGCGGAAGCTGTCGGAGATCTGGCCGGACAATTCGCGCGTTGGCGAGAGCACCAGCACGCGGCAGGCCTTTTTCTCGGGCCGCAGCCGCTTGGTGTGCAGGTGATTGATGATCGGCAGCGCGAAGGCCGCGGTCTTGCCGGTTCCGGTCTGCGCAATGCCGATGACATCGCGGCCCTGCATGGCGAGGGGGATGGTCTGGGCTTGGATCGGGGTCGGAGTGACGTATTTCTCTTCCGCAAGGGCGCGAGTGATCGGCTCTACGAGGCCGAAGTCGTTAAATGAAGTCAAAGAGTGTCTTTCTTATATGGCGAAGCGGCCGGCTCGCTGATGCGGGCGGCGGAATTGCGGGGTCTTAAGGACATCCCGCGTGGCCAGGGTTGTCGTCAGTTTGAGAAACGGAAGAGGCGGGGCGAAATTCGTTTTTAGGGAGTTTCGTGCACGCAGCCCGCGAACCCGAGATCGGTGTTCGTCCGTGCGGGTCATATGACAGGGGTCGATGGTCTTTTCAAGGCAGGGAACGGCCTTATTCCTTCAGATGATGAATAAAGTGGGCGAAACGGCCCATTCGGCCTGATGGACAAGCCGCCTTAGATCGGGGAATGTCAGGCCCCCATTTGTTGTTATAGACCCGCAATATGCCAGCCGGAGCCGTCGAAATGCCGTTTCCCAGGGCGTCCCAGGCCCTTTCCCGCTTCACCGTCCTTGACCTTACGCGCGTGCGCTCTGGACCGACCTGCGTGCGCGAACTCGCCGACTGGGGCGCCAACGTCATCAAGATCGAGACACCGGCACGCCTGGAAAAAGGTGAAACCCTGGGCGGCCCCCGCCAGGGGCCGGATTTCCAGAATCTGCACCGCAACAAGCGCAGTATGACCCTCGACCTCAAGTCGCCGCAGGGCCGCGCCACCTTGCTGCGCATGGCCGAGAAGGCCGACGTGGTGGTGGAAAATTTCCGTCCCGACGTGAAGCACCGTCTCGGCATCGATTACGACGAATTGCGCAAGGTCAATAAGCGCATCATTCTCGCCAGCATCTCCGGCTTTGGCCAGGACGGTCCCTATCGCGACCGGCCGGGTGTCGACCAGATCGCGCAGGGCATGGGCGGGCTGATGTCGATCACCGGCCTGCCCGGGCAGGGTCCGGTTCGCGTTGGCATCCCGGTCGCCGATCTCTGCGCCGGTCTTTTCTGCGCGCTGGGCATCCTGACCGCGCTGCATGAACGCGAAGTGTCGGGCGAAGGTCAGTGGATCACCACATCGCTATTGCAGTCGCAGATATTCATGCTCGACTTCCAGGCCTCGCGCTGGCTGCAGGCGCATGAAGTGGCTAAGCAGGCCGGCAACAATCATCCGACGTCGATCCCGACCGGTGTGTTCAAGACTAAGGACGGCTACATCAACATTGCTACTGCCGGCCACGTCATGTGGGACCGCTTGTGCAACGCCCTCAGCGCGCCAGAGTTCATCACACGCGAGGACTTCAAGACCGGCGCCGCGCGCTCGAAGAACCGCGAGGCGGTCAATGCCGCGGTCGAAGCCAAGACGATGGGCAAGACCAGCAAGGAATGGATCGAGATCTTCAACAAGGCGGGCGTGCCCTCCGGCCCGATCAATACGATCGATCAGGTCTTCGCCGACGAACAGGTCAAGCATCTCGGCATTGCGCAGGCCGGCATCAGGCCCGACGGCACCGAGGAGCTTTTCGTCGGCCAACCGTTTTCGCTGTCGCGCACGCCGAGCCGGATTGCCGCCGTGCCGCCTGAGCTCGGTCAGCACACCGATGAGGTGCTCAAGGAATTCGGCTTCGCCGACGGTGAAATCGCCGAGCTGCACAAGGCGAACGCGCTGTAGGCGCTGCGCGCCGCGGCGCGATCTGAGTTAAGAGAAGGATAAACGGAATGAACGCCATCACGCAGACCGACAAAATGCTGTCCCGCAAGGAGGGCGGTGTTGGCTATCTGATCTTTAACAATCCCGAGCGGCATAACGCAGTGTCGCTCGACATGTGGGAGGCGGCCCAAGGTTTCCTCGCCGACTTCGCCGCCGACACGGCGATCCGCGTCGTGGTTGTCACCGGCGCCGGCGGCAAGGCCTTCGTGTCGGGCGCCGATATCTCGAAGTTCGAGAGCGAACGCTCCAGCAAGGAGGCGATCGACCGCTACAACATCGCCGTCGACAAGGCCAACACTGCAGTCTACGAATTTCCCAAGCCGACCATCGCCATGATCCGCGGCTATTGTATCGGCGGCGGCGTTGGCCTCGCGCTGTGCTGCGATCTGCGCGTCTGCTCGGACAATTCGAAATTCGGCGTGCCGGCCGCCAAGCTCGGCCTCGGCTATGGTTTCAAGGGCATCAAGAAGCTGGTCGACGTCGTTGGCCCATCCTTCGCCAAGGAAATCTTCTTCACCGCGCGTCAGTTCGCCGCCGCCGAAGCGCAAACGATGGGCTTGGTCAACCGCGTGCTGCCGGAGGCCGAGCTCGAGAAATACGTCAAGGACTATGCAGAAATGATTAGCGGCAACGCGCCGATGACGATCAACTCGGTCAAATACATCGTCGGCGAAGCGGTGAAACCGGAAAGCGAGCGCAATCTGCAGAAATGCGCCGATCTGGTGGCGCAGTGCTTCGCCAGCAACGACTATAAGGAAGGCCGCACGGCCTTCATGGAAAAGCGCAAGCCGGCTTTCACCGGCACCTGACGCGCTGCCCGAATAGGGCAGAACGCGCGGCGGCTTCGTCTTCGTCGGCGTGATCCGCGAATTGTCTGCGGCGATCATGCTGTTCACCTCGCAGACCAAGGTGCTCTCCGTGCTCATTTACGATCTCAACGAGAGCGGCGATCTCGCCGCGATTTCGGTGCTGGGCATATTCATGCTGCTGATCAACTTCACGGTGGCCGCGCTCGCCAACAGCTTGCGCGGGCGCAACGCGCGCCGCAATGTTGCGGTAGGGTAGCCGCATGGACGCCGAACTTCCCAAGATTTCCGTCACCGAACGGCTCGCCGGGCGCATCGTTATGCTCGGCGCTACGACGCTGCCCGCCGCCGTGCGCACGAAGTGCGAGGATCTGCTGGTCGATGTCGCCGGCCTCTGCGTCACCGCGCGCAACGAGGACTATATCAAGGCAGCGCTGGCGGGCCTCGACGACGACGGCCCCTGCACGGCGATCGGCCACGTCCGCACGCTGAGCAGCGCCGGCGCCGCTTTCGTCAACGGCACCGCAGCGCATGGCGAGGATTTCGACGACACCTTCGAGGGCGGCCCGGTGCATGCTGGCGCGGTGGTGGTGCCGGCGGTGCTGGCCGCCTGTGAGCGCCACAGGCCGGATGGTGCGGCCGCTTTGCTCGGCATCGCGGTCGGCACCGAGACGATGTGCCGGCTGTCTACCGTGGTGCCGAAGGCGGTGCACAAAGCCGGCTTCCATCCGACCGCGATCTTCGGCGTAATGGGTGCGGCCGCCGGTGTTTCCGCCGCGCTCGGGGTCAACGCCAAACAGATTGTCGATGCGCTCGGCATCGCCGGCAGCTTCGCCTCCGGCATCATCGAATATCTTGCCGAGGGGGCCTGGACCAAGCGGCTTCATCCCGGTTGGGCGGCGCAATCGGGTCTGCGCGCGGCGCTCTTGGCGCGTGGCGGCTTCTTCGGGCCGCGCACGGTGTTCGAAGGCGTGCATGGCTTGTTTCACGGCTTCGCGCATACCACCGAGGGCGATTACGCGGCGCTCGAGGATTTCGGCGCACGCTGGGTGACCGAGACGCTCGCCTTCAAGCCCTATCCCTGCGGCACCATGGCGCATCCTTACATCGACTGCGCCAAGCGGCTCGCTGCACGCGGCATCAAGACTTCCGACGTCAAGGAAATGATCTGCGAAGTGGCGGAAGGCACCGTGCACCGGCTGTGGGAGCCGCTCACGGCCAAGCAGCGCCCGCCCAACGGCTACGCCGCGAAATTCGCAACGCCCTTCATCCTCGCTACCGGTTTCGTGCGCGGCGGCGTCGGGCTCGATGCTTTCACCGACACCGCGGTGCGCGACGAGGCCGTGCTCGCGGTCGCGGCGAAAGTTCGCTACGCGATCGACCCGGATAATCCTTATCCGAATGCCTTCACGGGCCACATCCGCTGCGTGCTCAATGACGGCAGCGTAGTGGAAGAACATCAGCCGCATTTCCGCGGCGGCGCCAACGAGCCGATCACGCGCGCCGACATCGAAGAGAAATTCGTGCTCAACGCGCGCTACGGCGGCTGGGACGCTGCGCGTAGCGCCGCCGCACTCAAGGTGTTGTCCAAACTTTACGGCGGCAAGATCGATCTTGCGTCATTACGGGGGTAAATGAATGGCTGAAGGAAAAGAACTCGCCGGCAAGGCTGCTATCGTCACCGGCGCCGGTCGCAATATCGGTCGCGCCATCGCGCTGCATCTGGCCGCTGGTGGCGCCGCGGTGGTGGTGAACGCGCGTTCTAACCAGGCGGAGGCTGACGGTGTCGTACGCGATATCGAGGCAGCCGGCGGCAAGGCCATCGCCGTGCTCGCCGACGTCGCCGATCCCGCTGCGGTCGAAGCGATGGCGCAGGCCGCGCTGAAGGCCTTCGGCCGCATCGACATCCTCGTGAACAACGCCTCGTTGCGGCGCGAAAAACCGATCGACGAGATGAGCTACGCCGAGTGGCGCGAGATCATGGACGCCACTCTCGATTCCGCCTTCCACGGCGTGCATGCCTGCCTGCCGGCGATGAAGAAGAACGGCGGCACCATCATCAATATCGGTGGCATGAGCGCGCATATCGGCTCGAAGGGCCGCGCCCATGTGATGACCGCGAAAGCCGGTGTCGTCGGCTTTACCCGCGCCCTGGCGCACGACCTTGGCGCCTACCACATCACAGCCAATTGCGTGGTGCCGGGCGCGATCCACACCACGCGGCCGCGCACCTCGCTCAACCCGGCGCATCATCTCACCCACGGCACCATTACCGGCGACCCCGGCAAGCCCGACGACGTCGCCGCCATGGTGCGGTTCCTTGTCGGCCCCGGCGGCCGCAACGTCACCGGGCAGACCATCCATATAAATGGCGGGGCGTTCCTCGGCTGATTTGGCAGGGTGGCCGCTCGTGCCCGAAAGTGCTAATCCACCGCCCAAGAATTTGTCCAAGAATTTCCCGCCAGCAATGAGGGTCCCATGTATTCCGAACTCGCGCTTTACATCGACGGCAAATGGCTCAGCGGCGAAGGCCGCAAGGGTGAGGACGTGATCAATCCGGCAACCGGCAAGACGCTGGCCCATCTGCCGCATGCCTCGAGCGCCGATCTCGACGCCGCGCTTGCCGCCGCCGAGAAGGGCTTCGCCTTGTGGAAGGCGACTTCGGCCTATGACCGCTCCAAGGTCCTGCGCAAGGCAGCCGATCTGGTGCGCGAGCGTTTCGATCACATCTCCAAGGTGCAGACCCAGGAGCAGGGCAAGGTCTACGTCGAGTCGCGCGCCGAGGTGCTCACCTCCGCCGACATCATCGACTGGTATGCCGAGGAAGGTCGCCGCACTTACGGCCGCGTCATTCCCGGCCGGGCGAAGGGCGTGCGCCAGCTCGTGCTGCAGGAGCCGGTTGGCGCGGTCGCCGCCTTCACGCCGTGGAATTTCCCGACGCTGACGCCGATCCGCAAGATAGCAGGCGCCTTGGCCGCCGGCTGCTCGCTCATCATAAAGGCCTCGGAAGAAACGCCGGGCGGCTGTGTCGAACTGGTGAAATGCTTTGCCGATGCCGGTCTACCGGCGGGCGTGCTCAATCTAGTGTTCGGCGTGCCGGCCAACGTGTCGGAGCACCTGATCCCGTCGAAGATCGTCAAGAAGATCTCCTTCACCGGCTCGATCCCTGTCGGCAAGCATCTCGCCGGGCTCGCCGCCAAGGGCATGAAGCGCGCCACCATGGAGCTCGGCGGCCATTCGCCGGTGGTGGTGTTCGACGACGCCGACGCAGAGAAAGCAGCTGATACCATCGCTGCGTTTAAATACCGCAACGCTGGCCAAGTCTGCATCTCGCCGACGCGCTTCTACGTGCAGGAAAAATCGTACAACAAGTTTGTCGCCCGCTTCACCGAATACGCCAAGGGCCTCAAGATGGGCGATGGACTGGAGAAAGGCATAACGCTCGGGCCGCTCGCCAATCCGCGCCGGCTCGACGCCATGGAGAGCTTCGTCAACGACGCCAAGTCGCGCGGCGGCAAGATCCAGACCGGCGGCTCGCGTCACGGCAACCAGGGCTTCTTCTTTGAGCCGACCGTGATCACCGACGTGCCAGACGATTCCAAGATCATGACCGAGGAGCCGTTCGGCCCGCTGGCGCCGATTGTGAGCTTCAAGACCTTCGACGAGGTGGTCGAGCGCGCCAACTCGCTGCAGTTCGGGCTCGCGGCTTACGCCTTCACCTCGTCGGATAAGACGGCGGCTGCGATCGGCGACGCCATACAATCTGGCATGGTCGGCGTCAATTCCGTCGCCGTGTCGACGCCGGAAACGCCGTTCGGCGGCGTCAAGGAATCGGGCTACGGCTCGGAAGGCGGCATCGAGGGCCTGCAGGCCTATTTGAACACCAAGTTCATCTCGCAGGGGTAAGAGGCGGCCGCGTATTCGCAAAATACGCGGTGCGCTAACTCCACTCGACGTGTGAAGCGCCGCAAGGCACCGTGAAATATCAGAATCGGCGCTGACTAAACCGCACGCGCACCGGCCTCATGTCTGTTTGCTCGAACCTGTAGCGGTTTCGAACAGGCCCCGAGAGACGTTGAGCAAATTCCGGAACACGAACGATGGCTCGTTCTCTGCTGCCCTGGATTTTTTCCGCAGCCGTCTTCACCGCGGTTTTACCCTCGCATGCCGTTGTGCGCGCCGTTCGCAGCCTCTGCAATCCCGCAGAACCGGTGTCTTCACGTGCCGCAGCGGCTCGAAGACCGCAGCGCTGTGTGTCTCCACCGCTTCGACGCATCTCCGGTATGCCTTCGGCACGTCAAAACGGATTGAGATGTCTTACCCGTCAGACACCATTCCGGCTAAGGACGCTTTTCGTCACGGTCATATTATGTATTCGGGCATCGGTGGCGACTACATCGAATTTCAGAACGGTCCGTTTAGTTATTTTGTATTTTATGTCTTGGGCACCAGGTTGGAGAATAGTTGCGTGGTGGTCGAACGCGACGGAAAGGCCATCAGGACTCTGGTCTGCAATGACGACTCAACGGATGGTCTGACGACCGATTTCTTCAAGAAAATACAATTACTGGAGGTGGTCGACGATTACTCGAATTTCGACGTGCCGGAGGTATTTTTCAACCGCGCTAAATAGACGGTGTTTTGGCCCGGCGTTCATCCCGCCATCAAATTGCTAACAATTCACAACTGACGCAGATTGCACCCGCACGTCAGCAACGGCCACCGAGTTTCTCCTGGTGATCAACCCCGTTCAGCGCGTATCGATCGTTGCGATCTTCTGGGTATTTTTTCGTATTGGCATTTTCAGCTTTGGAGGCGGCTTGACTGGCTGGCTGTATCGCGACGTGGTATTTATACGCGGCTGGCTTAATGAAGACGAGTTCCTGTCGGGAATGGCGGTCAGCCAGGTACTTCCGGGCGCCAACATCGCCAACCTGTCAGTTTATGTCGGGCAAAAGCTCAACGGAGCGATTGGTGTGGCCGCCGCGCTTCTGGGTCTGCTGACCGGGCCCTTTTTCGCGGTGATTGCGCTCGCGAGCACCTATAGTCTGGTCAAGTCGCTGCCCTATGCCGAAACGGCTCTCGACGGAGTTGCCGCGGCGGCAATCGGCCTCATCCTGGTTGTCGCCGGCAAAGGAGCGCAGCGGGCCGCCCGCCGCCCGGAAGCGTTTATCGCTTTTGCCGCCACATTCGTTGCGGTCGGGCTGCTGCATTGGCCGCTGTTGGTGGTGGTCGTGATCGTGGGCGCACTTTCGGTAACAGCCGCTTGGCTCAGACGGAGGTCCGATGCGTAGCGACGCTCTGTTCGCACTGTTGGCTGTCTTCGCGCCGTTTTCCCTCGTGTCGATCGGCGGCGGCACGAGCATTATTGCCGGCATCCAGCATCAGGCGGTTGACGTCCATCATTGGGTGACCGCACGCGAGTTCGTGGACTTCTTTGCGATATCGCGTGCAGCGCCTGGTCCTGGGATGATGCTGGCCACGTTGATCGGCTGGCATGTATGGGGCTGGGTGGGGGCTGGGATTGCGACGCTTGCGCTTTTCATGCCGTCATCGCTGCTTTGCTTTGGCGTTGTCCGGGTCTGGAACAGGCATCGTGGAAAACAATGGCATTCGGCGTTGGAGGAGGGCCTATCGCCGATCGGCACCGGCTTGATCCTCGCGGGTATTGTTTCGATCTTGCAGATCGGACAGGGCGGCGTCTTATCCTGGGTCACCGCAATCGGTACGGCTCACGCTCGCATGGCACCCGAAAATCTATCCGCTCCTCGTCCTGGCGGCCGGCGCCGCGATCTTCATTGCGGTGCACGCCGTTACATGGTGAATCTGCAGCGCAAGCCGCGCCGATTGCGCGCGCTGAGCTTCATGGCGGCCTGCTCGACGCGACCAAATCGCTAAGGTTCGGTCCCCGGCGCGAAGCCGTAGCCGGCGAGGATTGCTTCGCCGTCCGGCGAGACAATGAAATTGGCGAAGCTTTGCGCCGCGGGCGGCGCGCCGCCGATCACCGTCAGGCCGTAGTCGGCGCCGACGCTGAGGTTGTCCGGCAGGTCGATGACTTGCTGATCTGGATTCTGCTTCCGCGCTGCGACCGCGTTGGTGCAATAAGTGAGGAAGATGTCGGCTTTGCGTTCCGCCACCAGCCAGCCATAGACCAGACGGCCGGCCGGCGGCGCGGGGCTATCCGCGCTACCGGTAAGGTGATGCGCCTTTTTCTCAAGTTCGGCTTGCGCACCGGGCTTGATCGCCTCGGCCTTGCGGAAAATCTCGATCGCATAATCGCCGGACGGGTCCGCTTTCGGCGTCGAGATGCCGAGCTTTAGTTCCGGATCGACCATGCGCACGAGCAGGTTCGAAGAATCCACCTTCAGCAGAGGGTTGGCAAGCGCGCACATCTGGTTGCGCGCAAAACGCACCACCGGTCCGCTTTTGCCGGCATCGTGCAGCGCCTGCGGGTGCTCCATGTTAGCCGAGGCAAACACTTGTGCATTGGCCCCGCCGGCGATTTCGCCCTTGAGCACACCGGACGGACCGAATTTCATCTCAACCTTATCGCCGGTCTTGGCCTCGAATGCCTTGGCCACATCGGTCAAGGCGCCGCGAAGGCTACCTGCGGCGTAGAGTTGGACAGGATCGGCGAAGGCCATGGTGGGGAACAGGGTCAGCAGAACGACGACAACTTTCGAGGTCATTCCGGGGCGCGTGTAATTCGAACCCGGAATCCAGGCGCGAGCAATGCAATTACGTCTGGATTCCGGGTTCCGGCCTGCGGCCGGCCCCGGAATGACGTAAGGGTCACGCGCCGTGGTCGTTGGCGTTCGGATAGAACAATTGCTCGCCGTTGATTTTGTAATTGGCAATATCCTTCTGGCCTTCCGGCGAGATCAGATAGTCGATGAACTGCTGGCCGAGCTCTTTCTTCACATTCGGATGCTTGGCCGGGTTCACCAGCATGACGCCGTACTGGTTGAACATGCGCTTATCGCCTTCGACCAGGATCTGCAAGTCGCCCTTGTTCTTGAAATGGATCCAGGTGCCGCGGTCGGACAACACGTAGGCATTGCCGGCGCCGGCGGTGTTGAGCGCCGCGCCCATGCCCTGGCCGATCGACTTGTACCAGGGGCCTTTGTCCTTATCGATGTCGATGCCGGCGTCCTTCCAGAGCTTGAGCTCGGCGATATTGGTGCCGGAGCGGTCGCCGCGCGAGATGAACGAAGCCTGCTTGGCTTTGATGGTCTGGAACGCCTTGGCGACGTCCTTCATGCCCCTGATGCCGGCCGGATCGTTCTTGGGCCCGATCAGCACGAAGTCGTTGTACATCACCGGATAACGATGCACGCCTTGTCCCTCGGCGAGGAATTTCAGTTCAGCCGATTTGGCATGCACGAACACCACGTCGGCGTCGCCGCGGCGGCCGGTGTCGAGCGCTTGCCCGGTGCCCTGCGCCACCACCTTCACGGTGATGCCGGTCTTCTTCTTGAACAGCGGCAGCAGATATTCGAACAGTCCGGAATCCTGCGTCGAGGTAGTCGAGGCAACCACAATCGATTTGTCTTGCGCCAAAGCGGGCGGCGTGGCGAAGACGATCGCCCCGAGCGCAGCGGCGGCTATGATTGTGCGGCGGTTGAGCATGTGAATTCTTCTCCTGGTGTTATTCATTTTCGAATGTCGTCCCCTCTCGCTATGCCCGGCTCCGATGACGGCCGTGCAATGCAATTCACATCAGCAGTTCCCCGGCGATGAATGTGTGCGCCTCTTGTGTGCGCGGGGTGGCGAAAAATTCGGACGCGGGTCTGCTCTCGATCAGCCGGCCGCGATGCAGCAGCACCACATCGCCGGCGAGACGCTTGGCTTGCCCGAGATCGTGCGTGGACATCACCACCTTGACGCCGCGCGCGGTGACGGTGCGCACGATGTCCTCGATCGCCTTGGTGGCGGCGGGATCGAGGCTGGCGGTCGGCTCGTCGAGAAACAGCAGGGCCGGATCGCGCGCCAGCGCGCGGGCGAGCGCCAGCCGCTGCTGCTCGCCGCCGGACAGCCGCCGCGCCGGCCGGCGTTCGAGCCCTTCCAGGCCGACATCGGCGAGCAGTTCTGCGGCGCGGCCGGCGCGCCGGTGGCGCGGCACGCCGGCTGCGGCCAGCGCATAGCGGACATTGCCGGCGGCGCTGCGGCGGAGCATCGTTGGACGCTGGAATAGAATGGCGCGGCGGTCGGGCGGCGACGCCTCGCGCCCGCCCCAGGTGATGCGGCCGCGCGTGACAGGGATAAGTCCCATGGCAGCACGCAGCAGGGTGGTCTTGCCGGAGCCATTCGGTCCAATCAGAACGGTCGGCGCGCCGGGGCCGAGCATGAGCGAAATATCATCGAGGATCGTCACCCCACCGGCGACGATCGCCACTTCTGAGAACATTAACGGCAGGTCGGCGGCGGGTGCGCGCATGGTCATCCCGCGTAGCGTTCGCCGGCGCGGCGCGCGCCCCAGGCCAGCGCATTGATCAAAATGACGATGAAGATCAGGACCATGCCGAGCCCGATGGCGAGCGGCAGGTCGCCTTTGGAGGTTTCCAGGGCGATTGCCGTGGTCATGGTGCGGGTGAAACCGTCGATATTGCCGCCGACAATGATGATGGCGCCGACTTCGGCCGCCGCCCGGCCGAATCCCGCAAGCAGCGCTGTCACGAGGGAAAATCGCGCGTCCCAGACCAGCGTCACGATGCGGCCCACGGGCCCGACATTCATCGCCGCCATTTCATCGCGATACTCGACCCATAGATCTTCGATGGTCTGCCGCGTCAGCGCGGCGATGATCGGCGCCACCAGAATGGTTTGCGCGATCACCATGGCCTGCGGGGTGAACAGAAGCCCCCATGACCCGAGCGGGCCCGAGCGCGACAGCGCCAGGAACACCGCAAGTCCCACCACTACCGGCGGCAAGCCCATCAACGCATTGAGGAAAACGATAGCGCCCTCGCGCCCCGGAAAGCCGGTGAGGGCGAGAAACGCTCCCGCCGGCACGCCGATCAGTGCCGCGAGCAGCACGGCGCTCATGCTGACTTCGAGCGACAGCCAGACAATGGCGAATAGCCCCGGATCGCCGGTGAGCACCATGTGAAGTGCGGATCCGTCACCCGTCATTGCTGTTTCCGAGGCATTTGGGAGGCCGCCGGTGGCCTAAAGATCGCGATGTTCGGCTTGTTTGGTATTTTGCGCCTTTGTTACGTAATTGGTCAATCTTAGAAATATAAACATATTAAAGCAGACATATACCTCGCGGGTTTCATGGTCTTGCGGTGGTTGAAGAACTGGCCATTCGACTTGAAAAAGACGGTCCGGGCCTGCATGACGTAGCGCTCAGCTGGCAATTGGAGGGGTGGCCGAGTGGCTGAAGGCGCACGCTTGGAAAGCGTGTTTACGGGAAACCGTAACGTGGGTTCGAATCCCACTCCCTCCGCCACCATCCCGTGGCGAACGGTCTCTCTGTTGCGGATTTGGCGCGAGAAAACGCGTTGAATTTGCAGCATTCTGAGACCGACCTCTGCACCTTGGAACGCGGCTTATCCAGAAATCCGCTCTCTGAGGGCGCCACTTTCTCTGAAGCTCTGTACTTTCCTCTAAAAGTACGGTTTCGAAGAAGCCAATGAAATGGGTGTTTTTGAGCCCTCCGACGAACGTCGAGTTTGAAATGAACTCGCTCGACCGAGTGTCCTAACAACTCTTCTGTGAAAGCCGACACGCACTCGCTTGAGCCATTTAGGTTGACCCACTGACTTTTAATCAGGTGGTCATGGGTTCGAGTCCCATCGCGCTCACCACAATAAAATCAAGAACTTACACCATATTTTCGGGTCGCCGCCGTCGCCTAAAAAACGCTCTATGCAAACATTTGTGCAAACAAAAACCCCAATGCTCACCCTCATACGGGTCTCAAAGCACCGCACCACGCCGACACCGCCCCGGCCTACACAGGCTGCGCAGCGCCAGGAGGATCGAATGAGCGGCCACAACGGCGATCAGGACAAGGCAGTGCAGCAGCAGGATGGCGCACCAAAAGACACATCGACCGCGAGTAGAGAATCGGTGGCCGACAAGTTTCGAAAGATGGCAGCCAAAAACCCCCGCTTCCGGGAGGTCAAAAATTTTGACAAGGGCGTCGTGATCGTCGGGGCAAAGCCCAAGTGACGGCGCGAGAGCAAGGGTCGAGAACCGTGAAGCTCACGCTGAAGCACGCCGTCGCCGCCATCTTTCTGCTGATGTTGAGCGTTGCTGCGCCTTTATCGGACGCAATAGGCCAAGTATCACCATCCGAACGTATGAATTTTACCGGCGTTGCCCCAGACCCGGTTATGGCAAAAATTAGTGGGACTGCATGGATTATCAGCGCCACCGGATTAATCAATTCAGATGCGGGCAAGCGCTTTGAGCAATTCCTAATTACAAATCACGTTCCGATATTGTCCTTTGTAAACTTTGATTCTCTCGGTGGGAGCCCTATCGGGGCGATGGCGCTCGGGCGTGTCATTAGAAAATACCGTCTCCGAACAGATATTGCAAAGCGAGACGCAAACGGAAAATTCCAACCCGGGGTTTGTTTCAGCGCATGTGCGCTCGCGTTCCTGGGCGGCGAATTCCGCTACCGCTCAAAAGGATCACGGTATGGCGTGCATAGATTTTCTTTTTCATCTTCCACAACGGAGAATTCGGATATCGCACAAATCCTCTCAGCGGCAGAAGTTGAATACATTAGATCAATGGGCGTCGATCCAACTCTCTGGACTTTATCGGCAGCCACGTCTGCCCAGGAGATATTTGAACCAACCAAGCAACAATTGCTGGAACTCGGCGTTTTAAATAACGGTCGCTCGCTCGCAAAATGGTCCATAGAAAGCTCTAGCTTGGGGCTCTATTTAAAAGGCGAACAGAACACTGAATTCGGAATAAATAAGTTCATGATTGTTTGCGGAGCGCATGGGCAACTAATGTTGGCCATTATATTTGATCCACAAGGCCGACAAGACCAAGCCGTTCGTTTTCGAGCAGACTCCTTAATAATCGACGGCCACGCCTACACCTTGAAAGACGTTCTAGTTGACAAGCGTGTAGTGAATGGCTTGCTAAATGCTCTCTATCAACTCCCTGAAACGAATGTCGCATTGATTCAGTCTGCCCATACGGTAGGCGTTACAACTCAACTTGCTTACGAAGCGCCGATATTCCTGGGATTTAATGCGATGCCTTTTAAAGATGGGGCAGCTAAGTTACCCGGCTTTTTGAAGACCTGTAGAGGACATTAGGTCGCGGCCTGACACCCACTGGAAACACGCGCGGATGCGATGGCGAAATTCAGGGCAGTGTGGTTAGGCAGGACCGACGTTGGTAACACCGTGTAACGGTCAATGCCGAGTAAATATCACAGTTAAACCGAACAGAAGCGCGAGCGCCAATAGAGCGGCGCCTAAAACTAAAACTGTCTCTCCCAGACCATTCAATAACAACTTGCGATAGCCGTGCTTATAAACGGCATTAAAATCCTTCCGGCTAATCTCCGCATAGAAGTTGTACGCACCACCGCCAGTTGTCGAAACAAGAAAAACTCCAAGCGGCGCAATTGGAATAAGCAAGAAAGTGAAAAACAAGAGAGAATAGAATCTCGGCGCTAAATACGGGTCATAATATCGCCCAAGCATGGTCGTGCCGCATCCATTGACCCGCCAAAGTGTAGGTGCGCGCTGCACCGGACGCAACGCGGCTCTCAGCGAGTGTTCATCAAGACTCATTGCGCGAACCCGCCTCGTTGGTCATCCGCCAACAGTCGAGCGCTAACCACACAAATGTAGTTGCTGCGAAAATTATCACAAAATACCCGCGCAGAGAAAAGCTGCTAGAAATCGCTTCATGTGCCCCCCAAGACGCCCCCCAATGCCAGCGCAAATTGTAAGCGGGCTGTATTCGATTTAAAAGGGCGGCCCGGGTTGCTCTCCCGCTCCAGTTGTCCGATGATGGCGATGGGTAGGGCATGTTCATGCGTACTATTTGGGCTGCTGCCGCTTGCAGTTTAGTTGTCGCCGCCTGTGCCAAGGATGCCGATCAGGTCGGACCGACTTACGTTTCACCGATCACCTACGAGAATTACACCTGCCCTCAGTTGGGCGAGGAAGCGCAGCGCGTATCATCGCGCGCCGCTCAGGCTGCTGGCGTCCAGGATTCGAAGGCCACTAACGACAAAGTGGCCATGGGCGTCGGTTTGGTCATATTCTGGCCTGCCCTCTTGTTCACTAAAGGCAATGACGAAAACACCGCCGAGCTTGCGCGCCTCAAGGGATCAATGGACGCAATCGAGCAAGTGTCGATTCAAAAGAAATGCGGCATCACGTTCCAGCACGCACCACCGCCCGCAGCGCCTGTCGCGCAAAATAACGGCGAATACCATTAATAGCAGGAAGCCGAAGCTAGAACGGTAGCCGGAACGTGACGCCATGTGCGGCCGTTTCACTCAGCACTACACGTGGCGCGAGCTAGTGACACTCTACCGGTTGACCCAACCGGCAATCGACTTGCAGCCGCGCTGATGATTTCTGTTGACATGCCAAAAGATGTATTATCGAGGCATCCGATTTGTTAGGTCGGCAGCAAGGATTTTGTCCATGGGAAAAATTTATATTGGTGCAGGTCTTGCAGCGGGTATCTGCGTCGGTGCCATCGCCGCTGGCGAGGTCAACGATTTCACGCAACCGAGCGATATGGTATGTTTTACTCCACCGCCGAAGCCAGATTTTGGCATGCCCGTTGGTTGTGGCGATGCGCCGCAGCCCCATAGCCGCTCGGTTTTCGGTCAAGCGATCACGACCGCGAGTAGCACGACCGCCATCGTATCGAGCGCCGTGGTCGTGTTCGATGCGGATTACGTTCGCATCGTAGATCATGTCGGTCAGTTGCCGCAGCGTGGGCGGTACTTTCCATTTTGACTCACAACGGCTGCATCACGATCCGCGAGGTGCTTCTAATAATCCGACGCGCCCTCTATTGGTGCATTAAGCCCATGGTTATTTCGTACAAAGCGATTTGCAGGCTTGGTGCAATGGAAAAACTGACTTTCGTTCTTTGCGTCATCGGGGGCTTTCAATATTGGGCTTTCGTCCAAAGCGAGCAAGCATTCGTCGCCCCTACGCACACAGATTTCGCAATCAAGGATACGGTAGGCGTTAAACTTTTGCCGATGTATCTCGAATTGAGCAACTCCGGCAAAAGCCCAGCTACTATCGACGAACTGCGCGTTGCAATCACGCACAAGCTCCCGCTGGAACGCCAATATGGCAAGGCTCCAAATTATGCATTTCCGCCCGTGATGCCAGGCGGCTCGACTAAACAACAGCTTGAGCTAAAGTTTGAAACTGAGTGGGGAGAGAAAACTGCCGATGCGGTAAAAACAGGCGAAATGCCGTTTTATATTTTCGGGCGTATCAAATACCACGATGATATCCGCTGGTGGTGGCGCATTTTTGGACCTAGGGTAACGGGGTTCTGTTTCATTCATACTCCCACGAGCAGCGTGGCGTCGTTTCAGACTTGCAGCGAGCCAGCGTACACTTATTCGCGTTAGTTTGGCGCGGCGCTAACCCGATAGGGTGCGATGGAGGCGTTCAAGGCGGTGTGGGAAGCTGATGAAACGGTAGGAGGGTGCGGATAAGGCATTCAAGAAAGTTTCTCACCATCGTCCGTCGACCAAGCAGCGCGAGCTAAAGCGCCCTTAGTCTGCCTGCGAATGCGCTTTCTTTCGGCTTTTGTCTTACCCGCATGAACAAGCGGAATAGTGGGATTATTGGCAGCAAATATCCCGCCGCCTTTCTGAAGATGCTCCCGCAAGCGTTTTAGTTCCGGTTCGTCATAAACGCGGCTAATCACCGCCATATCTTTGAATTGGCGCAGGACGCGACTTGGCGGCACGATTAAAACTTGGCTGCGTCCCCAGTGCTGTCGCATGTGCCAAGCATAAAGATCGGCCGCCTGCAGAGGCAGAGCGATTTTATCGTCACGAAAAATTGGTGGCGAGCCTACGAACTTCCCAAGATCCGACCGCGCAGAGGCATCAAGCAACGCCTTCATGTTGGGCCAAAATTCCAATGCCTCTTTGCTAAATTGTCCTTGCTCATCGAAGATGAAATCGCAAGGCTCTTTAATGCCGAGCCGATCACCAAGGGTAGCGACCGCTAAAATAATTTGCATGAACAACAAAACGTACGGATTCTCCATCGCTAGTTTTCGCTCTGGAGCCGGAAGCGATTTTATATACTTCTCGAACAGATCATTGCGCACGCCAGCATGAATTCGCATATGGGCGTGCTTTAAGATGATGCTGGCTAACATCATAACCCGATCATCTCGCTTAGTCTCGTTCCAGCCCCTGGAGCGGGAGAATTGACCACCAAGATTGGCAGCTTCAGCCATTTTGAAATAGTCGAGCTTAGGCGGCTCATCGAGGGCGGATTGCCAATCGACGGCAAACTGCGCCCAAGCGGCAGCTGAGGCGGCAAATCCAGCTAGGACAAAAATGCGGCTTTGCGGTTCACTGCCGCTGTCGTCGATGAACGCTTGCGGTTCAAGAATTATAAGGAACCGATTATCCCGTTTGCTCGGCAGCAGGCCTGAGACTAGCCGCCAATCTTGGGATACCGCACGATCATACCGAGCGCGGTTAGGTTTGTGAAATGATACGTCGCCCAGTAATATTCCATAACGGCGCAAAAAGAAGGGCCGAGCATGACGCCCGGCCCCGCAGTGGCTACGCGGCGACGCGCGCCCGGATGCGATGGAGGCGTCCAAGGCGGCGTGGGGCGTTTGATGTTTCTGGAGCTTGCGGTGGGGCCTGAGCCACGGCATGACAGAAGCGCATGGAACTTAAACCCGGCTACCTAGCCGCCACAACTGCTATAGCCCTTTTGGCGTTTTCTTTGGGCCTTTGGGTTGGCCATTTGCCGATTACGACGCTCGAAGAAGCGGCCAAGGTCGCCCCGCTGGGAACCGCTATAATTGCTTTGTGCGCGGCTGCTATTGCCGCGATTGCCGTGTTCATTCAACGCGACACAGCGAAACGACGAGCATCTATCGACTTTTTTCTGAAGACAGAAACGGACGATGGTCTTATCAGTGCGTACAACAAATTCCGCGCGCTAGTTCCCCAAATTCCGGTAATCATTGCCAGGCCGACACTGAGTGAGGCCGACGAGGACTATCAGATGCTGAGAAAGTGGCTCAACCTCTGTGAGTTGATTGCCGTAGGCGTCAATCTCGGGGCTTTTTCGGAAAAGGTATCATACGATTATTGGGGCTACGTCCTGCCCGATACGTTCAACGATAGCAGAAATTTTATCGCGCACATTCGTCGTACCCCTCGGCTCGGAGGCCCAATGACGTTTTGCGACTTAGAGAAGCTTTCAAACCGTTGGTCCAAAGCTAGCTCGTGATATCGACGGATGACTCGCAAGCGACAGGCTTAAGTGTTGTTTCTTGTTCGTCCCACCGAATTGGGAGCGGTTGCATTAGCTGCTTGAGCATTACGTCTGACTTGTGCTGGCGGTTGAGTATTGCGCTGACAATGCTGGGTGCGAGCAGGCTCAGGCGCAGTACCCTGCAGGCGTACGACTGGTTCACGCCTTCAGCCTTGGCCAATTCTGAAATCGAACTGTATTCACCGCTTTCAATCATCCGCCGCCAACGGTGCGCGCGCGCAAGGGCCTTCAGTAGGGCATTGTCGACCCTCGGCTGTTGTGGTGTCGGCAGGGCGTCAGAAAGTATGGTCTTGCGGCCACCGCGGATCGTGAATGTCATCGGGACATGCACCGTGATCTTGTTATTGGCTGTGGTGTCCGTTGGTTTCACGCCGCGTCCTTCCCTTGTGCCGGAACAACGTGCAACTCCTTGATCAGGCTGGGTAGCCCTGCGGCCTTCAGCGTGATGTCAGCGCCTTTTTGCGAGAGATCGACGCGTTCGACCAGCAGGTGAACAATCCTGGCCTGCTCGGCCGGGAACAACTCAGACCACAGTGCGTCAAAGCGGCGGAGCTCTTCTCCGACCTGATGTTCCATGAGGCCCTTGATTGATGCCTTGGCCGTCCGCCAGGTGGCGACGATGATCTCGGGGGTCTGCACCATGGTCTTGATCTGCGCGATCACGACCGCTTCGATCCGCTCCGCCGGCACGCGCCGGATAGGGCAGGCGCTAGGCCCGTTCTTGTTGGCGTCGGAGGTGACGTAATAGCGATAGAGCCGACCCCGCTTTCGGGTATGCGCCGGCGTCATGGCCGCGCCGGTCGGGCCGAAGAGCAAACCTTTCAGGATTGCCGGCGCGCGCCCGGTTGGGCGGGTGCCGCGCTTATGCCGGCTCGCCGAAATCAGCGCATGAACCTGATCCCAAAGGTTTTGCTTGATGATCGCGTCGTGCTCGCCCGGGTGTTCGGTACCTTTGTGCATGGCCTTGCCGAGGTACGTGCGATTATTCAGGACGCGGTAGAGATAGCCCTTGTCGAGCGGCTTGCCTTGTTTGTTGAGGGCGCGTTCTTTTGCCAACGCCTCGATTAATTGGATTGGCGGTGTACCGCGCGCGAAGCGAGTAAAGATCGACCGGACGAGATCGGCCTCAGGCTTATTGACGATCAGTTTTCGATCCTTGATGTCATAGCCGAGCGGTGCCCAACCACCCATCCAGATGCCCCGGCGACGGGAAGCGGCAAACTTGTCGCGGATACGCTCTCCGGTCAGTTCACGCTCGAACTGAGCAAACGACAATAGAATGTTGAGGGTCAACTTCCCCATGGCGGTGACGGTGCTGAACGCTTGAGTTATGCTGACGAACGTAACGCTGTTCTGGTCGAACACGCCGACCAGCTTCGCAAAGTCAATCAATGAGCGGCTCAGCCGATCGATTTTATAGACAGCGACAATGTCGACGCGCCTGGCCTCGATGTCCTGCATGAGCCGTTGCAGGGCAGGCCGTTCGAGTGTTCCGCCGGAGAAGCCACCGTCGTCGTATCGGTCCGGCACCAAATGCCAGCCCTCCGCTTTTTGACTCGCGACATACGCCTCACATGCTTCTCGCTGGGCGTCGAGGCTGTTGAATCCAAGCTCCAGACCTTCCTCCGAGGACTTGCGGGTGTAAACCGCGCAACGCAGTTTTGGCTTGGCGACAAGGGGCTCTTTCACGGTCGGCCTCGCGAATTCTTCAGACCAAAGAAAACGAGGCCGTTCCAGCGCGTGTTGGTAATCTGCCGCGCGATGGCTGATAGCGACCTATAGGGCCGTCCCTGATACTCAAAATCTTCCTGCCGGACCGTGACGATGTGCTCGACGCCCCGCCATTCGCGGACCAGGCGCGTTCCAGCGATTGGCCGGTTTTGAAGACTGCTACGGCGCTTAGAGCTCCTGCCGTCGAGTTCGTCGGCAAGGGCACCGAGGCGCGCGACGATTTGTGGGCTAAGCCCGCCATAGGCGAGTTCCTGGACCCGATAGCCGAGCCGGCTCTCTAGGAAGCGCCGGTTGTAGGGCGGTGGCTCGCTCTCGAAAAGCTCGCGCCATTTTTGCTTGAGGGCGGCAACGGGTGCCGTTTTCAGGGCGGCCAATTGAGCCAGTACAGAACTAGCCATCCGACGTTCTCCGGCGTAATTGGGCCGGATGACCGCTCTCGCTGGGCGAGAAGTCGAGCAAACTATCTCCGGTGTCGGCAGAATTTGGAGTGGACTTCGACGCAACAAGGCGCATTAGGCCTGCCGCCAAAATTTCGGCGATTTCGGTAACGCGTTCGGCTGGGCTCAGCATGGCGGTCGGGGTCGGATTGGCGGGGCCAAGCCGACTATGGTGCCGATAATCCGTATTGTTCGAACCCGGGGCCACGGCGACGCCTCACCGCGCCTTCATCGGCGGCCGGCTGATTTCAAGGTCGCACTCAGCAAGCCAAGCGACGAGTTCATGACGGAGGTAGTGTACCAGGCGCGAACCACGCCGATGATACGGCGGTCTAGACCCGTTCACGCGCCACTTGGCGAGCGTCGAGGCGCTGACGTCAAGGAAAGCAGCGGCTTGTTTCGTTCGAAGCCGGTCGCTAGCATTTAAGGTCATTGAATCCTCCATTAAAGACGTATCAAGCATTGCTGCTGAGCACGGCTCTGGAGGGGTAAAGAGAGCTAGAGACCCAAAAAGATTTTAAACCAATAGAGAATTAACTCTTATTCACAGCAAACACGGTAGCAATGATAAGAAATCGACCTTACGGAACGATCATCGAGAAAGGCCCAATTTACTTGACATAAAAGGCTGCACCGCTGTCTTTGATTTATGTGAAATGAAAGCATGTCTTTCAGATTCGGAGGCGGTGCCCTCAAAAATGAAAGCATTGCTTTCAGGGGCGGCTAGAAAAAATCATTTATCGATCATTCTACGAATCAATATCTGTAAATCCATCATATGGGTCGATGAGAATCGTTCCATAAATAATTTCAATGAGAAAGATTGAGGGCTGCATTCATCGCCTTGCAACCGATTCTGCCAGCTTAAGTTCAAGCCAATGTCCTGGCGCCCACTCGACAGTTTACTTGCGCTCAAGGCTATCACGCTTTCGTCGGAAATCTCCGGCACAGAAAAGCAAGTCGCCGGCGTACTCATTGAAAGCTTCAATCGTAAAACCAGTCAATGCGACCCGAGTTTGGGTCGGATCGCCCGGCTGCTGAACATCGACCGTCGTACCGTGATCCGCGCCGTACACAAGCTCGAAGCGAGCCGCCTTTTCCGCAAGGTTCGCCACGGTGGCAAATCTCAGCGTAATAGTTATGCCCCAAATTGGGAACTGTTCCGCGCGTTGGATGGAAAATGGAAGGCCATCTTTTTCGCAAAGCGCAATTATTCCGGGGTGACAAACGTGTCACCTGTAGAGTGTCAACCCCGTCACCTTGCTGGTGACGAAGGCGTCACCCAAACCTTTCTAACTAACCAATCTAAGAAACCTTCCTTGATTGGACCGGTATCGGAAACGATTAAAGAACCGATTATGCCGAGTGGCCGCAAGGTGCTTTCAGGGCAGGATGATTCTCACATAGGTTCGTCAGTTACGTCAGCTAGTGGCAATCGCCCCATCAACGTAATTCGTGCCATTGCCGAACGGCGGTGGAACGCTGCCTTGCATGGCCAATATGCAGCTAACCCGGCGATCTATGGCGAAGTCATCGATGCAATTGATTCTGCGATGCAGAACGCCGCTACCGAGGCTGAGATAAAGAACCATGGTGCTGGCCTCACGTACATCCTCAAAGAGTTGGAGGCGCAACGAAATCGACAAAACGCCCGAGGGCCGAGGGGGGTTTAATTTTATGCGCCTCTCGGGGCTGCGACCGGTTGGGGGGCCCGCTCTCATTTCCGCAGATCTGGAAACTTTTTTTGTTGTTTAGGGGGGAGGGGGGCAAGTGAGGACGGGCAATTGGGCAACGACGGAAGCGAGCACAAAATGACCAGCACTGATGTAGTAGTTGGCGTCGACCGCCTGCGGCTAGAAACTTGGCCGGTGGCACGGCTCCTTCCGTCGGCCAGCAATGCGCGTACGCATAGAAAGGCGCAGATCGCGGAGATCGCTGCCAGCATCAGGGCATTCGGCTTCTCGAATCCCATTCTGGTTGGCACTGATGGGGACATTATCGCCGGTCATGGTCGGCTCGCTGCCGCGCGCCAATTGGGCCTCAGTGAAGTCCCGGTCGTTATCTTGAGCGGCCTGACCGAGGTGCAGCGGCGTCAGTTGATGCTGGCAGACAATCGCATCGCTCTCAACGCCGGCTGGGACCTTGAAATGTTGGCGGTTGAGCTCACCGATTTGTCGGTGCTAGGGGCCGATTTGAAGACCTTGGGCTTCACGCCGCAGGAGCTTGCTAAAGCGCTCACTCCCGTCGGTGGAGCTGGCCTTACCGACGAAGACGAAGTCCCGGAGCCTCCTGAAGCGGCTGTATCCGAGTCAGGGGATATTTGGCTGGCGGGCCCCCATCGGATTGGCTGTGGTGACAGCACCGACGCCACCATGGTCGCCGCCTTGATGGGCGACCTGGCACCCGGGCTGATGGTCACCGACCCGCCCTATGGCGTCAACTACGACCCGGAATGGCGGCACCGATTGGGCGTCAACAAGTCGCCTCGCCGCGGAAAGGTTCGTAACGACGACCGGGCCGACTGGGGAACTGCTTGGGATTTGTTCCGCGGCACCATCGCCTACATCTGGCACGGCGCCCTGCACTCGACGACTGTCGCCGACAGCCTTGTCACCAACGGCTTCACTATCCGCGCGCAGATCATCTGGGCGAAGGACCGGATGGTGCTAGGCCGGGGGGATTATCATTGGGCGCATGAGCCGTGTTGGTATGCCGTCCGCGAAAAAGGAAATTGGACTGGCGATCGCAAGCAGACGACAGTTTGGACTATTCCCAGCGGCGGGCAGGACACTAAGACAACGCACGGTACCCAAAAGCCGGTCGAATGCATGCGGCGGCCGATGCTGAACAACAGCAGTCCCGGCCAAGCCGTCTATGATCCGTTTCTCGGCAGCGGCACGACGTTGGTTGCGGCCGAGACGACCGGCAGGGTTTGCGTGGGGATGGAGCTGGAGCCGCGCTACGTCGACGTCGTGGTGCGGCGTTGGCAGGCGTTCACCGGCAAGGCGGCATGTCTTCACGCCGACGGTCGTTCGTTCGACGTGGTGGCCGCCGAGCGTGGCGTCGCCCATCTGAACGGAAGCCCAAAGCCGGAACCTGCGCAGTCAGCCGAAAACCGTGGTCAAGAATAACCAAGCAGCAATACAAGGCGACGCCGATGCCAAACCGGAAGCCACCACCGAAGAATCTGAAGGAGGTTGCAGTTAGTCAGCACCAGGCCCGACTTGAAACCGAAGAAATAAAGCCCCAGCGCATTTTGGAATGCCCGCCTGAGCTTGGGCCAGCAGCGCGGCACGAATGGGAGCGAATTGCCGCCGAACTTATAAAGTTAGGGATCTTAAGTAGCTTCGACCGCGGTCCGCTGGCTGCTTATTGCGGTGCGTATGCTCTATGGATTGAGGCGATGGACATGGTGCAGAAGCACGGCGCCATGATCAAATCCCCCAACGGCTACCCAATGCAGTCGCCATATCTGTCACACGCAAACAGGCAGTTCGAAATCATGATGAAAATTGCGACCGAGTTTGGGTTCACACCGGCGAGCCGCGCCAGAATTTTCACATATTCACAAAAAAACTCGATGCTGCTGGTGAACGTGGACAAGCCGCAATGGGAAAACTCGTTACCGGAGATCATGCAACATCCCTTTTCGGAAATTGCGGACCAGCCGGATGATACGGATTTAGACTGAAGGGGTCGTAGACCAGGGGGGGCCCAATGCAGCAAGGTGCGGCACCAAGGATGGGCGCTCGCGCCGCGGCGGACGCCGCGTCTTCTTTCATTTGCCCCACCGCAGCGCGAGCGGTTCGAGCTCGCGCGCAATTTCCAGCAGGCCCGCCCGCGTCGCCGGATGGAGCGGCTCGAGCGGATGGCGCACCGCGTCGCTCCCGATGACGCCGCCTTCGGCCATGACCGTCTTGGCCGCGCGTAGCCCGCACTGACGGTTCTCGTAGTTGATCAGCGGCAGAATGCGCGCGTAGGCGGTTGCCGCCTCCAGGCGCCGGCCAGCGCGATGATGCGCTAGTACCGGCTTGATCAGGTCCGGCAGGAGTGCGCTTGGCATGGTGCCGGTCGCGCCGGCGTCGAGATCGGCCATCAAAGTGATTGATTCCTCGCCATCGAACGGACCTTCGATTGCGTCGCCACAGGCCTGACGCAGGTTGCGCAGCTTACCGGCCGCGCCGGGCACTTCGATCTTGAAGTAGCGGACGAGGGGTATTTCCCGCGCAAGCCGGGCCAGGAAAGGCACCGACAGATGGACGCCGCTGAGCGGCGCATCTTGAACCATAATCGGAACCGATGCCGCTTCGGCGACGCGTGCAAAGTGCTGGAATATTCCATTTTCGTCGGCTCGAAGTCCGGCGCCATGATATGGCGGCATCAGCATCAGCATGCTGGCACCGGCCGCGGCCGCCTTGCGGCCCCGCTCGACGGCGATCTGCGTGCTGAAATGGCTACAGGTGACGATGACCGGACAGCGACCGGCTACATAAGAAAGGCAGAGGTCGGTCAACATGTCCCGTTCAGCGTCGGTGAGCAGGAACTGTTCGGAGTAGTTTGCAAGCACGCAGATCCCATCGACGCCCTGATCGAGCATGCAGTCGAGGACGCGGCGTTGCCCTTCTAGATCGAGATCGCCGGTCGCCGTAAACGGCGTCGGTGCGACCGGGAACACTCCGGTGTAAGGTTGTATGGACTGAACCATGGTAAATGCTCCCGTCGGTACCGTTTAGTGATTTCTGCGCGGTGCGGACGACTCGATGCATCCGATAAACTTAATTAAGCCACTACCGCTCCTTCGCTCATCACGGATACAAGTTTTGCAAGCCTCGGCGATCCGAGCAATTTGAATTTGTTTCGGACCAATCTTACCGCGACTAGAACCTCAATTCACAAAGTCTTGCGCGGGCAGGGGAGTTGGATTCGCAGAATGACAGATTACGGAACATTCACGCTTTAGTATTTTTGTGATCTAGATTTAAACGCATAAAATGGCCCAACAGTCGCGTCAGGCGTCTGATTTTAATCAAAAGCAGAGTTGCCGCGAAATGCCGTCGCATCCCTATCCGCGCGTTAGGATTCTACGGTCGTGGCCGGCGGCTCGAACGCCCGCACAGGAGGAGCTATGCCGACAAATCGCTCGATCTGGACCAGAGCGCTCTGTGCTGCCGGGCCCTGCGATAGTTTCGAGCAGCCCTCGTCGCGCGTAAGCATGTTGGGATTGCCATGACGGTCGAGCGCGCCAATCTTGGGCTCCGTCGGGTCAAACCACGCTCCAGTCGAAAGCACCGTAACGCCCGGACGGACCGCATCAGTAACGAGCGCCCCGGCAAGGCAAGCTCCGCGCTCATTGAATACGCGTACAACGTCACCAGAATTGATCCCGCGCGCGGCTGCATCCCCAGAGTTAATACGGATTGGCTCGCGACCGGCGATCTTGCTTTCCCGGCTACAGGCGCCGTTATCAAGCTGACTATGAAGGCGGCTAGTTGGCTGGTTCGAGATTAGGTGAAGCGGATAGTTTACGGCGGTCTCGGATCCTAGCCATTCATGCGGTTCCAACCATACCGGGTGGCCGGGACAATTCGCGTAGCCGAACGATGCTATCCGTTCGGAGAAAATTTCGATACGCCCGGATGGCGTCGCCAGTTTGTGTGTGCTGGGATCAGCTCGGAATTCCGAAAACATGACGTGCGGCGTCGCCGGCGCATTCACGACAACGCGCCCTCGGTCCCAAAAATTGTCGAAATCCGGCAGCTCCACGCTGTTTTGCGACGCGCGCTGGCGCGAGAGCTCATATAGATGGCGCAGCCACTCCATCTCGTCGCGCCCTTCGGTGAATTTCTCGGCGAAGCCGAGCTTTCCCGCAAGCGCCGAGAAAATATCAAAGTCATTGCGCGCTTCGCCGTGAGGCTTCACTGCCTGGTGCATCGCCACCACCGAGTTGTCGGTGCGGGCGGCACCGAGGTCGTTGCGCTCGATCGGTGTCGTCGCCGGCAGCACAATATCGGCGTGCCGCGCGGTCGCCGTCCACCACGGCTCGTGGACGATGATCGTCTCTGGCTTGCGCCAGGCAAGCAGCAGCCGATTGATATCTTGATGGTGGTGGAACGGGTTGCCGCCGACCCAATAAACCAGCCGGATATCAGGATAGGCGATGACCTGACCATTGTAATCGAGCTTGTCGCCGGGATGCAGCAGCATGTCGGCGATTCGTGCGACTGGGATGAATCGATTCACCTTGTTCTCGCACTGCGGTAGTGCTGCCCAGCCCACCGGCTCCACGTTCGCGCCGATGGCGTGCACCGCGTTATAGCCGTAGCCGATGCCGCCGCCCGGCAGGCCGATCTGGCCAAGCATCGCAGCGAGGACGGTTGCCATCCAGAACGGTTGTTCGCCGTGATCGGCCCGCTGCAGCGACCAGCTAACCGAGATCAGCGTTCGGCTGCGCGCCATCCGCCGTGCGAGAGCGCTAATGGTTTCGGCCGGCAGACCGCAAATTGACGCCGCCCAGGTGGCATTTTTTGCTATGCCGTCGGTCTCGCCAAGTAGATAGGCCTCGAAGCGCTCGTAGCCAACGCAATACCGTGTCAGGAATTCGCGATCGTGCAACTGCTCTGAGACGAGACAATGCGCCAAGCCAAGCATCATCGCGGTGTCGGTGTTCGGTCGCGGCGCGAGCCATTCGGCATGGAGCCAATCCGGCATGTCTTCGCGCAGAGGTCCAACGTTGATGAAATTAACACCACGTGCACGGCATTCGCGCAACCCTGCGCCACTCAAGTGGCGGCCGACACCGCCCGCATTCACCTGCGCGTTCTTTAGCGGCAGCCCGCCAAACGCAACAACAAGCTCGCCGTGCTCGGCGATGACCGACCACGGTGTATGTTGCTCAAACAGAGTGTCACGGTCGCCGATAATATGCGGCAGAAGCACGCGTGCCGCCGCCAAGCTATAGGTATCCTTGTGGAAGACGTGCCCGCCGAAAAGATTAAGAAATCGCCGCATTTGGCTCTGGGCATGGTGGAATCGTCCGGCGCTCGCCCAGCCATAAGACCCGGCGAAGATCGCCTCGTTGCTGTGGGATGCTTTGACTCGATTGAGTTCGGTCGCGACGAGTGCCAATGCTCTTTCCCATGACACCGGTACGAAGGGTTCGCAGCCGCGGCCTTCGCCGTTGGAGGCGCCGCTCTTGCCGGTCACTTGGGTTAAAAAGCCCGCACGCACCATTGGCTGTGCAATGCGAACCGAGTCGTTGAGTGTGCCCATGATCGAGCGTCCGATGGGCGAGGGGTCGGGATCGTCCGCCGCCGGCCTAATCGCACGAACATTTCCATCCACGACCTCGACGTCGAAGCTTCCCCAATGATACGAAGTCGGTATTCCACGGGATTTCGTAGTATGCTCGGTCATCGGCGATGCTTCCCGGTTCTATGCAACGTCAGATGTTAAGCCCAACCCATGTATTTGACCTAACTTTTTCCCGCAAGCAAGAATCCATAAGGAATTGTGCCGCCGTAACGAACGGCCAGAGCATAATCGAGTGTTTAGGTTTGAATTTCAGTTTTCGAAAGGCGATGAATAGCGTGCGGGCTTCAGAGGCGCGGGCGTCTTCGTCGCGCGGCGAACAAAACCATCCCGTTATGGCCGACACACATCGCGAAACTTGTCGCCGCCAAATCAGAAATGTTCGCGTGCTTTGCAAATCTCGAGCATGCTTCGCACTGCAAGAAGCAGCCATAACGTCGTGCTTTTGAAATTCGCTATGATTGCGGCACCGGTTCATTGCGCAAGGTGTCATGGCCCGTCTTGGGGCAGGTCCTAAACTTTGACTTGAAGCGCCTCAATATGGTAAAAAGAGAAATATAGTTTCCATATAAGAAACATTGAAATTCGGCTGTTGCTCGCGAAAAGTCGGCTAAGGTCTGCAAAGGGAGATGGAAATGAAATTCTTACAAAAACTTTTTCGCCGCGCGACGCTTGCAATCGCCGTCTCGTGCTTTGGGATGAGCGCGTTTGCTCAAGGTTATCCTGACCATCCTGTCCGCATAATCGTACCATTTCCTCCCGCCGGGCCGACCGATATCATTGCGCGCCTTGTTGCGATGCGCTTGAGCGATCTCCTGGGCCAGCAGTTCATCGTTGAGAACCGTGGTGGTGCGAATGGTGTCATTGGGACGAGCGCCGTAGCCAAAGCGGCTCCAGACGGCTATACGCTCCTCCTGACGGCCTCGGGTCCTGTGGCGAGCGGTCTTGCCTTGTATCATGGCATTCCCTATGACCCGGTTCGAGACTTTACGTCGATATCGATCGTGGCAAAGTCAGACATCGTTCTCGTTGCGCGCCCGGATTTTCCGGCGAAATCTTTTCAAGAATTCATCAGCGTTGCCAAAATAAAGCCCGATGGTGTCAGCGCGGAACTGAACACAATTGGCTCTATGCACCATTTGTTGACCGAGCTACTGAGGCTGCGAACGGGAGCTAAACTGCTTACGGTCCCGTATAAGGGTAGCGGCCCGGCGATTGTGGACCTGTTGGGCAGTCATGTGGATGTCGGCTTCGAGAGTGTGCCCGGCGTCATCTCATATATTCGCGGTCATAAGCTGCTTGCCCTTGCCGTCGCTAGCGACTCGCGGCTCAGCAATATGCCTGATGTCCCAACGCTCAAAGAGTTGGGACTGAAGGAATTCGTCGCCGCACCTTGGTGGGCGGTGATGGCTCCCGCGGGTACGCCAAAGGAGATCGTCGACAAATTGGGCGCCGCTTTAGCCAAAGTTGCCGAGTCACAGACGGTCAAGGACCAGTTTCTCGCGCAAGGGATGACGCCCGATTGGATGACACCTGCTGACACGTCTCAGTTCGTCAAATCGGAGGTCACCCGCTGGTCCGATATTGTGAAGGAGACCGGAGCAAAGATGAACTAGGACGGCGTATATTCTGCATCGCTCTCAGGCTCCATCGGCTCATTTTCTGCGTGGAGAGACGCGTGTCTCACGTCATTTTTGCCATCAAACGCAAATATATTCCCTGCAGATATTTGCGTTCCGGAAATTATTGTCGCTCAATGCCTGCAGTCTTTGCGACTATCGCCCATCTTTTCGTTTCATTTTTGACATAAGCGGCAAATTCTTCAGGTGTGTCGCCGACTAGGATAGCTCCCTCACTGATGAGCCTTTGCCTAACCATTGAACTACGTAAGGCTTCGACGGCTGCATGATTGAGCTTTGCGATGATTGCTGGCGGCGTGGCTGCCGGAGCGACCAAGCCAACCCAGTTTTCCGCATCAACTTGCGGATAGCCGGCTTCTGCAGTGGTCGGCACGTCTTTGAGTAAATCGGCGCGGTTTTTGCTGCTGACTGCGATCGCTTTAAGTGTTTGTGCTCGCACCTGCGGCAACAAGATCGGCAAATCAAGAAAGGCCATTTGAATGTGGCCCGCCACCAAATCGGTTATGGCCGGCGCGGCGCCACGATAAGGGACATGGACGATGTTGATATGTGCACTGTATTTCAACAGTTCTCCGGCCAAATGCGGCATGCTGCCGACGCCTGAGGATGCAAAGTTCAATTGCCCAGGCTTGTCCTTAGCAAAAGCAACCAATTCATGCAGATTTGATACCGGGACGTTTGCCGAAACGACTAGCAGTTCCGGCATCTTTGCTAACAATGTAATTCCTTTGAAATCCTTCGCGGCGTCATAGGGAACATTACTTTGAACGCTGGCGCTGATTGCAAAAGCGCCCGCGCTTGTAATTCCAATTGTGTAACCGTCCGCATCGGCCCTTGCGACTAACGCCGTTCCAAGCACGCCCCCCGCGCCACTGCGATTTTCGACCACAACCTGTTGCTTGAGAATCTTTGACATTTGCTGGCCGACCGTGCGTGCGATGACGTCGACAAAGCCTCCGGGCGGAAATGGCACAATCATTACAATCGACTTTATTGGGTACTCCTGGGCACTAACAATCATGGGTGCAACGGCAGCCACAAAGACAAGGATAATGTGCTGCATGAGTTTCATTGGCTTCTCCAGATCGCGGTTCGTTCAAAGTTGCCAGTGACCGTCGGGGGGGCATTATTAATAATTAGAAGCCACTCGATCCCCTGCGCCTTCAGTGTAACGACGATCTCAGTCGTCGTGAGCGCTTCGTTTGATTGCCGCCAAAGCTCGCAGTTGGAGTAACCATCAAACTTGTCAGTTCGGCGGTTCGAGGTCTATTTGTAGCGCCTGTAGTACCCTATTGTGCATGTTGTAGGTACCAATGAGGACCGACATTTCGACGATCGCACGATCATCGAAATGCGCCCGTAGCTTATCAAATACATCGTCTGACACGACCACATCGCGGGTCATGGCGTCTGCATACGCCAGGGCAGCACGCTCCTGTTCAGTGAACAGGCTGGACGACTGCCACTCGCGCAAGGCCTCGCATTCAGTCAGTGAAATACCCTCGGCGAGCGCGAGCTTGGGCACGTGTTGTGCAATTGCATAAGCAGAACGGTTGATCACGGCGATACGAATAATGAGCAATTCGCGAAGCCGGCCTGATAGCTGCGTCTTCCATCGCACGGCATTGACGTGCTCGAACCAAGTGGCGGCCAGCGGCGGACTATGCAACAGAAGTCGGTAGAGATTGATAAGGCGGCCTCGCCGGCCAGCGCTTATGCGCGCTACAAGGTCTGCGGAAGCGGGATCCTTTACCTCGTCGATGTAGGGAATGCGGGCCATTACATCAGTCCCAGACAGATCAACGAAATGAATGCATATCGCCATTGCTGACACAATGGCACCGATTATTGTTGCCCCTGCGAAGCGGGTACTCAGATGCCGATCAAAATTCACCGAATTTGATTTAGTTGCCGGCTGCTGACGAATGCAGTTGACAGCTTGGGACCAGGGGTCGATATTATTGAAAACATAGTTTCTCAATAAGAAACTTGATAGGGAGCATATCGAGGGAGGGGCGGAATATGCGAGTTTTCCAAAGTGTTTTGAGCCGGGGGCTCATAGCTGCGGCGCTGGTGGGAGCCCTAATATCTAGTGGCGCCCTTGCCCAATCCTATCCGACTAGGCCTGTCATAATTACAAACGGATTTGCTGCCGGCGGGATTGCAGACATCGTCACCCGTATCGTCGCGCAACCTCTCAGCGTCCGCCTTGGACAGCCTGTTGTCGTCGAGAACAAGCCTGGAGCTGATGGTCGGCTCCAACTTCAACAGCTCGCGCGGGCGACACCGGACGGTTACACGATCGGTCTTGCTGACAGCGGCTTTGCGGTGAATTCGCTTCTTTATTCAAACTCAACTTATGACCCACTCAAGGATTTCACGCCTATTATGTATCTCGGTGAGGTTCCCAACTTCATCGTCGTTCCGCCAACACTCAATATAAATACGTTGAGTGAGTTCATCGCATACGCCAAAGCCCATCCGGGTAAGATGAACTATGCGGCGACTGCCAGTTCTACCCTCCTCGCCGCGGAAATGTTCAAATACGTTGCCGGGTTAGACATTGTGCGGATTCCCTACCGAGGTCAGGCTTTCGGGATCCCAGCGCTGCTTCGCGGTGATGTGCAGCTTATGGTCTCGGCGGTTGGCCCCTTCGCTCCATTGGTGAAGGAAGGGAAAGTAAAGGCGCTTGCTGTAACAGCGTCTAAACGCACACCGCTTGTGCCGTCGATTCCGACAACGACGGAGGCCGGACTGCCGGCCATGGTTTACGTCAACTGGTATTGTATCGTCGGGCCCGCGGGCATGCCGCGGCCGATTGTCGATCGCCTAAACGCGGAGTTGCGTAACGTCTTAACGGATCCAAAAGTTGTGACCCAACTGCAGAATATGGGTGTCGTGCCGACTTCGGGCCCGCCTGAAGAGCTCACCTCAATTCTGAAAACAGAGTTGGCAAAGATCGATAAGGTTATCACGGCAGGTAACTTAAAAATTAAGGAGTAATTGGAGTTTAGCTCGGCATGATTGAAATGAATGGCTCGGCCACCGGGCCGCTTGCTGGTGTGCGGGTTCTCGATCTCACAATTAATATTGTCGGCCCGGCCGCGACCCAGATTCTCGGCGATATGGGGGCCGAAGTGATTAAGGTCGAGCAGCCTGGCGGCGACCCAAATCGCCAAACCGGCGCGTCACGCACCAAGGACATGGGCGTTCTCTACATGAACGCGAACCGTAATAAGCGCAGTGTGGTGCTCGATCTTAAGCGGCCCGAAGCACTCGATGCGCTGATGCGGCTCGTGGATCGGACCGATGTGTTCGTACACAGCATGCGCCCGAAGGCGGCCGAGCGGCTGGGTATTGGCTATACGGCGATTTCGGCTCGCAAACAGTCGATTATCTACGCGTTCGCCCCGGGCTATCGCGGCGACGGGCCCTATCGCGATAAGCCCGCTTTTGACGATGTAATTCAGGGTGAGAGCGGAATGACCGCGCTAACCTGTCTTCAGCACGGGGAACCGTTTTTTTTCCCGATGGTGATTGTTGACAAATTCTGCGGCCACATCTTGGCCTCTTCTGTTGGCATGGCACTCTTCAATCGGCAGCGAACTGGGCGCGGTCAGATGGTCGAGGTTCCAATGCTGGAAACCATGCTGTCATTCAATCTGTTGGAGCATTTGTGGGGCGCTGCGCACGATCAGCCGCACGGTGAAATCGGTTACCCGCGTCCGTACATGCGGGAGAGGCGCCCATATAAGACAGCCGACGGTTATATTTGTGTGATGGCGAGCAATGATGAGCAATGGCAGCGACTGCTTCCTGCAATTGGACTTCCCGAGTTGGCAAAGGACCCGCGCTACGAAAAGCTACTTAATCGTTCAAACCACTTTCCTGAGCTTTATACCAGTGTCGCCGAGAAAATCTTGCTGCGGACGACGACGGAATGGAAAGGGATTCTCGACGCCATAGACATCCCAAATGGTTCAGCGCGAAGCCTTCCTGAATTACTGACTAATCCGTATCTCGTGCAGACCGGGTTCTTCCAAAATTATATGCATCCGAGTGAAGGGCCAATGACCACAACTTCTATTCCGGTGCGATTTTCGGAGACTCCTGGCAACATACGACGTCATCCGCCGAAACTGGGTGAGCATACAGTCGAAGTGCTTCAAGAGTTGGGCTATGGCGAGCCGGAAATCGCTACAATTACGAAATCCTGATGGAAATAGGCATCGCGGGAAAGCTGGCGATCGTCACGGGTGCAAGCGCGGGGTTGGGCGAAAGTATTGCGCACGCATTGGCCGCAGAAGGTGCGAATGTAGCGTTACTTGCCCGCTCACCAGATAGACTTGCACGTGTGGCGTCCGAACTACGGACGCAGCACGCGGTCCGGGCACTTGCTGTATCTGGCGATCTGCGTTCCACGCAGGATATCGATCGGTTGGCCGCTGCGGTGTGCGCAGAGTTTGGTGGCCCAGATATCTTGGTAGTTAACACCGGACGACCGCCTATGCCTCCGCGCGCGGTGCTCGACGAGACCGACGATGAAAGATGGGACGACGCCTATAGGACCCAACTTTTCGGAGCCATCCTTGTACTGCGAAAAATAACGCCAATGCTTATTGAGCGAGGTTGGGGTCGGGTGATCGCGGTGACGTCCGGTACTGTGCGACAGCCGATGGAAAAGCACGCCTTGTCCACGGTGTTTCGTTTGGGTGTCACCGGCTATCTAAAGCACCTCGCCAACGAAACCGCGGATCGCGGTGTGACTGTGAACGCAGTCTGTCCTGCATTGATCGAAACGCCGAGTTTGCATGGCAGTTACGATCTTGCTGATCGCGCGCGTCGGATACCCATGCGCCGCGTGGGAAGGCCTGAGGAGCTTGCAGCAGCGGTTGTGTTTCTTGCTTCGCAGCAGGCGGGATACATCACTGGTGTTAGTTTGCCTGTGGATGGCGGTCAAACAGCGTCTTTGTTTTAACGCACTCATGCGTGGAATTTGATCGAAATGAGCAATTACGACCTCAACGAAGAACAGCGTGAGATTCAGGAGGTTGTGCGGCGCGTCGCGCGCGAAAAGGTGGCTGCGCGCGCAATGGAAATCGACCGTACCGCGGAATACCCGCAAGATATGTTCGAATTACTGCGTGGCCTCGGATGGTTCGCGCTTCCGTTTCCTGCAGAATACGGCGGCACCGGCTGTACGCTCACCGCCTGCGTGGCCATGGAGGAGCTTGTACGCGTCTGTTACAACACCGGCTATCTGCTTGCCGTGCAGTGGACGCCATTTGGCGCCATTCTTGCTGGCGGTACGGAGGAGCAAAAGAAGCGATTTCTTCCAGGTCTAGCGTCTGGTGAACTTCGCGGAGCCACCTCGGTTACCGAAGCGCAGAGTGGATCCGATGTGGCAGGGATCAAGACACGCGCCAAGCGCGTCGACGGCGGCTATCAGATCAGCGGATCCAAAATATGGTGCACGGGCGCACCAGTTGCAGATTTTATCCTAGTGGCAGCCAAGACTGGTGACGACGATAGCCGCGGCAGTATCAACTTCTTCATTGTCCAGCGCCGTGCCAAAGGCCTCCAGATCGGCCGCAAAGAAGACAAGATGGGCGCACGCGGTGTTCCTTCGTGTCCGTTGTTTCTCGACGGGGTTTTTGTCGCAACTGAGGATCGGTTGGGGGATGAGGGAAAAGGCTTTAAGATCGTGATGGAGGCTTTCAATGTGGCGCGCCCGATTCACGCCGCGCGCGGCGTCGGGCTCGCTCAGGGCGCGATCGACCATGCGGTCGAATATGTTCGCGATCGTTCCGCCTTTGGACAGAAAATCGGTGATTTCCAGGGCGTCCGTTGGATGGTCGCCGACATGATGATGCAGACCGAAGCGGCGCGGCAACTGGTGTATCGGGCTGCCGCAATGGTGGATGGCGGTATGTCGGGCAGGGAGCTCGCACCGCACGCGGCTATGGCAAAGTGCTTCGCTACTGACGTGGCTATAAAGGTCGCCACCGACGCAGTCCAGCTATTTGGAGCTGCTGGAATTTCATCCGAATATCCCATCAACCGCTATCTGCGCGACGCCAAGGTTCTGCAGATCGTCGAGGGGACCAACCAGATTCAACGCGACATCATCGGAAACAGCATATTCGGTAAGAGGAGCGGCGGGTGGAAACAGTAGGCCTTGGCTTCTATTTTGAAGATCTCCCAGTCGGTAGGCGTTTTCAGACCATCGGCCGAACGGTAACCGAAACGGACATCATCAATTTCTGCAATTGTACCGGCAATACCGAGGTGCTGTTCACGAACGTAGAATTCCTTAAGCATGAATCCGACATTAAGGGACGGCCGGTGCCGGCGCCGCTGACTTTCAGCCTCAGTGAAGGCCTGCTGGTCCAGGCCACGATGCAGCATACCGCGTTTGCCTTTCTGCATATGGAACTTGATATCGAGACCCCGGTCATGGCCGGTGATACGATCCATGTCGAGGTAGAGGTGACGGAGGCAAGGCGTAGCCGAAGCCGGCCCAATAGAGGAATCGTGCGTACGTGCAACCGCGTGATCAAACAAGATGGCACTGTCGCGATGGTCTACACGCCGCTTCGAATGGTCAAGTCCCGTGAAGGAACAGCGACATGAGCGGTCCGCTATCTGGCTTGAAGGTCGTCGATCTAAGCCAGTTCATTTTAGGTCCGGTTGCGACCCAGATTCTTGGCGATATGGGCGCCGACGTTATCAAAGTCGAGTCGCCCAATGGCGACATGAACCGCGACATTGGTCCGCAACGCTACCCAAAAATGGCGGCGCTGTTCCTCGGCATGAATCGCAATAAACGCAGCGTCGTCCTCGATCTCAAGCAACCTGCGGCGCTTGCCACACTATTGCGTCTGGTCGATGGCGCTGACGTTTTCGTTCACAGCATGCGGCAGCAAGCGGCTGAGCGACTTGGGGTAGGGTACAACGCGATTTCGGGGCGCAATCCCCGCATCGTCTATGCCTTCGCGCCAGGGTTTCGCGCCGACGGGCCGCAAAGCGACCGCCCGGCTTACGATGACGTGATTCAAGGTGAAAGCGGGATCGGCGGCATCAATTATCTGGCGACCGGCGAGCCGCGCTATTTCCCAATGGCGATCTGCGACAAGTTCTGCGGTTACGTTCTTGCGTCTTCAATCGCCATGGCGCTTTTTCACCGTGAGCGCAGCGGCGAAGGCCAGCAAGTTCAAGTGCCGATGTTCGAAACTATGCTTTCCTTCAATCTGGTGGAGCATCTGTGGACCGGTGCATTCGATGTGCCGCAAGGTGAACTCGGATACGACCGCGTACTGATGCCGGACCGTAAGCCGTTTCCCACGAAAGACGGCTATATCTGCCTCATGGCAACGAGCGATGTTCAGTGGCAACGTCTGCTCGTCGCGCTTGACCGGCCAGAGGTCGCGCTGGATGAGCGCTTTGCCACGCTGGCGCGGCGTTCATCTCACTTTCCGCAATTATACGCTATCGTAGCTGACGAGCTGAAAAAGCATTCTACCGCGGAATGGCAAGCGCGGCTCGACAAAGCGGATATCCCGAATGGCCCGGCGCGGATGCTGTCGGAGTTACCGAGCGATCCGTACCTTGTCGCGACCAAGTTCTTTCATCATTACACTCATCCGCAGGCAGGATCTTTGGTCACAACGTCGATTCCGGTTCAGTTCTCGCGTACGCCCGGCTCGGTGCGACGGCCGCCGCCTGTGCTCGGTGAGCATACCAGCGAGGTGCTCGCGGAACTCCGCGAAGCCGAGGCGGCTGCAGCTGAGACAGTGTGAGCGCAGTGAATGGGACCTCTTGCCGGCATCAAGATCATCGAAATCGCGGGGCTCGGCCCGTGTCCCATGTGCGCAATGTTGCTTGCCGAGTTGGGTGCTACGGTACTCCGCATCGACCGAAAAGAACCGGTTGAATTGGGATTGAGCCGGCCGCTACGGTTCGATCTGCTGCGACGAAGCCGCAAATCTATACCCCTCGATTTAAAATCGCCTGATGCGACTGAATTGGTGTTGCAACTCGTCGAAGGTGCCGACGCACTAATTGAAGGTTTTCGGCCCGGCGTGGCCGAGCGGCTCGGACTGGGACCGGAGCGTTGCCTGGAAAGAAACTCACGTTTGGTCTATGGCCGGGTGACCGGATGGGGCCAGTCGGGCCCGCTGAAGGATGCCGCCGGTCACGACCTCAATTACATTGCGATTACTGGCGTACTCAATGCCATAGGCCGGCGCGGCCAGCCACCATCAATACCTCTCAATTTGGTCGGTGATTTTGGCGGCGGAGCGCTCTATCTCGCGCTTGGCGTTGTCGCCGGGATCCTGGAGGCGCGACAGTCTGGCCGGGGCCAAGTGGTTGATGCTGCGATGGTTGATGGTGCTGCGTCACTCGCAACGATGTTTTTTGGTTTTCAAGCGGCTGGTATGCTCAGCGCGGAGCGCGGCTCCAACGCGATCGACTCAGGATCCCATTTCTGCAACGTCTACGAATGCGCGGACGGACGCTGGGTGGCGATATCGCCGACTGAAGGCCGGTTTCATGCTGAGCTCCTTCGTCGTTTGGGGATTGATCGGGAAGTCATCGGCGATCAAATGGACCGCAAGGCTTGGCCGAACGCCTATCGGATACTTAGCGAGAAATTCAAAACAAAGACACGCGATGAATGGTGCGTGCTGCTGGAAGGAACCGACGCTTGCTTTGCCCCCGTGCTGTCATGGTCTGAAGCCCCACAGCATGCGCATTTGCGCGAGCGGGGTACGTTCGTTGAGGTGGATGGTGTCATGCAGCCAGCACCTGCACCGCGTTTCAGCCGTACAGTTCTCGATGCGCCGGTTCCTCCACAGGAGATGAGCCCAGCTAACACCAACGCTGCGCTCGCTCAATGGCTTGACGACAAGGAAATCGCCAGGCTGCGAACGAACGGCACAATTGATTGAGCTGTTTAAGCTCCTATCGGCAATCTGTCATTTCTCAGGGTCAGATTCCGAATGGGTAGCTTTCAGCGCCCATTTTCAAAGAAAGCTCACGCGCGCTGCGTTGTAGCGGCGGACATAGCCTCCGTTCTTCTTGACGCGTCAGTAAGTGCTCCGGACAGATGAGCCCGAGCACCGCGATAGCATGACCCGTAGCATCCAGCACTGGCGCGCCGATTGAGGCGGATTCCGCATAGGTTTCGCTGCGCGTCACCGAGATCCCGGTTTTGCGCACCTTCTGCAGTTCCGCACGGAATTGGCGTTCCTGGGTGATCGTGTTCGAGGTAATGCGCGGCAGTCCATGTGTTTTGAGAAACATATCCACTCGCTCGGGCGGGCCGAAAGCAAGCAATAGCTTACCCGACGAAGTGCTGTGATACGGCATGTAACGACCGACCCGCCAACGACCGTCGATGAACAGGCGCCCCTCCACAGCAAGCAAGTGGATAACATTGGTGCCGTGCATAACGCTTAACACGGCGGAATGACCGGTCTCGTCGACCAATTTGCGCATCACGGGAAGAGCGTCCCGGGCGAGGGGATAGAAATTGACGTAAGTATTCCCAAGCGCGAACGCGTTCAAGCCGACAGAGTATTTTTGTGTTGTAGGATCCTGCTCAAGGAACCCAAATTCGCGAAAGGTCTTCAGGATCTTTGATACTTGGCTTTTGTTCAGCTTCAATTGTTGTTCAAACTCTCCAACACCAAGCGGTCCTTGTGCGGAAATAAAGCGTGAAAGAACACGCAACGCAGTTGCCAACGACTTAATTGTTGGCTTATCGCCCGCGTTAGTCGAATTTGCACCCAGCGTTTTGCGTCGTTTCGTAGTCGTCATTGCACCTGACCTGCGAATGCGCGCGCATGGCGGCCCGCGATGCGCCCGGAAGTGAAGGCCCAGCCAATATGGTGGCCATGGCCGTCTAGTAGCATGCCACCTTGTCCTACGGACCCTGCGGCGTAGAGCCCTGGGATCGGCTGGTTTTCGCGACCCAGTACTCGCAATTCTGTGTCAATGGCGAGACCGCCGTCGGTGAATACCAGCACCGTTGTGAGAGGTCCGAGCGCGCAGAATGGTGCCTCGCTTAATGAGAGACGGTCGCCAGTTGCCACAGTGGCATTATATTCAGACACTGTCGTCTGCAGGGCATCCACCGGCATTCCCAGGCTCCGCGCGAGTCCCTCAATCGTATCCGCCTGATGCCATAAATCACGCCTGTGTCTGCGGTAGTCCGGCACATAGGCATAGCCGGCGCCCGGCGCCGTAGAGACGAAGTTCGGCCAGCGCGAAAAACGGTCTGCGATGCGCCGGTCGAATAGCAGGAAAGCGGCCGCTTTTGGTTGCTGCGGCAGGGCGAGCGTCAGGTCGCCAGTCTCGTCGCCGAACCGACGCCCGTCCAAATTTACGAGGATCGCGCCGGACTGATAAATTGCCTTTGCCGGCTGCAAAACCGACGTGATGAAGGCCATGGCGAAGGGACGGATCAGGGCCTCAGGGAGATGCTCGTAGGAGATGCGCATCAGTCGCGCGATGAATCGCAACGGCGGGAGCGACTGAACGAGCGATGGACGTTTCGGCGGTAGAAAGCGTATCGAAAGTAGGGCTACTTGGCCGTTCAGAATGCGGCCGCCGAGCGCAATCGCCATACGATGTCCGTCGCCCGTATTTGTCGAATTGACTGGAATTGCTTTCAACGCGCGGGGAGAAACGTATTTCTCGACCATTTCGGCGTTTCCGCTGAAGTCGCCAGTCGCCAGGACCGTCGCCTTGGCGCTGATCCGTGCGGGCTTGCCGTTCGCGTCAGTGCCGGCAACACCGATAACCCGGTCCTCCTCGGTAATCAGCGACTGCGCATTGAAGTCGCACCGAACTTCGACGCCGAGCGTTTCGGCCCGCTTTACGAGGCGAGCGATGTAGCTTTTTGCCGTCGGCAGCACGCAGTGCATACGGGAAGTCCGGTGCGGAGGTTCGGGCAATGGTCCGATGAATTCGACCCCTAAATCGAGTAGCCACCGGAATGTATCAGTGACGTTATCGATGAGCACCCGGCGAAGCGCCGGATTATCTGGCATGCCGCGGCGAGCATTGATTGCCGCCAAGTCCTCGGCATGCTCAGCCGGCGAATCGTGAATGCCGGCGCGCAGTTGGTGCGGCGTTTGCGTGGCGGTGATCGAACCGACCGATAGGGCGGTGGTGCCGCCCGGCCGCGGGTTTTTTTCCACTAGTACGACATGGGCGCCGGCTACGGCTGCTTCGATCGCTGCTGCGAAACCGGCGCCGCCGCCGCCTATGACGAGAACGTCGTAAGCTGCATTATCGCGCACAGATGCCACCATCGATAAGCAAATCGGTGCCGGTGATGAATGCGCTAGAGTCAGAAGCGAGGAAGACCGCCGCGCTCGCAACTTCGCTGGGCTCGCCAATACGACCAAGAACCGTGTCGCGCGCGCGTGGCGAATCGGCCGTGCTGCGCAGTCCAAACTTTTTCATGTAGCGTTCGGTAGCGATCGGACCTGGCGAAATGCTGTTTACTCGGATCTTATCCTTGCCATGGTCGATCGCCATTGCCTTGGCCATCATCAAGATTGCACCCTTCTGCGCGCAATACGCAGTGCGGCCGGCTGCGCCGACATGACCTAGCACTGAACCGATGAGGACGATCGAGCCGCCGCCGCTCGCCGCTATGACAGGCACCGCGTGTTTGGCCATCAGAAACGTGCCAGTGACATTCACGTCAAATGAGCGTTTCCACGTGGCTTCGTCAACATCGGTGACTGGTCCGTCGCCGGCCAGTATCGCAGCGGAATTTACTAGGATATGCAGAGCGCTGAACTCGCTTGCAGCCAAAGCGCAGACCCGTGCCGCGTCGATCGAAGACGACACGTCACAAGTTGAGGCGATTGCGCGCCGACCTGCTGCCAAAATGGTAGCAGCAGTTTTCTCCGCCGCGGTGCCCACGACATCTGCGCAAACGACGCTGGCGCCGGCGGCAGCAAACGCGTGGGCGATGGCTTCACCAATACCGCTGCCCGCACCGGTTACGAGCGCGACCTTGTTACTCAGTTCGAACATATGCGTGAACCTATGCATTAAGCGCTCTGGAGACTGAAAGCTTCTAAAGTTGAGGCAAGGTGTGACCGGCGTCTGTGACTTAGGCGATCTTCGGTGCGCGTGTGATCTCGCTGTCTTGAATTGAGCGGGGGTTCTTGCAAGTCACCTAGCGTGATCTCTGCGGTATCGAGCCATGAACGTTGGGGATTGCATATGTTTCCCATATAGCAACTCGGTTGCCAAAACGTAAGCGCAATTTCTGAAATTGTCAATTTGCAGTGGCCAGTGCATCCGGTATTCGGCTGGTGTTTCGGTTGGGCGTAAAAATCCGCGGCCTAGTGCGCCGATCGGTTGACACCGTGTACGGCAATCTGTGTATCATAAAGGCAACCTCGTTGCCATATAGGAAACACATGTCAGATCCGAATTTGCGCCGTGTCGCCCTTATCACCGGCGCTTCGCGCGGCATTGGGCGCTCGATTGCCGAGCGTATGGCCCGCGATGGATTTGCGTTGCTTTTAAATGCATCAAACGGCAAGGCGCTTGAAGCAACAGCCCAGGAAATCGCAGCGAGCGGCGCTACTGTAGAAACTTTTGTCGCCGACATATCCGACCGCGACGCTGTGGCTAGCATGTTGGCGCGAACCGAGTTGCGCTTCGGGCGACTTGATGTTGTGGTCAACAATGCAGCCGTGTCATTGCGGGTTGAAGGGCGCCCGCCGGCGCTTGAGGCGACACCACTCGAACATTGGGATCGGATGCTCGCTGTCAATCTAACCGGACCATTTCTTGTATGCCGTGCCGCGGTGCCATTAATGAAGCGTAATCGTTGGGGACGTTTGATTTTTATAGGCTCGATTGGCGCGCGGATGCATACTGGAAACACGAGCCTGCCGTATGCGTCGGCGAAGGCCGGATTGCTCGGGCTTGCGAGGCTTCTCGCTGCTGAGCTTGGCCGAGACGGGATCACCGTCAATACTGTATTGCCCGGCCGTATTAAGACCGGAATGTCGGATACCTATTCCAATTATGAAGCGCTTGATATTGAATATACGCGACGGACACCGGTGGGCCGAATTGGAAGGCCGGAGGACGTCGCGGCCGCGGTCGCATATCTTGCTTCGGATGAGGCTAGTTTCGTGACCGGCGCGATGCTTGACGTAAACGGCGGATTGTATTTGCCATAAGGCTATGATCTCTAAAATTGTGACGCTCTATCCACCGGCTGGTCATATAAATTCAGTGGCGCCATTGATGCGTCGCGATAGTGGGAGTTAGCGATAAAGAGCACGATTTGTTTCGGTCGTTAGTTGAAAAATTATCGAAAGAAACAAACCACTAATAGGCCAGAAACAATGTCCGTTAATGTAGGCTAGCAAACCCCAGGTTAATCCAATCTGGCAACAGAACGTATATAGATCGCACTTGGCGGCCCACTATTTTTACGCAAGTCAAAATCTTTCATCATTCGCAAATTGCAAGCCGCTTTTATTTAGTGCCGCTTATGCTCACCGCTGCTTCTTTCCATTTTAGGACATCAGCTTGAATTCGTGCCGCGAGGTCTTCGGGAGACCCAAATGCAGGCGTAATACCCATTACTTTGAAGGAGTTCTGGATCTCCCGGCCTTTAATAATTGTCGCAATATCTTGATTGAGGCGCATGACGATGGCCTTCGGAACTCCTGCCGGCGCCACCAAGGCTATCCATTGAACTGCCTCGCAACCCGGAGCGCCGGCCTCGCTGATGGTCGGAACATCTGGAAGCAACGAGCTTCGGGCTTCATCCATGATTGCTAAGGCACGCAACTTACCGGCGCGAATGTACCCCAAAGTTGGCGCAATGGTTCCCACCATTAATTCAATTCGGCCTGCCGCTAAATCAACCATTGATTGTTCGGCGCCGCGATAGGGTACATGAACGAGTTTGATACCGGTCTTGCGCGCCACCAGCTCGCCCGCAAGATGTGTTAACGTAGCGACTCCCGCTGATGCATAGCGCACTTGGCCAGGATTAGCTTTCGCAAGCGCAATAAAATCTTTTAAAGTTTTGACCCTATTTTGCGCTGTACCCAACAACACGAACGGTGAAGTGCCTATCGTGGCAATTGGGGAAAAGTCCTTTATCGGGTCGAATGGAAGATTAGGTGTGAACGCGGCGCTAACCGTCTGCGAAGTCGTGTTGGCTAGGCCAAGTGTGTATCCATCCGGTGCTGATTTAGCAATTGCGTTAGTTCCAATTATCGTAGTGCCGCCAACTCGATTTTCTACGATAACTGATTGTTGAAGTTGTTCCCCCAATTTGGCTGCAATAAGTCGGGCAACTGTATCCATATTGCTCCCGACCCCATAGGGAACGATTAGACGGATCACGTGGTCTGGCCATTGAGCCCGCGCCGCGTTCGGCATTATCAACAAAGAATAAAAGATAAGTTTTGAAAGCAGTATTAGAAACGGTATGCGGCTTGGTTTTTTCGTCTCGATTGCTACAACCGAATGCGGTTTCATATTTAACTCACTCTGGACTATCTCAAACATCTTAGATGATGGTTGAACAAGTAGCCTCTGCCGTGTCGCTGCATCCAAAAAATAGGTCTCAAATGTCAGGTTTCCCAAAAGGAAACATAATTTAAATATTGTGTACCGAATGGAATGCTTCGTCAATCGGACGTGCCAAGGAGACGCTTCGTTCCAATAATGAATTAGGCCGTGAACTCATAAACCGGCGCCGGGCGCACTGTTAGAGTCCGAACCGGAAGCAGCCGTCCTGCGTGTGAGGCTGTATTGCTACGAACGCGCCAGTTCCAATTATGAAATCTGAATATTACCGCCTCACAAAACGATCAGTCCTCGCCGTCCTCGCCCATCTCACCGATATGGTGCTGGGCGTAAAGCTCAAGGCCAAGCTTCGCGACGAGATCGAGTTGGGTTTCAAGGAAATCAATATGATGCTCCTCATCCTGCATCAACTGCTCGAAAAGGTCGCGGGTCACGTAGTCTTTGACGGAATGACAATCAGTGGCAGCTTCTTCGTAAAGTGTGCGCGCCTCGATTTCGGCCTGCAGATCGCGCTCAAGTACCTCCTTTACGGTTTGGCCAATATGAAGGGATTCGAGGGTCTGCATGTTGGGAAGGCCGTCGAGAAAGATGATGCGCTCGATAAGCTTGTCGGCATGCTGCATCTCTTCGATTGATTCCTTGCGCCACTGCTTGCCGAGCGCCTTGTAGCCCCAGTTGTCCAACAGTCGATAGTGCAGCCAGTATTGATTCACTGCGGTAAGCTCATGCCGCAGTGCCTTGTTAAGGTAATCGATAACTTTGGGATTGCCTTTCATGAATCACTCCTTGTGACCAGGATGTCGGGCGGGGATTGTGCCATCGCCGCTTTCGAAGATGATATCTGATTTCAGACGGATCAAGCGGCGATAGCCGCGAAGCGGCATTTCCATTGATCGTTGGAAGAGTATCTTACCTTGCAAAACTGGGGCGACGTGCCGAATTTTCTGAGCGCGAGAATGCAGAAGCTAAATCAATAATTGCAGTCATACGTCAGGTTAAGGCAAAAAGCCTGTCGGGTTGCCACTGAAATCGACGCAAGGCACCTTGAGCCAAACGTGCTCCAGAGACTTCAGTAGGCGGCGTCTCCTCGCTCGTATTATTCTGTTTAGAATCGTTTCAGACAATACAATGGTTACATTCTACTAATTCCAAAGAAGGCAATATTAGTTTAGTGCGATTCTAAAATTACGAGTTGTCAATTGACTTAGCGCGATTACTAGCATTGATGCTTCATACATTGCTTGTGCAGCAATCTATGGAGTCGAGTTGTGTTTTTTCTGCACCGAGATTTTTGCGATCAGATGGTGCGGCGCGCAGGCGAGCTGCGACACCGCGTTGTGTTGTCTTCGGTCTTGATCGTGGCGATGTTCGGCGCCGCGGATGCATTTGCACAAACGCCGGCACCCGGCGCGGCGGTTGCGCCTCATCCACCGGCAGCGCAGGCAGTGCCGCCTGGCGAATTCATTGAGGAACCGGTCGGGGCCGATGCCGCCGACGCGGGTGAGTTTGTCGAGCAGCCCGTCGAACCGGGCGCATCCGCGCCACTTGCGCCAAGCGAAAAAGGCACGGGGCCTTTCCGATTTCTCAACACGGCCGCGCGCAGTTCAAACCTGCTCGGCGACATGTGGGGCTTTCGAACGCTGCTGAGCCAGTACGGGGTGACGCTGTCGATCGTGGAGCAGAGCGAAGTCCTCGGCAATGTGAGCGGCGGCGCCCGCCAGGGTTTTGCCTACGAGGGTTTGACCACGGCGACGCTGCAATTGGACACTGCGCGCGCTTTCAACTGGGACGGCGGCCTGTTTAACGTCAGCGGCTTGCAGATCCATGGCCGCAACCTAAGCGCCGACAATCTTTTGAGCTTGCAGACGGCAAGCGGCATCGAGGCCGATCGCTCGACGCGGCTTTGGGAGCTCTGGTACCAGCAAAAATTTGGCGACAAGCTCGACGTCAAGCTCGGCCAGCAGAGCCTCGACCAGGAATTCATGGTCAGCCAGAACGCGCTGTATTTCGTCAATACGATGTTCGGCTGGCCGATGCTACCTTCAGCCGACATGCCCGGCGGCGGGCCGGCCTATCCTCTCTCGGCTTTGGGCGCGCGCGCGCGGGTGCATGTGACCGATTCCGTCACGATTCTCGCAGGTATTTTCAACGGCAGCCCGGTCTCCGACAATACCGGCGATCCGCAGCTGAACAACCGCTACGGCGTAAGTTTCCCGCTCAACGGCGGCGTGCTCGCTATCACCGAGCTACAATATTCCTACCCATCGTCTGGCACGCTTGTTCGTGCCGACGAGACAGAAGCGCTTGCCCGCACTTACAAGATCGGCATCTGGTACGACAGCGAAAGCTTCGCCGATCAGCGCTTCGACAACACGGGTCTTTCCCTCGCCAATCCGGCCAGCACCGGAATTTCGGCGAGCCATCGCGGCGATTACGCAATCTACGCGGTTGCCGACCAGATGATCTATCGTTGGCAGGACGATCCCGATCACAACATCAATGTCTTCGTGCGGCCGATGATCGCGCCGCAGCAGGATCGCAACCTCATCAATTTCAGCGTCAACGCCGGCCTTACGATTCATGAGCCGCTGCCAGGACGTGGCAGCGACACGTTCGGCTTCGGCATGGGCTTTGCGCGGGTCAGCAACAGCGCCACCGGCTTCGACCAGGACACCGCGCTGTTTAATCCGGGCATCTATTCACCCGTACGCCACACCGAGACTTACCTCGAAGCCACTTATCAATATCAGATCATGCCCTGGTGGCAGGTTCAGCCGGATATTCAATATGTCTTCAATCCCGGCGGTGGCATCGTCAATCCCAACAATCCAACTGAGAGCGTAAAGAACGAACTGGTTATCGGCGTACGCACCAACATCACCTTCTAGACAGGACGAGGGGCTGCTGCGCTTGCGCCACCGCGCGAACTGGCAGCCCGAAGAGATAGGAAAACGACAATGCTGAACGTTCGAAGAATTGGAGTTGGCGGTGCGCTTGGCTTTGCTGCGGCGCTCTGCATCTTGAGCCCGACGCCATCGCGCGCAGCCAGCGTTCTTGAAGGTCTGCACCATCACGTCACGGTCGCTTCTACCATTACCGACAATGGCGATCTCAATCCCTATGCGGTAGTCGTGGCGCCTGTCTCCTCGGGCAAGATTCATAAAGGCGACGTGCTGGTCGATAATTTCAACAACCAGTCGAATCTGCAGGGCACCGGTGGGACGATTATCATCGTCAATCCGACGACAAAGTCGGTGACGCTCTTCGCCAAACTGCCGCAAAGTTTCGCACAGTGTCCCGGCGGCATCGGCCTCACCACGGCGATGACCATGCTAAGCAGCGGCTGGGTGATCGTCGGCAGCACGCCGAGCACCGACGGGACGACAAAGACCAAGGGCGCCGGCTGCCTTTTGGTGTTCGATTCGAACGGCAAGCTCACCACGATATGGAAGGGCTCTCACATCAACGGCCCGTGGGGCAACATGGCCGTCATCGACAAGGGCGCGACCGCGACCCTGTTAGTCAGCATGTCGGGCTTTGACGTCCCTGGCCCCGACAAGCTTGATGCGGCGACGGGCGAAACCGTCATCGTCAAAAAGGCAACGGTGCTGCGCATCGATTTAACAATTCCTGCGGGCGGTCCGCCGAAGGTTGCCAGCCAGACCATTATCGCCAGCGGCTTCGCCCAGCGCGCCGACAAAGACGTTTTTCTTATTGGCCCGACCGGCCTAGCACTGATCGGCAACACTCTTTACGTATCCGACGCGATCGAGAACCGTATCGTGGCTATTCCCGATGCGCCGACACGCAGCACCAGCGCCGGAACCGGCCGCACCGTGACCAAGGATGGCCTGTTGCAGCGGCCGCTGGCATTGGCCGCGACGGCCGAGGGTCATATCTTGGCCACCAATGGCAAAAATGGCCAGGTGGTCGAATTCGATCCGGCGTCGGGCAAGCAATTGGCCGCGCAATGGATCGACTCCAACCAGGCGCAATCGCCACCGGGCAACGGAGACCTATTCGGACTCGCCATGGCGCCGGACGGCGGCTTCTATTACGTCGAGGACGACGTGAACATGCTGGCAAAGGCGACGAAATGACAAATCCCGATCACGACAAGCCGCGGGCCACGCGACGCGGCTTCCTCACAGCGACCGCAGGTTTGGCCGCGGTCGCTGGCTCAAGCCTTGCGCCCGGCGCGGCCCGCGCCCTCGATATCCCGCAAGGTGCGGGCGCCGAGGCGGCCAAGACAACAGAGCCATTCTGGGGCCTGCATCAGAGCGGCATCGTCACGCCGACCCAGGCGCACACGTATTTTGCTGCCTTCGACCTTACGACCGCCAAGCGGCAGGATGTCGAAAATCTGCTACGGGCCTGGACCAAGGCCGCCGCACTGCTGTGCGCCGGCCAAGAAGTCGGGATTCCCGGCACAGACAACTATGAGCCGGAGCCCGATCCCGCCGACGTGCTCGGCCTATCGCCATCGCGCCTCACGCTGACCTTCGGCTTCGGAACAGGGCTCTTCGTCAAGGATGGGAAAGACCGCTATGGCCTCAGCGCGCATCGGCCGGAGGCTTTTGTCGATCTACCCCATTTCCCCGGTGATCAATTGGCGCCAGAGCGCACCGGCGGCGATCTGTCGGTGCAAGCTTGCGCCGACAATCCACAGATCGTGTTCCACGCAATCCGCCAATTGGCGCATCTTGCCTATGGCGTTGCGCAAATCCGTTGGGTGCAGGCCGGCTTTAACTCCGATTACGGCGCCAACCGAACGCCCCGCAACCTCATGGGGTTCAAGGATGGTACCGGCAATCCATCGACAAAAGATCCAAAGGAGATGGACGCGGTTGTCTGGGCTGGCGATGAAGCGCCAACATGGCTGCGCGGCGGCAGCTATCTCGTTGTCCGTCGTGCCCGTATTGCGCTTGAACATTGGGATCGCATGAAAATCGCATTCCAGGAGCAGACTATCGGGCGCAAGAAACTTTCGGGCGCGCCGCTTGGCGCCGAAAAAGAATTCGACCCGGTCAATCTTGATGCGAAGGATGCAAACGGCGATCCAATTATCCCGGAGAATTCCCATGTCCGGCTCGCCCATCGGGAAAGCAACGAAGGCTCGCGAATCCTGCGGCGTGCCTTTTCCTACAACGACGGCGCAAATTTCACCGCGGAGCGCTGGCCGCCTTGGCGCCAGGGCATGGAGTTTGACGCCGGGCTTGTCTTCATTTGTTACCAGCGCGACCTGCGCAGCGGCTTCATCAAAATTTTCGAAAAAATGTCGCGCTTCGACATGATGAACCAGTTCGTCACCAATACAGGCGGCGGCCACTTCGTCTGTCCCTGCGGTGCCGCCGAAGGCGAATTCATCGGCCAGCGCCTGTTTGAGACCGCGTCATGACTGCCCGTCCAGGCGCGCACCGCCGTTCGCTTTTTCACGACAAGAAGACGATCATGGCCCACATAATTCGCTACGTCGCGTTCGCGGTGATGCTCAGCGGTCTGGTATTGACCGCCGCGCGCGCGGCGGAAACCGTGACTGTGAATATTTCGCTCAAAGATCATCAATTTCAGCCAGCTGAACCGCATGCGCCAGCCGGCAAGCCGTTCGTGATTGTGCTGAAGAATCTCGACGCCGCGCCGGCGGAATTCGAGAGCAGCGCGCTGCATGTCGAGAAGGTGGTGACCGCCGGCGGCTCGATCACCATGCGCATCCGCCCGATGCAGCCGGGACGTTACCGCTTTTTCAATGACTTCCATCAAGAAATGCAAGGCTATCTGGTCGTCCAATAGCAGGGGCTTTGATGATTGCGGCATTGATCATCGTTTTTCGTGAGGTCATTGAAACTGGCCTGCGGGCCGTCAGGGTGAATAGCTGATTTCGCGTCGCTTTTACGATTTCGGACATGGTGTCTCGCTATTGATCGCATCTCGCTGCCCGTGATTCAAAGCTCCAAACTGGAGCCTCGAACCATGCGCTATGAACTCACCGATTATGAATGGGCAGCGATCAAGCCGATGCTGCCAAACAAGCCGCGCGGAGTTCCGCGTGTAAATGACCGCCGTGTACTCAACGGTATCTTTTGGATCCTGCGTTCGGGTGCGCCGTAGCGCGATCTGCCGGAGAACTTTGGCCCGTATACCACCTGCTACAATCGCTTTGTTCGTTGGCGCAGGGCTGGCGTCTGGGACCAGCTAATGAATGCGCTGACGGCAGATCATAATACGGCAATACAGATGATTGATACGTCCATCGTGCGCGTGCACCAGCACGGCGCGTGCATCGCAGCCAACAGGGAGCAACTGATCGGCGGTCGCGAGGCGGACTGACGACCAAGATTCATGCGGTTGTCGATACCAGTGGGTTGCCTGTTCGTCTCGCGCTGACTACTGGCGAAGCGCACGACAACCGTCTTGTCCTCACCCTGCTGTCTGCGCTGAAATCGGGAACAATGCTGCTCGCCGATCGCGGGTTTGACGCTGATTGGATCAGGACATTTGTGAGCGAGCACGGCGCATGGGCAAACATTCCACCGAGACGGAACCGAACGGAGCCAGTCTGCTTCAGCCGCCACCTTTATTGTGCGCGCAATTTGGTCGAGCGGTTCTTCAACAAGATCAAGCAGTGTCGGCGGGTCGCAACGCGCTATGACAAGCTCGCAGCAAACTACCTCGCCTTCATCCAGCTTGCGTCAATCCGGCTATGGCTGCGAGTCAATAAGTCCGCGCCCTAGCGATCAACTGTTTCATCCGGTGATCCGAGATAGGTGCGCCGATTAAGGGCCATTTAATATGGAAAAACGTAGCGTCCGTCTCGGGGCCACGCGACTTCATTACGGCGTAAATTTAGGTTTTGTAGGTGGGTCATCGAACAGGATGCGCATCTGGAATAAATCAATGAATTTCGCGGAATTACTCGTTTGTTCATATGCGCTATACAATTAGATGGATCCGCCGTAGTTTCTAGCGACTAACCGCGCAAACACTACGTGCCGCAACAATGGTAATTTTGAAATATTGGGCAGCGGCAAAAGCAGGCTTTGAAAACCAAGAGGCATATCAATGAGCGATAGCATGCGGGACACGATGGCGGATGGGGTCAGAAACAAGACCAAGGTTACGACGTTTCGACACGTCGAAGCGCTTCGTCCGAAAGCGAAGGGTGTGGCACCGGAAAAAATCGCCGGTAATGTGATGAAGGCGGTTCAGTTTTATAGTCCTTACGGTTATCGGGCGAGGATAGGAGTCATTATTCCCGGTGTTAACGTCAATCTAGAGCCAGAGTTCTACCGGGTCGTACCAAAGGGTGTTTCTGTTCACACCTCGCGAATGTTGCTTCTTGGCAAGGCGACGCAGGAATCATATTTGAAGATGGAGCTGGATACTGAACGTGCGGCCCAGGAGCTAGCTACAGCGGAAGTTGACGTTGTGACATGGGCTTGCACATCGGGTGGCGTCCTGTTGCAGCCACGAAAGATCGAAGAGAAGATTCAACAGATTGCAGGCTGCCCGGCGATAAGCACACTTACGTCGGCGATCGCGGCACTAAAAGCACTCAAGGCAAAGCGCATTGCACTTGGTACGCCTTACGTCAGCTTCATCAATGAATCAGAGATCAAAAGTCTCGTCGAGGCCGGATTCAAAGTTGTATCAATGTACGGCTTAGAGCTAGGTGAAAACCAAGAAGAACGTCGCGGCATCGGCCGCGTTCCCCCACAGTCGCTACATCGTTTCGCGCGCCATATTGATCGGCCAGATGCTGACGCGATATTCATCAGTTGCACCAATGTCGCGGGGATAGAGGAGATCGCCCAGATCGAAGCGGAGTGCGGTAAGCCGGTTATTACAAGTAATCTTGTTACGATTTGGCACGCGCTGCGCACGGCTGGCATTAATGACAAAATTCAGGGCTTTGGTCGTTTACTCGTCGAGCACTAATCTTTGGGTATCCGAAGCGCACGCTAAATCGGCGCAATTAATGGATCCCGCTGCGGCTTAATTTTGGATAGAGATCGGACGCTAGGCATAAACGCCTTGTCGCCTCCGGTAAAATCCGGCCGCGCGACGAAATCATATTGACGACAACCGGAATACTATGGTCAAATACCGAAACCTTGTTTCCTATTGAGAAACGCCGAGCATGGCGTTGACGTTCGGAATCAAACACGGAGAAAATCCAATGGACGACTATTCCAAATTTGAAGGCCTTTTTATTCCTACCGTCACGCCGTTTGATTCCGAGGGCAACCTCGATCTGAAGAGCCTCGACCGCGTTTCTCGCTATCAGGCCTCAATTCCTGGAGTCGCGGCCCTTGTTTCCTGCGCGCGCATCGGAGAGGGAACTGTTCTTACTCCGGAAGAGAAGATGCAGGTGCACGAGGTGATGGGTGCGGCAGCGCGTGCGTTTGGCAAAGTGCACACTGCGTGTATCGCGCCTCAGTCGACAAAGGAGGCGATAAATACCATCCATGCGTTGGAAAAGATGGCTGTCGACGCCGTAATGATTTTTCCGCCTCTACTTTTTTCATGGGGAAAAGTTGGCGGTGACCTAAAGGTCAAATTTTACGAGGACATCGTAAATGCGACATCAATGCCGATTACGCTTTTCCAAATTCCTGTTCAAAATTATTGGTACGATCCCGAAACCGTCTGCCGAATTGCAGCGTTAAAGCACATTGTCTCCTTCAAAGAGGCCTCCTTTAACAAGGAACTTTTTACCGAGACCTGCCGCCAGCTTAAGCTGAAAAACGCGAAGATGCGTGTTTTGACTGGTAATGATCGATTCGTCGGCGAAAGCTATAAGCTCGGTGCAGTCGGCGCGCTCATTGGGATGGCGAACGTTGCGCCGGATCAATGGGCAGAGCTTGATCGCGTTGGTCGTGCAGGTGATTTCCAAGCAGCGCTCAATATGCAGGCGAGGCTGCAGCCCATGAGTGATCTCATATTCGCGGAGCCTATTGTTGAGGCCGTTGCGCGAATTAAGGCCGTCTTGAAGAACGAAAACCTTATTGCTTGTGACTACGTTCGTCCGCCCCAGCAGGGGATCTCAGAAGCTGAAAGAGCTGAACTGCTGAAACGATATGCCGAACTGAGAGCCAGTACCGTATCGCCGCAATTGAAAAAGGCGAATTAATAAGCTTGTAAACGATCGACTAGATGGCCTGATCGCATTCGATGAAGTCGATCAGGCCGTCTTCATTAACATCTAGGTAGAGCTCTTATCTGAGCCGGCGGTCAACCGAAAATAAATTGAACATGGGCACAAACAGGAGGGCAGATAAAATCTGCACCGACAATTTGTTCGCCTAAGAAATTAGCAAGCTCGAACCATTGTTTCTTAAGTGGTAATTGGCGAAGTCCTCCAGGAAACGCGAAGGAAAAGCTCGCATGGCATGTATTCTCGTTGAAGAGGATCCAATATTGCGAGTTGTTCCCGTTGTTCTCGACCCAAGCACTTTGGAAGAGCATCAGCGGGCGGTTGCCGACTTTTACGCATTCGATGAACCCGACTTTTTTGGTTGGTGTGACAGGTTGCGCGCGCGACTTCCAGGACTTTACCCGGCTACGGTCGTATTCGCAAAGGATCAGCTTGATCTCAGAAATAAGATCCAGAACGCCGACGCCGTAATTGTAGAAGCGCTAAAAATTGGGCGTGAAGACATCGCTGCAGCCACGAAACTTTCGCTCGTGCAAAAGTGGGGCGGGACAATCGCGAATATTGATGTAGTCGAATGCACACGAGCAGGGGTAGCCGTTAATGCGCAACGACGGCGAGTTAATATCGCGGTTGCTGAACATGCCTTTGCGTTGATGATGACGCTAGCGAAGAGAATTTGTGAACTAAATGGCATGGTTGAAGAAGAGCGTCTGCGGCTGGCGGGCTTCAACGTTAAACCCTTTGATCGGCGTTATTCGGGAAATTCAAACTTCGCGCGCGTAACGGGGCTAAAAACGCTAAACGGCGCCACTTTCGGCGTCATCGGCCTCGGTGAAATTGGGCGAGAAATTGCTAGCCGCGCCCAAGCGTTCGGCATGAAGGTATTGTATCATCAGCGTCATCAACTGGCCCCAGTTGATGAGTGGGTACTTGGTGCAACGCGCTGTTCTCTTGAAGAGTTGCTGGAATCCTCAGATTTCATTTCAATTCATTTGCCACTGAATGCGTCAACGAGGTCACTGCTCGATCGCAAGGCCCTACAGCGAATTAAGAAAGGAGCCATTCTCGTCAATGTCGCACGCGCCGAAATAATCGACCGCGAGGCTTTGATAGAAGCGTTAGAAACCGATCGGCTGGGAGGGTTTGCGCTTGATGTTGGGTATGATGAACCAGCGAGGAAAGGTGAGCCGCTATTGAAATATAAGAACGTGATCCTTGTTCCGCATATCGCTCCCGCAAATCGACGCAATGCCCTTGATGATTGGGAAGAGATGTTTGTTAAAATGTCTAAAATCTTGATGAGCGCTCGACGTGCGTAATGCTCAAATGTCTCATCCGGCATGAGTTGGTGGAGGCGAGTTTAGAGTTGAGGGGGTGGTGCGCTCGCGGTCATAGGCTTCCGTACAGATTGTCGTCGTGGCGGTAAGGAACTTGGCGGCTGCCTTTAATCTCGGAGTAGCACAATCAAATGATGAGTTTTCACGGGGTGTTTCCCTATCTCGTCTCACCGATCGATGCCCAGGGGCGCATCCTCACCGATGTGCTGGCACGGCTGGTGGACGACCTGATCAATGCCGGCGTGCATGGACTGACGCCGCTCGGCTCGACCGGCGAGTTCGCTTACCTCACGCGCGAACAACGTACCGCCGTGGTGAAGGCAACGATTGAAGCCGCCGGCAAGCGAGTGCCGGTGATCGCCGGCGTCGCCTCCACCTCGAGCGCAGATGCGGTCGAGCAGGCCCGGCACTACCAGGCGCTCGGTGCCGATGGCATCCTCGCCATTCTCGAAGTCTATTTTCCGCTCAAGGATGCGCAGATCGAGTCCTACTTCCGCGCCATCGCCGACAGCGTCGACATTCCGGTGGTGCTCTACACCAACCCGCAATTCCAGCGCAGCGATCTCACGCTCGACGTGATCGCGCGGCTCGGCGATCACCCGCGCATCAGCTACATCAAGGACGCCTCGACCAATACCGGGCGGCTTTTGTCGATCATGCATCGCGCGCCGCAGATGAAAGTGTTCTCGGCTTCCGCGCATATTCCGGCGGCCGTGATGCTGATCGGCGGCGTCGGCTGGATGGCGGGCCCGGCCTGCATCGTACCGCGTCAGAGCGTGAAACTGTACGAACTTTGCCGCGCCGGCAAATGGCCGGAGGCGATGAAGCTGCAACGCGAACTCTGGCGCATCAACGAGGCCTTTGCGCGCTTCAATCTCGCCGCCTGCATCAAAGCCGGCTTGCAGATCCAGGGCTATGCGGTGGGCGACCCGGTGCCGCCGCAAGCAGCTCTAAGCGCCGAAGATTGCAACTTAGTCGAAAGGATTTTGAATGATCACGCTTAAGAGAAATTATGTCCCCATTTGGATCAGTTAGTTGAATCCGTTCAACTTTCTGACTTGTGAGTTTAACAGTCATGGCTGCCTATCCGATAATTGAGCATAGATATGATGTTGTTGTAGTCGGCGCCGGCGGTGCTGGCTTACGTGCAACTCTCGATCTAGCAGCCGGTGGGCTGAGGGCTGCGTGTCTTTCTAAGGTCTTCCCAACACGCAGCCATACGGTGGCAGCGCAGGGTGGTATTGCCGCAGCGTTAGGCAATGCGCACGAGGACTCTTGGCAATGGCATATGTATGACACGGTCAAAGGGTCGGACTGGTTGGGTGACCAGGATGCGATCGAATTTATGTGTCGCGAAGCGCAAAAAGTGGTTTTGGAATTAGAGCATTTCGGTCTTCCATTTAGCCGCACGGAGGGAGGCAAAATTGAGCAGCGTGCCTTCGGTGGCCATACGCAAAACTTTGGAAAACGGCCAGCGCTAAGAGCAGCTGCCGCAGCTGACCGTACTGGGCATGCGATGCTGCACACGTTGTATCAGCAATGCCTGAAACATCGTGTCGAATTTTTTATCGAGTATTTAGCGCTCGATTTGATCATGGATGACGGGGTCTGCCGCGGCGTTATCGCTTGGTGCTTAGAGGATGGTTCAATTCACTGCTTTCGTGGTCACACGGTAATTCTAGCCACCGGCGGTTACGGACGAACATTCTTTTCGTGCACTTCAGCGCATATTTGTACCGGCGATGGTGGCGGGATGGTGCTGCGTGCTGGGCTAGCATTACAAGACATGGAATTCATCCAGTTCCATCCTACTGGCATCTATGGGTCCGGCTGCCTAATAACCGAGGGCGCCCGTGGTGAGGGTGGACTTCTCGTCAATTCTGAGGGCGAACGCTTTATGGAGCGTTACGCACCTTCGGCTAAAGAACTGGCGAGCCGCGATGTGGTGAGCCGAGCCATTGACGTCGAAATTCGTGAAGGAAGGGGCGTTGGACCAAAGAAGGACCATATCTATCTGCACCTTGATCATCTTGAACCAAAAATGGTTCGTGAGCGACTTCCTGGCATCGTTGAGAGTGCACGCATCTTCGCTGGCGTAGATATAACTAAGGAACCGGTGCCCGTGGTGCCCACGGTCCACTACAATATGGGCGGAATTCCAACCAACTATCACGGAGAAGTAGTTCAACTAATTGATGGGGATCCTGACTTCGTTGTTCCTGGATTGATGGCCATTGGTGAGGCGGCCTGCGTGTCAGTTCATGGTGCCAATCGCCTGGGGTGTAACTCCCTATTGGATATCATGGTGTTTGGACGAGCGGCTGCAAACCGCACATTGAAGCTCTTGAAATCCGGCGGCTCGCATAAAACGCTACCAGTAAATTTCGTGGACCATGCTTTGGATCGCTTTGACCAATTCCGCAACGCAAATGGCAAATTGCAGACTGCTAAGATCCGCGACCGCCTCCAACATACAATGCAGAATAATTGCGCGGTGTATCGTACAAGCGAGACGCTCAAGCAAGGGATCGAGCTAATAAATGAAGTAGCGGCTGAAATGAAAGATATGCGGATTTACGATCGCTCGCTTATATTCAATACAGACCTAGTCGAGGCGCTTGAGCTTGATAACCTGATTGGACAGGCTGCGGTAGCGATGGCCGCTGCCGCTAACCGGACCGAAAGTCGAGGTGCGCATGCGCGAGAGGATTATCCTGATCGAGATGATGTTAACTGGATGAAGCACACGCTTACTTGGCGCAATGTGGATGGTAAGGTTCGGATCGATTACCGCCCTGTGCATACCTACACCTTAACAAGCACGACGCAATATATTCCACCAATTGCGCGCGTCTATTGATTAAGGGGCTTGTGCGCGAACGTTCGTCTGTCCATGCGCCACCAACACATTTTCCTGGTTGTGTGTGCCGAAAACTTCATCCGTATTGATTAGCCGAAGGAAACGCCTAACGTCTGCGCGCCATGGGTATTCAGGACAAGCCCACTACGCAGGCCTCACCTTGGAAGAATGGCTTTGCCGTACTGCTGATCGGATCGATTCGGCGCGAGTGTGTGGATCATTGCATCGTCTCAGACAACGGACATTTACGCCGGATTCCACGATCCTGCGCTCGTTATGATAATGACATCTGGACACACCGTTCCTTGGATAAAGATGCGCCGGTCTCTCGCCCAGTTCAGCAGGCTGGAGGCATCCATTCACGCCCAATCCTTGGCGGACTTCACCACCATTACGTGGGGTCTAGTTTGTTGGTACACGCAGTTGTTTGCGCGTACGAAGCCTTGAGGATTTTATGACGCAGCATTTTGCAATTGTTGCTGGTGCTAGCGGCGTCGTTGGTTCGCGGCTTTCACAGGAGCTGGCACAATCCGGCAACTGGTCTGTCGTCGGTTGTGCCCGCAGCCCGCCAGCCCAAGAGAACCGGATTACGGGTGTCGACTATGTAGCCGTCGACCTCGCTAATCCGGCCGAATGCCGGAAATTCGCAGAGAAATTCGCGGGCGTGACGCACCTGTTCTATACGGCCCGCGCCGAATTCGTCACCGGGCGGCGTGAGGCGGCCGACATCAACACGGCGATGTTCCGCAATCTTCTCGATGCCATCGAGGCCGCCGCCCACTCGCTGCAGCACGTCCACATGGTGCACGGGACGAAATATTACGGCTCGACCGAAGGGCGCTTCCCGACACCGGCGCGCGAAGACGATCCGCGCCGCATGCCGACAAACTTCTATTACGAGCAGGAAGATATCGTGATCGCGCGGCGCGATTCGCGGCGCTGGAGTTGGAGCTCGAGCCGCCCGCATTGCATCTGCGATTCATCGCTGGCGACGCCGCGCAGCCTGCCTTTGCTGATCGCGACCTATGCCTCCATAAGTCGTCATCTCGACGAACCGCTCTGCTTTCCGGGGACGCCGGGAAATTATCGCGCTGTCTATCAGTCGACCGATGCTCGTCTGCTGGCGCGCGCCATTGTCTGGATGGCGACCGAGCCGCGCTGCGCCGATCAGGCGTTCAATGTCAGCAATGGCGACTTCTTCCGCTGGGAGAATCTCTGGCCTGTCATCGCACGTGATTTCGCGATGGACTTGGGACCGGTCAAAACGATAAGGATGGCCGATGCGATGCCGGCCGAGGCGGCGGTCTGGCGCGAGATCGTCGCCAAGCACAGCCTGGTCGACACACCTTATGAACGCATGGCGCTCTGGCCCTACGGCGATTTCATCTTCACGCCCGACTGGGACATGATGTCGAGCACCACCAAGCTGCGGCAATACGGCTTTCACGACGTCGTCGACTCCCAGCGGATGTTCCTAGAATTCTTCGACGACTTCCGGCGTCGGCGAATTATTCCGCCGGTCACGGGATGATGCGGTCCATCCGGTATTGTTTAAACATCCGCAAAAACATCCCCTCATTGCCGATTGTTTCGGGGAATCCTGTGCGCCTGAATTTCGTCGTGTCGGCGATGATGTCGTACTCGGCGGCGAAGCGCGAATTCGGCGCGGTGTAGTCGCCGCGCACCCAGGCGGGCGCCCGCTCGATGGGAAATGGACGCAACCCGTGCAGTGCAGAGAGCGAATTCCAAGTGTTACGATGGCGTGCGAGAAAATCGGCTAGCGGCTCGCCGCCCGGGCCTCCCGCCTTCAGCTCGAAAAAGGCGGCGAAGGCCGGCCACAAATCTCGCCAGTGAAAAAACTCGCCGTTATTAACGTTGTAGACGTTATTAGCGCAGGCCGGGTCAGTTGCGATATGGATCGCGGCGCGCGCCAACAAGTCTGCGTCCATCACCTGGAACCATGAATCGAAGCAACCGCGACTTGCGGGAAACCACAACGGTTCGCCCAGTTTGCGGCGGATCGAGGCATAAATCGCGAGCACGAGCGCGAGATTAAGCGGATTGCCGGCGGCGTACCCGCAGACCGAATGCGGCCGCAGCGCCGTCCAGGTCCAGGGCCTGCCGGCCTGGCGTTGGCGGATCAAGTCTTCGATGTCGTAATAGAAATCGTTGCCGGCAATTCGGGGATCATCTTCGCGAGCTGGGGTACGAAACGGACCGACGTGGCAGCCGTAATATTTCATGCCTTGCAGCAGGTTGATGTTACGCAAGCGCGGCGCACTGATCTCGACCGCATCCAGCAGGTTCGTCATCAGCTGCAGCCGAGCGGCTCCAGCGGCGATATTGGCGCAGTCGAAAATATGTGTGATGTCAGGATGCGTGCGCAGAGCCGTTTGCAGCGCTGCGGCATCGTGCAAGTCGACCGGCAGATGCTCGAAATCGCGCAGGGGAGCGGTTGACTTCAGGAGCGGCGGCCGACGCGAAACGCCGTAAACGCGCCAGCCAGAGATCAGCAGTTGCTCGGCAAACGGCGTACCGGTGACGCCGGTTGCGCCGAGCACCAGTGCGACGCTCGGCGTGCTCATTCGCGACCGAGCTGTTGCGTCAGCAGTGCGACGTCATCGAGTTTGTCGATCGCGAGGATGGTCTCGACGAGCCTTGCGACCTTTGCCGGAGCGAAGATGCGCTCGGCGGCATCGGTGAACTTGGCGATGACCTCGGCCTCGCTCAACGGCCGTTCCGGTGCGCCGCGGTTCATGTCCTCGCGCGCTTCCAGCACACGGCCGTCGCGGGTGGTGACAATGACGGCGCCGGAATAGAACTTTGGGAAAGTGGTCTTGTCGTCGACCGCATAGTCGACCCGGTCGGCGAGCGAAAGAATTTCGCTATCGCGCAATGCCGCCTCGTCCAGATCATCGAGCGTGAAGCGGCGGCGGATTAGCGCCACGGCGGTGGTGAAGTAGATGCTGAATTGCGCCGCGTAGCTGTCCTGCGGCCGCCGCTTGGCGCTTTTCGGTTCGCACACCAGTTGGACGGCGGCCTGCGGCAGCAGCGCTTTGACTTGCGCGATGTCGGATGCGCGCAGATCGTATTGCCCGGCGAGACGCACGGCGGCATCGATGGTGGGAACATTGAAATAGCAGGCCGGCAACGGCTTGTGCGCGATGGTGCCGATTTGCCAGTCGGTCCCCAGCCGGTCGGTGGCGAGGCCAAGATCGCACTGCTTGGCAAGGTCGGCGAGATAAAGATTGTAGAGGCCGCGTTTGCCTTCATAGGCCAATCGCGGGCCGATGAAGCCACCTTTGGCCAGCGCCGCCGCAGTGATCCCGCCGACGCCGGCCCAGCCGGGATGCAAGCGCTTGGTCCAGGCGCCTTCGGTGGCGAATTCCTGACTGCCGGAGGCCATGCTAAGCGCAATGCCTTGCGCCATCGCCAATTCGGGCGGCGTCAGGCCAAGCAGACGGCCGGCGGCGATCGCGGCGCCGAAGGTGCCGACCACGCCGGTCGGGTGAAAGCCGCGCTGCTGGAAGCCGCCTTTAACGACGGCGCCCAAACGAACTGTACATTCGAGCGCGGCAATGTAGCTGAGCAACAGTTCGGTGCCGCTGAGGCCGAACGCGCCGCCGACACCCAACGCCGTGGTGCCGCACGATCCGCTCGGGTGGACACGGCCATAGATCGATGTGTCGTCGTAATCGAGCCCATGCACAAGAATACCGTTCGCCAAGACGGCGTCGCGCAGGGCCAGTTTTTCGCGGAAACCGATAACCGTGGATGTGCCGCCGCCCAAAGCCGGTAAGCCTGCCACTGCGCATCGGCCGAAATCGAATGTCGCCGAGGCGAGCGCCGCGCCGACCATGTCAAGCAGCAGCAGCTTCGACTTGTCGAAGATCTCGCGCGGGATACGGTCGCGGCGAAGACCGCCGGCGAAATCCGCCAGGCGGCCGGCAATCGTTGTACCATCCGCAGTCGAGTTCATGAGGCTTGCGTCTTAGCTGCCAGTTGCGCGGATTGCGTTTTGCGCGCTGCGCCGCGCTTTCAGGATTTGAAATTCTTAGTTGGCAGGACACAACCGCCAACGGTGCCGTCTTCTACAATATGAGTTGATCTTTGCCAATGTCGAACATAGGCTCCGGGCAAAGCAAAAAAAGCAAAGTCGCAGGAGGGGGAGGGTGCCGGCCATTTCGAAATGCGCACGCACTATCGCAGTTGCGTTTGCCGCGCTCACGGCAGTCATGGCGCTCGTCGCGCCGCCCTCTCCGGCGCGCGCGGAAAATTGGCCGACGCGTCCGATCAAGATAATCGTGCCGTTCGCGGCCGGCGGCGCTGTCGATCTCGTCGCCCGATTCCTGCAGGACGACATGGGCAAGGCACTCGCCACCACGATGGTCGTGGAGAACCGCGCGGGCGGCGCCGGCGTGCCGGCCTCCGAAGCGCTGATCAACGCGCCGCCGGACGGCTACACGATCGCCATCGTGTCGAGCAATTACGCCTCGAACGCAATCATGCAGCCGCATTTGCCCTACGATACGATCAAGGACATCACGCCCATCTCGATGGTCGTGATCAATACGGTGCTGATCCTGGTCCCGGCGGATTCGTCAATCCACACGCTGGCCGACCTGGTGGCGCAGGCCAAAGCCAAGCCTGGCACGATCAGCTACGGTACGCCAGGCTTCGGCACCGCGATGCAGTTTGCTGGCGAATTGCTCCGCTCGCGCGCCAACATCAACATCTTGCATGTGCCGTATCGCGGCGCGGCGCCCGCGTTGAACGACCTGCTCGGGCACCAGATTCCGGTCGCGATTATGGGCATCGGCCCGGCGCTGCCGTTCATAAAGTCGGGCAAGCTGCGCGCGATCGCGATCACCACCGAGAAGCGGTCGCAGGCTCTGCCGGATGTGCCGACCGTTGCTGAGGCAGGGTATCCTGGTTTCCGTTTCGGCGAATGGTTCGCGATGATCGCGCCGAAGGGCTTGCCGCCCGACGTGGCGAAGAAAATTCACGACGCCTTCGTCAAGGCGATCGAAATCCCGGCAGTGAAAGCCAAGATCGAAAAAATCGGACTCGATCCGACCTCGAGCACGCCCGAGGAATTGCACAAGTTTCTGGTCTCGGAAACCGAGCGAATTCGGCGGATCGCGGTCGAAGCAAAAATGCTCGGGCAGAAGAAATAGGCAGGCTTAGGCTTTGAAGTTCCAGTCGACGATGGGCGGTCTGCAGCGATGACAATCATCGATTTTCGGTTGCGGCCGCCTCTCGCCGGCTTCCTGAAGATGGCGCTGTTCGTCGAAACGGAGCGTCGCGACCGGACGACGCGAATTCACGGCTTTGAGCCGGCGGCCTCAGCTCGCGAAAAATCCACGAGGCTGCTGCTGCAGGAAATGGATCGGGCCGGCATCACCATGGGCGTGGTGATCGGCCGCAACTCGGGACGTTACGGCTCGATCACCAATGAGGACGTGGCAGACATCGTCAAGGCGTACCCAACCCGCTTTGTCGGCGCCGCCTCGATCGATCCGACCAACCGGGCGACGGCGGCGGCGCAGATTTCGGCCGCCGTCAAAGACGGCTTCCGCGCGATCAATATCGAGCCCGGCTCCTATCTGGTGCCGATGATGGTCGACGACCGGCGGCTTTACCCGATTTATGCGCAATGCGAGGACGCCGGCATGCCGGTGATCATCATGGCCGGCGGCAGCGCCGGTCCGGACTTGAGTTACACCGAGCCGGTACATCTCGATCGCGTCGCCGTGGACTTCCCGGAGCTCAAGATCGTGGTGTCGCACGGCGGCTGGCCGTGGGTGCACCAGATGCTGCACATCGCTTTCCGGCGCCCGAACGTCTACCTGTCGCCGGATCAGTATCTCGCCAACATGGCCGGTCAGGACGACTACATACGTGCCGCTGACGGTTTCCTCGCCGACCGATTTCTGTATGCGAGCTCGTATCCTTTCACCCCGGTCGACGGTTACGCCGCCTGGTTCAAGACGCTGCCGATCCGGCCGGACGCCATGGAAAAAATCTTGTCGCGCAATGCCGCAAAGCTATTGAGGATTGACCTAGCGGGCTCCTGAACGGAGCGCGAGAAAAACGGCAAAGGGGAGGACACTCGATGCGACGCTTTTTTGGATCCTTGATCGCCCTGGTTTGTGGCACCTGGGTACTCGCCGCGAACGTCGCCGCGCATGCCGATGGCTATCCAAACAAGCCGATACGTCTGCTGGTCGGCTACGCTCCGGGCGGCGCGGTCGATATCGTCAGCCGGATTCTCGCCGATCGCCTGGAAAAGCGCCTGGGTCAACGAATCGTCGTCGACAACAAGCCTGGTGGCGGCACAATCATCGCGCTAACGACGCTGGCGAAGTCCGAGCCGGACGGTTACACAGCTATGATGGCGGACATCGCACTGGGCGCGGCGCCGGCGCTGCATAAGACGCTGCCCTACGACACATTCAAAGATTTCGAGCCAGTGGTCCTCGTCGCGTTGCTTCCCGGCGTCATGGCAGTCGATAAGAACCTGCCAGTTAAGAATGTCGCCGATTTCGTCAAGCTGGCGAAGTCCGAGCCCGGCAAGCTGAACTACGCGTCATCCGGCATCGGCAGCCTCGGCCATCTCGGGCCCGAACTCTTCAAATCCGAGACCGGAACTAACATCGTGACAATCCCCTATCAAAGCGGGGCGCAGGTAATGCAGGCGCTGATGAGCGGCGTCGCGCAAATGGTCTTCACCACTGCGCCGCCGTTGCTGCCGTTCGCAGATAAGGTGCATATCCTTGCCATCAGCCACAGCAAGCGCTTGTCGATCATACCGGACGTGCCGACCTTTGCCGAATTGGGTTTGCCAGGCGTGAAAGTGGCGCTGTGGGAAGGCGTCTTCGTGCCGCGCGGTACGGACAAGAAAATAATCCAGAAGCTCAACGCCGAGTTCAACGCCGTGCTGCAAATTCCGGAAGTCCGGGAGCGCATCGCCAAGTTAGGCGGCGACGTGGTTGGCGGTGAGCCTGAGAAACTTGCAAGCTACCTCAAGTCGGAAGTCGACAAATGGCAGAAGGTCGTTCCCACTGATCTCCGCCACTAACTCTTGGACAGGAAATACCCACGCCGGCATTTGATGCAGTGTGACATATGACGATCATCGACTTCCGTATCCGGCCGCCCTTTAAGGGTTTCCTCGATACCGTGATGTATTCCCAGCCAGTACGGCGCGACCGTTTTACGCGCCAGCTCGGTTTGGAGCCGTCGGCGGCGGCGAAGGAGAGCTCTTGCGATCTGCTGATCAAAGAAATGGATGAGGCCGGCATCGACGTCGGCGTGGTGGTTGGCCGCGAGTCCGGATTTCTCGGATCGGTATCGAATGCCGACGTGATGGAATTCGTGCGGGCTTATCCGGGACGATTTATTGGCGTTGCGTCGGTCGGATTAGCGGACCGCAAGAAAGCGATGAGCGAGATCGACGCGGCGATGGCGGCCGGCTTCAAGGCGATCAATGTCGAGGCGGGCGCGCAAGTCGTGCCAATGGAAACTGACGATCGCCGGCTTTATCCTATCTACGCTCATTGCGAGGACAAGTCGGTGCCGGTGATCATGTTGGCCGGCGGCAATGCCGGACCGGACATCGGCTTTACGGTGCCCGTAGCGCTGGACCGTGTGCTGGCCGATTTTCCCAAACTAAAAATTGCAGTAGCGCATGGCGGCTGGCCGTGGGTGCATCAAGTGCTGCACATTGCGTTCCGCCGGCCGAATCTTTACCTATCGCCGGACATGTACCTCGTGAACATGCCGGGCATGAACGATTACCTAAAAGCGGCGGACGGATTTCTGGCTGAGCGCTTCATATATGGGAGCTCGTTTCCCCTTTGTCCGGTGAAGGGTTACCGCGACTGGTTTGATACATTGCCGATCAAGCCGGAAAACAAGAAGCGCATCATGTCCCGTAACGCGCTTGAATTTCTCAACTGTCCGGATTGAAGGGCAGTAATTCAATCCGACTCCCGCACGGAGAATGCGCCCGATGAATCAATACATATTCTACATTCTGCTCAATATTCCTGCCGAGCACGAGGCCGCATTCAACACGGTCTATGACACGGACCACCTGCTCCACATGGTGCAGGTGCCAGGAGTGAGCGACTGCATCCGCTACAAACTCGAATGGTCGGATAATCCCGACATGATCCGGTATCTGGCGATCTATCATATTGCCGATCCAGGTTTGCCGCGCTCGGATGCCTGGAAAAAGCAAAGTTCGCTAGGACGATGGCCGACGGACATTCGCCATCGCGTCACGGCGCGGCGTAACGGCGTTTTTCGGCAGATATTCCATACCGAGGTGCAGTCGTTTTCGAGTGCGCCACATAAGGACGCAACCGGAAGCGATTACATCTATTTTCTTCAGCAATCGATACCGCCCGAACTCGAAGCGAAATTCAACGACCTCTACGGTAGTGACCACATCCCGCTGATGATGCAGGCGCCCGGCGTGAAAGCGTGCACACGTTACAAGTTAGAATATTCCGACACCGGCGACACGCCCGACTATCTGGCGATCTACGCCATTGATAAGGCCGGCACGCCTCGCTCGCCGGAATGGAAGAAGCAGACCAGCCTCGGCGCTTGGCCGACGCAAATCCGTCCGAATTTTACCGAGCGTCGCAACGGCGTCTATCACCAAACTGGCATCGTCAGGTCCAAGTAGCTGTGGTCACGGACGAATCGCAATCTCTCAACGGCAGCCTGCAAGGACAATCAAGTGGAACAACGGAATATCGGACGATCGGGACTTCGCGCCTCCCTACTCGGGTTAGGATGCAATAATTTCGGGCCGCGGCTCGATATCGAAGCAACCAAGCGCGTGGTCTATCGCGCGCTCGACGTCGGCGTTACTTTTTTTGACACCGCCGACGCGTATGGCTTGGGCTCGTCGGAAAGTCAGCTCGGCGAAGTGCTCGGCGACCGGCGCAAGGACGTCGTCCTCGCCTCGAAATTCGGTATGGCCATGGACAAGGAGGCCAAGCTCTCCGGCGCGTCGCGGCGTTACATCATAACTGCGGTCGAGGCGAGCCTGAAGCGATTGCGGACCGACTGGATCGACTTTTATCAACTGCATCAGCCGGATCCGAAGACGCCGATCGAGGAAACGTTGCGCGCCCTCGACGATCTAATCTCCCAGGGCAAGGTACGCTATATCGGCTGTTCCAATCTGCCGACCTGGCAGGTGGTCGAGGCGAATTGCACAGCAGAGGCCAAGGGTTACGCGCCGTTCCTGGCTTGTCAGGAAGAATACAGTCTGCTGGTACGCGATATCGATCGCGAGCTGCTGCCAGTGATGAAAAAATACGGCCTCAGCCTTTTGCCTTATCGGCCGATTGCCGGCGGCTTCCTAACCGGGAAGTACAAACGCGATGCGCCGGCGCCGGAAGGCGCGCGGCTTACGACCAGCGCGATGAAACGCTTTGCCGACAAATTCCTTACGAATGATAATTACGACCGTCTCGAACGGCTCCAAGCCATTGCGAAGAAGGGCGGACGTTCGCTGCTGGACATCGCTTTTGGCTGGCTGGCGTCGAAGTCGTTTATCCCCAGCATCATCGCCGGCGCCAGCACACCGGAGCAGGTCGATCTGAATTGGAAGGCGGTCACTTGCAACCTAAACAATGAGGAACTCTCACATATCGATGCTTTATTTGCCCCGATGCCGGCGCGGTAAACCGTGAGTACTAAATAGCGCGATAGTGATTGCTTGTTTGCCTCAAACTCTGGCTTAAGCTGATTTGAGTATTCCAAGCGGGCCATTTTCGGTGGCTTTTGCGTACCGAAAACCTCGTCCATGACGCCTAAGCTCGCTGGATTACGCCTGATTACGCTGGTTTGCACTGGAGAAGGTTAGTTTCCAGTACCACTCCCTCCGCCACCATCCCGTGGCGAACGGCTCTCTGTTGCGGATTTGGGGCAAGAAAACGCGTTGAATTTGCAGCATTCTCTGATTGGACAATCGTCAACCCAGTTCATTGATCTAAATTAATGCGTTAGGCAATTCAGCCGGCGGCACCAATACATTATCTTGAGCAAAATCGTGATCTTATTTGTGGTCGCCGGCTAGCGCGCGGACTTAATTTTAGGCGACCACCGAACACGTCCTGTGCAACGCAATCATTTTGTGGCGCAGTTGCAGGCTCGACTTGGAATGACCCATCGGGATCTGAGTGTACCTTTTGCCGCATTGCGCTCGGAGTTTTTTAAACCATAGGGGCGAGCAACGAGTTTCTTCACCTTGAGACGACCAAGCGCGTCTGAAACGAAGGAGAATTGCTATGACTGACCCACGCCTTAACGATGCGCGGTATATCGATCCGCGGTATAGCAACTCTGTTCTGCATCATGAGGAAGACGTTGGCCGGGCAAGAGGCTCGATCGCCGGCATTGCGATCATTGCGGTGATTGCGTTCGGAATAATCGTCGGTTGGAGTGGTAATAAAAATGCTGCGCACAAAAACTTGCCGCAGATGGCCGCCGGCAATGTCGGCCACACGATAGCGCCGAGCGCCACCGAGGTAGGCTCAGCCTATCCGCCGCCACTCATGCCATTGCCACGGCGCACCACGCAGTAAGCCAGCGATTGCTTTGCGGTGTGAACGGCTAGCTTCGATGCCGATCACGACGGAGAAGTTGGCCGAATCTTTGAAGCCGAGTTCTTGAGTTTTGGCGAGGAGCAATTGTGCTCACTTGCGGATGAATGTGCGTCATTGAACGATTTTTGGCTCTCTGCGTCGGAAAGACGTGAGTGACTTGTAAAAATGGCGGAGACAACCTTTGCCTACAACCTTGCCGCGCCAACGTAGCGTTGAAACAAAACACTCCCGCGTGCGCACGACAATCATCGTCCTATTCAACACCTTCATGGTGGTGAGCGCGCTCCTCCTTACCTTCGTGGTGCTGGTGCGCGAGGAGCAATATGCGTTGGGGCGGCCAAGCGCTTCGAGGAACGCTGTCCAGCAGACATCTGGCCAAAGCGCATCGGCGAATATCAATCCTATCTTGACGCAACGGTATGGAGCTGACGCTGGTAAGTAGCCTTTCCAGTGAAGTTTGCAAGACTGCCGCAATGAGGGGACAAAATTGGATTATTGATCCAAGTTAATTTGCATATATGGCCTATGTTGCGATCAACCAAAATCATGAGCGATGCGGAAAGGCTAAGCGCCGAGAAAAAATATTCGACCGCCACAGACTAGGGGCGACATTTGCGATCATAACAGAGGAGTTCGTGTCAAGATGCCGCGGTTCAATGTCGGCGCGCGGCTCGTGCTGAATCTGGTGAGCAATAGATTAGCCAGACCTCAATAATTGACAGATAAACGACGGCCGCACCAACCCCAACGCAGACATGCATGGCTGAGGTATGTGTAAAATTCAGAATCCACGGAGACATGAGAACCCAACATCCAATGAGCAAGTGTGCCCATTCTTCCCATTCTGCAAATATAAAAAGTGTCGCGATGGACAACAGACATAGAATGGCGCCGCTCATCCTCGCATCGAAGCGCATTGTGTGAAATGGAAACGCAATAAGCCAAGGCGAGGTGAAGAGGAATGCCCCGAGAATGGCCTTGTAAAGATCAATTACGGCTTCACGTCGTCGCATAGCAGAATCTCCTGCACACTACGCTCCCGCCGTATCTGACGATACTGGGTGTGCCTCAACTCTTTCTGCAACTTGGCTTCTTAATCTTCCATACCTAACCAGGCTTTCGAATCAGCTTTACAAATTCACTAGCCATTTCTCGCTCTTGTAAAGATTGGCCAGCTCTGTTGTTCCAAACAATGTGGTTCTCCCTCGGGTTTCCTGATAGCTAAGCCTTTGCCGTTTGTCTCAGCATTAGATCGATTCGTATTCCTCTTACCCGCCACCACAACTAAAAGCTTACACGTCAGGCATCTTCTCTTTCGCGAAATCGATATCAATCGGTCAATCGTCATACTCTATCGAAATGTTCTTGCCGGTGTAGTCCGGCATGAATGACGCCGACGCCAGGCTCACCACCGCACAGATGGCGATGTAGAGTGAAATTGCATAGCCGGAGTGATAGGCGGCGAACAGAGCCGTCGCGATGAGCGGTGCCGGTCCGCCGGCGATCACAGATGCAAGCTGGTAGCCCAACGAAGACCCGCTGTAGCGCAATCGAGGTGTAAAGGCTTCGGCAATTAGAGCAGCCTGCGGCCCATATTGTATGTCGTGCGGGATGAGCGACAATACGATCGCAATGAACACTGCTGATGGAATCGCAGTGTCCACCATACCAAAATAAAGGAACCCGAATACGCCTGTGGTTGCCGCGCCGATCAGATACATCTTTCTGCGCCCGATGTGGTCGGAGATGTGGCCTGACAGCGGGATGGTGATGAACGATACGCAAGACGCAACGAGCACTGCCGTTAGGATCAAGTTACGCGACATGTGCAGGGTGCCGACCGCATAGGCGAAAATGAAGGCGGTGAAGATGTAAAACGGCGCCTGCTCGGCCATCCGCAGCAACGCAGAAAGGATAATTTCCTTCGGTTGCTTCTTGATGACTTCAAGGATTGGTGCTTTCTCGATCCTATTCTTGTTCAGTAGTTTCTGAAACACCGGTGTCTCGAGTATGCCAAGCCGAATCCAAAGACCAATGCCAACTAGAATTATTGACAGCGCAAATGGGATTCGCCAACCCCAAGTGGCGAACTGATCGCCCGACCATGCGCTGAACCCCAGTATTGCAAGGTTTGCGAGAAACAGACCGCATGGGACGCCAAATTGCGGCCACGACGCCACCAAACCGCGTTGGCCGTGGGTGCGGGACCATTCCATCGCAAGTAGCACCGATCCGCCCCATTCTCCGCCAACTCCAATACCCTGAAGCATCCGCAGGATTGTCAGGATGACCGCACCCCAGATGCCAATTGATGCGTAAGTGGGCACGAATGCGATGAGGAAGGTCGCGACTCCCATACACAGCAGAGTGGCGATGAGCGTCGCTTTGCGACCGATGCGATCGCCATAGTGACCGAAAATGGCTGCGCCGATAGGCCGCCCAACGAACCCAATAAAATAAGTACCGAAAGCGGCGAGCGTGGCCGTTAATGGATCTTCGTTAGGAAAGTACAACTTTCCAAAGATCAATCCGGCGGCCGTACCGTAAATAAAAAAGTCGTACCATTCGATGGTGGTGCCGATGGTTGAAGCGATGACCGCTTTGCGTAATTGCGTGTCGTGTTCGGACTCGGACAGCGTCCCATATGTGGCTGTCATGGCCATCGACTCTCTCCATGTCGTTTCCTCGCTCCGTTGGAGCGGATTTTAATTGGCTAGTTCAAAAAACAAACAAAATGGTACTGAATTTCGTTCCGAAGTGGTCTACGCGCACATGCATCGCATTAAATTATTGGTAAAATGTGATATAAAAAACCAACCGACAACTCGACTGGGATGAGCGAAAAGCTCCACGATTTTTTGTTTCTAGCGCTGATAAAGGAAGGGCGCAGTAACCTAGATCAATAGCCCAGTTTAGTCGTCTATGTTGCGGCATATAGCGTCGTATTCAGTCTATTAGTTTTATGTCATTGAGATTATATTCGGCCGATCGGCACGCCCAACGCATAAATCTATCGGGACCCGATGAATCTAAACGTTCCAGGTTAGTCAAACAATTCATTGAGGAGTTTGTCCTAATGAATGAAGTGCACAAGAAGTGGAGCGGTTGGAGCTGGTGGTACCTGCTCTTTGCAATCCAATTCGTCTTGGCTCTCTGGCCGCCGTTTTACAACAAGGCCGAGCCCTACTGGATGGGCATCCCGTTCTTCTATTGGTTCCAGCTCCTTTTGGTTATCGTTGCCGCCGTGCTCACGGCAATTGTGTATTTCGCAACGGACGATTAGCGCCCGACGCATCGCTTTAGTCCGACCCGAAAACGAATCGAATCGACGGGGAGAAGATCGTGCAGGACGTGAACTGGGTTGCACTCACCATTTTCGTGCTGTTGTTCGGCTTTATCACTTGGTTGGGCTTCGCCGCTGCCAAGTGGCGCAAGGGCGATCTCGATCAGTTGCACGAATGGGGCCTGGGCGGGCGGCGCTTCGGCACAATTGTTACTTGGTTCCTCGTCGGCGGCGACCTTTATACCGCCTACACTTTCATCGCCGTTCCTGCGCTCGCCTTTGGCGCGGGGGCCATCGCGTTCTTTGCGGTACCGTACACGATCGTGATCTATCCAATCTTGTTTCTGGTTTTCCCACGTCTCTGGAACGTTTGTCATAAGCACGGCTACATCACGGCGGGCGATTTCGTTCGCGGTCGCTTCGGCAACCGATGGCTCGCATTAGCGGTTGCGATCACCGGTATTGTCGCAACCATGCCCTACATTGCGCTCCAGCTCGTTGGTATTCAGGTCGTGGTAGGAGCTCTCGGCATCTCGGGCACGGGAATTGCCGCTGATTTACCGCTGATCATTGCCTTCGTGATCCTGGCAGCCTTCACTTATTCGAGCGGTCTGCGCGCACCAGCCTCGATCGCGATCGTCAAGGATGTGCTTATCTATATAACGGCTTTCGCCGCTGTGATTTTCATTCCGATCGAGCTTGGCGGATTCGGCAAGATCTTCGCAGCCGTGCCGGTAGCAAAGGTGCTGCTGGCGGTTCCCGGACCAAATACAACAGGCGCCTATGGCGCCTATGCAACATTGGCATTGGGGTCGGCGTTCGCGCTTTTCCTCTATCCTCACTCTCTGACCGGCATTCTGAGCGCAAGCAGTGGCCACGCGATCCGCCGCAATGCCGCGATGCTTCCGGGCTATTCCTTGATGCTCGGCTTGCTCGCGCTCGTCGGCTTCTTCGCCATTGCCGCCGGTGTCGCGAACCTTCCAGAATACGCGGCCGGCTTCAAGCAGTTCGGAAACAACTTCGCGGTGCCGGCACTTTTCCTCCACAGTTTCCCGTCTTGGTTTATCGGCATTGCCTTCGCTGCAATTGGTATCGGCGCTCTGGTGCCGGCAGCGATCATGTCGATCGCAGCGGCAAATATGTATACGCGCAACATTCATCGCGAATTTATCAATAAGTATCCGACCGACAAGCAGGAAGCGCAGATGGCAAAATGGGTGTCGCTGATCGTCAAGCTCGGTGCACTCGTGTTCATAATCTTTATTCCGACGAAGTTCGCCATCTACCTACAGTTATTGGGCGGCATATGGATTATTCAGACGCTGCCTGCGGTAATGCTTGGCGTCTATACCCGTTGGTTCAATGACTGGGCACTGCTTGTCGGCTGGGCCGTGGGGATAATTTCAGGCACGACGATGGCCGCGGCAGTAAATCTCACCCCGACCTATCCGCTTGCGCTCAGCGGCTATACGTTCCCGGGCTACACCGCCCTCTATACCGTGATCCTCAACCTCCTGGTGGCAGTCGTGCTTACGCCGGTGTTCAACGCGATAAACTCACGGCGGGCCCCGGTCGATGAGACCGTCGCAGCCGATTATCACGCGTAAGAAGCCGTGGTTGCTTCGCGATAGTAGAGTTTTGGTCATTTGTTCGGTCCGGAGCCGCTGCGGCTAAGAACCGATAGTGGGTAGGACGGCATCCAACACCAAGCCGAATAATGTCATGCCGAACGCGACTGCCACGATCGGTAAGAGGATCTCGATCGCCGCCTCTTTGCCGCTGAGATGACCCTGCCAGATCGTGAACTCTTGCGATGCCCAGGCGCGGAAAGTGGGCATAGGCGAACGTGTATCATCGGCCGCAGCTGCATTGCGCCATGTGAGCCAGAGCAGGAGCGTGATTGTCACCAGAACTAGAAAGAATAGCGTGACTACTGCCAGCGTCAGTCCGATGTAAGCGCCGCGATCGAACAAGACCCAAATTGACAGGACCAGCCAAACCGCGAGCCCAACAATCGATTTATAGACGAGGGGATGCAATTTATCATTTGTTGGTCGTTTTTGCCGACGCGGGTGGCTCGTCATGGCATGCCTCCTTAGCTGTCGGCGAAGGATGCGGTAACAACGCGGGTTGCGCCTTACGCCGAAGAATCGTAGGTCGGTACGCGCGATTAAATTTGAGGCCGCATCGATCCAACGCGGCCACCGACGGCGATATCCTCGACGATCTGTCAGGCGCATGGGGCATACTCCGTGTCTTCGCCCCTTTCGGTAGAGAAAACGTCGTGGACTACGACGCTTATGTGATCTGGATGCGGTACGAGCCATGGCTTAGTCTTGAGCGCCTCTTGGGCATCTTGATATCCGATGGAGCGATGCTCAGCGATAGAGGCGCGAGAGAACTCGAAGTCTTTGCGAAAGGACTCGTATGTGCGACAACGATAGGTGAAACGAATGATGTTGAGCGTGCTGACATAACTCCGCGAACAGAGTTCTCGGAGTGCTGGGCTCGATTTTGCTTCCTCTGGCAGTTGTTGCCACAACGCCATTAGCGCACGACGTAAATTGTGTATCGTCGTGTACGCTTCAATATGGCTTTTTGCGCGACTGGCATAAGTGATATCCTTACGCCGGGTTAGGACATCCTCCATGGTTTTCGGTGGCGATCCGACCGGATCGAATAAAGTGACAAGGAAACACAGCGTATTCACCGAGGGCTCGTCATCGAGAATGATATCGAGCGGTGTGTTGGAGTAGAGACCGCCATCCCAATAGAGCGAGCCGTTCACATCCACCGGGGGAAAGCTCGGCGGTAAAGCAGCACTCGCTAATATATGTTCGGTGTTTAGGCGTTGGCGGGTAGTGTCAAAAAATACGTATTCACTCGTTGTGACCTTGACCGCGGCTAGGCTTAGCCGCGTAGCGCCGGAATTTAGTATATTAAAATCAATAAACCGATGAAGAGTGTCACGTAGTTCCGCATTGTCATAGAGACTTACTGCATCGGAGGTTCCGGGAAAAGCAAACCACGGATTTATCCAGCGCGGTCGAAAGAACCCCGGTTGCCCCACGAGTTGCGTCTCGAGCGCACTCTTGGCATTGAAAAGCCGGCGCAGATATCCCGAGCTTGGCGCGGTCACAACTGACGGCCGGGAAATTGCGTTCCAGAATGCCTCGAGCCGACTTACACGACAGTTGGCCGGGCTGCCGACAATGATCGCCCCGTTAATTGCTCCGATCGATGTACCGGCAACCCAATCCGGCTGGAGGCCTCCTTCGACGAGCGCCTGATATACGCCAACTTGGTAGGCTCCGAGTGCGCCTCCTCCCTGAAGCACAAGGACAATTCGTTGGTTTTTATGCTTTTCGGGCATTGGACGGGCTCTAAAGAAATCCTACTCGTCCTCCCTGTGGGGGGCTTAAACCCAGCACATAAACCTGGATCAATTACAATTGCGATGTGGAAAATTTAATCTCCGGTTCCCAATCGTGAAATGTGACTTCCGAGCCGAGCTTTCCAACTTTAAAAGGCCGAACCGAATAGACGGCGACCGAACATCCACGTTAGGTGCCTTACCCGCCTCGTTACGATCGAGGTGGACGCCGAGGTCGGAATTCAACCGCCTTTTCGCTTATCTGCGGCGTCGCGGCAGATGCCGGCTTGGGTTTCGGAGAGTTTAGTGTGAGCGGTGAGTAGAGTCGGGGCGCCCCATCTTGTTTAGGCACCATCATATCTCTGCGAAGTGTGCGCGCGATCTCGCCCAAATAGGAATTATCGAAATCAGAAAGTAGTGATAATGCCTCGAAGTCGAGAATGGTCACGTGTTTGCCGTCGATCGCAATTAGTTTGTCTTCGCGTAACGAACGAAGCGTGCGGTTCACGTGGATGGTAGTTAGGCCAAGTGCGCTTCCGATTAACTCTTGTGTCAGCGGCATATTGAATGACATATCGTTAGCCAAATCTGCCGTCTTCAATCGAACAAACAATTCAAGTAGCAAATGACTAATTCGCTCGTAAGCAGGTCGCCGTGAAGTGTCGATCAGGTGCTCAGATACAATAGCAAATTCACAGAGAGCAGACCAAAATAGAGCTTTCGCCAATGTGGGTTTCCGCTCAAATACATTATCAATCGCATCAAGCGGAATTGACGACAGAGTAACATCAGTGATCGTTGCTACTGAATACAGAGAAGCTTTAAAAACGCAGGCCTGCAATCCGAAGATCTGACCTGGCAGAATAAAATCTGTGATCTGACAGTCACCATTGTGGAGAATCTTGTAGCGAAATAACCAGCCATCGTGATTGACGAATAAAGTATTATAATGCTTCCCGGCAACAATAACATCTTTATTCTTGCGAATTTTCTTTAGCTCGGTCCTAGGATCGTGCTCTAGCTTGAGACCTTCATGGGTAACTTTCTGCGTGACTTGCCACGGGAATGCCGACGGCTGACTTATAGACTTGGCCGAATTACCTTTGTTCGATTTTGACATGACCCAACTCGACCGCTTCGGACGTCCCCTGTGGACACTCCGCTACTAACCGGATCTGTTAAGTATGACCGATCATCGAGTGCAGTATTGGTTTCGATATCCATACCAATCGGCGATTGCGGAACCGCCCGTGCAAACAGCGGACAGCAGCGGGCCGCTCGAGGATATCTCGAAGTTGATCTATGTTAACGAAACGCATTAATTCGCGCCAGTCGTTGCAGGCGTAATATTTTTTGATCGTCTCGACCCGAACTCGTGGAAAGCCCGATCATTTGCCGTTGTTCGCCGGTTCCAGGTTCCGATTGGCAAGGCGGATTGGGCGTTCCTGAGAACGTCACGACGCGGCGGAGAGCCTAATGGAAAGTTGTAAATACCTCATCATTGGCGGTGGGCTTGCTGCGGACGCAGCGGTTCGCGGCATCCGGGAATTGGATCAACACGGATCTATCCTTATGGTATCCGACGAGGACAATCCTCCTTATGACCGGCCTCCATTGTCAAAAGCTCTGTGGAAAGGGACAAAAGTCGACACGATCTGGTGCCATACGGAAACTGCCAATGTTGACCTTCGTCTCGGCACCTCGATCGTTGCGGTTGACGCAGGCAGTAAAACAGCGACCGATTCCAACGGGAAAGTCGTGTCATACAAGAAACTTCTATTGGCGACCGGTGGATTTCCGCGCCGTCTCCGTAATGCAAACTCATCTGTTATCTATTTTCGCAAACTTTCCGATTTCAGTCGGGCCTGGCAGGCGGCGAGCAGGGAAGCCGAGTTCGCAGTTATAGGAGGTGGTTTGATAGGATCGGAAATTGCGGCCGCTCTTGCCATGAACGGAAGAAAGGTTTCGTTGTTCTTTCCAGGTGATTGCATCGGCAGTCGTATATATCCTCGGCCGCTGGCACATTTTTTGAATGTGTATTTTCGACAAAGCGGAGTTGATGTGCGATTTAGCGAGCAGGTCGAAGTTGTTGAAAGGGAGGGAGACAAGCTCGTCATAGGCACACATTGTCACGAAAAAATCACTGTGGATTCGATAATTGCAGGGATCGGAATTGTGCCCAATGTTGACTTGGCGAATGTAGCGGGAATTGAAGTTGGGGATGGTGTCGTCGTCGACGAAATGCTTCGCACCAGTAACCCTGATATCTTTGCGGCTGGTGATGTGGCAAATTTCCCTTGCGCAGCCTTGAAGCGGCGATTGCGCTTCGAACATGAAGACAATGCTCGTGCGATGGGACGAACCGCGGGACGAAATATGGCGGGTGGGTCGGAAGTGTATCGCCATCTGCCATTTTTCTATTCGGATTTGTTCGATATCGGTTACGAGGCGGTCGGCGAAATTGATAGTAGTATGGCAATTATAGAGGACTGGGTCGAGACGTTTCGTAAGGGTATAATTTATTACCTTAGGGATAATTACGTTAGAGGTGTGCTCTTGTGGAATACATGGGGCCTTGTGGACGCAGCGCGGGAATTGATTGCCTCAGGGCAAAAGTGGGCACCAGGCTCACTTATCGGTCGGCTGCGTGAAAATGCCTGACTCTATATCTGTGTCACGGAGGGGGCTGTTCAGTTGCCGTGAGCTGTCTAACCGCAATGGCCAGTCAAATGGTGCAATTAAGACATTATATTTTTTGGGCGCGGCTCGAAAAGATCGCAATCCGTGAAGCTGAACGTGTTGCATCGGAAAATCACTTAGCGCGGCTCCGCGAAGGACGGCTTGCCAGTATTGAGACCAGCTCGCTGCATCTCGACGTACTTCGCGATTTGAAGCGCATTCATTCACATGTCTGCTCGGTGGCCTATCCCGTACTGGAGGCAGCCGGCGAGCTACAGCCAAGTCGGTTGAAGGCCATCAACTCGGGTGCCGCCCACAGCACGAGTGGCAAGTTAGCTGGGGAGCAAATGCGATGACAGAGAGCGAGCGCTGTCCAAACGTAATCGTCAATTTATGGGAATGGTATCAGCGTCGACAGGAGCGTGAACGTGGCTCTCTTGCCAGACATGCTCTCGACAGATGTGAAGAGGCATTCAAGCGTTCCGAGTGGGACCGTTTCGGCTATTGGTTTGCGATCTACCGTCGTGAGCGCCCACGTGGGGCGAACGCTGGGGCGGCCGTGCACCTGGAAGGGCGGCTCGGATCGTGAGACCGACGGAGCGAGAAGTCAGATGAAGCCATATTACCCGTTACCCGCATTAGCTATTAACAGCCGACCATTGAAGAGCGTGTAATGCACGGTTTGAATAGGGGTACCGTCGTGCCCCCACATCGACCAAATCAGATACAATGCGGCGACAATCGGCGTCGGGGATCACACTTCGAAACACCTCAAGACCTACTGTGGTTTGATTGCGCCGTCCGCATTTCTGGAAGCGACAATCAACCGTTCGCCGTAATTGACCAAACTCATGGGTAGTGAGGCTTCGGCGCAATCCTGAGCTGAGCCCTCTTCACGATTGTCAAAGCGCACTCGATTAGTGAGCTTACATTTAGCTCACCAACGGCATCGCACAACGTGATAGCATTTTCCAGATGTTCAACTATTCCAGTATAACGCCCAATCTTATCGTCCATGCCGCTCTCCCAGCGACCGTTTAGTAGTCGAACTGAACGAAATGCCCGTTTTAATTTGGTCAGAAACCTGAGTTGATCGTATTGTACCGCGTGGGACGGTCGTGCTTTAGCCCACAGGCAATCTTCCTAAAATGTGCGTTGCAAAATAAATAAACGGTCGATCGTGGCCACGTTTCAAGAGCAACGTCTAGACCGGCGTTGCAGGCGGCGGAATCGGGGCCATCGTCTGCGGTTGGTAATTGGCGAGCGATTGCATGGCATCTGCGTTGAGGAATTCGACCACGCGCTCGTGGTCAGCGATTAGCTTTTCCGCGCGCAATAGCTGCATCGTACGGTTGAGATGTGGCACGCTGAGGCCCAGCACATCAGCGATTACCTCTTGGGAGAACGGTAGCACGAAGCGCGACTTTTCGGCGCGGCCGACTACCTTGAGGCGACCATGCAGCTCAAGTAGAAAATGCGATAGCCGCTCGATCGGTGCTCGGCGACCGACGTCGATGACGTGCTCCGCATAGGTGGTCGCCTCCTGCACGGCGATCCAGCTCAGTGCTAGGCCGTATTGCGGATGTCGATAGCAAAGCTGAGCGTAGGCGTCGAGTGAGCAGACGTTCATGCGCAGGTCGGTGACGGCGGTGACGGAATAGACCGCACGTTTGTAGAAACTGCCGGGCAGACCGACGATGTCGCCGGGCAGGATGACGTTGAGAATCTGCCGCTTACCGTTGCGCAGCAGCTTGTAGCGCACGGCGAAGCCGTCGTTCACAAAACAGAGCTTGCGGTATTCGTAGCCGTCGGCGATGAGGTCGCGCCGCTTGCGGATTACCAGTTCGCCGTCGATGATGTCGTCAAGCCCTTTGAGGTCGGCGGCTTTCAGTTCGACAAGCTGCAATAGCCGTACGACGAACGGATGCTGATCCAACGCATTGCGAGAGGCCGGCGCGCCCATGGCTCAAAACCAGCAGCTAGCGTAACCTCGTTCATTAATTTGAATCAATAATTTTGCTTAGTGCGTCCCCTGAGGCGATGTGGCAGATTTGTCCTCGCCACTCTTTTCCCCTCTGGAGCGGGTGGCATTGACCCAAGCTAAACTTATGGCCGCACCGCTCGCGGGCGGCCATTTTTGGCCGTTACACATGATCTTGGCGGCCTTGGCTCGGGCGGGGCGAATCGGGCCGGCCGCATCCGCAAGCACATTGCCACGGTCATCATCGCCATGCTCGTGGTGATGTCATAGTCGGCCAGCACCGCCGCTGGCTGAAGTGATTAGATATGCCAATGATGCCACGCCAACGCGCCTTGACAATCTAACCTGGTTCAAATGCGATGCCGAATAGCGAGCGGTGTCCAAACGTGGTCATCAAGTTTCAGGAATCGCATGGACGTCAATCGGGGCGAACCTAGCCTCTTGCCAGATACGCACTCGATAAATGCGAAGAGGTATTCAAGCGATCCGAGTGGGATAAATTCGGCTACTGGTTTGCAATCTATCGCCGAGAGCGCTCGCATGCGTCAAACTATGATGCGGATCACATTGGCACCGGGGCTAATGGCGGCGATTGCGATGTTCACAAATGGTACTGAAAGTGAATGCTGTCATTTCGAGGATCGCGATTGCCTTGGCTAGCCCATAGAAAAGATATTGCCGGAAATGGTGCGCATCGCAGACTTCGGGTGTTGATGCAAGAAGCGTCGGTATCAATCGGGGAGGGCATTCCAAATGTTCACTCAAATTCTCGACCCAACTGGAAATCTCTTCATCACTTGGCTGGTCGCGCTAATTCCTGTCGCGGCACTGCTGTTTATGCTCGCTGGCCTGCGCTGGTCGGCCTGGGTGGCGACGCTAATCGGCTCACTCATTACACTCGCGCTCGGCCTTTGGGTATGGCACATGCCGCTCGACCAAGGCATCCGGGCTTACCTCTACGGCTCGGCCACAGGCGTATGGAACGTGGACTGGATCACGTTCTGGGGCGTGATGCTGTTTAATACGCTGGTCACGACAGGGACGTTCGACAAGCTGCGCCGCTGGCTGATTTCGCAAGGCACCCAGGATGTTCGCGTACAGACCATTCTGTTTGCATGGGCGTTCGGCGCGCTTTTGGAAGGCCTTGTCGGCTTCGGCTACCCCTGGGCCTTCGTCGCTCCCATCTTGATCGCGCTCGGCATTCCGGATCTCGACGCCATCCGCGTAGCCGCCATCGCCAATAACGCGCCGGTCTCTTACGGCGCGCTCGGTGCACCAATCATCGCACTCGCCGCAGTCACGGGTTATCCGCTGCTCGCGTTATCCGGCTCGATCAGCAAGATCGTTGCCATCCTGGCGATATTGCCGCCGTGGATTCTGCTCTATCTGGTCTCCGGCAAGAAGGGCATGTGGGGTGCATGGCCCTTGGCGATCGTCGGTTCGCTCGGGTATATCGCCGGCCAGTTGCCGGTGGGCACCTATCTCGGCCCCTACTTGCCGGACGTAGCCGGTTCGATCGTGTGCTTTGTCTGCCTGCTCCTTCTCCTCAAGGTGTGGCGGCCGGCGGAGGTCATGGGCTACGGCGGCAAGCCGGTGACTGGCGCCACCTCCACAGCAGCCGAGCACGGCCTGTCCGGCGGAGACGTCTTCCAGGCGTGGCTGCCTATCGCAGTTCTAATAATCGTTGTCGTCGCATGGACGGGCCCATGGTCGAAATTGCCGGGCATCGTGATGCTCCATTTGCAAGTGACGGCAGCATCATCCATCACCCAGGGTGCGACTATTGCGGCAATTTTCAACTGGACGCCGTTCGTCGGCGGTTCGGCCATCCTGGCGTCGTGGATTGTCGTTGCAGTGCTATTGCGCGTGAATAGCAAGCAGCTCGCCGAGATCTGGAGCAAGACATGGTCGCAAATGTGGGGCGCGTGCCTCGTCGGTGTCTTCATCTTCGGCCTCGCCTATGTCTACAACTTCTCGGGTATGGCCGCGTCTCTGGCCAAGGCCTTCGCCTCGCTGGGCACTGCCTTCATTGTCGTTTCTCCGATCCTCGGCTTCATCGGCGTGGCGCTGTCCGGCAGCAACACCTCGACTAACGCCATGTTCGGCAAGTTCCAGGCGCTGGTCGGGCAAATCCTCGGCTTCCCGCCGCTCCTGCTGCCGACCCTAAATTCGATCGGTTCTGAGATAGGCAAGCCAATAGCGCCGCAGACGGCGAGCGTCGGCGTTTCGACTTCGCGCTTCGTACGCGACGAAGGCGCGGTCATCCGGCACAATTTCGGTTGGTGCCTGGTGCTGCTGGGCTATCTCATCGTAATCAGCGTAGCTTGCTACGTGTTTTTCCCGGGAATTATGGAAATCTGAGCCCCGGCTGAAACTCGAAACAAAGGGGGGCGCACGACAGGCGCCCCTTTTCTCGGCAAAATTTCAAAACTCGCGTTTACCTAAATCATCGTCCATGAACAACGGTTAGCGCATTGATCGTGAATCTGCTTTTGCGACAAGCTGCCACCATCAGTGCGTTTGAAATCAGCCTCTTGTGACACATCGCTGCGGCACCACCCTCATTTAGTGATCTGAATTAAATCTAGTTTAGACGTCACGATGGCGGTGGCGAGCACCTCAGCCGCTCGTGCTTTTATGCAGTTTGCCCGACGAGAATTACGCCGACGAAAATGAGAACAAGCCCGACAATCCGAAGCGGCGGTAGGTGTTCTCCCAAGATAAGCACGGCAGCCAGAGGCACTAGGACAAAAACGAGGGCGAATAACGGCTCTACTACGCTAAGTTCGAGTTGCCGCAGGGAAATAACGTAAAGTAGTCCAGTAACGATAGCGGCAATGAGCGCCGACCAAGTCCACGGATCGAGCATCATCGATAAGATATAAGACAACCAAGAAACTGAACTGCCTCCGCCTAAAGCTGAGATGCGGAGTTTAAGCACAACATTAGCGTACGCCATTAGCACGACGGCAATGGGGATTAGCCATATACTTTTTGTCCCGCCATACATCTGTTGTTGTTCCGAACGTTTCCAGTTGACTGAATTTTTGAAGCTACGCCTTTCGAAAGGCAGCCATCCGCCGTCTCATCTCCATCCCCAAGCCCAAGACACGGCATTGTATCGGCTCAAACGGGCGCTTCGATAGGGGCTGAAACCGGCCTCAAAACCATTGCCGCAGCGCAAAGCCAATGTCTCAGTTGGGTCAAACGCTGCGCACTTTTTGAGGCTCTGCGCCGCCCAACGTCCGCTATACCCCCAAGAGCCGACATCCCATCGCAGCGCAGCGAAATGACGCAACGTGCCAAAAGGCGACTTCATGCTCAACCCAGAAATCGGGTGGCGCGAAGACTTCAGACCAATCATCCTGTTTGAGACTACAGTGATGGAGGCTAGTTATGAATTTCCGCATCCGCGGCCTGGACGCCCGCCAGTTCGACCATCTATTTGCTCTCTCAGATCCTGAGCTTGCCAAGCGCGGTGCTGTCCGTCGTATTGCCGACGGACCTCGCCCTTGTCGCATCAGTCTTACCGATGCAACGCCCGGCGACGAACTAATTCTCGTCAACTACGAGCATCACCCAGTTTCGTCACCATATCGTATGCGATTTGCTATCTATATTCGTCGCGGTGAGAAAACGTTCGATGCTGTTGGCGAGGTCCCCGAGCAACTGCGCAACCGCACGCTCGCCGTACGCGGCTTTGATGTCTCAGGGATGATGACTGGTTGGGAAATTGTCGAAGGCACTGACGTAGAAGCGGCGATAGAACGTCAGTTCGCGAACGTGGCAGCAAACTACCTACACATTCATTTTGCTGCTCCAGGGTGCTACGCCGCGCGCGTCGACCGGGTCCGATAGTGTCCACTGAAAGGCTCTCGACTGCACCAAATGACTGGACCAATCGATGAAGCATTTTCTGTTAGAAGGACAGAGATTGCCACGACCAAACCGGCCCTCTCTGGACGAACGCACGGCCGAATTGGCAGGACCGTGCCGCTCTCAGCCTATTTAGATGCGTCAATGATGCTGTCTGATCCGTGTCAATGACAATCTGCGAGGTTGCTGTATCAAAAAATATGGTCGATACTTTTCTCACCTTGCTTGCCGTTGTGTGCCTCTCGGCCGGAGTCATTTATTTATTCGTCATTGAACCACGCAGCAAAATTCACGATCTATGAATATGCCCTCTCGCAATGACTTTTTCTGTCGATATTGCGGAGCGCAGTACGTGGTTAGCTATAAGCAGCTACCCCTAGCTGACAGTGGCAGCGTCTATTGTGACTGTTGCCGACGAAGAATGGCTCAATGGAACTCAGCTCGGCAACCGCGCTATAGGCTCGTACAAAAAACCCAACCAAAGCTTCCATGGTGACGCGCGCGCCGCTGGTTCTGGACGATTACGGTGCGAGCGCCTCAAAAGCTTACCGAGCGCGGCTACGCGGCAACGCGCGCGTGCGATGGAGGCGTTCAAGGCGGCGTGGGTGAAGTAATAGAGGCTGCCAAGCCTACCCCGTAAACATCCGTATTCTCGGTAGCAAGCCATGACTGGTAGCCTTCATAGCTACCGTGAGCCAAGTCGCAAAACCTGAACCACCAAAACAGTGCCCAGTCTGTCGCATGGCAATGCAGGCCGCCGAGACAGAGCATGGCGTCGTTCACACATGCGAACGATGTGGCACGGTTATAAGAATCGAGAAACCGACGCGCTTAGAAGTTGGAGCGGGCAAGTGACAATTACCGCGCTTGTGATTGCTGTAGTCCTGCTGCTTGTCGTGCGTTATAGGTCGTGCCGGTACTAGAAAGGCGGCCGCTTGCGCCTGTGCCTAACGCCGATGGCCGAGTCTAATACCCACAATCCTAGCTTTCTGTCTTAACGCCCCAGGCGTTCTTTTCATCTCTTTTGAAATCTTCGCAACGGGCGTTCTGGATTTAGAATGAGCCTCAAGCCCGGCAATGTCTTTCTTCGTCCAAGCGCGTACTTTACGTTTCGCCATATAAACCTCCGTTAAAAGTGAGCGCGTTCTAGCAGAATAGAGTTCAACTATCCATTATCTTCCATGTGCGCAGCACGTGGGAACGGAAGCCGTGATCCTTAAACTGGCGTAAGCAACGGCGACTGGTGCAGTTGCGATTGTATATCGTTGCCTTGCTTTGATGCGCTCTGTAATGGGGGATAAATGCGGTGCAGTTCGGCGGGGTCGATCAGCCACTCGCCGTTTTCGTCCTTAGCAGCTAGAATTTTTCCGGCATTGATCGCCCACACGATTCGCGGTCTTCTTCCGGCTGACCGCCGCAGCGGCTGTGGCGATGGTGTACATGGTGCGTTGTCTACCGTTTCAGCGCTAGCCGTCTGACGGCACCATGGGTGTGCGCAGCCGTGATTCTCAAGTCGGAAACTTATAATTTCCACCGCCATCGTATGAACTAAAACAAAAGATGGGGTAATCGGCCGGCGAACTTGTGGATAGCTGAAGATTTTGGGTGCTGCGCTTCAGGCTGATGGTGAAACGGGGTCACCGTGGTTACGGGCCCCAAGCATCAGAAGGAGAAGCGCAGCATGGACCATTTTGCTGGATTGGACGTATCAGTCAAGGAGACCAGCGTCTGCATTGTGGATGACACGGGCAGGATCGTGCGGGAAGTAAAGGTAGCGAGCGAGCCGGAAGCTCTGCTGGCGGTGCTGCGGATCCCCGCCTACCGCCTCAAGCGGATTGGGCTGGAAGCCGGGCCGCTGTCGCAATGGCTTTACAGCGCTCTGGCGGAAGTCGGGTTGCCGGTGATTTGTGTCGAGACGCGGCACATGCGGGCGGTTTTGAAGGCGCAGATCAACAAGACCGACCGCAACGACGCCCGCGGCATGGCGCAGATGATGCGGGCGGGACTTTACCGCCCGGTACATGTGAAGACGTTGCGCAGCCAGAAGCTGCGGATGTTGCTGACCCATCGCAAGCTGCTGCAGTCGAAGGCCATTGCCATCGACAACGACCTACGCGGCACCTTGCGCAACTTCGGCCTCAAGGTTGGGATGGTGGGGTCGGTGAAGTTCGAGGGGCGCATCAAGGAGCTGGTCGAGAACGTGCCCGACCTAGCCGCACTGGTCGAACCATTGCTTATTGTTCGGCGGGTGCTTCGCGAACAGCTCGGCATCCTGCATCGCCGCTTGCTGGCCATCGTGCGGGACGATGAGGTGTGCCGGCGCCTGATGACGGTTCCCGGCGTTGGCCCCGTGGTGGCGCTGACCTATCGCGCTACAGTCGATGTGCCCGCGCGCTTTCGTAACTCAAAGGCGGTCGGGGCGGCATTTGGATTGACGCCCGCCAAGTATCAATCGGGCGAGATCAACCGAACCGGTGCGATATCAAAGTGCGGAGACGAGATGATGCGGCTCATGCTCTACGAGGCGGCCCAGGTCATGCTGACCCGCACCAACAAGTGGTCCTGGCTCAAGGCTTGGGCGATGAAGATTGCCAGGCACCGTGGAATGAAGAAGGCGATCGTGGCGCTGGCACGCCGGCTGGCCGTGATCATGCATCGCATCTGGGTTGACGGCACCGAGTTCCGCTGGACCCGGGGAGAAACAGCACCGGCATGAGATCCACTTAGAATCAATTGCGATAGGAGAACACTCGAGCTCCACCCGGCGGTGGAATGCTGTCCCTCGCGGGACGATGGATGAGGTGAGTTCGTGCGGCCTCTTGGACTACCGTCGTTTGCCGGCAAGTCCGCTTGAAAGATTGTTCCACCTCGTCTTCGAATCCCATACTGGAAAGGCCGTGGTGCCGATTCCGAAGAGAAGCGCGAGCCCGTGAGCGACATCGGACACTGCAGTGGTGGATAGGTCTGAAGGCGCTTGACCCCTAACGGCCGATTAGAGAAGAGGCCGCCAACTGCTGCGGCCTCCAGTTGCTTCCTTGGGCGAATGTTCAGTCTTCGCCTATTTCCCCGCTGAAAATCTAACTGCCATCCAATGCCTCACAATCGGTGTTGAAACCCATGTCAAAGCAACGACAGCAATGAGAAGCCGAATGGTAATATGCAGGTTCATTCTTTTTGATGACGCGCAGTGTCGACGTTACGAAGCAAATAGCCAGACACCGCCGACTGACAGAACAATTATGACGACTGCTGCGAGCGAAAGATAAGCGGTCGTGTGATCATGACTTGCGATTTGCGTTGTCATTGGATTGCTCCTTGTGCGTGCCGCCTAAGGCGCCGCTATTGTTTCACCTCAATCGTTTCGACGTTGCGGCATCGTTCACAGCGATAAGTCTGGAGTTCCGGGTACCCGCCGATGCGCGGGATGGTCTTGACCAGCTTCATTTGCTCGCCACAGCAAAAGCGCGCCATTAGACGCCCCGCCTCGTATTTCGGCTGCGCAGCAGCGGTCATGCCAAGAAAGTTAGACTAAAGTCGCAGAGGCTTTCAATTACGGATGTTCCCGTAATGCATAAAACATCACCCGGCGCGCCACTCGGCGGCCGTTCACGAGCAGCGTTATGCGCTTGGCTTGAAACGACAGAGGCCGCCAACTGATGAGGCGGCCTATTTTTCCGTGGGCAGATGATCCTTGACTTTTTCCGCACGAAGCTGGATCAAAATTTGCTGCCGCTTTTCAGCATCGGTCGTTTCAGCTAGCCGCCTGCGTAATAGAATCAAATTTTCAGCGTGGATGAATCGATCAGTGGCTGCTTCTGTGGGGGACATGATCGCCTTCATAGGGGCACTACCCGATAGAACACTATGTTCCTCTAATGCCCGATGACCTAATTTAAAGCGGCCACTCAACATGGGTCCGAAATGTCGCGAAGTGCCAATGACCGCCGACGCAGCGCAAAAAAGAAGACCGCCAGTGCGGCAGTCTTCTAAAATCCCAATCAGGGAGGGGTGGAGCCCGTGCAGCTCCAGCCTAATCGAGAGGGCTAGTATTTCCCCTCGCCAGAGCCACCGCTGTTCATAATTGCTCACAAATGAAAATAAATGCACTGGCTGTTTTGCGTTTAAAGCTTTCCCTAAACACGTATTGCAATGCACGGCCAATGCAGTAGTCGGGTCATTCACGTTATAACCGTAGCGGACCAAATTCGACGTTTGTCTGCTGTTGTCTAATCATGTCTCAATGGTGCGGTGCTGCGAACGCAATCATGTACCAATAGGCGACACGCCGATGGCTTGAAATGAAAGAGGCCGCCAACCGAGGCGGCTTCTGAGTTGTTATTTAGTGGCGGGAGAATGTTTTTCTAAGGCTTCCGCTTTTTCACTGAGTTCTACGCTGATAGCGAGAATTGCTTCATTAGCCCGTTGATCGGAACACTTATGTGCAATCTTGCTGCATCGCGCGGCTACGGTTCGCAGGTATGATGGTATTCCCATTCTTCTTGGTTCTCCGATAGTTTATTTGCGGCTCATATAGACCAGCCCGGAAAAACTAAAAGGGGCCACCGCTAAATTCAAAAGGGCCCACTGATCAAGGCTGCTGCTCAACGATCAGCGGCCAGGGCAACCCCGGCTGCTTATTGATGGGTTGATGCCTCAAATATGCGCGCGGACGCGACAGTGCGCTGCCATCGCTCGCGGCGTTCCTTTTCGGCGGCAAGTTCGGCCTTGGCGAGTGTGCTAGTGATGATGGCGTCGATCTGTTCGCCGTTGAGCGTCCGGTGCTCGATCAATGCATCGGCGAGCGCCAATACAGTGGATCGATGTTCACTGAGCAGTGCAATAGCTTCGGCATGCGCGTACGTCAGAAACGCGGTAATGGCTGCTGGCGTTCGGCAGAAAATCGCGGCGTAAGCTTCGGCTTGCTTTTGATCGTCATGCGCAACGAGCGGCAGCCCAGATAAAAGCGCTTCCTCACCTGCGCTGCCAGCAGCCAGTTCAAGACAACGATTACGCGCGTGCACAAACAATTCGGCAGCATCACCAGCGCGCTCACCGGGGCCGGGCATCAGGGCTGTAATATCTTGGCAAAGCCCAATCGCTTCACTGCTGTATCGCGATTTTGCCGAACCGGGCCCCCAGCAAAGGCCGGAATAGCTGCCATCTGGCGCTGGCTGGACGGTGCAGCCGCCGAGCGGCAGCCCGGAAAATCTGGCGGTAAATGCGTGGCTCGCTTCGTGCACCGCGACGCGGCGATCCATTTCGGGTGTGCGGTGAATTTTTGAAGCTACGCCTTTCGAAAGGCAGCCATCCGCCGTCTCATCTCCATCCCCAAGCCCAAGACACGTCGACCACGCTATCGATATCGCCGGTCCAGATCGGATGATCGCGGCCCGCCAGTTCTACAAAACGGGCGCCGGAAATTTTCTCGGCCAAATAGCGACCGCCTGGAAATTTGATGCGGGCGTCGTCACGCCGGTGAATGACCAGCGTCGGGATGCGAACGCTAGCTAACACCGAGCGGACGTCGATGCCGGCATTCATACGCGCCAAGGCAACGGCCGCGCCGGGGCTGGCCGAGAGCCGTTCAAAGCGCCCCCACCACGTCGGAAAGCGGCCATCTTTCGACTGGTCCGGTGCGAAAAGAGGTGCGCTGATGCCGGTGCCCCAGGAGCTTTCAATGATCGTAAGCCACGGACGGGGTTATCGCTGGTGAAGCCTTCGAGCGAATCGCGGCTCATGACCCAAGTGTGGAAATGCGCGTAAGACCCATAAAGAATGAGCCCGCGCGTTCGTTGTGGATAGGTCGCGGCAAATAGGATCGACATCGGCCCGCCTTCCGAGGCGCCCAGCAAGGCCGCGCGGTCGCTGCCAACGGCATCCATGACCGCGCGTACGTCGTCCATGCGGGTTTCCAGCGTTGGCAAATGGTGGTTGTCGATGCGATCGCTCAACCCGGTGCCGCGCTTATCGAACAGAATGAGACGGGTGAAGGCGCTCAGCCGATTGAGAAGATGCGCAAATCCCGGGTCTTCCCACTGCACATCGAGATTCGATATGAATCCAGGGACAAATACGAGGTCGAGCGATCCCTGTCCGACCACCTGATAGGCGATGCGAACGTCGCCGCTGTTCGCGTAACGCGTCTCTGGCACCGCCATTGCCTGCCCCAAGGCTAAGGACAAGACATCGTACCGGCTCAAACCTGTACTGGGAAAGGCCGTAGTTTTTGGTTCAGAAATAGGTCTTGGGCTCTTGGGCCTAGCTGATGTCCGCTTCGGGTCATTCACGTCATAGCCGATCAAAGCGGGCGCGTTTCTTTGTCGGCTTTGCCCCCAATAGCGACCAAAAATATTGCGGCGCGGCGAATGACGTTAAGTGCCATTAGCGACCATCGCAAGCCTCGCCTGAAATGAAAGAGGCCGCCAACTAAGGCGGTCTGAAAAAAGGCCCCGGCCTTTCGACCGGGGTCTTGGCAACAACACAGGGGATCGGCGTAGGGGATGCGTCCCCCATCTCAATGCTATGTAGTTCCGCTTAGCATTCTATGAATTGATTCAATAAATAAAAGAAGACCTATCGGACTATTTGCGGGAATTTCCGCCGCTTCGCCAACTGATAAAGGTAAGAATGCCAAATATGGCCACAAATAGCGGCATCCAATTTTGGAAGCGCGCACCGAAGACATAAAAATCAGCAACAAGCCAATCGAAAAACGCCTGCATATCCTATCGGGGTAACCCTCGATCTATACGTATCAACCTAGCCGGCTGCGTGCCGGCGGCTTTTTTATGCAGCGAAAACGACCGACAAGCAACATGGCCAGTGTTTAAAAATGGATCTAATCAGTGAAGCCTTCGGAAATACCTCCTCGGCATTAATAGCCTGCGTAAATTTGAAAATTGGCAAAGCCAGGAGACCATCCATGAAGAAGCTTGTTTTGCGTTTTTTGAAGAACGATTCGGGCGCTACCGCGATCGAATACGGCCTGATTGCCGCCGGCATTTCGGTTGCGATCATTGCTACGGTCAACGCTCTGGGCACGCAGCTCAATAACACGTTCACGACCATAACCAATGATATGGCCGCTCAGTAAGATCTAGATCTGGCTCCAAGTTGACTACAGCAACGCCGCCGGTCCCCCGGCGGCTTTTTTTTGTTGAGCGGGCGCGGATGATGTCCGCTTCGGTTCATTCGCTGCGTATTAATTCAACCCCAGCGGCGCCCTTTGTCCCTTGTTAGTCCGATAACGTCCTAGATTTTGCGTCGCGGCGAATGACGCCATGTGCCAAAAACTGCGGGATCGAGATTTGCTAGTCGCGCCCACATTATCTCAATTTGCGCAACTGCAGAAAAATCAGGCTTAACCAAGCCATTGTTTTGGGAGCCGCATCGCCCGCTGTTGTAGGACCTGTACATCATTTCGAAACCCAACTTGTTCAATGCTGCGTCGCAAGGACGGGAGTTAGTTGGAGCCTTTGAAATGAACAAGCTGATGACTGCATTTGTGCTGACGACGCTCGTCGCGACACCGGCATTTGCTGCCGAGAAACATTCTACGATCTCGCCAGAAGCGGCCGCGGCGCAAGCTTACGCCCCAAGTAGCTCTGACTTATTCATGGTCGATAGCTATACCGTGGTAGTCAACGGTAAGATCGTCGGCCGCGACTCCGACTCGAACGTGCGACTGATGTTGCGGCGCGATCCCACGGCCGACGCCTCCTGATCGAGACGCGACCGCCGCACGAACACAAAGCCCCGCGCATAGCGGGGCTTTGTGCAATTTTGATATTTCTCGCTCGCGGACCAAAATCGACGTTTGTCCGTTGTTGTCCAATCGCGTCCTAAATGGTGCGCTGCCGCGAATGCAGCGTTGTGCCAGGAACGGACATTGACGGTTGTTTGAAATGAGAGAGGCCGCCAACTGAGGGCGGCCTCCATTGAGGATCCTTTGTGCTGCGTGAAAGGCCTTATATCAACACACACACTAAATCTGACACTACCTGTGCTCCACAATCAAATAGTCACTTACTGTTTGCCGCCCATGCTGCCGCCGCCGCCGCCGCCCATGCTGCCGCCGCCGCCGCCGCCCATGCTGCTGCCGCCGCCGCCGCCCATGCTGCCGCCACTGCTATGAGTGACCGCTCTACTGCCCTGACTATGAGTGACCGCTCTACTGCCCTGACTGTGAGTGACCGCTCTACTGCCCTGACTATGAGTGACCGTTCTACTGCCCTGACTATGAGTGACCGCTCTGCTGCCCTGACTATGAGTGACCGCTCCGCCGAGTTGACCGCCGCGGCCACCCTGGTAATAGGAATGGGGGTGTCCCCCGCGCCAATGATGCCAGCCGTAGCCGCCGCCCCAACCAATCCCGGACTGTAGGTACATATTGCACCAGTACCAGCCCGGGCCGTTCCAACCATCGTCGTACCAACAATAGTTATGACCGCTCCAGAAAAACTGGACGTTCTCGATCATCTTCAAGCTGTCCGCCGCTGTACGCATTGCTGCCGGCGCACTCATCGAGGCCGCCCCGGCGTTTCCGCCGACTACCATTGCGGCTGTCGCGGCGAGCGCGACTACCAAATTACGCAACATGAGCTCCATTGTATCCCTCCTAGGAAAATCCCCCGCGATGCGAGCGCAGCAAGGCGGTGTGGAGGCATAAGTTCCAATCGCCTAGAAAGTTCCATCTCAAATTCTAATTAGGACACAGCGCTTAATTACGGACACCTATGGATGGAACTTAGGACACTGAATTGCGTTATGGGATCAATCGCCATTGGGCCCGACCCCAAGTCCCCCCTGGCCCCTAGGCCCAACAAGGCGAATGTTTAGCTAGGCGGCGCATGATTACAGCGCGGCCTTTTTTATTCTGTCTTTCGACTGTCAATTACGGTTAGCGATGCTTCTTATGGCGCGACCAAGGTCGGGCGGCACTTGATCCTGCATAGCGCCAATTGGTCGCCCATGTTCGTTTTGGGTGGTGGTCTCAACCGATCGACGCAACACTAGGCGTTGAATTCTCTGCTGGGGTTTCAAATTGCAAGGTCTCACGGGGCCGTTCGTTGAGCTGACGAGCGACTTTATTGAGATGGGCTTGTGAGTGCACCGATAGGTCGGTGCCCTTCGGGAAGTACTGCCTCAGTAGACCATTGGTGTTCTCGTTCGATCCGCGCTGCCATGGGCTCTGCGGATCGCAGAAGTAAACGTCAATGTTGGTCGCCAACGTAAATCGGCGATGATCCGTCAGTTCCTTGCCCCGGTCCCAGGTCAGAGATTTATAGAGTTCATCTGGTAGCTTCTTGGCCTGCTTGATGAGTGCAGATACCACCGTCTGGGTGTCCTTGTTGGCCACCTTCGCTAGCATCACGTAGCGAGTATGACGTTCAACCAAGGTTGCGATGAAACTGTTCTTCGAACCCGACAGCAGATCCCCTTCCCAATGACCAGGCACCGCTCGATCTTCAACCGCTGCGGGGCGCGCACGGATCGAGACGAGATCCTTGATCTGTCCCCGTCCATCGCCATTAAGACCCGCCTGCTTGGACCGACGGATTGTGCGCTTGGATCGAAGATGGCTTAGCAATTCCTTCTTTAAGTACCCCGCGGGCTTGAACAAATAAGCTGCGATAGATCGTCTCGTGTGACACGGAATAACTCTCATCATCAGGATGGGCTCGCTTGAGCCAACCGGCGACCTGCTCGGGTGCCCAATTTGATCTCAGCTTCTTGGCCACCGCTCGCCGCAACCAAGCATTGGTCGCCAACTTACAACGTTTAGGGCGACGGGCTCGAGCCCAGGCCTGGTCGTCCGCCAATGCTGCTCGATAGCCATCATAGCCACCCTTGCGGCTGATTTCTCGGCTCACCGTCGAGGCCGAACGGCCCAGCAGCCTCGCCATCGATCGTGCCGATTGCTGTCCCGCAATGCCTCTGGATATCTCTTCGCGTTCCGGGAGCGTCAATGCCAAACGCGAGCGACGCCTCGAAGCCGGGCGAATCCCACCATGCGGTGACAGCTGATGATAAATCGATGATGACGGCTTACCAAACGCCCGCCCAATCGCCCTGAGCGACTCCCCGCGCTGCCAGCGGTCCCATAACTCCGTCTTCTCGGCCGCCGTAAACCCTCGACAAAATATCCGATCCATCGTCACACTCCATCTTTTCCCTCTAAGATAAAGTGTTGCGTCGATCGGTTGAGACCACCGTCAAAAGCCGACAAACCGTCGCGAGCTAAAACTAGACGCGGCGATTGTCCGATAAGTGCCATCAGTTGCGGACAAAAAAGTGGCCCCGAGTTCATCCGGGGCCATCAAGGTACATTTTCAAATATTTTAGGAGCTTTGAACCGAGCCGTTGGGGCTTGCTTGGTCGACCACAGTCGGGAGATGATCTGCAAGCAATTTTGCCACCGCGTCGGGATCAACACCGAAATGTTGCGCAAGCTGTTTGAGTTGGTCGTTTCCCAACGCACTTTGTATTTGTTCGGGCGTTACTTGTAGGTTTGCGCCATTGCCGACCCAAGACTTGACCTGTTCGCCCAACCCACCTTGCTGGAGTTGATCCACAAGACCTTGTAGATTGCCCATGTTTGTCTTCGCCAGCGCCGCTGAAATCAAGGCCGGCGCCTCAGCAGCGGCCACTGAACCGAGGACACCTTTAAGCGACCCGCCGAGTTGATCTAAAAGGCCCATATCTTTGCCTCCATAGCGTTTGAACGTTGACCGACAGTGCCAGCCTCAGGTTGCTGTCTTATCAGTTTCCGCTGCAGTCTCAGGGATGCTTTTCGTTTTTTGCAGCACGCATGCCGTCACTCGTGGCGTCACGCTCACACATGTACGCCCCATTCTTTGTATTGCCGTAATCTTTGTGACCTGAGAAGTGATAGATTTTTGAGCTTAGATTAACCCAGACGACTGTGCCCGAACCACATCGCGATTTGGCCTGTGCTTCGGTTGTAAATTGATTGGTTCCCGTGGCAACAGATGATGGAGTTGCAGCGGGAGTGGCCGGCGCCGGAGCCATTTTTGTCTCTGTCTTAGTCGCGGCAGGAGCCGGAGCCGTCTTTGGTGCGGTCTTTTTTGTAGACTTCGCGGCTGCGGGAACCGGCTGTGCTGTAGTTCCGCCAGCCGTACATTGCTTCACGTAGTCCTTTTCCGTTATTTTTTTGGCCTGATTTTCAGCCTTGTTAGCCTGCCATTCAGCGCGGCACTCTTTAGCCGTTTTTGCCTGAGCAATAATCGGAGAACAAAAGATTGAAGCGCCGATCACCGCTGAGCAAATGATAGCGAAAGTACGCATCTCAAGCTCCTACTATTTAACCGTTGATGCTCTCAGCCGCCCTTCTCGCATTTCGTCACGAAGCTCGTTTTAGCCGCACCGGAAAGCGGTTTGCCGTCTTTGCTTACTGCGCTGTCCTCGCAGCACTTTTTCATGAAGCTTGTTTTGGCAGCACCCGCCAGCGGTTTGCCGTCTTTGCCAACAGCCTTGGTTGCACAAGACTGAGCCATAGCGGAACCAACAGCGAAAGAAGTGATCAAAACTGCAAGTATGATGCGTTTCATTGAGCGCGCTCCATTTTTGAGAGGTTTTCGAATTATAGCTTCAGCCACAACACGATTATGACAACACATAATACCTTTAGGGTTTGGTCGATGCTAGCCATATCGGGGTAGTCGCACGATCACAGATCAAGATCGCCGCGCGCTTCCGCCGGACCGGTCCATTTGCTCTCAATCGGAGGGCTTTGTACGTTCCGGGTCAATCACGTCATAGCCGGAGCAGGCAAAAAACGATCTTTGTTCGCTTTACTTAGCGGACAATCGCGGCACCGCAGTATTTGTCGGCTATTGGGGGTAAACCGGACATCGGGTCCGAAAACAGCGCACATGTTTTCCTGTGTTTTTCAGAGGAATTGAGCGCGGGCCTTTGTTATTTGGCGGACTGATAATGCTCCGGGCTAATTGGAGCAAATTCCGTGATGAACCCATTCAAAACCGATGCCGGCAAAAAGCTGGACCGTGACCTCGCTACTGCACGCTCAGCCCGCGACAAACTAGCTGAGCGCCTGTCGGCAGCCGAGACAGTTGTCACCGAGCGACGTGCCGAAGCGCAGCGTTTGGCGCGGGCTGGAGCCGCTGACGCCGATCTCGATGTTGCCGAGGCAGCATTGCGCGCGGCGGAAGATCGCGTGGCAACATTGATCGGCGCGAAGGCCGAGATAGATGGGATGGTGGCCTCATTGGAAGAGGCTGTGGCACAAGCGGCGGATAGACAGTTGCGCGCCAAAACCGCCGCTGAGATCGAGAAGCTGCCACAATCCGTCGAAGAGGCTGCGATCAAATTTGACGCGGGTGCCGCTGTTCTAATTGAAACCACCGCACGGGCGGCTCTTTGCATTCCTGACGCCATGGGGTTGCAGCTTTTCGCCACAAGCGCGCGCAACGAAGTGCCCGCAGCGGTGAAAATGGTTGCGCAAATCTTACGCGACCATTCAGTCGCAGTGGTCGACGGCCGCGCACCGGCCGCGTTTCAGCAGCCTGCGCCGCCGCCCGTTATTGCGCCGCCGAAAAAGGCGGAATCGCAAAACGTATTTTTCTTACAACACGCAAAATTTCACGACGCCGATGGCCGTCTTCGCTTGATCTCAAAATTTACCGACTGCGAAGTGCCGCTCGCGGTTGCTGCTCGGGCGATCAGGCTGAATGTCGCGGCGGCGAAAATGGACGACCCGGTGCGGAAAAAATATCTTCAGCAAGGTGCGGCACCGCCAAATAAATCGTGGTGCGAATTTCTCGACGATCCCGAAGCCGAAATCGAACAGCACGAGCCGGTGGTGCAGTTCAAGCGCGTTAATCGCGGCGCACCGTTCACGATCCGAGTGCCGCGCGGGCCAGAGATGGTGGCGGCTCGCAACGGCGACGATATCGAGGAGCGCTAATGCACGCCCTCGCCACCGCAGAAAACACTCGCCGCGCTACGCCTGAAAGTGAACGGTGGGCGGCAGATGCCGTCGCCTTAATCCGCGCGGCTGATTTCGATTGTGATGCCGCTCTTCCCCGCGAGCTTAATGGCCGTCGCCGCGCCTTGATCAGCGACATTCGTGCGCGCGTGGCGGTGCGGCATCGAATGCACGCGGCATATCTTTTGATGCGGAACCGCTGCAATGAGTGAAAGCACTTCCGACACTGGTTGGCGTGTCGGCGTGGTGGCCAGCCGTCAATTCCTTGCGGCTGGTCCAAAGGAGGCGGCGGTGGAGTTGGCAC
>CAVWDA010000038.1:0-185585 GCA_963753455.1 uncultured Alphaproteobacteria bacterium | reverse complement strand
AAGAGGCGGTGCGGCGCCATCGCGACGCCTTCGGCGATTCACCGATTTACGCGTCGATGCTCGACGTCGGGGGCGACTACGCGGTGCGCGTGCGCGGCGAGGACCATGTCTGGACCGCCGAGACCGTCGCTCGGCTGCAGCACGCGGTGCGCGGCAATTCGCAGGATCACTATCGCGCCTTCGCCAAGATCGTAAACGATCAGAACGAGCGACTGCTCACCATTCGCGGCCTGTTCCGCGTCAAGTCGGCAGAGGATGACGGCCGCAAGCCGGTGCCGATCGAAGAGGTCGAGCCGGCCAAGAACATCGTACGGCGCTTCTCCACCGGCGCCATGTCATTCGGCTCGATCTCGCGTGAGGCGCACACCACGCTCGCCATCGCCATGAACCGGATCGGCGGCAAGTCGAATACCGGCGAAGGCGGCGAAGAGTCCGACCGCTTCAAGCCGCTGCCGAACGGCGACAGCATGCGCTCAGCCATCAAGCAGGTGGCCTCGGGACGTTTCGGCGTCACCGCCGAGTATCTCGTCAACTCCGACATGATGCAGATCAAGATGGCGCAGGGCGCCAAGCCCGGCGAAGGCGGCCAGTTGCCCGGCCACAAGGTCGACAAGGTGATCGCCAAAGTGCGTCACTCGACGCCCGGCGTCGGCCTGATCTCGCCGCCACCGCACCATGACATCTATTCGATCGAAGACTTGGCGCAGCTCATCTTCGACCTGAAGAACGCCAATCCGGCGGGCGATGTATCGGTCAAGCTGGTTTCCGAAGTCGGCGTCGGCACCGTCGCCGCCGGCGTCGCCAAGGCGCGCGCCGACCACGTCACCATCTCCGGCTTCGAGGGCGGTACCGGCGCTTCGCCGCTCACCTCGATCAAGCACGCCGGCAGCCCGTGGGAGATCGGCCTCGCCGAGACCCATCAGACGCTGGTGATCAACCGCCTGCGCGGGCGCATCGCCGTACAAGTCGACGGCGGCATCCGCACCGGGCGCGACGTGGTAGTAGGCGCCCTGCTCGGTGCCGACGAGTTCGGCTTTGCGACCGCGCCGTTGATTGCGGCCGGCTGCATCATGATGCGCAAGTGCCATCTCAACACCTGCCCGGTCGGCGTCGCCACCCAGGACCCGATACTGCGCAAGCGCTTCAAGGGCCAGCCCGAGCACGTGATCAACTATTTCTTCTTCGTCGCCGAGGAAGTGCGCGAGTTAATGGCCGCGTTGGGCTATCGCACCTTCAACGAGATGGTGGGGCAGATGCAAATGCTCGACCGGCGGACGCTCGTGGAGCACTGGAAGGCCAAGGGCCTCGATTTCTCCAGGCTGTTCCTGAAGCCGGCGGCCGAAACAGGCACCGCCATCTACAATTGCGAGAAGCAGGATCACAAGATCCACGACATTCTCGACCGCAAGCTGATCGCCGAATCGCAAGCCGCACTCGATCGCGGCGCGCCTGTGCGGCTGCAAACCGTCATCCGTAACATCGACCGCACCGCCGGCGGCATGCTGTCCGGCGAGGTGGCCAAGCGCTACGGCCATGCCGGCCTGCCTGACGGCACCATTCACGTGCGCTTCACGGGCACCGCGGGGCAGAGCTTCGGCGCATGGCTTGCGCGCGGCATCACCTTCGAACTCGATGGCGATGCCAACGACTATGTCGGCAAGGGCCTGTCGGGCGGACGCATCATCATCCGGCCGCCAGCGGATTCCGGCATCGTGCCGGAGGAATCGATCATCGTCGGCAACACCGTGCTGTACGGCGCGACCGAAGGCGAATGCTATTTCCGCGGCGTCGCCGGCGAACGCTTCGCTGTGCGCAATTCAGGCGCTATCGCCGTGATCGAAGGCGCCGGAGACCATTGCTGCGAATACATGACCGGCGGCATCGTGGTGGTGCTGGGCGTGACTGGCCGCAATTTCGCCGCCGGCATGTCCGGCGGCATCGCCTACGTGATCGACGAGGACGGAACCTTCAAATCCCGCTGCAATATGGCGATGGTCGAGCTCGAACCCGTGCCGGAAGAAGAGCAGATCAACGAGAAGGAATACGGCGCCTACAACGATCTCGAATCGCATGGCCGCGTCGACGTGATGTCGGACCTGACGGCTAAAGATGCCGAGCGGCTGCGCATGCTGATCGCCAACCATGCGCGCTACACGAATTCCAAACGCGCGGCCGAGATTCTCGCCGATTGGCAGCGTTATCGCCCATTGTTCCGCAAAGTGATGCCGGTCGAATACCGCCGCGCGCTTGCCGAGATGGCAAAGGAGAAGGCCGCCACCATGCAGGCCGCGGAGTAGTATGGGTAAAGTCACCGGCTTTCTCGAAATCGACCGCAACGACCGGCACTACGCACCGGTCGATGAGCGCATCAAGCATTGGCGCGAATTCGTACTGCCGCTGGCGGAAACCGACATCCGCAATCAGGCGGCGCGCTGCATGGACTGCGGCGTGCCCTATTGCCACGGCACCAGCCGCATCACCGGCGCGCCCACCGGCTGTCCGGTCAACAACCAGATTCCGGACTGGAACGATCTGGTCTACCACGGCCGTTGGGACGAGGCGGCGCGCAATCTGCATTCGACCAATAACTTCCCAGAAGTGACCGGCCGTGTCTGCCCGGCGCCGTGCGAGGCATCCTGCACGCTCAATATCGACGACAATCCGGTCACTATAAAATCCATCGAATGCGAGATCGCCGACCGCGCCATCGCGGAGGGACTCAAGCCGGAATTGCCCGCGCACAAGACCGGCAAGAAGGTCGCCGTCGTCGGCTCGGGGCCCGCGGGGCTCGCTTGTGCACAGCAACTCGCGCGTGCCGGGCACGAAGTGCACGTCTTCGAGCGCTGGGCTAAGGCCGGCGGTCTGCTGCGCTATGGCATTCCCGACTTCAAAATGGAGAAGATACACGTCGACCGCCGCATCGAGCAGATGCAGGGCGAAGGCGTGCAGTTCCACTACGGGGCCGACATCGGCTTCAATGTGCCGATCGACAAGCTGCTCAAGGAGCATGACGCTGTCGTGCTCGCCGGCGGCGCCGAAAAGCCCCGCGATCTGCCGGTGCCCGGCCGCGAGCTCAAGGGCATCCATTTTGCCATGGAGTTCCTGCCGCAACAGAACCGACGCGTCAGCAACGAGCCGCAGGGCAGCGTCGAGCCGATCCTTGCCAAGGGCAAGAAGGTCGTCGTGATCGGCGGCGGCGATACCGGCTCCGACTGCATCGGCACCTCGATCCGCCAAGGCGCGATGTCGGTAACCAATTTCGAGATCATGCCGCAGCCGCCCGAGCACGAGAACAAAATGATGGTATGGCCGGACTGGCCGTTCAAGCTGCGTATCTCGTCTAGCCTCCAAGAAGGCGCCACCCGCGAATTCGCCGTGCTGACGCAGAAATTCTCGGGCGAGAACGGCCACGTCAAAAAGCTGCATTGCGTGCGTGTCGACGCCAAATTCCAGCCGGTCGCCGGGACCGAGTTCGAGGTCGAGGCCGATCTGGTGCTGCTCGCCATGGGTTTTGTGCATCCGCTGCACGAAGGCATGCTCGAGACGCTCGGCGTCGCGCTCGATAACCGCGGCAATGTCAACGCCGACACCAACGTCTACTCGACGTCGGTGCCTAAAGTATTCGCCGCCGGCGACATGCGCCGCGGGCAATCGCTGGTGGTCTGGGCGATCCGCGAGGGCCGCCAATGCGCGCACGCGGTCGACAAATTCATGATGGGATCGACGACGCTACCGCGCTGAGCGGTTGCTAACGGAACCAGCCGGGCGTTTTGCTGGACTGCGGAATATCGGCCGGCGGCCGCGGTTTGGTGTCCACCCGATGCTCGACGTGGGGCTTGACGCCCGTGTTCTGCAAAATCTTCGGCCCCGCGTGTTTTGGCGCATCGGGCGGCTTCACCACCGCGATGGGTTCGGTGCGGGCGACCGCGTTCGGCGCCTGAGCCGGGGCCAGAGATATACTCGCCGCCGGCGGGGTGCTCCTCCCATCGCTGCCCGGCGGCCAGACGAAGTCGTCAGCGCGCCCGGGCGGAGCCGGCACCGGCTCGCCTTTGACCAAGACGCGATTGGCGATGGCATCGGCGTGCACCGGCGGACTGCCGCCAGCGCCGAGCAATTCCTCGGAATTCCCGGGGGTCACGGTCAGCGGCACTACCGGTCCGGCCACTGGGCGCACTTTCGATTTTGTCTCGGCCGGCACTGGCCCGACCGGCCCTGATGGGAACGCCACCGGCACACGATTGCTCATATAGCGGCGTATTTCACGCTCGACATAGTGCGCCAGCTTGCGAGCGCCGGACTTGGTGAAATACACGCCGTCGCTCGAACGCAACCGCCGCATCTGGCCTTCATAGTCCGGGCCATAGTTCGAGTACTTGCCCTGTTCGTCCACGAAGCCGTCCCACACATCGATATAATTCACGCCGGCCCGTTCTGCACGTGCCCGATAGAGATCGTCGAGGTAACTGACGTCGGCGGTGGATTTGGTTCCGCGGATCGACGGCAGGCCAACCCAGAACACCGGCACGCCTTTGCTCTTGAGCGCCGCAATCGTTTCGTCGATGCGCTTTGCGTAAACCTCGGCCCACTTGTCGCTGCGAAATTCGATGATGCCGTTGGCGCTTTTGCCGAGTTGCGGCTCGGGCGCCACAATCCCCGGCTGATCCTGGTCGTCCGTCTGCTGCTTGGTCTGAGCGTTTTGATCAGCGTTTTTCTTGTCCTGCTCCTCTTTGGCGGTCTTGTCGGCCTCTTTGGCGAGATCGCGTTCGCGGATATTCTGGCGGTCGCTGATGCCGAGCATCATCACCACGTAATTTGGCTTCTCCTGCGCCAGAAGATCGCGCGCGACGTGCCACCAGTCGAGATCGCCCTTTGCCTCATAGCGCAGCAGCCCGGAATTGATCTTGTTCTTGCGAACGATGCCGATCTCCGACGAGTCCGAAAACGCGTCCTCCAGTCCATAGGCCAGCCAATCGGCCATGCCATCGCCCATCACCATAATCGACGTCGTGGGCGCCGGCGCATTGGGATCCGGTTTGCGCGGAGCCGGCGCATGCAATGATTCAGATGGCTGCTGCGGCGGGCTCTCGCCCGGGTAGGATCGTGTGTTCGAGCCGCCGCCTCCGAACAAGCCGCCAAAGCCAAAGAAGCCGCCGTGTTGCTGGCGCTGGCGGCTCAGAAAGGGATACCGGTCATCGGCCCGCTGAGCCTGGGCCGGCTGGGTGAGTGCGATGTCGATCGCGGCAATGCTGGCGCACTCGGCCACGGCCAGAACGACCGCTACGACGAGCCAACGCGAAAACCGGTTTTTGCCAAACATGCCGACCGTCCAACACCTTAATCTACAAGGGAAAAGGCCGGCCGCGAAGGGGGCCTCGACCCGCGCCCCAAGTCAACTGCGCGCAAATAATGTCAACTCGAAGGAGGCGAGATGACGAACCGGCCGGTCACTGGGCACGCAGTTGATTGAGAATGTCTGCCGAGGCAAAACCGTCGGGAACCCGCCCGATCTTTAACTGGAAATCGCGAATTGCTGACCTGGTCCGAGCGCCGAGGTGCCCGTCAGTCTCGCCGACATCGTAGCCATGGCGTTCCAACAACTGCTGCAGTTCGAGCCGCTCGGTACGCGAGAGGGCCCGCTCGTAACGCGGCCAGCGTTGCGCGAAGGGAGAAGCCCCGCGCAAGCGGTCGGCTAAATATCCGATCGCTAGCGCATAGGCCTCGGCCGGATTGTAGCGCATAATGACGCGGAAATTTGTCAGCATCAGGAAGCCGGGCCCTTGCACGCCGGCCGGGATCAACAGGAACGCACGGTCGCCCGCGCGCGGGAACGGCTTATTGCCCGGGCGCGTAATCCCGGCGCGCTCCCAATCGCGGATCGGCAGCGACCGCGCATGATCGGCCAGCATGAAATTGAAGGTCGCCGGCACCACGACTTCGTAACCCCACGTCTGCCCAGTCACCCAGCCGTCCTTCTTCAAGTTATTGGCGGTCGAGGCGACGATATCGGGGATCGAGTTCGACCACGTCGCGGCGGCCGTCGTGATCGAAATCCACTGCGTAACGTTTGAACGCGGTCGGCATGAACTGGGTCGGGCCGAAGGCACCGGCCCACGATCCGATGAGCCGGTCGGGCCTGACGTCGCCGCGCTGAAGGATTTCCAGCGCCGACAGGAATTCCTCGCGGAAATAGTTCTGCCGGCGGCCGATGCAGGCAAGCGTGGCGGTGGAGCGGATCACCGGACGGTCGCCACCGAGCGTGCCGTAATTCGTTTCCACGCCCCAGATTGCGGCGATGATATAGCGGTCGACGCCATAGGCGCGCTCCACTGCATCGAACGTCGTACGATATTTTTTCAATAGCGCCCGGCCCTGCGCGATCCGCTCCTCGCTGACCAACTGGTCGAGATAGTCCCACAGCGACTTGGTGAATTCCGGCTGCGAGTCGAGCAAATCCATAATGCGCAGGTCGGGCGTCAGCGCCGCGGTATAGGTCGCGTAGACGTTGTGCGAGATGCCGCGCCGGGCGGCGAGCGGCCACAGCCGATCAAGACAGCCGTGGAAATTCGCCGCCGCCGTACGGATCGCCTCGGCGGTCATGCGGGGATCGCCGGAGGAGCCCGATTCCCCGCTCCAGCCCGGCTCAACGGCCGGTGACACGATAACAGCCGGCGGAATGCTCCCGGTCACGCCGGGATGGCGGCCGGCGCGCGTCTGCGCCGGGACGGCGACGCCGGTGGCCACCATAAGGACCAGGGCCAGGTGACAGCGGAAGAATAGTCGCATTGCCGATGCTACTTCTCGTCTTATCGCTCTTTTGATTCCCTTATGGGTGCGCCGATTTCATTTCGGCGGCGTTAATAGTGAAGCGGAACCCATCTGGACCCGCGGCCGCCGCCATGCTTTCTGCTCGCCACGACAAATCAAAATCCGGCAACGATCGTTAATCTCGCATGACCCACATCCGCAAAGCCATATTCCCCGTCGCAGGCCTAGGCACCCGCTTCCTGCCTGCGACCAAGGCCATGCCGAAGGAGATGCTCCCGGTGGTGGATCGGCCGCTGATCCAGCACGTGGTCGACGAGGCGCGCCAGGCTGGCATCGAGCATTTCATCTTCGTCACCGGCCGCAACAAGGCGGTGATCGAGGACCATTTCGACCGCCAATTCGAGCTTGAGACCACTTTGGTCGAACGCGGCAAGAAAGCGGACCTCGCACTTTTATCGCAGGACTTGCCCGAGCCGGGCACTTTTAGTTTTACCCGCCAGCAGTCGCCGCTCGGCCTCGGCCACGCCATCTGGTGCGCGCGCGAATTGGTCGGCCACGAGCCCTTTGCACTGCTGCTGCCTGACGTTCTGGTGCAGCATTCGCGCGGCTGCCTCGCCCAGATGATCGACGTCGCCAAGGGCCTCGACGACAACGCCAATATCCTCGCGGTGGAGGAAGTGCCGGCCGACCGCATTCATATGTACGGCGTGGTCGGCGTCGGCGAGCCCCGCGGCAAGGCCTTCGCGATCACCAAGATGGTGGAAAAGCCGAAGGCCGCCGAAGCGCCGTCCAATCTGTCGATCACCGGACGCTACATCCTGCAGCCGCAGATCTTCGACCTCTTGGAAAAGCAGGCAGCCGGCACTGGCGGCGAAATCCAGCTCACCGACGCCATGGTGGCGCTCGCACGCATGCAACCATTCTATGGGCTCAAATTCGACGGCCGCAGCTTCGACTGCGGCTCCAAAATCGGATTCCTCGCCGCCAATGTGGCCTATGGCCTCGAGCGCCCCGATATCGCTCCCGAGTTCCGCAGCGAACTGCGCCGCCTGCTAGGCGAGAAATAGCACTAGCGCTGCAGCCGAAGCCCGAGCAGGAAAATATCGGAAGTGTAGTCGCTGCCGGCGACGTTGGAATGCAACCAATTGTGGCGGACTTCGCCTTTGATCTGCACTTCCCGGCTGAGTTTATAGGTCAAACCGAAGCCGATTTCGTAACGCAAGTCCTGACGATCGGGAGTCGTTTCGCCCGGCATAGAAATGACGCTATCGCTAATTGCCGCCGCTCCGGTCGACGTGTCGGTGCCGCCTTTATAGGCGTCTACGCCAAACCCGAATTTCGCCGTCGCGATCAACCAGCGGCGCAGTTCGTGATCGATCTGCAAGCCGACATCGCGCGAGAGAACGCCGGACACACCGGGAATAGTGGATTCGCCCACCACCGATGAAGCGCTGAGCTTGACGGTGGTCAGCGCGGTTGCGGTCCAGACCAGCGAGGCATTGCCGATCAGGGCGCTCAAAGTGTCGAAGCGCGGGTCCACGTAGTCGCGCCGCTCATAGCCGACTGCAATCTCGCCGGTGAGCCGGTGCACCAATTCGAAGCTTGAGCCGACCTTGCCGCTCAGGCCCGTCGAGTCGCGCTGAAATCCGTTGACGTCCGTTGCGATATCGTGCGTGCGGCTGTCGGTGGAAACCTCGACGAACGGCTTCACGCCCGGCATCAGCTCGTAGCCGCCGCGCAGCGTGCCGGTATATTGGTTGTAGTTTCGGTCGGCGTTGCTGCTGATAGTGCCGTCTGTCAAGGTCGAGTCCTGGTAAGCGGTGCGCTCGACGTCGCCTTTAATGCCCAATTCGAAACGGTCGAATTGATGCGTAACCCCGCCGCTGCCGCCGAAAGTGGCGAACTCCGGCAGCTTGGCGATCCCCGCCTGAAGGTTCGGGCTGCCGGGGTTATCGGTCGAAACGAGCAAGCGGGTGTCGAGATCGATATGCGTGTCCTGAGTTGCATCGATGCGGCCGTCCACTTTGCCATTGAAATAGGGGCGGCTCAGCGTCGGCGTTTCGTCGGGGCTGTAGCCGGTATAGCTGCCGCGCAAGTCGGCCTTGAGTTCGTGGCGCGACCAGTTCGATTGCACCTGCAATTCCGGAGCGACGGTATAGGTCGCCGCGCCTTGGCCTCCGGCGGATTGGCCGGGATTGCTGCTGTAGCCGCCGATCAGTTCGACTGCCGGAAACAGATTGAAGGCGCCGGCGCGCACGCCGAGCGGGGCATAAGGATCCTCGGGTTCGGTATGCGCCTTGCGCTTGGGCGGCAGCTTGCGGATCGGCCCCAGTTCGACCGGCGGCGCTCCCGGCGCGCCGGCAAAGGCGCCGGTGTCGGGCGGCGGCGTCTGATAGCGCGAGACGGTCAGCGGCGCGGCGACGCCGGGCGCAATGGCCTGCGCATTAGCCGCAGGCGGCGGCTGGTTAGCGTCAGGGGTAAGCGCATTTGCATCGCCGGTTGCCTCGGCCGGACTGCGGCCCGACTGCGATGCCTTGCGCTTGATCTTCCTGCGGGCATTGGTGGAGTCGAATCCAGTGACGCCGGCGCCGGACGCCGGCGCCACGAAATTGATCGGCGGCCCCAATTGCGCCAATTCCGGCCGCGTGAATTTCTGGAAGCGCTGCGGGCGGCGCCGATCGGTTTGCAGCGTCGGCGCCAGCGGATCGGAGGATGGCGGCGGCACCGTTTGAGCAAGCGCGTCCACCCGCCACAGGGTCACACAAGCGGCCATGAGCAGGCATGCGCCGCGCGGCGTGACCGGAATTAGGGGACGTAAGCGCGGCACGGCGGTCTCGGTTCTCCCGACCACGGCGGAACGCCGGGCGGTCGCGCCTTTTCAAAAGGAGCGCTCACCCGCCGATCCGCGGACTTTGGTTAACGGAAGTTAAAACCGTATGGTTAACGGGACGTTGATTGGCTTTTTGAGGACGAATCCGGCCTCAAATCCAGCCCCTGAGCTCGCGCAACGCCACGTCGCGGATCACCGCCATGCCGGGGTCGGAGTCGTTCAGACACGGGATGGCCGCAAAATTCTTGCCCCCCGCGCGCTTGAAGATCTCGGCATTCTCCATGGCGATCTCTTCCAGTGTCTCCAGGCAATCCGCGGCAAAGCCCGGCATGATGACGGCGAGGTTCTTCACGCCGCGCTCGCCCAGGGCTTTCATGGTGGCGTCGGTATAGGGCTTGAGCCATTCCGCCGGGCCGAAGCGCGATTGGAAGGTCATGAGCAGTCGGTCATCGCCGAGCTTGAGCTTCTCGCGCAGCAGCGCCGTGGTTGCTACGCAGTGGCCGTAGTAAGGATCTCCCTTGGCCACATACTCTTCCGGCATGCCGTGGAACGAGGCGACGATCACGTCCGGCTTGAACTTCAGCTTAGCAAACTCAGCGTTGAGCGACCTGGCGAGCGCGTCGGTATAAGCGGGCTCGGCATAATAGGGCGCAGCCACGCGCAGGCTGGGCTGGAAGCGCATCTTGGCGAGTGCGCGGAAGGCTTCGTCGCAGACGGTCGCCGTGGTCGCCGCCGCGTATTGCGGATAGAGCGGCACGATCAGGATGCGTTCGCAATCCTGCGCGGCGAGCGCCTCCAGCCGCGAGCGGATCGACGGATTGCCGTAGCGCATCGCCCAATCGACGCGGATGCGCTTGTCGACTTTGCCGAGCATCTCCTCGAGCTTGTCCGACTGCGAGCGCGTGATGGTCTTGAGCGGCGATTCATCGCGCTCCCGGTTCCAGATCTTGTCGTAGTCGCGGCCCTTGCGGCCGGGGCGCACGGTTAGGATGATGAGATTGAGCACCAGCCACCACTTGATCGGATTCTCCTCTATCACGCGCGCGGTCGGACAGGAACTCCTTCAGATAGCGCCGCATCGACCAATAGTCGGTGGCGTCAGGCGTGCCGAGGTTGACCAGCAGCACGCCGATGCGGCCGCTTACGGTGGGGACTTTGGTCGGATTCATGGCTTGCGTTCGTCGGCGATGACCTTGCCGTCATTCGGCAGCGTGCCGGGGGCGACCAGCTTTACCGCGCCCTTCAGCTTCGTCACCGACTGTAGCGTGGCGGCAGCGGCGGCCTCAAGCGCGGCGTCCGGCGAAGCGCATTCCGCCATCAGCGTCATGGTATCCTGCTCGGCTTCGCGGCCGACCACCAGGCGCAAACGCGCAAGTTGCGGATGGCGCGCGGCGACCTCGGCGATCTGCTTGGGATGCACGAACATGCCTTTCACTTTGGCCGTCTGATCGGCGCGGCCCATCCAACCCTTAATGCGCATGTTGGTGCGCCCGCAAGGCGAGACGCCCGGCAGCAGCGCCGAGAGATCGCCGGTGCCGAGCCGGATCATCGGATAATCCGGATTGAACGAGGTGACCACTACCTCGCCGACCTCGCCTTCGGCGACGGGATCGCCCGTGCCCGGCCGCACGATCTCGACAATGACGGTTTCGTTGACGATCATGCCCACCGGAGCGCGCATGCGCGCTCCGGAATCTTGAGTTGGCGCGCTTTCCGGGTGGCTGACCGGTTCCCACTCAGCCTGAAAGCGCGCTGGCGCCTCGCTTTCGTAGGCAATCACGCCCAATTCGGCGGTGGCGTAGCATTGCAGCACGACGACGCCGCGTTTGCCGAGTTCGTCGCGTAGCGAACCTGGCAGCGCCCCGCCCGACACTAGCGCGCGCTTGATCGACGAGACGTCCTTGCCGGTCTTCTCGGCGGTATCGAGCAATATCTTCAGAAAATCCGGCGTGCCGACATAGCCGGACGGTTTATAATGCGCGATTGCCTCGAGCTGCTGCTCGGTATTGCCGACGCCGCCGGGGATGACCGCGCAGCCGAGCGCTTGGCAACCCGATTCCAGGATGAATCCGCCGGGCGTGAGATGATAGGCGAACGAATTGTGCACGATGTCGCCGAGCCGAAAGCCTGCGGCAAAGCAGGCGCGCGCGGCGCCCCACCAATCCTTGCCCTCGCCTTCCGGCTCGAAGATCGGCCCCGGCGACATCAGCAGCCGCTTCGCCCGGTTTGCCGGCGTGGCGTTGAGCCCGCCGAATGGCGGATTCTCCTTCTGCAGCGCCGCGATGTCGGACTTGCGCAGCACCGGCAGCTTCGCCAGCGCCGCGCGCGAGGTGACAGATTTTGGATCGATGCCGGCGAGGTGCTTGGCCCAGCCGGGCGCACGCATGGCGCGGATAATCACCTCCGGCATACGCGCGAATTGCTCGCGCTCGCGCAGCGCGGAATCGCGGGTTTCGAGGGCGTCATGGCGGTCGGACATGCCTTACGCTAACCACCTCTTCCTGCGCCGGTAATGCTTGCCTTCGCGGAAGCTCTTGCGCCGGCCGCCGGAAATGCCGAGATAGAATTCCTTGACGTCCTCGTTCTCGGCCAGCGACTTGGCGTCGCCGTCCATCACCACGCGGCCGTTTTCCAGAATATAGCCGTAGCGCGCGAAGCGCAGCGCCATATGGGTGTTCTGCTCGGCCAGCAGGAACGAGACGCCCTCCTTCTCGTTGAGGCCGTGGACGATCTCGAAAATCTCCTCGACGATCTGCGGCGCGAGCCCCATCGACGGCTCGTCGAGCAGGATCATCTTCGGCCGCGACATCAACGCGCGCCCCACCGCGCACATCTGCTGCTCGCCGCCGGAGGTGTAGCCGGCGATTGCGTTGCGCCGCTCGGCGAGCTTGGGGAAATAGGAATAGACCAGGTCGATGTCCTGCCGGATCGCTGAGCGGCCGTCGCGGCGGGTGAAGGCGCCGGTAAGCAGGTTTTCCTCGACGGTGAGATGCGCGAAACACTGGCGGCCTTCCATCACCTGGATGCAGCCGCGCCGGACCAGCTCGTTCGGCGAAAGGTCCTGCACTTCGTCGCCTTCGAACACGATCGAGCCCTTGGTGACGTCGCCGCGCTCGGCGTGCAGCAGGTTGGAAATCGCCTTCAGCGTGGTGGTCTTGCCGGCGCCATTGGCGCCGAGCAGCGCCACGATGCCGCCCTTCGGCACGTCGAGCGACACGCCCTTGAGCACCAGAATGACGTGGTCGTAGATGACTTCGATATTGTTGACGCGGAGGATGCACTCGGTCTGCGCGGCGGGACTGACGTTCGCGTGCTCGACGGCGGACATGGGGTTACACTCCGGAATGGCGACCTCTCCCCGCGAACGGGGAGAGGTCCTTTTCTGTCATGCGCGTTCGGCTTACGACGACTTGTCGCAAGCTTCCGTGCGCTTCGGCCAGCCGGCGTTGCTCTTGACGTATTCGTCCGCGGCTTTCTCCAGGAGTGGCTCGACCTTCTGCTTCATCGGCTCGATCCAGTCGGACGCCTTGACCCATTTGGTACCGTCCCACTGCTGCATGTAGGCCGGCGAGTGACCGTTGTGGTCGCTGCAGGTCACCTTCACGGGCGCACCGAAATTCGCGAAGCCGAGTTCCTTCCAGCGCGCGTCGGTCATGTTCAGCGTCTCGAGCCCGCGGCGGACATCGGCGCCGTCCACCACCTTCTTGCCGGTCAGCTTCTGCGCATTGCGGATCGCCTCCGCGACGATTGCGGTGTTGTAGACGCCGCGGTTATAGAAGTTGTCCGCGAACTTGTCCTTCTCGACCTGGCTCTTGCCCTTGTCCACGACGTATTTCTTGATGTCCTGGATGGCCGGATAGTTGGAGCCGAGGCCATTGAAGTTAAGCGCGAGATAACCCTTGGCCGCCTTGCCACCGGCCGCCGCATCTTCGTCGGAGCCCGACCACCAGACACCGATGAAATGATCCATCGGATAGCCGTTCTCGGACGCGCGCTTGACCGCGGTCGGGTTCATGGCGCCCCATCCCCACATGATCATCCAGTTCGGACGATCGCGGCGGACCGAGAGCCACTGCGAAGACTGGTCCTGCATTTCCTTGCCGGCCACCGGATAGAGCTTCACGTTGAAGCCGTAGTCCTTGGCAAGTTGTTCGAGCAGCGGGATCGGCTCGCGGCCGTAACCCGCATCGAGGAAAATGAAGCCGACGGTCTTGCCCTTGAGCTTGTCGAAGCCGCCTTCCTTGCCGCCGATGTAGCGGATGACCATCGACATGCCGTCCCAGTAAGTGGCCGGCGGGTTAAAGACCCAGGGGAAGTCCTTGCCGACCGCCGAGGCCGACAAGCCGTAGGCCATCGACAGGATCGGAATCTTGTCCACCGAAGCCTTGGGGATCAGCTGCAGCGTGATGCCAGTCGAAAACGGATTGACCACCGTCGGGCTCTTGCCCTTCACCTGCTCCCAGCACTCGACGCCTTTCTTGGTGTCGTAGCCGGTTTCACACTCTTCGATGTTGAGCTTGACGCCGCCGATGCCGCCGTCGCGCTCGTTGAGCATGGTGAGGTAGTCGTGCATGCCGTTGGCGATCGGAATGCCCGAATTGGCGAACGGGCCGGTGCGATAGGTGAACAATGGCACGTAAATCGTATCCGCCGCCTGCGCCTTGCTGGCGAACACGGCGGTCGCCATCAAGCCGGCACAGGCCATTCCAACCAACAGATGTCTTGCCTTCATCGCTTTCCTCCCTTTGGTTCGCGCCGGTTCGCGGGCGCGCCTCTCATTTCTCTGCATCCGCCCCCCGCATCGGGGGCGATTTCGGAGCCGTGGCCTGGGCCACGGTCGGAAATTGGACGTATCTTGCACCATCAGTATGGAAACGGCCACACCCTCAACTTCTGTTTTCCGATCTGCCAGAGCCGCGCCAGCCCGGCCGGCTCGGCGATCAGGAAGAAGATGATCAGAACGCCAATGATCATAAAGGTGACGTGCTCGACGGTGGCGGCATGCATGTGCAGTCCGATCGCTTCCGGCACGAAACGCAGGACGATCGGCAGCACATAGATCAGCGCCGCACCCAGGAACGCGCCGAGCAGGCTGCCGAGTCCGCCGATGATGATCATGAACAGGATGGTGAAGCTCTGGTTGATATTAAAGACGCTCGGTTCCGCCCCGCCGTACCAGAGAAACACCATCAGCGCGCCGGCCACGCCGCAGTAGAACGAGGATACCGCGAACGCGAGCAGCTTGGTCGGCAGCAGGCGGATGCCCATCAGCTCAGCGGCGATATCCATGTCGCGCACCGCCATCCACATGCGGCCGATGCGGCCGTGCACGAGGTTCGAGGCCAACCAGGTCATCACCACCACGATGGCAAGGACGATGTAGTAGCGCGTCTCCGCGGTCGCGCGCGGGCCGGTGACGATGATGCCGAACAATTCGCGCTGCGGCACCTCGATGGCACCGGAAATATTGTAATTGTAGAGCCAGGGGATGCGGATGAAGCACCACTCCAGGAAAAACTGCGCCGCCAGTGTCGCGATGGCGAGATAGAAACCCTTGATGCGCAGCGACGGCAGGCCGAACACCGCGCCGACCGCGGCGGCGAACACGCCCGATACCAATACCCAGATGATGATGTTCACGTCCGGGAAGATCGAGGTCAGCTTGTAGCAGGCATAGGCGCCGACCCCCATGAAGGCGCCGGTGCCGAGCGACAGCTGACCGGTATAACCGGTGAGCAGATTGAGCCCGATGGCCGCGAGCGAAAAAATCAGGAACGGGATCATCACCGCATTGACGATGAAGTCGTTGCCGGTCAGCGGAATGACCACGATGGCAATGGCCAGAATGACGATGATTCCAATTCTGTCTTGAAGAATTGGAAATACCGCCAGGTCGCTGGCGTAGCTCGTTTTGAATTGGCCGCCCTCACGATAAAGCATTGTCCGCCCTTATACCCGCTCGATGATTTGTTCGCCGAACAGTCCCTGCGGACGGAACAGCAAAAACACCAGCGCGATCACATAGGCGAACCAGGAATCGGTGCCGCCGCCGACCAGCGGGCCCCAATAGAATTCACCGAGCTTCTCGCCAATACCGATGATCAAGCCGCCGACGATGGCGCCGGGGATCGAGGTGAAGCCGCCGAGGATCAGCACCGGCAGCGCCTTGAGCGCGATCACCTCGAGCGCGAACGATACGTCCGAGCGCGCGCCCCAGAAGATACCGGTGACCAGCGCCACCAGTCCGGCCGCGAACCAGACGATCACCCAAATCTGCTCGAGCGAGATACCGACCGAGAGCGCGGCGCGGTGGCTGTCGGCGACCGCGCGCAACGCGCGCCCGATGCGGGTCTTGGAGAAGAACACCCCCAGCCCCGCCACCATGACGGAGGCGATGATGGCAGCGGCGATATCGAGCTTTTGAAACTGCACGATCCCGCCGAAACCATGATAGGTGATGGCACCTTTGGGAAGATAAAGGTCATCAGTGATCATGACCTTGGGATCGCCGCCGAATACGAACTCGCCGAAGCCGATCAGGAAATAGGTGATGCCGAAGGTCGCCATGAACAGAATGATGTCTGGCTGGTTGACCAGCGGCCGCAGCACTGTGCGTTCGATCGCGAAGGCAAGGCCGAACATCACGACGACGGTCAAGGCCAGCGCGAGAAAAGCCGGCACGCCGGCATCATGCAACCCGACCAGCGTCAGCGCCGCGAACACCACCATGATGCCTTGCGCGAAATTGAACACGCCGGAGGCCTTGAAGATCAGCACGAAGCCGAGCGCAATCAACGCATAGAGCATGCCGCCGACCAGCCCCTCCCACAGCGTCTGCACCAGCAGGTCGGGCGCTGAGCCCATCTGCACGAAGGGGTCGATGAAGATCATGTAGAGGAGGTGCATTAAGGTCCCCTCAGTGAGCCACGCCGAGATAGGCGTCGATCACGCCCTGATTGCCCTTGACGTCATCCGGCGTGCCGTCGGCGATCTTGATGCCGTGATCGAGCACCACCACCCGGTCCGACAAGTCCATCACCACGCCCATGTCGTGCTCGATCAGCGCGATGGTGGTGCCGTAATGGTCGTTCACGTCGAGCACGAAGCGCGACATGTCCTCCTTCTCTTCGAGATTCATGCCGGCCATCGGCTCGTCGAGCAGCAGCAGATCCGGCTCCATGGCGAGCGCGCGGCCGAGTTCGACGCGCTTCTGCAGGCCATAGGGCAGCCGGCCGACTGGCGTGCGGCGGATTTCCTGGATCTTGAGAAAATCGATGATCTCTTCGACACGGCGGCGATGCTCGACTTCTTCCGTCATCGCGGGCCCGAAGCGCAGCAATTGCCAGAAGAAGTTGCGGTGCATCTTCAGCGTGCGGCCGGCCATGATGTTGTCGAGCGCGGTCATGCCGCGGAACAGCGCGACGTTCTGGAAGGTGCGTGCGATGCCGCCATGGGCGGCGTCGTGCGGGCGCATCTTGGCGCGCGTCTCACCCTTGAAGGTGATGCGGCCCTGCTGCGGCTGGTAGAAGCCGTTGATGATGTTGAGCATCGAGGTCTTGCCGGCCCCGTTCGGCCCGATGATGGCGCGGATTTCACCTTTACGGATATCGAAAGAGACATCGTTCACCGCGTTCACGCCGCCGAATGATAACGAGACGTTCTCCACCGACAAAAGCACGTCGCCGACCGCAACATCGGGGCCGCTGGGGGCTCTCATGCGAGAGCTCCACTGTTCTTCACCCTCCCCTGGAGGGGGAGGGTCGGACCACCGCAGGCGGTCCGGGGTGGGGTGATTTCCTCGAAGTGAAGTTCACCCCCTCCCGGTTCGCTTCGCGAACCGACCTCCCCCCTCCAGGGGGAGGTGAAGAGTAAGCGTGGCAAGCGAGTGAGCGTCATTCCGCCGCCTCCATGAGCGGCGCGACGGGAACCATGTCACGGATTTTCACGCGCGCATTGATCGTCCCCTTGCGGCCATCCTCGAAGGTTACCTCGGTCGATATGTCGGCTTCCTTTGAGCCGTCATAAAGCGCCTTGACCAGCGGCCAGTAACGGTCCGCGATGAAGCCGCGCCGCACTTTCTGAGTGCGCGTGAGTTCGCCGTCGTCGGCATCGAGTTCCTTGTGCAGGATTAGGAAGCGCTTGATCTGCGCGCCCGCCATCACCTTGTCCGCGGCGAGCGAGCGGTTCACCTCGGCGACATGTTTCTCGATCATGTCGTAAACGAGCGGATGACCGGCGAGCTCCTGATAGGAGGCGTAAACCACGTTGTTGCGCTCGGCCCAGCTGCCCACCGCGGTCAGGTCGATGTTGATCATCACCGCGACGAAATCGCGCTTGTCCCCGTAAGCGACCACCTCGCGGATATTGGGATAGAACTTGAGTTTGTTCTCGATGTATTTCGGCGGAAACAACGTGCCGTCGTTGAGCTTGCCGACGTCGTTGGCACGGTCGACGATCTTCAGGTGTCCCGTCTTCTCGTCGAAGAAGCCGGCGTCGCCTGTTTTCACGTAGCCGTCCGGCGTCATCGCCTCAGCGGTTTTGCCAGCGTCCTTGAAATAACCTGCGAACATGCCCGGAGACTTGAATTGCACCTCGCCGTTCTCGGCGATGCGGATATCGACGTTCGGGCAGGCCGGGCCGACGGTGTCGGAATAGATTTCGCCGTCCAGCTGCGCGGTGACATAGAGAAACGCTTCCGTCTGTCCATAGAGCTGCTTCAGATTGAGCCCGATCGAGCGATAAAAGCCGAACAAATCGGGTCCGATCGCCTCTCCCGCGGTATAGGCCACGCGCACGCGTGAAAAACCGAGCACGTTCTTGAGCGGGCCATAGACTAGGATGTTGCCCAGCCCGTAGAGCAGCCGGCCGGAGAGCGGCACTGGCTGGCCATTGAGGATGCGTTCGCCATAGCGGCGCGCCACGCCGATGAAATAGTGGAACAGCTTGCGCTTGAGGAAGCCGGCATCCTCCATGCGGATCATCACGCGCGTGAGCAGAAGTTCCAGCGTGCGTGGCGGCGCGAAATAGAAGCTGGGGCCGATTTCGCGCAAATCCTGCATCGCGGTGTCAGAGTTTTCCGGACAGGCCATGCAGAAGCCGGCGACAAGGCCTTGCGCGTAATTCAGATAATGATCGCCGACCCAGGCGAGCGGCAGATAGGCGAGCGCCACGTCGTTTTCGTTCAGCTTGTCGAATTTGACCGTGTCGGTCGCCGCCTTGATCGAGCGCTCGCCAGTCAGAACGACGCCCTTGGACGTGCCGGTGGTGCCGGAAGTATAAAGAATGATCGATGGATCGGAGCCCCTGCCGGCAGCGATTTCGCCATCGATCCAGGTGCTGACACTCGGATCGGCCAATGCCGTCCGGCCTTCCGCGATGACGTCGTCGATCGGATGCAGGTGGCTATGATCGTAGTCGCGCAGACCGCGCCGCTCGTCGTAGACCATCGTCTCAAGCTTCGGCAGTCTGTCCATGACCGACATGATCTTGTCGACTTGCTCTTGATCCTCGACCGCGGCGAAGCGTACTTCAGCGTGGGCCAGCACGTAGGCAAGTTCGTCGGCCACTGCGTCTGCGTACACAGGTACCGGCACCGCGCCGAGTATTTGCGCCGCCATCACCGACCAGTAGAGCTTCGGCCGGTTGGCGCCGACGATGGCGATGGTCTCGCCGCGCTTGAGGCCGAGCCGATGCAGGCCGACAGCGTAGGCGCGTACGATGTCGAGCACCTGGCCCCAGGTCCAAGTTTGCCAAATGCCAAGATCCTTTTGCCGCATTGCCGGTCGCGTGCCGTACAAATCAGCATTTCGAATCAATAGCTTAGGAAACGTATCCGCCGGAGCGGCGGCGATAGTCGCCACAGCCTATTCCTCCCTCGCGGCCGCGCTCATTGGTGGCGCGGCTTCTTAACCCCCTCGCCGCCTGTGGGCGGTCTTGTTGCCACGATATGAAAACACCGCTGCAGGCCGGTCAAGCCTTCAGCCGGTCGGTATTTGGTCGCAGACCGGGGCTAAATTATTCCGCCGCCTTGAGAAATGAGGTGGAAGGCGCGCCAAACTGCTCGCGCAAAGCGGCTTCTTCGGCTTTGGCGACGGCGAGATGGCGCTCTTTGACCGGGCCGTAGCCGCGGATTTTTTCCGGCAGCGACGCCAGAGCAACCGCAGAACTGTGATTTTCTGGTGTCAGATGTTCGACGATCTCGGCCAGAAGTTTCTCGTATTCTGCGATCAACCGCCGTTCTATTCTTCGCTCCGTGGTGTAGCCGAACGGATCGAGCGGCGTGCCGCGCAGGACCTTGAACTTCTTCAGCACGCGCAGCACGCCGAGCAGCCACGGTCCGAACGACATCTTCTTCGGCTCGCCTGTCGCCTTGTCGCGGCGCGCCAGCAGCGGCGGCGCCAGCAGAAACTCAAAGCGCAGATTGTCGCCGTCGAAGGTAGACTTCACGCGTTCGACGAATGAAGTGTCGGTGTAGAGCCGCGCCACCTCGTATTCGTCCTTGTAGGCCATCAGCTTGAACAGATAGCGCGCTACGGCTTCCGACAGCGCGCATTGGCCCGGCGCTTTGGCGGCTTCCGCGTCTTTGATCTTTTCGACCCATCGCAGATAACGCCGCGCATAGCGCGCGCTCTGATACGCGGTGAGGAACTTAACGCGCCGGTCCACCGTCTCGGCGAAGGACTCCGACAGCTTGAGCGAGTTGTTGGCAAGCTCGGCCGCCGGCTTCACCAGCGCTTCGAGCGCGGCAGGATCGACCGCCGCGCGTCGGCCGTAACGGAAGGCAGCGACGTTCATCGCCACCGCTTCGCCGTTCATCTCAATCGCCTTTTCGATTGCCTCCGCCGACAGCGGCAGCGCGCCCGCCTGATAGGCATAGCCGAGCATGAACATGTTGCCGCCGATGGAATTGCCGAGCAGCGCGGTAGCGAGCCGGCTGGCATCGACGAAATGACTCTGACCGGGCCCGGCGGCGCCGGCGATGGTGCGCTTGAGCCGCTCGGCCGGCAGCGAATAGTCGGCATTGCGGGTGAAATCGCCAGGCAGGAATTCAGCGGTATTGACCACGACCCGCGTATGGCCCGCCTTGATCGCGCCCAACACCTTCTTGGTGCCGACCACCACGCTGTCGCCGCCCAGCACCAGATCGGCGCCGCCGGCGGCGACGCGGATAGCGTGGATTTCGTCCGGCGTATTGGCGATGCGGATATGGCTGTAGACCGCGCCACCCTTCTGCGCGAGGCCGGCCATGTCGATAACGCCGGCGCCCTTGCCTTCCAGATGCGCGGCCATGCTGACGATACCGCCGATGGTGACGATGCCAGTGCCGCCGATGCCGGTGACGATGATGCTGTAGGGGTGGTTGGTGAGCGGCAGCCGTGGCTCGGGCAGTGCCGTCCAATCCGCCGGCTCGGCGACGCCCTCGCCCCTCTTCAGCTTGGCGCCGTGCACGACGACAAAGGACGGGCAGAAGCCCTTGATGCAGGAGTAATCCTTGTTGCAGCTCGACTGGTCGATGGTGCGTTTGCGGCCCCATTCGGTCATCAGCGGCTGCACCGACACGCAATTCGATTTCACGCCGCAGTCGCCGCAGCCTTCGCAGACCAGATCGTTGATCACCATGCGCTTGTCGGGATCGGGAAACGTGCCGCGCTTCCGCCGGCGGCGTTTCTCGGCAGCGCAGGTCTGGTCATAGATCAAAACGCTCACGCCCGGCACGGTGGCGAGGTCGCGCTGGACGGCGTCCAGTTCGTCGCGGTGGTGCACGGTCAGGCCGCGCGGCCAGTCGGTGTCCTTGGGATATTTCCAAGGCTCGTCGGTGACGACGACGACGCGTTTGGCGCCTTCGGCGGTGACCTGGCGTGCGATCTGATCGACGGTGAGGCCGCCGTCATTGGCCTGCCCGCCGGTCATCGCCACCGCATCGTTGAACAGAATCTTGTAGGTCATGGTCACGCCGGAGGCGATGGCGGCTCGGATCGCCATATTGCCGGAGTGATTGTAGGTGCCGTCGCCCAGATTCTGGAACACGTGGCCGCGCTTGGAGAAAGGCGCTTCGCCGATCCAGTTCGCACCCTCGCCGCCCATCTGGGTATAGCCGAGCGTTTTGCGTTCCATCCACTGCGCCATGTAGTGGCAGCCGATGCCGGCATAGGCGCGGCTGCCCTCCGGCACGCGCGTCGATGTGTTGTGCGGGCAGCCCGAGCAGAAATAAGGAATGCGCTGGGCGACATCGACGGTTTCGCTGAGCGCACGCTGCGCCGCTTTCAGCCGTGCGACATTGGCCGCCAGTTCGTCATTGGCGCCCAGGCGCAGCAGCCGCTCGCCGATGCAGATGGCGACATCGTTGGGATCGAGCGCGCCCTTGACCGGGAACAGCCAATTGCCCTGCTCGTCCTTTTTGCCGATGCAGACCGGCTGGTTGGCGCTGCCGTAAAGCTCCTCGCGCACCTGCACTTCGATCAGCGAGCGCTTCTCCTCGACCACGATGATTAGGTCGAGCCCCTGCGCGAACTCGGCCAGTTCCTGCCGGCCGATCGGCCACACGCAGCCGATCTTGAACAGGCGCAGGCCGAGGTCGTTGCATTTCACCTCGTCGATGCCGAGCTCGTCGAGCGCCTGGCGCACGTCGAGATAGGCCTTGCCGGTGGTAATAACGCCGATCTTCGGATTGCGCCCACCCGAGGTGACGATCTTGTTGAGTTTGTTGGCACGGACGAAGGCGAGCATGGCGTCGCGCTTGAAATCGTGCAGGCGCGCTTCCTGGCCGAGGATGGTGTCGACGAGACGGATATTGAGCCCGCCTTCCGGCATTAGGAAATCGGTCGGCATGACGAGCTTGATGCGCTCGAGGCTGCCGTCGACCACGCCGGTCGACTCGACCGTCTCGTGCATGCATTTGAGCGCGGTCCAGGCGCCGGTGAAGCGCGACATCGCCCAGCCATAGAGCGCGTAATCGATGATCTCCTGTACGCCGCCCGGGTTGAGGATCGGCATCATCACGTCGACGAAATGGAATTCCGACTGATGCGCGGTGGTGGAGGATTCCGCGGTGTGGTCGTCGCCCATCAGCGCCAGCACGCCGCCGTTCTTGGCGGTACCGGAGAGATTGGCGTGGCGGAAGACGTCGCCGGAGCGGTCGACGCCCGGGCCCTTGCCGTACCACAGGCCGAACACGCCATCGAACTTGCCCTCGCCACGCAGTTCGGCCTGCTGGGTGCCCCACAGCGCGGTGGCGGCAAGTTCCTCGTTGATGCCGGGCTGGAATTTGACGTCGGCGGCGGCGAGCTGCCGGCCGGCGCGCATGAATTGCTGGTCGAGGCCGCCGAGCGGCGAGCCGCGATAGCCGGTGAGATAGCCCGCGGTGTTGAGGCCGGCGCGGCGATCGCGCTCTTTCTGCATCAAGCAGGCGCGGATCAGCGCCTGATAGCCGGTCACCAGGACGCGGTCCTGCGCCAGATCGTATTTGTCGTCGAGGCTGACGGGTCGGAGCGTCATCAGGTGGCCTTGGGCTGGCGCCGCGGGCCCATAAGAGCGGTGGCCCCGGCACCACTCATATAGGCTGCGACGGTCGGACGCAAAACCGCATAAGCGAAGAAAACCTTACACCGCAAGGGCCTGCGGTCAATTTCGTTGTGAGCTTGCGGGCTGGAAGGAAATTTCGGCCGGGCGCTGTTTTACGCATTTTGGCGCAATGCAGCAGTCGAATTGACGCTCCCCGGTTGACGCGGGTCAATGCGGCCGGACGCCAATTCGGCTAGCTTTCCAACATTGCGATCGCAAAACGCAAACCTGAATTCGACTTCGGCCGGCTCCGCGACGAGATGGTGGAGCACCATATCGCCGCGCGCGGCGTGCGATCCGACAATGTCCTCAAGGCGATGCGCAAAGTTAAGCGCGAGGCCTTTCTGCCCGCCCACTTGCGTGAATTCGCCTATGAAGATTCGCCGCTGCCGATCGCCGAGGGTCAGACCATCTCGCAGCCGTATATCGTCGCGCTGATGATCGAGGCGCTGGCGCTCGAGGGCGGAGAGACGGTACTCGAAATCGGCACCGGCTCCGGCTACGCGGCCGCCGTGCTCGGCGAAATCGCGCGCGACGTCTATAGCGTCGAACGCATCGGGCAGCTTGCGGAAAAAGCCGCCGCGGCGCTTGCCGAGCAAGGCTACGACAACGTGCATGTTCTGCACGGCGACGGCACGCGCGGCTGGCCCGAGCACGCGCCCTATGACGCCATCGTGGTGGCGGCCGGCGGCCCGAAAATTCCGGATTCGCTGCGCATGCAGCTCAAGGTCGGCGGGCGGCTGGTGATTCCAGTCGGCAGCGACGCGCGCGCACAGGAGCTTGTGCGCGTCACCCGTGTTTCCGAAAACGATTACCGCCGTGAGGATCTCGCCGACGTGCGCTTCGTGCCGCTGCTCGGCCAGGAAGGATGGGAGGCGCCGGCGCAAGAGGCGCGCCGCGTCGTCAAGCTGCGCGAGCAGCCGCTGGAGCGAGCGATCGCGAACGCCGCCGAAGCGTTCGACTCGATCGAGAGCGCCGATCTTTCAGGCCTCCTCAGGCGCATCGGCGACGCGCGCGTCGTGCTGCTGGGCGAAGCCACCCACGGGAGCTCCGAGTTCTACCGGATGCGCGAGGCGATCTCGCGCGAACTGATTCTGAAGAAAGGCTTCAATTTCATCGCCATCGAAGGTGATTGGCCCGATGCTGCGCGTATCGATCATTATGTGAGGCACCGCGAGTATCCCCCCTCGGAATGGACGGCGTTCGCCCGTTTCCCGACCTGGATGTGGCGCAATTACGAAGTGCGCGACTTCGTCGATTGGCTGCGCGAGCACAATGCCGCGTTGAAGCCGGAAAGCCGGGTGGCCTTCCACGGTCTCGATCTCTACAGCCTCTACGCTTCGATCCGCTTCGTGCTCGAATATCTCGACGAGGTCGATCCGGCGGCGGCGAAGATCGCGCGCGAACGCTATGGCTGCCTGACCCCGTGGCAGGCGGACCCGGCGACTTACGGCCATGCCGCGCTCAACGGCACCTATCCGACCTGCGAGGAAGGCGTCGTGCGCGCGCTGAAGGACCTCATGGGCAAGCAGCACGCCTATGCCGGTCACGACGGCGAGCGCTTCCTCGACGCCGTGCAGAATGCCCGCCTGGTCGCCAATGCCGAGCGCTATTACCGCATCATGTATTACGGCTCGCGCGCATCCTGGAATCTGCGCGACGGACACATGTTCGAAACCCTGCAGACGCTGCTGGCGCATCATGGCCCGCGCAGCAAGACCATCGTCTGGGCGCACAACTCGCACGTGGGCGACGCCGCGGCGACGGAAATGTCGGCGCGCGGCGAATTCAATATCGGCCAACTTGCCCGCAAGAAATTCGGCGACAGCTGTTACGCGATCGGCTTCGGCACCGATCACGGCACGGTGGCGGCGGCCTCCGACTGGGACGGCCCGATGGAAATCAAGCGCGTGCGCCCGGCGCTGGAGAATTCCTACGAAAAACTATGCCACGAAGCGGGCGTGCCGCGCTTTATGCTCGGCTTGCGCGACCGGACGAGCGCCCCTGCGCGCGGCCTCATGGAACCGCGGCTCGAACGCGCGATCGGCGTGATCTATCGGCCGGAGTCCGAACTCGCCAGCCATTATTTCGAGGCGGTGCTACCGCGGCAGTTCGACGAATATATCTGGTTCGATGAAACAAAAGCAGTGACGCCGTTCAAGACCGAGGAACTCGAAGGACTGCCGGACACCTATCCGTTCGGCGTATAGCTGGTTCCATCACCGTCTTTTGCAATGCAGCAGACAGGGCAGCCCTGACGCGCGCGCGGGTGGTCAAATCTTGTGCGGTCTGTAAAAGGGTGCGTCCGCCGGGTCCCCTTTGAATGCTGCAATCCCCTTCGTCGTCGATCGAGAGCCGAGCCTCCTGGGTCGTGGCCAGCGTGGCGCTCTGTATCATGGGCATGTCGTTCGGCGCCGCCTGGATCACTGCGGTGGCGCTTAAGGATATCGCCGCCGAAGTCGGCGGCATGCGTTCGATCCCCGCGCTCGCCTCGGCGCTCGCCTGGCTTGGCTCCGGTGTCGGCGGCATCGTGATGGGCCGCATCGCGGACCGGATCGGCACGCGTTGGACTGTGATGTTCGGCGCGCTGATGATCGCGATGGGCCTGACGCTCTCGACCTTCGGCCCGCCCTGGCCGCTGTGGATCGGGCACGGGCTGTTCATCGGCCTGATCGGGCTCGGCGGCATCAATGCGCCGATCTACATCTATGTCAGCCGCTGGTTCGATCGCCGGCGCGGTTCGGCGCTGGCGCTGATTTCGAGCGGCAGCTATCTCGCCGGCGCGCTGTGGCCGCCGGTGTTCGAGCGCGTCATCGCCGGATTCGGCTGGCGGCAGACGATGCTGTGGTACGCGGTGGCCGAGATCGTCGTCGTCGTGCCGCTGGCGGCAATTTATTTCCGCCATCCGCCGGAAGAGGTCCATCCGGCCGCGGCGTCAGGCAGCACCCGCGAAAAAGCCCGCGTGCTCGGCTGGCCGCCCAATGTGGTGTTCGCGATGATGTGCGCCGCGGCGGTGCTGTGCTGCATCCCCATGGCGATGCCGCAGGGCCATCTGGTGGCTTTCTGCAGCGATCTCGGCATCGCGCGCTCGGTCGGCGCGCTGATGCTGTCGGTGCTGCTCGGCACCGCGTTCCTGAGCCGGCAGATCTGGGGCGCGATCTCCGACCGCATCGGCGGGCTGGCCACTGTGCTGATCGGGTCGGCCTGGCAAGCGGCGGCCATGACTTCGTTCTTGCTCACGCAGGATACGGTCGGCCTGTTCACCGTGGCCGCCGCATTCGGCCTCGGCTTTTCCGGCATCATCCCGGCCTACGTGCTGGCGTTGCGCGAATTGTTCCCGGCCTCGGAGGCGTCGTGGCGGATTCCGACTTTGCTGCTGTTCAGCGGCCTCGGCATGGCGTCGGGCGGCTGGCTCGCCGGCCTGCTGTACGACCATTTCGGCTATTACGCGCCCGCCTTCGCCGCCGGCATCGGCTCGAACATCCTCAATCTGATGGTGGTCGGGGTCTTGGTGGCGCGCCAGCGCTTCCGCGCAGCTTACGCCTAGGATTTAGGGCTGATGATCCGCACGCCGATCAGAATGCCGACGGCGATCAGCGCGGGACCGAGCGCCGTCCAGCTCGCTGCCGCCGCCAATGCCGAGGTCGCCGCCCAGGCGATCGATGAGAATGCTTCCGCGAAGGTTGCTATGCGTGAGGAGGTCTGACGGCGGCGGAACTGACTGCGCCGGGCCTGGGTGCGGAAGCAGATCTGGATGAGCGTGGCCGCACCCGCCGCGGTCAGGATGCCGAGCGCCGAGACGAAAGCGGCAAACAGCGAATCGAAAGCGAGCACCGCCACGATCGGCGCGAACACCAGCGCGATCGTGCCGATCACCGCCTCGATCTTGGCCCGCAGCACGCGGCCGGCGCGGATCGGTGCGCTGGCGATCAGATCGGGCGCGTCCTCGCCCGAGATCGACAGCCAGGCCAAGCCGCCGGCGAGTTGGCCGGCCGCCATCACCATCACGGGAATCAAAACGACATAAGAGCCAGCGGCATCGCGAAAGGTGACCCACAGGAGAAGCGCGGGCGGCAGCAGATAAAGAATCTGCATCAGCGTCTGCGAGACCAACCAGGGATCGCGCGCGAGCAGCGTCCACTCCTTCTGCCGCAGCACGCGCATCGGCGAGCGGCGGCGGAAACCAAGCGGACTGCGCTGGCGTACCACCGCGCTACCGATGCTCGCCGCGGCCATGGCATGCTCGCCAAAGCGGCCGGAGAACAGCGCGATCGCGCCGGCCAGCAATGCGAAACTCGCCACCACGACGGCAGCGAGCGCGTGAAGGTCGCCGAGCACGGCATGCGCCGGCCACCAGAAGGCGCTGTGCGTGTCCGGCGCCTGCGCCAGCATCCATGGCGACTGCAAGGCGGCGAAGCGCGAGATGCTTCCGGACGAAAAGATCGCGACAATCTGCAAACCGATGACGAAGGCGGCGCCGATCACCGCCGCAACGATCTGCGCGATCAGCCGCGTGCGCTTGGCGCCGATCAAGCGAAAAAGCGCGATGGTGAGTGCGAGCGCAACCGCCGTCGCCACCGCGCCCATGCCGGCGACAACGCCATAGGCGGCGAGCCAGCGCGCGCCGCCGCGCAGCGCCAGCACATTGATGAACGGCGCGGCGAGCAGCACGGCGATCATGACCGCCGCAGCGGCGATGCTGCCCATGCGCACGGCAAACACTTTGCGCGCCGACACCGGCGAGGTCAGGATCAAATCGAGGTCGGAGCGCGCATAGAACGCGCGGGTAACCGATTCCATGGCCTGCGACAGCAGCAGCGACCACGACAACACCAACGTGCCGGTGATGCCGACCAGCGTCGCAGTGCCGGCCGTGACCGTGGCGTCGGCATAGCCGGCGACGATCCAATAGGCGAACAGGTGCATGAAGGCGCCGAACACGATCAGCGCGATGGCGACCGTGCGCGCGCGGCTGCGCCGGCCCGCCGTCATCAGCGCGACCCAGTCACGCCAGCCGAGCCGTAGCTCGTGGCCGGCGAGCCATGCCAATGTCGCAGGATTGCTCACGCGGCGACGACCGGCTCGGCCACCAGCGTAAGGAAGGTGTCTTCGAGGCTGGTCGCGGTTTTCCCCGTCTTGTGGTGCAATTCGTCGAGCGTGCCCTCGGCGATCAGCCGGCCGTTGGCGATGACGCCGATGCGGTCGGCCATGCGCTCGGCGACTTCGAGGATATGCGTGGTCATGATCACCGTGCCGCCGGCAGCTACGCGCTCGCGCAGCACGGTCTTCACCATGCGGGCGGAACCGGCGTCGAGGCCGGTCAATGGCTCGTCGAGGATGATGAGCCTGGGGTCGTGCACCAGCGCGCCGGCCAGTGCCACCTTCTGCCGCATGCCCTTGGAGAAGCCTTCGCAGCGCTCATGCGCGTGAGGCTCGAGGCCGAGCCAGCCGATCAATTCGCGCGCACGCGCTTCCGCCGGCTTGGTATCGATGCACCAGAGGCCGGAGACGAATTCGAGATATTCGAACGGCGTGAGCTTGTCGTAGATCATTGGCTCGTCGGACAGCCAGGCGGTGATCTGCTTGGCCGCCACGGGATCGGCGAGCGCATCGATGCCATCGATCACAATCGAGCCGGCATCGGGGCGCAGCAAGCTGATCACCATACGCAAAGTTGTCGTCTTGCCGGCGCCGTTGGGGCCAACCAGCGCATAGAATTCACCGCTATAGATGGTGAGGTCGAGTGCATCGACCGCGGGCCGGTCGAAGCGTTTGGAAAGCCCGCGCACCGCGAGCGCGATCGGACGTTCGGCCGAAGTCTGCATCCGGCCTGTCTACCGGAGCAGTGGTTTCAGCGGCGTAAATCCTACGATTTCGATGTGGGCGTCATGCTTTCGGGAGCGTTAAGCATCTTTCGGCGCGCCCAATAATTGGCCGTTAAACTCTCTATTTCACAGTTGGGCGATTATGGATCGCAGGCAATGATCGGCCAAAAATCCTTCGGACGGCGCACTGCTCTTCAGACGCAGCGGTTGGGCGCGGAACCGAAACGCGATGTTCCGGCCCCCCACGCAATGCCTGTTTTCGCCGAAACGCCCAGGGTGGCGCCCGTTTTTGCCGATACGTCCGCCGAGCAATTGGCGCGTTTGCACAAGGAAATCATATCCCCGTCCGCCCATGACGAATGGCACGAGCGCGAACAACCGGTCAAGCGGAAGTTCAAGGTGCCTTGGCGCCAAGTAGTTCTGATGGCGTCGTTGTGTTTCGGAATTGGCGCACTAGTTCTGCCGGATACGACCAACGACGATCTCAATTGGCTGCTCTACGGCCTCATGGCGATCAGCGGCTATGTCGGGTTCAGCAATCGATTTCTGAAATCGTGACGGCGGCGTATTGAAGAGCGATGCAGGCTCCTAAACTGCAGCGCGCGCCGTCTCGCCCCACGCTCCAAGCGTGTGCGCCTTCTCGAAGGCCACATCCATAGGCTTTTGTTCGGGCGCGGCGTTCGGTTCGTAGGCCTTCGGCGCGACCGCCTGCAGGCCGGCTCTCGCGTCGGGATTTTTCAGCATCTCGGCAAAGCGCGCCTCGTCGCGCCACACCCATTTTCCGCGCTGCAGCCGCGCGTAGACCTGGCCCGTTTCGTAATCGGCAAAATTGATCGCCGGAATCCAGCGCGCGCAGCGCTTGAGAAAATCCACGTTGTATTCGGGCGCCAGGTTCTCGTTGGCGTAGACCTCCTCGGGCTTTTGCGCGCCGATGTTGATTTTCCGGAACCGTTCGATGTCGAGCATACGCTTGATGTCGAGCACGTTCATCTCGCCGTTCCAGCCGAATGCCACCGTGCGCGGCGGGCGGCCTTCTGCGACGCTGTTATCGAGAAACTCGTAGTGAACCTCTTTTCCGGCGCTCAACGCCCAGGTGAAAAACAATTCGGGCATGCCGGTATAGGCCTCGACGTTATGTGCGAGCAGATCGTCGACTGCCTTATAGCGGCCGACCTTGAGCCCGCGGATCCACGCGCGCTCGACCGTCATCTCGGGCGGCGTGATCATGAAAAACATGTAGACGAGATTGCCGAAACGCGTGAGCAGTTTGGTCGATCCTTTTCCTTCTAGCTCCGGCTCGAAACTGTCGAAGCGAAAGCGGTCGATCAGGAGATGCGGCATTTCGCCCCGGGCGGATCGCGCCGCCATGCGGCGGTCGAGCTTCTTGTCGACGATCTCGACTTCGTGCCCCGACAGAGTGCCGGCGTATTTGTAGGCGCGACCGAGCGAGCCGTAGTCGAGCAGAAACTTGCGCCAGATGTCCGGGCTGATCAGCGCGAACTCGTCCCAAGGGAAGTTGAGCTTGCCGGCCAGAGTCTTCTGCAGGGGCCGCATCGTGCTCTTGCCCGACGCCGAGGCGCCCTTGACGTTCATGACGACCGGCCGCTCCTGACGTGGCAGCGACCGGTAGCCTTCGCAAGCGATCGCTTCGTCGACAAAGGGGGCAATGCTCTCGCCGATGACTTCGCTGCCGTAGTCGTTGCCGACCAAGGTCACTGCGAGCTCGGTGAGCAATGCGCGGTCGCCAACCAGCCGGCCGCGCCGGCTCATCACCCCGGTCGCGATCCGGGTCAGCGCATCGAAGCAGGCTTCGTCCAACCGGTCGCCGGCGGCCAACGATTTTTTCCGCCAGTCGGCGACGACGCGGCGGTCGCGGTCCGCGGGCGTCTCCACCGGATGCTGTGGCTTATTCTGCCGCTCGACGGCAAACAGCCGGCGCCACCAGCGTCCTTCGCCGGGTTCGACCGCCGGCTTCGGTTCGGCGAAGGCTTCGGCAAGCGCTCTTTCGATCTTAGCCGATGCATCGCGCCTCACCTGCTCGAACCGGCGCGCGATATCCGCGCGATGCGGCGCGATGTAACGATCGAGAATGGTGGCGGCGATCGCGCGGAAGTTTCGGCCCAGGTCCTCGTAGTCGCGGCCGTCGGGGACGGACACGCCGGTGGTCACGTGGATGAGCAATTCGTGGACGATCAGGCGCTCCGGGCGGAACGCGACCAGCTCGTGCGCCGGCAGACCACAGTATTCGCTGAGCTCGAACGCTTTTGCGATGCCGGTCGAAACGTTCTCGTTGCGGAAGACGGTCGCGAGCGGCTGATACTCGCGCGGCAGCTCGGAGTCCAAACCGGGATTCCAAGCGCTGTTGTCCGTGGCAGGCGTTTGCGTATCCATGTTTCACCCGCCTGTGCTCAGGCGAATGTGAAGGCTAGCCCTTTGCCACCATTTTGAACATCGCCTCCCCATACATCTGGCGCGCGTCGGCCACGAGCGGCGCGACAGCGGCGACGAAGGCGTCGTGCTCCTGCGGCGTCAGTTCGACAATTTCGCAGCCGGCCTCCTCGATAATCTTGCGCGACTGCTCGTGTTCCTCGATCGCCAATTTGCGTTGGAAAGCGACTGCCGCCGTGACGGCATTCCGCACGGCGCGCCTCAGGTCGTCCGGCCAGCCGTCGAACGAGGCGCGATGCAGAAACACCGGCCGCGAAATGTAGAAGTGATACGTCAGCGTGTGGAACTTGTGGAATTTGTGCACGCCGTAGGTGACGGTGTTGGCGAGCGGATTCTCCTGCGCGTCGAGGGTACCGGCCTTGATCATGGCGATGGCCTCGGTGAGGTCCATGCGCATGGCGATAGCGCCGAGCAGTTCGAAGGTACGACGCTGGATCTCGCTCGGCAGCACCCGGATCTTCATTCCTTTAAGGTCTGCCGGCACATGCACCGGACGCAGCCGGTTAGAGATGTGACGGAATCCGTTCTCGAACCAGCCGAGGATGCGGTAACCGATCCTCTCTTCCGTCTTGCGCACGAGGTAGGCGCCCAGCTCGCCGTCCATGGACGCGCGCGCCTGCGCGTTGCTGGCGAACAGAAATGGCAAGTCGACGAAGCCCAGTTCCGGCACCCGGTCGGTCAAATAGCTCGACGACTGATAGCCGAGCGTGATCTCGCCGTTCTCGACCAGCGTGAGGATGTCCTCGGCCTTGTGGCCGTGGTCCATGATGTTCCAGACGTAGTCGATGGCGATGCTGTCGCCGAACTGGCCTTGTAATTTGTCGCCGATGAATTTCAGCGCCTTGGAAAAACCGGTGGTCGGCGGCCCATAGCCGCCCATGCGAATCGGAATTGGTGCCGTCATTTTCGCGTCCTGAAAGCGGAGAAAAGCGCCGAAATCGCATGAAGCATAGCCGCACAGCTTGCGCGGTGAAATGCCCGTCCGGATGCGGTATAGTACAAATAACAGTCAGGGAGAAAATGTCATGAACAAGCCGACCAAATTGGCCGATATGAAACCCACCGGTGTATCGCCTGAGGAATGGCAGGCGCGCGTCGACCTCGCCGCGGTCTATCGTCTGCTCGCGCACTACGGCTGGGATGACGTGATTTACAATCACTCCTCCATGCGGGTGCCGGGCGAGCCGCGTAATTTCCTCATGAAGAAGCACGAGTTGCTCTACACCGAGGTGACCGCATCAAACCTCGTGAAGGTAAGCATGGACCTCGACCTCGATGAAAAGTCCGGCGTCAACCGCCCCGGCTTCACGTTGCACGGCGGCGTGCTGAGCGCGCGCGCGGACGTCAATTGCGCGGTGCACGTGCACACCGAGAACGGTGTGGCGCTGTCGGGCCTCAAGCACGGCCTGCGCATGATCTCGCAACAGGCGCTGCGTTTCTACAAGCGCGTCGGCTATCACAAGTATGAAGGCATCACCGAGGACTTCGACGAGCGCGCTCGTATCAATCAAGCGCTGGGACAGAACCGCGCTTTGATCTTGCAGCATCACGGCATGCTCACGGTCGGCAAGACCGCGCGCGAGGCTTTCGTGCTGATGAAATATCTGCTCACCGCCTGTGATATTCAGCTGAAGATGGAAGCGACCGGCAGCGAGCTCATCGAGATTCCGGCTGAGGTCTGCGCCAAGGTCGCCGAGCAATTCCAGCACCACGATAGCGGGCGCGGCAGCGCCGACTGGCCGGCCTATTTGCGCGTGCTCGACAATATCGACCCGAGCTATCGGAATTAGTGCTGGTATTTAGATAGTGCGGTCGTTGCCAGCGCGAATGGCTTATGCAATGACGCTTGCACTCAAACGCCACCAGCATGGCCGGACCGCGGACTCCGTCGCGATTCCCATTGGCCAAGCCGAGAATGTCGAGATTGAAACATGACGAAGGTTCTCAAACCGCTGCTAGCGAGCGCAATCCTGGTCGCCGCCATCGCGTCGGCGAATGCGCAGCAATATCCGAATAGACCCATCCATGTGATCAGCCCGTATCCGGCAGGCAGTGCCTCGGACACGGTCACACGCGTAGTGATGGACGAGGTATCGCAACTGATCGGCCAGCCGGTGGTCATCGATTTGAAGCCCGGCGCCGGCGGGGCGGTCGGCTTTGGTTCCGTGGCTAGATCCGAGCCGGACGGCTATACGCTGGCGACCAGTTCGTCATCGATGGCGACCGAAAGCGTTCTGCACAGCAAGTTGCCGTATGATCCCAACAAAGATTTCGTTCCGGTGGTGTTGCTCGGCACTTCGCCGAATATTCTGGTCGCTTCAGTCAAGAGCGGCTTCAAGACGGTGGCCGATCTTGTCAACGCCGCCAAGGCTAAGCCTGGCACGCTGACATTCGCCTCGGCGGGCATCGGCTCTTCCTCGCATATGGCGGCCGAGCGATTCCGCCTCGCCGCGAACGTCGACGTCCGCCATGTGCCGTTCAAGGAAGGCGGCCTGGTGCAGGTGATGAACGGGAATATCGACTTTTATTTCATCCCGTTGGCGGCGGCGGCCACCGCGCTGCATAGCGACAAGCTCACCATTCTAGCGGTGAGCGCGCCCAAGCGCGTGCCGCTGCTGCCGAACGTCCCATCAGTCGTCGAAGCCGGCTATCCCGGCGCCGTGTTCCGCTTCTGGAACGGCATCTCGGCGCCGGCCAAGACCCCGCCCGCCGTCGTGCAGAAATTTCACGACGTGACCGAACAAGCGCTGAAGATACCTGCGGTGCAGGAAAAACTGGCGAAGCTTGGCGTCGAACCGGCGCAGATCAGCTCCGCGGAATTCGCGAAGTTCTTCAAAGAAGACTTCGACGCGACGGTCGAACTCGCCAAGAAAGCCAATATCAAAGCGGTCGACTGAACTGAGGCGATGCGCCGGGCCGGTCCTAGACTAGCCCGGCGGGTTTTTGTGCGCCGTTTGCGCCAAGCATCAACGTTGAGAACCCGACCATGACCATCATTCCGCCTCGCATCGGCCCACAGCCGTGGGAAGTCGTGCGCACCAAGCTCGACCAGTCGCTGCCCTTTGCCAATATGCGCGACACGCCCTATTACCGCGACGCGGTGTGGGAGCAGTTCTCCAAGGCCGAATACGAGCGGCGCTATCGTGCGTTGCGCGGGAAAATGCGCGAGCACAAGCTTGATGCGGTCATCGTTCCCGGCGGCCCCAGCCATTGGAGCTTCGGCGGCGGCATGCTGTGGCTGACCGGCCATTGGGAATGGCACGCGCTGTCGAGCTACGTGCTGGTCCCGCACGAAGGCGACCCTACGCTGATCTACTCCATGGGCGGCACACACGCCGAAGCCGTGCGCCGGCAGGTGGGGGTCGCGGTCAAGGACGTGCGCCACAGCCGTAACGGCCGTTATGCCGACATCATGGTCGAGCGCCTGCGCGAACTCAAACTCGATCGCGGCCGCATCGGCCTCATGGAGATCGATCCGCGGCATGCCGACTATCTGCCGGTGAACCAATACAACGTTCTGCGCGAGAATATGCCGGATGCGGAACTCGTCTTCACCAAGGGCTTTCTGCACGAGTTGCTGTCGACCCACAGCGCCGAGGAACTCGACTGTGTGCGCAAGGCGGGCGTGCTCTGCCAAAAGGCCATGGAGGCGATGGTTGCGCGCGCGCGGCCCGGCGTGAAAGAATATGAGCTGCGCGCGGCCGCGGGCGCTGCCATCATGGATGGCGGCGGCGATATCGACTTTCTGATCATCGGTTCGACGCCGATGGCGAACCCTTCGATGATTTTCGGCAATCCGCGCCCGTCGGCGCGCGTGCTGCAGAAGGGCGACATCATCAATATGGAGCTCGCCGCCGGCTATCGCGGCTACACGGCGCAGATCGGCTCACCCATCTGCGTCGGCGAGCCTACCGACATGGTGAGGAACTTCTGGAACGACATCACGCTCCCCGGCTATCGGCGCATCGTGGCCGAGATCGCGCCGGGCAAGCCGGTGGAAGCCATGCGCACCGCTAGCAAATTCTTCCGTGACAAAGGCTATCAATCGCGACCGACGCAGACGCACGGCATCGACCTCGTCACCGACAAGCCGCACGTCGTCGCCGAGCACGTCTCCGCCGAGAAATTCGAGGAAGTGCTCAAGCCCGGCATGGTGATCATGGCGGAGCCCAATCCAATCACGCCGGACGGCCTGTTCGGCATTTTCCTCGGCCACACCTATATCGTCACCGAAGCAGGGCACGAGATCTGCGACGACTTCCCGCTGGAAATCGCGGTGGCACGGGGCTGATTACCCCCACTTCCAGAAATCGCGGCCCTCTTCGCGCATGAAGCGCGCCAGCACCATCTTGTGCACTTCGGAAGCGCCGTCGACGAGGCGCGCCGCGCGGGCGTAGCGGTAGACCCATTCCAGGATGGTGTCCTTGGAATAGCCGCGCGCGCCGTTGAGCTGGATCGCCACGTCGGACGCCTGGTGCAGCGCGTCGGCGACCTGCACTTTGGCCATCGACACTTCCTTGCGCGCGCGGTCGCCCTGATCGAGCTTCCAGGCCGCGTGCATGGTGAGCAGGCGGCCGATCTCGATCTGGTGCGCCACCTCGCCGAGCTTGATCTGGATGCCCTCGCGGCTGGCGAGCTTGGTGCCGAAGGCGTCGCGCTTCTCGACGTATTCCTGCGCGATCTCCATGCAGCGCTTGGCGAAGCCGAGCCAGCGCATGCAATGCGTCAGGCGCGCCGGCCCGAGCCGGATCTGCGTGACGCGCAGACCGTCGCCGACTTTGAGCAGGATGTTTTCTTCCGGAATCTCCAACCCGTCATATTCGATCTCGCAATGGCCGCCGTGCTCGTGCGGTCCCATGATCGGGATGCGGCGCAGGATGCGCCAGCCGGGCTGATCCTTGTGATAGAGGAACGCAGTGAGGCCGCGGCGCGGCTCGTCCGAGGTGCGCGCCATCAGGATGAAATGGTGGGCGCCTTCGGCGCCGGTGATGAACCACTTGTGGCCGCGGATGATGTAGCGGTCGCCCTTCTTCTCGGCGCGGGTGAGCATCATGCCGGGATCGGAACCGGAGCCGGGATGCGGCTCGGTCATGGCGAAGGCCGAGCGCACCTTGCCTTCGGCGATGGGGCGCAGCCATTTTTCCTTCTGCGCGGGCGTGCCGGCTTTGGCGAGAAGGTTCATGTTGCCGTCGTCGGGCGCCATGCAGTGGATGGCGAGCGGACCGAAGATCGAACGCGCCGCTTCCTCGTAGATCGCCGCCCAGCCCACGATCGGCAGGCCCATGCCGCCGAACTCTTTGGGAACCTGCGGCGCCCACAGACCGGCTTTCTTGGCTTTCTCGCGCACCGGCGCCAGCCGCTCGGCCGGGATGTTCTCATGCTCGGTGAAATTGGCCGGATCGGCTTCGAGCGGCAGCACGTGCTCGGCCACGAAGTCGCGCACGCGCAGGCGGATGGATTCGATTTCGGGAGAGAGCGTAAAGTCCATTTTCGTTCCTTACCCTGAAATCATCACCACCTGGCCGCCATCGACGACGATGGTCGCGCCGGTGATGTAGCTGCCGGCGTCGGAGACGAGCAGCAGCAGCGCGCCGTCGAGATCGCCGTCCTTGCCGAAGCGGCCCATCGGAATTGCGCGCTTGAGCGCGTCGCCCGCTTCGCCGGTGAGATATTTGTCGTTGATCTCGGTGACGAACCAGCCGGGCGCGATGGCGTTGACGCGCACGCCCTTGAAGGCGAGTTCCACGGCCAATGCTTTGGTGGTCTGCACCACGGCGGCCTTGGCAACGGCGTAAGCCGCGACGCCCTTCGACACGCCAAAACCGAGCACCGAGGCGATGTTGACGATGGCGCCCTTTTTGTTGGCCGCCAGCATGCGGCGCGCCGCTTCCTGCGCGTTATAGAAGACGGCATCGAGGTCGACGCTCAGCACCTTGCGCCACTCCTCCGCCGTCACCTCGATGGCGCGGCGGGACGACTGCGCGATACCGGCATTGTTGACCAAAATGGTGACGGTGCCGAATGCCTGTTCGGCGGCGTCAAAGGCGCCCACCATGGCGGCGCGGTCGGTGACGTCAGCCTCGATGGCGAAGGCACGGCCGCCGGCAGCCTCGATCGATTGCTGCAAGTCCAGGAGCCGGTCGGCCCGCCGCGCTACCAGCGCAACCGCGGCGCCGTTATCGGCGAGCGCCTTGGCGAATTGCGTGCCCAGCCCGCTGGAGGCGCCGGTCACCAGCGCCACGCGGCCTTGCAGGCTGAACATCTCCGCGGCTTTCATGCAGAGCCCTTATACACAACCCGCGCCACGGTGTGGAATAGACTGGCCAAATGAGCCCGCGTAGTTTGCGCCGAGCGGGCTCGCGATTTGGAAGAATAGCGTGAAGCGACTTTGGCGGGCGGCCATCAATAGCTGGCATGGCCTCGTCGCGGCGGCGCTATCGGAACAGGCGTTCCGCGAAGAGCTGGTGGCGCTGGCGATCGGAGGGCCGCTCGCGTCCTTTCTGACCGCGGATGCCGGCAAACGTCTGGCGCTGATCGGCACGTTGATGTTCATCCTCATCGTCGAACTGCTCAACACCGCGGTCGAAAAGCTCGGCGACCGCATCACCCGCGACAGCGACCCGGCCCCAAGCGTATCGAAGACATGGGCTCCGCCGCCATTTTGCTGTCGCTGGTGCTCGCGGGCGCGGTGTGGATCTGGATCGCCGCCGAGCGGTTCTGGCCGGCGGCGGGCTAGTCGGCTGATTCAATCAGATTGCAGGGTATAGATGCTTAAGTTTGATGCGGGCATTTTTGGTGGTGAATTGCCAGTCGGTCTTGGTGTGGTTGGCATTGCGGTCGTGCTCCCAGGCGGCGATTTCGTCGGTGAGGGTTTGTTTGTCGGGGATGCGGCGATCGAGGCACTGGGACGTCAGGACGCCGAGTTCGGATTCGGCCAGATCGAGCCAACTGCCGTGTTTTGGAGTGTAGTGCCATTCGAAGCGCTCGACCAAGCGCCGGGCTTCGACGGCCGGAAAGGCTTCGTAGAGTGAAGCCTTGCTGTGGGTGCTGAGATTGTCCTGGACCAGAACGATGGTCTTGGCGTGCGCGAAGTGGGTGTCGGCCAAGTCTTTCAAGACGTGAGCGTAATCCACGGCGGTATGGCGATCTGTGACCTTGACATGACGCCAGCCTTCAAGCGGAGCAAACATCATGAAGAGATTGGCAGTACCATTGCGCTCGTACTCGTAATCGAAACGGGCCGGGCGTCCCGCTTTCATCGGGATCGGCACGCGCATTTCGGCAATGAGTTGCTTCGAGGTCTCGTCAAGGCAAACCAGCGGACAATCGCCGTCGCGTGGCCGCGTGTAGACGGCCAACACGTCTTCCATAGCGGCTACGAACGCGCTGTTGGCCTTCGGCGGGATGACCCAGTGCTGGCGGCGATGGGGCTGAAGAGTGTTTTTTTGAGCGCACGCCCGATTGTGCTGTCGCTGGCACGATCGACGATGCCGAGTTCCACGACCTTGTTCTCCAACAACCGCAAGGTCCAGCGTGCGCGTCCCTTGGGCGGCTTGGAACAGGCCAAGGCAATCAGCTTGGCCTCCTTCTCGCCGTCGAAAATCCGAGCAACGGCAGGCATCGCGCGCGGCTTGCGGCTCAATACCGCCTCGAAGCCTTCTTCCACCAGTTGCTTGCGTACCCGGTAAACCATGGATGGGCTGGTTTCCAGAGCTTCGATGATCCGGTTGTCGCTCCACCCTTTGCCGGCTTCCGAGACATCGGCCTTCAATAAGATCCGCGCCTTCAGCACCCGGCGCGCCGGGCTCTTTCCCTTCCGGATCAGCGTTTCAAGCCGTTCGCGCTCCTCGCCGCTCAGCCTCACAACATACTTCTTTACCGAAATCTCCTTCGCAGCCATGATTGCCTCCCTCGCCAGTCGTTGGCGACGAAAGCGAATCACCAAATCCTTTCAAATTGGTTGAAGCGGGCGACTAGGCTCACCGTCCATAAAGCGCATGCGGCAGCACTGTCGCAAGCCCGGGGACGGACCACAGTACTACCAGTGCGAAAATCTGGATCAGTACGAACGGAATGATGCCGACGTAGATGTGCCGCGTGGTGATCTCGGGCGGCGCCACGCCGCGCAGGAAGAACAGCGTCGGCCCGAGCGGCGGGTGCATGTAGGACGTCTGCAGGTTCACCGCCATCATGACGCCGAGCCAGACCGGATCGACGCCGGGCATCTTCAACAGCGCCGGCGCCACGATCGGCACCACCACGAAGATGATTTCGAAGGCGTCCATCACGAAGCCGAGCAGGAAGATCGCCAGCATCACCACGAGCAGCGCGCCGTTGACGCCGCCCGGCAGGTTGGTGAGCGCGCGCTCGACCGTGAGGTCGCCGCCGAGCGCGCGGAATACCAGGCTGAACAGCGTGGCGCCGATCAAAATGAGGAAAATCATGGCGGTGATCTGCGTCGTCTTGTCGACTACCGGCCGCATCAGGTCGCGCAGGCGTGCCTTGCGCGCGGCGAGCAGAATCGCGCCGACGGCGCCAACGCTCGCCGCTTCGGTCGGTGTCGCGATGCCGTAGAGGATCGAGCCGAGCACTGCAGCGATGAGCAGGATCGGCGCGAGCAATGACTCGAGCAGACTGATTGATAGAGCTCCGCTGGCCGTGTTGACCGCAGGACAGCTCATCGGGCGCATCGCAGCCACCGCGATCAGATACGCAAGATAAAGAACGACCAGCAGGAGGCCGGGCAGGATCGCACCGGCGAATAGGTCGCTCACCGAGATCACATTGGGCGCGAATTTTCCCTGCGCGAGTTGCGCGGCCTGATAGGCATTGTTGAGCTGATCGCCGAGCACAACCAGCACGGTCGATGGCGGAATGATCTGCGCCAGCGTGGCGGAAGCCGCCACCGTACCGGCGGCGAGCCGAGGATCGTAGCCATGCCGCATCATGGCCGGCAGCATGATCAGGCCCATGGTCACGGCTGTCGCGCCGACGATGCCGGTCGAGGCCGCCAGCAGCGCGCCGACCAGCACGACGGAATATCCCAGGCCGCCTCGCATCGAACCGAACAGGCGCCCGATGCGCTCGAGCAAGTTTTCCGCGATGCGCGATTGTTCGAGCATTACGCCCATGAATATGAACAGCGGGATCGCTAGCAGCACATCGTTGGTCATCACGCCGAAAATGCGCTGCGGTAATGCACCCAGAATCCCCAATCCCATGACCCCGAGCATGTGTCCGAGCATGGCGAAGATCAGCGACACGCCGGCAAGCGTCAGCGCCACCGGATAGCCGGCCATCAGTGCGCCGATCACCGCAACGACCATGAGAATGGCGAGGACTTCCGGGAGCGGCATCAGCCCCCACCCGGTCGACTACGTCGACCACCCTCCCCCGCAAGCGGAGGAGGGATAAGAATGGTGAGCGCTCGGATCGCCTGCGCGATGCCCTGCAGCGCCATCATCACAGCGAACAAGGGGATAAGCGTCTTGAGCACGAACACCAGCGGCAGCCCGCTCGCTTCCTGCGAACGCTCCAGGATCGCCCAGGAGCGCGCCGCGTAGGGCACGCTCAACCAGACCAGCACCAGCGCGAACGGCAGCAGTAACAGCAGGCTGCCAACGAGATCAATGATCGCCTTGATGCGCGGCGAAGCCTCGGCGTAGAACACGTCGACCCGCACATGGCCCCCTGCGCGCAGGGTCCAGGCCGCCGCCAGCATGAACAGCGTGGCGTGCGCGTAGATCACCGTTTCCGACAGCCAGATCGAGCCAAGGGCGAACAGATAACGCGCCACCACCAGCGCGAATTCCAGCAACACGACGACCAGCGCCAGCCAGGCCACAGTGCGGCCGACAGCTGTGGTCAGGCGGTCGATGCGGTCGGCAATCGGGATCATGACACCTGCCATCAAATTTTACTGATGATGGCACAAGCGGACGGCTTTCGGTAAGTTGCCCGCACGGCATCGGGTGCAGACGGCGAAGCTCCGCTGCGACTTGCCTGCACGGCGGCGCGGAAGGCGCAGGAGAACGGCAATCACCCGTTCGGCAACCAGGCGGAAAATCCAACGCTCGACTGCCCTGCCGTGCGGTCTTTGTCGCCGACCAGCGCCAGATCGAGCTTGTGGGACCGCTTCCGGGGGACGAAATTGCTGTACTGCGTGAAGGGGTGCGGTATTAAGCGCCGGCGCTTCAGCGGGTAACGGCCCGATCCACCGTCATTTTACTTCGTTTGCTCCGGCAACTCTGGCGGTTGACGGGCCGGTTTCCGATTTTTTTATGGGTGTCCGCATCGCGCAGCGTGCGGATGAATTCCATCTCGTGTTGAGTCAAAAGATCGACGGTTTCTCGATGGCGGCGGCGCATTTTTTTTACGACGACGGCGAGAGATTGCCTCACGAAGTCCATACCCGAGACCAAAGGCAATCAGAACCCATACTATGGAATTCTGACCAAGCAGAATCACGTAATCCGGTGAATTCGCTGCGCCGCAGTCGTTCGCCGGATATTAGCGGCCCGTCGGGCTTTTGCTACGCGCCCGACTGCAATGTGATGAGTTAAACACTGGCTGAAAGACCGAGATTGCTGGATCGCCCGCTTCCCCCTTTAGCCGCCACCGGTCTCGTCACCAGTGACACAGCATAGGGCGCTGCGCTTAAATGGCCCAATGAGCCACGACCATGTCACGACCACGACCATTCCGAGTTTTCGGAAACCCAGTTGCGCGTGCGCGCGCTGGAAACCGTGCTCACCGAGAAGCGCTATGTCGATCCGGCGGCGCTCGATCTCCTGATCGAGACCTACGAGACGAAGGTCGGGCCGCGTAATGGCGCCCAGGTGGTGGCCAAGACCTGGGCCGATCCCGCCTATCGCGCGCGGTTGTTCAAGGACGCCACATCCGCGATCGGCGAACTCGGCTATGCCGGGCGCCAGGGCGAGCACATCGTCGCGCTGGAGAACACGCCGAACCGGCACAACATGGTCGTGTGCACGCTATGCTCCTGCTATCCGTGGCCGGTGCTCGGCCTGCCGCCGGTCTGGTACAAATCGGCGCCTTATCGCTCGCGCGCGGTCAGCGATCCGCGCGGCGTGCTCAAGGATTTCGGCGTCACCCTGCCGAAAGACACCGAAATCCGCGTCTGGGATTCGACCTCGGAAATCCGTTATCTGGTGATCCCGATGCGGCCCGCTGGCACCGAGGGCTGGAGCGAGGACAGGCTCGCCGAACTCGTCACGCGCGATTCGATGATCGGCACCGGGCTGCCGAAGCCGCCGGGGGAATTGAAATGAACCCATTTGCTGTCATTCCGGACGCCGCGCAGCGGCGATCCGGAATCCAGATGCAGACGCTGATTCTGATTCTGTTTCTGGATTCCGGGTTCGCGCACTTCATGCGCGCCCCGGAATGATGGAGGACCCATGAACGGCGCGCAGGACATGGGCGGCGTGCATGGCTTCGGGCCGGTGGTGCCCGAGCCGAACGAGCCCGTGTTCCATGCCGAGTGGGAAAAACGGGCCTTCGCGCTGACGCTCGCCATGGCGATGCCGGGCCAGTGGAACATCGACATGTCACGCTTCGCGCGCGAAAACCGCGACCCAGCCGAATATCTGTCGATGAGCTACTACCAGATCTGGTTCGCAGCGCTGGAGACCATGCTGAAGGAGCGCGAACTGATCACCGACGACGAAATGGTTGTCGGCCATTCGCTGCATCCACCGAAGCCGGACAAACGCGTGCTGTCACCCGATGACGTGCTGAAAGTGCTGCATCGCGGCGGGCCGACCGAACGCGAGACCAGCACGAAGCCTGCATTTAAGGTGGACGACGCAGTGCGCGCGAAAAACATCAATCCGCTCACGCATACGCGGCTGCCGCGCTATGTGCGCGGGCGTGTGGGCGCGGTCGAGCGCATCATCGGCTGTCATGTTTTCCCGGACAGCAATGCGCAAGGCGCCGGCGAAAATCCGCAATGGCTCTATACGGTGCGCTTCGACGGCCGCGAATTGTGGGGCTCCGGCGGCGACCCGACGCTGAAGGTCTCGGTCGACGCCTGGGAGCCGTATCTGGAGCCGGCATGACCGACCAAGCCGCAGCAGCCCGCGCCACGCAGGAAGTGCCCAGCATCCCGCGCGATGCCGACGGGCCGGTGTTCCGCGAGCCTTGGGAGGCGCAGGTCTTCGCCATGACGCTGGCGCTGCACGAACGCGGATTGTTCACGTGGAAGGAATGGGCGGCAGCGCTCGCGACAGAGATCAAGCGTGCGCAGGCCGCCGGCGATCCCGATACCGGCGACACTTACTATTCGCACTGGTTGGCGGCGCTGGAGAAAATGGTAGCCGAGAAAGGCGTCGCCAGCGAAGCGATGTTGCATCGTTACCGCGACGCCTGGGACCATGCCTGCGACCGCACCCCGCACGGGCAGCCGATTGAGTTGCGGCCGGACGACTTCCGCTAAACGCCCACCATCTGCTCGCTCACCATGTAGCCGGTGAGCAGCGCGATGCCGAACAGGATGATCAGCACGGCGGCCGCCGTCTCCACGCCGCGCAGGAACAGCATGCCGGCGCCCGGCTTGCCCTTGGCGAGCCGCCCGGCGAAGCCGCGCGCGACGACGGCAATTGTGGCGACGGTGGCGACCGTGATTGCGGTGCCGAGCCCCATCACGAAGGTGGAGGCGACGCCGAGCCAGAACAGCCCCTGCGCCAGCGCGAACACCAGCACGATGATGGCGCCCGAGCAGGGCCGCAAACCAACCGCTACGATCGCCGACAGTCCGCGCCGTAGCCAGTGCGGGCCCTTCAGCTCGCTCGGCTCGAGCGCATGCGCATGGCCCCAGGCGTGCGCCTCGTCGTCGTGATCGTGGTCATGGGCCTGGGCGTGATCGTGCGAATGGCTATGCGCGTGGGCATGGCCATGATCGTGCCCGTGATGATGGTCATGATGGTGATCGTGCGCGTGCTCGCGCGGGCGCAGCAGGTGCCAAAAAGCGCGGCCCTTCACCCATAACAACCGCAGTCCGATCAGAATAATCAGCGCATAGCTCACCATCTCGATCGCGCGCACGGCATTGCCCATCACGTGGGCGGTGGCGCCGAGCAGCACCGCAGCGATGCCGACGATGGCGATGGCGGTGAAGGCCTGTAGGATAGCGGAGGCAAACGACAGCGCAATGCCGCGCCGCCACGTCTCGTCATTGGCGACGAGGTAAGACGAGATCACCGCTTTACCGTGGCCGGGACCGGCGGCGTGGAAGACGCCGTAGGCAAACGAAATGCCCATCAGCCCCCAGGCGGCGGCGCCATCGGCCTTGGCGGCGCGGATCGAACCCGACAGCATACGGTAGAATTCGGCCTGCTTGGCGAGGATCCAGCCGGCGAAAGGCCCGAACGACGGCGGCGCTGGATTGCGCGACATGCCGAAGGGTTGAGCAAGCGCGGCATCGGCCACGCCGAGCACGAGCAGCAGGCAGATAATGAAAAACGCGCATTGCAGCAAGGTCGGGCGGCGGCCGGACGTCATGTCAACACTTCTCCGTGCACTTGCGCCGCCCCACGAATTGACTCGATATTTCTCTCACGGACAGTGGACCAGGATCTTGTTGGCGAACATCGCCCCCCAGGCCATCGTCGTGTTCGTCTCGTCGGCCGGAATCATGCTCAGCGCCTTGCCTTCCGCATAGGTCATCTCGCGCGGCATCACGACGTCGGCCTTGCAGTGCGGCGCGCCGACCAGATGCACCGGCTCTTTCTTGGCCCACTCGAAATCGACAAAAATGGTCGGGTCGTAGATCTCGACCTTCAGCTCCTTCGCCTTCACCGGGGTCTTAAACGGAAGGGTGAAATTCAGCGTCAGGATCGTGTCGTTGTAGTCGAGCCAGTAGCCCGGCAGCGGATCGCCGAGCGGCACCTTCTTGCCGTCGGCGGTGGCATAGGTGAAATAGTCATATTCCTTCAGCGACTCGACATTGACCTTGGCGAGCGGGGCGAGCTCCTCGCGGGTGAACTTGCCCTTCTCCTTGGCGTCCAGGCCCTGCGTGGCGAAGGCGGAGAACATGTCGTCGAACGCCCAGTGGTGGCGCACGCCGGTAATGCTGCCGTCCGGTGCATAAACCAGTTCGGTGTGCATGGTCACCCACACATGCGGATGCGCGCCCGCGGGGGCGGCGAAGGCGAGGATTGTCAGCGCGATCAGCAGAATACGGGCGGAAGCGATCATGGCGCCGAACAATATCACGAACTGCGGCGGAATGGCGGCATGTAACAGCATTGCACCAGATCCGGCACCCTGAGGCGCCCGCGAAGCAAGCGTCGAAGCGGCGACGACGATCGATATATTGGCCTTGGCTATTTCGGGCTGATACCGGCGGCCTTGATCAGCTTGCCGTTGTTAGCGAGCTCGCTGGCGACGAATTTGTCCATCTCGGTCGTCGTCATCGGCATCGGGTCGACCGCGAGCTTCTTCATCTTCGCCTTCATTTCCGGCGTTACCAGCACCTTCATTCCTACGTCGTGGAATTTCTCCACGATGTCGCGCGGCGTCTTGGACGGCATGAACACCGCATACCAAACAATGGTCTCGGCGTTGACGAAGCCTAGGTCGCGCGGCGTCGGCACATTCGGCAAATCGGAAGCGCGCGTGCCGGTCGATACCAGCAGCGGCAGGACGCGGCCGTCGCGGATCAGCGGCAGCGCGGTCGAGATCGGCGTAAACAGGAAGTCGATGCGGCCACCGAGCAAATCGGTGAGCGCCTCGGCGCCGCCTTTGTACGGCACGTGCGTCGCCTGGATACCAGCGGCGAGACTGAAACGCGCGGCGCTGATGTGGGTCGCGGTGCCGACGCCGGCCGAGCCGTAATTGATCGCACCGGGTTTGGCCTTGGCAGCGGCGATGAGATCCTGCGCGGTCTTCCATCCCTTCGACGGCAGCACGAGCAAGACGTTGGCGTTCTGGCCGATCATCAACACGCCGGAGAGGTCTTTGGCCACGTCATAAGGGAAATTGGGCACGATCCATGGCGCGATGGCCTGCGCCGATGAATTGGCAAGGATGGTGTAGCCGTCGGGCTTCGCCCGCACGACTTCGCCGATGCCGATCGTGCCACCGGCGCCGCCCTTGTTCTCGACGGTGATCGTCTGACCGAGTTCCTTGGACATCGCATCGAACACCGTGCGCGGAATGACGTCGGTAGCGCTGCCGGCGCCGAACGGGATGTAGGCCCGGATCGGCTGTGCCGGCCAGTTTTCGGCCCGGGCGGCGAATGATAATGCAACACTCAGCGCGACCAGCGCGATACGGCAGGCGAGTTTCATGAGACCCCCTCTTTCACACCGGCGGCAGATTATCGCCGCACGTTCTCGCACGTCCATGCATTCTATATGCCAGCCGCGCCGCCGTCGGCGCGCGGATCGTGACCGCCTTCCAGCGTGCCATCCGGATGCAAGATAAGCGCACCGGCGTGGCCCATGGTGTCGGAATAGGCCTCACTGAGGACTTCCACATCGTGGCCGGCCGACATCAGCCGGTCGACCAGGTTACCGTCGAAGCGGGCTTCCAGGCGCAGGTTGGTGTGCGTGGAGCCCCAGGTGCGACCCAAGAGCCAGCGCGGTGCATCGAGCGCCTTGTCGAGCGGCTGGCGGAACAGGATGTGGCGCGTGAAAACGGCCGCTTGTGTCTGCGGCTGGCCGTCGCCGCCCATGGTGCCGTAGGCGATGATGCGGCCGTCTTTGAGCGCGGCGAGGGCCGGATTGAGCGTGTGGAACGGGTGGCGGCCGGGCGAAAGGGCGTTCAGCGCTTTCGGATCGAGCGAAAAGCTCGAGCCGCGGTTCTGCATCAGCACGCCAGTCGCCGGCAGCACGCAGCCAGAGCCAAATTCCCAATAAAGCGATTGGATGTAGGAGACGACGAGGCCGCTTTGATCTGCCGCGCCCATCCATATGGTGTCGCCCGCGCCATTCGCCGCGGGCCAGCGCGCGGCTTTCTTAACGTCCATTTGTCTCCGCCTCGCTATCGAGAAATGCTGGCGACAGGAATTGATTGAGGTCGGCAGTAATCTTTTCGGGATCGGTGACAGTACGGTCGCGCGTCAGAAATGCGCGCTTGGTCGCCTCGACCAGGCCGTGGATGTGCTCGAAGCTTTCGCCCTGCGCAACGCGCAGTCGGTCGAACAATGCAAGAATGATGAGCGAGGCCAGCCCCTGCGTCGGCGGCGGCGAATTATAAAGCCTGCCGGCCCGGATGGGCACGCTGAGCGGCTCGGCGACGACGGCTTCGAATTTTTCCAGATCGGCGCGCGTCACCGGGCTGCCGATCCGCTCCAGATCGACGGCGATCTCGCGGCCGACGTCGCCGCGGTAGAAATCGCCGAGACCGGCGTTGCTGAGATGATCGAGGGTGGCGGCGAAGGCGCTCTGCTTGAGCTTGCCGCCCGCCTCGGGCGGCTTGCCGTCGCCGAGAAAAGTCGGCGCGAAGCCGGGCACGTCTTTGAGCTCCGCAAACTTCTCGGCGGTCAGCCGCGCCTGGCTGCGCGTGACCGTGTAGCCCTCGCGTGCGTGCTTGATGGCCGGTGCCAGCAGCACGTCGAGCGGCAGCTTGCCGCCCTGCGCTTTCGCCGCCTCGGCAGCCAGCATCCATCCCGCCACTGCGCCCGGCACCGTGAGCGCGGCGAGCGGCCCGCGTGCCGGGATCTCTTCGTGGCCGGCGTCGCCATAGAGCCGTAGCGTCGCCTTGCTGCCGGCGCGCCCCGCCCCCGCCAGCGCGCGCACGCGGCCGGAAGGCTCGCGGATCAGCCAGAAGCCGTCGCCGCCGATGTGGTTCATGTGCGGATAGACCGCGGCGATCGAGGCGGCCATGGCGAGCATGGCCTCGATGGCATTGCCGCCTTCGGCGAGAATGGCGCGGCCGTCCTCGACGGCGGCTGAATGCGGCGCGCAGACGACGCCACGGCGATGTCCGGCGGTATGCAGGCTCATGCCGGCACGGCGGCGTCGAGCCCACGCTTCTTCAACAGCGCATCGACCGCCGGCAGGCGGCCGCGGAAGGCTTTATAGGCCTCAGCCGGATCGCGCAGGTTACCGGCACCATAGATGAAATCGCGCAGGCGACCGGCTGTGGCGGGATCGAAGGCGTTGCCGGTTTCCTCGAAGGCCTCGAAGGCGTCGGCGTCGAGCACCTCCGACCACATGTAGGAGTAATAGCCGGCCGCATAGCCGCCGCCGGAGAACAGATGCTGGAAATGCGGCAGGCGGTGACGCATGACGATCTCCGCCGGCATTTGGATACGCGCGAGATCGTCGTGCTCGAACCGGCTGACGTCGAGTTTAGCGGCATCGGGCAGTGCGTGAATATCGAGATCGAGCAGCGCGCAGGCAGTGTATTCGACGGTCGCGAAACCCTGTCCGTAGGTCCGTGTCGCCAGCAACCGGTCGAGCAGCGCTTGCGGCATCGGTTCGCCGGTGCGCGCATGGCGCGCATATCTCTGCAATATCTCGGGTACCTCCAGCCAATGCTCGTAGAGCTGCGACGGCAGTTCGACGAAATCGCTCGGCACAGCGGTGCCGGCGAGCAGCGGATAGGTCACGTTCGACAGCAAGCCATGTAGCGCGTGGCCGAATTCATGAAACAGCGTGTGCGCGTCGTCGAAGGACAAGAGTGCCGGTTCCCCCGCCGCCGGTTTCGAGAAATTGCAGACATTGAGGATGACCGGGCGGATGTCGCCTTGGAGCTTTTCCTGATCGCGCAGCGAGGTCATCCAGGCGCCCGAGTGCTTGGAGCCGCGCGCGAAATAGTCGCCGATGAACAGGCCGACATGGGCGCCGCTCTTGTCCTTGACCTCCCAGGCGCGCGCATCGGGGTGATAGAGCGGCACGCTGATGGGCGCGAAGCTCAGGCCGAACAGCCGGTGGGCGGTCTCAAAAGCGGCCTCGACTATGTTGTCGAGTTGGAAGTAAGGCTTGATCTCGGCTTCGTCCAAGTCGTACTTCGCCTTGCGCAGCTTGTCGGCGTAATAGCGCCAGTCCCACGGCGCCAGCGCGAAGTTGCCGCCCTCCTGCGCAATTATCTTCTGCAGCGCGTCACGCTCGGCCGTGGCCTTGGCGCGCGCGCGGTCCCAGACCTCGTCGAGCAGCTTGCGCGCAGCGGCCGGCGTCTTCGCCATCTGATCGTCGAGCCGGTAGTCGGCGTAGCTCGGAAAGCCGAGCAACTTCGCCCGCTCGGCGCGCAGCGCCACCATCTCGGCGATCAGCGCGCGGTTGTCGGTTGCGCCGCCGTTCTCGCCGCGCTTGATCCAGGCCTGGAAGATTTTCTCGCGCAGATCGCGGCGCGATGAGAACTGCAAAAAGCTCTCGCACGAGGAACGTGCCAGCGTGATGGCGTATTTGCCGCCCTCGCCGCGTTCCTCAGCGGCGGCCTTCGCCGCGGCGCGGGCGAAGTCGGGCAGCCCGGCAAGATCGCCCTCCTCCAATATCAGCGCGTAAGCCTTCTCGTCTGCCAGCACGTTCTGCCCGAATTGCGTGCCGAGGCTCGCCAGCTTTTCGTTGATCGTCGCCAAGCGATCCTGCGCCGGCTGGTCGAGCGCGCCGCCGGCCCGCACGAAGCGCGTGTGATAACGGTCGAGCACGCGCGCCTGCTCGGCATTGAGCCCAAGCGTACCGCACCGCGCGTAGAGATCGGCAATGCGGGTATAGAGCGCACGGTTGAGATAGAGCGCGTTGCTGTGGCGGGCCAAGAGCGGCGATACCTCGCGCTCGACCGCCTCGATCTCGTCGCCAGTGTTGGCGCCGGCCAGCACGAAGAACACGTTGCAGACGCGTTCCAACTCGCGGCCGCCCTTCTCGAGCGCCTCGATGGTGTTGGCAAAGCTCGGCGCCGCCGGATCGGCGGCAATGGCGTCGATCTCGGCGCGATGAACGGCTAATGCGTGGTCGATTGCCGGGCGGAAATGCTCCGGCTTGATGGCAGCGAGCGGCGGCAGGCCGAACGGGCCCGTCCAGGCGGTGAGCAGGGGGTTATTGATGTCGGGGACTGAAGACGGTGGGGTCATGCGCCCTATCTAGAGGGCGGACACCCAAACGCCAAGCCGGTCGCCCTACGATCCGCGAGCCGACAACCCCAATGCCGCGCCGCCCGCGAAACGAGCGTTAGCGCCGAACGCCTCCTCGATACGCAAAGCCTCGTTCCATTTCGCCATGCGCTCGGAGCGCGAAAAGGAACCGACTTTGAGCTGGCCGGCATCCCAGCCGACCGCGAGATGAACGATGGTGACGTCCTCGGTCTCGCCCGAGCGCGCCGAGACGATGGTGGCGAGCCCCGCCTCGCGCGCGGCCGTAAGCGCGGCGTACGTTTCGGTCAAAGTACCGGCCTGGTTTGGCTTGATCAGCGCAGCGGTGACCGCCTTGGACGCGGCGGCCTCGCGCACACGTGCAGCGTTGGTCACCAGGAAATCGTCGCCGACGACCTGAACCCGCGCGCCATAAGCCTCGGTAAAACGGCAGAAGCCTTCGGCGTCGTCTTCCGCCACCGGGTCTTCGACCATCACGATTGGATAACGTTCGATCCAGCGCCCCAGCATCGCATTCAAGGCGTCGCTGTCGAGCTCGCGGCCTTCCAGCGCCAACCGATAACGGCCTTTACCGCCGAACGAGGACGCGGCGATGTCGAGCGAAATGGCTACCTCGCTGCCGGGCGTAAATCCGGCGCGTTCGATGGCGCGCACCAGCATGTCGAGAGCTTCCTCGTTGGAACCGAAGGCCGGCCAGTACCCGCCCTCGTCGGCGACGCCCTGCAGCAGGCCGCGTTCGGCGAGCAGCTTGCCGGCCGCGGCATAGACCTGCGCGGTGATGTCGAGCGTCTCGGCGAAACTCTTGGCGCGCGGGGCGACGATCATGAAATCCTGCACGTCGACCCGCCGCGCCGCGTGCGCGCCGCCGCCGAAAATCTGGATTTCCGGCAGCGGCAGATGGCCGGGCTTGCCGTTCGATAAATAATGCCAGAGCGGAACGCTATGCGCGGCGGCTGCGGCATGCGCGGTGGCCATCGATGTCGCAATCATGGCATTGCCGCCGAGCCGGCTTTTGTTCGGCGTGCCGTCGAGCGCGATCAGGATGCGGTCGACCGCCGCCTGGTCACCAGCGTCGGCGCCGCGCAGGGCCCTGGCGATTTCGCCGTTGATATTCGCCCGCGCGCGCCGCACGTCGAGGCCGCCGAAGGCCGCGCCGCCGTCGCGCAGGTCGAGGGCCTCGCCGCTGCCGGTCGAGGCGCCCGCCGGCGCGATGGCGCGGCCATGCGTGCCGCCTTCGAGAATGATTTCGGCTTCGATAGTCGGGCGCCCGCGCGAATCCCACACCCGCCGGCCAAGAATCGAGGTGATGGTGGTCGCGCTCATGCAGCGGTTTCCTTGATGCCGATCTCGCGCGCCCAGGCCCAACGGATATCAGCGAGCCGTTCGGGCAACTCTTTGAGAAATGCCAGCGCGACACGGCGGATCTTCGTCTTGTCGCCGTCCGCGGTGACGTATTCCGCCGGCGACTTGCCGTCCACCCGGGCAAGGAAAAGCCCAGGCAGCAGGTGCGCGGTTCGCCGCTCCATCACTTCGGGCGGCTCCCAAGCAACGCCGGCGAGGTAGGTTCGCGCCAGGACATCGTAGAGTTTGAGGAAGCGCGGCGCCGCCCACGGCGTCCACAGGCATTTGAGCAGCATGTGGTTGAGGCAGAACGCCAGATCAAAAGCCGGGTCGCCGTACCACGCACATTCGGCATCGAGGAAGACCGGGCCGTGAGGCCCGACCAGGATATTTTTCGGGCTGACGTCGCCATGCACCAGCGTCAGCTTGGTGGCGAGCGTCAGGCGCGACAATTCCATCAAGGCGCCGGCGGCCTGCGGATGCTTCGGCGCCGTCGCCTCGAGATAAGCGGCCAGCCGGATGGCGTGGAAGGTCTCGTCCGTGGCAAAAGTGGCGGCGATCGCGGGATCTTTGGCGGTGGCGGCGTGGATGCGCACGAGCGAACGACCGACGGCGGCGGCGAAGGCGTCGTCGGTGCGGCCGGCATGCAGTTCGCTCTTCCAATTGGGATAGATGGCGGGATCGAGATAGGCCATCGCAAACAGGCCGGCCTCGGGATCGTGGCCAAGCAATGGCGGCACGGCAGCCGGCAAGATGCCCTGCATCACCTCCACCCATTTCACTTCATAGGCGTTGCGCGCCACCGAGACGTACCACTCGTCGGCCACCTTAAGCTTTGGCAGCGCGCGCTTGATCGCGAAGGTCTTGGCAGCGGTATCGACCTTCCAGATATCGGAGGCGACGCCGCCGGTCAGTGCGGTGTACCGCGCCCGCTCGCCGGGCGCGACGAGGCCCATGCGCGCCAGCGCGGCATCGAGGACGGCGGCATCGGCAGGTTTGGTCATCGCGGCCCGATTAAAGCCGCCCCGCTCTGCGCTGTCACCCGCGCAGCGCCCGCAGCGCGTTAAAAATCACCGCGACGTCGATTGCCTCCTGCAGCAGCGCGCCCTCGACCGGCGGAAGGAACCCAAGCGCCGCTGCGATCATCGCCAGGAAGGAGAGGCCCATGCCGGCGATCACGCTCTGCAGGGCGATGAAGCGCGAGCGCCGCGCGATCCTTATGGCCGGAAGCACGCGGTCAAGTTGATCGACCAGAAGCACCACGTCGGCCGCTTCCGCCGAGGCCGCGGCCCCTTTGGCACCCATCGCCAGCCCGATATCGGCGGCAGCCAGCGCCGGCGCGTCGTTGACGCCGTCGCCGATCATCATTACTGGGCCGTATTTGCGCTCGGCAAGCACCACCAGGATCTTCTGGTCGGGGGTGAGCTCCGAGCGTACCAGGTCCGATGGGCAGACCGGCGCTGACGAACCGGGCAACCTCGTGACGATCGCCGGTCGCCAGCACGATGCGATCGATACCGAGCGCACGCAGTTCATGCAGCATCGCTTCGGTGCCGGCGCGCAGTTCATCGGACAAGATCAGGACACCGACGAGCTTGCCGTCGATAGCAACTGCAGCCGCCAGCGCGCCGGGCGGCCGGTCGTGGCCGAGCGGCAAGCAGCCTACGGCGCCCGTCTTGACGGCGATGAAATGCAAGCCACCGACTATCGCCAGTACGGCCATCGACCCGGCCGACGATGCCCTCGCCCGGCGTCTCCACCACCTCGGTCGGGATCGCCAGCGCCAGCCCCTTGCTGCGCGCCTCGGTAACGATGGTCTGGGCGATGATGTGCTTGCTGGCCTGATCGAGCGAGGCTGCGACGCGCAGCACCTCGTCGGGCGTTTCACCGTCGATCACACGGATGCCGACGATCTTGGCCTGGCCGAGCGTCAGCGTTCCGGTCTTGTCGATGACCAGCGACCTCACCTGAGCCAGCATCTCGATCGCCTTGCCGCCCTTGATCAGGATGCCGAGCTTGGCCGCGCGCGATAGTCCGGCGACGATCGCCACCGGCACCGCCAGGATGAGCGGACAGGGCGTCGCCACCACCAGCACGGCTACCGCCCTAATCGGATCGCCGGTCATCAGCCAGGCCGCGGCGGCGAGCGCCACGGTCATCGCCAGGAAAACGATCGCGTAGCGGTCGGCCAGCCGCGACATCGGCGCGCGCGAGCGCTGGGCCGCCTCCACCAGGCGGATGACGCCGGCGTAAGTGCTTTCCGTGGCCAACCGCGTGGTCTTGAGATCAAAGGCGTCGCCGACATTGGTCGAGCCGCTCAGCACGGCCTCGCCGGGCCGCAGTTGCACCGGCAGAGATTCGCCGGTCAGCGCCGACTGGTCGAGCACCGCCATGCCCTCGACCACAGTGCCGTCCACCGGCACCACATCGCCCTGCCGCACCAGAAGCCGGTCGTCGGGCACGATGAGGTCGAGCGCGACCTCCTCCAGCTGGCCGCCCCGATGCCGCATGGCGGTACGCGGCACCCGCGACAGTAGCGCGGTTATTTCGCGCCGGGCCGCCCGCTCGGCATAACTCTCCAGGTACTGACCGCTGGCATACATCAGCGCGACGATGGCGGCGGCGAGGTTTTCCCCGACAAGCAGCGCGCCGGTCATCGACAGCGCGGCGACGATGTCGAGCCCGAGATCACCGCGGCGCAGGCTAGTGACGATCTCCATCAGCAGCGCCAAGAGCACCGGCACGGTGACCACCGCCCAGATGAGCGGCGACCAGGCGCCGAGGCCGGCGAGCTTAGTGGCAAGCCCAGCGGCGAGGCCGAGCGCAACCAAGGCGGCGAGGAACTGGCGGGCATTCTTGAGCGCGCTGGCGATCGACATCGCCAATCCATCACCGCTTCCGGCGGCCGCGGCCATGACCAAAATCAAATGCTGGCGGCTCCCGTATAGACTTGATCTCACATGCGGATTCGTGGACATTGCCGCCGCCAACAGGAGAGTGCCATGGCTGCTCAGCGCCGCATCGTCTGGCTCAACGTCGTCACCGTCATCAGCGCCGCCATCCTGATCGGCGCCGAGGTGTTCGGCGCCGCCTTCGCTGGCTCGTGGGCGCTCGCCACGCTGTTCGACCTCGGCCATATCGGGCAGCGCATCCTCGACGGTGCCTTCGTGCTCTGCGGCATCGCCATCATGGTGCAATTTATTCGCAACGCGCACCGCATCGAGCCCTTCACCGCGCGTGGCTGATCGAGCGCGCGCACCGACGCAGCCCAAAACTTTGGAAAAAGTTAAGGAAGTTTTGCTCTGCGCAAACTAAATCTCTTGCATCGCGCGAAAAATTTGTTATTTCAAAGACTGCCCAATTTCGCACGTGCCTGTGGCCGTGTGTCGGTCGGTAGGTAGCGGGACAAGAGGCCCGCCAGCCGCCTGGAGAGAGAAGCCAAAACCTCTCCAAGAAATCTGACCGGCAGCTGGAGGCGAAACCAGCACACCCTGCTCTCAGCAGGCGACGCGGCTTAAAGCAACGACGATCGGGCTTCCTTGGTCTCTGCCGGTCTCCACCACCGGCGCGGGTCACCGAAGAGGCTTGTTCATCCTTGCCGGCCGTGCGGACGGGGTATTCCCCTATCCAATCCAAGGCAGCACAGCGGCTCCTGGCGTTAAGCGTCGGCGCGTCCCCATCGCGCGCAGGCCCGAAGCGCAAGAAGCCGCGGCACATGGGGCTTTAGCGGCCCCCTTGAGCTCCTGGGGAATAGCGCCAATGACCACGCGCATCCGAGAATTTCTACGTAAACGGGTCGACGAAGGACCCTGCCTCGTCGTCGACCTCGACGTCGTCAAAGACAACTACACCGCCTTCGCCAAGGCCTTGCCCGACACCCGCGTGTTCTATGCGGTGAAGGCCAACCCGGCACCGGAAGTGTTGTCGCTTCTGGCCAAGCTCGGCTCCTGCTTCGACACCGCCTCGGTCGCCGAGATCGAGATGGTGCTCGCCGCCGGCGCCACGCCCGACCGCGTCTCCTACGGCAACACGATCAAGAAGGAGCGGGACATCAAGCGCGCCTACGCGCTCGGCGTCCGCCTATTCGCGGTCGACTGCAAGGCCGAGGTGGAGAAGGTCGCCCGCGCGGCGCCCGGCTCCCGCGTCTTCTGCCGCATCCTGTCCGACTGCGTCGGGGCGGAATGGCCGCTGTCGCGCAAGTTTGGCTGCGAGCCGGCCATGGCCGTGGACGTACTCGAGCACGCCCTCAAGCTCGGCCTGGAGCCGCATGGAGTGTCGTTCCATGTCGGCTCCCAACAGCGCAACCAGCATGCCTGGGACCGCGCGCTCGCCTCGGCGGCGGCGGTGTTCAAGGAGTGCGGCGAGCGCGGCATGAACCTGTCGATGGTCAACCTGGGCGGCGGCTTCCCGACCAAGTACCTGAAGAACGTGCCGACGGTGAAAACCTACGGCAACGCCATCTTCAAGGCGCTGCGCAAGCATTTCGGCAACCGCATCCCGGAAACCATCATCGAGCCGGGCCGCGGCATGGTTGGTAATGCCGGCACCATCGAGGCCGAGGTCGTCCTCGTGTCCAAGAAGAGCGAGGAAGACGACGTACGCTGGGTCTATCTCGACATCGGCAAGTTCGGCGGTCTGGCCGAGACCATGGACGAGTCGATCCGCTACCCGATCCGCACCGCGCGCGACGCCGATCCTATGGCGCCGTGCGTGCTGGCCGGCCCGACCTGCGACTCGGCCGACGTGATGTACGAGAAGCAGCCGTACCCGCTGCCGGTGAGCCTGGAGATCGGCGACAAGGTGCTGATCGAAGGCACCGGCGCCTACACGGCGACCTACTCGTCGGTGGCTTTCAACGGCTTCGCGCCGCTGAAGACCTACCACATCTGACATCGACGGGAGGCGGGCAGCGCCTGCCTCCCCTTCCCCCTCATGCGTCGTCTCGCGACGCGCGCTTGCGCGCACGTCAAATGAGCCTGGAAGGACCAAATTTCATGGTCACCATTCGCCTGGAACGTCCGGTGGATGAAGCGGCACGTGAGGCGCTGCTCGACACCGCCTATGGGCCGGTTCGCCACCAAAAACCTTCGGCGCGGCTGCGCCGCGGCCAGCTGCCCGCCGACGGCCTCTGCTTTGTCGCGATCGAGCGCGGACGCATGATCGGCACCGTGCGGCTTTGGCCGGTCAATGCCGGTAGCAAGCGTCCGGCCCTCTTGCTTGGCCCGCTCGCCGTGCACCCGCAAGCGCGCAACCGTGGCATCGGCTCGGCGCTGATGCAGCGCGCGCTGGACGCAGCGTCATGCCTCGGCCACGGCGCCGTGCTGCTGGTTGGGGATGAATCCTATTACGGCCGGTTCGGCTTCTCCGCCGAAAAGACCGCGACGATTACGCTCGCCGGCGCCGACCCGGCGCGGCTGCTCGCACGCGAACTGAGCCCCGGCGCGCTCGATGGTGCGCGCGGCCGCGTCCTCACCAGCGGCACATGCACTGCCATCCCGGCGCTTGCCGCGCTCGCGCCCCTCGCCGGCCAGCGCGCGACAACCCTGTTCCCGCGCGCCGCATAAATTCGTCCAAAACCCGTGGACGCCGCGCGGCGACCCGCGCGGCCCCTATTCCGTTGCCTCTTGGCTGAGGCTAAGACCATTTTCAAATTCTGGAGGCTGCAAATATGACCAATTGGCCTGTTCACGCCAGCATCACCGGTCCCGTTGTCATGATCGGCTTTGGCTCCATCGGCAAAGGCACGTTGCCGCTGATCGAACGCCACTTCAGCTATGATAAGTCCCGCTTCGTGGTCATCGACCCAGAGGATAAGGACCGCAAGCTGCTCGACGATCGCGGCATCAAGTTCATCCACCAGGCCGTCACCAAGGACAACTACAAGCATTTGCTCAAGCCGCTGCTGACCGAGGGCGGCGGGCAAGGCTTCTGCGTCAACTTGTCGGTCGATACCTCCTCGATTGACATCATGGAATTCTGCAACGAGATCGGCGCGCTCTACATCGACACCGTCAACGAACCCTGGGCGGGCTTCTATTTCGATCCCAAGATCGGCACCGCCGAGCGCTCGAACTACACGCTGCGCGAAAAGACGCTGGCCGCTAAGCGCGACCGGCCGCCGGGCTCGACCACCGCGGTGTCCTGCTGCGGCGCCAATCCAGGCATGGTGTCCTGGTTCGTCAAACAGGCGCTCTTGAATGTCGCCGGCGACGTCGGGCTTAAGTTCAAGGAGCCGAAGACGCGCGAAGAGTGGGGCAAGCTCGCCAAGAAGCTCGGCGTGAAAGGCATCCACATCGCCGAGCGCGACACGCAAATTGCAAAAAAAGCCAAGCCCATCGAGGTTTTCTGCAACACATGGTCGGTCGAGGGCTTCTTGTCGGAAGGCATGCAGCCGGCCGAACTCGGCTGGGGCACGCATGAAAAGTGGATGCCGAAGAACGGCTTCAAGCACAAAAAAGGCTGCCAGGCCGCGATCTATATGACGCAGCCGGGCGCCAATACGCGTGTGCGCTCGTGGACACCGACCGCGAAGGCGCAATACGGCTTCCTGGTCACCCATAACGAGTTCGATCTCGATCGCCGACTACTTCACGGTGCGTGATGGCCGCAAGGTGACCTACCGACCTACCTGCCATTACGCCTATCACCCTTGCAACGACGCGGTGCTGTCGCTGCATGAGCTGTTCGGCCAGGCCGGCGAGCGTCAGCCGGCGATCCACATCTGGGACGAACACGAGATCACCGAAGGTATCGACGAACTGGGCGTGCTGCTCTATGGCCACAAGAAGAACGCCTATTGGTACGGCTCGCAGCTCTCGATCGACGAGACGCGGCGAGTTGCGCCTTACCAGAATGCGACCGGCCTGCAGGTGACGAGTGCGGTGCTCGCCGGCATGGTCTGGGCGCTGGAAAATCCGACCGAAGGCATCGTCGAAGCCGACGAGATGGATTTCAAGCGCTGCCTCGAGGTGCAGACGCCCTACCTCGGACCGGTGATCGGCGCCTATACCGACTGGACGCCGCTGTCGGGCCGGCCCGGCCTCTTTCCCGAAGAAGTCGACAAGCGCGATCCCTGGCAATTCAAGAACGTGCTGGTGCGCTGAGCGAGCCGGCTCAAGCGATCCGACAAGCAACGGGCGGCCACGAGGGCCGCCCGTTTCATTTGGTACCGATGGGTCGCCGCTATTTCGGCGGTTCGGGCGGCTTCTCGCCTGACTTCGGCGGCGGCTGCTTCGGCGGTGGCGCCTTCGGCGGAGGCGCATGGACCGCTGGTCGCGGCGGTGCGTGCACGGCCGGTGGCGGCGGCGCGTGAGCGGCCGGCGGCGGAGGTACGTGCACAACAGGCGGCGGCGCACGTACGACCGGCGGCGGCGGCTGATGCGGCGGCGGTGCTACCGGTGGCGCGGCCTGATGAACGACCGGCGGCTTCGGCGGCGGCGAACGCCACCGGCGGCGGGTCACGACCCGGCGCTCTTCACGCCGTTCCGGAGTTGTTACTTTCGGCGTCACGCTGGGCGTGACCAAGGGAGCCTGACCGTTTTGCTGGATGGTCGCCGGTCCTTTCGGCGGCAGCCCACCGGGAGCCTGTGGCGTCGGCGTCACCGCACCTTGCGCGGCGAGTGGCGGGTGGCTGCCGAGTTGTCCGTGCTCGCCCTTGCTGAGCGCTTTCGGCGCGGGCGCGCCCACTGTCGGCGTAATCGCCGTAGTCGAGCGCTGCACGGTGATCGGCGCAATACGTTTGATTGCACCCTTGGTGCGCAGGTCGCCCCTGTGCACGGTCACCGCGCCCTGCACGCCGGTAGTGGCGCCGAACACGCGCGGGCGCACGCTATAGGCATGCAGCGTCACGTGGGCGCGGGCAGCGATGAAGCCGGGCGCCAAACCCGGATTGACCCACAGCCGCCGGCCCTCAATGTGCACCGGCCGATTGATGATGTGGGTCTCGCGCAGCATGGCCGCGCGGCGCCCGAGCGGCACATAATGTTGGCGCAGTTCGGACTCGCCAATATAGCGCAGCGGCACGAACACCCAGTAATCCGGCTCGGAGTCGTAGGCGTCGATCAAGTCGTCCGGCGGGAGCGGCGACCAGCCGATGTCGTCGTCGCCATAACGCCAATCGACCCAGGCCGGCGCCCATTCGTCGCCCGGCACCCAGAACCAGCCGATGCGGCGATCGTGTGCCCAGCGGCCGTAGTGATAGACCACCCAGCCCCAGTCATCCTCGACATCATCGGACACCCAGTACCAGCCCCAGTCGTCGGTATAGACCCAGTGGCCGTACTCATAGGGCCGCCAGTCGCGCGGCACGCCGTCCGGCACCCAGACCTCGCCATAAGGCGCGCGGCTGACCCAATGGCCGTAGGCGTCGAGCGCGGCGGCCATGTCGTCGGCGCTCTGTGCCATGGCCGGGGTGGGCGCACCGACGATGATCGGCACCGCGACGCCCGCGACAGCGAGCGCGAGACCGGTCGAGAAGCCAAGCAAGAGGCGGCGGAAAATGGATCGGTCGAGCATATTTTTGGTTCCCACGGGCAATCGAATGAGAGCAAGCAACGGCCGGCACACCGGATAGTTCCAGACCGTAGTCCAGGCAAGCTGAACGACAGCCGAATTGTTTCGGCGGATTGCCGCCGCAATTAAAACGACAAAGCGCCGGCTTCTCCCCCCTCGGTGCCGTAGGCGAGCGTCTGGCCGTTGGTATCCCAGCCGAGCGCGCTGACCGGGCTAGCGCCCGCGGCCTTCACCTCAATCAGGGCGCCATCATTGGTGCGCACCAGCACGACCGCCCCATCGGCGTAGCCCGCCGCCACCACCGGCTGGCGCGGATGGCCGGCGACGACCGAGACGCGCGCTTGCGACGGCGCCTGCAGCTTCGGCTGCCGGCCCATCGGGCCGTCCTTGCCGTCGAACGGCCAGAGGATGAGCTGCTCGGAGCCCGAGGTGGCGAGGAAATCGCCGTCCGCCGTCCATGACAGCGAGCGCACGCGCGCTGAATAGCCCGACATGCGCATGTGCTTGGCATCGACGAGCCGCCAGCCGTGCAGCGTCGGCTCCTGCATGGAGGTGATGAGAAACTTGCCGTCCGGGCTGAAGGCGACGCTCAGATGCGAGCCCTTCCATTCGAGCTTTTCCGGCGCGGCGCCAGCGGCATTCGGAAACCAGAGCGTGACGCCGTTGTAGTGCGCGATGGCGACGCGCAAGCCTTTCGGCGCGAAAGCGAGGCCGGCAACCGTCGACGGCGCCTCGTAGATGCGATCCTCGCCCTTTTTGGTGAGCACATGCGCGGCCTTGCCGGCCGACCAGGCGACGGCGCCGTCCGGCCCAAGCGCGACCTGATCGATCCAGCGTTTCTTGTCGTCGGTGACGAGGACGCGATGCTCGCCGGATTCCTCGGTGGCGACTAAGGCGCCGTCGTCGCCGCCGGTGAGGATGCGAATGCCGTCAGACGTGCTGGCGAGGATGCCGCCGGCATGAATGGACGATGCGTCGTTCGCTTTGTTCGGATGCGAAGAGCAAGTGTTCTTCGCCCAGCACGAACACAGGCTTCTTGCCGAGGAAATGCACGCCGACAACGGGCGCGCCCGCCGCGATCGGGCGGACACGGTCGGCGAGCGAGGGCATGGCGGCAGGGGTGTCGGTCATGCTTCTGTTCCGCCCGCATCCTGAGGAGGCGCGAAGCGCCGCTTCGAAGGATAGGGCGGCCCCATGCTTCGAGATGCGCCCTTCGGGTGCTCCTCAGCATGAGGCCGATTGAGGTTTATGCCACGCAGCTCTCGAAGCCCTTGCGGATTTTTTCTTCCTGCAAATTGCGGCCGATGAAGACGGCGCGGCTCTCGCGCGGCTCGCCCTCTTTCCAGGTGCGCTGGTGATCGCCATCAAGAATCATGTGCACGCCCTGAAAGACAAAGCGCTCGGGATCGTCCTTGAACGACAGGATGCCCTTGCAGCGCAGGATGTTCGGCCCGTCCTTGGCGACGAGGTCCTGGATCCAGGGAAAAAACTTGTCCGGGTTGAGCGGCTTGTCGGTCTTGAGCGCGACCGACTGCATGTCTTCATCGTGATAGTGCTTGAGCCCGCCGTGATGATGATGATCGTGGCCGTGGTCATGGCCGTGATGATGATTGTGATCGTGTTCGTCAGCCGCGAGGAAGGCGGGCTCGATGTCGAGGATGCGGTCGAGGTCGAAGGCGTTACGGCCGAGCACCTCGGCGATGTCGACCTTGGCCCGCTCGGTGCGGTGCAGCCGGGCATAAGGGTTGATGCCGCGGATGCGCGCCTCGATCTCGGCGAGCTCGGCCGGCTCGACCAGGTCGGTCTTGTTGAGCAGGATGACGTCGGCGAAGGCGATCTGGTTCTTGGCCTCGGGCGCGTCCTTGAGCCGCTCTTTAAGCCACTTGGCGTCGGCGACCGTGACCACGGCGTCCAATTTGGTCTTGGCGCCTACCTGCTCGTCCATGAAGAAGGTCTGCGCTACCGGCGCGGGATCCGCCAATCCGGTGGTCTCGACGATGATGGCGTCGAACTTGCCCTTGCGTCGCATCAGCCCGTCGATGATGCGCACCAGGTCGCCGCGCACGGTGCAGCAGATGCAGCCGTTGTTCATCTCGAACACTTCTTCGTCGGCGTTGACCACCAGTTCGTTGTCGATACCGATCTCGCCGAATTCGTTGACGATGACGGCGTATTTCTTGCCGTGTGGCTCGGACAGAATGCGGTTGAGCAGCGTGGTCTTGCCGGCGCCGAGATAGCCAGTGAGCACGGTGACGGGGATTTTGGCGGGGGTCTGGGACGCGTCGGTCATGAAATGGGGGCTCCTTGCGGGAGGGAGATATAGGGGGTTGGAAAGGCGGGTGCAAAAGGTAGGTCTCCTTCCCATTTGGCCAGAGACCTCCGTTTCACAACGAAATCGCTCTTGAAATCAATATTCGCTGGCGTTCTAGGAGCCACGGGCCCCGCTATGCTCAATGTCAAACCTCCTATGGAGTCGCCAATGGCTAATCCTTGGGACGTGGCGGAGTGGCCCTAAAAAAGAAATAGTGGTCCGGAAACGATATTTCTCGCAGTTGGAAAAGCGCTTTCATATTGGGAGCTTGGCGAGCTGTTCGAAGCCGACGGTCGCCTTGAAAACGTCGCGCAGACGGAAAAATGACGGAGCCGTCGCGAAAAAGAAAAAGCGCACGACCGCAAACAAATAGCCCGGGCGAGCGGCCCGGACTTTGCAGCGATTTGAAAGCTGGCGTCCGTCATTTCATCGCCTCAGGTGTGAGGACCGCCAAACGCCTTGGCGGCGCCGGCCTTGAGCGGCTCCGCCGCCTCAAGCATCACCTTTTGGCTGTGCTCGGTGAGTTCCTTGGCCTGCGCGGACAGCACGTCGAACTGCTTGCGCGCCCGTTCGGCCGACATTTGAATGCCAGCTCAACCGATCGACGCAACACAGGCGTTAAATCTCTCTGCCGGAGTTTCAAATTGCAAGGTCTCTCGTGGCCGTTCGTTGAGCTGACGCGCCACTTTGTTCAGGTGAGCTTGCGAGTGCACCGACAGGTCGGTCCCCTTCGGAAAGTACTGTCTCAGCAGACCGTTGGTGTTCTCATTCGACCCGCGCTGCCATGGGCTCTGTGGATCGCAGAAATAAACTTCGATGTTGGTTGCCAACGTGAAGCGTCGATGATCGGTAAGCTCCTTGCCGCGGTCCCAGGTCAGCGATTTATAGAGTTCTTCTGGTAGCTTCTTGGCCTGCTTGATGAGCGCGGAGATGACCGTCTGGGTGTCCTTGTTGGACACCTTTGCCAACATCACGTAACGCGTATGACGCTCGACCAAGGTTGCGATGTAGCTGTTCTTCGAGCCAGACAGCAGATCGCCTTCCCAGTGGCCAGGCACCGCGCGATCTTCAACCGCAGCTGGGCGCTGACGGATCGAGACGAGATCCTTGATTTGCCCCCGACCATCGCCATTGAGGCCCGCCTGTTTCGATCGACGGATCGTGCGCTTGGATCGAAGATGGCTAAGTAGCTCCTTCTTAAGCACCCCGCGGGCTTGCACAAAGAGACTGCGATAGATCGTCTCGTGTGACACGTGATAACTCTCATCGTCAGGATGGGCTCGCTTAAGCCAGCCGGCGACCTGCTCGGGTGCCCAATTTAATCTCAGCTTCTTGGCCACCGCTCGCCGCAACCGAGCATTGGTCGCCAACTTACAACGTTTAGGGCGCCGGGCTCGAGCCCAGGCCTGGTCATCCGCCAATGCTGCTCGGTAGCCATCATAGCCGCCATTGCGGCTGATTTCTCGGCTCACCGTCGAGGCCGAACGGCCCAGCAACCGTGCCATCGATCGTGCCGATTGATGCCCAGAAATGCCTCTGGATATCTCCTCACGCTCCGAAACGTCAGTGCCAGTCGCGAGCGACGCCGAAGAGCTGGACGAATGCCGCCATGCGGTGCGACCTGGTTGTAAATCGATGAGGACGGCTTACCAAAAGCTCGCCCAATCGCTTTGAGCGACTCTCCCCGCTGCCAGCGCTCCCACAACTCCGTCTTCTCGGCCGCTGTAAAACCTCGACGAAATCTCTGGTCCATCGTCACACTCCATCTTTTCCCTCTAAGATAAAGTGTTGCGCGGCGCCGGCGGACTTGGTCCCGGCGCCATAAGACACCGCCGGGCGGGCGCGGCGATAGGGCCTGTGGCGCACAATATATCTTTTTCGCAAGCCTGAACGATTGGCCGCGCCGGCCGTTAGCCATACGCTACCCAAGTCAACACCATATGGCGCTCCGGTTGCGTCAACCAAAGGCGGCTCCACCGTGGATCATCGTGCAAGATTTTCAAGCCTGAGCGCCAGTTACGACAGCTTTCTGTATGCGCCGGTGTGCGAGGACGCAAACGGGATGCGCCTCAGCGTCATTTCGGCGCTGGCGCGGACGAATGTCGACCCGCGGGAAGAGGCAACCCGTCTGGCGGCGATGCCGAAGGCGATTGCGGAGAAGGCATTGCTGTCGATCCTCGATCTGGTCTCGGGCAGAAGCTGGAAGTCGCCGGAAGCGGCGGCCATTGTCGCACGGCTGGTTCGGCTCCTGCCGCAGGCGGGCGAAGCGGCGCCCCTAGCGGCGACGGCAACTGCAACCGCCCCCGCGCAACGGAAAAGTTACTGGTGGGTGTGGGTGGGCTTCGCGTTGGCGTTGTCGTTTATGACGCCGCACCATCAGGCAACGACGGCGAACGACGGCGCCGCGACATCGCAAGCCGGCGCACCAGCCAATCTAAAGGGTAATAGCCCGGATCCGGTCGACCTGTCGCGCTAGAGCTGTCACGCTGCGGGCCGATTTATCAGCCGAACGCCGTCGCCTGAGACGGCGTGGCAGGCGGGCCAACGGCAAAGCGCGGGTGCTTAACCCGCCGCTACTGCAAAAAGTAAAATGCGATCACGCCCAAGACAACGACACCTACGACAACGCCATAAGTGATACGGTCAGCCATGCTCATTACGTAAGGCGGAGTCGACGATTTTCGTCATGTCCAGAACCTTTTAAATGAAACGATGCGGCCCCACACGTCCCACAGCCGCATAATGCAGGTGGCCACAAGCACAAAAAAATGAAGTGATCGTACGCCAGGCACCTTGGGCCTTCACGAACGGCAATACAAGCGCGTCAAGCCGAGAAACTTGACGCCGCGCCGTGCTAGTCTCCCGCCATGCCGCACTCAGACGACACGCCCCTACCCGCCGTCGGCGTCTTCTGGATTGATGAAGCCGACTACGATACGGTGCTCAAAGCGTTTGACGACCCCGAGACGTTTCCGCCAGCCTGGGCGCAATGGCGCAAGATGGCCGAGGAGATGGAGAAGGGCCTGAAGGCCTATGGCCATCCGGTGATGCGCGTGCGCATCGATCCGAAAACATTCCCGATCTGGTGCGCAGCGCATGGCGTCACGCCGGGCCGGCCGGGGCGCAAAGCCTTCGTCGCGGCGGCGGTGAAGGAACGCTACGGCGATCAGACGTGATCCGCCTTCGCCCGTGGGCTTCGGCGCACGGCCCGCACGTGTTCCGTGTATTGGCCTCCCGCCCCGCCATCTTGACGGCGCCGGGCCGGACTGTGCAGCTATCGCCGGATGACATCCCGTCGCCTCGCCCCATGACCACAAGGGAAATTACCACAAGGGAAATGCGGAAATGCCGGAAGCTGTCGTGCGCGGAGTCCACCTCAATTACGAAATCGTCGGCAGCAAGGGCCCGTTCATCGCGCTGACGCCGGGCAGCCGGCGCTCCTATGCCGAACTGGTCGGTCTGTCGAAAGCGATCGCCGCGCCGGGCTACCGCGTGTTGCTGCACGACCGACGGAACTGCGGGGCGTCCGACGTTGCCTTCGACGGCTCGGGCTCCGAGCATGAAGTCTGGGCCGACGATCTTTACGCGCTCGCCAAGCAGCTTGACGCCGCGCCGCTCTATGTCGGCGGCTCGTCGGCCGGCGCGCGGCTGGCGATCCTGTTCGCTATCCGCCACCCGGACGCGCTGCGCGGCCTGTTGCTGTGGCGCGTCACCGGGGGGCAAGAGGCGGTCGACCGGCTGGCCGAGAACTACTATGGCCAGTACATCAAGCTCGCGCGCGCCGGCCGCATGCAGGCGGTAGCCGAAAGCGAGCATTTCCGCGAATTGATCGCGGCGCGGCCGGGAAACCGCGCTCGGATCATGGCGACCGACGTCGACGAGTTCATCAAGGTAATGACGACCTGGCGCGAAGCCTTTCTGCAGTCGTCGACGCTGCCAATCGTCGGCGCGACCGAAGCGCAACTGAATGCGATCAAGGCGCCGGCATGCATCATCGCCGGCAACGACGTGATCCACACGCCGGCGACCGCGCGCAAGGCGGCAGGCCTCATCCCCGACAGCGAGCTGCACAACGACGTGGTGCAAAAGCGCGCCGACGATCAGTTGCTGAAAGATTGGGACCGCAAGGAGTGGCGTGAGGCCGAGCGGCGCATGGCGCAGATCTTCGCCGATTTTCTCAAACGGGCCGAAGCCAAATAACCTCAAGGGAAGGACGCTCCAATGAGTCTGCAAATCCGCCGCGTCGTCACCGGCCACGGCGCGCAAGGCCGCGCCAAGGTCGAGGTCGACGAGATTGCCAAGAACGTGATTTCCAACCGCCCTGGCGCGTCATCCTGCGTGGTGTGGTCGACCAAAGGTTTTCCGGTCGACAATGACGGCTTCACCGATCCGACTGCCGGTTCGTTCAAGACCACGGTCGAAGGCGGCACCGTGTTCCGCGTCGTGCGCTACGAGCCGGGCGTGACGCCCCGCAATCACCGCACCGACTCCATCGACTATGCTGTGATCATCAGCGGCGAGATCGACATGGAGCTCAACAACGGCGTGGTAGCGCACCTCAAGCAAGGCGACGTGCTCGTGCAGCGCGGCACCATCCACAACTGGGTCAACCGCGGCAAGGACGTGTGCGTCATCGCCTTCGTGCTGATCAGCGCCAAGCCGGTGACCGCCGGCGGCAAGGCGCTCGACGCGGTCGGCTGATAGCGCTCACAATTGCGCTATTGCGGCTGAATGCCCGCCGCCTTCACCGCATCCGCCGTGTCCTCGACCTCTTTGCGGAAGAACGCCGCTGTTTGCTTGACATCGCGGTCGTCGGGGAAATAGCCGTCGCGCTGCATGACGCTCGCCACCTTCGGATTCTTCATTGCCACGCGGATTGCGCCATTGAGCTTCTCGATGACGGCATCCGGCGTCTTGCCGGGCGCGAAGAACATGCCCCACGAGCCGATCGGCTTGAAGTTGGGCAACACGCTCGACATTAGTGGAACATCGGGGAATGCGGGGAACGGCTTGGTGCCAGTGAAGGCGAGCGCGCGCACGCGGCCAGATTTGAGCAGGCCCATGACCGAGGGCGGCGTCACGAACATCACATTCACGCTGCCGGCAAGCATCGCGTTCATCACCTCGGAGGCGCCCTTGTAGGGGATATGCTGCATCGAGACGCCGGCCGCCTTGCTGAACAATTCGGTCGCCAGATGCAGACCATTGCCGACGCCGGGCGAGCCATAGAGCAAGCGCGTCTTTTTCGCCGCGGCGATGAATTCCCGCAACGTCTTGTACGGCTGACTTGGCGTCGACCAGCATGAACAGCCCGTCGAGCTGGCCGATCGTCGCGATCGGCTTAAGATCGGTAAAGATGTTGTAGCCGAGATTCTTGTAGATATAGGGCGTAGGTGCGATGCCGTTCGAGGAGAAAAGCAGCGTGTAGCCGTCCGGCGCTGCCTGCACCACTAAGCGCGCGGCGATTGTGCCATTGGCGCCAAGCTTGTTTTCCACGATGAAAGATTGGCCGAGGTCGGCGGCGAGCTGCTGCGCGACCGTGCGTGCCTGGATGTCCGGTCCGCTGCCCGCCGCGTAGCCTACGACCACACGCACCGGACGATCAGGATATCGCTGCGCCTGGGCTTGGCCGAGCGCAAAAGTCAGGATCGCAACGAGTAGACAGCATGACCGAAGCATATTGTGTCCCCTCCGATTTTATTGTTGCGCCGAAAACATTCGGCGGACTGCACCATGCGGGCAGCGCTACTAACGCTATGTCATCGCCGCGCGCCGATCCAGCCATGCAGGCGAGGCTGGCCTTATGCCATGATATTTCCGGTTGTATTCCCGGCGGCGGTTGCGTCTACTGTCCTCAATCCAAAAAATGTTTGGGGGGAACGATGACAATCAAAACAATGGCTGCCGCCGCATTCGCTGCCGCGCTGGCGATGTTGGCGACGGCGCACGTCGCCGCCGCGCAAGATGGATATCCGGATCACAACGTCAGAATGCTCGTCGGCTATCCACCGGGCGGCCCGGTGGACATCATTGGACGGGTGATCAGCGACCGGCTCAGCCAGATCTGGGGCCAGCCGGTGGTCGTGGAAAACATCACTGGCGCCAGCGGAAACATCGCAGCCGACCGCGCCGCGCATGCCACGCCGGACGGCTATACGCTGCTGGTGTCGACCAACGCGCAGCTCGTCGTCAATCCGATTCTCTACAAATTGCCGTTCGACCCGGCCAAGGACCTGACGCCGATCTCGCTCGCAGTCTATTCGCCTAATATCCTCGTCATACCCAACGATGTGCCCGCCAAGAGCGTGAAGGAGCTGGTCGAATATTTGAAAGCGCATCCGGGAAAGAGTTTTACGTCCGCCGGCGTCGGCACCACGCAGCACCTCGCCGGTGAGTTGTTCAAGTCGATGGCCCATGTCGACATCCAGCACGTACCCTATCGCGGCGCCTCACCGGCGATCACCGACCTGCTGGCCGGGCGCGTCACGCTATTCTTCGGCGCCATTTCGCCACTAATTCCGCTGGTGCGCGAGAGCAAGTTGCGCGCGCTCGCCGTCACATCGGCCACCCGTTTTCCGGCGACGCCCGAGTTGCCGACCATGATCGAGGCCGGCTATCCCGGTTTCGTATCTGTGCTCTCCATCGGCCTAGTCGCGCCGGCCGGCACGCCGCCCGTAATCGTTGAGAAAATTCATCAGGACATGGTTAAAGGCCTGGCCGCGCCGGACGTGCGCAAGAAGCTCGCCAACATCGGCATGGAAGTCACCGGCACATCACCGGCGGAATTCGCCGCCACGATGGCGGCGGAGCGGCCGCAGTGGGCGAAGGTCATCAAGGACGCCGGGATCAAACCGAACCATTAGCGCGCCCGGGCGGAGCGCAGTCCGATCAAAGTGTCTTCTGCTTCGCCCCGCATTCCTTGCAGGTAAATTCGACGCGCGACTGACCTTTCGGCGCCTTGACTCGGTTTGGCGCACCGCACTTTCCGCATTTCGTCTCGATCCGGGTGTCGCCCTGCGTCACCGTGACCGATTTTCGCTCCATCGCCTCTTTGATGAGACGTTCGGTTTCCTCGCGCATTGCCTGCTTCGACATATCCGTCCCGTTTTCTTGTCCACGTTGATCGCGCGGCAGCCTATATCAGGGTCTCGCCTTTAACGCACCGCCCGTCGATCCGGCTGGCCGGATCAACAGCAAAGGACGCCTCACCCTTGCACCACCGTCACATGGGTGCCGACCGGCACGCGGTTGTAGAGATCGATGATGTCTTGATTGAACAGGCGGATGCAGCCCGACGAGACCGCGTGGCCGATGGTCTCCGGTTCGGTGGTGCCGTGCAGGCGGAAGAACGTGTCGTGACCGTCGCGATAAAGATAGAGTGCGCGTGGCCCAAGCGGATTGTCGGGGCCGCCGTTCATCCCGCTGGCATAATGCCGGTAGAGCGGGATCGCCGCCATCATGTTGGCGGTCGGCGTCCAATGCGGCCACTTCTCCTTCCGGCCGATAACGGCTTGACCATGGAAATTGGTGCCCTCGGTGCGGCCGACGCCGACGCCGTAGCGGATCGCCTTGCCGCCGGCCTCGACCAGATAGAGGTGGCGCTCGGGCACGTTGACGACGATGCGGCCGGGCTTCTCCTTGCCCTTCCAGGCGACTTCGGTACGAACATGCTGGGCTCGATGGCGGTCGTGTCGATCGCCGGCGTAACAAACCCGCCGTCGCTGACGGCGCTATAATCGGCGGTAACGCAGCCGGCCAACAATAGCGGCAGGCCGGCGACGAGCGCGCGGCGGCTGAAGATAGGAGGCGAGTTCTGAGGCATTTTCCACCCTGTTGTTCGGTCGCATTGTGCGGAGCATCGGTCCGTCATGCAACAGGACGTTGACGCATTTCGACGCCGGGGCGCTATGCTCTCCGAACCATGCTGAATGCCACGTTTATTGTGCTCGCCATTGCCGTGCTGCTGGGCTCTATACTGGCCGTGCTGCAACTGCGCGAGGGCGCGGCACCGCCGCCCTGGCCGTTCGGCGCGCTGCATGGGCTGATCGGCCTTTGCGGCCTGGCACTGCTGGCGCTGGCGCTGCGCGGTCCGCCGCGAGGGGTTGAACAAGGCACCGGCTCCTTTGGCGCCATCGCCGCCGTGCTAATCGCGATGGCGGCTGCGATTGGCCTCGGTCAATTCATCCTGCGTCTGAGCGGCCGGCGGCTGCCGGGCGCCTTGATCGGCGCGCACGCCACGCTGGCCGTTGGCGGCTTCGTCATCCTCATGGTGTACGTGCTCGGCTAGCTTCCGCGATACCCTCACCCTCTGTTATCATCGGCGAAACAGAAATTTCCGTTGGGAGGAAATGCAATGTCGCCCGAAGCGCAGCCGGCCTACGACCGCGCCTTCCACGCCATCTACGACATAGAAATTCCCTGGCAGGAAGGATCGAAATCGATCCTGAAACTGCCGGACGGAGTGCAGGTCAAGATCTTCGCCCATGACGAGGCGATGGGACGGGTCGATATGAAGGTGAAATTTCCACCCGGCTATGTCGAGCCGGAGCACGCGCACAAGAGCTGGCACTCCATCGTCGTGCTCAAGGGCCGCATGTGCGTGGCCGGCAAGGATCTACGGCCCGGCGACTACGTGTTCGGCTGGGATGAATTGCACGGCCCTTACGAGTATCCCGACGGCTGCGAGGTGTTCGTCGTGTTCATGGGCGACAGCGTCGCGCACGAATGGAATGCCGATAAGCACAAGGCGCATCTAAACGTCTGGCAGCCGGAAACCGAAGCCGGACGGCAAGGCGTCGAGCGCCACATCGCGCAGCGCAAGTCAGGTTGATCGCCCGTGCAGACGTGTACAGCGCTTCGATGTTTCGGTTTCTCTAAAACGGGAGCACGTCGGGAACGGCCGAAGTGGGGTCTAGCCTGACTGATGCGACCCGCGAGGCCGCTCCCGGCGTGTCGTTCGCAAATTCGCCGCTATGCCGCCGCCCGAACGTTTGCGACAGCAATCGTTGCGGCACTTTGACCCGGTGGTGTCATCCAAACCTCCGTGCCTAACGGGTTTATCCTCCGCCCCCTTCGCGCGCGCGTCAAGACGAAAGCGCCGTCAGTGTGAATGATGCGTTTCAAGCTTCCGCGCGCGGTAACTACGATCGCGGCTTCCTGCGCCGTTCGGGCATGGTTTCGAAGCTGATCGCGCGCTTGGCATACATGCCGCGGTCGCCGCAGCGCGTGCAACGCACGGAAAATTCGTCGGGCAGTGCTTTGAGCTTGTAGATATAAATTGGCGCTGCGCATTTTTGCGCAAGCGACTACACCGCGCTCGTAGGTCGATTTTTTCGGACGTTGGGTTCGCAGCAGCAATGACATAGGATCCCGCTCCGGGGTTTTGCTCCCACCTGGTTTGCCAGAAAATTGCTGTGTGATCGTTAAAGCCACCCCAGCACTTTCATGAAATAGAGAAAGCCGCCCTGGGTTAGCGCCTTTTGTCACCCATCGTGGCCGCCGGTCACAGCCCGCGACACGGCCGCCCAAACGATCTGGACCACATGACCGGGCGCGGTGGCCTTGCCACGCGATATGTTATAATGTTACATTATCGCTCCTAGGTGAAGCGCCCGATCAAACCCCGAGGTTTTCCCCACATGAAATCCGCCACCGCATTCGCCGCCGTCCTCAGCCTCGCCGCGCTGACTCTTGCCCTGCCACCGTGTGCCCGCGCCACCGACGGCAAAATCACCGTGGTCGCGGCGGAGAATTTCTATGGCGGCGTGGTCCAGCAGATCGGCGGACCGCAGGTCGAGGTGACCAGCGTCATGAGCAATCCGGACCAGGATCCGCATCTGTTCGAAACCTCTCCGGCTGTGGCGCGCCAGCTCTCAGCGGCGCAGATCGTCGTCTACAACGGCGCCGATTACGACCCGTGGATGCCCAAGCTCCTTGCCGCGGCGTCGCATCCGGGCCGCGTCGTGATCGTTGCCGCCGATCTCGTGCACAAGAAAGCCGGCGACAATCCGCATCTTTGGTATGATCCTCCGACCATGCCGGCGGTCGCCAAGGCGATCGAGCAGGCGCTCAGCAAAGCCGATCCCGCTCATGCCGATGAATTCAAAGCGCGGCTGGCGACCTTTATCGCTTCGCTCAAGCCGCTGAACGAGAAGATCGCCGCCGTGCGCAGCAAATATACCGGCGCCGCGGTCACCGCCAGCGAGCCGGTGTTCGGCTACATGGCCACCGCACTTGGTCTGACCATGCGCAACGAGCGCTTCCAGCTTTCGATCATGAACGACACCGAGCCGAGCGCCAGCGACGTCGCCGCCTTCGAGCGCGACCTAAAGGAACACAAAGTGCGCGTGATGTTCTACAACAAGCAGGCCTCGAGCAAGATCGTGCAGCATCTTGTCGCCATGGCGAAGGCCGCAAAAATCCCCGTCGTGGGCGTGACCGAGACGGTGCCGCCTGATATGATCTTCCAGCAATGGATGCTGAGCGAAGTCACCGACACCGAGAAGGCGCTGGCCGGCCCGAATTCGTGAATCCGGTCGAACTGGATGACGTGACGCTGACGCTCGGCGATCGCACCGTCCTGGCCCATGCGAGCTTGGCCATCCGCGCCGGCGAATTCATCGGCGTGCTCGGCCCGAACGGCGCCGGCAAGACCACATTGATGCGCGCCATTCTCGGCTTGCTGCCGCCGAGCGCGGGGACGATCCGCGTCTTCGGCAGCGCGCCGCATCGCGGCAATCCGCAAATCGGCTATCTGCCGCAAGTGCGCACGGTGCTGCCCGACCTGCGCGTGCGCGGCCTCGATTTCATCGGCGCCTCGCTGCATGGCGACCGTTGGGGCCTGCCGTCGTTGACGCGCCGCGACCGCGCCATGATCGAGGAGACGCTTGAATCCGTCGGCGCGCGCGATCTGGCCAACCGTCCGCTGTCTGCCATGTCCGGCGGCGAGCGCCAGCGGCTGCTGCTGGCGCAGGCGCTGATCGGGCAGCCGAAGCTGCTGCTGCTCGACGAACCGCTGATCAGCCTTGACGCGCGCCATCAGGAAGTGGCGATCGACGTCGTGCGCAAGGTGAGCCGCGAGCGCGGTATCACCGTCCTGTTTAGCGCGCACGAACTCAACCAGTTACTCGGCACACTCGACCGCGTGCTTTACCTCGGCAACAGCCAGGCGGTGCTCGGCACCGTCGACGAGGTGATCACTGAGCCGGTGCTGTCGCGGCTCTACGGCACCGACATCGAGGTGGTGCGCGCAGCTGGCCACATCTTCGTCATGTCGCGCGGCCGCGACGTGGAAACGTCCGCCCATCAACACGAGCACGATCATGGCGACGGCGGCCATGAGCACCATCATCATTGACATGTTTCAATACGACTTCATGGACAACGCTTTCGCCGCCGCCGGCATCGCCGCGGTGGTATCGGGCATCGTCGGCTACTTCCTGGTCATGCGCGGACAGACCTTCGCCGGCCACGCCCTCTCGCATATCGGGTTTGCCGGCGCGACCGGCGCCGGCTTGATCGGCCTCGCACCGCTCTGGGGGCTGCTCGGCTTCACGCTCGCCGCCGGGGTGGTGATGGGCGCGCTGAGCGAGCGTATCAGCAACCGCGATATCGCGATCGGCATCGTGTTGTCGCTGGCGCTCGGTTTTGGCCTGCTATTCCTACACTACTATACGTCGTTCGCGACGCAGGCGACCGCACTCTTGTTCGGTAATGTGCTGGCGGTCGACCGGCCAATAATCGCAACGCTCGCCGTGCTCGGTATCATCACGTTGCTGGCGCTGGCGCTGATCATGCGGCCGCTGATCTTCGCCAGCCTGCAGCCCGAATTGGCCGAAGCCAAAGGCGTGCCGCTGCGCTTTGTCTCCACCGCGTTCCTTGCCATCGTCGCGCTTGCCGTCTCGGAATGCGCGCAGATCGTCGGCGTTCTGCTGGTGTTCACGCTGATGGTCGGCCCGCCCGCCGCAGCGCAACGGCTGACCACGGGGCTATGGAGCGGGCTCGCGCTCGCCGCGCTGCTGGCCTTAAGCGAAGCCTGGCTCGGCCTTGCCATCGCCTATTACACCGATTGGCCGGTGAGCTTCTGCATCGCGTGCTTGAGCGCGCTTGGCTATTTCGCCGCTCTCGGCATGCCGGCGCTGCGGACGAGACGGTCGCGGGGCAACCGTGCTAATCAGTCGGCATGACCGAATCCGCCAAACGTACGGTGTGCGTCGGCGAAGCGCTGGTGGAGCTGGCCCGCGGCGCCGACGGGCGTTTTGCGCTGGGTAGTTCCGGCGACACCTTCAACACGGCAATCTATCTGGCCCGCGCGGGCACGCCGGTCGCCTTCGCGACCGCGCTCGGCGATAACTCGTATTCCGACGCGATCGTGGCGCTGGCGCAGGCCGAAGGCATCGACACCGATTTGATCCTGCGCGTTGGCGGCCGGCTGCCGGGCTTGGCCGTGGTCGATGCCGACGGCAAAGGCGAGCGGCGAGCGCATTATTGGCGCGAAGCCGCGCCGGCGCGCGAACTGTTCGAACTGCCGCCGTGGACGGGCATGGCGGAAAACCTGGTCAACGCGCGGCTGATCTACTTCACCGGCATTACGCTCTCGCTCTATTCGAACGCGGGGCTGGGACGATTACTGGCGACGCTCGAACTCGCGCGCGGCAATGGCGCCAAGATCGCCTTCGACGGAAATTTCCGCCCGCACGGCTGGCGCGGCGACCTCACACGCACACGCACCGTGTTCGCAGAAGCGCTCAAGCGCGTCGACATTGCGCTGCCGGCCTATGACGACGAGGCGGTGCTATGGGGCGATCCGTCGCCGGAATCGACCATCGAACGGCTGCAGGCTTTTGGCGTCAACGAAATCGTGGTGAAGAACGGACCGAACAGCGCGCTGGTCGCGGCCGCCGGCGCATTCGAAGCCGCGCCGGTGCCTGAAGTCGTAGTGCCGGGCGATCCGATCGCCGCCGGTGACGGTTTCAATGCCGGTTATCTGGCCGCGCGGCTCGACGGACGCAGCCCCATCGAAGCAGCGAATGCGGCACATCGGCTGGCCGGGCAAGTGATCCGCCATCGCGGCGCAATCACGCCGCGCGCCGGCGCGGCGGTGCATTAAATTGGGACGTAAACGACCATGACGCACAAAACGATCGCCGGATTGGCTGTGATTGTCGCGCTGTTGGCGCTCGGCGCCGGCGCGGCGCTCGCGGGGCCGATGATGTGCAGCGGCGAGCAGAAGAACTGCATTGCCGTCTGTAAAAAATACCCTGCCGCGATGGCGGTGGACTGCATCAACGTCTGCCGCAACCGGTTCAATTATTGCCGGCATACCGGCTGTTGGGACAACGGCACCAGCCGGTATTGCCGCCTGTTGCGGCAGTAGCAAGACGCAGCGCTAATGGACGACCAGCCCGAGCTTCTTGATCAGTGCCGCCCACTTTCCTTCCTCGCGCTTGATATTGGCGGCATATTCTTCCGGCGTTGAAGCGACCGGCCCTCCACCGTCGGAGATGATGCGTTGCGTGACGTCTTTCGACATCACGATCTTGCGCAGTTCCTTGTTGAGCCGCGCAATAATCGGCTTGGGCGTGCCGGCCGGTGCGACTAGCCCGTAATACTGCACGATATCGAGCCCCGGCATGCCGGCTTCGGCGGTGGTTGGCACATCGGGGATTGCGGCCAAGCGTTTCGGCGCGGCTACCGCAATGGCGCGCAGCTTGCCGGCCTTGATGTTGCCGATCGCCGGCGGCAGTGTGTTGAAGGCCACTTGGATATGGCCGCCGAGCAGATCCGTGGTGAGCGGCCCGGTGCCCTTGTAGGTGACGATGGTCATGTCCACGCCGGACATGCCTTTGAACGCCTCGGCGCCGAAATAATTGAGTGTCGGCGCCGGCGGCGTGCCGACCGTGAGCGTGCCCGGCTTCTTTTTCGCGAACGTGACGATATCCGACATGGTTTTCACTGGCACCGAAGGATTGGCCATGATCACGATCGGAATGGACGCGATCAGCCCGATCGGCGTGAAGTCCTTCTCAAGATTGTAACCTGTGTTGGCCGGCAGGCTCGCCCCGGTCACCAGCATCAGGATGGTGTAGCCGTCGGGCGCAGCCTTGGCGGCGTCGCGCACGCCGATCACCGAGCCGGCGCCCGGCTTGTTGACCACGATAACCTGCTGGCCGAGCGCGCCACTGAGCTTTTGCGCGATCACGCGGCCCTCGGTGTCGACGCCGCCGCCGGGCGGAAACGGTACGATCAACTGCACCACGCGGTTGGGGTAGTCGTCAGCCGCCGCCGTTTTGAACTGCAAATCGAAAATCGCCGCGAGCACAAACGCGGCGAAGGCCGCGCGCTTGAATGGTGCCCAATGTGCATGGTGCTCCAACGTGTCCTCCCCGTTTTATTCGTTGCAGAGGATTTTGGCAGGTCTCGCCTCGGTTTAAAACCAGGGGTACTCCGGACTACTGCAACAAACGGCAGGGGCGGCGGGAGACGAGATCGCGGCAGACTGCTCACCTTGCCGCAGCGCACCGGTCACGGCAATCACCGCGATGATGGCCAACACGATGGAGGCATGGACTGGAATCAGGTAACCGGCCAGCTTTGTGACCAGGGCCTCCGCAGAAGCGGAGCCAGACGATTAGCCCATGCCGCGGGCTTTTGCTATTCCGCCGGCACCGCCGCCTCGACTGGCGCATCGACAATCGCCGGCGCGCGCGCCAGCGCGAACAGGAAGCCGGCGACGATGAGATAAGCGAGCGCCACCGACGGGGTGACACCCAATCCGTGCCCGACACCAACCGCTCCGCCATGCATGAATCCGAAATAAGTGAGTACGGCGCCCGCAAGCGCGAAGGCGGAGGCCTTGGTGTATTCGCAGTCGATGATGCAGACACCGATCGCGCCCAGCACCAGACCGACGACGATCGAGCCGTTGCCGAGCGTTTCCAGACCTTGATAGAGCACGCCGTTGGTGCCGAGCTTGTCGAAACCGACAGCGGCGGCATTGGTGCCAGCGGCGCCGAGCGCCCCATCCATCAAAGTCTTGCACCAGGCGGCGAGATGCGGTGTGAGCGCCAGCACGATCGCCGGCGCATGCTTGGTCGGCGTCGTCTGGAACGCCTGCGCACCGATCAGCATGCCGATATAGACAAGGATCGGCGAGATCGCGACCACCGGCACGATGGCCAGCAACAACGATATAGCACCGAACCAGGACAGGACGATCACCATGACGCCAGTCGCCGCCGAATAGCCGATGCGTCCGCCCATGGCCTTCCAACCGGGATGGCCGATATAGACCGCATTGATGAACGGGTTGCCCATCAGACAGCCGATCAGGCTGACGACGCCGTCGGCGGTCAGCACGCGGGTGGTCGGGTAGGGATCGCCGGCGGCTTCCGCGCTTTCCACGTTGTCCATGGCCTCAACCAGGTCATAGATGCCGAACGGGATGGCGGTAACCAGGATCACGCCGAGATACTGGAAGCCGTGGAAAATGTGGCCGACGGCGGGAATCGGGAACGAGAAGCCGAAATTCGAGAAGGCCGCGACGATATTGAAGCCGCTCATGCCGCCGATATGCAGCCCGAAGATGTTCGAGCCCCAGGCGATCACCGTGCCGACGGCGATGGCGACGAGGCCGGCCGGAATGCCCATTGGATATTTGAAGCCGCCGAACCAGCTCACCAGAATGATGGCGAAGCAAGTCATGCCGATGAGCGGCGTCATGAACATCTGCAAGGTCGGCAGCATGGTGATGAAGGTGATCGAGACGCCGGCCAGCGTACCGAGCAGCGCCGCGCGCGGGGTGATCATGCGGATGTAAGGCGCGACGAAGCCACCGATCATCAGGATGAAACTCTGGAAGAACACCCAGACCAAGCCCGCCTCCCAGCCGTCGACCGGATTGTGCGTCTTCAGCGCGATCGGCAGCATGATCACGAACGTGACGATGAACATGTGCGGCACACTGACGCCCGAGGGCACGGCGCAGACATCGCTGCGCCCGGTCCGCTTGGCCAGGCGATAGGCAAGCCAAGCGTAATAGAAGGTGGAAAGGCACATCATCAAGCCGAGCGCCGGCAGGATGCGGCCGAAAACGAAGCGAGTCCGGCATCTTCAGAACGAACCGCAACAGGCCGGTCAGCACCAGCATGTTGACCAGGATGTTGGTGCCGAAACCGAAGAAGGCGTTGCAGTCGCCCGGCGTCCACAATTTCGGTTTGAAGCCCGTGCTCATGACCCGCTCCCCTGTACGAGTTTCGGCCCCTTGGCGGCGGCGAATGCGGCCAGCATTTTCTTGGAATCGGAGACCCAGCCGAAAATGCCGCCCTGGGCCTTGATCATCTTCAGGCCCATGTCGTGGAACTCCGGAAAATAAGACGCACAGCAGTCGGCCAGCACGACGCAGCGGTAGCCGCGGTCGTTGGCCTCGCGCACGGTGGTGTTGACACAGACGTCGGTGGTGACGCCGGTGACGATCAGATTGTCGATCCCGCAGTTCTTTAGCGTCAGCTCAAGATCGGTGGCGTAGAACGCGCCCTTGCCCGGCTTGTCGATCACCGGCTCGCCGTCGACCGGATAGAGCTCGGGGATGATGTCGTGCCCCGGCTCGCCGCGAATGAGAATCCGCCCCATCGGACCCGGCGCGCCAATGCGCTTGGACGGTTCGCCGCGCTCGACTTTGGCCGGCGGCGCGTCGGAGAGATCGGGCCGGTGGCCTTCGCGGGTATGGATGACCAGAAGGCCTGCCGCGCGCGCCGCGTTGAGCACCGCTTGCAGCGGCGCGACCACGGCCGTGAGCAGGCTGACGTCGTTGCCGAGCGTCTCACCGAAACCACCCGGCTCCAAAAAGTCGCGCTGCATGTCGATGATGAGAAGCGCCGTGCGCTCAAGCGCGATGGCGAGCGGCTGCGGCTCGGCGGCGATCGAGGTTTTCATGGCCCATCCTTCCGGCCCGCGCGGCGGCGCCGAAACGCGGTCGTGCGTCGCCCCAACAGCTCAAGAGGGAGCAAGCGCCATGCCATCCGCCAGACTTGGCGTGCGCGCGGAGAATTTGACTGGACTCGCAAATGGTTGAGATCGGAAGCGCGGCATAGACAACGACGTGCGACCAATTCGGCCGATGGGGGCCGCTGCTTAATTCGTGATCGATTTGTTCAACCGAGCGGCGGAAATCGGCCTCGGTTATAATGCGCGCCGCCGCCCTACGCCATCGGCCGCAGGCCCAATTTGTCCAACAGCCGCATGTCGCGGTCGCGTTCGGGATTGGGCGTGGTGAGCAGCTTCGGGCCGTAGAAGATCGAATTGGCGCCGGCGAGGAAACACAGCGCCTGCGTCTCCTCGCTCATGTCCTCGCGGCCGGCCGACAGCCGCACCACCGACGCCGGCATACAGATGCGCGCGACCGCAATGGTGCGCACGAAGTCGAGCGGGTCGAGCTTGGCCGCCGCGGCGAGCGGCGTGCCTTCCACCTGCACCAGCATATTGATCGGCACGCTTTCAGGATGCACCGGCAGGTTCGCCAATGTCGCGATCATTCCGGCGCGGTCGTCGAGCCCCTCACCCATGCCGACAATGCCGCCGCAGCAGACGTTGATGCCGGCGTCGCGCACGCGGCCCAGCGTATCGAGCCGGTCCTGATAGCAGCGCGTGGTGATGATCTCGCCGTAGAACTCCGGCGAGGTGTCGAGATTGTGATTGTAGTAGTCGAGGCCGGACTGCTTCAAGCGCCGCGCCTGCTCGCCGCTCAGCATGCCGAGCGTCGCGCAGGTCTCGAGCCCGAACGCCTTGACGCCCTCGACCATGGCGCACACCTGCTCAAGATCGCGATCCTTCGGCTCGCGCCAGGCCGCCCCCATGCAGAAGCGCGAGGCGCCGCTGGCCTTGGCCGCACGTGCTTCGCTCAGCACGGCTTCGAGACTAATCAGTTTCTCGGCTTTGACGCCGGTGTCGTATTGTGCGGCCTGCGGGCAATAGGCGCAGTCCTCGGGGCAACCGCCGGTCTTGATCGACAAAAGCGTCGAGATCTGTACCTCGGTAGGATCGAAATACTGCCGATGCGCCTGGGTGGCGCGGAACATCAATTCCGGGAACGGCAGCGCGAACAGGGCGCGGAGTTCCTCGCGCGTCCAATCGTGCCGAAGCGGAACCGGGCCGGAACGCGGCGAAACGTCATGCATAAGCGACATTCTTCGACCTCTATGCGGGGGAATTCATCACGATTTGATCGGATTGTAGCGCCAGATGGAGCCATGATAAACCTAGCCAAAGCCAGATACCGGGTACCGACATGAAAAAGCTCTTCGCCACAATCCTCGCACTTTCCCCTCGCCGCGTTGACGGGGCCCGTCTACGCGCAATTGCAGGGACGCGAGCGCATGAAGACTCCTCTCCAGATCGAGGATGAGCAGAAGAAAAAAGCAGCCGAAAAGGCCAACAAGGAATACGAGGCGGCGATGAAGAAGACGCAAGGCCAGGAAAGCGCGCCCGCCGCCATCGACCCCTGGGCCAACATGCGCTCGGTCGACGGCTCACAGCCCAAGCATTAGCAGCCAGCGATGGATCGCCTTCTGATCGGTCGCATTATCTCGGTGCTGGTCGGCGCCGCCGTGCTGTTCGAATTACAGCACGGCTTCGGCGTGGCGCTTTATTTCGCAATCCCGGTGGCGATCGCCGCCTATCTCGCAGTCAAGGTCGCGATCGGCCTGATGTTGGGCACCGATAAAGTGGGCTGACCGCGGCCGTTCACCACCCACGCCGGCGCCAACCCCAATACGGCCCGTAATAAGGACCGTCATCATAGTAGACCGGCGGCGGAGCGCGGCGGCGCGCCATAGACCACCTCTTCGTCGTCCGCATAAGGTCCACGCGCCGGATACGCCGGACCGGCGGCGCGGGCCGGCACGCGGCCGCTCAGGTCGAGCGCGGTCTGGATCGCGAAGCCGCTTTTGTCCTGCCAGGTAACCGCGCACCAGCCTTCGGCGCAATCCGTGGCGTCGATCAAGGCGCCGCCGGGAATCTTGCCGACGATCTCGCTTTTGGTGCCGGGTGAAGCGCGCAGGTTGACGGTGGAAACGACGTAAGCGGGCTTTGCCAGCGCACCGGTTGCGGAAAACACCAGGACGCCGAGGCCGAATAAAATTCGCGCATATTTCATGACGCTATTCTTTCGTTCATGGTGCGGCGTGGCCGCCGCGAAGGCCGGAGAACTCCATCCTGCAAAAGCGGCGGGATCGGGGCAATGGCCAAGCGCGTTGACCTGAATCATTGTGCGGGTGCGCCTCATCCTGGCCTTGTTCTGGATCGCCGTCCAGTTTCGTCCGCGCAAGTCCGGCCGAAGGAGGAAAACAATGTCCAGATTGGTCCGCGCGGCCACTTTGTTTGCCTTGCTGCTGCTGCGCGTTTGGCGCCGCCCAGGCCGAGACTTGGCCAAGCCGGCCGATCAAGATCATCGTCTCGCAGGCCGCTGGCGGCACGCCCGATCTGATCTGCCGGCTGATCAGCGACAAGCTGTCGGATCTGCTGGGACAGCGGGTGCTGGTCGAGAACCACCCCGGCGGCGGCAACGTGGTCGGCGCCTCGGCGGCAGCGCATGCGGCGCCCGACGGCTACACTTTATTCTTTGCCACCGCCGCCGCGCTGGTGACCAATCCGCACACGTTCAAGAAGCTGCCTTACGATCCGGTCAAGGATTTCGTCGCGGTTGCGATGGTGGCGAAAAATCCATTCCTCATTCTCGCCAATGCCAAGGTGCCGCCCAATAACCTCTCCGAGTTGTTCGCCTACGACAAGGCGAACCCGGGCAAGCTCGCCTTTTCGACCGACGGCCCGCGGAATTTCTCCGGCATCCTGGCCACCTGGCTCAACAAGGTCGCCGGCGCGGACATCCTGCAGGTGCCCTACGCGACCATGCCGCAGGGCGTGCAGGACACGCTGGCCGGACGCACCCAGCTCACGATCCTGGCGATTCCGTCGGCGGCGCCGCATATCGCCAGCGGCGCGCTCAAGCCGATCGCCATCAGCTGGACCAAGCGCCTGCCGCAATATGCGCAGGTGCCCTCGATTTCCGAGACTTTTCCAGGCGTCGAACTCACCGGCTGGTTCGTTATCGCCGCACCGGCCGGCACGCCGGCGGACGTCGTCGCGCGGCTGAACCGCGAGATCGACAAGGTCCTCAAGACGCCGGAGATGGCAAAGCGGCTGGCCGAAGTCGGCTTCTTCACCGAGGGCGCCGACACGCCGGCAGGCGCCAGCGCCTTCGTGAAGGCACAGTATGACCTCTGGGGCAAGGTCGTGCATGATATCGGCCTGCAGCCGGAGTGAGGCGCGTTGACGATCGGCGCTCGGTTCGCGCAGCATTCGGCCATGGACGACGAAATTTCCGGCGAGGATATCGCGCGCGTCGAGGCGCGCATCGAGGCGCTTGGCGAGGCGATCGAGCGCTGCCGCAAATTTTCGCTCGCGGCCAAAATCACCATTGCTGCCGGCGGCGGCTGGATCGCGCTGTCGATGCTGTCGGTCGTTTCGTACACCCCCGAGACGACCATTGCCGCGCTGGCGGCGATCATCATCGGCGTCGTGCTGCTCGGCTCCAATACCACCACCTGGCGCGAGACCGAAAGCGCGCTGCGCGCCAGCGAGGCGATGCGGACCGACATGATCGGCCGGCTCGAACTGCGCACGGTCGACGACGGCGTCAAGCGCCTGCATTGAGCGGAAACATTGCCGCCGATTCAATTGTCAAAGAGCGGGTGTCGAAGAGCGGGCGCGCGCCATCGCCCCTGTTCTTTGCGGCGCGGGGTGCGCCGTCTTCCCGCCCCGCCGCAGCGGAGCCTTCTTCTTATCCCTCGGGCAAGCCCGAGGGGATGGAGCGCCGTGCGGCGCATCCATTCAACTCACGCCTTGCGGCGTGCGCGTCCTTGGCGAAGGACGCACGCCCCGCGGCGCTCCATCGCGGCGATTTCTGTCCCCGGGACCGTAGCTTTCGGGCGCCGACGGGAAGGCCTCGCCCCCCCTTATCCGGCAGGCTTTCGCCCGCCTTCGTCCGCGCCGCGTCCAGCCCACCGAAGGGCGTCCCCCCTATGGGGACGGACGGCGACCCAGGGCCTCCCGGGTGCGAGGTTACGAGCCCCGCCCGCAGGCGCCGCATCCTCCCCCGCCCTCGTTTGCGTCTCATGAGAACGCCCTCGGAATGGGGAGGAGTTATAGGAATATAGTCCAGACCGGGCATCGAGTTCAAGCGGCCGCACGCGACCGTCCGCGCACGCATTGGATGCACGGCGCAAAACATGGCATTGTATCGATGTGCATCCCCTTCCGCGGCCACGATCGCCTCCCGGAATTCGGGGACGGCCGAAGGACGGTCGCTGGTGAAGGCGCCCGGTACCGACGGTGGATGACCGTGACGCGCAGATATCGGTCGTTTTGAGTGCACAACATGCATTCGGAGAATGGTGACAATACAAACGACGTAATCGCCGTTTCGCGCGTGCACGAACGGCGTCGTGACAAATTGGGCGCCGGGTTCATTGTCTCGGTGGCGCTGCACGCGCTGGCGCTGACGGCCCTCGTCGTGGCGCTGGGCCTGGCGGCCAGCCCCACCGAGGACCTCGTCATCGTTCCGGCGGATATCGTGCGGCTCGCCGACACGGTCGTCGGCCCAAACGAGCCGGACAAGGCGATTATTCCGCAGCAAGAGGTCGCCGCGCCGGCTTCACCCAGCGCAAAATCGAACGAGATCTCGCCGGCGGCGACGCGCCTCCCGCCGAACGATCTCGAGATCAAGCTCCGCAGGCTCGCCGAGCTACGCCAACCGCTTGTGGATCAGAATCTGTCGCAGAAGGGCGAAGGCCTCTCCCACGTCTCCACGATGAAACAAGACGCGGCGCCCGGAATAAACCCAACGATCAAGGACTTTCTTCGCGATCAGATCGAGCATCATTGGGGCCTCGATCTCGCGGCTCTGCATGGCAGGGATTTTTCCGTTCTCATCCGCGTGGCCATCACACGGGCCGGCATCGTCACCGGAGCGGAGGTCGTGAACAGCCGTAAGTCCGGTATTGACCCGGCATTCGACGAAGCTGCCTTGAGCGCACGAAACGCCGCGCTCTTGTCCTCGCCGCTGACCTTGCCGCCGGGGCGTTATCCGGAACTGATGAATGTCATTCTCAGCCTCAACACCAGCGACGCATTGCGATAGCAACGCTGCGGACGCTGCCGGCTACGGCAGATCCCTGGCGACGCGAAAACCGGTCAAGCTGGAATTATCGTAGTCGCCACCATCGCTGGTGCTCAGGCTTCGGCTGGCCGAACGGACAAGAACGGGCAGGCTGCTCCAGGAGCCGCCGCGAATAACGTGCTTGGAGCAATTCTTTTCCTCCCAAGCACGGCCGTCATCGGGAGCGTGAACATAGTTCGGATGCCAGCAATCTTCGGTCCATTGCCAGGTGTTTCCCAGCATGCCGTAAAGACCGAATGGATTGGGTGCGAAGCTTTCGACGGTGGCGAGCAAGCGATCGTCCCATGGGCTTCCGCAGCCATTGCAGTTTGCGTGATTGCGCCCGATCGCTTCGCCCCACCACCGCGCCGTCGCCGTGCCCGCCCGGGCGGCGTATTCCCACTCGGCCTCGCTCGGCAAGCGGTACGGTCCGGGGCCCGGCGCAAGCGTCGGACGCTCCTTGTGTACCTTGGCATTGAGCCACGCGACATAGGCCTTTGCGTCGATCCATCCGAGGCAGACGGCCGGCCAATTCGGAGGTTGTATTTCCAGACCGCGGCCCGGCGACCACCATGCGTAACCGAGAATCCGGTTACAGGGTGCCGGCCGATGGCCGGTGCTTTTGAGAAACTCAACAAACTGCGCGGTGGTGATGTCGTATTTGCCCAAGGCGAAGGCCTTGATCGAGACGACATGCTGCGGGCCTTCGGAGTCGAAGCGGCCCGGCTCGTTTTTCGGGCTGCCCATCAGGAAGCTGCCCGCGGGGATGCCGACCATCTCCGGGCAATCCCGGCATTCCCTGAACTCCCGGTCCTTGTGGGCCTGAGCTTGGGCCGGGCCGGACACGACGACCATGATCATGAGAGCCAAGGCCGCCGGGATGGATTTGCCGATGTCCGACATGGCGATCGATCCCGTTGGAGTGCGCAGGCGGTCATCGCAATTGCTGGCCGCGCTGACAACGCTAATGCCGGTTTTTGGCCAAAAGCTGGCCCGCAGGATGAGGGTGCCCGCTCGGGCCCGCGCCGCCTGGACATTGCGCCAAACCGAAATCACGCCTGAAATATCAGCATCACAAAGGCGGCGAACAGCACGACGTGCACCGCGCCTTGTAAAATGTTGGTGCGGCCGCTGGCGAAAGTGATCACGCTAACGATGAGCGTCACCGCCAGCAGCAGGTCGTTGGCGCTGGTGAGGCCGAGGTCCACCTGGTGCGCGGTCACGTAGCTGATCACCAACATCACCGGCACGGTCAGCCCAATGGTCGAGAGCACCGAGCCGAGGAAGATATTGATCGAGCGCTGCACCCGGTTGGTCCAGGCCGCGCGCGTGGCGCTGATCGCCTCCGGCGTCGCCACCAGCAGGGCGATGATGACGCCGCCGAGCGGCGCCGGCGCTTTCAGCGTCTCGATCAGATAGTCGATCGGATGCGCCAGCTGCTCGGCCAATAGCACCACCGGCAGGATGTAGGCGACGAGCAGCGCACCATGCCAGGCAAGCCCGCGCCCGCCTTTCGGACCCTGCGACGGCTCTTCGGCCTCTTCCTCGTCCATGAAATAGCGGCGATGCCGGCCGGTCTATGGCGGAAGCAATAAAGCCCGACGGAGATCACCACCAGAAACGCCTGTTGCGCGATGGACAGCGTCGGCCCCGGCGTGGTGACGGTGAAATTCGGCAGGCTCAGCGTCAGCAAGGCGAGCGGGATGATGACGCTGAGATAGGTATTGGCGCTTTGCAGATTGTAGTGCTGCTCGCTATGGCGCCAGCCGCCGGCGAGCAGCGACAGCCCGACCATGCCGCCCATGATGATCATGACGATGGCGAACAGCGTGTCGCGCACCAGCGTCGGGTTGTTTTCGCCGTGCAGCATCACGGCGGTGATGCTCATCACCTCGATGGCGGTGACCGACAGCGTGAGCACCAGCGTGCCGTAAGGCTCGCCGAGGATTTCGGCGATATGGTCCGCATGGCGCACCACCGCAAGCGCCGAGGCCATGACGGCGCCGAACAGCCAGATGAAAACGATGGCGAGCCAGAGCGGTTGATCGAGCCGGTCGTAGATCCGCTCGCCGGAAAGCGCGAAGAACGCCGTGGTCGCCAGGCTGAAGGCAAGGAGCCGCTCCTCGCGCAAGAGCGCGCCGAGCGCGTTGCCGTCCTGGGCTTTCTGGCGCCGTTTTGGCGATGATTTAAGTGAACGTGGCACGCGGCAAGCGTACCACGGCGGCCGCATTATCGTCATGGCCGGGCGAAGCCCGGCCATTTTTCATTCGCGGCGATAAAGACGCGAGCTACTCCGCCGCTTCCATGCGCGGCTTGGCCGCTTCTACCTTGGCGGCGCAGAACTTGAATTCCGGAATCTTGCCGAAGGGATCGAGCGCCGGGTTAGTGAGCTTGTTGGCCGCCGCCTCGAAGAAGGCGAAGGGGATGAACACCACGCCGTCGGGGATGGCGTCGTCCTGGCGCGCGTTGAGCTCGACCTCGCCGCGCCGCGTGGTGACGCGCACCATGTCGCCCGGCTTGATGCCGAGCTTGGCGAAAGTACCACGCGACAGCGCCGCGGTCGGCCCTGGCTCCAGCGCGTCGAGCACGGAAGCTCTACGCGTCATGGCGCCGGTGTGCCAATGTTCGAGCTGGCGCCCGGTGGTGAGGATGAACGGGTACTCGTGGTCCGGCGTCTCGTTCGGCGGCGTGAGCTTGGCCGCCACCAATTTGGCCATGCCGTTCGGGCGCGGGAAGCCCTTGTCGAACACCACGTCGCGGCCGGGGTTATTGGGCGCGTCGGTCGGATAGGTGACGTGGTCCTCGCGCTCGACGCGCTCCCAGGTGATGTTATCGAGCGCCGGCATCAGCCGCGCCATCTCCTCGAACACGTCGCTGACGTGCTTGTAGTTCCACTTCTCGCCCATGCGCTGGGCGAGGTCCTGGATGATCCACAGGTCCTGGCGCGCGTCGCCGGGCAGCGGCAGCGCCTTGCGGCCCATCTGCACCTGGCGGTTGGTGTTGGTGACGGTGCCGTCCTTCTCCGGCCAGGCGGACGCCGGCAGGATGACGTCGGCATAGGACGCGGTCTCGGTGAGGAAGATGTCCTGCACCACGAGATGTTCGAGATGCGCCAGCGCGGCGCGCGCGTGATTGAGATCGGGGTCGGACATCGCCGGGTTCTCCCCCATGATGTACATGCCCTTGATCTCGTCGGCATGCACGGCGTCCATGATCTCGACCACGGTCTTGCCGCGCTTGGGATCGAGCTTCTTGCCCCAGGCTTTTTCGTATTTGGCGATCTGTTTCGGATTCTCCACCGACTTGTAGTCGGGGAAGAACATCGGGATGAGGCCGGCGTCGGAGGCGCCCTGCACGTTGTTCTGCCCGCGCAGCGGATGCAGGCCGGTGCCGGGACGGCCGACCTGGCCGCAGATCAGCGACAGAGCGATCAGACAGCGCGCGTTATCGGTACCGTGCGTATGCTGCGACACGCCCATGCCCCAGAAGATGATGGCACTTTCGGCGCGCGCGTAGGAGCGCGCCACCTCGCGCAACGTGTCGGCGGGGATGCCGCAGATCGGCGCCATCTCCTCCGGCGTGAAATCCTTCACATGCTCGGCAAGCTCGTTGAAGCCCTCGACGTAGGTCTGCACATATTGCTGGTCGTACAGCTTCTCGGTGACGATGACGTTGAGCATGGCGTTGAGCATCGCCACGTCGGTGCCGTTCTTGAACTGCATCATCTGCCAGGCGTGGCGCTTCAAGGCCTGGCCGCGCGGGTCCATCACCACCAGCTTGGCGCCGCGCTTGGCCGCCTGCTTGAAGAAGGTGGCGGCGACCGGGTGGTTTTCGGTCGGGTTGGCGCCGATGACGATGATGAAGTCGGAATTCTTGCACTCGTTGAAGGTCGCGGTCACCGCCGCCGAGCCGACGCCTTCGAGCAGCGCCGCTACCGACGAGGCGTGGCACAGCCGCGTGCAGTGATCGACATTGTTGGAGCCGAAGCCGGTGCGCACCAGCTTCTGGAACAGATAGGCCTCCTCGTTCGAACCCTTGGCCGAGCCGAAGCCGGCCAGCGCGCGCGGGCCGTCGCGGTCGCGGATTTTTTTCAGGCCCGAAGCGGCGCGCTCCATCGCCTCTTCCCATGTCACTTCGCGGAAATGCGTGAACGGGTTTGCCGGATCGACCAGATCGTCGGCGGCTTTCTTGACGCCGTCCTTGCGCACCATCGGCTTCATCAGCCGCTGCGGGTTGCTGACGTAGTCGAAGCCGAAGCGGCCCTTGACGCACAGCCGGTTCTGGTTCGCCGGACCATTGCGGCCGACCACGGAAATGAGTTTGTCGTTCTTGATCTGGTAGGTGAGCTGGCAGCCGACCCCGCAATAGGGGCAGACGCTGTGCACTTCGCGGTCGGGGAACTCGGTGCGCACGTTGTTCTTGTCGACCAGCGTCGCCGGCATCAGCGCGCCGGTCGGACAGGCCTGCACGCATTCGCCGCAGGCGACGCAGGTGGAGGCGCCCATCGGGTCGTCGAAGTCGAACACGATCTTCTCGCCGTGGCCGCGGCCGGCCATGCCGATGACGTCATTGACCTGCACTTCACGGCAGGCGCGGACGCAGAGATTGCACTGGATGCAGGCGTCGAGATTGACCGCCATGGCCGGATGACTGCGGTCGGGCGGCGGCACGACGATATTGTCGCGTTTCGGGAAACGGCTCCGCTCGACGCTCTGGCGCTTCACCGTCTTCCAGAATTCCGAGATCGGATCGTGCGCGGCCTCGATGGCGGGCTGGTCGGTGACCAGAAGCTCGGCGACCATCTTGCGCGCGGTCTTGGCGCGGTCGGTCTGCGTCTTGACCTTCATGCCGGGCGACGGGGTGCGGATGCAGCTCGCGGCCAGTACGCGCTCGCCCTCGATCTCCACCATGCAGACGCGGCAATTGCCGTCCGCGCGATAGCCCGGCTTGGGCGAGTAGCACAGATGCGGCAGCTTGATGTCGAGCCGGCGCGCGGCGCGGAAGATCGATTCGCCGTCGCGGATGTCGATCTCGCGGTCGTCGATGAAGAACGTGTTGGGCTTTTGTGCGTTGTCAGCCATGGTTCACCAGGTGCCCAGCGGTCTCTTCAGTTCTTCGGGAAAATATTTTAGCACACAGAGCAGCGGATTGGGCGCCGCCTGGCCGAGGCCGCAGATCGAGGCGTCGCGCGTGGCGTTCGACAGTTCGGTCAACAGTGCGGCGTCCCAGGGGACCTGTGCCATCAGCTTGACCGCCTTCTCGGTGCCGACCCGGCACGGCGTGCATTGGCCGCAGCTTTCGTCCTCGAAGAACCGCATCAGATTGAGCGCCACCGCTTTCATATCGTCCTTGTCGGACAGGATGACAACCGCGTGGGAGCCGACGAAACAGCCGTATTTTTCCAAAGTTCCGAAGTCGAGCGGCTCGTCCGCCATCGACGCCGGCAGGATGCCGCCGGAGGCGCCGCCCGGCAGATAGCCCTTGAAGGTTTCGTCGTCGGCCATGCCGCCGCAGAATTCCTCGATCAGTTCGCGCGCGGTGACGCCGGCCGGCGCCAGCACCACACCCGGCTTCTTCACCCGGCCGGAGACCGAGAAGCTGCGGAACCCTTTGCGCTCGCGGCGTCCCTGCCCCGTCATCCAGGCCGCGCCTTTCTCGACGATGTCGCGCACCCAGAACAACGTCTCGACGTTCTGCTCGAGCGTCGGACGGCCGAACAGGCCGACCTGCGCGACATAAGGTGGGCGGTGACGCGGCAGACCGCGTTTGCCCTCGATCGATTCGATCATCGCCGACTCTTCGCCGCAGATGTAGGCGCCGGCGCCGCGCCGCAGATGCAATTTGGTGTGCGGAGAGAGCCCGGCCTTCTCGACCTTGTCGATCTCCTCAGCCAGCATCAGCCGCAGCTCGGGATATTCGTCGCGGATGTAGAGGTAGGTCTCCGCCGCCTCGACCACCCAGGCGGCGATCAGCATGCCTTCGATGAAGCGGTGCGGATCGCGCTCGAGATAATAGCGGTCCTTGAAGGTGCCGGGCTCACCTTCGTCTGCATTGACCGCGAACAGGCGCGGCGCCGGCTCGGCGCGCACCAATTGCCACTTGCGTCCGGTGGGGAATCCGGCGCCGCCGAGACCGCGCAAGCCGGCGTCGCTCACCAGCTTGATCAGCTCGTCGCGCGTGCGCTTTCCGGCGAGGCAATCCTTCAGCAGCGCGTAGCCGCCGGTTTTTTGATAGGCGACGAAATCGGCGCCCGGATGCCAGGCGTGCGGATGCTTGTTCGCCTTGACGTCGGCGGCGACTTTGTCGGCCGTCGCCTTGAAAGTCTGCAAATGCCCGACCGCGGCGACCGGCGCGCGGTCGCAGGCGCCCATGCACGGCGCACGCACCACGCGCACGTCCTTGCCGAGAATGGCGGGTAGTTTCTGTAAGAGCGTCTCCGCGCCGGCCATGGCGCAGGACAAAGAATCGCACACGCGCACGGTTATCGCCGGCGGCGCGGGTCCGTCCTTCACCACGTCGAAATGCGAATAGAAGGTCGCGACTTCGTAGACTTCGGTCTGCGCCATCTTCATCTCGGCCGCGAGCGCGGCAAGATGCGCGGCGGAGAGATGCCCGTAATGGTCCTGGATCAGATGCAAGTGCTCGATCAGGAGATCGCGCCGGCGCGGCCGGTCGGTGAGCAGCGCGCGCACTTCATCGAGCGCCTGTGGATCGACCTGACGGCCCTTGGGCACGCGCGGTGGCCGGCGGCGACCGGAGCGCGGTGGCGCCTTCACGTCCTGCCCTGCAACACTCATTTTCTTCTCCCAGCATCAGAAGAGCCGTTCTGAATTCCTGTAAGCAAGGCCCCTTCCTCGATGACTTGATAGACTTTATCTATCAAAATGATATTCATCCTTGTAAATCTCGATTATGCCCGTCAGATGCGAACGCAGAAGATCGCCGATGATCGACAAACTCGAATTTCTGCTCGCCCTGGCGCGGGAAAAGCATTTCGGACGTGCCGCCGAGGCCTGTAGCGTCACCCAGCCGACACTATCGGCCGGGGTGAAGCAGATCGAAGATAGTTTCGGCGTCCTGCTGGTCAACCGCGGCTCGCGTTTCCAGGGCTTCACGCCGGAAGGCGAGCGCGTGCTCGACTGGGCGCGGCGCATCGTCGGCGATGCGCGCGCCATGCGTGAGGAAGTTCACGCCCTCAAGCATGGCCTGTCCGGCCGCCTGCGCATCGCGGCGATACCGACGACTTTGGCGATGGTCGAACGGCTGACCACGCCCTATCGCGCGCGGCACCCGAACGTTCAATTCACCATCTACTCGCGCAATTCGCTCGAGATCCTCGACCTCCTGGAAAATCTCGAGATCGACGCCGGCATCACGTATGTCGAGAACGAGCCGGTCGGCCGCGTCAACACCGTGCCGCTTTATCGCGAACGTTACAGGCTGCTCACGTCGGCCGAGGCCCCGCTTGGCAATCGCGACAGCGTCACCTGGGCGGAAGTCGCGCAGGTGCCGCTGTGTCTGCTGACGCCCGACATGCAGAACCGCCGCATCATCGACCGCCTGCTCAAGGGCGCCGGCAGCGAGGCGCGGCCGACGCTCGAATCCGACTCGATGATCTTGTTGTATTCGCACGTGCGCACCGGCCGCTGGGCAAGCGTGATGCCGGCGAAAATCGCCGAAACGCTTGGCCTCACCAACACCATTCGCGCCATTCCGATTACCCAGCCGGAGGCGGTCCAGACAATCGGGCTCGTTGTGCCGTCGCGCGAACCGATGACGCCGATCACCGCCGCGCTGGTGGCGGAAGCACGCCGCATTGCGGCATCGTTGGACGACTGACCTCATGGCGTTGAAGCGGGTTGTTAGTCGTTCGTCGTAGACGCGGACCACGCCAGTGCCGGCATTGCCGTGCGGAAATTTTTGGAAAAGTCTTCCTCCAGCACACCGGCGAACCAGAATAGTTGTTCGCTATTGCGTCATTTGAATTTCCTATCAGGTCATAGGAACACTTTTATTGATTCAATAAATGCCCACCCGCACTCTGCAATAGCGGACTTGGGGGGTTCTGGGTCTGTCAAAAAAAAATGAACAATGGGAAACACAAGGGGAGACGACGCGATGAGCTTGCTCTCGATACTCGATCGTAATCACACGATCGCAAAACCAGGATTCAGCCGGTGGATGGTGCCACCGGCTGCGCTTTGTATTCATTTGTGTATTGGCCAGGCTTACGCGTTCAGCGTGTTCAACCTGCCGATGACCAAGCTACTCGGCATTACGGCGTCGACGCCGGTCGGATTGGAAATTGACGGACCTCGGCTGGATCTTCTCGATCGCGATCTTCGTGCTCGGCGTCTCCGCCGCGCTGTTCGGCCGCTGGGTCGAGGAAGGCGGCCCGCGCCGCGCGATGTTCACTGCCGGCCTGTGCTGGGCCGTCGGCTTTTTCGTCTCCGCTATCGGCGTCTACGCGCATAACCTCTGGATCGTCTATCTCGGCTACGGCGTGTTCGGCGGCACTGGGCCTCGGTATCGGCTACATCTCGCCGGTTTCGACGCTGATCAAATGGTTCCCCGACCGTCCGGGCATGGCTACCGGCATGGCCATCATGGGCTTCGGCGGCGGCGCCTTCATCGCTTCCCCGTTGTCGGTGTGGCTGATGGCGCGGTTCTCCTCGCCGACCCATGTCGGCGTTGCCGAAGCTTTCATCGGCCTCGGCATCATCTATCTAATCTTCATGTGGGTCGGCGCCGCGATCGTGCGCGTGCCGGCGCCGGGCTGGAAGCCCGAGGGCTACACGCCGCCGGCGGAGGCACAGAAACTGATCACCAGGAACGACGTCTACGTCTATGACGCGATCAAGACGCCGCAGTTCTGGCTGATCTGGTGGGTGCTCTGCCTCAACGTGACCGCCGGCATCGGCGTGCTCGGCCAGGCCTCCGCCATGACGCCAGGAAATGTTCCCCGGCCACATCACCCCGATCGCCGCGGCCGGCTTCGTCGGGCTGCTCAGTCTGTTCAACATGATCGGTCGTTTCTTCTGGGCTTCGACCTCTGACTATATCGGCCGCAAGAACACCTACTTCGTGTTCATGGTCGCCATCGGCTTGCATCCTCTACTGCGCTGGTGCCGCATGGACCGGCTCGATCGGCAGCGTGGCGCTGTTCGTGCTGTGCTTTGTCGTCATCATCTCGATGTATGGCGGCGGCTTCGCCACCGTGCCGGCCTATCTGAAAGACATGTTCGGCACGCGCTATGTCGGCGCCATCCACGGCTGGCTGATCACCGCCTGGTCGGCGGCCGGCGTGTTCGGTCCGGTGCTGGTGAACTATATCCGCCAGTACCAGATCGATCACGGCGTGCCGAAGGCGCAGGCCTACAACACCACCATGTACATCATGGCGGGGCTGCTGGTGATCGGCTTTATCTGCAACTTCATGATCAAGGCCGTGCACCATCGCTTCCACATGAAACCCGACCACGAAGCCGAACGCGCGCAGGCGGAAGTCGCCGCTGCGGGCGAACCGGCTGGCGCGTAAGGAGGATAAAACGATGCAAGCACAAGAAACCTCAATGGGCCTCAAGCTCGCGTTCGCCTGGGGCTTTGTCGGGATCCCGCTCGCCTGGGGCGTGATCGAGACGATCATCAATGCGATGAAGCTGTTCCACTAGCCGCAAACGCGTTGAACGGGCGCCGCCTTTCCTCAAGGGAAGCGGCGCCCGTCGATTTTCAAGGGCCGCCGAACGATGCAGCGAAGCTATGTCTACGGCACGGTGCGGGATACGCAGCGCAACGCGATCTACATGATCCGCGTCAAGGACGACGTCATCGATCCGATCGAGGCCGATGAGATCGCCGAGCTGATGCGCGAGAAGATCCATTCGCGCGGCGATTTCGCCATCGACGTCGTGGTCGTGCAGGGCGAGGGCAAAGAAACGCTGCGGCTCTATGGCGCGCCGCGCGCGGTCGCGCGCGTGCGCACGGCCATGTTCAACGCCGCCATCAGCTGGCGGCCGATCGAACTGGACTAGATGCGGGAGGCCGCGCCTTCAGCCGTCGCCGCAGTGCGCGCGACCGGCTGCTTCTTTTTCGAGACCTTCGAGCCCGATTTCGCCGCGGCGGCCTTGCTGGCAAGCGCCAGTTTGCGCCTGCGCAACTCCATGCGCCGACTGTAGAACTTGACGATATTCCGCGCCGTTTCCTCGCTCAGTATCTTGTATCGCTCGAAGGCATTGGCGAGATCGTCCGGCGTCAAATGGCGTCCGGCGGCCCGCATCAGCGTCAGCTCCCGGGCCGTGGTCCAGGAGCAATTGGCGGCCTTGGCCAGAATGAGGATCATATCTTCATGCTCGTCGAGCAGAGCGCGCTCGACAAGATCGACCGGGAAATTGCCGAGTTTCGACAGTGCGACCACGGCTTTTTCGAATTCCTGCGTACGGGCGGGGCCGTGAACATTGGCCTCCACCACGGGGTGCGTCCTGAAGCGGAAATAGGCGCTGCGGACGGCGGCGGCATATTCCGGCGACGCGGCGCGGACTTCGTGCTGGATGGAGGTCGCAACTTCGTCGACAGCGTCTCGGATTTCGGCGGCAGCGCGCGGGTTGGCCGCTTCCAGCTTGGCGCGGACGGAAGCCGACGCGCTTTCGAGCAGCTTGAGAAAATGCTGACGCGGAATATCGCCGCGTTGTCCGAGGACCATCATCAGCTTGCGGTCGTGCTGGGCGCGGACCGTCAGCCGGCCGTAGCCCGCGAGCGAGAAATGCGCGCCCCTGTTGCGCGCGACCTTATGAACGACGCGATGATCGCCGCGCTCGACCAGAACGTCGGTGACCGATTCGCTCAGCTTCAAACGCTGGGCGATGGCGAGGAGATGTTCCTGACTCTTGGTGCTGGCGTTCTCGATCAGATCGGCATCGCTCAACCGCTCCGAACGGATGAGCACCGGCGCAGCGACCGTGATCTCGTCATCGAACGCGAGCGAACGGGTCAGCTTGGGAGGAGCATTGCTCACGCCGGCCAGTTGGCTCGCGAGCCTCGCGCGTGCCTTGACCTCGATATCGGCCGAAAGTTGCTGCAGCACGTCGTCGAACACCGCAATCTGCTGATCGGAATAGCCGCGCGACCCGGCTACGAACAAATCGGTGACGCGCTGAAGGATGCGCAGGCGCTCGTTCACGCCGCCGGTGGCGACCGTACGGATGACTTCGTCGATGAGCGAATGGCTCTCGGCAGGCGAAGGAGCTTTTGGAGACATAGGGGTGTCGGACATGCGGCACATAACTCATTACGAATGAGGGTGGGCAGGAACGCTGCCCAGACAACCGGAACGTTCCGAGACTTTAGCGAAAAGGTGCGAAGAACCGTTGCATATGCTCGTGGTAAAAAGACTAAAATTTTAATCAATTGCGCTGGATCCGCGCGCTGGGCGGAATGCACCAAAAAGGCCGATTGGCCGCCAATGGCGGGGGCTTTCGCCTCGTTTACGGCCCCCGCGCGACGGATCGATACGCTCCGGCTTGGATTAGATCGGACGCCGCTCCGGGGCGGCCCAATGGGCCAGACCCGGAACGACAGAATATCGATGGCACCGCTCTACGCCACCTTGACGTCCATGTGCTTGAACATGGCGCGCTTGGCTTCCTCGTCGAACTCGGTCTTGAACTTGTGCTTGGTGCGCAACTCGTTGGCACGCGCCGCCGCCGGCCGCGCGGAAATCTCGTCCACCAGCCGCTTCAGGTTCGGGAACTTGGCCCAATATTCCTCGCCGAGCGCGTTGGGAATAAGCCGCGCCCAACCCCACACCGCCATGTCGACGATGCCGTAAGCGTCGCCGACCATGTATTTCTGCTTGGCGAGGCGCGCCTCGAGAATACCGAAATGGCGCTGCGCCTCGAATATGTAGGGGTTGAGAGCATAAGGGATCTTTTCCGGCGCGTATTGGCGGAAGTGCACCGCCTGGCCGGAGAAGGGCCCGACGCCGGAGGCGACGAACATCAGCCACGAGAGCAATTCGCCGCGCAGCTTCGGCGTGTTCGCGGGAATAAATTTTCCGGTCTTCTCCCCGAGATAGAGCAGGATGGCGTTCGAATCGAACACGATGGCGTCGCCGTCGACGATCGCCGGCACCTTGGCGTTCGGATTGATGGCAACGAATTCCGGCTTGTGCTGGTCGCCCTTGCGGGTGTCGACCGGAACGGCCTCGTAAGGCAGTCCGGTTTCCTCGAGCATCAGCGCCACCTTCATCGGGTTCGGCGCCCCGCTGTAGTAGAACTTGAGCATGGTTTCTCCCTGGATTTAAGCTCGGCGGATAGCATCACTCCGCCCGTTCCCGCGCAAGCGGAAGGGCTCACAAAAAACCGTGACGCTGCTTTTCGGATTGCGCAAACGAATGCGGGCGGCTTGCGCCGCCCGCTCCGGCAACAGTTGTCCAGTCCTTAGAACAGCCCGACGATCTTGCCGTCCGTCCGACGTCGATGGCGTCGGCCGCCGGCACGTCGCGGCAGTCCCGGCATGGTCATGATCTCACCGCAGATCGCCACCACGAATTCGGCGCCGGCGGAAAGCCGCACCTCGCGCACGTGAATGATGTAATCGATCGGCGCGCCCTTGGCGTCGGCATTGGTGGTAGAACGAGTATTGCGTCTTGGCGATGCAGATCGGCAGCTTGCCGTAACCCATTTCCTCCCAGGTCTGGAGCTGGTCGCGTCACCGACTTGTCGGCGGTGACGGTCCTTGGCGCGGTAGATTTCCTTGGCGATGGTTTCGCATCTTCTTCCAACAGCGGCATCTCGTCGGGGTAAAGCAGATTGAGCTTCGGCGTACCGCTCTCGATCACCTTGACCACGGCGCTGGCAACGTCGGCGGCGCCCTCGCCGCCCATCGCCCAATGGTCGGCCATCAGCGCCTCGACGCCGAGCTTGGCTGCAGGCTTTCCTTGACCAGCGCGATCTCGGCCTCGCTGTCGGCCGAGAAGCGGTTGATCGAGACCACCGCCACCAGGCCGAATTTCTTGCATGTTTTCGACGTGACGCTGCAGGTTGGCCATGCCGGCTTCGAGCGCCTTGAGTGTCTTCCTTCTTCAGGTCCTCTTTCTTGACGCCGCCATGCATCTTCAGCGCGCGGATGGTGGCGACGATGCACCACGCGTCGGGCGCAAGCCTGGCCTTGCGGCACTTGATGTCGATGAATTTCTCGCCGCCGAGATCGGCGCCGAAGCCCGCTTCGGTGACGACGTAATCGGCGAGCTTGAGCGCGGTGGTGGTGGCCAGCACCGAGTTGCAGCCATGCGCGATGTTGGCGAAGGGGCCGCCGTGGATGAAGGCGGGCGTGCCCTCAAGCGTCTGCACCAGGTTGGGCGACGATCGCGTCCTTCAAGCAGCGCGGCCATCGGGCCCGTGCCCCTTCAACTCGCTCGGCGCGCACCGGTTTGCGGTCGCGGGTATAGCCAACGATGATATTGGCGAGGCGCTGCCTTTAGATCGGCGAGATCCTTGGCGAGGCAGAACATCGCCATCACTTCGGAGGCGACCGTGATGTCGAAGCCGTCCTCGCGCGGGATATCCGTTGGCGACGCCGCCGAGCGAGCAGACGATCGCGCGCATGCGACGGTCGTTCATGTCGATGGCGCGGCGCCAGGTGATGCGGCGGCTGTCGATGCCGAGCGCATTGCCCCAATAAATGTGGTTGTCGATCAGCGCGCACAGCAGATTGTTGGCGCCGCCGATGGCGTGGAAGTCGCCGGTGAAATGCAGGTTGATGTCTTCCATCGGCACGACCTGAGCATAGCCGCCGCCGGCGGCGCCGCCCTTGACGCCGAAGCAGGGGCCGAGTGAAGGCTCGCGCAGGCAGACATCGCTTTCTTGCCGATGGGTTGAGCGCGTCGGTGAGGCCGACCGTCGTCGTGGTCTTGCCCTCGCCCGCCGGCGTCGGCGTGATCGCGGAGACCAGGATCAGCTTGCCGTTCGGCTTCTTACCGCAGCGACTTGATGTAATCCATCGAGACCTTGGCCTTGTAGTGGCCATAAGGGTCGAGGTTTTCCGGCGGCGATGCCGAGTTTTTCCTTCGCGAGCTCCATGATCGGCCGCTGCTTGGCGGCCTGGGAATTTCGATGTCGGATTTCGGGTTCTGATGCTGCGAGGCGGGCATGGGATCTTTCCGTAATGCAAGAGTTATGAATTTGCGATATTTCTGTCGAATAACCTTCGTCATTCCCGGCCGGCCATGACGGTGGCGATCAGGTGAACCTTGCTTCGGCGCGATGTTGGCAGTCTTCGCCCATTCGCCGGCATCGATCTTCTTGCCGTCTGCGGGCTGCACGCGGGTGACCTTGAAACGGCCGTCGGCGCAGACGACGGTGAAGCCGTCGGCTTCGATCGCAACGATCTCGCCGAGCTTGCCGGCAATGCCCTTCGGGTCCTTGGCCGGCAGTGGCTTGGCGTCGAAAATCTTGAGCGTCTTGCCGTCGAACGTCGCCCAGGCGCCGGGCGCCGGGTTGCAGCCGCGAATGAGCCGATCGATCTGCTCCCACGGCTTGCCCCAATCGATCTTGGCGTTTCCGGGGCCACAGCGGCCTTCATAGGTCGCCTTCGACTCGTCCTGCTTGATGCGCGGCGCCTTGCCCGCCTTCACCAAATCGACGGACTCGAGCATGGCGTCGACGCCCATCGGGAACAGACGGTCGAAATAGACGGTGCCGAGTGTGTCGGTGCTGCTTATCGGCGTTTTCTTCTGGACGAGTATGTCGCCGGTATCGAGGCCGTTATCGGGCCAGAAGATCGAGAGACCGGTTTCCTTCTCGCCCTTGATGATCGGCCAGTTGATGGCGCTGGCGCCGCGATAGGCCGGCAGCAGCGAGGGGTGATACTGGATCGAGCCGTGGGTCGGGATGTTGAGGAAATCCTTCCGGCACGAACAGCGTGACGAAAGCCATGACCTGCAAATCGGGCTTGAGCGCCTTAAACTCTTCCCAGACCTTGCGATCCTTGTAGGACGCCGGCTGATAGATCGGCAGCTTCGCGGCGAGCGCGGCTTCCTTCAGCGGGTCGGCCTTGGCGCCTTCCTTTTCCGGCGCGACATAGACGGCGACCACGTTCTCGCCGCGCTTCAACAGCGCCTCCAGCGCCGCCTTGCCGAAGGCCTGCTGGCCATGGACCACGATACGCATCTTCCAAACCCTCCCCGCATTCGTTCGTGTTCCCTCCGCCCTTGTGGGGGAGGGTTAGGGAGGGAGATCGTGGTTGCACGCAAATGCGTCTAGCCACCATCCCCACCCCCCGCCCCCTCCCCACAAGGGGGAGGGGCGAAGCGCTAAATCACGCCGCCGCTTTCGACTTGTCCGGCGCGGTGATCGCGCCCGACTTCTTGATCTCGGCGATTTCGGATGCCTTGTAGCCGAGCACCTTGGACAGGATTTCCTCGGTATGCTCGCCGAGCAGCGGCGCGCGCTCTACTTTGGCCGGCGAATCCGACAGCTTGATCGGATTGCCGACGGTCAGGTACTTGCCGCGCGTCGGATGATCGAGCTCGACCACGGTGCCGGTCGCGCGCAGCGACTGCTCCTCGGCGATCTCCTTCATCGACAGGATCGGCCCGCACGGGATGTCGTGCTTGTTGAACAGCTCCATGGCCTCGAACTTGGTCATGGTCATGGTGAACTGCTCGATACGCGCGAAGATCTGCTTGAGCTTGGGCAGCCGCGCCCTCGGCGTGGCGTAGTCCGGATCGGTTTTCCAGGTCGGCTCGCCGATCACGTCGCAGATTTCATTCCACACCGGCGCCTGGGTGATGAAATAGAGATAGGCGTCCGGATCGCTCTCCCAGCCCTTGCACTTGACGATCCATCCGGGCTGGCCGCCGCCGGAGTCATTGCCGGCGCGCGGCACCGCTTTGCCGAAGGGAACGCCCTCGCCGTACTGGCTGTATTCTGTGAGCGGGCCATGCGCGAGGCGCTGCTGGTCGCGCAGCTTGACGCGGGTAAGATTGAGCACGCCGTCCTGCATGGCGCAGAGCACCTTCTGGCCTCGGCCGGTGCGGATGCGCTGATAGAGCGCCGAAACAATACCGAGCGCGAGATGCAGGCCGGTGCCGCTGTCGCCAATCTGCGCGCCGGTGACCAGCGGCGGACCTTCGCGGAAGCCGGTGGTTGACGCCGCGCCGCCGGCGCACTGGGCGACGTTCTCATAAACCTTGCAGTCCTCGTACGGGCCGGGGCCGAAGCCCTTGACCGAGGCGACGATCATGCGCGGGTTGGTCTTGTGAACGTATTCCCAGGTCAAGCCCATGCGGTCGAGCGCGCCGGGAGCGAAGTTTTCGACCAGCACGTCGCAGGTCTTGATCAGCCGGTTGAGGATTTCCATGCCCTTCGGATGCTTGGAGTTGATGGTGATCGACCGTTTGGTGCCGTTGAGCATGGTGAAATAGAGGCTGTCGGCATTGGGCACGTCGCGCAGCTGGCCGCGCGTGATGTCGCCGGCTCCCGGGCGCTCGACCTTGATCACGTCGGCGCCCATGTAGGCGAGAAGCTGCGTGCAGGTCGGGCCCGACTGCACGTGGGTGAAGTCGAGGATGCGCACGCCTTGCAGCGCGAGACCTGCCTGGCCGTAGGGCTTGGTGCTCGGCTTCGGCAGGCCGTTCGATTTGCCGTTGCCGTTCGCTGTCTTCGCCGGCTTCTTGCTGGCAAGCTTGGCCACCTTGTGGGCGGGCTTTTTGGCCGCCGCGCGGCTCTTTGCTTTTGGACGTTTTGCTTTAGCCATTGTCGTCTCCTCCACTGAATCCAATTTTGCAGGGTGACGCGCACGACGCGAACGCCGCCCGCATGGAATTTTATTTCTTCTTCAGCGCGCTTTGCGGATTGAGGTTACCGATGCGACCGCTTTCACTGCCGGCGGCCGGATCGAGCACCGCGTTGATGAGGGTCGGCTTGCCCGAATCCATCGCTTCGTTCACGGCGCGCTTGAGCTCGTCGGGCGACGTCGCATTGACGCCGACGCCGCCGAAGGCCTCCATCATCTTGTCGTAGCGCGAGCCCTTGACGAAGACGGTGGGCGCGGGATCCGAACCGCCGCCGCGATTGACGTCGGTGCCGCGGTAGATACCGTCGTTGTTGAATATGACGACGCAGACCGGCAGCTTGTACCGGCAGATCGTCTCCACCTCCATGCCAGAGAAACCAAAGGCCGAGTCGCCTTCGATTGCGAGTACCGGCTTGCCGGTCTCGATCGCGGCGGCGATGGCATAGCCCATGCCGATGCCCATAACGCCCCACGTGCCGACATCGAGCCGCTTGCGCGGCTGATACATGTCGATGACACCGCGCGTGAGATCGAGCGCGTTGGCGCCTTCGTTGACCAGGATGGCGTCCGGCCGCTCCTTGACGATGGTGCGCAGCACGCCCAGCGCGCCGTGGTAATCCATCGGCACGTTGTTGTTCATCAGCCGCGGCGCCATCTTGGCGACGTTCTCTTCACGCTTCTTGCTGATGGCGCCGGTCCAGTCGGCCGGCGGCGCCGGCCATTTGGCGCCCATAGCGTCGAGAAACGCCGAGACGCAGGAGCCGATATCGCCGACCACGGGGGCAACGATCTCGACGTTCGAGTCCATTTCCTTGGGCTCGATGTCGACCTGGATGAATTTCTTCGAGTGCGGCTCGCCCCAGTTCTTTCCCTTGCCATGCGACAAGAGCCAGTTCAGGCGGGCGCCGATCAGCATGACGACGTCGGAGTTTTTCAGCACGGTCGAGCGCGCCGCGCCAGCGCACTGCGGATGCGTGTCGGCGAGCAGGCCCTTAGCCATGCTCATCGGCAGGAAGGGCGCGCCGCTCTTCTCGACGAAGGCCTTGATCTGCTCGTCGGCCTGCGCGTAGGCCGCACCCTTGCCGAGAATGATCAACGGCTTCTTGGCGCTTTTCAGCACATCGAGCGCGCGCTTGATCGCGGCGGGCGCGGGGATTTGCGCCGGCGCCGCGTCGATGACCTTGACCAGCGACTTCTTGCCAGCTTCCGCATCGATCACCTGACCGAACAGCTTGGCCGGCAGATCGAGATAGACGCCGCCCGGACGGCCGGACACGGCCGCGCGGATCGCGCGCGCCAGACCGATGCCGATGTCGGCGGCATGCAGAATGCGGAACGCCGCCTTGCAGAGCGGCTTGGCGATCGCCAGCTGATCCATCTCTTCGTAGTCGCCCTGCTGCAGGTCGACGATCTCGCGCTCGGACGAGCCCGAGATCAAAATCATCGGGAAGCAGTTGGTGGTGGCGTTGGCGAGCGCGACCAATCCGTTGAGAAAGCCGGGCGCCGACACGGTGAGACAGATGCCGGGCTGTTTGTTCAGGTAGCCGGCGATGGCGGCGGCGTTGCCGGCGTTCTGCTCATGGCGGAACGAGATGACGCGAATCCCTGCGGCCTGCGCCATGCGGCCGAAATCCGTTATTGGAATGCCGGGCACGCCGTAGATCGTTTTGACGCCGTTGAGCTTCAGCGCATCGATGATGAGATTAAAGCCGTCCGTCAGCTCGCGTTCTGCTGCGTCAGCGGCCGCCGGTTTCTTCTCTTGTACTGCTGCTTCAGCCATGGGAATCCTCCCTTAATCCTGTAGTTGGGTCTTTCAGTCCAAATAGTCGGCATAACGCGCGACGTGATCGGCGAGGCCGAGCGCGTGGTCGCGCACCAGTTCCTCGGCGCGATCGGTCGCGCGCGCCTCGAGCGCTTCGATGATGCTGATATGGTCGCGGATCGAACGGTCGGCGCGATCCTTCTCACCGATTGTCTTGCGGCGAATCATGCGCATGTGGGTGAAAAGATTTTCCGCGAGGTCGATCAACACGGCGTTGCGGCTGAGCCGGATAATAGTCTGGTGGAATTCGATGTTGACGTCGGAGTACTCGTCGAGATGGGCACGCACCTTGCCGTTCTCGAAGGTGGCGAACATGCGGCGCAGGCCGGCGATTTCCTCTTGCGTCGCGACTTCCGTCATCAAGCGCGCCGCCATGCTTTCCAACGCCGCCCACACGGTGATCATCTCGATCACCTCGCGCTTGGTCTTGCGCACGACGTAGATGCCGCGGCGCGGCACCGAGCGCACGAAGCCTTCGCTCTCGAGTTGCGCCATCGCCTCGCGCACCGGCGTACGGCTGATGCCGAAGTCCTGCGCCAGTTTCCGTTCGTCGAGGCGGATATCGTCGCGGTTGCGGTAGATGTCCATTGCGACAATGGCGGTCTTCAAAGCGGCATAGGCCTTGTTCTTGAAGCTCGGCGTGTCGTTGAGGGACATGAGCGCCGGGTGCGGCGCGGCAGGCGTTTTTGGCGGCGACGGCCGATTGCGGGCACGCGGACTGACGCGACGGACCGGATGATCGTGGGTACTCATGACTGGTATACAATATGCCAGATCACCCAACACGCGCAACGGCGTTCTCAACAGGGCTTTTCGCGGATTCACCGGAATACCGCCTGCGCGCGACAAGGCGGTTCCGCGACGCGCAAAAAACAAGGCCTCAACGACTTGAGGCCTTGTCTGTGTTGCTAACGCTGCGGATGAAGCGTCATTGCGTCACGTGGCGTGGGCGAGCTTTGCCGCCTCGCCCGTCGCGATCTTCGAGCGCATCGGCTTGAGCACGAACAGCGCCAAGGCGACGACGACCAGGTTCATGACCGCGGTGACCACGAACACCATGTGCCAGCTGCCGGTCGAGGCCTTGATCAGGTTGGCGACCGGGACCAGGAACGCTGATGCGCCCTTGGCCGTATAGAGCAGGCTCAGGTTCACGGTGGCGAACTTCGGCCCGAAGCTATCGGTGCAGGTCGACGGGAACAGGCTGAAGATCTCGCCCCAGGTCAGGAAGATCAAGGCGGCGAAGACCACGAAGGCCCAAGGCTGCGTGCCGGCCGAGCCCAGCAACCAATAGGCCGCCGCACCGAGACCGAACGCAATCGCCATGGTGTATTCCCGGCCGATATGGTCGGACACCCAGCCGAACAACGGACGCGCTGCGCCGTTGCACAGATTGTCGACGACAAGCGCCACCGACAGCGCGGTCGCGCCGCCGAGGATCGCCACATTGGCGATGTTGTAGTCGCGTGCGATCAGCGCGATCTGCGCCGTCGCCATCAAGCCTGAGGCCGACACCATGACGAACATGATGTAGAGCACCCAGAACACCGGCGACGCCAGCACTTCGCCCGGCGAGTAGCTGCGCGCCGATTGCAGCACTTTCGGCTGCGCCATGTCTTTCAGTTCTTCAGGCTCGGGCGCACGCAGCAGCCAAGCCAGCAGGAAGACGATCGCGCCCTGCGCCAAGCCGAACCAGAAAAACGCGCTCTGGTACCCGCTCGCCGCAATCACTTCTCGGATCGGAACCACCGTAAGCGCTGCGCCGGCGCCGAATCCCGCGGCGGTCAGGCCGACCGCGAGCCCGCGGCGATCAGGGAACCATTTAACGGCTTGGCCGACGGAGGTCGCATAGATCGCGCCGCCGCCGATGCCGGCGAGCACCGCGCCGAAATACAGCATCCCGAGCGACTCGGCCTGGGAATTGACAATCCAGCCGAGCGCGATGAACACGCCGCCGAATGCAACCATCAGCCTCGGCCCGTTTCTGGTGCCGATACGGTCGACGATCCAGCCCTCGATCGGCGTCAGCCAAGTCTCGAGCGCGACGAAGATGCTGAAGGCGACCTGAATCGATGCGATCGACCAGCCGTGCGCGGCGTTGATCGGCCGAACGAACAACGTCCAGCCGTATTGCAGGTTGGCGATCATGATCATGCAGATGATCCCGACGATGAGCTGGGTCCATCGCACGCGATTGATCGATGACGTCGCGGCTTTATCAGCCATTTGTATCCTCCTTGGTTTCCTTGTTGCCTAGTTTTTCGTTGATCGGCGTTGCCGAGTGCGCGGTTGCGGGCATCTTCACCGCAGTCGAATTCAACCCTTCCCCGAATCTCACATTCCTGAATGCGTGCGTAGCCGTTTCGCGATATTTTGGTTAACGGGCCAGCGCCCACTCCCCCAAGCTAATACAATAGTCCATCAAAAACGCCCATTGCTACTGTTATCTTCAACCGAGGGTGGACGAAAACGCCAAATAGAATCAACAAGTAAGGGCAATGTGAATGACAAATAGGCAGCGGTCGGCTCCGGCGGATATTTTTATTTGCAACGCAACATACCCATTCAGATACTGATCCGAACGGAATTCGCCGGCGCGGATTTCAATCGAGTGGCGCCGATGACGGATTGTCTTGAGCATCACGATGGCTGACGCAATCGATAAGCCCCTGCCGCATACGAGCGCGCGCCGAACGCGTCCGGCCGCGTTTCTCGATCGCGACGGCGTGCTCAATGTCGATCATGGCTATACGTTCAAACCCGACGACCTCGAATTGATTCCGACCGCCGCCGCGGCGGTGCGATTGCTGAACGAGGCGGGATATATCGTGATCGTCGTCACCAATCAGTCCGGGGTCGCCCGCGGATATTATCCCGAGGCCGCGGTGAAGCACTTTAACGCGCATCTGCAAGACGTGCTGCTCGCCGATGGCGCGGGGATCGACGCGTTCTACTATTGCCCGCATCACCCGGATGGGACAGTCAAGGAGTTGGCAATCCATTGTCATTGCCGAAAGCCGCAACCGGGCATGCTCGAACAGGCGGCGCGCGACTGGCCGATCGACCGCGGCCGCAGTTTCCTCATTGGCGACAAGGACCACGACCTCGCGGCCGCCAAAGCATTTGGCATCCGCGGCGTCAAGTTCGACCTTAAAGCGGGCACACTGGAGGATCTGGTGCGCAAGACGCTTGCGTCCGGAGCGTAAGCTCCGCCTGGTGCCCCACTCCGGACAAAGATGCGAACACGTATCTTATTGAAATCAAATTCTGATTCCAACAGTGCTGGTTAGCTTATCGCGTGACTGTAGCCTGTTGACGCCTCTTCGCGCCGGCTTTGTCAGTTTATTTCCGCTTCGGTATTCGTGCCATTTTGGTGGCCTGAACAATTTGAAGAAAAGCAAAGAATGAGCCCTTGAGTGCTAGCTCAATTAAGCCGCGATATCGCTGCTCGCTCCCGCAATCGGTAAAATTGAATTGCCTTTTTCGCCGTGTCGGCTTTGAGCCGCGCAAAGGTCTCAAAGTGCTGTTCAATTTTTGGCATCGGACGCCCATTTGTATGGGCCATCATGGTCTTGATGGTGTTCCACGACAGCCCAGAAGCCTTGCCGATAACGATAAGCTGTTCGGGTCGTTCTTCGACAAACAGCCGCTCAATCATAGCGATCGGCAGATCGCAAATGAGCGACAATGCAATGGTCGTCTCATCGAACTTAGCCGCGCGAGCAAACTCTGCCAAACGCGCCTCATCAAGCGCACCCGATGCGTACAGCGATTGGACGTAGGCGTAGGCTGCAGCAAAATTGGGAGAGGCCTGCCGAACGCGCGCTTGTAGCTGCTGCGAAGCTTGGGCAACGATTTCTAGAATAGTGCCCGCTTTGCTTGGATCCTTTCTTATCAGCTTCGATTTAACGGTTTCCGACGCATTAGCGAACAGTTTGAGCAAGTGCTGCCTTTGTATTTCCGGCCGGGACCATACGCATTCGGCGAGATCGTCATCATCTGATGACCTCTGAACGAGCCTCGAATAGCCAAATTCAGAAAACGCGGCGCCAGGATTTTGCGCCGTGCTCAATGCCACTTCCTGGTTACCCCGCTCAACAAGTACGTCGGTCACGGGTTCCATCAGGGTTTTTCGACGTGAAATCGCCAGCAGGTGCGCCTGGCTTTTGGCTTTGGCGCCTTCAACCAAAGTCGCCTCATTGACCCGCTCTGAGTAGGTGAGAATTGGCGCGGCAACCTCGAACGCATCGTCCAGCGCCAACATTCGTACGACTTTCGGCGGCGCGCTGGGAGCCGTGGCGAGGATGTGGCCGAAAGCAGCGCGCACCGAGATCTCGACCTCCTGGATGAGGCGCTCCATAACATCATCGAACAAGGCGATCTGCTCATCCGACAATAAACTCGACGTAGCAACGAATAAATCGGTCACCCGACGCAGTATAGCGGCTCGATCTCCAACACTCTGATTGGCAAGCAGAGATTCGAGGTCATTGATCAAAGCTTCTTGCGTAGCTAGCATTTTTCGTCCTCGAAGTAGCTCTAAGTCATCGAGCGCGATGCGAACGGCTTCGCCGATTACGCTACCGCAAGCCCCTGCCCATTTTGTTCCAGCGCAGAAAAATCCAGTTCAGTTGCTAGGCAGGGCCGGCTAAACAAATAGCCTTGAACCTGATGGGCGCCTGCGACACGCAGCAGCTCGAATTGTTCTTTTGTTTCGACACCTTCGGCGACTACCAGGATATCGAGGCCCCGCGCCAAGGTTAAAGTCGACGCTACGATTGCCGCACATTCAGCACTATTGGTCAGGTGCTGTGTAAATGATTTGTCAATCTTGATTTTGTCAAAGTGGAACAGCGTCAAATAACTCAGCGAAGAATAACCAGTCCCGAAATCGTCAAGGGCGATCAAAATACCGATGTTTTTGAACTGTTGAATGGCGAGTTTAACACTTTCTGTGTTTTGCATGAGCACAGATTCGGTAATCTCCAGCTCCAGCCGCTCTGGGGGCAGTCCCGAAAATACCAGCGCGCAAAGGACGACATCAAACAGCTTGCCGCTTCGGAATTGCGTGGCCGATAAATTGACCGCGACCTTGACGTTGTCCGGCCATTTTGCCGCATCGCTGCACGCCCTTTGCAGAACCCATCCCCCGAGGTCCTCCATAAGGCCGGCTTCTTCCGCTATTGGAATAAAGCGATCGGGTGGAATCAGGCCCTCGACCGGATGGCGCCACCGCACAAGCGCCTCGACACTGCAGGGCTGACGAGTTTTTGCGTCAAATATTGCCTGATAGTGCAGCTCGAATTCATCGCGAGCCAGTGCCGCTCGCATGTCACTGACAAACCGGAGCCGCGCCGCGGCGTTCTTGCTCATTTCCTGGTCAAAGAAACGGAAATTGCTCCGTCCTTCTGCCTTAGCGCGGTAGAGCGCCAGGTCCGCCTTCTTCATCAGCTCTTCGGGATTCACACCGTCTTCCGGCACCATAGCGATGCCGATACTCGTCCCCACACTCACATCATGACCGTCGAGGTTGATCGGTGTCGCCGCAATATCTAGCAATCTGACCGCAAGGGTGACTGCCTCTTCGCGCGGACTTTCTGCACGATGTTGAATAATGGCGAATTCATCACCGCCAACTCGCGCGATAACATCGGTCTCGCGCAATGACGATTTCAAACGAACCGTCAATGCCTTGAGCAGCCGGTCCCCTGCGCCATGACCGAGCGTATCGTTGACGTTTTTGAATCCATCGAGGTCTAGCAACAGAACTGTGCATGACTCTTGATGGCGAGCGGCAAGCGCTAAAACCTCACCAAGCTTTTCGTTGAATGAGGCGCGGTTATCAAGCCCGGTCAGAGCGTCATGTCTGGCCATAAAGGAGATTTTTTCTTCGGCCTGCTTACGCGCGGTGATGTCAATTCGGATGGCCATATAGGCGGCTGGTTTCCCGTCGCCGCCAAGTTCAGGAACAATGGTGGTATCAACCCAGTAAAGCGATCCATCTTTCGCTTTGTTGCAAACCTCGCCGCGCCAGACCTGGCCACTTGTGATCTGCCGGTACATCTCGCGGTAGAAGGAGGCCGAATGGACCCCCGATTTCAGAATACGATGATTGGCACCGACCAGCTCATCAAGAGAAAAGCCGCTGAATCTGCAAAATTTATCGTTCGCGTGAGTGATGATTCCTTTGCTGTCAGTGACGGTAACTGTAACGGCCTGATCGATCGCAAATTGCTTTTCGATCAGTGCCTGATGTGCACGAACCAACGCGTCTTCGTTTCGCTTGAGGTCGGTAATATCTTCATGCGTAGCCACCCAGCCGCCGTCTGGCATTGCTTTGAAAGCAACTGAAATTTCTCGCCCATCACTCAAATGATTTATGATTTTATATTGTTGGCTGTTCGGCGCCCCCTTGTTGGGATCCTTGATGTATTGGTTGATACGATTTCAATGTATCGTTCCGCCTCTTCTTGTGAAATATTTCCAGTCGCGACGCGGTAATCAAGGATGGCACGGAATGCTGTGCCGGGCCTCGTACATTTTTCATCCAATCCATACAGTTTCACATATTGTCTATTGCATACGATTAGCCGTTGCTGAGCGTCGAACATACAAAGGCCTTGTGACATATTGTCGAGCGCAGCATCACGCTGAAGCCCTTGCTCGCGGAACTTCCGTCCCACTAATTTTATGCTGAAAAATACAGTGCTTCCGATCAGTAGCCCGGTTAGGAGAGCCACAATGATCGTACTGGCGGCTCCGCGCCTCCAATTTGCCAAGGCATCAGCGACTGTTGAGGTGGCAACCAGCGCTATTGGAAAATCCGCGAGCCTTCGAGCGGCGATCAGCCGCTCTTTGCCGTCGATTACGCTCACTGCTATGCCTACGCCGTGACCGGCGGTTTGTAGCAACATCAAAGTCTCGCTGCGGGGAAATGAACGACCCACAGCCGGATCTTCCTGGGGAAAACGGACAAGCAGAGTCCCGTCGCGGCGGAACAACGCAATCGAGCCATGTGGTCTGTCCGCAATCGTCGCGAAGATTTGCTCGAAATACGACAGTTCTATAACCCCTGTGATTACGCCCAAGAATTCTCCATTGCGGCCAGTTACCTTGCGCGCGATCGGGATCACCCACCTGCCAGTGATGGGACTACGGATGGGCTTCCCCACAAGAGAAATCAGCTGCGGATCAGCCCTGAATGCTGGGGACGGATCTTGATCCGGGGGGCTTACATTTGGCACCGGCCAAGAGCGAGAAAAATTGATCAGCTTTCCTTCCGCGTCCGTAATTACAATGGCATCGATATACGGCAACGCTTCAATGCGGTCTTTGAGACGTTCATAGACGTCTGGCCCGACATCAAACGTTTAAAATCTTCCGCCGATACAACGCGCAGAGTTTTAATTCGCTCGATTTCGGACGTCTGAAACAATTCGATCGACTGAAAACTGCGATCAATCTGTTCTGCAAGGACCAGGGTGAGAATATGGAGTACGTGCTTTTTTTCTGCGAGGGCGCGATCGCGAAGATTTAGCAGCAGGCCTACGGTTCCAGCGAAGACAACAGCAGTCAGAATGACGCCGCATCCAATAATCAATCGATTCTGATGCGCGTGCCGAAGCCGCGCCAGGGCTGATGACAAATATTTGTTCGACTTTTGTAACGACAGAAGCCTTTTGGTTGATGTTGCGGCCAGTCGCAAAAATTGACGTGAAGACTTTTCTTATGCGCCGCAGCATTTTGCTAAGTGGGACCTTCCGCATTTCGCCCGATCCTGCCGTATGATGTGGGATAATATGGGTTCAACAGCCCGATGCTCAGCACTGCCAACGACGTCCGTATTAATTACGTCTTGAGTGTCACACCACTTGTCTATTCCGATGGTCTTCAAGTCACGCAGTAGTTTGTTGCGCCCTGCGAGTGCTGCCGCGAGCATAACAAGTAAGGCCAATTCTTATTGTGTCTATGTTCCGAGCAATTGTAGGAAGATACAAATCGAAGGAGGCAACGTCCTCGAGCCGCATGGGTTCGCTTTGTATCGCGTTATTTCCTTATCGAGCAAAACTCGCGCATCGGCTACGACTACCCCGCCGTCGTGGGTCTTCATTCATGGCTACCCTGATGGTTCTTTGCCTTGTCGGAGGGGCTCGCAAGGTTGGTGGTGACTGCCGGACTATCAACAATTGCCGCCACAATTCAGTCGTTCGGATCAGAACTCCTTCCATTCCGGCTCGCATCCTGACGGCGGTGGCGAGTGCAGCTTGCATGCGCCTGACCGGTCCGCCTGCAGTGCCGCCGGCGGCGGCCCGCTTGGGGGCCGCGCCCGGTTGCGCTTTCGCCTCGGCCCGCGTCGGCGTGGTGCCAACCGGGCGCTTCTCGGGAACTATTGCCGGCGACGCGGAGACGACGTCGCTGCCGGCGGCGAGCTTGAAGAAGGCCACGCGCTCGTCCATGGCCTTGGCTTGGTGCTCCAGCGTCTTGGCGGTGGCGGCGTTCTCCTCGACCAGCGCCGAGTTCTGCTGCGTTACCTCGTCCATCTGGGTGAGGGCTTTGTTGACCTGTTCAATGCCATCCGCCTGTTCGGCGCTGGCATTGGCGATGTCAGAGACGATCGAGGCAACCGTCTTGATCGATTCCAGAATCCATTGAGCGAAGCGCCGGCCCGGTTGACCAAGTCGACGCCTTCCTTGACCTGCCCGTTCGAGTTGGTGATCAGGTCCTTGATGTCCTTGGCGGCCTGCGAGGAGCGCTGGGCCAGACTGCGTACTTCGGATGTCACCACAGCAAAACCGCGACCGGCCTCGCCCGCACGGGCAGCTTCGACCGCGGCATTGAGCGCCAGCAGGTTGGTCTGACGGGCGATCTCGTCGATGACGCCGATGATGTCGGAGATCTTGCCCGAGGAATCCTCAATCTTGGCCATGGCTTCGACCGCCTTTGCGACCACCTGACCACCGCGGTCGGCGACCTGCTGCGTGCCGGTAGCGGACTGTTTGGCGGCCTGGGCGTTCTCGGCATTCTTTTTCACGGTCGCAGAAATCTCTTCCATCGATGCCGAAGTCTCTTCCAGGCTCGCGGCCTGTTCCTCGGTGCGCTGCGACAAATCGGTCGTGCTGGTTGAGATCTCGGCCGAGGCGTTGGTCACCTCGCGGGCCGACGCCTTGATCTCGGCGATGGTCGCGCCGATACGCTCCGCCATCGTATTGGCGTCGTTCTTCAGCTCGGCAAACATGCCTTGGTATTCGGCGTCGATACGCTGGGTCAGGTCGCCGCCGGCGAGCGCGCTCAACATGCCGATAAGATCTTGCAACGCTTTGCCAGTGTTCTCGCACAGCGAGTTCATCGCGGTGGCGAGATTGAGCATGAAGTCCCTTTTGCCTTCGAGCGATACGCGCTGCGAGAAATCGCCGGCAACCGCAGCCTTGACCAAACCATCGACTTCGCCCTCGATCGTCTTCTCAATGGTCTCATTGCGCCATTCCACGACTGTACCAGCACGCTTGCCGTGCGCATCAACGACCGAGGTAGCCACGAGATGGAATTTCTGGCTGCCGACCGTGATGTGGGATTCGTGCGTACCGGTGAGCGAATCCAGCAGTCTGCGCTGATGGGCGGGGTTCTTGTGGAACACGTCCATATTGGCACCGATCAGCTTGCTGGCGTTGAAATTCGGCAGCACCTTGCGCAGTTCGGCCTCGGCCTCCTTCATCATCTCCTGCAGGGTCGTGTTCATGTACATGATGTTGTAGTCGCTATCGGCGATCATCACGTTCGACTTGACCACGTCGAGGCCAGAGCGCACCCGCAAATTGATCACCTTCTGCGCGATCGATTGCTTGAACACATCGGTCGCCTTGGCGATCTCGCCAACCTCGTCGCCACGATCGGTATAAGGCACGTCGACGATGCGGTCGTTGGTCAGCTCAACTAGCACCGATGCAATCTTGCTGATCGGCGTCGCGATTGCGCGCGCGGTGAAGAAGGTAATTGCGGCGGCTGCGGTCATCCCGATCGCGAGCAGAATCCACTCGATCATGGTCAAAAAAGATACGCTGTCCTTGACCTCGCGCGATTCCTGGGAAAGCATCGCCTGCTGATTGGTCTTGATGCCACCCGAGCGGGTACCATCAGCCTGCTTTTTACCATCGAGCAGGTCGAGTAGCTTGAGCGCACGCGGCGCCGCCTCGGTCACCAGGATATGGACCGGCGCATTCCACGGTCGGATTCGCGGATTGCGAACACCTTTGCTGGCAGCGGATCAAACACGGCACGGGCTTTCGCGATCGCGTCGAACGACGTCTTTTGCGTAGCAGTCAGCAGTTGCTGATGAGCACTAAGTGCGGCAAACGCCTTGCCGAAATTCCCCCACGGACCGCTGAATTTTTCCCGGTCGGTCTTGTCGCCTGACAGAAGATACATGCGGATCTGGGCCGCCGCGGCCGCAAGGTTGCCGCGCAGGTCGGCCATGGATTTGAGTAGTCGCTTGCGATCCGGAGTCGCATCCAGGCCTTCTTCCTCGTTGATCATTTTGGTGATCTCCGAGAACATGATGTCGACCTGCGGTGCCGCTTCAGTCTGCAGAAGCTTGGTTGCCGGATATGCATCAGGAGTGAATGCAATCCGTTCGGCCTTGTCTTGCGCAGCGCGGAACTCTCCAAGGAGCGCCTTGGCCTCTGCCCAAATGCGTTTATTCTCAGGGTTGGTGAAGCGTTCCACCTTCTTGTCGAACTCGACAGCCGTGTCATCGAGTTCTTTCCACATTGCCGCGCGGTCGAGCTTGCCTTGCGGATTTCCGGTCAGCAGATAGCCACGCAAGGTAGCGAGCGTCGAATATAGGTTACCGACCATCTGGGTGCTCTCGATCGCCACCGGCGCGCGCAGAGTAACCACGCGATCGACGTTCTGCCTGACCCCGCTGAGTGTGAACGAAGTGTAGCCAACAGCGGCCGCCAAAACAGCGGCGAGCGCCGCAAAACCGACGACCAGCCGGCCGGTGATACGAAGCTTGGGCAACTGAAACATCATGCGCTCCTTGGAGTAATTGAAAATGCGGGGCGTGAGACGAAGGGCTTTCGAGTTTGCGCCAACCGTTGTCGGTTTGCCGGCAAACCCGCGTACTCCTGTCAGTTTTTGGGCCCCGTCACTGAGGCGTCATCCCGCACCGGAAGCAGATTGGGCAGGTCGATTAGCGCGATCATGGAATTGTCGTGGTTGACCAGGCCGGACAGGAAGTCTGTGGTGGCGCTGTGTGCAGTGCGCGGGACCGGCTGGATTTTCATTGATTCAAACGAGACGATATCGAGCACCCGGTCGGCCAGAAGACCGATCTGCCGTTCGTCGATTTGAACAATGATGATGATATGGGTGGGCGTCGTTTCAGTGAGCCCCTGGCCGAAACGGCAGCGCAGGTCGATGATCGGCATCACCACGCCGCGAAGGTTGAGCACGCCGCGTACATAGTCCGGCTGTTTCGGCAGGTGAGTGACGTTCGACCATTCCTTGATTTCCCGCACCGCCATGATGTCGACGCCATACTGGTCGTCGTCGATGGCGAAACTGATGAAATCGGCCTAGCTTCAGCAGCGGTACCGTTCCGGGAAAATGACGACCGGAATTAGCGATAGGCGACGCGTGGGCCTCATTCATCTGGTTACTCGCTGCAAGAAAGAGCCTAGAGAATTATTTGTATGCATTTCGATAAATGCTGGAATTGTATTTCATATCTCTTACTCGCGCTGATTTTTTTCATAACATTTTATAAGTTTGACCCATTGTTTGTCTCTAATCGTTCGCGACATAGAACAATTCGTCGTCGCCTCCGCGTGTCACTCATTTGTCAAGAATTAACAGTTTCATAATCGGCTCCCGACGAATTCGGGCCGCGTCTTCAGGGATAACGTACAGAATTTTTGCACTTTCAGGATTGCCGGCTTCCTCTAGACTGAGGAAGGATCGAAGCAATGAGTGAAGACGATCCTATCCCAGGCGATGGGCCAGGTCATCCAGATTGATGAAGCCCGGATTTGGGAGCATCTCGGGGAGATGGTTCGCGGGACCGTTGAGGAGACCCTGAACGGGTTGCTGGATGCGGAAGCCGACCGGTTTTGCGGTGCAGGAAGTTATGAACGCACCGAGGCCCGGCAGGACACCCGGGCCGGCACTATCAACGGTCGCTGCACACGGAGGCGGGCGAAGTGATGCTCAGGGTCCGGAAGCTGCGGCGGCAGACGTTTGAAACGGCGATTATCGAACGCTATCGCCGGCGGGAGAGCTCGGTCGAGGAGGCGCTGATTGAGATGTACCTGGCGGGTATTTGGTCCGGCGGGTGGAAGATATCACCGAAGCGTTATGGGGCACCCGAGTGAGCCCGAGCACGGTTCAAACCTGAACAAGAAGATTTACGCCAAGATCGAGGCCTGGCGGAATCGCCCCATCGAAGGGGCGTTTCCTTATCTTTACCTGGACGGGATCGTTATGAAGCGATCCTGGGCGGGTGAAGTCCGCAACGTTTCCCTGCTGGTAGCCAGCGCTGTCAATGCGGAGGGATTTCGCGAGATCCTGGGAATCTGTGAAGGCGCCAAAGAGGACAAGGCCGGGTGGTCGGGTTTCCTGCACCATCTTAAGGAGCGTGGTCTCAGAGGAGTCGAGGTTATTCATCACGGATGCCTGTATGGGGCTGTTGGAGTCCGTGGCTGATTTCTATCCCGAAGCGAAGTGGCAGCGTTGCATGGTGCATTTTTACCGGAATGTTTTCAGTGTGGTACCGGCGAAGAAGATGGTGGAGGTAGCCCATGCTCAAGGCCATCCATGCGCAGGAGAACCGAGACGCTGCCGACAAAAAGGCTAAAGCGGTCATCGATGAGTTGCGGGCCAGCAAAATGAGCAAGGCTGCCGATCTCGTCGAGCAAGCTGTCCACGAGACACTGACCTACTACGCCTTTCCGGATATCCACTGGCAGAAGATCCGCACCAATAATCCGCTGGAGCGGATCATGCGAGAAATCCGACGCCGGACTCGCGTCGTCGGCGCCTTCCCGGACGGCAACTCCTGTCTCAACCTGGCTGCAGCGCGACTGCGCTACATCGCGGGAACGGCATGGTCGACCAAACGCTACATGAACATGCGACCTCTCTATCAGCCACAGATCATGCAAACCGGAGCCGTCGCCTGATCAAATGATCGCGGTAGGGACGCTCATTACTAAGCGCCCCCCGCACAGATCCGTACATGCCCAATTAGGGCACTCGGCTCCCGCCTCGGTGTTTGACGGCGAAGCGATGCATGGCCAAGGATGAAGGATGCGGGGTTTGGGAATAAAGTCATCGGCCACCTTTTTGATCCGCCCCCAGGTGATCCGATCCTTTTGGCTGCGTCGCCGGAGCGTGCGCCGCCAGAGGTCGACATGTGATTGCGGAACGTCCTGAGTGCCCGACTGTTTGTCGGTACCGCATGATATGCGAAGTAGCCTTGACCACTTGCCTCAGCCATCTTCCCTGTTCGGGGATTGGCTGATGCATGCGCCGTCGCAGTTCCTCCTTGATCTCGTTGAGTTTTGCTCGCATGCGGTCGCCGCGGGTTTTGCGCTTTAACGGGAAGCGACCTTGGCGTGATTTTCCACAGATGAAGGTAAAGCCCAGGAATTTGAAGGTTCCCGGTTTGTTGAGGCCGCGCTTCGCGCGCTGGGCCGCCGCGAAGCGGCCGAACTCGATCAGCCAAGTTTTTTCAGGATGAAGCGACAGCGAGAACTCCTCTAACCGCCCGCGCATCGCATCCCAGAATCGCCGGGCTTCTGTCTCGCCCTGGAAACCAACGACGAGGTCATCCGCATAGCGGACGATTATCATGTCGCCCGTGGCCTCGCGCCGTCTCCAGCGCTCGGCCCAGAGGTCAAAGACGTAGTGCAGATAGACGTTGGCAAGTAGTGGCGATATCACCGACCCTTGTCCCGTACCCGTCTCACTGACCGTCACGACCCTGTCTTCCAAGATACCCGCCCTGAGCCACTTCTGGATCAAGCGGATGACGCGTCGGTCGCTGATCCGGTGCTGAATAAACGGACGAGCCATCCCTGGTCGACCGTGTCGAAGAAGCTCCGGATATCCGCATCGAGTATGTAGTTCACCTTCCTACTCGTGATTCCGACGACCAATGCATCCAGCGCATCATGCTGGCTGCGTTTTGGACGGAACCCATACGAGAACCCAAGGAACTCTGCCTCGTAGATCCCGCTCAGCACCGCTGCGGTCGCTCGTTGGACGATTTTGTCCTCAAGGGCCGCCACGGCGAGTGGGCGCTGTCGACCATCTGGCTTCGGTATGTACCGCCGCTGTGATGGCAATGCCCGGTAGGCCCCCCTCAGGACTCGCGCATGCAGGTCCCCGAGTCTGTGCTGAGGTCTGCCTGGTAGTCCTGCCACGTCAGTCCGTCTACACCGGGCGCGGCGTTCCGCTTCAACTCGAAGAACACCAGCCGAAGTAGATCAATATTGATGTGATGGAGGAGCGAGGTGAACCGTTCCTTCTTCCTTTGCTTTGCGGCTTGTCGTATGCGCCCCAGCGCTCGTGACACGCTTTCCCGGTTCTGTGCCCGGCACGTGGTTTGCTGGTCCGCATTCCCTTTGGCCTCCGCCCTTCGCTCCACCGGTTCCGCGGCCAGTCTCCCGGCGTTGTTCACCAGCTTCGCAGCTACTATGACGATTCTGACTTCCCGCGTCCGTGCGTCATCGGCTATGGCTCCTCGCCTTCCCGATGCAAACCAAGCCGCTATGTTGCGACTGGTTAGACGTGGGATCTCCCGGTTCCCGCACAACGAGCTTCCACACATGCCAGGTTCTTCGACCACGCCGGGCCGTCCAGGCGCTCGCGCTTACGCGCCCGTCCGTGTTGCCTTCCGCTTTCGCAACGGCGTCGGCACCCGGGATATAAATCTTTGCGAGGCTCAATGGCTGGCCTGTATGCTCCCCTACCGACGCTTCGCTGCTGCCCTCTCGGGCGACCGCGCACGGCTCGGGGCCGATGTGGTTCGCTACACCGTCATCGCGTCGGACTTGCACCAACTACTCGTTGCCGGTCTCCCGGCGCACTGCGAAAGATTCTGGACACTACCTGGTCTATTCGTTTTCGCGGGATCGTTTGTTGCCCCTCATATTATTGTTACAGTCAATATCGTCAGCTACACAATGCTACCGGATGCCGGCTAAATGACGGAGCCCTGCTAAATCAGTAATAGTTAGCGTTCGTTCAGAATGCAGTATGAGGCCTTTGTTGCGGAAATCAGACAGGATTCTACTCACATGCACGACGGTGAGGCCCGCATAACGACTTATATGACGCTGGCGCAGCGGAAACTCCAAAGTGTTGTCACGTGTCAGGCCAATCCGGTTTAGCCGCTCGAATAAATTTAGAATCAGATGTGCAATTCGCTCCTCGGCACTCCGCTGACCGAGGTCAACCGCCAATTGATCAATTCGTGATCTTTCCTGAAGCCATGCCCGTGAAAATGCATCGAATAAATTCGAGTTCGAAGCCATGAGTTGTTTCAACTGATTTCGGGAAAAGGCTCGCAACTGCACATCGGTAATGCTCCTTATGGTGGAAGGAATGGTCGTATCAAAAAAGAGTGCCGTAGAGATCATATCGCCGGGCAAAAGGAATGAAAGAATTTGGCTTCGACCGTCGCCTAGCGCGACTTCGCTTGTGGCCCACCCCTTGCAAATAATTGGGATCGTATCGAGGGACTCGCCCTGGCGAAAAATTAAGTGTTTTGCACTGACTATTCGCTCAAACGCCTTCAGCGGCTCAACATTGACTGAATGTGACTTCACGGTTTGGGCGACATCGCGGCAGAACGCGACGTCATGGCTTGGGCACGTTGCACACAGCCATTCGCTGTTAAATATGTGAAAATTAACGGCTGCGGCTGGCATTCGTTTGAAATGGCTCAATACTGCAACAGGATGCTGCTCAACGACAGCACCAGACTGCGAAGATGCTGATTTTGCTGCGGTAATTCCTTGATCACAACTTCGTTCAAATTTGCAACTTTCGGAGTGTCTCGGCGGCCTTGTTGGGCAGATAGGCGAGAGATCGGCGGTTGTCCAATACACGGAAGTGGCATCTTCCATGGCTTTCCGATATGGTTTTGCTTCAGCGCCAAGTCGGGTGGCGTTCTGAACTCTCGCTGGACGCGGGGGCGCCTAATGGAATTGCGACACTTACGCTACTTTGTTGCGGTCGCGGAGGAGCTGAATTTTACTCGCGCGGCTCGCGAGTTGGGCATCAGTCAGGCGCCCCTGAGCACGCAGATTCGGCAATTGGAAAAGGAGCTGGGGGCGCCCTTATTTCGTCGGCTTCCAAGAGGAGTCGAGTTAACTGATGCTGGAAAGCTTTTGCTTGAAGAAGCCCGCATCATCCTCAAGCAGGTTGAGGACACCAAAGTTGGAGTCCGGCAGCGCGCTCGCGGCGAAACCGGGCGCGTGATCGTCGGTTCCAGCGGTACTTATTTTCATCCACTTATCCTTAAAATCCTTCGCGAATGCGGATCGCAGTATCCGAATCTTAGAATTGGTCCGGAAGTGGAGGTGACCAACGCTGCTTTGCTGACCGGATGGTTAAGAACTGGACGGGTCGACGCGTGCCTCCTCCCATTACCGCTCGATGACGAGGAGGGTCTTACAATCGAGCCGCTAATCGACGAAGATTGTGTGATTGTTTTGCCGCGTGCACATCCTCTGGCCAATTCTTCATCTGTGTCTCTGGCGACACTCGCCAAAGAGAGATTCGTTTTCTTTAGTCGTGGCTTTAACCGTGCCACGTATGACTCGATATTGACCGTGTGCGCGCGTGCGGGCTTCAAGCCAAAAATCGTCCAGGAAGCGCCGCAGGTTGTGACCGCCATCGCGATGGTAGCGGCGGACTTCGGAATATCGATCGTGCCGCGATCGTTTAGCGAGGTCTGCCTTCCTGGTGTCACTTACATTGACATTGAGGAAAATGCGCCACGCTCAGCGGTCGGCTTAGTTTTTCGGCGCGATGAGCGTTCTCCCGCCATCAAGAACGTCATAAATGTGGCCCGTCGTGCCAAGCTCATGCGTAACCCAGATGGCCTAGCCAATGTCTGCGAGGTTGCCAAGGGCCAGCGCCACAGCGCCGCGGCGACGTAGTCGAAGTTTTAGACGAGACTTGTCCCTTCCGAAAATCATGTCCGGAGGACGGTAGAGACGAGCCTTGAGGCTGTAGCCCTTTGCGGAGCCTCGCTGTAAACGCGGTGTTCGCAATTCTGCCTCAAATGGTGGAAATTTGGTGCCCCACTCAGGACAAAAGTACGAACACGTATGTAATTGAGATTACGCTGTAATTTTTGACCCGGAGCGATCGATGGTCTGCTGATCAACCTCTCGGCTGGCGTTTAGTACGCACGGGATGACCATACCAGCGTGCGCGGTGACCGCGTTTACGCCGGACGACTACGCGGCCTGCCAGTGTCCGAGCCTCCCGCCGGACCCGGAAACCGCGATTACGCCGCCGCGCTAGCTTCAGGATCCGATTTCGCAATCAAAACTAAATTCGCTCGGGCTACAAATTTAAAATTGTCTTGCTGGATATGCCCTTATATCTTTCGCACTGAACACGATTGGCACGAAAAAAATGTCGATATCAGCCCATCAGCCGAATCCACGCTAAGCCCATGAAATCCCTGTGCTTGGTTTTACAGGCTTTCCCGAGAACGGCCCCGGAAATCCAAGTAAATCTGGTCGAATTGTAAAATTTCCGGTGCATGCGGGACGTGAAAGTCCGAATGAATTTTTCTTTCCAAAAAAATTCATCCGCGACCGACCGCTCAGCGCCGCGCCGACCAATGTCCTCTTCACTTCAAAAACCCGCCAGGACATAGCGGCGCTTGAGCTGACGCCGAATGACCACCTGGCCGGCTGCATCAACGCCGTGGACCTGGAACACAGACTTGGCAATGTCGAGACCGATTGTCGTGATTGTGTGCATGCTTAGCTCCTCCAAATTGTGGGGGCCTTACACGCGCATAAACTCGGGGTCAGTGTGGTTCGCTACGCCTTCACCGCGACGGACTTGCACCGTCTACCTTCCGCCGGTCTCCCTGCGCACCCGTCCACAACATCAGACCGGACAACGCGCCGCAGCAAACAACCTCCAGCGATGGCACGATAAGCTACGGCCTCCGCCATTGACCACTACTGGGCTGTAGATAAAATGCTGCTGTTCGTGCCTTAGGGGCGGATTTAGCGTCGTGCAGAGGGAGGCACGTATGATTGCTTTCCCCCGTTTCCTTTGGTCAGGCCTTACATGGGGCCTCTGCGTGCTTGCGGCATGCCTGATGCCACAGGCAGTGCGTGCGGAGACGCGCATCGCGCTGGTCATTGGCAATTCCGACTATCACTATGTCACACCGCTAAATAATCCGCAGAATGATGCAAGATTGATAGCCAAGACGCTTTCCGATCTTGGCTTCAAGTTGATTGGCGATGGGCCGCAGCTCAATCTCACCAAGGCACAATTTGACGAAGCCGTGCAGGATTTTGGGAACAAAATCCAAGGCGCCGATGTCGCATTGTTTTATTACGCGGGCCACGGAGTTCAGGTGCGTGGCGCGAATTACCTGGTTCCAGTCAGCGCAAATCCGGTTCGCGAAGTCGATGTCGATTTCCAGATGCTCGATGTTAATTTGGTTTTGCGTGAAATGGAATATGGGCGGGCCCGGCTCAATCTCCTGATCCTCGACGCCTGCCGCAACAATCCATTCGGAGGGCGGGGATTGCGCGCGGTGAATGAGGGTCTTGCGCAGATGCAGGCGCCGGAGGGAACGCTGATCTCGTTTGCCACCCAGCCCGGCAATGTAGCGGCGGATGGAAACGACGGAGATAGTCCCTTCAGCAAGGCACTTGCGCAAACAATCCGCACCCCAGGGCTCGACATATTTCGCGCATTTAATGAAGTGGGGCTAATCGTTGCCAAAGTAACTGGGGGCGAGCAACAGCCATGGGTGTCCTTGTCGCCAATTAGTGGCGATTTCTATTTTGCCGGCCGGCCCAAAGCCGAGCCCAATCCCATAGTCGAGCAAAGCCGCTTTTACGAGGCGGCCGCGCGGATCGACACGAAAGAAGCCTGGGATGCCTTCTTGAACGTGTACAAAACAGGTTCTTATGCCGATCTCGCGCGCGCGGAGCGCACCAAGATCATGGTGGCGCAGGACGCGCAAGCGAAAGCTGAGGCTGACGCCCGCGCAAAAGCCGAGGCGGACGGTCGCGCCAAAGCTGCTGCGCTTGAGCAAGAACGCCGGGAGGCCGAGGCGAAAGCTGCGCGCGACGCGGCAATAAAAGCAGCGCATGACGCCGTCGCCACCGAAAAAGCGCGCCGCGAAGCGGAGGCAAAGGTAGCCCAGGAGGCGCTTGAAAAAGCCGAACGCGAGACCATTGCTGCAAGACAAGCTGTCAAAGCAGCGCAGGTCGCTGCCGAGAAATCGGCGCGTGAGCTTCAGGAGGCTCTCGAAAAGGCGAAACAGGACGCAGCCACACAAGCCAAAAAACAAATTGAAATCGCGACGCTGACCCCGGGAGAAACGCAGCCGGCGGCTGTCCTTAGTTCGACCGACATCGTGCGCCTTATGAAATTGCAGCTAAGGCAGGCCGGCTGCAACCCGGGTAACGATAGCGGTATTTGGGACAAAGATGCCCGCCGAGCGCTGGAGGAATTCAACGTTCATGCGCGTATGCACGTCGATATCAATACGCCGAGTCTCGATGCCCTCAAGACGCTCCAGAACAAGGAAGGGCGCGTTTGTCCGCTGGTTTGCGGAAGCGGGACGCGGAAAGACGGCGACCGGTGCGTTGCCATCAAACCTAAACCCGACGACAAAGGTTCCGTCCCGAAGCGGAGCGCTTCGGGAAGTTCAGGTCTCACGGACATAGTGTCTCGGTGCAAGGGTGGCTCTTACGCTGATTGTCAAACTCTGTGCGCATCTGGAGCTATGGGGTTCTGTCGACGGGCGAACAGGATGAAACGTTGATAGGCAGTCGATCGTTAAGGCCGTCGGCCCAGCGGGCTCCATCGCCACGTTGTGGCCCTCGATTAACCCAACCTAATTCAGCTCTGCATCAAAACCATTTACGAAGTTCATGACCAATCTTCGCGTCAGCAACGTCACGCCGCATGTGACGCAGAGCCACAATGGAACATAGGGCGACACCGCGGGCCGCATGCCTTAATTGGGCCCGTACAGATCTGTGCGGGGGGCGCGAGGTAACTCGCTTCCCTACCGCAATTCAAACTCATGCGGACATCGCTGGCATTGGAGCGTTAGTGCAGGACGGTCATGACGCCCGTGTAAATAGAACCCGCGGTCGTCACAGCTGCTACAACAGCTGTGACGACCTTGTGCATGCCGAGCGCCCGTTCGATCATCGCGATTGTGCGGGCATTCTGACCCTTCATCAGCTTGCGCCCTTTTGGGGCCAGTAGCGGTGCAATTTTGGCGGCGATTTGTGCGGGCAGGCCCGGTGTAGCGAGATGCGGGGCGCCGCCGAGCATCGATGCCAACAGGCCCCCCGTCAGGAAGGCAAGGGCGATGCTGATGAAATATTGCAAGGCCTCGGTCCATTCCTCCGCGCTCGACGGCAGCACCGGACCGCCATCATGCAACGACACGGCAAGAGACATGCCGTAGATCGCCGCTACGCTGACCAGCGCGCCCACGGTCACGGTCCAAGCCAGCGTGCGTCGCGCGTTGCGCACCAGGAAAAAGCCGAACGGCACCGGCAGCAGAATAGAGACGATGCGCAGATAAATCGTCGGCTTGTCCCAGGACAAGATGATCAGGAAATGTGCAAACAGCAGCAGCGCGATCGGCACCAGCGCATACTTCACCAATTCGCCGATCAGTGTGGTGAGCGGTGCCGCCTTGCGGCGCGCAGCGAGCTGCGCATCGGCGACCGCGCGTGCATTCTTTGCGCGCATGGAAGCGATCTCGGCACGCAGCTGCTCGACTTCCTCATGCAACACCTTGTTTTCGTCAATCAGATGGCGCGAGGGCGCAAGGTCATGCCGACAATACGGGCAGACAATCGCGGCGTCCGAAATATCTTCTGCGCAATAGGGGCATTGCATCGTGGCGGCGCTACTTCAGCACGTTGAGGACAAAGACAGCGCTGGCTTCGCGGTTGGCGCTGTCGGATATCATGACCCGGAGCATATGCTGGCCGGGCGGTGCTTCGGCGCCGACCATGGTAACGCCGTCCACGGTCTCGAAAGGCTTCACACGACCCGTGAGGTCGACATTAGGGCTGCGCAAATAGATCAAGTGGAACGAATTCGGCCTGATGGCGCTGCCGCCATGCGCCTCAAATTTGAATTGAAGCGTGAAAGGGGAGGTCACGCTCGCTTCGGGCGAGACGAGGACGATGCTGGGCCGGCGCGTGAGACCGCGGGTGATGACAGCGTTGTTGGTTGTCGCTGGCGGCGGCAGCTTCGCTTCCTCGGGCTTGATCAGCACGGTGCCCGCTTTCGCGCCGTGGCCGCACAGCGCGAGCACAAGCAGGCAGCAGCCGAAGAGCAAGGATCGCATTTGAAAAGCCCCCGCTTGAGCCCACCAAATCAAGAATAACCCCAGTTTATCGCGCTAGCTCTTCGTCCATGCGCTCGTCTGTAAATGTCCGTCCCCAAGCTCAGGAAACGGCATCTTATCGGCTCCAATGAGTACTTTGATAGGGGGTTCGCAGCGCGATTTTCCAGAGCCGCGCACTAACGCCCTCGCAACGAGTCGATTGGGCGCGGCTTATCGTGTCGTTTGGCGTTCGGACACCTTAGGCGCTACCTCAAATAGGGGCCTGCGGAGACGGCCAAGGCATTCGAACTTGTCAAGACAAGCACGAAAAGCGCAGGTTTTCCTGCCTTTATTCGTTGCGCAGCGTTTCGTCGGCGCTGGTGATTGCACGCATCTCACCGAATCTGCCGCTTCAACATCTGGTGCGTATTCGTAGCGCGAACCCCATCTAACGCTGTTACAGCCGCAAAGCCAAAGCTCCGTAAGTCCGCAAAGTAAAATATACCCAATTTTACGGTATTATGGAGGAAGCGCCATAATATCGGGAATTTCGTCGAATCCGCGTGTTTGGCCCGGTTTTGAAAGCAGACACCCGAACAAATTCAGGGGCTTGCAGCGAAATTCAGTACATAAAAGAACAGGGAATTATTTTTGAGGGAGCAGGGAATTTTGTCGCGAGAACAGGGAGTTTGGCCTACGAAATTCAAAATCGTCGCCGGATGAGGTTTTCGGCACATACACCACAACGGCCTTATAGTATATGTTGTTTAGATGCTGAACCGAGCCTAGGGCTCGCAACTCGCAGATGACGGGAGAAGACCTACCAGAGATATATTAGCCATTGGCGAGTGCTAAAAGAATTAGAAAGCTGGCCCCTTAATCCGCTTGGGCTTTAGTGGGCGCAAGGTTAGGTGAGGATGAGCTGCCGAACTACCAATCTGCTCGCGATCTTATTTGCCGTTCTTCCAGCGACAATATTCATGTCGTCATCAGCTATTGCGGATAAACGCGTCGCTCTGATCATCGGCAACTCCGCCTATCGAAATGTTGCTCAACTGCCCAATCCTGAAAAGGACGCGACGGCCATTGCCAAGCTCTTCCGTGATGCTGGTTTTGAAACCGTCGTTACTGAGAACAACGCCGGCAATCTGGATTTCAAGCGTGCAATCCGCAACTTTGAAGACGCAGCAATCAACTCCGATATCGCGGTCGTATTCTACGCAGGACACGGCATTGAAATCGGTGGCGTAAATTATCTCATACCCATCGATGCTAAACTCGCCAGCGACCGCGACGCTCAAGACGAAGCCATTCCGCTTGATCGCCTTGTCCAATCGGTGGAAGGCGCAAAACGATTGCATCTTATCATCCTCGACGCATGCCGCGATAATCCCTTTGGCAAAAAGATGAAGCGCATGATCGCTTCGCGGTCCATGTCACCCGGCCTTGCCAAGGTCGAGCCGGAGGGCACCGATACGTTGATTGCCTATGCCGCGAAGGCGGGCTCGACCGCCGAAGACGGTGATGGCAACCACAGCCCGTTCACCACGGCGCTGTTGGCTAATTTGATTACCCCCGGGCTCGATATCCGTTTGGCTTTAGGTCGGGTCCGAGACCAAGTGATGAAGATGACCAACGGTCGGCAGGAACCATTTGTGTATGGCTCGCTCGGCGGTTCAATAGTCAGTCTCGTTCCGCCGGCAGAGGCTAAGCGCATTGAGCCAGTACCGCAGCCGGTCGCGCCGACCGCCAACCTCTCGCGCGACTACGAATTCGCCGCTCAGATCGGCACCAAGGAAGCCTGGGATTCATTCCTTGCAACCTACAGCATCGGATTCTACGCAAACCTCGCTAGGGCCGCTCGGGACAAATTGATTGCCACAGAGCAGAACCGACTTCAGATGGTCGAGGAAGCTCGGCGCAAGGCAGAAGATCAAGCTCGGTTAAAGGCCGGGGAAGAAGCCAAGGCCAAGGTCGCCAAAATTGATAGGCCGACTGCCCCGACGGTCGTCGCCATGGCGCCGCCCCAACCGGTCATTGAACCATCGTCGAAATTGACCATGCCCCCGGTCGACGCGGCGGATCTTGCGCGTCTTTTGCAATATCATCTCAAGCGGGTGGGTTGCGATCCCGGTGCCATCGAAGGTAATTGGGGCGACGGCGCGCGTCATGCGCTTGAGCAATTTAACAGCCACGCCGGCACGAAATTCGACGTGAAAGTTGCTTCCGTTGATGCGCTCGAGGTGGTGAAAGCGCAAAAGGGGCGCATCTGCCCACTGGTGTGCGGTATCGGCTACCGGATCGTGAATGATCGCTGCGAACGCGAGCCTAGGGAAACATCACGGCCAAAGAAAACCCCTGGCGCTGGACGCTCTGTCGAACAATCGGGTAAAGCTGTGAAAGGCGAAGACGGTCAAGTTTTCTGCAGCGAAAAAACCGGCTGCACTGCAGTGCCCAAGAATTGCAGAATAGTAAACACCAGCATTCTGTCCGGACATATCGGCGGGCAGTCTGTGACTTGTAATTAGCCGCTGCACCGGTTGACTACTAAACGCCATCATTAAAATAATGACCACCCTCCCAGAGGCGGTCCGCCCCCACATAAAGAAGTCAATGCGTTGTCGATTGGTGGGACCGCAATTCGTTCCGCAAAATCATTAGGCTTTTCGCCCTGGTGTCCCACCGCCAAAGCGCCGCCGGCCGCGCCCTGCCCTCAAACGAGAAATGGATTTTTTGTTTCCAAAAAAATTCAATAGTGGCGATAAGCCAGCGTCACGTAGTCGAAGCTAGCCGCCCGTGCTTTACTCGGCCTCATGTTTGGCGCGGGCATCGCGCACTGCTCTTTCGGATTCCTCAAACAATTGTTCGGCCTTTGGCAAAACCAGGGTTCTTGTCAGTCAACTCTCAAAATCGTCTTTGGTTATGACCAAAATGCCCCACTTCTCAGCTTGTTCAAGTTCGGGCTCGACTTCAGTTCGCATTTTCGAAGTCACAATAACAGGCAGGATGTGAACGTATGTATTGCTCGAAGCGACAAGCGACCTTTTGATGGCTTGAGCCCGCTCATGCAGGTTGGTTAGCTTGTTTTCCGCTCTTAACAATCCTGTGGTTACTTCGACCACTACCAGATGACCTGCAGGCGTCGTAGCGAGCAAATCAGGCGCTTCTTAGTCTTTGGTGTGCTTCCAAGATTCGCCACACTAAAGCCCAGCATCCAAAGAACCCAGCCTACGACGGTCTCTAGATCCCGCGCATTCCCCGACCGGCCTTCACGCCCCAAAACCTCTTGTAAAAACATCAAGCCCTTGTCGAAGGTTTCATAAGCGGCCCGTAGCGGATTTTGGACGGCGTTTGGATCAATCGCCCAGCCTTGATGCTGCGCGATGCCTGCATACCGCGCAATTCCATGAATAACTGCCGCAGGCGGCACTTCGATTTCGGCCCAACCTTGGCGGAAATCGGGGGACTCAGACCACTGGAACAACTCTCCAGGGATAGAGCTGCGTGCGACTGTCTTTCCCTGACTGATGACACGATAACCCAACGAGGCAAACTCTGCTTTACCCTCTTTGGCCAAGCGCAGGCCTAGTCTTGCCTTGGTGCCATTAATTGTCGAACCGAGGTCAAATGCCGCCACATTGTTGGCCAAAAACTCGATCGAAATAGCGTCTGTGCGCACGATCCCAATTTGATACTCCGCAGCCAATTCCTGGAGACCATCATACGGCGTTGCCGCAGCCCTGACTTCCCAATCGAGCTGTAAAGTCCGGTTCAATTCCGAGTTTTGAGCACCAACGACGCCTAGGACATCCACGCGGTTTAGGGTCTGAAGGCCAACCTGGTGAAATGGTTGGAAATATGCGGAGTGTGATCCATTCGATGCTGGCGGGAATAGCAATTCTTCTTTCGCTATGGTGATTTTGCCGCTCTCAATAATCTCAAGAAGCCCTTCGGGACTAGTGGCCAATTCGCTCAGCAGACAGTGACCCGCTCTTACGCTCGCTGACGCAAAGTGCGTGAGCGGCACTTTTGAAGGTGCGACGTTGAACGTAAGCTGACCTTTGAGAAGCAAGAACCCCGCTGGCGTGCTAACGGCAAGGTAAGAAAAAGTTGCGTCAGAATACGCGGCTCGCAGCGGGGCAATCGCCGAGAAGAACTCCTCGACTACCTTTTTATAGGTGGGCATAATAGCCATTATTGCTCGCCAATAATTTTAACATAAGTACGCGTGAAAAAACTCACCAGAGGGTGGTCGCCGGGAGGGTGCGAAGCCGGTCGGGCGAAGCTTAGAGCATCCGTGGCGAAGTTAGACGTACACCGAAATGTCGCTCTCCTTTTGAGGAACGAGCTTATCTCGTAGGTTAGCGAGTCTGCCTTAGCCATCGATGATGGACGTCCGTGACATGTGAAAGTCTGTTATTCAGCAGCTAAATCTAAAACGTATTTTTCTGTCCAGAATAATTCGTTGTGGCGAGGGACGCTTATCAGGCAACTGTTTCTAAAAACAGCATCACGCTCACGATTATCAAGACGACATAATTTAGCTTACAGAGGACCAGATTATTTCGTTTGTGCGAGACGCGATGGCCGCCTCAGCGATTAGTTTTGACGCGATCTTGCGCGGGTTTACGCCGCGTCTTCCTTATTAAGATCGTCAAACCGGCTCCACCACGGCAGGACGCTCTCCAAGTCAAAAGGATAAAGCTTCGGCTTACCAAATTCTTTGGCCACTCCAGTGTCGCGGTGCACCTCCCTCAGCATCCAGCCTTGATATTTCTCTTCATTCGACGCCTTCAGCGAAGCAAGCAACGAGTCTTCGGTAGCCCGCGACAGAATGGACTCTGAGATCGGAGATGGGACAGACGACCACGTGCTTGCGATCTACAGGCGTAATACCACCGTCTTCGTCCGCCAGAGCATTAGCTTCAGCAAACACTTTGTTTTGCGGATCCCGAGCCATCTGCAAAAAAGCCTCCAGCGTGAACACGACCGCGTGGCAGTCGGCTGCCAGGTCTTCTTCCACGAGGCCGCGACGCACGTGTGAAAAAAATCGCCAAAGTTGGAAGACGCCCTTTGCAAGTTGCGTGTACTGCTTTTTAGCGGCTTCAAACGGATCTTCCGCAAACTGCGCCAGATAGGTTAGTTTGGTCGCTTTGCACTCCGCAACGATCGCGAGCTTGCCCTGGTCTTTGATTAAGACATCAGGCGTATCGAATTGTGCGCCCTTGGATCCATACCGGTACGCGCCGCCGACCTCGAACCGCTCCATCATGACGTCGATCAGGTCAACGCAATACTGCTCGAAGCGGGCATTCGCATCGTTGATGATGTCCTGCCCTCCCGGAAAAATGTCGTGATACAATCCAGCGGTGACCCGTAGAAAATCGTTTCCGGGATCGGCGATATCAGCCGATTGGGGTCGTCAACGTAGATAAGCGGTGACTTGCGGAGTATGCTCGGCAGCAGCGCCGTTGGAATTGGTGAACCGTGCTCCTCCTGTGCATGTGCCACGAGAGCCGCTGTTCCGATCCGTGCCTCGTCGCGGGAACATGACATCATAGGAAGCGCGCGTTGAACGATCTCGTCGGTTAGCCCGACTTCCGGAACTGAAGTCTTCTGGAGAACCCAGGGGCTAGCGAGATAGGCAGTAAAGAGGCCAAAACCCGTGAAAATGAGGTCCGTAATTTCAAAGCCGTACGCTTGTTTGAAATAGTCGGCGCATTTTCCCTGCGCATACAGGTAGGTGTAGCGGTAAATCTGAGGCGTATTGAAGTAACCGCGCTGCCAATGAAATTGCCGCTGTGCGATCCGATGCATCTCGCCCCAGATAGTGAAATCACCTGACAGATAGCGCGCGGATTCGACATTCTCGAGCGCGCGTAATCGGTTGATAGTCTGCCGGATGGCCTCAAATTTCGAGCATTCGAGTATCAGGTTACCCTGATTTCGCGGCAGTTCTTTTGGAGCTAGAAATAATTGCACGATCAGCGTCTCGAGCTCCCATCGATGAATGCCAAGCGGAGACTCAATCGAAGACCCCGCTGCCGCTTCTTGCGGGTAGGTCGAAATATAAGGCTTAGCTTCGGCCTCTCGTCCGGACTGTAAAGCGTCAACTGCCCAAATCATCTGAAGAAACGCTGCGTCGTTCGCCCGGGCAAACATCTTTAGGAGTTGCTTCAGGTGGTAGGCGACTTTGGCTTCACTCGCCCTGGGCGGTCTAAGTTCATGCGGCATAGACGCCATCCAAAGCGCGCAGGGTGGGTTCGAGCCAAAGTCGCGTAACCCACCGGCTGAGTGACCACCGGCAAACCCGATGGTGGGTTACGGCGCTGCGCGCCTAATCCACCATTACTAATTCGCCTCCAAAATATTTACTGACCGAGCACATCCTTACGCCACAGCGACGAAAACGGCTGTGTTTCTTTTGCTACGAGCTTTCCTGTGGTCGCGTACTTGTTCTCACAAGCCATCGTGTGGGCATAAACGATGACACAAGCCTTCGCTGGATTCGATAGAGATTTTGGATCGCGATACCAGCCCGCACCATTTGGGTCTGACGTCAGCCTTGGATTGGGCTTGATGTCATCGTACGCACCGGGACCAACTTGTCTAACGAACTTAAGGCTGCTGGTATCCAAGAGGCGCTTTGTAGTCGTTCGCTCAATGCAAATCGACAGAGCAGCATTGTCACAAGGGTTACCTGGGCTGACTGAGACCGTCACTGGATGAGTTTCAACCTCGTAGGTGCACAGGGTACCGAAGTCCTTGCACCAAACTGTTGATGCTGGATCGTAGGCTACGATAACGCCAAAGACAGCGGCAACCACCCCAACAACTGCTGTAATTGATTTGATAAACCGCAGGAATTGACCGTCGTGCGTCGATGGCTCGCTCTCTTGCTCAGACATAATTCGCTCTCGCCCAACAGAAACCTGCTACACAATATCACGGATCTGCGCGACTAGGGTCGGTTCGCTCTTTCCTTGTGGCCGTGGCCGATCAGGATTCATTTTGCCGTCTCGTGCGCGAGAACGTGGAGCACGAAACCCACGTTCATACGGACGAAAGCAAGCTTTACGTTAAGGTCCTGATGGATGTACGCCGCCATAAGGCGGTAAAACGCACCGCTGGCGAATACGCGGCGACGTGACTACGAACACCGTCGAGAACCACTTCTCAGTGTTCAAGCGCGGTATGCGCGGCATGTACCAGCATTGTGCCGAGAAGCACATTCACCGCTATCTTGCGGAGTTTGATTTCTATTACAACAACCGCGCCGCGCTTGGTGTGGACGATGGAAGCCGCGCCGAGACATTGGCGGCTGGTATCGCCGGCAAGCGTCTAACCTATCGAGGACCTCACCAGGCCCTCACCAAGCCTGAGTTTAAGCACCGCGCCGCGCGTTTTATGCATCGGCGCAAGAAGCAGGCAAAATCAAAGCGAAAATTCGTGCGCTATTGGCAGCCCCGAAAGCCACCTGCATAGACCTGCATATTTTCGCAGGAAGTTATCCACATTTTACCCACTAAATGTTGTGCCTGTCGGAAATCAAATCCGAACATATTGATGGTGTAGGCCGCCGAGAACTGGCCTCGCTTCGATGCACCCGACGGCATGGACAGATCGCCTGACCGGCGCATCCTTGTTCAAGGAAAGGTGTGTTCGGGTTTTATTGTAGTAGCTCGCGTAGCACCGCAACAGATGGCGCAGATGTCGCTCGCCGAACACGATGATATGGTCAAGGCACTCCCGTCGGATCGAGCCGATCGCCCTTTCGCAATATCCGTTCTGCCATGGTGACCGCGCCGCGATGGGCCTATCCCGGATGCCCATTGCCCGAACACGCCGCACGAACACGTCACCATAGGCGTGGTCCCGGTCACGCACTAGATATCGCGGCGGCATCTCCCAGCCGAATGCTTCCGTCAGCTGCCGAGCGATCCATTCGGGCGTCGGATTCTCGGTTACGCCGAACCATAGGATCTCACGCCGATCATGCCGTAGGATAAGCAGCCCGAACAGAAGCCGGAATGACATCGTCGGGACGACGAATAAATCCATCGCCGCGATGCCGTTGGCATGGTTGTGGAGAAATGTCTTCCATCCCTGCGACGGCGGTCGCTTAACCCGCGGCATGTACTTGGCAACCGTCGTCTGCCCAACATCGATGCCGAGCTTCAGCAGTTCACCATGGATCCGCGGTGCGCCCCAGAGCGGATTGGCAAGACTAACGTCGCGGATGAGCCGGCGGATCTCAAGCAGCGCTTTCGGCCGGCCGCCGCGCGGCTTTGATTTCCAGCGCCACCAGTCTCGAAAACCCGCTCGATGCCAGCGGATCACGGTCTCCGGCCTCACGATGGTGAGGGCGTCCAGCACGCTCGGCGCGACACGATACAGCACCGATAATATGAACCGGTCGACGCTCCGGAATGCCGGTCTCGCCGGTACCTTCCGCTGCAGCACGTTGAGTTGTTGACGAAGTGTCAGGACCTCAGCTTGCAGCGATGCCCGCGACCGGAACAATCCGAACAGTGCGCACCAGAGCAGGCTACAGATATCCCTCATCGGACCGCAGCATCATCCGATTCGACTTCATTTGCCAGCCGACGAGGTTTCCGACAGGGACAACTGCTCGATCAGCTCCTGACGCCAGAGCGCGTGACCTCAATTTTGGCGGTCCTGAAGTCCCGCCGCGATGAACGCCAAGCTTCCGCCGACCGGCGGATTTCCGAACTCGCAAAGCAGGTGGTGGACACCGAAGAGCGGCTGTCGCGGATTTATGCGGCGATTGAGGGCGGAACGTTAAACGGGTCGGAGCCAACTCTCAAAGAGCGGATTACCTCCCTCACCGCCTCGCGCGATAGGGCTGTAGAGGCTTTGGCATACGCCAAGAAATCCTTGGCCATGCCTATCGAAATAGACGCTGTCGCAATCGAACGCTTCACACGGCTGATGCGTGAACAGCTCACGTCCGGCGAGGTCGCCGCCCGGAAGGCCTATGTGGCCGCTATCGTTGATAGAATTGTCGTCTCCGACCGCACCATCCGAATCATGGGATCGAATGACAATATCCGGTCCAGCTTCGGCCCCGGCGGGGGCATTGCGCCCCCGGTTCGTAAATCTGTTCAGGAATGGTGCCCCTGGCCGGACTCGAACCAGCACGATGTTTCCACCACCTGATTTTGAGTCAGGCGCGTCTACCAATTCCGCCACAGGGGCCTGTTCGCGGCATAAGCGGCGCGGATCATAGCGGCGCAAAACCAAGGGTCAACGGCAGGCAACAGCGATATTCAAAGCCCCGATCCTGGCGCTTTCAGGCCCGCCGCGTCTATGATCGGTACCAACCCAGGAGAAATCGATGAATGAAGAAGCCCTCAATATGTCGTTGCGGAAATTCCTCAAAGTCGTGGGCGTGACCTCGCAGCAGGAAATCGAGAAGGCAGTCCGCGCCGCGGTCGCGGACGGACGGCTCAAAGACACCGAGAACGTTCAGGCGCAGATGGTGCTGACCATCGGCAAGGTCGGGCTCACGCACAAGGTCGACGGCACGATCGAGTTGGCCTAGCCGCCGCTATGCCGTCGCTTCGGCGTTCTGCCGCCCGAACGCCGCTTCCATCTCGCGCCGCGCTTTCACCGCCGCGTCGTTCGGATCATACGCGACGTCCGCCCATTTCAGCGCGCCGCCTTCCGCGATGTCGCGCTTGAGCTTGACGTTGTGGGCGAGGCCGAGCGGCAACAGTTCGTCGCGCAGCGAGACACCGGCCGGCGTCTGCTTGCCCCAGACGCAGAAGCCGCCCTCGCCGTCCAGCATTTCGCCGGCCTTCAAGTCACGCTTGGCGGTCGCCACCACGTCGGAGCGGAAGCCGGTGGGCGCGCCGGTCGGCTCGTTGCGCAAGGCGGCGCTCGCGACCGAGATGCCGAGTTCGAGCCCGATCATGTGGATCGGCCGGTAGAGAGCTGCGTATTTACCGGTCTTGTCCGGCAGCATGGCATATTCCTTGAAGCAGCGTCGCGCATACTCCGTCTCGCCCTCGAACACGACATAGGTGCCGAGCGCGAGATGATGCGGCACGTCGCGGCCGTCGCGATAGACCGACGAGGTGACTTCGGTAACGCCGGCTTTTTCCAGCGTGCCGCCGTCAGCTTTCGGCTTGCAGATCTCGGCCAGCTCGAAGCGCGTCGCCGGTGGAAAGTGCAGGCCATCCGACTGCGGCACCAGGCCGGTGGCGTTGCACACTGCGGTCATCTCGATGCCGGACTTGGTGCCGTCGACGAAACTATTGAACATCTTCGGATTGATTGACTTGCGGTCGGAAATGTTCAGGTACTTGTCGAGAATGTCCCAGACATTGTCGGGGTTGGACTTGTGATAGTGCGGCTCGTAGCGCGTACCCTTGCCGGCGCAGATCACCTTGAAGCCGGCGGCGCGGATTGAATCGACATGCTCGCAGATCAGCGCCGGCTGATCGCCCCAGGCCAACGAATAGACCACGCCCGCCGCCTTGGCACGGCGCGCCAGCATGGGACCTGCCACTGCGTCGGCTTCCACATTGACCATGACGATGTGCTTGCCGCTGGCGACCGAGGAAAGCGCATGATGAATGCCGGCGCTGGGCACGCCGGTCGCCTCGACGATCACCTCGATTCGCGGATCGGCGATCAACGCTTCGGCGCTGTCGGTGATCATCGTCGTGCGCACCTTGTGCGCGTCATCGAGCGATTTGGCGGCGTAAGCGCCATCGGGCCAGCAGGCGGTCTTGAGTTGGCTGCGGGCGCGCGCTGCGTCGAGATCGGCGACGCCCGCGATATGCATGCCGCGCGTCAGTCGCGCCTGCGACAGGAACATGGTGCCGCACTTGCCGGCCCCGATCACGCCGACGGTAACCGGCCGGCCGGCTGCTTCGCGTTCCAACAGTTTTGCGTAAAGGTTCACGTCCGGCCCTCCGTGAGGACGCGACGGAAACACAGGCGGCGCTGGCGTACAAGCGCTACTGGCAGAGCGCGCGGGAGACGAAGGTCTCGCTATGGCACTCGGGGCCGCTGTTACGGCCAGCCAGATAAACTTTTGCCGGACAAATTTCGGCGGTCGTCATGTCAACGCTATTGCCGGAGGCGAAGCCCTTGCTCTTGCACATGGCATTGGCCGCGACCACGCAGTCGGGCGCTCCGTTCGGCGCAATCGTGCATTTCTCGTGACCGGTGACCACGCGGGTGCTGGAAAGCCGCCCGACGGCGCCGGCGGCATCCTTGGCGGTATTGACGGTCGACTTGGCGGCGACGCCGGCTTCGCGGCCGATATTTTCCACGCCAGAGCGGGCGCTCTTGAATCCGGAGCCGACCCAGGACAGCTGTTCGTCGAACCAGTGCGTGATATTGCCAAACAAGCCACGCCCCTCGGGCGCGGGGCGCGAATTGGAGCGGTCCTGTGCAAACGCCAGCGCTGCAGTGAACAGGATGGCGGCAGCATAGATCAGCAAGCAGGCCGCCGTTCGTCTGGCGAGATATTTTGAAACGCGCTTGGTGCCCATGTCCGGCCAAGTTGAAGTGACGGCGGTTGCCTCGCTGCATCGCCTCTCGGCATTCGCGCCAGCGAGCGTCATTTACGGCCAACTGGTGGCGAAAATGAGGAGCGCCGATTCGATTAAATTAAATATAGCGCGACCACGATGCCGCCGACGAGGACGACGGCAAACAGCGAGGTCCACAACGCCAGCCGTTTCTCGATGATGTGGCGGGCATGCTCCCCGTAGCGGTTGAGCAGGAACGCCAGCACGAAAAACCGCATTCCGCGCGTGATCACCGACAAAACCACGAACAAACCGAAATTGTAGCCGGCAAATCCGGACGTGATGGTCACGATCTTGTAGGGGATTGGCGTCAGGCCCTTGAGCAGGATGATCCAGGCGCCCCACTGGGCGTAAGCGGCGCGGAAGGCCTCGACCTTGTCGCCGTAGCCATAGAGATGGATCAGCCAAGCGCCCACCGAGTTGTAAAGCAGCGCCCCGATCCCGTAGCCGAGGATGCCGCCGGCGACTGAGGCCAGCGTGCACCAGGCGGCAATCAGGAACGCCCGGTCGGGCCGCGCTAGCGACATCGGCACCAGCATCACGTCGGGCGGAATCGGGAAGAACGAGCTCTCGGCGAAGGCCACGCCGGTCAAGATGGCGAGGGCGTGCCGCTTGCCAGCGGCGGCGACGCACCAGTCATAAAGACGGCGAAGCAAAGAACGCGGCTCGGCGGCCTGAACTGTCATCACAAACTCTCGGGAGAGGAAGAAGGATCAGCGGCGCTTGCGGACGCGCCGGGTCTCCAGCGCCACGACCTTACGCCGCGACGTGGACTGTACTAGATCCTTTGGCACTTTTTCGGCAATGCCGAACATTTGCTCGCGCCGGCGCATTTCGGTCCACACATCGTCGGGATGCACCCCGGAATGAACCCAGAGCACCACTAGATTGTAGAGCAAATCGGCGCTTTCGCGGACCACCGCCTCGGGCTGGCCGTGCATGGCGTCGATGATGACCTCGACCGCCTCTTCCGCCAGCTTTTTGGCCATTTTGGCGCGGCCGGCGCGCAATAGCCGGGCTGTCCGCGATTTCGTCGGGTCCGAATCCCGCGCGGCGATCACGGCGTCATAAAGCCTGCCGACCGAATCAGTCATCCGCACAGATTACCCGATTTGCGTGTCACACCGGTTAACGACCACTAAATATGGTGGCTGAAAGGTTTAGCGGGCGCTGCGGCTATTCGTCTTCGTCCGCCAGCAGTGTCACGTTACCGCCGGCGGCGGCGGTGTTCACAGTCAGCACCTGTTCGAGCACGAAACGGCGCAAATAATCGGGCCCGCCGGCTTTCGGTCCGGTGCCGGACAAACCACTGCCGCCGAACGGCTGCGAGCCGACCACGGCGCCGATCATGTTGCGGTTGACGTAGACATTCCCGTTGGCGAGCCGCGTCGCGATGCGCTCGACGGTCAAGTCGATGCGCGAATGGATGCCGAGGGTGAGCGCGGTGCCGTTGCCGGCGAGGTCGTCGAGCAACCGATCCATCTCGTCCGCTCGCCAGCGAACAACGTGCAGCACAGGGCCGAAGACTTCTTCTTTCAATTCGTCGGCGCGATCGAGTTCTACAATCGCAGGCGCAACGTATGTTCCGCGGGCCGGCACGGCGCCCTCCCAGCGGAAGCGCAGCGCCCCATGCATGCCGGAAATCCAGCGCTCGAGCTTGTCGCGGGCTTCGGCGTCGATCACCGGGCCAACCTGGGTCGCTAGCTCGCGCGGGTCGCCCAGCGTCAGTTCGCGCGCGGCGCCGATCACCATTTTCAGCACGCGCTCGGCCACGTCGTCCTGCAAGCATAGGAGACGAAGCGCCGAGCAGCGCTGGCCGGCGGAGCGGAACGCCGAAGCGATGACGTCGTCGGTCACCTGTTCGGGCAGCGCGGTGGCGTCGACGATCATGGCGTTGATGCCGCCGGTCTCGGCGATCAGGGCGGGGATCGGGCCGTCCTTGGCGGCGAGCGCGCGGTTGATCAGGTGGGCGACTTCGGTCGAGCCGGTGAAGGCTACGCCGGCGACAGCGGGGTGCGCCGTTAGCAGGCCGCCGACTTTGCCGTCGCCCGGCACCAGATGCAGCGCGTTTGCTGGCACGCCGGCTTGGTGCAGCAGTTGCACGGCTTCATAAGCGATCAGCGGCGTCTGTTCGGCAGGCTTGGCGACGACGCTATTGCCGGTAACCAGCGCCGCCGTCACCTGACCGATGAATATCGCCAGCGGGAAATTCCACGGGCTGATGCAGAAGATGACGCCGCGGCCGCGGTAGCGCAATTCGTTGCTTTCTCCGGTCGGACCCGGCAGCGTCTGCGGCGCCAGGGTGCGGCGCGCCTGGCTCGCATAGTAGCGGCAATAATCGGCTGCCTCGCGCATTTCCGACACGCAATCGTCCAGCGTCTTGCCGGCCTCGCGTTGCAGAAGTGCGATCAGACGCCCGCGATGGCGCTCGATCAGATCGGCGGCGCGCTCCAGCGCCGCCGCGCGTTCGTTAACCGATGTCGCGCTCCACGCCGGGAAACCGGCCTGCGCCGCCGACATAGCCGCCTGGACGATCGCCTCGTCGCCCTCCTGCACGGCGCCGACGCTCTCGCCATTGATCGGCGACCGAACTTTTCGTTCGCGGCCGGCGAGTGCGACGCCGTCGACCAGCGGCGCGGCGCCCACGCTTGGCGGTGCGGCGCGGATTTCGGCTAGCAGCGCGTCAAGCGCGGCTGAATCGCCGAACTCGACGCCGGCCGAATTTTTCCGCTCCGGCGCGAACAGATCGCGCGGCAAAGGAATATGCGGATGGCGAGCCTTGCCGGGATCGCCGACCCAGCTCTGCGGGCGCCGCAGTACGGTCGCGATTGGCACCGCGGGATCGACCGCAACCGACACAAAGGACGAATTGGCGCCATTCTCCAACAGTCGGCGCACCAGATAAGCGAGCAGATCGGCATAGCCGCCCACGGGTGCATAGACCCGGCAAATGACCTCCCGCATTTCCGCCAGCAGCGCATGATAGAGCGCGTCGCCCATGCCGTGCAGGCGCTGGAATTCGAAATCATGCGTGCCGCCGGCGTCCTCGATCACGCTCGCTACCGTGAGCGCGTTGTGCGTGGCAAATTGCGGATAGAGCCGTGGCCGCAGGGCGAGCAATCTCCGTGCGCAGTCGAGATAGCAAAGATCGGTCATCGCCTTGCGGCTGAATACTGGATAATCGGCAAGGCCGCGCTCCTGCGCGCGCTTGATCTCGTTGTCCCAATAGGCGCCTTTGACCAGCCGCACCGTCAGACGGCGGTCGAGCGCGGCGGCCATGTCCGCGATCCAGTTGATCACCGCGCCGGCGCGTTTCTGATAGGCCTGCACGGCGAGCCCGAAGCCGTCCCAGCCCGCAAGCGAAGGATCGCGCAGCGCCGCGGCAATGACGTCGAGCGACAATTCGAGCCGGTCGGCCTCCTCCGCGTCGACGGTGAAATTGAGCGCATCCTTCTTGGCAAGCTGTGCGAGTTCGACGAGGCGCGGCACCAATTCCTTCAGCACCCGTTCGCGCGATGTCGGCTCGTAACGCGGATGCAGCGCCGACAGCTTCACCGAAATGCCGGGTCGGTTCGGCATCGCGGCATTCCGCGCGCTCCTGCCGATTGCCGCGATAGCGCCGGCATAGGCCTCGAAATAGCGCTCGGCGTCGGCGGCCGTGCGGGCGCCCTCGCCCAGCATGTCGAAGGAATAGAGAAACTCGCGATGGCGGCCGGCGCGGTCGAGCGCCTCGTCGATGGTCTGCCCGAGCACAAAATGCGAGCCGAGCAGCCGCATCGCCTGGCGCGTCGCCGCGCGCACCGCCGGCAGACCAAGCCGGCGCACCAGTGCATCGACGATGCCCTCCGGCGTCTCGCCCGGATGGATGACGCGCGCCGTGATGCCGAGCGTCCAGGCCGAGGCCGACACCAGCAAGGAAGCGGAGCGGGCCTCGCTATGCGCCCAATCGCCGGCCTTGAGTTTGTCTTCGATCAGGGCGTCGGCGGTCTCGGCGTCAGGCACGCGCAACAGCGCCTCGGCCAGCACCATCAGCGCCAGGCCTTCCTTGGTCGAAAGTGCGTAGGCATGGAGAAAAGCCTCCACCCCGCCGACGCCGCCGACCCGCGCGCGGATCGCGGTCACCAGTCGAGTGGCGCGGGCGTCAATACGCGCTTCAGCCGCGTCCGAACGTCCTACGCCCGCCAGCAAGGCGGCGGCCAAGCCTTCGTCCACCGGCGCATAGGAAGCCCGGAACAGCGGAAAGTCGCGGATCGCAGTGGCTGGCTTCTCCGGCGCCATGGCTCGGCCTCCAAGCTCAAGCCCCGACATTATCCTAAACGCGCGATTCTCGCGTGCCGCGCCTTGCTCTTTAGAGAGGCATGGACTTTGCTGATTTGCCGAGAATTAAGCCGCTGCTGAAATGCGCATGCTGCGAGATGTATCGAGTATGATGAGCGCACGATGCGCCGGCAGCCTGGCTTCGGCGCTTTTCCTGATGACGGCTTTGACGTTCGCGGCGGTCGCGGAAACCGCGATCAAGTTGAGCCTCGACTCCAATTTCGAAGGGCCGTCAGCGCCGTTACTGCTGCCGGTCGACAAAGGTTACTACAAGGCCGAGGGTCTCGATGTCAGCGTCGACCCGGCGGCGGACGCGCTCGCGCCGATCAGCCGGGTCGCGTCCGGCGCCTACGACATGGGCTTCGGCGACATCAATTCATTGATCAAGTTCCGCGACGCCAACCCGAACGCACCGATCAAGGCCATCTTCATGGTCCACAACCGGCCGCCTTTCGCGGTGATCGGACGCAAGAGCCGCGGCGTCAGCACGCCGAAAGATCTGGAAGGCAAGAAGCTCGGCGCGCCGGCGCTCGACGCCACCTATGCGCAGTGGCCTATCTTCGTGAAGGCCAACGGCATCGATGTATCCAAGGTGACGATCGAGAATGTCGGCTTCCCGGTGCGCAATCCGATGCTGGCCGCCGGCCAGCTCGACGCCGTCACCGGCTTCTCTTTTTCCGTGTTCGTCAATCTCAAGGACAAGGGCGTTCCGGTCGACGATATCACCGTGCTGCTGATGGCCGATCACGGCGTCAATCTGTACGGCCATGCGATCGTGGTGAACACGAAGTTCGCCGCCGCGCATCCCGACGCCGTCAAAAGTTTCCTGCGCGCCTTCGTGAAGGGGTTGAAAGAGGCGGTGAAGTCCCCGGTGACCGCAGTCGAGCCGGTCCTCAAGCGCAATGACTTGGCTAAGAAGGACTTGGAAGTCGAGCGGCTGAATATGGCGATCCGCGACAATATCGTCACGCCCGAGGTAAAGGCGAACGGCTACGGCGGCATCGACCGCGCGCGTTTTGCCGGCGCCATCGACCAGATCGTGCTGACCTACAAGTTCAAGACGGCGAAGCCGAAGTCGGAAGACATCTTCGATGCTTCGTATCTGCCGCCCGCCGAAGACCGCAAAGTAAATTAGCGGACGCTTACATCAGGCCGCGCTATTCGCCTGGCGCGCCGCCGCAGCGACGGCGGGCGATTTTGCCGCGTCGTCTGGCGCATCGTGCAACACCGCGGCAATTTCGTTGGCCAGTTGCTCATAGATAGAGTGGGCGCCGCCCTCGCGGATATAAATGCCGCTGTAGAGATCCGGCAGTTTCGGCAGCGGCGGATTTTCCCAGACGGTCGCGCCGACCGTGCGCGCGCGACGGCGGGTGATCGCCATGACGCCGAGCCCGGCATTCACCGCGCTGTTCAGCGTGTTGATGCTCGGCCCGGTAAACACATCGATCCAGTCGAGGCCAGCCGCTTGCAAGGCTTGCACAGCGAGCCGGTGATAGACGCAAAGCTCGCCGTACGACACCAGCGGCACCGGCTGATTACGGTCAATACGGGTGGCGGCACTGCGCACCCAGACCACCTCTAGCGCACAACTGTGGCGGGCGTCGTGCGGCGGCGCCATCGACAGGCCGATCATGATATCGAGGTCGCCGCCGCGCAGTTGGCGCGCCAGCGGATCGTAGAAATCGGTACGAATGACGAAGCGCACATCCGGTCGTCGTTCGCGGAACTGCGCCAGGATGCCAGGCAGCATCGATGCGATGTATTCGCTCGGCGTTCCGACGCGGATCGCCAATTCGGGCCGCGGGCCGCTGTCGCCAATATGCACGATCTGATCGTTGATCGAGAGTAGACGGCGCGCGTAGCTGACCACCAGTTCTCCCTGCGGCGTCAAGCTGATGCCCTGGATGCTGCGATCGAATAGGTCGCCGCCGAGGAGGAATTGCAGGCGCTTGATTTGCGCGCTGACCGCCGGCTGCGTAACGCCGAGCTTGGCGGCGGCCTTGGTGAAACTGCGGAGGTCGACGACGGTAACAAAGGTGCGCAGCAGATCGGTTGGAATGTTGGTCATCGGCCGGGCCGCCTTCGCTAATGTCAGGTCACGAGATTATATGCGTACTAACGAATGTGTGAACAGTTGCATACAACCGTAGCTTGACGCAATTTGCGATCAATTTTTGCGCCACTTTGGAAAGGCGGAATTGCTTTTAATCAATCGTCGGAGCGCCATTCGACCGTCTTGCCGTGCACCAATGCGGAGACGGCCGTCGGCGCGCGCTACTTGATGCGCTCCAGAATGCTGACGTAGTTCGCCACCGCCGCGCCACCCATGTTGAATATGCCGCCAAGCCGAGCGTTCTTCACCTGCAAATCGCCGGCCGCGCCTGTGAGCTGCATTGCGGTTAGCGCATGCATCGAAACGCCAGTGGCGCCGATCGGATGGCCTTTCGCCTTCAAGCCGCCCGACGGGTTGACCGGCAATTTTCCGTCCTTTTGCGTCCAGCCTTCCTTGATGGCGCGTGTCCCCTGCCCTTCGGCGGTCAGTCCCATGGCTTCGTACTCGATCAACTCGGCGATGGTGAAGCAATCATGCGTCTCGACGAAGGACAAATCGCCGAGCGTGAGCCGGGCCCGCGCCAGCGCGCCACGCCAGGCATGGGCGCAGCCTTCGAACTTCAAGATGTCGCGCTTTGACATCGGCAGGAAGTCCTGCACGTGCTCGGCAGCGCGGAACGCCACCGCCTTGTTCAGCCTGAGCGCGGTATCGACATCGGCGAGCACGACCGCGGCAGCGCCGTCCGACACCAGCGAGCAATCGGTGCGCTTGAGTGGGCCGGCGACGAAGGGATTCTTCTCGCTTTCGGTGCGGCAGAACTCGTAGCCGAGATCTTTGCGCATTTGGGCGTAAGGATTGCCGACGCCATTCTTGTGATTCTTGGCGGCGATCATGGCAAGCGCGTCGGACTGGTCGCCGTATTTCTGGAAATACAAACCGGCGATCTTGCCGAAAATGCCGGCAAAGCCGCCGTCGATCTCGGCTTCCTCGCGCACATAGGACGCTTTCAGCAGATTGCGGCCGATCTCGGTGGCCGGCGTCGTCGTCATCTGCTCGACACCGATCGCCAGTACAATACGCGCCGCGCGCGCCTCGATCGCCTTGAGCCCCTGGTGCACGGCCGCCGAGCCGGTAGCGCAGGCGTTTTCCACCCGGGTCGCGCGCTTGAAGCGCAGATCGGGCGAAGCTTGCAGCACCAGCGAGGCGGTAAAATCCTGGGCCGAAAAACCGGCGTTGAAGTGGCCGAGCACGATCTCATCCACGTCCTTCGGCCCGACGCCGGCATCCGCTAACGCCTCACCGGCCACGCGCACGATCAGGCTTTCGACGCTTTCGCCGCTCAATTTTCCGAACGGGGTATGGGCCCAGCCCACGATACAAGCGGTCATCGAAGCCTCCTTTGCCGAACTTTGGTCGCATTGGTCGGCGATGTAGGGCAACTCATCATGATATTAGGGTATAAACCGGGTTGCGGCGGGCTTTGCGTCCCGTATAAAGCTTAGATAGCCTAGCGCCGCTGCCTATGGAATCCACGCGTTTTCTTGGGTCTTTGCTTTGGCCCGAGGCCCTGAACCGGACCGCGACCATTGCCATATTGTGCTAGCCCCCGCCTTCCGATGTTTGGCCTTGCTATCGTGGCAGCCCTGGCGCTCGCCGGCCCGACGCAGGCCCGCGCCGAGGCGCAGCTATTGATCGAGGCCGCGACCGGCAAGGTGCTGCACGCGGAAAACGCGACGTATCCGTGGTACCCGGCCTCCGTCACCAAATTGATGACTGCCTACACGACACTGCGCACCATCAAGGAGGGCCGCATCGGCTTCAACACGCTGCTCACCGTCTCGCGCAACGCCGCGGCGCAGCAGCCGACCAAGATGGGCTTCAAAGTCGGCACCACTGTCACCGTCGACAATGCGCTGAAGATGCTGATGGTGAAATCGGCCAATGACATGGCGGTGACGATCGCCGAAGGCGTCGGCGGCTCGATCGAAGGCTTCGCCGACTTGATGAACGCCAATGCCCGACGGCTCGGCATGACCGAGTCGCATTTCGTCAATCCGAATGGGCTGCCGGCGGATAATCACGTCACCTCGGCGCGCGACCTCGGCATCCTCGCCCGCGCGCTGATTTTGGAATTTCCGGAAGACGATTCCTACTGGCATATTCACGCGATTCAGTACGGCAATCGCGTGCTGCACAATTACAATTCGCTGCTCGATCGCTATCCCGGCGCCGACGGCATGAAGACCGGCTTCATCTGCGCATCCGGCTACAACGTGGTGGCGTCGGCAACCCGCAACAGCCGCCGCCTGATCGCCATTGTGCTCGGCGCTTATTCCGGCGCGATACGCGCGCAGAAGGCGGCGCAATTGCTCGAAAACGGATTCAATAGCGGCGGGCTGTCTTGGCTGACGCCGTCGCTCGGCACGGTCGACGCTTTGGCGCCGATCGACGCGCAGCCGCCCAACCTGCGCGAAGAAATGTGCGGCGGCCATCGCCGCAAGCCGCCATCGGAAGACAACGACGAAGAACAACAGGCCACCGGCGACAACGGATCGGCGCAGGGCTTCATGCTGTCCGCCTTGCGGCCGCCGAACGGCAAGTTCGTGCTCGGGCCGCCGGTCGAAACCGAGGCCCCGGTCAGGGTGTTCACCGGCCCGGCCGATCATCCAGACCCGGTGCAGGTCGCCGAACCACGGGCGAAGAAGAAAAAGCACGTCGCCAAAAAAGAGGGCGGCGAGAAAAAAGATGCCGCGGCCATTACCGCGGGTGCGCCCAAGCGCGCCAAACATGCGGCCAAGCCGAAGGTCAGTTCGGCCAACTAATGTCGGAAACCGGCCATAGCGCTGACCAGCGCCGGCCGCCCGAGCCCATTCCGCTCACCGTCCTCACCGGCTTCCTCGGCGCCGGCAAGACCACGCTGCTCAACCGCCTGCTCAAGGACGAGGCGCTGAGTCAGACCGCCGTCATCATCAACGAATTCGGCGACGTCGCGCTCGATCACCTGCTGGTCGAATACATCGGCGACAACATGGTGCTGCTGCAATCGGGCTGCCTGTGCTGCACCATGCGCGGCGATCTGGTCGACGCGCTGGAGACGCTACTGCGCGATCTCGACAGCCGGCGCTGCACCTTCCGCCGCATGTTGATCGAGACCACAGGCCTCGCCGATCCGGCGCCGTTGCTGCACACCGCCATGGCGCACCCTTATCTCGTGCTGCGCTACCGGCTCGACGGCGCGGTGACGGTGGTCGACGCGGTGAACGGCGAAGCGACGCTCGACGCGCATACCGAGGCGGTGAAGCAGGCGGCGGTGGCCGACCGCATCGTGCTGACGAAAACCGATCTGGCCACTGCGGCGCAGCGCGAAGCCATCGTCGCACGCCTGCGCGCGTTTAACCCGGCGGCGCCGATCCTCGACGCCGCCAAGGGTGAGGCAACGGCCGAGAGGCTGATGAATTGCGGGCTGTACGATCCGCAACGCAAAATCCCCGACGTGAGGAAATGGCTGGCCGCCGAAGCCTACGCCGACGATCACGATCACCACCACCATCATCATGACGTCAACCGGCACGACGAGCATATCCGCTCCTTCGTGCTCACCGCTGACGCCGCTATTCCGGCGGGCACGCTGGAGATGTTTCTTGAGCTCTTGCGCGCCACCCATGGCGCAAGGCTGTTGCGCCTCAAGGGTATCGTGAAGCTCGCCGAAATGCCCGATACGCCTGTGGTGGTGCACGGCGTGCAGCACGTCTTTCATCCGACCGCGCGGCTGGAGCGCTGGCCGGACGACGATCACCGTACCCGGCTAGTGTTCATCACCCGTGACCTGCCAGAGGCGACCGTGCGCGAGTTGTTCGAGGCATTTCTCGGCAAAGCCAGCGTCGACCGGCCCGACCGCACCGCCCTGACCGACAATCCGCTGGTGCCTTTCGGCGGGGTTGACCGGTAGAACGCATACACTGCTCGTCCCCGCGAAAGCGGCGACCCTGGACCAAAAACTCCTTAGGTTGCCGCACTGGATTCACGCTTGCGCGGGAATGAGCGGGCGTGGCCTTGCGCTGCCCCTCGACTCGACTCATGCTGTTCCCCGCCCGCCGGCCAAGTCGAAAATCTACCGGACAAGAGCCCGGCGGCGATAGGGAAGACGCCATGCAACGGCCAATGGAGCGACCTTGGCTCAAGCACTATCCGCCGGGCGTGCCTGCCGACATCGACCCGACGCGCTACCCGTCGCTGGTCGCTATGTTCGAGGAGAGTTTTAAAGCGTATGCCGCGCGCGAAGCCTGCGTGTGCATGGGCAGGACCTTGACCTTTGCCGAGCTCGACCAAGCCTCGCGTGCTTTCGCCGCGTGGCTGCAGAGCAAGGGCCTGCAACGCGGCGCCCGCGTCGCCATCATGATGCCGAACGTGCTGCAATATGCGGTGGCGGTCGTCGGCATCCTGCGCGCCGGCATGACCGCCGTGAACATCAACCCGCTGTACAAGCCGCGCGAGTTGGAATTCCAGCTCAAGGACTGCGGCGCCGAAGCCATCATCGTACTGGAGAATTTCGCCGCGGCGCTGCAAGAAGCGTTGCCGCACACACAAGTGAAACACGTGGTGATCGCCAGCATGGGCGACATGCTCGGCACGCTGAAAGGCACTCTGGTTAATGCTGTGGTGCGGCACGTCAAGAAGATGGTGCCGACCTATACGCTGCCGGGTGCGACCAAATTCAACAAGGTGCTGCGCCTAGGCCGTAATCTGCCGTTCGCGCCTGTTTCGGTCGGGCCCGACGACATCGCCTTTCTGCAATATACCGGCGGCACCACCGGCGTCGCCAAAGGCGCGATGCTGCTGCACCGGAACCTGGTTGCCAATATGCTGCAGTTGATCGCGTGGAACGAGCCGATGGTAGCGTTGCCGCCCGTGATCGACCGGATCATCATCGTTACCGCGCTGCCGCTCTATCACATCCTTGCGCTGACGGCGTGCTTCCTGTTCGGCATCAGCACCGGTGGTATGTGCATCTTGATTCCGAACCCACGCGACATCGGCGGACTGATCAAGGAATTGAGCGGGTACAAGGTGAACATGTTTCCGGCCGTAAATACCCTGTACAATGTGATGCTTCATCATCGCGATTTCGGCAAACTCGATTTGAGCATGCTGAAAGCCGCGGTCGCCGGCGGCATGGCGGTGCAAAAACCGGTGGCGGAAGCCTGGATGAAGGCGACCGGCAAACCGATCGTGGAGGGCTACGGCCTGTCGGAAACCTCGCCGGTGCTCACTTGCAATCGCGGCGACATCGCCGAATGGACCGGCACGATCGGGTTTCCGTTGCCATCGACCGAAATCTCGATCCGCGACGATGACGGCCATGAAGTCCCGCTCGGCGAGCATGGCGAGATCTGTGCGCGCGGGCCGCAGGTGATGCCCGGTTACTGGCATCGTCCGGAAGAGACCGCCAAGGTCATGACGGCGGATGGTTTCTTCCGCACTGGCGACATCGGTGTGATGGACGAGCAAGGCCGCTTAAAAATCATCGACCGCAAGAAGGACATGATCTCTGTGTCCGGATTCAAGGTATTTCCCAACGAAGTCGAGGATGTCGCGATGATGCACGGCGGTATCCTGGAATGCGCCGCGGTCGGCGTGCCGGACCCCCATTCCGGCGAGGCGGTCAAACTGTTTGCCGTGAAGAAGTCGCCGGAACTCGACGAACATAAACTGCGCGACCACCTGCACAGCCAACTCGCCGGCTACAAGGTCCCGAAACATATCGAGTTCCGCAAAGAACTGCCGAAAACCAATGTGGGCAAGATTCTGCGCCGCGCGCTGCGGGATGATGAATGAGCGAAGTGGCCACGCAACTTTCGCCGGCCGATGTGGTCGCATTCTGGCGCGCGGCCGGTCCGGAACACTGGTTCAAGAAGAACACGGCTTTCGACGACGACATCCGCAGCCGTTTCCTCACGCCGCACGAAGCAGCCGCGACCGGCAAACTTACCGATTGGGAGTCGAGCGCGGAGGGCGCGCTGGCGCTGCTCATCCTGCTCGATCAGTTCCCGCGCAACATGTTCCGCGACCAGGCGCGCGCCATTGCCACCGATCCGCTGGCGCGCGCCGTTGCCAGCCGCGCCATCCTCAATGGCTTCGATGGCGCGTTTCCCGATCTGCGCGGTTTTTTCTATCTGCCGTTCGAGCATTCGGAAGACCTTGCCGACCAGCAGCGCTGGCCTGACGCTTTACAAGGCGGCCGGCGACACCGAGAAATGGGCGGAACTGCACGCCGATATCGTCCGCCGCTTTGGCCGCTTCCCGCACCGCAACGCGGTGTTCGGCCGCGTCAGCACGCCGGAGGAGCAGAAATTTCTCGATGACGGCGGGTTTTCGGGGTGAACGCATGAGCGACTTCCGCGGAGTCTTTCCCTATCTGGTGTCGCCGGTCGACGGGCGTGGCCGCGTCATGACTGACGTGCTCGAACGGCTGGTGGTTGATCTGATCCTGGCCGGTGTCCATGGGCTCACGCCGCTCGGCTCGACCGGCGAATTCGCTTACTTGTCGCGCGAGCAGCGCGCGGCCGTCGTCAAGACGACGGTCGAAGCCACGCGCCAGCGCGTGCCGGTCATCGCGGGCGTGGCCTCGACATCGACCGCGGATGCGGTCGCGCAGGCCATGCACTATCAGACGCTCGGTGCCGACGGCATCCTCGCCATTCTCGAAGCTTATTTCCCGCTCAAGGATGCGCAGATCGAAGCTTACTTCCGCGCCATCGCCGACGCAGTCGACATTCCGGTGGTGCTCTACACCAACCCGCAATTCCAGCGCAGCGACCTTTCGCTCGACGTCATCGCGCGGCTGTCGGTGCACCCGCGCATCGTCGCCATCAAGGATGCCTCCACCAACACCGGGCGGCTGCTGTCGATCATGAACCGCTGCCCGAACCTGAGAGTGTTCTCTGCCTCCGCGCATATTCCGGCGGCGGTGATGCTGATCGGCGGCGTCGGCTGGATGGCGGGCCTGGCCTGCATTGTGCCTCGGCTCAGCGTGAAGCTTTACGAGCTCTGCCGCGCCGGCGAATGGCCGGAGGCGACGGCTTTGCAACGCAAGCTCTGGCGCATTAATGAGGCCTTCGCGCGCTTTAATCTCGCCGCCTGCATCAAGGCCGGTCTGGAAATCCAGGGCTATGCGGTCGGCGATCCGTTGCCGCCGCAAGCCGCGCTGACAGCCGACGAGCGCATGGTGGTCGAGCGCATTCTGGCCGACGTGGGCGAGCTCGAAAGGCCTTGATTCATTGGCGTAAACGGCTGCGCCGAACCGATTCTTAACGGTTCCTTGCTAAGCGAGAACGATGGCTTTGCCGTCGTTCGCAGACCGGCCATCGCCGGCACGGAGGGAACCCGTGGCGCTGGTCAATTCCGAAAATGCCGTGCCCGCGCCGCAAGCAGCGCCGGGCGTCGTCGCGCGCATCAAGGCGCTTCTCGCCGACAAAAGCGACAGCCGGCTGGCGCAACTGGTCGCCGGAAAAGTTTTTCTCGTCCGTGTCGGCAGCGCAGTGCTGGCGCTGGCCAGCCAGGTCCTGCTCGCGCGCTGGATGGGCAGTTTCGAATTCGGCATCTACATTTATGTGTGGACCTGGGTGCTGATGATCGGCGCGTTATCCGACATCGGCCTGTCGTCGGCGTCCCGCCGTTTCATCCCGGAATATACCGAGATCAAGTCGCTCGATCGCTTGCGCGGATTCTTGACCGGCAGCCGTTGGCTCGCCTTCGGCATCGCGACCACGACCGGCGCGCATCGGCGCCATCGGCGTCACCGCGTTGGCGCCATGGCTCGATCAATTCGCTATAATGCCGCTCTATCTTGCTTGCCTCACCATTCCGATCTACGGCCTGGTGCAAGTGCAGGCCGGCATCGCGCAATCCTACAACTGGCCGAGCCTGGCGCTGATGCCATTCTTCGTCTGGCGTCAGCTCGCCATCACCGCGCTGATGGGCACGGCCTATCTGCTGGGCGCGCCGACCGGTGCGATGACCGCGATGCTCATCGCCGTCGGCACTACCTGGGCGGTGACCGTCGCCCAACTGATCGTGCTCGATCGCCGCCTCAAGAAAATGGTGCCCGCCGGCCCAAAGCAGTATGAGGTCAAGACCTGGCTCGCCACCTCGCTGCCGATCTTCACTGTCGAAGTCTTCTACCTGCTGCTGACTTACGTGGACATTCTCACGCTCGAACATTTCCGGTCGCCCGACGAGGTTGCGGTCTACTATGCCGGCGCGCGCCTGTTGGCACTGGTCGCCTTCATCTATTTCGCCATCGCCAGCGCTACCACGCACAAGTTCACCGAATATCATGTGGCCGGCGACAGAGAACGCCTCGCCTCGTTCTTTGCCGAGACCGCCAGGTGGACGTTTTGGCCCTCGCTCGCGGCCTGCGCGCTGATCCTCGCGCTCGGCCGGCCGCTGCTCGCTCTATTCGGCGACAATTTCGAGCGCGGCTATGGCGTGATGTTCATTCTGGCGGTCGGCATGCTGGCGCGCGCCGCCGTCGGACCCGCCGAACGGCTGCTCAACATGCTGGGCGAGCGCAAGCCGTGCGCTCTGATTTATGCGGCCGCCTTCACGATCAATCTCGGGCTCTGTGTGCTGCTCATTCCGCGCTTGGGAATTGAAGGCGCTGGCGTTGCCACATCGAGCGCGCTGGTCGTGGAATCGATCATGCTCTATCTCGTCGCCAGGCGGCGGCTTGGCTTCCACGTGTTCATCGTGGGCAGCGGGCAAATGCCTTAAAGTCACGCCCTCTCCCGCAACAATCGCCGGATCACCTTGCCGGTCGTCGTCATCGGCAGGTCGTCGATGAAGGCGACTTCGCGCGGATATTCGTGCGCCGACAGGCGCGTGCGTACGAAGGTCTGGATCTCGGTGGCGAGCGCGTCCGACGGCGCATGGTCTTTCTTGAGGACAATAAAGGCCTTGACGATCTCGGTGCGCAGCGGATCGGGCTTGCCGACCACCGCGGCGAGTGCCACCGCCGGATGACGGATCAGGCAGTCCTCGATCTCGCCCGGCCCGATGCGGAAGCCGGATGAGGTAATCACGTCGTCGTCGCGGCCAACGAACGAGATATAGCCCTCCTCGTCGGCGACGCCCTGATCGCCCGTCGTCATCCAGTCGCCGATGAACTTGTCGCGCGTCGCCTGCGGCTTGCCCCAGTATTCGAGGAACATCACCGGGTCGGGCCGCATGACGGCGATCTGGCCCACCTCGCCGGCTTTGAGCGGCGCACCGCCCTTGCCGATCACCGCCACGCGGTGGCCTGGAATCGGCTTGCCGATGGCGCCGGCCTTGAGCATGCCGAGTTGCGCGCAGGAACCGAGCACCAGGTTGCATTCGGTCTGGCCGTAAAACTCGTTGATGGCGAGGCCGAAGGCGGACTTGCCCCATTCCAGCGCCTCGATGCCGAGCGACTCGCCGCCCGAGGCCACACTGCGCAGGTTGAGATCGTATCGCCCGCGCGGGTTCGGCGCCGCCCGCATCATGCGCAGTGCGGTCGGCGGAATGAACGCGTTGCGCACTTGCGTCTGCTCCATCAGCGCGAAGGCTTCATCCGGATCGAACTTGTCGAACCGGCGCGCCACCACCGGGACGCCGTAATGCAGGCTCGGCAGCAGCGCGTCGAGCAGGCCGCCGGCCCAGGCCCAATCGGCGGGCGTCCAGTAGCGGTCGCCGGCTTGCGGGAATTCGAAATGCGGCAGTTCGATGCCGGGAAGGTGACCGAGCAGAACGCGATGGGCGTGCAAAGCGCCTTTGGGCTGGCCGGTGGTGCCAGACGTGTAGATCATCATGGCCGGATCGTCGGCCGCGGTGTCGACCGCGGCGAAGTCGGCCGAGGCGCGCGCCAGCAAGTCGGCAAAACTGCCGGCGCCATCGTGGGTGCCGTCGACCGACAGCACACAGGCAAGATCCGCAATCTCGTTGCGAACGCCGTCGAGCTTGGCGAGGCCTTGCGCGTTGGTCAGCAGCGCCTTGGCGCCGGAATTCTGCAGACGGTAGGACAGCGCATCGGGGCCGAACAGGACAGCGATCGGCAAGGCGACGGCGCCGAGCTTGTAGATGGCAACGTGCGCGGCGGCGACTTCCGGCATCTGCGGCAGCATGATGGCGACGCGATCGCCGCGCTTGACGCCGAACGCACGCAGCACATTGGCGAGCCGGTTGGAGATATCGCGCAAGGCGCCGTAGCTGAGGGCGTCTTCCCGCCCATCGGCATGGACGTGCAGGATGGCGAGCCGGTCCGGCTCGTTTAGCGCCCAGCGGTCGCAGATATCGACGCCGATATTGTAGCGCGCCGGAATATCCCAGCGAAATTGGCGATAGATGTCGTCGTAATTATTCAGGCGAGGCAGCACCGGCATGGGCGAGCAAACTAGTCAGCCGCGCACGCGAGGTCCAGCCCATTGGCTTCGAATGGTTTTATCGCTGCGTGCGGACATGCTAAATATCGCGCCCCTCGTTCGGAGATGGCGATGCGTCGCCTGGCCCTGGCTCTGTTTGTCGCGCTGTGCGGCCCGTTCGCCTACGGGCAGGCGACCGGCGATCCCCTGGCGCTGATCACGGATATCTACAAGATCTATCAGGGCGACACCGACCACCCCGGCTATGCGAACGTCTATAGCCCGCCGCCTGCAGGCATTGATCGACGCCGATGAAAAGGCCACGCCGAAAGGCGAGGCCGGCACGATCGACTGGGACGTATTCGTCAACGGTAATGATTGGGCGCTCAGCAAGCTGACCATTACGCTGGTTTCGAAGTCGGCCGCGCAGGCGCAGGTGCGCGCGCAGTTCTACAATTTCAAGGACCCGCACAATTTGCTGTTCAAACTTCTGCGCGAGGACGGCCGCTGGTTCATTGACGACATCAGCGAAACTAAAAAGGGCGGCAACCGTTGGACGATGTCGAAAGTCCTGATGTACGCCGCCGACGCGTTTACCGACGAGAAGAAATAGTACGCATTAGCCCTTCGCGGCCGCAGTCGTTGCAATCCAAATGCCTGCGAACGCCGCCAGCAGGCCGACAACCAGATTGAGAGTAATCGGCTCGCCGACAAGTTGATGCGCGAGCAAGGCCGCGGCGATCGGATTGACCGTCATGGTATTGGCTACGCGCGTCGGCGACGCCCGCTGCAAAGCCATCACCCAGAGAATAAATGCCAGCGCGCCACCGCCAATTCCGAGATAGATACCGGCAATCCATTGCGGCGCGGCAAAACTTTCCAGCACCGCAAGCCGGCCGGTCAACAGGCCGACAACAACCAACGCCACGGCGCCTGCCCCCATGCCGACGGCCAGAAATCCAAGCGCACTCGACCGCCGGATGAAGGCGCGCGACCAGACATTACAAAACGCCATGCAAAGCACCGCGGCGGTCATGATTAATTCGCCGCGCCAGGCTCCAATTGGAGCGGCCGAAAGGCCGGACGGCGAGCGCGGCAAAAACACCGAGCACGGCGATGCCGACGCCAATGGATTTGCGTATCGTTAGCGGTTCAACGCCGAGAATCCCACCGACCAGCATGGTCTGCAAAGGCAGAGTCGATAGCGCGGGACTGGCGCGGGCGGCCGTCGTGTAGCCGAGCGCGATGTTATAGAGAATGAAGAACAAGCCGAAAAAGCAAAGTCCCAAGGCAGCGACGCCGAGCCAGTCGCTGCGCTGCGGCCATTTTACGCGCAGCACGAGCGCAATCGGCAGCACGACGAGAAATCCGATTCCCCAGCGTAGAATGGCGAGCGTGAGCGGATCGGCATTGCCGACGAGATAACGCGTGACGGTGGCAGCCGTGCCGCCGAGACAGCTCGAAACGATCGCGATCAACACCCCGATCAATTCGCCCACGCACACGCCGTGGCTAGGCAGGACTATGCCACGGTTGGGCGTTCGATCCGCAAAATAAAAATTGGAATAAAGGCGCCGGCCGTTAACCTTTTCGATCGTCCGGCGCGGCCAGGATCAGCGTCCAGTACACTTTGTATTTCGAAGCCGGCGTGTAGATCGCTGCGATGCCCATGCGGGTCGCGCCCGCGAGCAACAAATTAGCGCGATGCGGCGCCGAATCGCGCCAGCCGGAGAACGCTTCGGCCAATGTGTGATAGCCAGCGCCGATATTTTCTGCCGCCAATTTGGCATCGTAGCCCGACGCCTTCAGCCGCACGACGAATGGCTTGCCGGCGTTGTGGTCGAGCTTGTCGCGCTTGGCCATGATCGCGGCTTGCGCTTCGGCAAGACGCGTAAGCTCTGGATCGAGCGTCACCGCCGCGAGCCCGTTGTTGGTCCGGTAGCCGGATATCATCGAGGCGGCCGCGGCGGCATCGAGTTGCGCGCCCGGCTGCGCCAAGTTGCGGTAGAAGCTCGGCTCCTCCTTCGGCACGTATTCGGCGGCGCAACCGGCCATCGCTAGCGCGGCAAACATCGTGACAAACAGACGCAGCATCGACGGCCTCCGAATCGAACGAGGGCGGCACCTTGGTAGCCGACAATGGCCGAACGGTGGTGAGCTTTTGTTCCGCATAGCGATACAAGGTCCGGCGTCTACTGGCACGGTGAGGGCGGATCAACTAACATCGGCATAACAACAACCCGTTAAATGCCGTAACCGGGAGACATCCTCATGTCCGTTCAGCCAGCCCCGCGCACGCCGGGCGCCACGCGCGCCGCTCCGGGCGAATATGTCTTCGATCTCGGTACCGCACAGAAGATCCTGGGCGGGCCGGATTATTCCACCGCGCATGGACCTTGCGTCGAAGGCGACCGCATGATCGTCGGCCTGATGCGCATGAAGGCCGGCACCGGCGCCGAGCCGCATTCGCATCCCAACGAGCAGTGGATTTACATCCTGGAAGGCACCTTCCGCGCCGTCGTTGGCGGCAAGCCGGTCGAAGCCAAGCCCGGTTCCGTCCTCTACATTCCGGCGAACACCATTCACGCCGGCAAGGCGTCGCCCGAAGGCGACGTGGTATTTTTCACCTGCAAGGACTCCTCGCACAGTCTGCACGGCATCAAAGCCACCTGAAGGTCATCAGCGCGGGGGCACGAAGAACTCCCGGCTTACACCAATATCAGCCACGGAGGATTTTCATGAGACGTCTGACCGCGATCCTATTGTCCGCCGCCTGCCTTGCGCTCGGCATGGCGACCGCTTCGGCGCAAGACAAATACCCGAGCCGTACGGTCAAGATCCTGGTGCCTTACGCACCGGGCGGGGCGACCGACATCACGGCGCGCATCGTCGGCGACCAGATGCAGAAAATTACCGGCCTGCCCTTCGTGATCATCAATAAGCCCGGCGCCTTCGGCCTGCTGGCAATCGACGAAATGGTGAAATCGGCGCCCGACGGCTACACGCTGATGATCGGCAACGTCTCGACCAACGCCATCACGCCGATCCTCTACAACAAGAAGATGAATTTCGACTACGGCAAGAGCGTCGCGGCGGTGACTAATCTGATCGACGTGCCGGCGTTCATGGTGGTGACGACGGCGAACAATTTTCCGGTCAAGAGCGTGGCCGAGCTGATCGACTACGCCAAGAAGAACCCCGGCAAAGTACGCTACGGCACCGTCGGCATCGGCTCCTATCCGCATTACGACATGGCCTATTTCGCCAAGCGCGCCGGCGATCTCGACATGGTCGCGCTGCCCAACAAGAACGGCGCCTCCGGCGTGATCCAGGACATGCTGCGTGGCGACGTGCAGGCCGCGTTCCTAAATGTCGCCAGCACCGCCGGGATGGTTCAGTCGGGCAAATTCCGTCCGATCGCGATGGTCAATCATACGCGCCTGCCGGCCTATCCGAACGTTCCGACCATGAAGGAGGTCGGCTATCCCGACGTCGGCACCGTGGCGTGGAACGCTTTGTTCGCGCCAGCGGGAACGCCAAAGCCGGTGATGGACGCGCTCCATGCGATCGTCCTGAAGGCGCTGGATTCGGACGAGGTCAAAGAGAAGTTCGCCAAGCAGAAAATGGATATTGCGCCGAACGAAACCGTCGCCGCCGCCAAGCTCTGGCTCGACGACCAGATCAAGCATTGGAAGACGATCACCTCGCAGGTGCAGATCGACGTCGCCCCGTAACTTGTTTCCTTCTCCCCGTTTGCCGGGAGATGGAACACAAACCTTTCAGTTGGCCTTCTGCAACGCTCGCCAGATGCGCTCCGGGGTTGCCGGCATGTCGAGCGTGGCGCCTTTCGGCAAGGCGTCGAGGATGGCGTTGACCACCGCCGGCGGTGCAGCGGTGGTGCCGGCCTCGCCGGCGCCCTTCACGCCGAGCGGATTGGTGCGGCAGGCGACGGCGTGGTGCTCGACCGTCATGTCAGGCACCAGATCGGCGCGCGGCAGGGCATAGTCCATGAAAGAGCCGCTGACCAGCTGACCGCTGGCGTCGTAGACCGTGTTCTCGGTCAAGGCTTGGCCGAGCCCCTGCGCCACGCCGCCGTGGATCTGGCCCTCGACGATCGTCGCGTCCAGCAGATTGCCGCAATCGCCGACCGCCACATAGTTGACGATCGCGACCGCGCCGGTCGCAGGATCGATCTCGACCTCGGCGACATGGCAGCCGTTCGGGAATGACGGCGGCGCTTTGACGTTGGCCTGCGTGTCGAGGTTCTCGGGGATGACGCCCGTCCGCGCCAGCTCGGCAGCGCGCTCGGCAACGTCGAACAGCGAGACCTCGCGCCCCGAGCCGCGCACACTGAATTTTCCGTCGCGATAGTCGACGTCGATTTCCCCCGCCTGCAGCAGCATGGCAGCGACGCGCTTGCCCTTCTCAATCACTTTGTCTGCGGTGACGGCAATGGCGCCGCCAACATACATGGCGGAGCGCGAAGCGACCGCGCCGAAGCCTGGCACGTCGCGCGCCGAGTTGCCCGCCGTCACGGTCACAGCAGCAGGCGCGACGCCGAGCCTGCGCGCCGCCACATGGCCGAACACGGTTTGATGCCCCTGCCCGCTGGCACCCGCGCCGATGCTTACCGTCACCTTGTTGCCGCCGGAGAGCGAGATGCGCGCGGCTTCTTCCGGGAACGCGCCGGCGATCTCCAGATAGCAGCCGATGCCGATGCCGCGCAGCTTACCGGCCTTCTTCGCCGCCTTGCGGCGTGCGGCAAAGCCAGCGTAATCGGCGCGCGTGAGCGCCTGCTCGAATATCGCGGGGAAATCGCCGCTGTCGTAGGTGCAGCCGAAGGCGGTGGTGTAAGGGAAATTGTCGGGCGCGATCAGATTGCGGCGGCGCAACTCGGCGGCGTCGATGCCGGTTTGATCGGCGGCGGCGTCGATCAGCCGCTCCAGCAGATAGCTCGCCTCCGGCCGGCCGGCGCCGCGGTAAGGCCCGGTCGGCAGCGTGTTGGTGAGCACGCAGCGCGTGTTCACCTGCGCATGGGGGATTTCGTAGACCGTCGGCAGGCAGCCCGAAATGTGCGTCGTGAACACGAAATGCGCGACGCCGGTGATGTAGGCGCCGACATTGCCGAGGCAGTCGACGCGCAAGCCGAGAAACTTGCCGCGCTTGCTCAGCGCAAGCTCCGCGGTCCAGAACGAGTCGCGACCCTGGTTGTCGCTGACAAACGCTTCCGAGCGGGTCGAGACCCAATGGATCGGCTTTTGCAGAAAATGCGCGGCGCGCAGCATGGGCACGTATTCGGGATAGCACCAGCCCTTCATGCCGAAGCCGCCGCCGACATCGTCGCTCAGGACGCGCAGCTCTTCCGGCTTGATGCCCATGGCGCCGGCGACCTGGCCGCGCACGGCGGCCACGCCTTGCGTACCGCAGCGCAGAGTGAACCGCTTCGTGGCGGCGTCGTAACTCGCGGTCGCGGTGCGCGGCTCGAGCGAGGCGACCACCAGGCGCTGGTTGACAAGTTTTACGCGCACCACATGCGCGGCCTCCTTGAAAGCGCGGTCGAGTGCCGCCTGTTTCTTGCCGTCGGGGTCGGCCGGCGCGCTCCAATCGAACCCGATATTGCCGGGCGCTTCCGGCCAGAGTTGCGGCGCGCCGGACGCAATCGCCGCGCGCACGTCGGTGACGGCCTCGAGCGGCCGGTAGTCGACGGCAATTTTCTCTCCGGCCTCCTGCGCGGCCTGCGCGTTCACCGCGATCACCATCGCCACCGGCTCGCCCACATGTAGCACGCGCTTGTCCGCGAGCGAGGGCCGGTGCGGCGCGACCGCCACCTTGCGGCCGCGGCCTGGGATTGGATGCGGATGCGAAATCGAATGGTAATGCGCCTCGGCGAGATCGGCGGCAGTCAGCACCGCCACCACATCCGGCGCGTTCTTGGCGGCGGCAACGTCGATGCGTTCGATCTTGGCGGAAGCGTGTGGGGAGCGGACAAAGTAAGCCGCTAGCGCGTCCTCCGGCTTGACGTCGTCGCCGAAGCGCCCAGCGCCACGCAACAGCGCGTCGTCTTCAATACGCCCGGCCCATGCGGATGGATTGGCTTGGCGGGCGGCAGTCGATTCCATGACGATACTCCAGCAGGAAAATTCTAAAGCTTGCGGTCGGTGATGCCGGCCTTGGCGTAGAGCGCATTGATGTGTTCCTTCACACTCGCCTTGGGCTCAGCGGATGACACATGCGCCCAGCCGACTTTGGCGCGGGCGTAGAGCGCCATTTCCTCATCCTGCTGCGAGGTGCCGCCGGAAATGCCATAGGCGCCGACCATCTCGTCGCCCTTGAACACCGGCGCCGCGCCGCCCGAGGCGGCGATCTTGCCGTTGGTGAGGGCGGACAAGCCGATCAGCAATTGCGGGTTGCGCTCCTTGAACCACTGCTGAATCACCAGCCCGTCGGGGAAGCGCGGGCTCATGGAGCGGAAGGCCGCCACGGTATAGGCCTTGGCGATCGCGGTGTCGGGCGTGATGAATCCGGCATCGTCCATACGCTCGAGCGCGATTAGGTGGCCTTCCGGCCCGACCACGGCGATCGAGACCGGCACGCCCATCTCGTCAGCCTTTTCGACCGCCGCCTTGATAAATTCGCGGCATTCGACCGCGCGCAGCTTCGCCATCCGCCGTCCTCCTGACTTTAATCTTCGATTAACCATTCAGCCGCAGCCAATTAACTGCAAAACAACCGGTAGGGGAATAGCGTGCCGCCGACCCGGGCACGACCATGGCCGCAACTCCCGCACCTGAAATCGCACGCGATTGGCGTTTTGTCGCGCTGACTGGCTGTGCCTGTTTTCCGGCGAGCTTCGCGCTGCTTCATTATGCCATCCCGTTCGGCGTATGGGCCGCGGCAATGTCCGAACTCCTGATATCGGTGCTCGGCGCCGGCCTGCTGTCGGCGCTGGCAATGCTGATTGCCGGCGTCGCCGTCATCCGGCGGATGCAAGTCGACAACACGCGTATGGGCGTCGCGATCAACAACATGTCGCAGGGCCTGTGTATGTTCGACCGCAACGAGCGGCTGGTCATCTGCAATCGCCGCTACGTGGAGCTATATGAGCTTGGCGAGGACGTCGTGAAGCCGGGCCGCACGCTCACCGACCTGCTCGAATACCGTATCGCCAACGGTACCTTCTCGCGCGATCCTGACGAGTACCGGCAATCGCTGGTGCCCGCCATGGCGCAGGGCAAGACGATCACCGCCGAAGTCAAATCCGCCACAGGGCGCACCGTCTTGGTCATCAACCGCCCGATGGCGGACGGTGGCTGGGTGGCGACACATGAGGATATAACCGAACGACGCGACGCCGAGCACGAACGCACCGCGATGCAGGAGCAACAGCAGCGCCGCTCCATCATCGACCGGGCGATCACCGCGTTCCGCCAGTGCGTCGAGGATCACCTGCGCACGGTGGCGGACGGAGCCATGGCCATGCGCTCCACCGCCACAATCCTACTGGCGAGTTCGGGGCAAACCTCGCAGCGTGCGGACGGCGCCGTGGCAGCATCCAACGAAGCGAGCACGAACGTGGAGACCGCCGCGATCGCCGCCGACGAATTGGCCAAATCGATTGTGGAAATAAGCAGCCAGCTCGCCACAACCACCACGATCGTGCGCGCCGCGGTCGAGGAAGCGCAAGGAACCAACGCGCAGATCAGCGCACTGTCGCAGGCCGCGCAGAAGATCGGCGACGTGGTCAAGCTGATCCGCACCATCGCCGGACAGACTAACCTGCTGGCGCTCAATGCCACCATCGAGGCCGCGCGCGCGGGCGAGGCCGGCAAGGGCTTCGCGGTGGTCGCCTCGGAAGTCAAATCTCTTGCGGTGCAAACCGCCAAGGCGACCGAGGATATTTCCAAGCTTATCGGCGCGGTGCAAACCTCGACCAGTAGCGCGGTCGATGCGATCGGCCGCATCGCGACCCGCATGCTGGAAATCGACAGCTGCACCACCTCCGTTTCGACCGCCGTGCAACAGCAGAGCGCGGCTACGTCCGAGATTTCGCATAACGTCGCCGGCGCCGCCGACGGCGCCAAGCTGGTTGTGTCCGTGCTCGGCAATGTCACCGGCGCGGCGACCGAGACCCGCCAGTCGGCCGAAAGCGTGCTCACTGCCTCGCAGGCGGTGGAAGCTGCGGCCGCCGATTTGCGCCGTGAGGTCGAAGGCTTCCTCGCCCGCGTCTCGGCCTGATCAGGCAAGCAATCCGGCCAGCCAATACAACAGCGCCGCGAGCAGCCCGGACGCCGGGATCGTGATGATCCAGGCGCTCACGATTTGCTGGAGAACGGCCCAGCGCACCGCCGACACTTTTTTCGCAGCACCTACACCGATGATCGAGCCGGTAATCGTGCGCGTCGTGGAAACCGGGATGCCGAGATACGTCGCCGTAAACAGCATGACGGACCCGGCGGTTTCCGCGCAGGAGCCCTGCATCGGGGTGAGCCGCGTGATCTTCGAGCCTATGGTTTTGACGATGCGCCAGCCGCCGGCCATCGTCCCCGCGGCCTGGCGGTCTTCTGCATCTGGTCAATGGAGTTGTCCATCGAGGTAATCAGGTCGCAGATATTGCCGCGGTCGAACGGCGTGATGAAGGTGCGGCGCACCGCGATCAGCACCTCACGGACATCGTCGGCGTCCTGTTCGCGGTCCATCACAGTCTGGTAGTTTTGCTGTACCGCGGCACCGCCCTCCAGCATGGCACGCAACGCTTCGGCACCGGCCAGCACAGCCTGCGAGTGCCGCGCAAACAGGTCGAAAAAGCGCTCTTCCTTCGGCATCAAGGCGTGAAACCAGCGCATCATGGCGAGCTCCGTCAGCCCCGAATCGGCAGTCCCAGCGGGAACCCTAGTCACTTGTGGGACCCTTGCCGAACGGGTACCGGCGGCCTGTGGGTATCGCACCGGCGGCCATCGCGACGGTTTATTTTCGCCATTTCAAAAATGATTTTTATCACACTTGATGCAACGGTGCGGCGGCTCGGCTAGTTTGTATGCAACAGATTGAATTCGAGCCGGAGAGACAAATGCGGTTGGGCTATTTCACGATGCCGGTGCATCCGATCGGCCGCGACTGGTCGCAAACGCTGCGCGAGGATCGCGAGGCGATCATACTCGCCGACAAACTCGGCTTCTATGATGCATTCGTCGGCGAGCACCTGACCGACGTGTGCGAGAACGTCACCAACAGCATGCTGTTCCACGCCACGCTGATCCACGACACCAAGACCATCAAGCTCGCGACCGGCACCACCAATTTGTCGCAGATGCATCCGGCGGTGATCGCGGTGAACGCGGCGATGTTCGATCATCTGGCGCAAGGCCGCTTCATCCTGGGCGTTTCCGCCGGCGCGCTACCCTCCGATTCCGAAGCGATCGGCATTCTCGACCAGGACCGCAACAAGATCTTCGCCGAAGCGATCGACGTGATCCTGGCGATCTGGGAGCGCGATCCGCCCTACAACATTGATTTCCCGGACAACCGCTTCAAGGTGGCGATCAACCAGACCGCCGCGCCGCATCTCGGCGTCGGCGCCATGGCAAAGCCCTTCCAGAAGCCGCGGCCGGAGATCGTCGGCACCGTTGTGGCACCGTTCTCGCCGGGCGTGGTGCTGATGGGCAAGCGCGACTTCCATCCGCTGTCGGCAAACTTCCTGCTCGCCAATCATCTCAAGTCGCACTGGACCAATTACGCCAAGGGCAAGGCCGAAGCCGGCCAGAAAGCCGACGTCAAAGACTGGCGGGTGGCGCGTACTATCTTTGTCGCCGACGACGACAAGACCGCGCTGCGCTACGGCCGCGCGGATGCCAAGAGCCCATACCGGTTCTATTTCGAACAGATGGGCGCCAAGATGAAGCGCGGCGGACGGCTCTACGTGTTCAAAAGCCACAGGGAACAGCCGGACGAAGAGATCACCCACGACTTCATCATGGACCACTGCGTGTTCCACGGCACCGTCAATAAGGTGGTCGATCAGATTCTGGCGATGTGCGAACAGACCGGCGACTTCGGCGAGTTGGTCTACGCCGGCATGGACTGGGTCGATCCGCAGCTGGCCAAGCGCTCGATGCAACTGATGGCCGAAGAGGTCATGCCGCGCGTCAACGCGGCGCTCGGCAGGAGTGCCAGCGCCGCAGCGGTCAGCGCGGCGGAGTGACCCACGCCCGTTCGACCCCGCGAACGCGGGGACCCAGGGGCTAAATTGCATGCTTTCGATTGGGGCTCTGGATTCCGGCTTGCGCGGGAATAAACGGTCTTTGATCAGCCGTGTACAAGGCGCAAGATGATCCCGACCAATCCGCCGATCAGCAACGCGCCTGATGCAAACGCCTGAATCGAAAAGCCCCGGTGACGCTTGTCTGCGGCCGCGCTGTAACCGCGGATATAAAGAATACGGCCCACGATCCAGACCAGCCCCAGAGCGGCGGCGGCCCAGTCGTTCACGTAGACGGCAAAGAGCCAGAGCGCCGGCAGCAAGATCGGCATCCATTCCAACGTATTCATCTGCACGCGGAATACGCGCTCGAAATCTGGATTCCCGGTCGTCGCCGGCGCCTTCACGCCGTATTTCCCTCGCGCCTTGGCAACCAAGATGCCGGTGTAGAAATACAACAGCACGGCGAGCAAGGTGACCAGCGCGGTGTAGTGAGGCATAACGAAACACCTTTCTATTGCAGGAAGGAAGTCGGGACCGGTTGTTACACCGACAGCGGCTCCGTTCCTAACTCCGCATAAAGTCCGTTCTTGGCGCCGTCGCTAAACTTGACGCCTTGGCCGAGTTCGATCGCCACCGACCGCACGCGCTGTGCTTCCGGTTCGGTCGCCGGTACCGGCTTGCCTTCGGCCACCGCTTTCGCTGCGCGCAGCAGCATCCTACGGGTCATGATGATGCCGGTGTCGGTCGCGCACAGATGCTCGATGGTGCGGTCCTGAATCGGCCCCATGCTTTCCTGGATCGAGGCGTCTTGCATGGCGATGCCGTCGACGCCGGTGGCCGAATGCCCGTGCCGCTGCGCCTCGCGGTCCATCAGGTAGTTGTTCGCCTTGTTGGCGAGCGGGATGAAGGTGCCGGGCACATATTTGACGTGGATGCCCTCGCCATCCTGCATCGCCGATACTTCAGACGTCGAAAGCGCGCGCTTGGGATGGTAGTTGATACTCCAGGCCCAGCAGCTTTCGTCGTCGATCGGCACCCAGGCATGCGCGCCTAAAGGATGCCCCGCGCGCGGCGGGATGATGGTGTACCAGGGCATGATCCAGGGCGTAATGCGCCAGTAATATTTGCCGGCCCCGGCATTGCGGCGTGCGCCGATCAGCAAGCCGCCAGAAAATTCCTCGACCTCGAACAGCGGCATACGGTCCTGCTCGTTATAGGCATTCGCTTTGCTGCCCTTGAACAACGGGTCCTTGTTGAGTTCGCTGCCGTGCAGCCAGGAGACGTGACTGGAATCGATGCCGCCTTCCATTGCCTGCAGATAATTGCATTCCTGCAGGCGCTTCGACACAAAACGCTGCTCGGGTTTCACGTCGGTCCATTCCAGCGCCGGCTCTGGCGGTTGCAATTCCGGCGGCCCCATATAGCTCCAGACGATGCCGGCCTTTTCGATGCAAGGATAGGATTTCAGTTTGATGTTCTTGCGGAAGCCCGACTCCTCTGGCTCCGATGGCAGATCGGTGCATTGCCCGGTCACGTCGTATTTCCAACCGTGATACTGGCAGCGGATGCCGCAGTCGGCATTTTCGCCGAACCAGAGCGAGACGCCACGATGCGCGCAGAACTCATCGATCAGGCCGATGCGGCCCTTGCTGTCACGGAAGGCGATCAGCCGCTCGCCCATCAGCTTGACCTTGACCGGCGGGCAATCGGACTCGGGGATTTCCGACGCCAGCAGAAACGGCGCCCAGTAGCGGCGCAGCAAATTGCCCATCAGCGTGCCCTGGCCAATGCGGCTGAGCAGGTCATTTTGTTCACGCGACATCATGGCGACGTTTCCCTGATCGTTTGTTATTGTTTCCGCAGTACTGCGGGGCGACCATTATAGGCGGTCGCGCCCGCCGCGAAAGACGGACATGAGCTTGCCGCGCATCGCCATTGCCACCGGAGACCCGGCCGGGATCGGCCCGGAAATCGCGCTCAAGGCGGCGCTCGATAAGCGGGTGACTGCGGTGTGCCGGCCTTTGTTGGTGGGCGATCCCGCCGCGGTGGAATTGCACGTGCGCGCCGCCGGCCTGTCGCCGCTGCTCAGGAGTATCGCAAATGTCCGCGACGCCGACTGGTTGAACGGGGCGGTCAACCTGCTCGACGCCAGCGAGGGCACCAATACGCCGGTGACCTTCGGCAGGGTCGATGCTGCTTACGGCCGCGCCTCGCTCGCCAGCGCCCGCCGCGCGATCAAGGCCGCGCTTGCCGGCGAGGTTGAGGCCGTGGTGGCGGCGCCGCAGACCGAACGCTCGATCGCCGCCGCCGGCATTATCTTCGACGGCTATCCGTCATTCGTCGCGCGCGAAACCGGCACGCCGGTCCATGATGTCTATCTGATGATCTGCTTTAACGACGTGCGCATCGTGCACGCCACCCTGCACGTCAGCGTACGTCAAGCGATCGAATTGATCACCCGCGAACGAGTTGAGCGCGCGATCCGGGTGACCGATGCCGCACTCAGGAGACTCGGCATCGCGCGTCCGAAAATCTTCGTCGGCGGGCTCAATCCGCATGCCGGCGAAGAAGGCATGTTCGGTTCGGAAGAAATCGACATCATCATTCCGGCGATCGCGCGCGCCGCCCAGGCGGGCATCGAGGCATCCGGCCCGTTCGGCGCCGACACTATGTTTCGCAAGAAAGGCTGCGACGCTTACCTCGTCATGCTGCACGATCAGGGCCACATCGCCGCCAAGCTGCAGGCCTTCAACCGCACCGCTGGGTTTTCAATCGGCTCGCCGATCCTGTTCTCCTCGGTCGCGCATGGCAGCGCGCACGATATTGCCGGCAAAGGCGTGGCCGACCCCGGCGCGCTGATCGAGGCGGTGACGCGGCTGGCGAACATTTCTTGGCGGGGTGGGGGCCGTCCCGCCTACGCGAATAAATGAAAATTTGAAAGACGCCACCCGACCGCCTGCGCGACGCTTTGGTGGGCGATCTTCCCCTTACAATGGGAGGTAAAAAAAATCAGTGCGCCGCCGGCAGCGGGGACGCGGAAATCGCCGTGCCGCTTTGCTGAGGCGGCGCCATTGGATTGGCGGGCGGCGGCGTCATCGAGTTCGCAGGCGGCTGTGCGCCAGCGGCCACCGTCTCCGGCGCCTTGCCGGGCAGTACGACCACGCGCGTGCCGACCTGCACGCGGCTGTAGAGATCCTCGACGTCCTCATTGAGCATGCCGACGCAGCCCGACGAGACATAGTGGCCGATGGTCGACGGCTGGTTGGTGCCGTGGATCCGGTAGAGCGTCGAGCCAAGATACATGGCTCGCGCGCCAAGCGGATTACCCGGGCCGCCGGCCATGACGCGTGGCAAATACGGTTGGCGCTCGATCATTTCGGGCGGCGGGAACCAGTCCGGCCATTCCTTCATCTTGGAAATGCGCTCGGTGCCGGTCCACGTGAAGCCCTCGCGGCCGACACGCACGCCGTAGCGGATCGCCTTGCCGCCGCCGAGCACCAGATAGAGGTAAGTGTTCGCGGTATCGACAATGATGGTGCCAGCCGGTTCTTTAGTCGACAGCGTAACGAGTTGCCTGCGCAAATTGGGCGGCAGTTCCTTCGGAGCTCCGACTTCGGGCTGTTCCTCGGGCGGCAACGCCGCAGTCCCTGCCGGCGGCGGTGGTTGCCCGCCCGGCGCGGTCGCTTGCGCAGGGCCGACGGCGCCCGGCGGGCGCATCGCATAGGGATCGTTTTCACCCTCCGGCGACTGCTGATCGAGCTGATGTCCGTAGACCGGCGAGCGCCCGGGCGGCGGGGCAAAGGCCGGTGGCGGCGGGGCCGCTTCGGCGTCGTCCGGATAGGGCAGAATGCGATTGGGCGAGTCGGACTGGTCCTGCGGAACCTGGATCAACTGCGGCGAACGGCCCGGCCGACCGACCGGCTGATCGTCGTCATCGTCATCGGACCAGAACGCCGGCGGCGCCGTGCGGTCGTCGTAATAGCCGGCCGGCGGCGGAGCGTCCCGGTAGTATCCAGGCGGGGGTGACGGATAATTCTGCGCGGCGGCCGGCGTGGCCGCAAAGACCGCCGCAAGCGGCAGCGTGAGCAAGAAAAGTCCGTAGCGTCGAATCATCGTCCACCCGAGAGGCAAGCTGTTCCGGAATCTGCGCGGGCCGAAGCGGAACGCCCAGCCCTCCCGGGGCATGGATTGCCCCGGGATGAAGGCACATTCAAGACATTAATACGGCTATCTCAATAACGTGACTTTGCCAAAATGCCCACGATTTTCATTAGGTTTTCTTGGCCTCCGCCGCCAAGACCTGCTTGGCCACACGGTGGCAGTCGACAGCGGCGGGGAAGCCGCAATAAATCGCGACCTGGCGCAGAATGGCCGAGAGTTCCTTGTGCGTGAGGCCGTTGCGCAGTGCGCCGCGGAAATGCGCCTCGAACTCGTGCATGCGCCCGAGGCAGGCGATCATCCCGAGATTGAGCAGGCTGCGGTCCCGCGGCTTGAGGTCCTCGTCGGTCCACACTGCACCCCAGCAGAATTCGTTGAGCAGATCCTGGAATTTGCGGTTGAAGTCGTCGGTATTGGCGACCGCCCGGTCGACATATTCGTCGCCGAGAACCTTGCGCCGCATCGCCATACCCTTGTCGTAGAGTGCCTTGTCCATGCGCCCAAACCTCCCGTTTGACGACTCATTCCGCTGATTGCTCGCAAGGTGGCACGGTCTCCCGGAGTACGAAAGAGGCCATAGACGCGGCCCCGCTGCCAGCTTGGTAAACGACGGTAATTCAACAGGTTAAGCTGCGGCGCGGCGCATTTATCCCCGCTCTTCTCGCTTTCCGTCCCGCACAGGATTCTGCGCATCTGCACGTTTAATGGTCAGGTTAAAGACTACAATGGGCCGGAAACCCCGATGGCGATCGCACCACCGCGATGGATGACAGCGACGAAGCGCTCATGGCCCGGATCGCGCGCGGCGACGAGTCGGCGTTCCGTGCGCTTGCCAGCCGCCATCTGCCGGTCATGCTCGGGCTCGCCCGCCGTATACTCGGCAATGCCGCTGATGCCGAGGACGTGGCGCAGGAAGCCATGCTACGGGTATGGACCCACGCGCCGCGCTGGCAGCCGCTCGCGCTGTTTCGCACGTGGCTCACGCGCGTGGTGGTCAATCTCTGTCTCGACCGCAAGCGGCGCGCGCCGTGGGTGGCGCTGGACGTGGCCGGCGAGATCGTCGATCCGGCGCTCGGCGCCGGCGAGAAAGCTGAACGCGACGAGCGCGACCGGATGGTCGCCGCCGCGATCGCCGAACTGCCCGTGCGCCAGCGTACGGCGATCGTGCTCACTTACGGAGACGGCATGACCAACGCGCAGGTAGCGGATATCCTCGGCACGTCCGTGTCGGCGGTCGAGACACTCCTGGTGCGCGGCAAGCAGAATCTGCGGCGTGCGCTCGACAATCTGATCGACGAGGACAAGTAAGATGGACAAAAAGCAGTCCGACGATTTTCTCGAGGGCGCGCTCAAGCGTCAAACGCAGGCGCGGCCGGCCAACGACGCTGCGGTCGGGCGCGTCCTCCAGCGCCTTTCCGCCACGCTGCCACGACAGAAGAGGCCGCTGTGGCGTCTGCCCGGCGTGCTGCTCGACTGGCAGTTCGCACCGGCCTGGCCGCGCGTCGCCGCGCTCGCCTGCTGCGCGGCGATCGGCTTCGTCATCGGCATCGCCGGGGTCGACCGTCGCTTCGACGGTGGCGGCCCGCCGTTCACAGTTGCCAGCAACACCGACATCGGCTCGATCGTGTTCGAGCCCGAAGCGTTGACCGGAGCGCGCCCATGACCGTAGCCCAATACGCCGTCACGACGACGCGCGGCTCCTCACGCTGGCTGTTGCTCGGCTCGCTAGCGCTCAATCTGTTTTTCGTCGGCGTCGCGGTGGCGATAGCGATCCGCGCGCCGGCACCGCCGGCGTGGGACCGCAACGTGTTCGTGCGCGTCGAGCACATCGCCGACACCCTTCCGCCCGCCGACGCCGACATTTTGCGCGGACAGATCAATGCCAACCGCCAACTCATCGACGAGGCGCAAACCAAATACCATTTGGCGCAGGACGAGATCCACGCAACGCTGCGGCATGAGCCGTTCGACGTCAACGCCATGCGCGCCGCTATGGCGCAGACGCGCACGGCGCGGCAGGCCTTCGATCAGGTGATCCAGGGCGTGTTCGCTTTCGCGGCCGCGCAGATGTCCCCGGCCGGCCGCCAGGCATTGGCCGATTGGCCGCCCGGCCGAAAATCCACGAGCGTGCGTGAATAAAACAGGCTAATTTCCCGGCGGACCTTGTTTTGAGCAGTCATTGAAAGTCGTTGGCATGCGTCGTGGGTTCGAGGGGGTGACGCCGGTTATGAAACGGCGCGGGCGGCCATTCGTCGCCGTTTTGCAAGGATTCTGCCTCATGCTGCCACTCGGCGGCTGCCTGCTCAGCGCGGATAAGCCCGATCCCGGGCTCGATATTCCGCAGGCCTATGAATTTGGCGCTAAAAATCCGGCGGCGGCGGAAGCAGTTTTGCCGCCGCTCGACTGGTGGCGCGGGTTCCATTCCAAGGAACTGACCGACCTCATCGAGGAGGCGCGCACCTCCAACCTCGACATCGCCGTGGCGATTGCCCAGATCGTACAGGCCGACGCCCAGTCGCGCGTGGCAGGTGCACCGCTGTTGCCCAATATCGGCCTCAATGGCAGCGCCGAACGCCTTCGTCCTTCGCAAACACTTAGTGGAAGCAACTTTTCTGGGAGCTTCACTGGCGGTGCCGAGAGCAATGTTCTGACGGCCTCGCTCACCGCCAGCTACGAAATCGACTTCTGGGGCAAGAACCGCTCGGCCCTGCGCGCCGCCGAGGAGAGTGCGGTCGCCAGCCGGTATAACCGCGAGGTGGTCGGCCTGACTACCGTGGTAAGCGTCGCCAACACCTATTTCCAGGTGCTGGCGGCACAGGATCGCCTGCGCATTGCGCGCGACAACGTGGCCAGCGCGACCCGCATCCTCAATCTGATAAAGCAGCAGTTTGCCGCCGGCACCGCGTCCGATCTCAACGTCGCGCAGCAGGAAAGCCTGGTCGACACACAGCGCGCGGCCGTACCACCGCTCGTGCAAACGCTGCGGCAGAGCGAAGCCGCGCTTGCGCTGTTGATCGCGCGGCCGCCAGAGCGTGTCGTCATCCGCGGCGGCAGTATGCGCGACATCGCGATCCCCCGCGTCAACCCCGGGCTGCCCTCGGAATTGCTGGCGCAGCGGCCCGACATCCGCCAGGCCGAGGCGCAGCTCGCCTCCGCCAATGCCAATGTCTACAACGCGCGCGCCCAGCTCCTGCCGAGCATCACGCTCACCGGCGAGGGCGGTTACCAGAGCGCAGTGCTGAAGATCCTGTTGCGGCCAGAGTCGGCGTTCTACACGGCGACCTCCGGCCTGACCCAGCCGATCTTCGAAGGCGGCAAGCTGCTCGGCAATGTCGACCTGCAGAAGGGCATGCAGGACCAGCTTCTGCAGAGCTACCGCAAGGCGGTGATCTCCGCCTTCACCGACGTCGACAATGCGCTAATCGCGGTCCGCGAGACGGCTTTGGCCGAACGTCTGCAGGGCGACGTGGTCAAGAGTTCGCGCCGGGCATTCGATCTCTCCGATCAGCAACTGCGCGCCGGAACCGTCAACCTCATCACGCTGCTGCAGGTCGAGCAGACGTTGTTTCAGGCCGAAGACGCGCTCGCGCAGGCGCGGCTTGCGCGTCTACAGGCGATCGTCAGTCTCTATCAAGCGCTCGGCGGCGGCTGGCTGCCGAAACCGGTGGAAGCCGCGAATGCTGGATGAACAGCGCAAATTGCGACAGGAACCGGCGGCACTGACCCGTAAACATTGGCCCATGCCGGTAAATATTCTTTTCGTCGTCGTCTTTTTCGCGTTATGCGCGGCAATCCGCTCGATCCAGCCGCAGGATTTACCACATGGATGATCGACCCACGAAGCCCCCTCAGAAGACCCGACCCGAGCCGTCTCAGCCGACGTTGGCGCCAGGCTCGCGTCGCCGGCTGATTTCTACGGTCATCATCGGCCTCGTCGCACTGTTGGCCTTGGCTTGGTGGATGCAAGAACGCCCCGCAACACAAACAAGAACCGGCCGGTTCAACGCTGGCGGTCCCACTCCTGTCGTCGCCGAGGCTGCGTCGAAGAGTGATGTGGATATAACGATCAACGCGCTCGGTACCGTGACATCCCTCGCGACGGTGACGATTCTTTCGCAAATCAGCGGCCGTGTCATGCGGATCGCATTTCACGAAGGCCAGATCGTCAAGCAAGGCGACCTGCTGGCCGAGATCGAACTCCCGACCTTACGAACTCGCGATGGCGCAGTGGCAGGGCCAACTAGAACACGACGAAGCCCTGTTGGCGGACGCCAAAATCGATCTTGCTCGGTACCAGAAGCTGGCGGCGACGAAGGCAATCCCGGAGCAGCAGCTCGATACGCAGGTATGGTTGGTCAAACAATACGAGGGCACCGTCGTTTCGGATCAGGCACAGGTCGATACTGCCAAGCTCAACATAAGCTATTGCCACATCGTCGCGCCGGTGAATGGCATCGTGGGGTTACGTACGGTCGACGTGGGGAATTACGTAGCCCCTACCAATACAACCGGCATCGTTGTCATTACTCAATTGCAGCCGATCACTGTGGTATTCTCGGTGGCCGAGGATAATGTTCCGCAAATCCTTAAGCGGCTCCACGCCAACGCGACGCTGCCGGTCACCGCCTATGATCGCAGCGGCATGACTAAACTTGCCACCGGCAGCGTAATGGCGATCGATAGCCAGATCGACACCACCACCGGGACGCTGAAGCTCAAGGCACAGTTTGCAAATGACGATGAATCGCTCTTCCCAAATCAGTTTGTGAATGTTCAGCTGCTGGTCGACGTTCTGCATGGCGCCACAGTGGTGCCGACGAGCGCGATCCAACGTGGTGTGTCTGGCACTTTCGTCTATCTGATCAATTCGGACGATACCGTTACCGCCCGGCCGATCAAACTCGGTCCGAGCAGTGGCGACCGTGTGGCCGTGAGCTCTGGACTTTCGCCGGGCGATCGCGTGGTCATTGACGGTGCCGACAAGCTGAGTAATGGGGCCAAGGTTGTCTTGCACGACAGCAGTAGCGCCAGCGCGTTAAATCCGGCCAATGCCGGAGCCGCAAGCAAAGCTCAGCGACCGCAACGCAGCCCATAATGGCCGACGCAGACTTCAACAATGAGTACGGGCGGGCGCTGAGCCCATCGAGCCTTTTCATCTTGCGGCCGGTGGCTACCTCGCTGCTGATGATAGCAATTCTGCTATCCGGCATCCTCGCCTTCCAGTTCCTGCCATTGGCAGCGCTGCCCGAAGTCGATTATCCGACTATCCAGGTGCAGACCTTTTATCCCGGCGCCAGCCCCGATGTGATGACGTCCTCGGTCACTGCGCCGCTCGAGGTCCAGCTCGGCCAGATGCCGAGTCTTAATCAGATGACTTCCGTCAGTTCGGCGGGCGCATCGGTAATCACACTCCAGTTCGGCCTCAATCTCAGCCTCGACGTCGCCGAACAGGAGGTGCAAGCAGCAATCAATGCCGCCGGCAACCTCTTGCCAACTGACCTACCGGCTCCGCCGATCTACGCCAAGGTCAACCCGGCGGATGCGCCTGTTCTCACTTTGGCGCTCACTTCGAAGACATTGCCGCTTCCACAGGTCGAGGACCTTGCAGATACGCGCCTCGCACAGCAGATTTCGCAGATCTCCGGCGTGGGTCTGGTCAGCATCAGCGGAGGCCAGCGACCGGCAGTGCGCGTCCAGGCGGACATCCGCAAGCTTGCAGCTTACGGTCTTAATATCGATGACCTGCGTACTACGCTTGGCAATGCCAATGTGAACACGCCCAAAGGCAATTTCGATGGCCCATCGCGCGCCTACACGATCAACGCCAATGACCAGCTGACCAACGCCGACGCGTACAAGAGCCTTGTTATCGCGTACAAAAACGGATCACCCGTGCGGCTTAGTGATGTTGCCCAAGTGATCGATGCGGCGCAGAACAACAAGCTCGCCGCCTGGATGAACACCGTGCCGGCGGTCATCCTCAATATCCAACGTCAGCCCGCCGCCAATGTCATCCAGGTGGTGGACCGCATCAAGGTGCTGCTGCCAAAACTGCAAGCCGCACTGCCATCGGCCGTCGACGTCGCGGTACTAACCGACCGCACCGTCACGATACGAGCGTCGGTCAGGGACGTGGAATTGGAACTGACTTTTGCCGTCATCCTGGTCGTTCTGGTGATCTTTATCTTTCTGCGCAGCGCGCGCGCAACGATTATCCCAAGCCTCTCGGTACCGCTGTCGTTGGTGGGCACCTTTGGCGCCATGTATCTATTCGGATTCAGCCTTAACAATTTATCGCTGATGTCATTGACGATCGCTTCCGGCTTTGTTGTCGATGACGCCATCGTTATGATCGAAAATATAGCCCGGTACCTCGAGGAAGGTGACACACCGCTCCAAGCCGCCCTGCGTGGCTCGAAGCAAGTGGGCTTCACCATCATCTCCCTCACCATTTCGCTGATTGCGGTTCTGATACCTCTACTATTCATGGCCGACGTTGTCGGTCGCCTGTTCCGCGAATTCGCGATCACATTAGCAGTGACTATTCTGATCTCGGCCGTGGTGTCGCTGACTCTGGTGCCAATGGCGTGTGCCAAGCTGTTGCGTCCACCGTCGGCGACACGCGAATCTCGGTTTCAGCGAAAGAGCCGCGAGTGGTTTGACCAACTAGTCAACGGCTATGGCAATGCCCTTACATGGGTGCTTGAACGGCAAGGCGCGACCCTCGTGGTGGCTCTACTTACGCTGGCCATAACGGTCGCACTCTATGTCGAAATTCCCAAGGGCTTCTTTCCGGTTCAGGATACCGGCTTAATCCAGGGTATATCCGAAGCGCCGCAATCGATATCCTTTGCCGCCATGGCCGACCGTCAAGAGGCGCTGGCGACGGCAATCCTCCAAGATCCCGATGTTTCAAGCCTATCTTCCTTTATTGGGGTCGACGGTACCAATATGACGCTTAACAGCGGCCGCTTGCTGATCAACCTAAAGCCGCACGATGCGCGCAGCGCCGACGTCACCGAAATTATCCAGCGACTAAAGCAGAAAGCTCAATCGGTTTCCGGCATCTCGCTTTATATGCAACCAGTGCAGGATTTGACTATCGATTCAACCGTTAGCCGGACGCAGTATAAATTCGCACTGGAGGATTCCAATCCGGATGAGCTTGCCGAATGGACGCCGCGGTTGGTGGACAAGCTTAAGCAACTGCCGCAATTCACAGACGTAACGAGTGATCTGGAAGGAAAGGGACTGACGGTCTTCATCGATATAGATCGTGACACCGCCGGTCGTTTCGGCATAACCCCGGCGACCATCGACAACGCTCTGTATGACGCTTTTGGCCAACGTATCGTCTCAACCATCTTCACCAATTCCAATCAATATCGGGTGATCCTCGAGGCGAGTCCAAAATTCCAGGCCTCGTTGCAATCGTTCTCGTCGATCTACCTGCCGTCCGCCACCGGGAGCGGCCAGGTACCGCTGTCGGCGATCGTCAAGGTGAGAGAGGAAACGGCGCCCTTACAGATCGACCATCTTGGCCAATTCCCTGCAGCCAATGTTTCATTCAATTTGGCGCAGGACGCCTCGCTTGGCGAAGCTGTCGAAGCGATCATCGCGGCAAGACAGCAGATCGGTCTTCCCCGCAGCATTATCACTGCGTTCCAGGGTGCAGCACTTGCCTTTCAATCATCACTGAACAGCGAGCTATTCTTAATTCTGGCTGCAATCGCCGCAGTCTACATTGTATTGGGCGTGCTCTACGAAAGCTTCATTCATCCAGTTACCATCCTCTCCACGCTGCCTTCCGCGGGCATCGGAGCGCTGCTTGCACTTATAGCGGCACGTGACGACCTAACCGTCATTGCCATCATCGGTATTATTCTGCTCATCGGCATCGTCAAAAAGAACGCGATTATGATGATCGATTTTGCGTTGGACTCTCAGCGCAACGAAGGCAAAACGCCGCGAGAGGCGATCTTCCAAGCCTGCATGTTGCGGTTCCGCCCCATCCTGATGACAACGATGTCTGCGGTTTTTGGAGCCTTGCCGCTGATGCTCGGTAGTGGCACCGGGTCTGAGCTTCGTCATCCTCTCGGGATTACCATCGTTGGTGGCTTATTGCTGAGCCAGGTGCTGACGCTGTTCACAACGCCGGTCATTTATCTTTGGTTCGAGCGCTTGTCAGAGCGCTTTACTGGCGAGGCATATGACGCCGACGAACGGGGCATCGCGCCGTGAGCATTTCGACGCCGTTCATTCGTCGTCCAGTTGCCACAACGCTGCTCACCTTCGGAATTGCCGCCGCTGGTGCGATCGCATTCTTTCAGCTGCCAGTTTCGCCGCTGCCACAAGTGGATTTTCCAACCATTTCGGTGCAGGCGCAGTTGCCTGGAGCAAGCCCTGAGGTCGTCGCTACAAGCGTAGCTACCCCGCTTGAGCGTCACTTGGGTCAAATCGCCGATGTCACCGAGATGACCTCGTCGAGTACCGTCGGCTCAACCCGCATTACCCTGCAATTCGGGCTCAATCGCGACATCAACGGCGCCGCGCGCGACGTGCAGGCCGCTATCAACGCCGCTCGCGCGGATCTGCCGTCGAGCCTGCGCTCCAATCCAACTTATCGTAAAGTGAATCCGGCTGACGCGCCAATCTTGATTTTGTCATTGACTTCTGACACGCAAGACCGCGGCCAGATCTTCGATGCCGCCTCCACGGTGCTATCGCAGAAGCTTTCGCAGGTTGACGGAATCGGCGAAGTCCTCGTTGGCGGTAGCGCCCTGCCCGCGGTGCGCGCGGAACTCAATCCGGATGCCCTCTTCAAGTACCGCATCGGCCTCGAGGATATTCGAGCCGCACTTTCCTCAGCAAATGCCCACAGTCCAAAAGGAGCGATCGAGACCAGGGATCGGCACTACCAGATCTACGACAACGATCAGGCCAATGTAGCAGCTCAATATCGGTCGCTCGTGGTCGCTTATCGCAATGGCGCCGCCGTGCGATTGTCTGATCTTGGTGAGGTCGTCGACTCGGTTGAGAATCTGCGTAACGCCGGATTAACCAACGGCAAACCGTCAGTGGCGGTGATCCTCTATCGCCAGCCGGGCGCCAACATCATTGATACCGTTGACCGGGTGAAGGCGCTGCTCCCTGAACTGCGAGCATCGATCTCGCCCGCCATTGCCATTTCCGTATCGGTCGACCGCTCGACAACAATCCGCGCATCACTGCACGAGGTTGAGATCACACTCCTGATAGCGGTATTACTCGTCATTCTCGTGGTATTCGCTTTCTTGCGTAACATTCGGGCGACTCTCATCCCGGCCGTTGCCGTGCCGGTCTCCCTTATCGGCACCTTCGCCGTTATGTATCTCCTTGGCTATAGCCTCGACAATTTGTCACTGATGTCACTAACGGTTGCTACCGGTTTCGTCGTTGACGATGCGATCGTCGTTCTGGAAAACATCTCCCGCCACCTCGAGGCTGGCTTAAGTCGCCTTCAGGCGGCAATCAAGGGTGCGCGTGAGGTCGGTTTCACTGTCCTGTCGATGAGCACTTCGCTCATCGCGGTGTTCATTCCTATCCTGCTGATGGGGGGTATTGTTGGACGACTTTTTCGCGAGTTCGCAGTGACCCTATCGATTGCGATCCTGGTGTCGCTCGCCATCTCATTGGCGACAACGCCGATGATGTGCGCACTACTGTTGAAGTCGCCCCGGCGTGAGCGACACGGCAAGCTGGCGCAGGCGAGCGAGCATCTCTTTGATGGCATGCTGGCCTTCTACAAATGGACGCTATCCCCAGCGCTTCGCCACCCGAGCTTGATTATGCTGGTGTTATTTAGCACCTTGGTTCTCAACCTATATCTCTTCGTCATAATTCCCAAAGGCTTCTTTCCGCAACAGGACACCGGGAGAGTGGTTGGCTTCATTCAGGCCGATCAGAGTATTTCTTTTCAACTTATGCAAAGGAAGCTCACACAGTTCGTGGCAATCATGCGCAGGGACCCGGGGGTGGACACCGTCGTCGCCTTCACAGGCGGGGGGCAAACGAATTCCGGCTTCGTTTTCGCATCGCTTAAGCCAATCAATGAGCGCAAGCTCTCAGCCGATCAGGTAATTGGCCGGCTGCGGCGCTCGCTGGCGCGGGTACCGGGAGCTACGTTATTTTTGCAGGCGGTCCAGGATATTCGTGTCGGCGGTCGGGCCAGCAATGCCCTCTATCAATATACGCTGCAGGCCCCCGACCTCACCGACTTATACAGCTGGGGACCGAAGATATTGGCAGCTCTACAAAAGGTACCGCAACTTACCGACGTTAATACTGACCAGCAAAATAAGGGGCTTGAGACGGATTTGGTGATCGACCGGGATACTGCGGCGCGTTTTGGCATCAACGCGAGTCAAATCGACAATACGCTCTACGACGCCTTTGGCCAGCGGCAGGTGTCGACGATCTACAATCCTCGCAATCAATATCATGTGATAATGGAAGTCGCACCTCGGTTCTGGCAAAGACCGGATACGCTTAAGGATCTTTATATCAGCACCACCGGAGGTTCCGTTGGCGGCGTGCAATCAACCAACGCCGTTGCCGGTACGGTGATATCGGCTACACAACTGCCATCGGCCGCGACGATCGCCAGCGATGCGGCACGCAACCTAGCAATTAATTCATTGGCCAGCACCGGCCACATCAGCCCTTCGACTGGCGCGGCAGTAAGCACGAGCGTTGAAACCATGGTGCCGCTTGCCGCCATCAGCCATTATGGGCCTGGCAGCACTCCGCTCGCGGTCAATCACCAGGGCCTCTTCATCGCAACGACTATCTCCTTTAATTTGGCCCCCGGAGTTTCACTCGGCGACGCGGCAGACGCCATCGATGCGGCCATGAACCGCATCGGGGTGCCCGCCACGATCCATGGCACTTTCCAAGGTACGGCGAGAGTGTTCCAGGAGTCGCTCGCCAATGAACCCTTCCTGATCTTGGCAGCGTTGCTCGCCGTTTACATTGTGCTCGGCATCCTTTACGAGAGCTACGTTCATCCCATCACCATCTTGTCAACGCTGCCGTCGGCCGGCGTTGGCGCGGTCCTGGCTTTGATGATTTGCCATACCGAGTTCAGTATCATCGCACTTATTGGTGTGATTTTGCTCATCGGGATCGTGAAAAAAAACGCAATCTTGATGATCGATTTTGCGTTGGACGCACAACGAACACGCGGCCAGTCCCCGCATGAGGCAATCTACGAAGCCTGCCTGCTGCGTTTCAGACCTATTATGATGACCACCATGGCCGCCATGCTCGGAGCATTGCCACTGGCTATCGGACTAGGAGAAGGCAGCGAATTGCGTCAACCGCTTGGCATTTCGATTGTTGGCGGCCTGATTGTCAGCCAGATGCTCACGCTCTACACGACGCCGGTCATTTACCTCTACCTCGACCGTTTCCGCACGTGGTGTCGGCAACTACGTACCAGCAATCCTTGGCAGACTGCCCCAAATGGGGCGTCATCATCCTGACAAATGAGCGAGTACGCGCTGGCCAGCGTATTCCTTAATGGCCATTCCGCGAGTTGTATTAGTCGTCCGTTAGGAAGCCGACTTGAGCCCCCATCTCCCGCGCGCTCATCAATTCGCCGAGCGTAATGCTTGCAAACGAACCGACCGGAAATCTCAATACACGAGATCCCGGCGACAGTTAAGAATGAATTTGACCTCTATCAAAACGACATAATTGGCGACGTGTATCTTTGTTTAGGTCGATTGCACTCTAAAGCAAGTGTGCCATGGCTCACTCGCGGTTCTATCTTATGAGCATAGATCGCTATGGCATCTTTGTTGTGGCGTTTTTGCTGCTGTTGCCCGCCGGTGCAGTCGCCGCGCTCAAGTGGCTCGATCGCAGTCTGACCAACATTAAAACGAAGGTAGAGCCAAAATTAGACTGCCAGGCCGAGAGCCGGTCGATCACCATCGTGTTCGATGAGCAGGCGAAGGAGTCCACCGTGCACTCTGGATGACAGCGCGCGAGTGCTGAATGATGTCACCATCACGGGAACCTCCATGAACGGCTACGCGGCGACATCAGCCTTGCCATCAACTTGGCGGACTGAAACCTCATATTCCGGACCTATCGGCCGGACCTGATTTGAAGCGTGTCGAATAGGGAGTGCAGTCCGATTGCACAAGGCGATGAAATATATTTCGATGAGGGGGCTTTTGGGCTGGGAGTAGCATTCCGATAACCTGAACCCGTCGGGTGGAGGATATGTAAATGAGCGCTATGATACTTGGTTGTCTTAATGACCGGCATCTAATGCTGTTCGGTACCATCGTCCAGTTGTTTGCCCGATATGAACTGCTGATGCAGGAGATTATGGCGACGGTGATCCGCTCAGATTCCGCTGCTATTATCCTTTTAACTAGAAGTCTTACGTTCGATGACAAGCGCCGTGCTTTACTCAGCCTGCTCCGTCATCGGAGCGTTCCCCTTGATCAATTCGATGCCGTCAATGATTACTTGGAGGTTCCACATACGCTGAGCGCGTTGTACAATGATATTGAGCACTCAGCATGGATTGCCGGTCTATCCCCGAATTCGATCCAGCCAAATTGGATTTTGCAACTTCCGCCCACCATCAAACCGATTCACAGACCGGCCGATACGCGATCTGAAGATTTTATAGAAGATGAAGATGACCAGGCAGAATACACCCTGAATGGCCTCGCCGAGGCCGTGGAGACGCTCGGCAAGAACTACGAATTGTTTTTTGATTACGTCAGAAAGAATAACTTGATCGACCGGAAAATAGGCGAAAGTCAATGACTTGACTGGGCTTGGATGACCAAGCGATGTAAAAAATGATCACGCAGAAGAAGAGGTTCAGCGTAAAGCAGATCTTGACGCTCCTTCACCAGATTGAAGTGTAGATCGCGCAGGGAAACGCGACGCCAGTGGTTGCTGGGATGGGGCATATCGCTGCAGAACTACGCGGTGAGCTGTTGAACGGCGAAATCCTCTATCTGGGGAGACCCGCTCTTTGCCTACGATGCGAACAATCTGATCGACAACAAGGGCGGGATCATCATCGATGCCGAAAGCGCCCACGCCAATCGTACAGTGAAGATCACCGTTACTCAGACCATGATGGATCGGGCCAAGCGCCGCTTCGATCTTCGGCCCCAAAGGTTCTCAGGCGACACGGTTGGCGCGGTCAGGCTGCTCAAGTGGCTGGTCGATTGCATCGATCACACCGCACGTTCAGTGTGGGACAAACCCGCGCGCCACGACGGCACCTTCAGCCGAGCGGACCTCGTATTCGACCGGGAGCGCAACATCGAATACCAACTCGCGCTGCTCGCGACCGATGTGCGGCGTCGCTGCGGGCCTGTCACCCCCATCCAAGCATTTGATTTGATTCGCAGTTTTGATGCGACCATCCCCGCACAAGGGGGTGGCATGAGTTACGATTTCCGAGTTGGGGTATAAGTTTGCGCGGGTGGCGCGGAGCTGACCAGCACCGGCACCATCCATCACGGCCACATCGTCTACTACAGGCCAGCAAGAACGAATGCTCGCGCCGCTCGTTGAAGCCAAAGTGAACGACGGCTGTCGTGCGCAAGATCACTCGCGATGATCTGACGTCGCCTCTCGGCATCTTAACGGACATTGCAAGGCTGCATCCGAATTTCTACGTTCGGCTGTAAAGCGCACATTGGGTAACACGGTCGTTCAACTGCACCGCATTCGGGACACGATGCCCTCACACGCCTAAATACCTATGCTGCACGTCCGGCGCGGCGGCGAGGTCGCGCGACGTCCCCCACCACACCACGCGGCCGCGCTCGATCAGAAAATGACGGTCGGCGACGCGGGCGAGCGCGCCGACATTCTTGTCGATGACCAGGATGGCGAGACCCAGGTTCTTGAGGCTGGCGAGACAGCGCCAGATCTCGGCGCGGACCAGCGGCGCCAGACCTTCGGTCGCCTCATCCAGGATCAGCAAGCGCGGGTTGGTCATCAGCGCGCGGCCAATCGCCAGCATCTGCTGCTCGCCGCCGGACAGAAGGTTGCCCATGCTGGCCTCGCGCGCTTCCAATCGCGGAAATAGCTTGTAGACCCTCTCTAGCGTCCAGCCGTCGCCGTCGCGCTCGACAGCCGTCGCCACCAGATTCTCGCGTACGCTTAAGTTCGGAAAGATCTGCCGGCCTTCCGGCACCAGGCCAATGCCGAGCTTGGCGACCTTGTAGGAAGGCAAGCCGCGGATCTCGCGCCCAGCAAAGCGGATCGACCCGGCGCGCGCTGGCGTCAGCCCGATGATCGAGCGCACGGTGGTGGTTTTACCCATGCCGTTGCGGCCCATCAGCGTCACCATCTCGCCGGGCTTGATCGACAACGACACGCCGAACAGCACTTGGGAGAGGCCGTAGCAGGTCTCGATACCGGCGACCTCGAGCACGGTGTCAGCCATCGCCCACGCCCTCCGCCTCGCCCAGATAAGCGTCGCGCACCGCGCCATTGGCGCGGATATCGGCGGGGCTGCCGGTGGCGATCACCCGGCCATAGACCAGCACGGTAATGCGGTCGGCGAGCGCGAACACAGCCTCCATGTCGTGCTCGACCAGGAGGATGGTGAGTTCCTTCTTCAAAGCGCGCAGCATCTCGACCATGCGGGCGGATTCCTCCGGCCCCAGCCCCGCCATCGGCTCGTCGAGCAGCAGCATGCGAGGCGAGCCGACCAGCGCCATGGCCAACTCGATCAGGCGATGTTCGCCGTGGCTGAGCGCCGAGGTGACGCGGTCGGCGCGGTCCGCGAGGCCGACGCGGGCGAGCGCAGCGCGCGCGGGCTCTCGCAATTCCGGTTCCAGCCGGGCATCGCGCCAGAAGCGGAAAGAGTGCCCGGCATGCGCCTGCACTGCCAACGCCACGTTGTCGAGCACGCTGAGGTCCAGGAACAGCGATGTGATTTGGAACGAGCGGGCGAGCCCGAGCCGGGCGCGCCGGTCCATCGACAGCGCGGTGATTTCACTGCCAGCAAAACGGATGTAACCGGAATCGGGCGTCAACTGGCCGCCGAGCTGGGCGATCAGCGTCGTCTTGCCGGCGCCGTTCGGCCCGATGATCGCGTGCAGCTCGCCGCTCTCGATCGTCAACATCAGATCGTCGGTGGCGACGATGCCCTCGAAGCGCTTGGCCAGATGCTCGACCTGCAACAAGGGCTCGCTCATGGGCCGGCCTTTGCGCGGATTTTCGACAGCAGCCCGTCGATGCCGCCGCGCGCGAACAGCACCACCAGCAGCAGCAGCGGCCCAAGGATGATTTGCCAGTATTCGGTGATGCCGGACAGAAACTCTTCAAGCACCAGCAGCGCCACCGCGCCGATCAGCGGGCCGATGACCGAGCCCATGCCGCCGAGCACCACCATGATGATGAGATCGCCCGAGCGCGTCCAGTACATCATCGAGGGGCTGACGAAGTCGGTGTTGTTGGCGATGAGTGCGCCGGCGAGCCCGCACAGCGTCCCGGCGATGACGAAGCAGGTGAGCCGGTAGCGGTAGGTCGGAAAGCCGATCGCCCGCATGCGCAGATCGTTGGAGCGTGCGCCCTGCACCACCATGCCGAAACGCGAATTCACCAGCCGGTAGACCAGGTAGATCGACCCCAGTAGCAGCGCGAGGCACACATAATAGAACTGCACTTTGTTTGTTAGGTCGACAGGGGCAAAGAACTGGCTGCGCTTGTAAATGGTCAATCCGTCGTCGCCGCCGTAGCGGGCGAGCCCGGCGATGACGTAATAGGCCATCTGCGCGAAGGCCAAGGTGATCATGATGAAATAGACGCCGCGTGTACGCAGCGACAACGCGCCGATCACCAGCGCGAACACCGCCGAGGCGAGAAGCGCCGCCGGCCACTGCACGAAGCCGCTGTAAATTCCCTCATGCGCCAGGATGCCGACGGCATAGCCACCGATGCCGAGATAGGCGGCGTGACCGAAGCTCATCATACCGCCATAGCCGAGGATGAGATTGAGGCTCACGGCGGCAATACCCAGGATGACGATGCGGGTGAACAGCGTCAGCAAGAAGAGATTACCGCCGAGCCCGACATAGACCGGCAGAAGCGCTAACGCGGCCAGCAACGCGAACACCGCGATGTTGCGGACCGTCAGCGCGCGGCTCATTTGCGGATCGCCGGGAACAATCCCTCGGGGCGCACCACCAGCACGACGGCCATCAGCAGATAGATCAGCATGGAGGAAAGCGCCGGCGCCGCGGTCGCTGCTGCGTTCGGGGAGAGCACCAGCCGCAGCAGGTCGGGAAAGAACGCGCGCCCGAGCGTATCGACGAAGCCGACCAAAAGCGCCGCGATGAACGCACCGCGGACCGAGCCGATGCCGCCGATCACGGTGATGACGAAGGCGACGATCAGGATGTTCTCGCCCATGCCGATCTGCACTGTGAGGATTGGCGCCTGCATCAGGCCGGCGAGACCGGCCAACGCGGCGCCGAGCCCGAACACCAGCGTGTAGAGCAGCTTAATGTTGACGCCGAGCGCGCCGACCATCTCGCGGTTACTGGCGCCGGCACGGATCAACATGCCGACGCGGGTACGCATCACCAGCACGTAGAGAAAGCCGGCAACCGCCAGCGAGACAATGATGATGGAGAGCCGGTAGGCGGAGTATTGCACGCCCGGCAGAATTTGCACCGAGGTGTTGAGCCAGGACGGCAGCGGCAGACTCATGCCCTCCGGCCCCCCAGATCAGCCGCACCAACTCGTCGAAAAACAGGATCAGGCCGAAGGTGCCGAGCACGTGGTCGAGATGGTCGCGGCCGTAAAGCCGGCGCATGACGGCCACCTCCACGACCATGCCGACAATCAGCGTCGCGCCGAGCGCAAGCAACGCGCCGAGAACGAAGCTGCCGGTCCAAGCTGCGAAGGTGGCGGCGAAATAGGCGCCAACCATATAGAGAGAGCCGTGCGCCAGGTTGACCAGGTCCATGATGCCGAACACCAGCGTCAATCCGGCGGCCAGCAGGAACAGTAGCAGGCCGAACTGCAGGCCGTTCAGACATTGCTCGATGAAAAGCGTGGTCATGGAACTAGGCCGCACATAACACGGCGGCAGAAACGTTCCTGCTTCTGCCGCCCTATCGCATTCGGTCAAGGTCACTTCATCGGACACTTGCCGTGGAAGTCATCCTGGCTGTCCTTGATGATGGTGGCGACGGTCTTGAGCACGTAGTCGCCCTTGGCGTCCTTGACGACATCCTGCAGATAGTAGTTCTGGATCGGGAAGTGGTTGTTGCCGTATTTGAAGCCGCCGCGCACCGACTTGAAGTCGGCCTTTTCCAGCGCCTTCTGCACCGCCGCCTTGTCGGAGAGCTTGCCCTTGGTAGCGACCACCGCCGAGTTGATCAGATTAGCCGCTCATAAGACTGCGCGCCGTAGAACGACGGTTTTTTGCCGGGATATTTCTTCTCGAAGTCGGCGACGAATTTCCTGTTCGCGCGTTGGGCAAGTCGTTTACCCACTCCTGCGCGCCGGGTACGCCAAGCGCGAGGTCTTTCTGTAACGGCAACGACAACTCGTCGATGGTGAAGGCGGTGTAGAGCGGAATCTTGCCCTTGAGGCCCGCCTGCGCGTACTGCGCCAGGAATTGCACGCCCGCTTTGCCCGGATAGAACACGAAGATGGCGTCCGGGTTGGCGGCCTTGGCTTTGGCAAGTTCGGCCGAGAAATCAAGCTGCGACGGCCAGGTGGTAAGCTCCTGTCCGATCACCTTTCCCTTAAAGGTGTGGCCGACCCCCGCCAGCATATCTTTGCCGGCGGCATAGTTCGGGCCGATCAGGAACACCGACTTTACACCCTTCT
>CAVWDA010000037.1:0-58206 GCA_963753455.1 uncultured Alphaproteobacteria bacterium | reverse complement strand
CGCGTGCGAAGCCTGTGATCCGCGCGTCGAGGGCGATGATCTCGGCAAGGTCCGCGGCATTGGCTTCGGCTACCGCGATGCTGTGCTGTTCTTCGCCGCCGTTAGCCCGAGTTCGTGCTCTTCATGAGGTCCCTGATCTATCGCCGAGTTACGAGTGTCATCTTGCAACCCTGTGGTGAGTGCCATCATATCGCAGCGCGGCGGGAAATAAAATCATTATGATGCATGAATACCTTTACTTCCCCAGAAGACGGCAATAGCATCGCCGCTGCATTGTGGTATTTCAGCACGGTCCGCCTTGGCGGTTGTGTACGTAAGGGCCGGCTGTGCCTTGATCTGCTGCGCTCGCTTGGGGGCACTTTTGTCACGGCTACTCGGTAAATCGACACTTAGGAAGGAAGATCCGGCTCTGCTCTCCGGCCGCGGCCGCTACGCCGATGATCTGCCTGTTCCGGTAGGCGCGCTGCAGGCGCACGTGGTCCGCTCGAGCCGAGCGCATGCCGAGATTATGCGGATCGACACTGCCGAAGCCCTAGCCCGAACCGGCGTTTGGGCGGTGATTACGGGCGACGACGTCAAACGCCTGTCCGATCCGTTTCTGATTGCCCTTAAGGCGCCGGTGCATCAGTGGGCGCTGGCTGTCGGCCGGGTCCGTTATGTCGGCGAACCTGTCGTCCTCATTGTCGCCGATAACCGATATCTCGCTGAAGACGCGGCCGATCTCGTGCGCGTCGAATATCGCGATCTACCGGTGGTGATCGATCCGCTTAAGGCACGTGAAAAATCCGCTCCGCTGCTGCACCCGGAAGCGAAGAGCAACGAGGTCTCAGTCCGCCAATTCTCCTATGGCGACACCGCAAGCGCCTTCGCGCAGGCCCATGCCCGCATCAAACTCACGACAGATTATCATCGGCTCTCCTATACACCGATGGAATGCTACGTCGTCATCGCCCAATTCGACCCGACCGACGGCAGCTACGACGTGCTGGCGAATTTCCAGGGTCCATTCAGCACGCACCCGGTGATGGCGCGCGCGTTGCGCGTGCCCGGTCCGAAGTTTCGCGTGCGCATTCCTCCCGACAGCGGCGGTAGTTTCGGCATCAAACTTTCCGTGTTTCCCTACATGGTGCTCATGGCGCTCGCCGCACGCATTACGGGCCGGCCGGTGAAATGGGTCGAGGACCGGGTTGAGCACCTTATCGCGGCGAGTTCCGGGCCGAACCGCATCACCGAGATCGAGGCGGCCGTCACCAAGGACGGCCGGATTCTCGCGCTCAAACTCGATCAGCTTGAGGATTACGGCGCTTTCTTGCGCGCGCCGATGCCGGGGCCGCTCTATCGCATGCACGGCTCGGTCACGGGCGCTTATGACATTCCCAATGTCGACGTAGTCAATCGCGTCGTTCTCACCAACAAGATGCCGGCGAGCCTGATCCGCGGTTTCGGCGGACCGCAGCTCTATCTGGCTATCGAGCGGCTGGTGCAGCGGATTGCGATCGAACTCGATCTGGACCATTTGGACGTCATCAAGCGCAATCTCGTTCCGACGGCCAAGTTCCCATACAAGACCGCGGCCGGTTCTCTCTACAATTCGGGCGATTATCTGCAGGCCGTCGAAACTACTATCGGTGGCGGCCGGCTTGAAGAATTGAAGAAGCGGCGCGAAGCGGCGCGGGCGGCCGGCCGGCATTATGGCATCGGCTTTGCCGCCATCGTCGAGCCGGGCATGTCGAACATGGGCTATCTGTCGACTTTGCTCACCGCCGACGCGCGGGAGAAAGCTGGTCCGAAGAACGGCGCCGTATCGATGGTGACGGTCAACGTCGATCCGCTCGGAGCGGTTTCGGTGACCGCCGACGTCACGGTGCAGGGCCAAGGGCACGAGACCGTGCTCTCCCAAATCGTTGCCGAGCAACTTGGTCTTGAGCCGGACGACGTGGACGTCACACTCGAAATGGACACGGCGAAGGATCAGTGGTCGATCGCCGCAGGCACTTATTCGTGCCGTTTCACGCCGGGCACCGCGGTGGCCGCGCATATGGCCGCGAACCAGATTCGCGACAAGCTTGGCCGGATCGCGGCGAAGCAACTCAACACGCTTCCCGACGATATCGAATTTGCCAAGGGCAAGATCGGCAGCAAGCGCAATCCCGACAATGCCATCCCGTTCGGCCAAGTCGCCGGCACCGCCCACTGGTCGCCGGCCATGTTGCCGGAAGGCATGGCGCCGAGCCTGCGCGAAACCGCAGTGTGGTCGCCGCCGGAACTCGAGCCCCCATCGAACGACGACCGCATCAACACGTCGCTCACCTATGGCTTCGTCTTCGACATGTGCGGGGTCGAGATCGATCCGCTGACCAATCAGGTGCGCGTCGACCGCTACGTGTCGATGCATGATGCCGGCAATATCCTCAATCCGATGATTGCGGACGGCCAGATGCGCGGCTCCTTCGCGCAGGGAATTGCCGCCGCATTGTACGAGGAATTCGTCTACGACGAGACCGGGGCGTTCCTCTCCGGCACCTTCGCCGATTACCTTGTGCCGACGGCGAGCGAAATCCCGCGCGTCGAAATTCTTCATATGGAATCGCCGTCGCCGTTTACGCCGCTCGGCGCCAAGGGGCTGGCGGAAGGCAATTGCATGAGCGTGCCGGCCTGCATCGCCAATGCGGTGGCCGATGCGCTCGGCCTCAAGGACGTGCCCATGCCGGTGACGCCGCGCCGTATCCACGCCTTGATGGCGCAGCCTGAACCGCCGTCACCCGTTGCCGCGCCCGCGCGCGAAGCCGCTGCTGCTCCGGTGGTAGAGGGCGGCCGTAACTTGCACGGTCAAAGCTCGTTCGAGGTGCCGGCGCCGCCGGCGGTAGTGTGGCGTTCGCTGCTCGATCCGCAAAGTCTCAAGGCGGTGATCCCGGGCTGCCACGAATTGCAGCGGCTCGGCGAGAACGATTATCGTGCGCTGGTTTCGCTCGGCGTTGGTCCGGTGCGTGGCAAGTTCGAGGCGACCGTCAAGTTGAGCGATCTGGTGACGGAGAAATCCGGCCGTATCGTCGGCGCGCTCAGCGGGCCGCTCGGCGGCGCCTCGGGGGCGGGAAATCTCCGTCTGGAAGCGACCGCCACCGGCACGCGCATCGACTACGATTATGCGGTCACCGCCACGGGCAAGGTCGTCTCGGTCGGCGGGCGCCTGCTCGATGGCGCTGCCGCGATCATCATCCGGCAGTTCTTCGAACGGCTGGCGCGGCAGTTGAATCCGGAGGCCTCGCCCCCTCGCAATTCGGCGTGGCAGCGGCTGGTTGCCTGGCTGCGCGCGCTGGTCGGAGGTGGCGCATGAAACCGCATCCCTTCGATTACGTGCGCGCCGATACGGTGGACGAGACGACCGAACTTCTGGCCCAGTATGGCGACGACGCTCGCGTGCTCGCTGGTGGTCAGTCGCTGCTAGCCATGCTCAATCTGCGGCTGCTCGAGCCGGCGGTGCTGATCGATATCGCCCGCATCTCCGAACTCTCCGAAATCCGCGAGGTCGGCGGTAAGGTCGAGGTCGGAGCGGCGGTGACGCAGAACCGCCTGCTGGCTTGGCCTGGCCTCAAGGCGAAGCTTCCGCTGCTGGCGGCAGCGATGCCGTTCGTCGGCCATTTCCAGACGCGCAACAAGGGCACCGTGTGTGGCTCGATCGCGCATGCGGATCCCAGCTCGGAAATCCCACTGTCGCTTGCCACGCTGCAAGGCGAGGTTATCCTGCGTTCGCGGAGCGGCACGCGTGTGCTACCGGCCAGCGAATTCCAGCGGGGCATGCTTATGACAGCGCGCAAGCCGGACGAACTTATCACAGCCGTCCGTTTTCCCATCCAAACGTCCCGCCGCGTCGCCTTTCGCGAAGTGGCTCGCCGGCACGGCGACTTTGCTATGGTCGCCATCGCCGCGGTCGCCAACGGCAACAAGGTCAGGCTCGGGGTCGGCGGTATGGCAGGCCGACCGGCCACCCGGGAATTCACGGCCGGAACCGATTTGCGCGATGCCATCAACGCGCTGGCCTGGGAGCTTGAGGGCTACGAGGACATGCACGCTACCAGCCACATGCGTCGCGATATTCTGCGTCGTGTTGGGCCCGTCGTCATCGAGGAGGCCCTGCAATGCGCCGAGTGACCAGCGACCAGCATGCCAAAGTGAGCGTGCAACTCAACGGCCGCAATGTTTCGGCCGAGGCCGAACCGCGCATGCTGCTGAGCGATTTCATCCGCCAGGCGCTGGGCGCGACCGGAACGCATGTCGGTTGCGAGCATGGCGTCTGCGGCTGCTGCACCGTGCTGCTTGACGGCGTTGCCGTGCGCTCGTGCCTGACCCTTGCCATGCAGGCCGATGGTCGTGAGATCACCACGGTCAAGTCCCTCGCCGGCGAGGATGGCGCGCTCAACGCGCTGCAGCAGGCGTTCCGCAACAATCATGCCCTGCAATGCGGCTTCTGCACGCCCGGCATCCTGATGTCATTCACCGATTTCCTGCGGCGCAACCAGAAGCCATCGGAAGAGCAGGTCGTGGATGTGTTGAGTGGTCACATTTGCCGTTGCACCGGTTATGCCGGCATTGTTTCAGCCGTCCTCGAAGCAGCCGGCGCCCAGGATTCGAACAGAGGAGGAAAGCCATGAACAAGCCGCAGGAAACGCCGCAGACCGCGAAGAAGGTCTATGAGGAGCGTGTCACCATCAACGGCAAGAATGTCGTGCTGTCGCACAGCGAACCGCCGGTGATCAACGCCGGCGTCCTCGAAAACGGCGACATTTTCCGCATGATCAACATCTTTGCGGAGAAGTTCTCGCCCACCAATATCGAGAAGGCGGACGGCACGCCGCTGCGCCTGTACACCTCGGACGGCGTGAAGGTCGACGTCTCGAAGCGGCGCAAGCACGATATGAGCTTCTGGCATCGCAACATCGACGCTCACGAGATCATCTTCTGCGTGAAGGGAGCGCTCAAGTGGGAAACAGAGATGGGCGTGCGGATCATGCATCCGGGCGACATGCTGTTCATCCCAAAAGGTATCGCGCACCGTTCGATGCTCTGCGAAGACTCGACCGACGACAACGTTCTCATTGAACTCAAAATTTCCGACGAACTCACCTATGTGGGCGAAAAAAAGTAAGCGGGAATCACGTGCAATCCGTTGATCTGATCGTCACCAATATCGACTGGCTCATTACCGTCGATCACGGTCGCCGCATCATGCGCGATGCAGCGATCGCGGTGAAAGGCGGAAAAATTGTCGCCATCGACAAGTCCGCGGCGATAGCGAAGGCTTATTCCGCTGGGCGGGCGGTCGATGCCGGCAATACGGTGGCGACGCCGGGCTTCGTTGATTGCCATCTGCATTCCTCCTTCCAGCTTTCGCGCGGGCTGGCGGACGAGGCGAACGCGCAGTCGTTTCTGTTTGACCGGATGTATCCATATGAAGCGGCGCTCGACGGCGATGACGTGCGCCTATCGGCAACGCTCGCTGCAGCGGAATTGCTCAAGCACGGCGTCACCTGTTTCATCGACCCCGGCAACTACCATCCGAAAGCCTCAGTCGAAGGGATCATATCCACCGGCATTCGCGCGGTCGTGTCGCGATCGTCGTTCGACCTCACCAAGTCCGTGCTCGGCATTCTTCCGGAACGCATGATCGAGTCGACGCAGGTGGCGCTCGAACGCGCCGAGGAGGTGCTGGAAAAATATGCCAAGTCCGGCAATCCACGGCTCGGTGCCAGCGCCTCGTTCCGCGGCCTCAACAACGCATCCGACGAACTGATCCTCGGATTGCACAAGATGGCCCGCCGTTACGACACGCTGCTGCAGACGCATGCCTGCTTCAGCTATTCGACCCATGATTCCAGCGTCGCGCGCACCAAGATGGCGGAAATCGAGCGATTGGAGTCGCTCGGCGTGATCGACGAAAGGATGTTGATCGTCCACTCCGGTTGGCTCGAGCCGGAAGAGGTGGCGATCCTCGCCAAGCGTAAGCCGTCGCTGGTCTGTGCGCCGAGTTCGAGCCTACACAACGGCTACGGCAATTTCCTGTTCGGCAAGCTTCCCGAGCTGATGGCGCTCGGCGTCAATGTCACGATCGGGTCCGATCACGCGTCGTCCGGCATCGTCGACATGGCGCAGGAGGTGCGCTTGGCGTGCTGCTGTTACAAGGAAACCCGCATTAATCCGCGCGTGATGCCGCCGGAGACCGGGCTGGAAATGGCGACGCGCAACGGTGCGAAAGCGGCCCTGATGGCGGAGCGGATCGGGAGCATCGAGGTCGGCAAGGAAGCCGACATCGTTCTGTTCGATACGCAGCGGCCGGAATGGCAGCCACTGATCAATCCGGTCGCCAATCTTGTCTACAGCGCCACCGGCAATTCGGTTCGCGACGTGTTCGTTGCCGGCGAGCAGGTCGTTGCCGCCGGGCGGCTGACGAAGATCGACGAAACGAGCCTCTATTCAAAAATACCCGCGGCCGTGGCGCATTTTGGCAAGCACTTGAAGCTGGACCAGATGGTCCAGCTTCGCTGGCCGGTCTCCTGAGGCCAATCGGGGCTATAGGACGAGCAATTGATCGAGGATGGTTCTCGGGTCGGCTGTCGGCGTTCGACAACCGGCGACGTTCGGGCCGCCTCGGTTATTCACTGATCCGGGCGAACACGCCTGCGAATAGAAAAGGACAATGACGATGGGCGTGAGCGCCAAAATTGCAACGCCGGCGACCGGCACACCGACCCACCTCCGCGACCTGCGTAGCACGCTCGCTTGGCTTAAAGCGCGTGGCGATCTGGTCGAGACGGACAAGGAGGTGAACCCCGACCTCGAGGTCACCGGCCTGCAGAAGCTGATGGATGGCGGCTGCCCGGTTATCTTCAACAACGTCAAGGGCAAGCCGAATCACCAAGTCCTGACCAACTTGTTTGGCGATATCAAAGTAGTCAACGCCATGTTCGGCTGGGCGGACGACAAGGAGCGCACGCGGAAATTGGCGCGGGCGCTGTCGAGGCCGCTGCCGCCACAGGAAATCCCGCAATCCGAAGCGCCGTGTCAGCAAATCGTCATTGAGCAGCCGAACGACGTCAACGAACATCTGGTGCCAATCCGGCATACGGCGCTGGAGAAAGAGCTCACTGTAGGCTCGGGCATCCGCTGCGTGTCGGGCGCCCAATTCGGCGATGGCACGGACGTCGGCTATAATCGGATGAATTTCCGCTGGGGAAATGTCGGTACATTCCAGATCTCTCCCGGTTCCCATATGTGGCAGGTGGTGACTGAAGCCTACCGGCGTAACGAGAAGGTGCCGCTGACGTTCTGCTTTGGCGTGCCGCCGGCCTGCACGCTGCTCGCCGGCGCGGCCTTCGACTATGTCATTCTGCCTTACGGCTGCGATGAATTGGGCGTGGCCGGCGCCGCGCAGGGCTTCCCGGTGCGGGTCGTGAAGGCGCGTACGGTCGACGCCTGGGCGATCGCCAATTCCGAGGTGGTGATCGAAGGCTATGTCGATCCGCGCGACCGGCGTTTCGAGACGGCGGAATCGGAAGCCGACCAGACGCAAGGGCGCCACCATTTCCACCCGGAATGGGCCGGTTACATGGGCAAGGCCTACAAGGCGCCGACCTTTCATGTCACCGCGATCACCATGCGCAAGGAGGCCAAGCGCATCATCTACTGTCTGGGCGCGCACACGCTCGATGAACACAATATCGACACGTCGATACGCGAGGCGGCGATGTTCGAGCTCTGCCATCGGCTGCAGCCCGGCATCATCCAGGACGTCAACATTCCCTACTGCATGACCGATTGGGGCGGCGTTATCATTCAGGTGAAGAAGCGCAGCCGCCTGGAGGAGGGCTGGCAGCGTAACTTCCTCACGACGCTGCTCGCGACCTCGCAAGGCATGCGCGTCGCCATCGCGGTCAGCGAGGATACCGACATTTACAGCATGGACGAAATCATGTGGGCGATCACGACGCGCGTGAACCCGCAAAAAGACATCCTCAATCCGACGCCGGGCGGCCGCGGCCAGACATTTATGCCAGCCGAGCGCATGACCGCCGGCGACCGCGAATGGACCGCGACCAATACGCGCTACGAGGGTGGCATGGGCATCGATGCCACCGTCCCCTACGGCTTTGAGGAGGATTTCATGCGGCCTGTCTATCCGGTCGACCGCGTGAAGCTCGAGGACTTCTTCACCAAGGACCAGATCGCCAACGCGACCGGGCGTCTGGCGGGGTGGACCAAGCTGCTGGCAAAGACCGGGCGCTAAAGCCTTCGCAGTCGGGGAGTTTAGTATGGCGGGCGTTTTCGGAAATCATCAGCTGGCCATTCCTTATCAGCCGATTGCCGAATTGTTCGCCAAGCACAAGGCGCGCGATCCCCAGAAGACCGCGATCGTCGATCTCGATCAGAGTTCATCGATTTCATTCGGTGAACTCGAACAGGTCACGACCGACATTGCCGCCTTCTTCAAGAGCAGGGGCATCCGGAAGGGGAGCCGCATTCTGCTCCTCTCCGACGAATACCTGGAGAAGCTCCTGATCTGGTTCGGGGCATGGCGCATTGGCGCCGTGGTCTGCCCGTTGAATATCGAGATCAACGAAAAAATGATGGTGGAGCTGACGCGGGCGGTCAACCCGGCTCTGATCCTGTGCCACAAGGATCTGGACATTGCCGTTCTGGTCGGCGATCACCCCGCGCCGCGTATGCGCTTTGGTCGATGGTCGGCGGGCGGCGCCAAGGACCCGAATGATAAATTTTTCTCTATGCTGCCTGTGGGCACGAGCGGCGATGCAATGCCCGAGCGGAATAATCCGGAAGACATCTCCTGCATGTTCTGTACCTCCGGGACCACAGCCCGGCCCAAGATCGTGGTTTACGATCACGCCGCCTATTGGCTCAGCGGATTGTCGACACTGGAATTCCTGGGGCTAACCGAGAACGATCGCACGCTCGAATATCGTTCGTTCGGCTGGAATTCGGCGCAGGTGCTCAGCCTGATGCCCTTCCTGGAGAAGGGTCTGACGATGCACATCGCCAAGCGCTTCTCGCATAGCCGTTTCTTCGAGTGGATCAAGAACCATGGCATCACCTTCTCCGCCGGGGTGCCCACGGTGCTTAACATGCTGCTCAACAAGCCGCTGGGCTATTCCGCCAAGGATATCCCGACGCTGCGCCTGATGACCTGTAGCACGGCACCGCTCACCGAACAGCAATGGAAACAGTTCGAAGAGATGTACGGCGTCCACCTGCTGCAGCTCTATGGGATGTCGGAGGCAGGCTGGGTATGCGGCAACCGCCATTACAAATTCAGATTGGGTACCGTCGGCGTGCCGGCGCTGCATCAGGAATTCGAGATCGTCGACGGCGAAGGCAAGGCCTGTCCGGTCGGCGTCGAAGGCGAGGTCACCGCCAGCGGTCCGCAGACCGCGGTCGGCTACTTGCGCGATGACGGCACGATCGAGGCGATCCGGCCTAATCGCATCAAGACCGGCGACCTCGCCATCATGGATGAGGACGGCTTTGTCCGTATTACCGGGCGGACCAAGGACCTGATCATTCGTGGCGGCATGAACATCGCCCCGTTGGAGATCGATGCGGTCCTGCTCAAGCATCCCGGCATTCTCGACGGCGCCGCGATTGGCGTACCTGACAAAATCTACGGTGAGGAAGTCGCGTGCTATGTCGTCGCCAAGGAGCCTGACCTGACCGAGGCCGGCGTGCGCCAACACTGCCAGCAATATCTCACGCCGGCGAAGACGCCCAAGCAGATCATCTTCGTAGCGGATTTGCCGAAGAATGACCGGGGCAAAGTCTTGCGCGACAAGCTTCGCGAGGACTGGGCGGCGCGGATGAAGCTGCCGGCATGAACACGCCGTCAACCAGGGAGGATCGTCACAGTTAGCTAGTTCTTACCGATTGGCGTCGGAATTCCCCGCAGATCCGATGCTTAAGGGCCGTCGCAGAATAGGTTGAAGCTCAAGCCAATAAAAATCTGAGTTGTGGAGGATAAAATGCGCAAGAAAATGGGCTTGGTTGTTGCGACCGCAACTGCGGCACTGATGACGGCCAGTTTGGTGCATGCCGAGAATTGGCCGACGCGGCCAATTCGGGTCATCGTGCCGCTCAGCGCCGGAAGCGCGCTCGATATTGTACCAAGGATTGTTTTCGAACAATTGTCGAAGCAACTGGGACAGCCGATCATTGTCGAAAACCGTCCGGGCGCGAGCGGCACGATCGGTGGCCGTACGGTGGCCGTGGCAGACCCGGATGGCTACACTCTTCTGGCCCATTCATCAGCCTTCGTGATCGCGCCCTCGACCGTGGCGAATATGCCCTACGATCCGATCAAGGACTTTGCTCCAGTCGCGGCGCTCGGAAATCTGCCCAATGTCCTCGTCGTTTCGCCCTCGAAAAATATTAAGACAATTCAAGAATTCGTCGCCTTGGGGAAACAGCGGCCAGTCACGTTCGGCTCGATCGGGGTCGGCAGCCCGATTCAGCTTGCGATGGAGCGTTTGCGTATAAGCGCCGGATTCAAAGCGCAGGCGATCTCTTTCAAAGGGGCTCCAGAAGCGCTTGTCGAGGCCATGACCGGCCGTATCGATGCATATTACTCGCCGGTCCTGCCAGCGCTGTCGTTGATCCGCGACGGCAAACTGATTCCGTTGGTGGTCAGCAGTCCAATGCGTTCGCCGGCGCTTCCTAATGTTCCCACGTCCGAAGAAGCCGGTTACCCGAATTCCGCGTATCGGTTTTGGCTCGGCATCTTCGCGCCGGCCAAGACGCCACCTGCTATCGTCGACAAGCTGAGCAAGGAAATCGGCAAGGCTTTGCAGATGCCGGAAGTCCGGGAAAAACTCGCCAAACTCGGCGTTCAGCCGATGTCGATGGATGACAAGCAGTTTGCCGCGTTCGTCAAACAAGAGCTTGTCATCAATACCGAGCTTGCCAAGGCCGCCGGAATTTTAGCGCAGTAATCTATAGGCAGGCCGCTGGTCTAGGCATGAACGCATTCGGAGAGATGGTATGACCGTGTCAACTGACAAGCAAAGACCCCGGCTTATTATTGGCATCAGCGGTGCGTCGGGCGCCATCTACGGGGTGCGGTTGCTTGAACTGCTGCAGGAGTGCAGTATCGAGACCCACTTGGTCATGTCGCGCGCGGCACAGACGACGCTGGCATACGAGACCGATCTGAAAGTGGCTCAGGTCGAACGGCTGGCGACCGTCGTGCACTCGTACAGCGATATTGGCGCTGCGTGCTCAAGCGGATCGTTCAAGACGATGGGCATGATCGTTGCTCCTTGTTCGATCAAGACCATGTCCGAGATCGCAACCGGTACCACCGGCAACCTCATCGCGCGTTCGGCAGATGTGGCGTTGAAGGAACGTCGGCGCGTCGTCTTGTTGCTGCGTGAAACGCCGCTGCACATCGGCCACATTCGCACCATGGCGGCGGTCACCGAGGCGGGTGCGATCGTCTACCCGCCGGTTCCTGCTTTTTATGCGCAGCCGCAATCACTTGCCGATATGATCGATCACACGCTCGGCCGTGTGCTCGACCTGTTCGATATCGAAATCGGCAAGGTTCGGCGCTGGACGGGCGGAAAGGGAGCACGCCGCTCCCGGCCGGCCAGACGCGCGGCCGGTCTAGATGCGGTCGCCAAGTCCGATCTTGTCGACTAGCGAGGCTTCATAGGAGTGGAGACGACGGGAAGCTTATCGGGGTTCTGATCGGCGCTGTCATTATCCCGATGTCGCATTAATCGCCCAATCGCCCAATCGACCGGAGAATTTGGAGAATTGCGGGAATGCGTCCTAGCTCAGTGCCAAAAAGGTGCAAAATAAAAAATGAGGAAACACTGTGAGCAACACCATTTTTACGCGACGTCACCAGCGTGACTATGCTTGCTGGAGGGCCGCGAAACACCAGACTAACGTGGAAACCCGGTCGCAACGTAATGCGGGTGATCGGTGTGCGTCGGATGGGCTTGGTGCAAGGCGGATGCTTCGCCTAGACAATCGTGCTTTGAAATGGATGTTTGCCACAGCTGTTGTCGTGTCGCTGAGCGTGGCCGGCGCGAGCCGGGCCGCAGACTGGCCGAGCAACCCCATTCGCGTCATTGTGCCTTACAGCCCCGGCAGCGCGGCCGACATCGTTCCGCGTATCGTGTTCGAGCAGGTGAAGGAGCAGCTCGGCCAAACCATCATTATCGAAAACAAGCCGGGCGCAAGCGGCACAATTGGCGCGCACATCGCGAGCCAGGCGTCCCCGGACGGATACACCCTGCTGGCGGCCTCGTCAGGCTACACGATTGCGCCGGCGACCTTTCCTAATCTCGGTTACGATCCAATCAAGGAGTTTGTCGGGATCTCGACGCTCGGCAACATGCCCAACGTGCTTGTCATCGCTCCTTCCAAACATATTCGTACGGTTCAGGAGTTGGTCGCGATGGCGAAGACGACATCGGTCACCTTCGGTTCGACTGGGGTCGGCGGTCCCATCTATCTCACCATGGAGCGGTTCCGGCAGGCCGCCGGCTTCAAGGCGACGGTCATTCCGTTCAAGGGTGCACCGCAGGCGCTGACCGAGGCGATCGCAGGCCGGATCGACATCTATTACTCGCCGCTCCTCGCCGCGCTGCCCTTCATCCGCAATGGCAATCTGCTGGCGCTAGCGGTCAGCAGCAAAATGCGCGTAAAGGCGCTGCCTGACGTGCCGACCACGCTGGAGGCTGGCTACCCCAATTCCAACTATAACTTCTGGATTGGCGTGTTTGCGCCGGCAAAGACGCCGCGGGCCATCGTCGACAAACTCAACGCCGAGATAACGCGGGCCCTGGAAAATCCGACAGTTCAGCAGAAGTTGGAAAATATCGGCGTGCAATCGGAGCCGATGACCATCGAACGGTTCAACGCGTTCATACGGGAAGAACTTAAGACAAACGCAGAGCTCGCCGAAACAGCCGGGATTGCCAAGCACTAACCGCGCGAGCGGCGCCGTTCGTGCTGCTTGCACAATCCTAATTTGTCCTTCCGGCAACAGATTGGCGACCGTTCCTTCAGGCGCAGTAACAAAGACTAGAAATGACGTGAACCATGGACACCAGAACCAAGCCGAAACGGACACCGCCACATGCTCTGGGCCGGCCCTATCCCGACCTTCACGATCACATTCACTCACTGGACGAAGCGGGATTGCTGATCAAGGTGGATCGGCCGATCAACAAAGATACCGAAATGCACCCGCTGGTGCGGTGGCAGTTTCGCGGCGGTATCGAAGAGAAGGATCGCAAGGCCTTCCTGTTCACGAACGTCATCGACAGCAAAGGCCGCAAATACGACATTCCGGTGCTGGTCGGCGGACTGGCTGCTAATCGCGAAATCTACCGCATCGGGATTGGCTGCCAATTCGATGAGATCGACGCGCGTTGGCTGCGCGCGGCGCAGAGTCCGATCCCGCCGAACGTCGTCAAAGACGCGCCCTGCCACGAAATCGTCATCACTGATAAGGCGCTGGACAAGCCCGGGCAGGGGCTAGATGGCATTCCGCTTCCCATTTCGACGCCCGGTTGGGACATCTCACCTTACACGACGCTCTCACAATATATCACCAAGGATCCGGATACTGGCATTCAGAACATGGGCAACTACCGCGGCCAAGTGAAGTCGCGGCGGCGTCTCGGCATGAATCCGTCGCTCGAGCTGCGTCCGGGCATATACAACCACTGGGAAAAACTACGCGAGCGCGGCTTCAAGAAGCTACCAGCGGCCGTCGTGCTCGGTGCGCCGCCCTGCGTCACCTTCGCCTCGGTGCAGAAGTTGCCCGAGACACTCGATGAGCTGCATGTCGCCGGCGCGCTGGTCGGCGCGCCCATCAATGTGGTGAAGGCGAAGACCGTCGATCTGCTGGTGCCGGCCGAAGCCGAGATCGTCATCGAAGGCTACATCGACACCGAATATCTCGAGCCGGAGGCGCCATTTGGCGAATCGCACGGCCACATTAACCTCCAGGAATTCAACGCCTTCATGGATGTGACCGCGATTACACGGCGGCACGACGCGGTGCTCACGTCCATCATTTCGCAGGTGACGCCTTCGGAATCGAGCCTGATCAAACGGATCGGGATGGAGCCGCTGTTCCTCAATCATCTCCGGAATGAGCTTGGGATTAAAAGCGTCAAGCGGGTTTCGATGCACGAGCCGCTGACCAACATCCGAAAAGTGCTGTTGCTGGTGATGGAGCGCGATGCGCCGGCAACGGAAGTGTGGCGGGCACTCTACGGCGCAGCCGTACTCCATCGAGCGGCCGGAAAATACGTCATCGCGGTGAACGAGGACATCGATCCCGACAATGCCGACGCGATCCTGTGGGCGATGTCCTATCGCGCCAATCCGAGCCTCGACTTCCATATTCTGCCGCATCGCGACCAAGGCCACGGCCCACGCAGCCAGCGCAATGGCGGCCAGGACGCGTCGGTTCTGATCGATGCAACGCTCAAGGAAAACTTCCCGCCGATCTCATTGCCCAAACGTGAATTCATGGAACGCGCCAAGGTGATCTGGGAAGAGCTCGGACTTCCCACGCTCAAGCCGGAGTCGCCGTGGTTCGGCTATTCCCTCGGCGAATGGTCACCGGAGTTCGATGAGGCGGCGGCGCGCGCAACACGCGGCGATTATTTCGTAACTGGCAAAGAGCTGGAGAAACGGCGGCGCAAGGACGTGAAGATGAATACCGAAGTTCGTACCGTCAAGAAACCGAAATCGAAATCGAGGAAATTAAAAAGTGGACGGGCCAAGCGTCTTCGACGCGAGCCCCGACGATGACACCGGAGTGACGGATAAAATGAATGTGCTTGACCCAAATTTGCCGGAGGCCCGGCGGAGAGAAAATATGGAAAAATCAGGATACCCGGATTTGCACGCCCACATCGCCGCGTTGGAGAAGGCCGGCCTTCTGATCCGCGTGAAGCGGCCGATCAACAAGGATTCCGAGATGCACCCACTGGTGCGCTGGCAATTCCGTGGCGGCATTCCGGAGTCGGAGCGCAAGGCCTTCTCTGTTCGAGAACGTCGACCGACAGCACCGGCCGCCGCTACGACATTCCGGTGGCGGTCGGCATCCTCGCCTCCAATCGCGAGATCTACAGCATCGGCATCGGCTGCGAGGTCGACAAGATCCAGCAGAAATGGGACCACGCCGAGCAAAATCCGATTACGCCGGAAATGATCGATAATCCGCCGCTGCCACGAAATCGTGGTGCAGGGCGAGGAGCTCAAGCAGCCGGGCAAAGGCGTCGACAGCCTGCCGATCCCGATCTCGACCCCGGGCTTCGACAATGCGCCGTATGCTTCCTGCTCGATGTTCATTTCCAAGGACCCCGACACCGGACTTCAGAATATCGGCAACTACCGGGCCATGGTGAAAAGCCCGACCCGGTTGGGCATGAACCCTGAGGTCGAACTCAACCAGGGCATCTACGACCACTGGCTGAAGTACAAGGCGCGCGGCGAAAAGATGCCGGTGGCGCTGGTGCTGGGCGCGCCGCCGGCGATCACCTTCACCTCGGTCCACAAACTGCCGAAGCATCTGGATGAGCTCGCGGTTGCCGGCGGGCTGGTTGGCGCCCCGATCCGTGTCTGCAAGGCGAAAACCGTCGATCTGATCGTGCCGGCGGAAGCCGAGATCGTGGTCGAAGGCTATATCGACACCGAATGGCTGGAGCCGGAAGGCAGCTTCGGCGAGTCGCACGGCTACATGAACCTGAAGGAATACAACTCCTTCATGGACGTGACCGCGATCACCCGCCGCAAGGATGCCGTTCTGGTCTCGATCATCAGCCAGGTGACGCCCAGCGAAAGCAGCCTGATCAAGCGGGTCGCCTACGAGCCGGCGTTCCTGCACCACTTGCGCCACCACCTCAATATCAGCGGCGTCAGCCGCGTGTTCATGCACGAGCCGCTGACCAACCTGCGCAAGCTGATCATCATCCAGATGAAAACCGGGACGCTGGAGGCGGAAGTCTGGCGCGCGCTCTATGGCGCCTCGGCCTATTCCTCGTCGGTCGGCAAGATGACGATCGCCGTCAACGAGGATATCGATCCCGAGAATCTGGACATGGTGTTCTGGGCGATGGCCTACCGGATGCGGCCGCATCAGGACATGCGCGTTCTGGATCACAAGGACATGGGCCACGGACCGAGAACCGGCGCGGACGACAATCACTACGAGGCCACCGACTCGGCCATGCTGATCAACGCCATGCTGAAGCGTCCGTTCCCGCCGATCTCGCTGCCGGCCAGGAAGTACATGGAGGACGCCAAGGTGATCTGGGAAGAGCTCGGTCTGCCGGCGCTCAAGCCGGAAATGCCTTGGTACGGCTATTCGCTCGGCCAGTGGCCGGAGGAGTTCCAGGTCGAGGCCGACCGCGCGGCGCGAAGCGAATACTGGAAGACCGGCGAGGAGCTGGTTCAGAAGAGGCGCAACGACAAGCGCATGAACGATCCTTATCTGGATCTTTGAACGACAAGGGAAGGGCTCGGCAGCGAACCCGCTGAGGTCGCAGCCGCGGGTTTGTTCCTTGCAAACGGTTTCGAGGGTTTGTCTGCCGGCTTTCGATCGACGGCCACCGGAAATAAAGAACGCGTAAAGCGAATACAAAAGGGAGGATAATATGCGTCTGCTTTGGGCTGTCGTTGCTTCGCTCTGTCTTGTTTGTTCCGCTCAGGCTCTGGACTATCCGACCAAGCCGGTACGCATCATGGTCGGTTGGGCGCCCGGCGGCATCACCGACGTCGCCGCGCGCATCATCGCGCAAAAGCTCACTGAAAAATGGCGGCAACAGGTTATCGTCGAAAATCGCTCAGGCGCCAGTGGAATGATTGCAGATGCCGCCGCCGCCCGCGCCGAACCTGACGGCTATACGCTCATGTTTGCCTCCAGCCCGGAGGTGACCACCACGCCGTTTATCCAAAAAGGCGCGCAGAAATACTTCGTCAACGACTTCATCCCGGTGATGCTGGTTTCGATCAATCCGCTGGTCCTCGTCGCTCCCTCGGATAGCCCTTACAAGACCGTGCGAGACGTCATCGCGGCCGCGAAAGCAAAGCCGGGTGAGATCCCGTATTCATCGCCTGGCATTGGGACGGCTCCCCATCTTGCGGCCATCATGTTCGAAGACGCGACCGGCACGAAATTCCAGCACGTTCCTTACCGAGGCGGCGCGCCGGCCGCTGTTGCCGTGGCCAGCAAGGAAGTGCCGATCGGCTTCAATGCCATGGCCGGCGTCATGCCATTGATTAGTTCCGGGCGCCTTAAGGTGATTGGGCTGGCGACATCCCAACGCATCGCCTCGCACCCCGATTGGCCGACACTCGCTGAGCAGGGCGTTGCGAATTTCGAGTACACGGTGTGGTCGGGCCTTTTCGTTCAGAAGGGGGTGCCCGCTGACATCGTGCACAAGTTGGAGGTTGACGTGCGGGCCGTTTTGGCAGAGTCGGATGTTGCCCAAAAGTTTGCAGTGTTCGGGGCGATTCCAGCCAACGAAAACCTGAAGGCCTTTGTCGGCCGCATCAAACGTGAGACCAGCGCGAATGAAGCGATCGTCCGCAAGGCCGATATTCGGGCCGACAAATAGAGAAGACGGGATGGGCGGCGAGAGCGAGGAATACAAGCGTTGGGAAGCACGTTACAGTGCTCCCGGCTATGCTTTTGGCAAGGTGCCCAACTATTTTCTTGCCAAATGCAAACCCCTGCTGCCGGCATCGGGCCGTGTATTGGCCGTTGCCGACGGCGAGGGGCGTAACAGCGTCTGGCTTGCAGAGCAGGGGCTAGACGTGCATGCGATCGATTTCTCGCCGACGGCGCAGGACAAGGCCCGTGCGCTCGCGCGGGAGCGTGATGTGACCATTACTTTCGAACTCGCCGACGTCCACAGTTGGGCCTATCCAGGGGCCGCGTACGACCTGGTTTGCGAAATCTTCACTCAGTTCTCGACGCCCGCGGAGCGAGCGTCGAAGTGGGCCGGTATGCGCAAAGCGCTCAAGCCGGGTGGCCTTCTCATCATCCAGGGTTACACCCCGAAGCAGCTTGCCTATGGGACGGGCGGCCCGAAGCGGCTCGATCAACTCTACACAAGACCAATGCTTGAAAAGGCATTCGCCGGCTTCCAGGACATGGTCTTTACGGAAGAGGAATTGGAGCTGCACGAAGGCACGTCGCATGGCGGCATGTCGGCGGTGATCGGGTTGACCTGTCAAAAACCTTAATGAAGTTTCAATCGGAGTGGGAGCGGTAACTCACACTAGTGCAGGCCGCAGATCTAATACGGTTTCCGAGTAAATGACTTAGGCAAGCCGGATTCCCTTTTCGGGTCGAAGCGGTTAGCGTGAGCGGCCATGAATTGCGGAGGCGCGCCATGGCCCATGTCGAGAACCACCTGAGCATCGAAGATTTGGCGGCTCGTTATCGAGCTTGCGAAGACGTGTGCGCGGCGCGGCACTACCAGACGATCTGGCTTCTGGCGCAGGGCCATAAAGGTTCCCAGAAACACGAGCCTTCCCTTTCCGAAAATCTGATCCGGCGTGAATTCGTATCGTGAGGCAGAATCATCACATCATTCGGATTGATGTTTGCGATCCTGCACGCGCTCGGAATGTTTGTCGCCGACATGTTCAAGTCGCGACGCAGGCTCGAAGCCGAGAACCTGTTTCTCCGTCATCGATTCAACATTGCTTTGCGGCGGGCACCGCCTCGTCATCGACTGCGCGGCAGTCACCGGACACTGCTCATATGGATGACCTAGCTCTGGCCGAGCCCATGCTGTGCGACAGACGTTCCATCGTCACAACGTCCTCCGGTTTGCTTCTGCACTCTCTGGGTCCTGATGAAATACGGGTGTGAAAAGGACCAAGACTACAAATACCGCGCGATGACCAGACGCTGAATCTCGCTGGTGCCCTCGTAGATCTGGGTCAGGCGGGCGTCTCGGTAGAGCCGCTCCACAGGGAAGTCGACCATATAGCCATAGCCGCCATGAACCTGGATGGCCTTGGAGCACACCCATTCCGCCATTTCCGAGGCGAAAAGCTTGGCCTGGGAAGCCTCTGCTACTGCTGGTTCGCCGCTATCACGGGTGCGGGCGGCGTGCAGCCAAAGTAAGCGCGCGGCATTGATCTTCACCTGCATGTCGGCCAACAGGTTGGACACGCTTTGCATCTCGATGATGGGCTTGCCGAATTGTACCCGCTCGCGGGCGTACTTCACGGAATGCTCAAGGGCGGCTCGGGCGATACCGGTGGCCTGGGCGGCGATGGCGGTGCGGCTGGCGCCCAGATTGGCGAGGGCGATGTTCAGCCCCTGGCCGCGTTTGCCCAGCAGGTTGGCCTCGGGGATTTTGCAATTGTCGAAGGTGTAGGCGCAGGTGTCTGAGGCCCGCATGCCCATTTTGTCTTCTTGCCGCTGCTTGATGAACCCGGGTGCTTCGGCTGGCACGATAAAGGCCGAGATTCCTTTTTTACCCAACTCGGGATCAGTCACAGCGAACACGACCGCCACCCCAGCGCGGCGTCCATTGCAGACAAACAGTTTTTCTCCATTCAGCACCCATTTGCCATCCCTAAGCTTGGCCCGGCTGCGGAGGTTTGCCGCGTCCGAGCCGGCTTGGGCCTCGGTCAGGCAAAAGGCGCCGATGCGCCTCCCGGACGCCAGTTCGGGTAACCATTGGCGTTTCTGCTCATCGGTACCAAAGGCGGCGATGGGCCGGCAGCCCACCGCGTTGTGGACTTGCACCAGCACCGATATGCTGCCGCACGCTGCCGCCACCTCTTCTACCGCCAGCGAGAACGAGACATTGTCCGAGAAGCTGCCGCCATATTCGGCGTCGATCATCATTCCGAGTAGCCCTATTTCTCCTAGCTTCGCGACGATCGAGTTGGGCAGGGCGGCCTCTCTATCCCATTGGGCTGCGTTGGGCGCCAGTTCGCGCGTCGCGAATTGGCGCACGTGGTCACGGATGATGCGCTGCTGATCGGTCAAGAATTCAGCCAAATCCCGTCTCCTCATGGTTGCTTCGTCAATGGCTCTGAGGCCAGCGTCGGCCATTCGTTTATAAACGGCAAGCAAACAATACCGTCCCGCAAAGGTTACTTACTCGTAGTGCACGAAGGGCACTTCGCCATTGTACGAGAACACCGGTGTCCGGTGATTGAAATGCAGTGTCGCGGCGACGTAGCTGGTTACGCGGTTGAGCATAAATTCGGTCACATCGACGATCGGCATGTGCGCTAGCACTTCGGTCACTGGATAGAACCCGAGCTCGCAGAGTTCGCCCGAGCCGGCGAGCTCGCCTTGCAGCGCCTCCGCGCGAGCGATGAAAAAGCGCGCGTGAAAGCGAATCGGGCTGATAGGCGAAGTTATGGCACGGCCGAAATAGGTGAGGCGATCAAGCTGGGGCGCGAGGCCGCATGCCTTCCAATGCGCCCATTCGGCGTTTGCGGCCTCGCCGATGTCACCGCTTCCAGCCAGTAGCAAACCGGTTTCCTCGAAGACCTCGCGCACCGCCGCGATGGCGAGGGCCTCGGCTAGCGAGGAATCCCCGCGCACCCCCATGTGCTTGGGGGCAGCGAGATCGAGCGGTGTCGCTGGACGGATAGCGTAGTCGCCGGGATCGACGCGGCCACCGGGGAAGACGAAGAAATCTGGCACGAATGCCGCGCCGCGCGAGCGCCGACCCATCAATACCTCCGCGCCCTTAAGGCCGTGACGCCAGACGATCAGTGTACTCGCGTCGCGCGGCTTGACGGGAGCATTGGCGGGATCTACGCGCCCGTGTCCTAACGGTCGGCGCTGTGGGTAAATGCGAAAGGACGACATTTGGCCTCAAGTGGTGACTAAAGCTTCACTTGTGTCTCTAGTGATGGCGTGAAGCTTAGCCGAATAATGTTGAAACTATAGCAAATTTAAACTACTTTAATTAATCGAGGCTCGTCATTCTTTGCGAAACATTTATCTCATTTCTAACGCGAAAAGCCATGTTGCACGATACTCATCCGGCCACAAAAGTCGTTTTAAATAGATCCCCTGGGGTCTTTTCGTTGAGCAAAGTTGCCATTGAAAAACTTTTAACACGAAAAGGAAATGTTGTCGATTTGCGAGTGCTGCAGATGAATTCAATAAAAACTTACCGTCAAATGCGGCGGCCAGTGCTAATTTCTGACATGCTAATGATTGACCGTGATGATCCCGTTCTTGTTTCGATTGTAGAAGAATTTGGATCTCTCGCTAGCGGCCCAGAAGCCGAACTTGAGGTAGTCATAATTCCTGAAAACTTGGATTGGTCGATCGGAGACGTTTGTGGAATAGAGTTCATTTTTGCGGGCGAAAAAGTATGGCCTACTAAAGAGGTCGATAGCAATGAGGGGCACGCGTAAAACCCCAAGTCTCTCCGATCCTTGCTATGGTTGGATCTGGTCCCTAGCCCCGCCCGCTGGAGATTTTATGTCATTTTATTTCATCCGATATCGGAATACTGATGGTGGAATTGAACTGCGTTACCGCTCATGAGTTTTTTTTGCAGCGGAATTCAGTTCCGTCTAGAAATTGCAACATGGGGACTACAATTGATGCAATGACGCTAAGAAGAAATTCACTTTCTCGGACGGCGCCACAAACTCTTGGGCGGTGCCACAAATCATGGCTCAAGCGGCGAGCCGCTTGATCTCCACAGCGTAGCAAAGGTCGGCTAGGCGTTTAACCAAACGTTGTTTTTTCTTGTCGGTTGAACGGCGATCGAATTGATTGGCGGGAAGCCTGTGACTTCGGTGTCCCCCGTCCGAGTTCGGCGATCTTCCTGCCGCGTCGTGGATCGCACAATTTCGGTCACAGGTCGCCAAGCCCGTATTCCGACCAGCGGGCTCGCACGCGCGCCTCGTCTTCGAGGGCTGGTCGCACGGTGGGCGGAAAACGCTCACCTCCCCATTCCGGACGGCGCGCGTTCTTCCATGAGCGCGTGGCATCGATCAACATCCGATTCCAGAGGCCCGAGATAGTGCCACTTCGGAACGGGGAACTCCGTCTGGTCGATGGCCTCGCCACGTATGATAACGTCCTTCACCACTCCGGTGCCGACGACCACTGGGGCGATCGTCTCGCGGTTTTTCTTCATCGCGTGCTGGACAAGTTCGCGATTGGTGGCATCGCGCGGAAGACCGAGGGCAAGCGCTAGGCGCGATCGAGCACCGAGCCCGCTCACGAAAACCTTTCCGCAACGACCGCTCGTGTAGCCTTTGATATTCTCGAACAGGAGGGCGGGCCCCTTCTTTTCGAGAACACGTCGGGCAATGGCCCCGACCTCGCGGTCCCAGTCGACCTCAGCCGTGATCCGCCGCAGCTCGCCTTCCTTCTCGAGGCGCTCCATCCACTCCCGCATGTCCATGAAGCCTATCGTGTGCTCACTCCTAAATCTCGTGGACGACGCCTCGACGGCACCTCGTGACGTCGGTGCCCGTTGATCCCACCCGGACTGGCACCGCGCACGTTCCCGACTTACGCCTCGCTCGGCAGCACGCCTAATCCCTTCAGCACCCGTTCCGGCGTGGCTGGGAATTCATGGATGTCGCCGCCGCGATGGCTCAGCGCATCGGCAACCGCACAGGCCACCGCGCCGACCGCGCCGATGATCGAGCCCTCGCCGCAGCCCTTGAAGCCGCCCAGCGCCGCGGAGGGCGTGTTGGCGTGATGAAGCTCAATTTGGGGAATTTCCAAGGCGGAGGGGATCAGATAGTCCGCCAAAGTCACCGTGCGCGGCTGACCAGCGTCGTCATACACCAGCTCCTCCAACAGCGCCTCTCCGATGCCCTGCGCGATGCCACCGATGATCTGTCCCTCGACCACCGCGGGGTTGATGATGGTGCCGACGTCTTCCGTAGCCAAGTAGCGTACGATCTTTACGTCGCCCGTTTGCGGATCGACGTCCACCACGGCGATATGCGCGCCGGCGGCAAAGCTGCCGTATTTGGGATCGTAGAAAGCGGTGACTTCAAAGCCCGGATTGAGCTCCGGCGGGATGTCCTTGGCGGAGAAATAGCTCTTCTCCGCCATCTCATGAATGGGCATGCTCTTGGAGCGATCGACCGTCTGAATCATGCTGTTGACGATCGTGAGGTCGTCGGCGGAGACCTTCAAGAAGTGCGCGCCCAAGGCCAGAATGCGCCGGCGCAATTCCTTCGCGGCTTGAATGACGGCCCCGCTCCCGAGCACGGCGGTCCGCGACGCAAAGGTGCCGAAACCGTAAGGCGCCATGGCAGTGTCGTTGGTCAGGCAGGTGATGTCGTAGAGCGCTGATGCCGAGCTCGTCAGACGCAACTTGCCGCATCGCCATCATGATCCGCTGGCCTTGGGAGGCAAGCGCTGCCGCGATGGTAGGACGCCGGTCGTTTCCAGGCGCAGCGTCACGGCATCGCGACCGGGCTGCAGCAGGGTTCCGGGACCGACTGCCGTGCTGGTGCCAAGCCCGGTGAGCTCCGCGTAGCAGGCCACACCGATGCCGCGGAATTTGCCGTTGGCCGAGGGCTCGCGCTGCTCGGCGCGCAGTCGCTCATACTCCACCTTCGCGATGGAGAGATTCAGGCATGGCAAGTAATTCACGTTGTCGTGCACGAGATTGTTGGCGTTGCGATAGGGCATCGACTCGATGGGGATCAAATTGCGCCGGCGCAATTCCACCGGGTCGAGCTCGAGCCGGCGCGCCACCTCGTCCAGCAGCAGCTCCAGCGACGCCGACGCCGATGGGCGGCCCACCGCCCGATAGGGGCCAACCGGCGTCTTGTTGGTGGCCACGCCGCGGGTCCGGTAACGCATGGCCTTGATCTTATAGGGCCCGGGCATGAGGCCGGCAGTCTGCAGCGGCTCCATGCCCGCCGACCAAAGATACGTGGAGTACGCGCCGACATCCACCCAGATATCCGAGCTGAGCGCGAGGATGCGGCCGTCCCGGTCCACTGCCACCTCGACTTCGATGTACTGGTCACGGGCATGGGTGGAGGCAACCATGTTCTCGAGCCGGTCTTCGACCCACTTCACCGGACGGCGCAGCTCCAGTGCGAGATAGGCACAGACGAACTCCTCGGGATAAATCGAGGCCTTCTGGCCGAAGCCACCACCGGTATGCGGAGCGACGACGCGAACGTCGTTCTCGGCTAGGTGGAGATGCTTGGCGATGTAATGGCGCACGACATAGGGGAGCTGGTGGCTCATCCACATGCGTCAGGACAAATGTGCTGTTCCGATAGGCGGCGACGCAGCCCCGACCTTCCAGACACAGCGCCTGCTTGCGGCCGATCCGAAACTTCCGCTTGACCACGAGGTGGGCGCTCCGAAATGCTTCATCCACATTGCCGCGTTCGTACTCTCGCTTAATGAGGTAGTTGTTCGGGCAGGTGTCATGCACAAGCGGCGCGTCGTCCTTTCGCCCAAACCGCGGATCCGTCACCGCCGGCAACGGTTCGTAGTCAACCTCGATGAGTTCCACGGCATCTTCGGCGGTGGCGCGATCCTCAGCCACGACGGCGCAGATCGCCTCGCCACAAAACCGGACCTTATCGACTGCGAGCCAGTGCTGGACCGACTCGCCCCCGGAGAAACGGTTGGGCATGCTGCGGAACGGATCAACCTTTCCCAGAAGCTCCTTGCCCGTCAACACTTTGACTACTCCGGGCAGTTCCCGCGCCTTACCGGCGTCGACAGAACGGAGGCGGGCGTGGGCATGCTGACTGCGCAGAAAGGCTACGTGGTACGTGCCCGGCAGCCGGATATCATTGAGGAAGCGGCCTTCGCCCTCGACCAGCGGGATTGCCTCGTCCGGCAGCACCGACGTGCCAACGGTCCTCTGATTGACGAAGCGCGTATCCGACATCAAACCAACCCCCTATGACCCCCGCGCGACCCGGTTTCCCGCGCTCTGCCGGCCTCACTTTTCAACCGGCTGCCCCTTGCGCGCCACGGCCAGTACAGCGCTGACGATGGACTGGTAGCCGGTACAGCGGCAAAGGTTGCCCGATAACGCTTCGCGCACTTCCTGCTCATCGGGATTGGGATTGTCCCGCAACAGCTCGATCGCGGTGATGAGCATGCCCGGCGTGCAATAGCCGCACTGCAAAGCGAAATTCTCGTGGAATGCCTCCTGCATCGGATGCCGCGTGCCGTCTTCGGCGCGCAGACCTTCTATGGTGACGATGTCGGCGCGATCGGCCTGCACCGCCAGCGTCAGGCACGAGCGCGCGCTGCGCCCGTTCATCGAGATCGTGCAGGCACCGCACACGCCGTGCTCGCACCCAAGATGCGTGCCGGTGAGATGCAAGTGTTCCCGGATGAAGTCCGCGAGAGACAGGCGCACCGGCACGGTCTTCTCGTAGGACTTGCCATTCACGGTTAGCTGGATGCGTTGTTCCCTAGCCAACGTGTTCTCCTCTCGTGCGCGCCAGCGCGGTCTGCAAAGCCCGCACTGTCATGACGCCCGCCAGATGGCGGCGGTAGGATGACGACGCGTGCACATCGTCGACCGGATCGACCGCGGCTGTCACCTTTGCCGCCGCCTCAGCGAAAGCGTCCTCGGATTCCTTGCGGCCGATGCGGCGCGCCGTGAGAACTTCTTCCGCTGCCCGCGCGCGAAACGGGCCTTCGCCCATACCGACGATGGTAAGCCGCGCCTTCTCACACACTCCGTCTCGCATCGTCAGCATGGCGGCCGCGCCAGCTAAGGCAAAATCCCCGAGGCGGCGGGCAAACTCCACAAACGCCACGCCCGTGCCGGCAGGCGGACGCGGGTAGCGCAGCTCCACTACCATCTCGCCCGGCTCCAGAGCCGTCGACAGCATGCCAGCGAAGAACTCTTCCGCGGGCAGCTCGCGGCGGCGTGCGCGCCCCGCTATGACCACCGTGCCATCCAGTGTCACCAGCACACTGGGATGTTCCGCTGCCGGATCGTTATGAGAGACGCTACCGCAAACAGTTCCGCGGTTCCTGATCGCCGGGTGCGCGACCTGCGTGGTCGCCTCGGCCAGCAATGGCCAGCCATCGCGCACATGGGCATTGCGCAATAGGTCAGCGTGCCGAACCAGGGCACCAACGGTCAGGCTGTCCGTTCCAACATGCAGGCGATTCAACGTCTCGATGCGATTGATGTCGACGAGTACAGCGGGGCTGAGGATGCGACAGTTGAGCATGGGTATCAGGCTCTGGCCGCCCGCCAATACTCTGCCATCCCGCCCGGCATCACCCAGAATACGCAGGGCGTCTTCCAGGCTGCGCGGAGCGTAGTAGTCGAACCATGCCGGCTTCACGAGCTTCTCAACCTCTTTTCGATGGCCCCGCTGATTCGAGCGCCACTCCTATCCTCGCCGCTCACCCTCGGCGCGCGGAGCTCATCCTTACATTCCACGGCCGCCACCTTACTCCGATCCAGAGGGCGCCGCTCGCCCGAGCCTTTTGCATATGTTAGCTCTTTATTATGTAAGCATCTTAATATAATGATGTTGCCCGAGCAATGCTGTCAACAGATATGAGCATGCCGTTCGGTGCGATATGGTATCCATCTAAGCGGATCAAATTTCAGGCGCGGTAGACGAAAACGCCCGTCCGTCAGGCTAAAAGGCGGCAACTATGGAAATGCAGCTCAAGGAACGTGTGGCTCTTGTGACGGGTAGCACCCGGGATGTGGGGCGGCAGATTGCCCTGTCGCTCGCCGCGGAAGGTGCGGCCGTCGCAATCCACCATCATAACTCGCCTGATGAGGCCGAGGCCGTCGTGTCCGAAATCCATGCTAAAGGCGGGAAGGCGATTTCCTATCAAGCCAATGTCGCCGATTTCGCGGCGGTGGGCAGCATGGTTCAAAGCATCGTCGCTGACTTCGGAAGTCTCAATATCGTGGTGAACAATGCGGGGCGTGCGATCCGAAAGCCGTTCAAAGACACGACGCCAGAAGATTGGCGCAGCCAAATCGAGGTAAATCTTTTTGGCGCCATTCATCTTTGCCACACGGCGGGCCCGCATCTTCAGAAAGGCGGACACGGACGGATTATCGCGATAGTTGGCGATTCATCGCGTGTCGGCGAAGCTGGACTATCGGTCGTAGGGGCTGCACGCGCTGGTGTGATCGCATTGATGAAATCACTGGCGCGAGAAATGGGACGCGCCGGCGTTACCGCGAACACGGTCGCGCTTGGTCTTGTTGAGACCCAACACGATCCAGTCTGGCTAAATGCTAATCGCGAGATGCTCGTCAAGATGTATCCGGTGCGGCGACTTGGCCAGCCCGAAGATATAGCGCCGACCGTGACGCTCCTTGCGTCACCTCTTAGTAGTTGGATTACGGGCCAGGTCATCAGTATTAGTGGCGGCTATTCCATGGTATGAACATGTGGAGTGGGGCTATGCGAGAAGGCCGATGACGACGCGATATCTACGTCATCAGGCAACGGTCGCATGCCAGCGCCGGACCAAGAACCTCCCCGAGACTTGGCAATTGCGAACACCGTGGAACCCCGATGCACAACTGTTTTGCGATTGAAGATCTCATCCCAGTTGTCGATCCAACGGCTTATGTGCACCCCACTGCCGTACTCATTGGCGACGTGATCGTCGGACCGCGCTGTTATGTTGGGCCTGCCGCCTGCTTGCGCGGCGATTTCGGACGCATAACGTTACGAGATGGCGCAAATATTCAGGACACTTGCGTGATTCACGGTTTTCCGAACACCGATACGATCATTGAACCCGACGGGCACATAGGACACGGTGCTGTGATACACGGAGCACACATCGGACAGAATGCTTTGGTGGGCATGAATGCCGTGGTTATGGATCGCTCGGAAATTGGCGAGTCCGCCATTATCGCGGCGATGAGCTTTGTCCGTGAAGGCACGATCATCCCGCCACGATCACTTGCGGTCGGCATTCCGGCCCAAGTCGTCAGGCAACTGACCGATCAGGAAATTGCCTGGAAGAGGACCGGTACTCTTGAATATCAAAAACTAACCGTTCGCAGTCTGGCAAGCCAACGGCCTGTCCAACCGCTGAGCGTGGCACAGCCCGATAGGCCGCGCTTCAAGGGTGGTTCGAGTAAGACTCTTGGTACTCTAAAGACGCCATCAGCGTAATTCTATCCATGCCGGCAAACCTACTTTTGGACAGATGCCCTATCGTCGAGGCGGTTAGTGCCGTGGCCGGCAGCATGAGGGCCAAGGATCAGATGCCATGAAGATGCACCTTCTGCCCTGCGGCCGCGTCAGGATGCGCAAGAATATTTTTCTGCCGGCTGCCGAGCGCGGTGAGACGATCGAGCTTCCCGTTTCGAGCGCGCTGTTGCGGCATGGCCAGGGCAACGTATTGTTCGACACCGGCTGTCATCCTGCGGTGCCGGAGGACCCGGAAGGCCGATGGGGCGGGCTGGCCAAGCTCATGGTTCCGATCATGCAGCCCGGCGAGCACGTGCTGACCGGCCTTGCCGGACTAGGCCTCGATCCCGACGACATCGACATGGTCATCAATTCTCACCTGCATCCCGATCACTGCGGCTGCAATGCGTTTTTCCGCAAGGCGACCTTCCTCGTCCACTCCGACGAGATGGCCGCTGCTCGGGCACCGGGCAGCGAGGCCAGCGGCTATATCGCCGCCGACTGGGACCAGCCGATGCCGGTCGACGAGATCCAGGGCCAGCGCGATGTGTTCGGCGACGGCCGTATCGTGCTCCTGCCGCTGCCCGGCCACACGCCGGGCTCTATGGGCGCACTCGCGCGTCTCGACCGAAGCGGCACGTTCCTGCTCGCCGGCGACACTGTGAGCCTGCGCGAGACGCTCGATACCGGCATCATCCCGCGCAACACCTGGAACGCCGATGCGCTGGCGAAATCGCTGGCCGAGATCCGTCATGTCGAGGCCTCAGGCGCCACGATCCTGTGCAGCCACGACGCCCAGCAGTGGGTCGGCTTGCGCAAAGGGCCTGATGTCTATGACTAAGTTGGGTTCGTGCATCGGCAGCCGGGATCCGTGCGGGCGGCAGGACCAACCCGCATTCCCACCGCCACCCGTGTCACCGAATGGTGTAGGGTGTTGCTTTATCTCCGGCTGAAATCGAGTGCGTTGCAGGTATTTCGGGGCAAAACGCCGCGCAATCAACCAAGTAGATCGTAGATAACATGTCGCTCCGATTTGCCCTTCTTGGTTTGCTCACCATCCAGCCATCATCGGGATACGACCTGAAGCGAGCGATCACGCGCTCGACATATTTCATCTGGAACGCAACCGGTCCGCAAATCTACAACACGCTGCATAAACTGCGGGAGGAAGGTTACATCACCAGTGAGTCGCTGGCGCAAAAAGGCAAACCTGACAAGCAGATCCACACGATAACCGCGAGCGGCCGAACGGCGCTCAAGAAATTTATGAGCAAACCAATTCGCGCTTCGGTGACGCGTGATGAAGTTCTATTGCGTATTTTCTTTGGCAACCTTGCGAGCAAGAATGTGATCAAACGTGAGCTTGAGGCTTACTTGGATCGCATGCGCGAGGAGCGCGCCTTTATGGAGGCGACAAAGGCACGCATCGATGCGCGCCCGGGCAGGAAACACGAAGCGAGGCGGTTCCAACTTCTTTCCCTTCAAATTAAAGTCGCCCAATACCGGGCCATGGAGCAGGAACTGGTCAGTTTCTTGGAGAGTGATGCGGACAAAACCGCATAATTCAGAAAACGGATGAAGTGCTGCGGCGGATGCTGAAAACACCGCCAACGTCCCATACACCGACCGGCAAACGTAATACGGCCAAAGAGGCCGTTTCTATGCCGATCAATGATCCAGAAGCACTAATCGAATGGGGCAAGCGGAATATTCAAGACGATTGAGACTTTTTACTACGATGCGGTGGAGGCGACGATTTTATAGCGATGTGCCATCGGCGCACTGTAAATTCAGACTCGATGAACCCGGCCCGGTACAATGGATCTTGCTCCAAAACCCGCCGGGCCTCGCGTTCGTCCGTGGCATTACAGAGATACATTCCCTCCTTCAGGTTCTCGAAAGGTCCGGCCTCGCGTAGAATGCCAGCCTGCCGCAGCCGCAACAGGTAGCCCAGCCGCTCGACAAACAGTTGTGCGAATTTCTCTGTTTGGCCCAAGGCCACCAGTTTCTGAATAGCCGGGGCATGGCCCGCCTGGGCCGCATCCGCCACAGCGCCTACAACGCCGGGACGGGCTAGCACTACTTTGGCAGATTTGGCTGAAGGTGGCCTGCGAGCAGCATCTCACAGTGCGTGCATCGTAGTGGTGGAGGCCGCACGAAGAGGTCGAGGATGGCTTGTCTGATGGCCGGCATGCTCGGTTGTGGCGGTGGACCTGAGACTCTTTTTTTTCCGTCCCGCAGCGGTGAGGCGGCGGGATTGAAGGAAGGCGTAAGCGATCATCGTCATCAAGGCATGTCGGTGTAATCCGGCCCACGACCTGCCTTCAAAATGGTCGAGCCCCAGCTCTTCCTTCAATTGCTGATGCGCCTGTTCACAGATCCACCGCGCCTTGACGGCAGCTGCCAGCGTCTTAAGCGAAACGTCAGCGGGCAGATTTGAGATGTAGTATTTCTGCTCTCCGCTCGATCGTCGTTCGCCCAGGATCCACACTTCATCGCCAGGCATACGCTCGACACCTTTATCAAACACACGGTGCTTTGGGCCGTCCGCGATGCGCACGCGCCGCGCCGCGAAGAGGCATGTTAGCGGGCCTTTCGTGCCCCAGCGCCAGCTGATCTTCTGCCACTTTACGCCGACCAGCATCGTCTCGGCAGAAACTGGCGACATATCCGGGATATGGTGTTTGCGCGGCTTACGGGCTTTCTCCGTCGGAAAGATCATGGTGACATCGGTTGGATAGACTTTCTGGCGCCGCGACATACCAACTGCCCACAAGAGGCCGCGTTTGCTCAGAGCATGACGGAACGGCGCGCTCGATCCGTATCCCGCGTCCGCCAGCACACAACCGAAGCGAACACTGGCTGCGATCACGCGGTCGATCTCAGCCAGCGCGATCTCTGGCTTGGACCGTGCCGTGCGATGCTCGATTGGAACGCCGGCACGCTTCAGACGTGCCGGATCGCTCGTCCAATTCTCGGGAATGAAGAGACGTAGCGCTACCATTACCGGCACTTCACCGCGCGCAAGCGTCAGCGACACCAACGTTTGGCAATTGGCCGTCTTGCCGAGAGTTGATGCATATTGCGGAGCTACACCAACCGAGCGATCGCCCTTCTTCGGCATCGATGTGTCGTCGATGACCAGCACTGCATTTTTGCCGCCGACGAGCCGGTCGGCCTGAACGAGCAATTCTGCTTCCAACGGCGCCGCGTCCCAGACGCCATCAGCGATGAAATGATGCAATTGATCATAGTCGCCCGGCGCCAGCCGCGCCGCCATTGGCTGGACGCTCTTGCGATCGCCCGGCCCAATCAGTCCCGAAACATAAAGCGGACACATCCGCCGCCGAGCCTTGTGACCTAAACGATCCAGGAATGGCTCGAGCCAGCGTCTAAGCTCATCTTCCCACCTCGACGTCGTATCCACCTTGGTCAGCCCTCCAAAAAGCCGACCACCCATGAATCATTGAAAACGTGATTCGGGAATCCCCAGGGCCTCATTCCCGCGTAAAATATGCCAAAGTAGTGTTAGCACTACTTTGGCAGATTTGGCTGAAGGTGGCCTGCGAGCAGCATCTCACAGTGCGTGCATCGTAGTGGTGGAGGCCGCACGAAGAGGTCGAGGATGGCTTGTCTGATGGCCGGCATGCTCGGTTGTGGCGGTGGACCTGAGACTCTTTTTTTTCCGTCCCGCAGCGGTGAGGCGGCGGGATTGAAGGAAGGCGTAAGCGATCATCGTCATCAAGGCATGTCGGTGTAATCCGGCCCACGACCTGCCTTCAAAATGGTCGAGCCCCAGCTCTTCCTTCAATTGCTGATGCGCCTGTTCACAGATCCACCGCGCCTTGACGGCAGCTGCCAGCGTCTTAAGCGAAACGTCAGCGGGCAGATTCGAGATGTAGTATTTCTGCTCTCCGCTCGATCGTCGTTCGCCCAGGATCCACACTTCATCGCCAGGCATACGCTCGACACCTTTATCAAACACACGGTGCTTTGGGCCGTCCGCGATGCGCACGCGCCGCGCCGCGAAGAGGCATGTTAGCGGGCCTTTCGTGCCCCAGCGCCAGCTGATCTTCTGCCACTTTACGCCGACCAGCATCGTCTCGGCAGAAACTGGCGACATATCCGGGATATGGTGTTTGCGCGGCTTACGGGCTTTCTCCGTCGGAAAGATCATGGTGACATCGGTTGGATAGACTTTCTGGCGCCGCGACATACCAACTGCCCACAAGAGGCCGCGTTTGCTCAGAGCATGACGGAACGGCGCGCTCGATCCGTATCCCGCGTCCGCCAGCACACAACCGAAGCGAACACTGGCTGCGATCACGCGGTCGATCTCAGCCAGCGCGATCTCTGGCTTGGACCGTGCCGTGCGATGCTCGATTGGAACGCCGGCACGCTTCAGACGTGCCGGATCGCTCGTCCAATTCTCGGGAATGAAGAGACGTAGCGCTACCATTACCGGCACTTCACCGCGCGCAAGCGTCAGCGACACCAACGTTTGGCAATTGGCCGTCTTGCCGAGAGTTGATGCATATTGCGGAGCTACACCAACCGAGCGATCGCCCTTCTTCGGCATCGATGTGTCGTCGATGACCAGCACTGCATTTTTGCCGCCGACGAGCCGGTCGGCCTGAACGAGCAATTCTGCTTCCAACGGCGCCGCGTCCCAGACGCCATCAGCGATGAAATGATGCAATTGATCATAGTCGCCCGGCGCCAGCCGCGCCGCCATTGGCTGGACGCTCTTGCGATCGCCCGGCCCAATCAGTCCCGAAACATAAAGCGGACACATCCGCCGCCGAGCCTTGTGACCTAAACGATCCAGGAATGGCTCGAGCCAGCGTCTAAGCTCATCTTCCCACCTCGACGTCGTATCCACCTTGGTCAGCCCTCCAAAAAGCCGACCACCCATGAATCATTGAAAACGTGATTCGGGAATCCCCAGGGCCTCATTCCCGCGTAAAATATGCCAAAGTAGTGCTAGTTGCGCGGTGAACTCAGGCGAGAGCTTGAGGATAATGGCATAGACCGAGATTTTAGGCATCGACGAAGCATACAGCATACAGCATACAGCATACAGCATACAGCATACAGCATTCACCGGCTGGTTCGCGAAGTATATAATTGGCCTGCTGTTGCCAGGACCGATTGATTGTTTCAGCCACAAAGACTGAACTCCGTCGTTCAGCTGCGGCTGAGCAGCTTATTGACCCGCCGCTTCATTTCTGCGCTCTCCCAAGCCACGTAAATCGACTCGATGGCATCGGCGTAGTAGTCCTCCCGGGCGTGCACGATAGACTTGAGCACTTTCTTGGAACTGCGAATGGAAAGCGGCGCCTTCGCTGCAATTGTGCTCCCCAGTTCCGCTGTCCGAACGAAAAGCTGGTCCCGTGACACGACCTCATTCACCAAACCAATGGCCAGCGCTTCTGCCGAGTTGTACATCCTGCCAAAAAGCAGCAGCTCGCGGGCGCGCATGGTGCCCACCAGTTCGACGATGCGGGTGATATCGGCATAGGCCAGACCTAGCCCCACATCGGCGCAAGGGATGCTGAATTTGGCTCCCTCCACGACAACGCGGTAGTCGCAGGCGCAGGCCAGCTCCAGCCCGCCACCGATGGCCGAGCCATTGACCTCGGCGATCACCGAGATGTCCAGGGCTTCCAATCCATCGCAGGCGCGGGAAACCATGCTCAGGTAGGCCTTGATGGTCTTCCGGCTCTCCAAGATTTTCGGAAACTCCGTCACATCGGCCCCGGCCATGAACGCTCGCTCGCCGGCACCGGTGACAAAGAGCACCTGCAGGTCTGGATCCTGCGCCAGCCGGGCCACTTCATCGCCGATCACCTGCCAAGTGGCCATGTCGGCGGCATTGCTCACGCGCGGCCGGTTGATGGTGAGCCGGGCCCAGTAATCCTGGCGTTGCACCAGCACCGGCGCGTCGGTCGCGTCAGGTCTGCGTTTCACTTCCACCACTAACGTCCCTCCCTTGCCGGCGGCACGCCCAAGCCCCGCAGCACCCGCTCCGGCGTCAATGGGAACTCATGGGTGTCGCCGCCGCCCCAGCTTCTCACTTTTCACTTGGCGACTTCCAGCCGAGGGCGCCGTACAGACCGTGCGCGATTTCCATGCGGTCACGCTGGGCGCCTCCTAACCAGAGCTTAACGATGGGGTAATCCCGGCTGTACTTCTCGACTTGATTACCAAATGAGTAGCCGTATGCGCCCATAAACTCCATCGACTTGGTCGTAACCTTCTCCGCCACATCGGCGGCAAAGGAGCGGGCGGCGGAGAACTTGGCCATCATCTCCTTGGACCAGGGCCGACCGTGTTTGCGGCTGGTGGCCTGCCAGGTGACGCTGAGGTAGTACTGCCGGGAGATATCAATGAGCCGCCATAGGTCGCCGAAGGTCATGGCGAAGGCGGAGTGCTCGCGCACCGGTATGCCGGCGATGTAACGATTTGCCGTCCAATTGAGCGCTGTCTCCAGCGCGCCTTCCGCCAGCCCCGTCAGGCAAGGCCCACCGGAGAGGCGACCGTAGCCGATAACATAGCCCTGCAGCACTTGGGCGGCCATGCCGGGCTCGGTATCGACGCGGTACCGCTTGTTGATGCGCACATTATCGTACCAGATCTCGGCGTTCTCATCCGTCCAGCTCATACCCATCTTCTCGATGGGCTTGGAAAAGGAAAGTCCCTTGGCAGCTGGCGGCACCCAGAAGATGCCTACGCCCTGATCGCCGGCTTCCGGATCCAGTGTGGCCACCGTCCAGTAACCCATGTGGCCGGCCAGATCCTTGCTCTTGAAGTGGTCCGCAGGGCCGGCGGGACCGGGCCATATCTTGTGGCCGTTGATGACGTAATTGTCGCCGTCGAGTTTGGCTATGGTGCGCAGCGTCTTGAATTTAAAGGCCGGATCCTCGATGTTGGCGCCGCCGCTGGGTTCACTGATGGCCACACAGGCCGCGAATGGCGGATCAGAGATTATCTGTGGGGCGAACTCCTTCATCAGGTCGTCCCGCCGGCACGCCATCATGATCGACGACACCCACGCCATCTTGGCCACCATGTTGGCCAAGCCAATGTCACCTCGGGATAGTTCGTCCAGCACGATCATCCGGGCGGAGGCGCTGGCGGCCATACCGCCTAGGGCTTCGGGCACGCTCATCTTGGTAATGCCCAGCGCACCGCAGCCGCGATAGATATAGTGCAGCGCGCCCAAGGCGCGTTCCTCGTCGCGATGAAAACCGCCTTCAAGATCATCCCGGCGGGGCATGATCTCTGAGTCCACAAATTTCCGCACCGTTTCGGCGATGGCAATGTCTTCTGGGGTGCAAAAGACCTGAGGATACTTCTGCTTGGGGTCGAACAAAGGATACAACTGCGGCGTGTTTGCCATAAACAATCTGGCTCCGTTTGGTTTTTCTAATGTAGTTTGGCTGTTTCAACAACGAAGTGCAATGTTAGGGCGCGGCTCCGTGGTAATACCTGGTCTTTTCACGGCGTGGTCTTCGGTCCGGCGCTTCAACGCCGGATAATTCGAGGTTGAACACCCCGGAGACTACGCCACTCCCATTTCCAACCAACTCCGCGATGGCACCCGGAATGGTTTAGATGGTCTAAAGTGTTTGACCGTCAATTCCAGCCGCATCGCCGTTCCTCTTGGCTAGCCTTCACAAGAATATCCTAGGAAAGGTTCGCAATGACTCTGATCGTCCCCACGCCATACGAGGTGTTCGATCTCACGATGGCTGATGGAGCCCCCATCCGCGTTCGTCGGCACGGCAATCCAAAAGGTCCTCGCCTGGTCTTGTGCCACGGCAACGGCTTTGCCATCGACGCGTATGTGCCGTTTTGGAGCTTGCTCACGGATCACTTCGATGTCGTTCTCTACGACCAGCGCAATCACGGGCAAAACCCGCGACACAGACTCGAAGCCCACGACGTGCCAAGTTTTGTTAGCGACATGGAAGAAATTTTCCACGCAATCCGCAACCGCCTGGGAACTGCGCCTACGGTTGGCATATTCCACTCAATCTCGGCCGTCACCTCGATCTGGCACGCCCTACAATATGGCAAGCGCTGGGATGCGCTGGTATTGTTTGATCCCGCACTGATCCCCGGTCCCGGCCTTCCCGAGCACAATGTCGCGCGCACCTTCGAGTTAGGTCTGGCGAGGTGGTCAAAATCGCGCCCAAACCGCTTTTCAGATCCCACCGAACTCGCCGTCCTGTTCTCGAAATCCTACAGCTTGCGTCGCTGGGTGCCTGGCGCGCACGAACTCATGGCGCGCTCGATTCTACGTCAGGAGCGAGAGACGGCTCAATGGTCGTTGTGCTGCCCGCCCGAATGCGAGTCCCGGGTCTACACGACAAATTCCGCGCTTCACCTGACGCACAGACTGAATGAACTGCCGCTACCAGTGAAATTGATTTGTGCCGACCCCGATCAGGCGGATGCCCAGGCACCCGCTAAAGTCGGTCGTTCGCTGCATGCTCTTTACGGCTGTCCCTACGAAGCCATTCCGGATACTAGTCACCTGCTGTTGATCGAGAAACCCGCGGAGTGTGCCCGTTCGCTGCTTGCGTCTCTCGAGCGGCAAAAAATATGACGGATAATCCTATGGCCGGCTTCCTCGCCACGGTTAAGCGGTGGTGGCCTAGCCGGGACGTGCGGCACCTCGGCGCGTAAGAAGCTTTGTCCCTACCGCACTGTAATGCCGCGCTTCAGCAGGAAGGCGCGGATTTGATTGATGACGCCGGTGCATCGGCTAACCAATCGCTCCCGCACCCAATGCATTGCTTGGACATACCCAGCGAACGCCAGTTCCTGCTGCTACGCTTCGCCTGAATTTCTGGGGAAAGTCCTGGTTGGAAAAGCCTTGACAGTGCTCCATTTTAGAAGAGACTGTGAAATATCAAAAGGTTTTCAGTGGCGGACGTGAAGAGTGCGTCTATGCGAGCGTCAATGCAGTGCACTGCGGTCACTCAACGACGAGGAGTGCAAATGGCGGAACGGGAAGAAGGGAAAGTCGGCATCCTACCCAAGGAGCTGGTCGGCGTAGACTGCCCGCGCTGCGGATTTAAGATTAGCGAAGACAGCGAAATCAGTTTCAACCGTGAAGATTCGTTTTTTGTCGGCTACTCTCTTACTTGCCCGAAGTGCGGCAATGTCTTCAGCTTCACGCTTTATTGAACCTAACTTTCGATAGGAGAAAGCATGGCAAAGGCATCTGGAAAGGCGGCCTATAAGGATCTGCGGCACTGGATTGCCGCACTGGAGACAGCCGGCCAGCTTTCGCGGATCAAGGCCGAGGTCGACTGGAATCTCGAAATTGCCCAGGTCGTTCGCCGGACTTGGGACACCCTCGGTGATGCGTCCCCGGCGCTCCTTTTCGAGAACATCAAGGGTTACAAGGCACCCAGGCCAAACAAGATCTTTTCCGGTACTTTTCGCTCCTGGTACCGAACCGCCATGATGCTTGGGCTCGATCCCGACAACACCAGCCGTTCAGAACTGATTGATACGCTGCGCGAACGCATCACCAACCGAAGCGGCTTTATCCCCCCCAAAATCGTGAAGACCGGTCCGGTGAAGGAGAACGTCATCACCGGCGACGCGGTTGACATGACCATGTTTCCGGTCCCGCTCTTCGGCGAACGCGACGGCGGCCGCTTCATCGGGACCATGCATTCCGTCTTCACCCGAGATTCCAGCACGGGATGGGTCAATGTCGGCACATACCGGATGATGCTGCACAATGGCCAGGAAACGGGCATCCAGATGGATCCTGCCAACCAGCATATCGGTCAGCACTTCTACAAACATGTTGAGAGTAATGAACCAATGCCGGTGGCCGTCGTCATCGGCCAGGAACCTGCGCTCACCTTCATGGGCGCGTCTCCAACACTGGAGCCTGTATCCGAATTGGATATAGCTGGCGCCATTCGCGGCGAGCCGATCGACGTGATCAAATGCGAGACCAGCGACCTGTACGTCCCGGCCAATGCCGAGATCGTCCTGGAGGGAACGATACACCCGAAAGAGCGTAAGACCGAAGGCCCCGGACCGGAGTACGCCGGATATTACGCTAACCAGCCGGGGATGAAGCCGGTGTTCCGGTGCAAGGCGATCACTTTTAGAAACGATCCGATCTTCCGGATGACGCCCGAAGGTCATCCCATCAATGAAGACCACATGATGCTGTCGATCAATACGTCAGCCTATGTGCTCGAGGCTCTGGCGAGGGCAGGCGTTCCCGGGGTCAAGAAGGTCGCCATGCCGCTGGATTCCTGCGGGTACGCGACCTGCGTGGTATCGATTAGGACGAGCACCGAGGGGCATGCGGACTGGATCGCGAGCACGATCTGGGGAACGAAGATGAACATCTGGTGCTTTAAATATGTCATCGCGGTCGATGAGGACATCGATCCCTGGAATTCGGAGCAGGTGAATTGGTCGATCGCCTGGCGTGTGAGGCCAGGCAAGGACATCAAGATCTGGCCGCGGCATAAGGGCTCTCGTCTGGATCCGAGCGTTCCGCCGGAGGAAAAAGGCTTCCAGGACCGCGTACTGATCGACGCCACACGGCCTTATGAGTGGGCCCCGCGTGAAATTTGGGCAACCGATGGCATCGGCAAGGGCATTCCCCTGAAGTTTCCGCTCTCGACCCGACCACGGTCCGATGTGGCGCTCAACGTCAATCGGCGCTGGAAAGAACTGGGGATCAAGCCTACTGAGCGCTACATCGGAAAGCCGGAGGGGATATTCAAGAACTGGTGGGATGATAAGGAGATCATTGCCGCGCGGGATCTCAAAGTGATGCCCTAGACTTGAGCGGGCGCTGTCACAGTAACACACTGGCTCGGTACGGACGGCCGTAGAGCCTTCGCTTACGTAATGCATTCAGCCTTGCGGTTTGAACTGCAGCGATTTGTATTCGTGGAACTCGAATGCGAAACTGCCGAGCAGCTTGGCATAGAGGCGGAAAATGGCGGTGGGTGAGCCCGCCTGGATCATGGTAGCGAGCTTCACCGGCATGCCTACCTCGCCGGCGATTAGCTTGCCGATTTCCTCCATGCGCGCCTTCAGGCCTTCCTGGATTTTGAACAGATAAGCGGCGCGCTCGGCTGCGGAGGTGGTGGACCACGATACGAACGCGGCGCGTGCGGCGGCCACGGCGGCGTCTACGTCGGCCTCGGTGCTTTCGGGGATGCACTCCATGACCTCTTCGGTCGAGGCGTTGATCACGTTTATGGATTTACTGCCCTTGGGCGTGGTCCATTGTCCGTTGATATAAAGCTTGTCGCGAACTTGCATGATGGTTTCCGTGCGAGAAAAAGCGGGGAGAATGGTTATCTGAGCCAACGTCCGAACAGCAATGATCAAGTTGATTCTGCGTGAGACATCTCGCGCAGTTTAAAGCGCTGAATCTTGCCCGTTGCGGTCTTCGGCAACTCATCGGTGAACTTTATCCACCTCGGGTACTTGTATGGCGAAAGCATGCTCTTCACGTGCTGCTTCAGCGCATCCTCAAGCTCGCCGCATGCCTCGCGGCCTTCCTTCAGCACCACATACGCTTTGGGCTTGATCAGTTGGTTCTCGTCCTCGGCGCCGATCACCGCGGCCTCTAGCACGTCCGGGTGTGTCGCCAACGAAGCTTCGATTTCGAACGGAGACACGTATTGACCGCTTACCTTGAGCATGTCGTCCGATCGTCCGGCGTAGATGTAATAGCCGTCCGCGTCGACGTAGTACTTGTCGCCGCTTCGGGTCCACGGACCCTGGAACGTCTCTTTGGTGCGATCGCGATTGTTCCAGTACATGATGGCGCTGGTCGGCCCCGAGACATATAGATCACCGATCTTGTCTCCGGGCGCCTCCTTGCCGTCTTCGTCGAGGATCTTGACGCTATAGCCTGGCACCGGCTTGCCACTCGATCCATAGCGAATGTCGTTGGGCCGATTGGACATGTAGATGTGCGTCATTTCGGTAGAGCCGAGCCCGTCCAGAATAGGACTGCCGAATCGCTCATACCAAGTCCTGCCCAAGGCTGCCGGGAGCGCCTCTCCCGCCGATACGCTGAGGCGTAGCCCCAGCTCTTCCTTGCTCGGCGCGCTTTTCGCAGCCAGCATGGAAGCATAGAGGGTCGGCACGCCGTAAAATACCGTTGGTCTGTGCTGAACCAGGCGCTTGTATACCGATTCTGGGGTAGGCCGCTCGGCCATCAGCACGACGGTAGCGCCTGCAGCAAGCGGAAACGACAGCGAGGCTCCCAGTCCATATGCAAAGAACAGCTTCGGTGCGGAGAACGTGACGTCCGCCTCGCTGAGGCCAAGCACTGCGCGTGCGTACAATTCCCCGGTCAGCATGAGATGCGATTGCAGGTGGACCGCTCCTTTGGGAACTCCCGTTGAGCCCGAGGTGTAAAGCCAGAAGCACATGTCGTCGACCGATGTCCTGGCGGGCTCGAATGTTTTTGCCGCAGCGTGCATAAGGTCCGCGAGCCGGCGATGCCCGTGATCGCCGGCCCCCGAAACGATGACGTGCTCGAGATGGGGCATACGCGAGAGGAGCGGAGAGAAGACCGGCAATAACGCATCTGAAACCACCAGCGCTCTCGACCGACTGTCGGAGAGGATGAACTCGTAACCAGTCTGCGTGAGCAGCGTATTCGTCGGGATGGGCACGACGCCGGCCTTGATCGCCCCGAGAAACATCGCCGGATAGTCGATCGTGTCCAGCATGCAAAGCATGATCCGGGATTCCTGCGGAATACCAAGCCCCGCGATCACGTTCGCGCACTGGTTCACCCGCGTCGCCAATTGGGCGTACGTACAGCGTCCCGTATCGTCGATGTACGCGATCTTGTCCCCGCGCCCGGCGCGAATGTTGCGCTCGATGAAGTCGTATGCGGCGTTGTACTCCCGTGGAAATGACCAGCGCGGCGGGACGACGCTATGGTCAAACTGTGAAATTTCCATCGCAACCTTCCTTAGGCGCTATGCGGGATCTTGGATGACAGGGCGCCTTTCTGCAATCCTATTTGGCCGATTGGCTTACGCCGGCCAATTTCCGTGCGCGCGCCTTCTTATCCGCGATTTTCATGCCGCGCGCGATCTGGATTCGCTGCGCCTGCGGCGAGCCGGCGCCGTGCAGGCTTTCGGTCAAATAGCCGACCGCGTTGCGGCCGATGGTCATGTTCTCGATCAACCGCAGGATGCGCATGCGGTCGGTGACCTCAACGCCGTCGCGCCCTCGCAGGAATTTACGGATCAGCGGACCGACCTCGTTGTTGTGCAAGTCCTTCTCCGACGGCATGGTGACGATCAGCCCGCCGGCGATGTCCTGCGCCAGCCGCGCGATCTCGAACGGAAAGCGCGTGACATTGTGCTTGGCGACATTGGAGAGCATCTCGTCGTTGAGATAGGCGCCCGAGGCCATCGGCTTCGCTTGATGCGCCGCCGCCATGCAACTTGAATAGATAGTCTCGTTGAGATGCGTCATCTCGACCAGCTTGTCCTTGATGTGCGAGACGCCTTCGACGCCGTTGTGCGAAGCCGCCTCCGCCGCGGCGCCGATCAGCACATCACCCAATCCGGTTTTGCAGACGTAAGACGAACGATGATAGGTCGTGAAACGCTCGACCAATGACGATGCGTATTCCCATTCGCCATCCATGAACACGTGCTCGTGCGGCACGAACACCTCTTCGAATACAATCAGCGATTCCTGCCCGGCGAAATGCGCGTTGCCGGCGTCCATCGCGCCGCCGTCCACGATGCGGGTGTCGTTGGTCTGGCGGCCGACGACATAAGTGAGTCCCGGCGCATCGACGCGGATCGCGCCGACCACCGACCAGTCGCGGTCGGCTTCGGTCATGCGCATGGTCGGCATGAAGATGAGCCAGTGCGAATTGATCGCGCCGGTCTGGTGCATCTTGGCGCCGGAGACGTAGATGCCCTTGTCGTCACGCTTGACCACACGCAGAAAGAGAACCGGATCGCTCTGTTGGTGCGGCGCCTTCGAGCGGTCGCCCTTCGGATCGGTCATGGCGCCGCCGATCACGACGTTGGCGGCCTGCGCGCGTCGCAAGAATTCAAGAAAGCGCTCGTGGTATTTGGTGCCGTTCTTGGCGTCGATGTCGAAAGTGACTGAATGGCAGGTGCCGATGGCGTCGAGCCCGACGCAGCGCTGGAAGCAGGTGCCGGTGCGCCGGCCAAGCTCGCGCTGCATCTCGTGCTTGGTGACGAGATCGCCCGGATTGACCGGCACGTGCAGGAAACGATTGACCGCCTGCCGCGCGATCTCGGAGCGCACGGTGCCAAGCTCCGGCCGCTCGCTGGCCAGCCGAAAGGTTTCGGCCATGGCGTTGATAGAAGGCCGAATCACCGGATGATCGACCGGCTCGGGAACGCGCTCGCCCATGAAGAATACGTTCATGCGCCGCCCGCGCAGCGAGGCGAAGTAGTCGTCCGCGTTCACGATCGCCTTCTTGAAGTCGACCCAGAGCGCCTCGCTGCTGTCCATGACGTTTCTCCCGGCTACGCTTTCAACGTTTCCTTGAGCTTGTAGCGGATGATTTTACCCGATCCGGTGCGCGGAATTTCGGCAATCAGGTGCACCGCATGCGGAATCTTGTAGGCTGAGAGACGAATCTTGCAATGCGCCAGAACCGCCTCAATGTCGATCTTTTGGCCCGGCCGCGCCACCACGAACAACGCCGGAACCTCGCCGAGGTGCTCGTGCGCCACCCCGACCACCGCACAATCGAGCACCGGCGGAAAGGTGTTCACCACTTCCTCGATCTCGGCCGGTGCGATGTTCTGGCCGCCGCGGATAATGAGTTCCTTTAGCCGCCCGGTGATGGTGAGGAAGCCGTTCTCGTCGCTCCTTGCGAGATCGCCGGTGTGATACCAGCCCGCGCGCAACGCCGCGCGCGTCTCCTCTGGCTTGTTGTGGTAGCCGGGCATCACGTTCGGCCCGCGCACGATCAACTCGCCTTCCTGTCCGGGCGCGACGTCCTGCGCGTTTGCCGGATCGACGATCCGCACGGCAAGGCCCGGCAGCGGCAGTCCGCAGGAGCCGAGCGTGCGCCCGCCGTGCGGCCAGTTCATCGTCACCATGGTCGATGTTTCGGTGATGCCGTAGCCGTCGAGCAACGGAACGCCAAAATGCGTTTCGAATTCGCGGTTGAGAGTTGCCGGCATGATCGCGCCGGCGGAAGCGCACAGCCGCAGGCCGGGGATCTTGAGGTCCTTCTCGTCCTTGCTCGCCTGCAAGAGATAATGAAACATCGTCGGCACGCCGGGGAAATAAGTGAACTCCCCGGTCTTGAGCAAGCGCACCGCCTCGCTGGTGGAGAAGCGCTCCATGATGTACTCGGTCGCGCCGGCGGCGAGAATCGAGAGCACCGAAAGATTGAGCGCGTAGGAATGGAACAGCGGTAGCGGCGAGAGCACAGTGTCGCGCTCGCAAAGGCCCGTGATCGGTCCCCAGCACGACGCCGCGACCCACAACATTCCGTGCACGGTAAGCTTGACGCCCTTGGCGCGGCCGGTGGTCCCTGACGTATAGAGAATGTAGGACGGCTCGTGCATTAGCGGCGGATCGCGCGGCGCCGATCTCGCCGCCTTGCCGATCAGTTCCGCGTAGCGCAGCGCCTTCGCGCTCGATGAGCCGCGATCGGTGACGATCAGTGTTTTGAGATCGGGCGCGTCATTTTGCAGCTTGACAAAAAGATCGGCGCGTTCGGCGGTGGTGAAGACCGCCTTGCAGTTCGCATCGGCGAGGCGGTAGGCGATCTCCGGCTCGGATGCATCGTAGCTGATCGGCACGCCGAGCGCGCCTGCGCGCGTGATGCCGAAGCAGGCTTCCACCCATTGCACCGAATTCGGCAGCATGATCGTGATCGTGTCGCCGGGCTCGACGCCGTTGTCGGCGAGATGGCCGGCGATCCTGGCCGTGCGGTCGAGCAGTTCCGCGTAAGTGACTTGCGACTGCGCGTCGCGATACGCAATCTTGGCCCCGCGTTCCTTGGCATGGCGGCGCAACAGCTCCGGGACCGGGGCAATCAGTTCGGTTTGCAGCATCGATCCTCCTCCCTCACACCATGCTGAAGCAGCCGTTGATGCTCAGCGTCAGGCCGGTGATCCAGCCGCTCTTCGGCGACACCAGCAGTGCGACCATCGGCGCGACGTCGCCGGCCTGGCCGAGCCGGCGCACCGGATAAAGCTTCACCAGTTTCTCACGGTTGGCCTCAACCCATACCTTGTCATAGTCGGCATCGACCAGCTCCAGAGAAACGGTGTTGGCGGTTGTGCCTTTGCCATGCACCTGAACGCCCACGATCAGCGGATTGACTAGCTTGCCGCTGTCTTCCGCCACGACGAAGCGCTCAACGCGTCGCCGCCGGCTTCGGCCAACGACACGACCGCCATGTCGATGCTGCCGGCAACCACGTAGTCGAACGCTGCAGGCTTAATGGCTATCGGAAGACTCGGACCGTCTCACACTGCTAATGACTTTCATAATTAGACTATGTAGGCTATCGTCAAGTCAAGAAGCGGCGCGCGCGCGTGTGCGTGCGCGGCAAAGCCGGAGCGCAAGGGCAGACCGAGCGCCGATGCGGAGTAGCGGTTAAGTCAGGTCGTGAGTTTGCGGCGGCGCTCGCCGGTGCAACGCGGCGCCCGCCCGATACGGGCAAAACCAGTGCGCGTCATTCTCGAGCGCAACTGCTCGGTCGGCCGCACAGTCGCCATCCTAAGCGACAGCTGGGCGTTTCTCGTGCTGCGCGAAAGTTATTTCGCCGCCACCCGCTTCGAGACGTTTCAATCGGCGCTCGGAATTCCGCGCGCGACGCTGACGCAGCGCCTGCGCATGCTCACCGCGCAGGGCGTGCTCCGGCGCGTGCAATATTCGCAGCGCCCGAAGCGTTTCGAATACCGTCTCACCGCGATCGGCATCGACCTTTATCCGATAATGATGGCGCTCCTTGCCTTCGGCGACAAATGGCTGAAGAAGACCGCCAAGCCGCCGATTTACCTTGTCCACAATCTCTGTGGCGAAGTCTGCCGGCCGATGGTGGCCTGCTCGCAATGCAAGGAGGAGGTCAATGTCAAAACCGTCGCCTACCGCGATGGGCCGGGCGCCGGCGTCACGCCCGTCGTCGACGCCAAGCGCAACCGCCGGCCTTCCGATCCGACAGTGCTCGACCGCGGCCGGCCGAGCTCGGTCGCGCAGACGCTGAAGGTGATCGGCGACCGCTGGAGCTTCATGGTGATCCGCGAAGCCTTCTTCGGCATCCGCCGCTTCGACGACCTGCAAAACAAGCTAGGCATCGCGCCGAATATCCTGACCGACCGCCTCGACCGGCTGGTGGCGGAAGGGATCTTCAAGCGCCGCAAATACCAGGACCTCCCGGAGCGCTACGAATATCCGCTTACCGACAAGGGCAAAGACCTTTACGGCCCGCTGATCGCGATGTTGCGCTGGGGCGACGACTGGCTCGCACACGGCGAAGTTCCGCTGATCCTCCAGCACAACGATTGCGGCAAAGACTTCAACCCGGCGGTGGTCTGCGACCATTGCCGCAAGCTGCTCAAGGCCAAGGACATGAGTTACCGCCTCAACTACCGCCTGCGCCGCGACAGCCGGCCGCTCAAGCCCGGACGGCCGATCGCACTCGAGCAAAACTGATCTGACCCTAAGTGACGGGAATGCCGATGAACTCGCATGTCCACATCACGTTCGGCGACTACACACCGCGCCAGCGCACCGTCCACTATCTCGACAGTTGCCTCTTCGCGCGTGACGCAAGACTTCGTCGCGGCGGCGCATTAGGACGAGACCGGCATGAGCAGGGCAATCCGCAAGACTGAGATCGCCACCCGCTGGGGCGTCGTCGTCATCGCCATGCTGGCGGCCGTGATCGCCGCCGGCCATGTCGGCAAATTGCCGCCAGCGCTGCCGGGGATTTGCCCCGAGCTCGGTCTCGACATCGTCGCCGCCGGCTGGCTCGCGTCCATTTTCAACGCCACCGGCATGATGAGCGCAATCGTGTTCGGCGCCGTCGCCAGCCGGCTCAATCCGTGGCCCACGGCGATCACTGGCCTCGTGCTATTGACCGCAAGCGGGCTGGGCGGCGCCCTCGCCGCATCCAGCGCGCAGCTTTTCGTCAGCCGCTTTCTCGAAGGGCTCGGTTTTCTCGCGGTCGTCGTGGCGGCGCCCTCGCTGATCGCGTCGGCGACCAGTGGCCGTGAGCGCGGCATGGCGCTCGGTTTCTTTGCCGCATACATGCCGGCCGGCGTCTCGATCATGATTTTCGCCGCACCGGCCGCACTTTATCTCGGCGGCTGCCGCCTGCTGTGGATTGCCGTCGCCTCGCTTGCCGCCACCGGCGCACTGCTAATGGCCGCTATCGGCCGTACCCAAGGCATCCCATCGCAAGCGCGCGCGGTGCCGTGGAGCACGATCGGACAGGCGCTGGCGCAGCCCGGCCCCTGGCTGATGGCCGGATGTTTTGCGCTCTACGGCGCGCAGCTTTACGCCCTCATCACCTGGATGCCGACCTTCATGATCGAGGAACGCGGCGCGGATCCTGCCGTCGCCTCGGCGCTGACCGCCATGATCGTCGTTGCCAACGGCATTTGCAGCTTCTTTGGCGGCTGGCTGCTGCATCGCGGCGCGGCGCCGTGGGCGATGATCGTGGTGGCCGGTGCGGCGATGGCGATTTCGGCTTTCACGGCTTTCTCTGGGGCGATGCCGGACGCCGTGCGTTATCTCGCCAGCCTCGCGCTTTGCGGCGTGGGCGGCGTCGTGGCGGCGGCATCATTTGCATCCGCGCCGCTGTTTGCGGCGACGCCGGCGCAAACCGGCGTGCTCAACGGGCTCATCGTGCAGGCCTCCAACCTCGCACAATTCGCCGGTCCGACCGCGCTGGCGACGGGCGTGTCGCGCTCCGGGCGCTGGGAAAGCTCACTATGGGTGATGGTGGGCGTCAACGTGCTGATGATGGCGCTCGCGCTTCTGGTGCGCCGGCAAGAGAAACTAGTCGTGGTGTGACGTGATGAAGAAATGTGCTCGTCGGTTTGCGCAATGTCGCGCCGCTGCTAGTATGATGCGTTCGTTGCAGAGCAAATGCCACGCCGCCAAAATGCGCGCGGGATCGGAGCCGGCATGATTTATCAACAGCTCGTCAACGGCTTGATGCTCGGCGCGTCCTATTCGCTGGTGGCGATCGGCTACACGCTCATTTTCGGCGTGCTCAATCTGCTTTATTTCGCGCACGGCGAAGTGTTCATGATCGGCGCTTTCGTCGGCCTGTATTTAGTGGTCTATGCCGGCGCCAATATCTACGGCGCGCTGCTTGGCGCCATGGTGATCTGCGGCATCGTCGGTGTGATCGCGGTGTTCGTCGCGGTTCGCCCGGTGCGCAAAGACCGCCCGCTGGCGCCGCTGATCAGCACCATCGGCCTCACCATCGTTATCCAGAATCTCGCGGTCTATCTGAACGGCGGGCAGCAGCTCGCCTTCCCCGAAACCATCGCGCAAAAGCTTTATCACTTCGGGCCGGTCACCATCAGCGCCGCTCAGCTTTTCATCCTCGGCGTGGCGTTGGCGCTGATGGTGCTGCTCTGGTTGTTCATCGAGCGCAGCAAGACCGGCCGGGCCATCCGCGCCACGGCGGAAAACCACGAGACCGCCGCGCTGCTTGGTGTCGACGTCAACCGCGTGGTGCTGATCACCTTCATCATCGGCTCCGGCATTGCCGGCGTCGCCGGTGTGCTCGATGGCGTCAAGAACAGCAGCATCTCGCCATTCATGGGGCTCGGTGCCGCCGTGAAGGGCCTCATCGTCATGCTGCTCGGCGGCCTCGGCAATGTGCCGGGCGCCATGGTTGCTGGCCTTATGCTCGGCATGATCGAGATTTTTCGGCCGCCGATATCGGCACCACCGAGCGCGACTTTTTCTCGTTCCTGATCCTCATCCTCATTCTTCTCTGGCGGCCGACCGGTCTGTTCGGCACCCGCACCGCAGAGCAAAGGTAGCGGCCGCCATGTTCAATGGTCTGATCGACGGCTACACCCAATCGATCCTGATTTTCATCGGCATCAATATCATTGCCGCCTACAGCTTCTTTGCGCCGTTCAAGACCGGGCAAGTCTCGATCGGTCAAGCCGGATTCATGGCGGTCGGCGCCTACGCTTCGGCGGCATTGACGCAGAAATTCGGCGCGCCGTTCATCGTCTCGGTGCCGGTCGCCGGGCTGATCGCCGGCGTGGTGGGCGTCGTCATCGGCTTTCCGGCGCTGCGCATCAAAGGCATCTATTTGCTGCTGCTCACGCTCGGATTCTCGGAAATCATCCAGGTCATCGTGTTGAGCTGGGATTATGTCGGCGGCGCGCAGGGTTACCGCAACATCCCGTTCAACCGGCACACGCTGGAATCCGTGATCGTCGTCGTCGCGTTGCTGATCTTTTTTTTCGGGCGGATCGAGCGGTCTTCGCTCGGCCGTGCCATGGATTCTATCCATCAGGACGAAACGGCGTCCGAGGTCATGGGCATCGACGTGGTGCGCATCAAGCTTTTCGCCTTCGGCATCGGCGCGACGATCGCCGGGATCGCGGGCGCGCTCTACGCGCATCAGTTGACTTACGTCGATTCCACCACCTTCAACGTGATGATGTCGATTGAAATTCTAATCTTCGTGGTGGTCGGCGGCGCCAGCACATACTGGGGGCCGGTGGTGGGCGCCGTCGTCCTGTCACTCCTGCCGGAATTCCTGCGCACACTGCGCGAATGGCTCGAGCTGTTGCCGGTGGCATGGACGAACTTCTATCCGGCGGACAAGATCTATGATTTCCTCCACGGCTTCCTCGATTTCGAGAACGCCAAGCGGCTGATTGTTTACGGCATTATCTTGATCGTAATGATGATCGTGCGGCCGGACGGGCTGATCACGCGCGATTCTATCCCGCGCATTTCGCTTAAGCGGTGGAGGGCCAGCCATGCTTGAGCGCACGCCCGCTGCCGTTTGCCTCGCGATCGAAGGGCTGACCAAGCGCTTCGGCGGCTTTTACGCGCTCGATAATCTTCAGGTCGAGGTGGCGGCTGGCGACATTCACGCACTGATCGGGCCGAACGGCGCCGGCAAGACCACGCTCTTCAACCTGATCACCGGCGTTCTGTCCGCCGATTCCGGCCGGATCGTTTTCGAGGGTCAGCCGATGATGGATGCCCGCCCGTCGAAGCGCACGCTCAAGGGCATCGCCCGCACCTTCCAGAACATCCGGCTGTTCCCGCATCTCACCGTGCTGGAAACCGTGATGATCGGCGAGCACTGCCGGCTGTTCCCCTCGTTGTGGCGATCATTTCGCGCCGCCGCTTTGCAACTTCCGTACGGCGAGGCGGAGCAGGAACGGGCCATGCGCGCCACTGCGCTCACACTGCTTGAATTTTTCGGCCTCGCCGACAAGCGCGATGCCAAGGCCTCCGATCTGCCCTATGGCGACCAGCGCCGGCTCGAAATGGCGCGCGCGCTTGCCACCCAGCCGCGGCTCTTGCTGCTCGACGAGCCAGCGGCCGGCATGAACCCGCATGAGACCGAGGAGCTCGACGAGCTCATCACCCGCATCCGCGACCGCGGCGTGACGATCATATTGGTCGAGCACGACATGCGGCTGGTGATGGAGATTTCCGATCGCGTCACAGTGCTCAATTTTGGCACCAAGATCGCCGAGGGCAACCCGAAGGAAATTCAGAGCAATCCGGTTGTGATCGAAGCCTATCTGGGCGAGGATGTACAGTTATGACCATGCTCGCCATTAAGGGCCTGTGTTCGGGCTATGGCAAGATCGACGTGCTGCACGATCTCGGCCTAGACATCTTGCAGGGACAGATTATCACGCTGATCGGCGCCAATGGCGCGGGCAAAAGCACGCTGCTCAAGACCATTTCCGGTCTGCTGCGGCCGACTGCCGGCAGCATCGAATTCGACGGCGCCAACATCGCGCGCCGTCCACCCTACAAGATCGTTGAACAAGGCATCAGCCATGTGCCGGAAGGGCGCGCCATCCTCAAGCGCATGACAGTTCTCGATAACCTTCGCATGGGCGCCTATGTGCGCAGCGATTCCGAGGTCGAGCGCGACATCGAAAGTGTGCTGGCGCGCTTCCCGGTGCTTTTGGAGCGGCGCTTGCAGATGGCCGGCACGCTCAGCGGCGGCGAGCAGCAGATGCTGGCAATCGGCCGCGCGCTGGTCGCGCGCCCGCGGCTACTCCTGCTCGACGAGCCTTCGCTTGGCCTCGCGCCCAAGATCGTCACGCAAATTTTTTTCACGCTGCGTGAACTCCAGAAGGAGGGCAAGACCATCCTTCTGGTCGAGCAGAACGCGCGGCAGGCCCTGCGTGTCGCCGACCACGGCTATGTGTTGGAGCGCGGGCGGATCATTTACAGCGGGTCGGGACAGGAATTGCTCAATATGCCCGAAGTGCAACGAACCTATCTGGGGCAAAGCGCCGCGTGAGCGGCAACGCACCGTGCCGGGGGTATCTCAAGAGGCAAACGGGAGTAAGATCATGTGGAAAGCCATAAAACAAAAAACGAAGGTGCGGTCCGGACGCTTGTCCGGAAAGTCGGTTCATAACAATCGGAGGAACATGCCAATGAAGTCGAAGATTTTGCTTGCGGCGGCATTCGTTGCTGCTGCGTTACTCGCAAGCCTGCCGCTCTCAAGCGCGCAGGCGCAGAAACTGGCCGGCCGCTCGGTCAAGATCGGCTGCCTCGCGCCGCTCACCGGCAAGGGCGCCGAGTGGGGGCAGGGGGCCAAGCCGTCGATGGAAATTGCGGTCGAGGAAATCAACGCCAAGGGCGGCATAGGCGGAGTGCCGATCGAGCTCATTTGCTATGACGACCAGACGCTCGAAGCCGAAGCGCTCAAGGAGATGAGCCGCTTGGTCGACCGCGATAAGGTGCTCGCGGTCGTGGGTCCATGCTTCAGCGGCCCGTTCGAAACCATCGCACCGCAGCTCGACGAACGCTTCAAGACGCCGATCGATTCCTATTGCTCGGCCAAACCCGGCCTCTCGGCCATGAGCAAGTGGGCGTTCCGCAATACGGTCACCAGCGACAAGCAGCTCAAGCCGGTGGTCGCTGCGTGGCTGGCGGAATACAAGATCAAGAAGGTCGTCATCATTTACGACGCCGAGGACGCGGTCTCCAAGGGCGAAGGCGCGGCGGTGCTGCCGAAGCTCCTGAAGGAGCACAATGTCGAGATTCTCGACAGCCTTACCTACCGCACCAAGGACACCGACTATTCGGCGCAGGTGACGAAAGCGAAGTCACTCGGCGCTGAAGGCATCGCGCTCGGCGCCTGTTACCAGAATGCCGGCGCGATCGCGAAGGAAATGCAGAAGCAGGGTCTCAACGTGCCGATCATCGGCGGCGCCTGCGCCGGCGCGCCGGGCTACATCGAAATCGCCGGCAAGGCGGCGGAAGGCTCATATATGTCCACCGCCGCGTGGCTCGACGACCCGCGTCCGGAAGTCCAGGCCTACGTCAAGAAGATCAAGCCCAAGCTTAACGGTGCGTTGCCGCCCTACAGCGGCCCGCGCTCCTACGACATCGTCTACTCGTTCAAATACTGCTTCGAGAAAGCCGGCATCACCAACAAACCGGCGGATATCGACAGCGACCGCGACAAGATCCGCCAGTGCCTCGGCACGCTGAAAGGCTTCCCGGGCGTGGCGGGCGAGATCACCATGGACGAGGTGCGCGATGGCACCGGCAAGACCGCGATCCTCAAGGTGGTCAACGGCAAGTATGTCAATGTTGCGAAATAATCGATGCTCGGCAACGAAACCGGAATTGATGCCATAAGCGGAGAACGGCGCCTCGTTTGAACGGGGCGCCATTTCCCGTAAGGCGCCGCCAGTCTTCGTGCAGCGTCTGCGCGCCATGGGAATTCGGGATCGATCGTGCCCCGATCGCCGTGGCAAATGTATATGTCGAGAGGCTCATCAGCTCGATCCGCAGGGAGTGCCTGGGCCACATGATCATGTTCGGTGAAGCGCACCAGCGACGAAGCGTAGGCATGTATGCTGCCTACTATAGTGAGGCGAGGACCGATCGATCTCTGAACAAGGACGCCCCGTTCCATCGCGTGATCGAGCGTATCGGCGCCATTACATCGCAGTCTGTCCTCGGCGGCCTTCACTACAATTATTGCAGAATCTAATTTTCTGTACACGCAGCCAAAGGAGACGACGCGGATGGCAATGATGATGACGGGCGAGTACCTGCTTCCGGCCAGCTGCGAGGTGGTCTGGGCAAAGCTCAATGATGCGGAGGTGCTCAAAGCCTGTATCCCCGGGTGCGAGGAGTTCAACAAGCTGTCCGAGACTGAATTCCAGGCGGTTGCCGTCACCAAAATAGGCCCGGTGAAAGCGCGCTTCAAAGGCAACGTGCATCTGACCGATCTCGACCCGCCCAACGGTTACAGGATTTCCGGCGAGGGCGACGGCGGCGTCGCCGGCTTTGCCACGGGCGGCGCCACGGTCGCTCTGACCGAAAAGGACGGCGGCACACTTGTCCTTTCCGAAAATTCCATCCGAGCCGGGATTCGCGTCGTAAGGCAGAATCATCGCATCATTTTATGCGATGCTTGCAATCCTGCACGCCGTTGGAATGTTCGCCGCCAACATGCTCAAGTCGCGGAGGCGGCTTGAAGCCGAGAACCTTTTCCTTCGTCATCAACTCAGCATTGCTTTGCGGTGCGCGCCGCCTCGTCTGCGGTTGCGCAGTAGTGATCGGGCGTTGTTGGTATGGATCACGTGGATTTGGCCCAATCTGCTCGATTTAGCCCAGGTCGTGAAGCCGGACACGATCCTGCGGTGGCATCGTGCAGGATTCAAAATGTTCTGGCGCTGGAAATCGCGAAATGGGGTAGGGCGGTCGAGGATTGATCGCGGCCTGCGCGAGCTGATTCACCGGATGAACAGGGAAAATCCGCTGTGGGGTGCATCCAGGATCCACGGTGAATTGCTTATGCTCGGCTTTGAGGTGGCTCAGTCGACGGTCTCGAAATATATGATGAAGCCGTCGAGGCCGCCGTCGCAAACCTGGAAAACGTTTCTGCGCAATCACGCGGAAGCTATCGCCGCTATTGATATGTGCGTTGTACCGACGCTGTCCTTTGATTTTTTGTTTGCCTTCCTGGTTCTCGGGCATGGCCGGCGGCAGCTGCTGTGGTTCGAGGTGACACGGCATCCGACCGCAGAATGGCTGGCCCAACAGATCACCGAGGCTTTCCCATGGGCATCGGCGCCAGTTTATCTGGTGCGCGACAACGATCGTGCCTACGGGCATATCTTTACATCCCGGGTTAGAGCCATGGGTATCCGCGACCGACCGATCTCACCGGGATCACCATGGCAAAATGGCATTGCCGAACGTCTGATTGGTACCTTACGTCGCGAGTGTCTGGACCAAGTGCTGATCTACGGCGAAGCTCATTTGCACCGAATTCTGTCTGGATATGCGACATATTACAACCAGGTGCGCACTCACCTGGCATTACAGAAAGATGCGCCCTTGCATCGATCAATCCGGCGATCCGGCGCCATCCTAGCCATTCCAATCTTGGCTGGGCTGCACCATCAATATGTCCGGATGTGATATTCGGAAAGGACAACTGGCACCCGTGCTTGCGCTTTCTTATGGCGATACGCTCGCGCGACTTCGGAAGACGCGGCCTTGTCTCGGCTTGCTGATCACGGAATCGACGCCGAAGCTCTTGGAAAAGATAGTAGACAGCTCGCTTTTGATCGAGCGCGGTGAGGTGACCGAGCTGACCAAGCTAATCGGGTCCCAGACTGCCGCCGTTCAATAAAGGATATCACTGATACGGTTTCCGAGTAAATGACTCAGGCAAGCCGGATTCCCTTTTTGGGTCGAAGCGGTTAGCGTGAGCGGCCATGAATCGCGGAGGCGCGCCATGGCCCATGTCGAGAACCACCTGAGCATCGAAAATTTGGCGGCTCGTTATCGAGCTTGCGAAGACGTGTGCGCGGCGCGGGACTACCAGACGATCTGGCTTCTGGCGCAGGGCCATATCGGCGAGCGGCCGATCGCGCTCGGCTATCATCGCTACGAATGGCTCTATGTCACCGCCTTCGTTGCTCTGGCGAACGGCGAGACCGTCTGGTTCCTGTCGAACGGCATCGACAAACCCTTCTTCGGCAAGCTGCTCGAAGCCTTCGCACGCGACACCGGCGCCGGCCGCGACCGCATTATCGTGCTTCAGCTCGACAATGCTGGCTGGCATACGCCGGAAAACTTGCCCGTCCCGGACGGCATCAGGCTTGTCTACCAGCCAGCCTACACCCCGGAACTCCAGCCGGCCGAACACCTTTGGCCGCTCATCGATGAGCCGCTCGCCAACAAGCACTTCGACACAATCGATGATCTCGATGCCGTCGTCGCTCTGCGATGCCGCGACTTAAACTTCGACCGCAGCCTCATTGCTCAGCACACCGGATTCCACTGGTGGCCTAAATCCGCCGCACCGAACTAATTACACGGAAACCGTATGACGGGTTCCCTTCAGAGCTGCGGCGGTTGGCGCCAACGCAGTTGCAGCGTATCGTACTTGAGTTCTGCATCATTTCTTTTTTGACTGCAGGGTCATCACGCTTCCTAGTTCTTTGGGCTTCGGCAAATGCTGGTGCGTTTCCCACATTTCGCGAAGCAAGCGCTGCGATTCCTCGGGCATGGGTTCGACTTTGCGTGTGGTAAGGTCGACGTGCAAAGCGAGTTGCTCGAGTGTGGCCATCTGCACCTTCTTTTCGACGTGCCACATCGTGTGGAAGTAGTGTATGCGCTTCGCGTCGAAGCCCAATAATTGCGTAGTTACTTTGACTTCCTCATTTACGCTCAGTTCGCGCTGATAAGTGATGTGGCTTTCCACGGCAAAAGTCGACTTTCCAGTGCGTTGGCGATAGGGCTTGCCGAGGCCGATCAGTGGGTAGAAGGCGTCAGTGCCGTGGTCGAATACAAGCATAAAATAGGCGACGTTCATGTGGCCGTTGTAATCGAGCCATTCGGGCAGAATCCGTTCCTGCCAGCGAGAAATTGGAGCCTCAAAGGTCATTGCAGTCTTCCTTTTTTTGTCCCGTAAATAGGTGTGGGATCGGGTTTGAGCCGCTTCGTCGCCGTCGGACTTCGAAATGAAACATCGGCGCGTGGGAGTTTCTAAGCCGGGCTCTGACGGAGCTTGAAGCGCTGGATTTTTCCTGTGACCGTTTTGGGCAACTCGTTCACAAAATGGATCCAGCGCGGATACTTGAACCCGGCCAGGTGTTCTTTGCAAAACTGCTGGAGCTCAGCGATTGACGTGTCGTTTTCGTCCTCGGGATTCCTGAGCACGAGATACGCGGCCGGTTTGATCAGGTTGTCCTCGTCGGGTCGACCTATCACCGCGGCTTCGCGTACCTTTGGATGCTCGAGCAGCTTTGCTTCGATCTCGATCGGCGAGCACCACATGGCGCCGACTTTCAGCATATCGTCCGCGCGGCCGGCATTGACGTAATAGCCGTCAGGGTCGACGTAATACATGTCGCTAGTATTCAGCCACTCGCCAACCATCGTCTTTTGCGACTTTTCCGGGTTGTTCCAGTAGCAGCGGGCGTTCGATTCGCCCTTGACCCAAAGCGTACCGATCTCGCCGTTTGGTACGACGTTGCCGTCCTCGCCGACAATCTTGACCTCGTAGCCGGGGACCGGCCGGCCGGAGGTGCCGGGCCGGATGTCGTCGATCCGGTTGGAGACGAAAATATGCAGTACTTCGGTGGAACCTATACCGTCTAGGATCGATACGCCGGTCAGTTCCTTCCACCGATTGAAAATTATGGCCGGCAGGGCTTCGCCTGCGGAGAGACAACGTCGCAATGCGCCGAGACGGCGTGGCCGTTTTTCATAGGCATGAACCATTTGGCCGTAGAGCGTGGGAACGCCAAAAAATACTGTTGCGCGGGAGCGTTCGAGATAATCGAGGGCAAGTTCGGCGGTCGCCCGTTCCGGCTGCACGACGATCGACGCGCCCACCCAGAGCGGGAAGGTCATGCCGCCGCCGAAGCCGAAGGAGAAAAACAGTTTACTAGCGCAGAAAACAATATCGTCGGGTCCAATTCCGGCAACCTTGCGTCCGTATCGTTCGCTGGTCACGACCATGTCCCGATGAATATGAACGACGCCCTTCGGGTGGCCAGTAGACCCGGAGGAATATAGCCAGAAGCAATCCGTCATCGGTGTCGTTGGCGCCGGGTCGAGTTTTGGCGAGGCGGCAGCGATGAGCTGGGATAGGGAGTCGGGTCCGTCAAACGAGAGGACAACGCGCAGCTGCGGCGATGAACGCGCAACGTCCGCCACTTCCGCGGCCAGGGCCGACGAGTAGACAAGTCCGGCGCATTGCGCGTCGGCGATCAAGTACCGGTAATCGGAGCTTTTTAGAAACGTGCTAGCGGCAATCGGAATTATCCCGGCTTTGATGGCGCCCCAAAAGACATAGAAGAACTCAGGCGCGTCGAGCGCCGCCATGACCAAGCGATCGCCGGGAATCAGCCCGAGGTTCAGCAATGCATTGCCGGCACGGCTTACATTTTCGGCGAGCTGGGCATACGTGATCTCATCGGCGTCGTGGCGCAACGCGACATGGGTGCAGCGTCCCTCGGTAATATGCCGGTCGATAAACGAAACCGCGACGTTGAAGATCTTGGAGAAGCGAAGTGTGTTGGGGGTGACACTTTCATCGACCACGACCGTGTGATCGCTTTCAATCGTCCCGTTCATATTCCCGTCCTCGTTGCCACGCCACCGGCCCGCAGATTTGCTGCTCGGAATCGATCGATTTCGCAGTTGACATCCCGTCGGATGTGGAAGATAAATGAAATATCACAATAGTATTACATGTTGCAATCCCCATGGTCGCGAGCCCCTCGTCAACTTCAAAACCGACGCCGGAACAGCGTTGGCTCGGCCGTTCGGTCGAGCGGGTCGAGGACGCCACACTGCTGACCGGCAGCGGTTATTTCACAGATGACCTGCCGGTTCGAGCAGGAACCTTGCACGCCGCCATTCTGCGTTCGCCCCACGCCCATGCCGAAATCTTATCCATAGACACCTCAAAAGCTGCGGCGCGCCCCGGCGTGGTCGCAGTGCTAACCGGTAGCGATATCAAAGCGGACACTGATCCATTCATCATCGTGCTGCGTCAGCCGATGGATCAGTGGTCGCTGGCAACTGACCGAGTGCGATTCGTCGGCGAGGCAGTGGCAGTCGTCGTCGCCGAAAATCGCTACCTCGCTGAGGACGCAGTGGATGACATAAGGGTCGAATACCGTAAGTTGCCCGCAGTCATCGATCCTCTGCGTGCGCTCGAGAAAAACTCGCCGCTCGTGCATCCCGAGGTCGGCTCAAATGTTCCGTCGGACCGCCATTTCACCTATGGCGATCCAGATCGGCGTTTTTCCGAGGCGGACCAAGTTGTCTCGCTCACGATCGATTATCCGCGCAACTCACAGACCCCGCTTGAAGGCTACGTCGTCGTCGCCGACTACCAGCCCGGTGAGGGGGTCTACGACGTTCTCTGCAATTTTCAGGGACCATTCACGGTCCATCCGGTGATGTCTAAGGCGCTGCGCTGCCAGGGCGCGCAGCTGCGTATCCGCACCCCGGCCTATTCGGGCGGCGGATTCGGGGTGAAGCAGGCAATCTTCCCTTACGTGGTGTTGATGTGCGTCGCTTCCCGACGCACGCGCCGACCAGTCAAATGGGTGGAGGATCGTTTCGAGCATCTCGCTGCGGCTATCGCTGCGCCGAACCGTATCATCCACGCACAGGCCGCAGTGAAGAAGGACGGCACCGTAACGGCGCTGCGCTTTGAGCAGATCGACGACTACGGCGCATATCTGCGTCCGCCCATGCCGGGGCCGCTCTATCGCCAGCATGGCATCATGACCGGTGCCT
>CAVWDA010000036.1:0-24042 GCA_963753455.1 uncultured Alphaproteobacteria bacterium | reverse complement strand
CGCGTGCGAAGCCTGTGATCCGCGCGTCGAGGGCGATGATCTCGGCAAGGTCCGCGGCATTGGCTTCGGCTACCGCGATGCTGTGCTGTTCTTCGCCGCCGTTAGCCCAAGTCGTGCTCTTCATGAGGTCCCTGATCTATCGCCGAGTTACGTGTGTCATCTTGCAACCCTGTGGTGAGTGCCATCATATCGCAGCGCGGCGGGAAATAAAATCATTATGATGCATGAATACCTTTACTTCCCCAGAAGACGGCAATAGCATCGCCGCTGCATTGGGGTGGTTCAGCACGGTCCGCCTTGGCGGTTGTGTCCGTAAGGGCCGGCTGTGCCTTGATCTGCTGCGCTCGCTTGGGGGCACTTTTGTCACGGCTACTCGGTAAATCGACACTTCGGAAGGAAGATCCGGCCCTGCTCTCCGGCCGCGGCCGCTACGCCGATGATCTGCCTGTTCCGGTAGGCGCGCTGCAGGCGCACGTGGTCCGCTCGAGCCGAGCGCATGCCGAGATTGTGCGGATCGACACCGCCGAAGCCCTAGCCCGACCCGGCGTTTGGGCGGTGATTACGGGCGACGACGTCAAACGCCTGTCCGATCCGTTTTTGATTGCCCTTAAGGCGCCGGTGCATCAGTGGGCGCTGGCTGTCGGCCGGGTCCGTTATGTCGGCGAACCTGTCGTCCTCATTGTCGCCGATAACCGATATCTCGCTGAAGACGCGGCCGATCTCGTGCGCATCGAATATCGTGATCTACCGGTGGTGATCGATCCGCTCAAGGCACGCGAAAAATCCGCTCCGCTGCTGCACCCGGAAGCGAGGAGCAACGAGGTCTCAGTCCGCCAATTCTCCTATGGCGACACCGCAAGCGCCTTCGCGCAGGCCCATGCCCGCATCAAACTCACGACAGATTATCATCGGCTCTCCTACACTCCGATGGAATGCTACGTCGTCATCGCCCAATTCGACCCGACCGATGGCAGCTACGACGTGCTGGCGAATTTCCAGGGTCCATTCAGCACGCACCCGGTGATGGCGCGCGCGTTACGCGTGCCCGGTCCGAAGTTTCGCGTGCGCATTCCTCCCGACAGCGGCGGTAGTTTCGGCATCAAACTTTCCGTGTTTCCCTACATGGTGCTCATGGCGCTCGCCGCACGCATCACGGGCCGGCCGGTGAAATGGGTCGAGGACCGGGTTGAGCACCTTATCGCGGCGAGTTCCGGGCCGAACCGCATCACCGAGATCGAGGCGGCCGTCACCAAGGACGGCCGGATTCTCGCACTCAGACTCGATCAGCTCGAGGATTACGGCGCTTTCTTGCGCGCGCCGATGCCGGGGCCGCTCTATCGCATGCACGGCTCGGTCACGGGCGCTTATGACATTCCCAATGTCGACGTAGTCAATCGCGTCGTTCTCACCAACAAGATGCCGGCGAGCCTGATCCGCGGCTTCGGCGGACCGCAGCTCTATCTGGCCATCGAGCGGCTGGTGCAGCGGATCGCGATCGAGCTCAATCTCGACCATCTAGACGTCATCAAGCGCAATCTCGTTCCGACGGCCAAGTTCCCATACAAGACCGCGGCCGGCTCACTCTACGATTTCGGGCGATTATCTGCAGGCCGTCGAAACCACGATCGGTGACGGTCGGCTTGAAGAATTGAAGAAGCGGCGCGAAGCGGCGCGGGCGGCCGGCCGACACTATGGCATCGGCTTTGCCGCCATTGTCGAGCCGGGCATGTCGAACATGGGTTATCTGTCGACATTGCTCACTGCCGAGGCGCGGGAGAAAGCCGGCCCGAAGAACGGCGCCGTCTCGATGGTGACGGTCAACGTCGATCCGCTCGGCGCGGTTTCGGTGACCGCCGACGTCACGGTGCAGGGCCAGGGCCATGAGACCGTGCTCTCCCAGATCGTCGCCGAGCAACTCGGTCTCGAGCCGGACGACATGGACGTCACGCTCGAAATGGACACGGCGAAGGACCAGTGGTCGATCGCCGCCGGCACTTATTCGTGCCGTTTCACGCCGGGCACCGCGGTGGCCGCCCATATGGCCGCGAATCAGATTCGCGACAAGCTCGGCCGGATCGCGGCGAAGCAACTCAACATGCTTCCCGACGATATCGAATTCGCCAAGGGCAAGATCGGCAGCAAGCGCAATCCCGACAATGCCATCCCGTTCGGCCGAGTCGCCGGCACGGCGCACTGGTCGCCGATCATGTTGCCAGAAGGCATGGCGCCGAGCCTGCGCGAGACCGCAGTGTGGTCGCCGCCGGAACTCGAGCCTCCATCGAACGACGACCGCATCAACACGTCGCTCACCTATGGCTTCGTCTTCGACATGTGCGGGGTCGAGATCGATCCGCTGACCAACCAGGTGCGCGTCGACCGCTATGTGTCGATGCATGATGCCGGCAAGATCCTCAATCCGATGCATTGCCGAAGGCCAGATGCGCGGCTCCTTCGCGCAGGGCATTGCCGCCGCATTGTATGAGGAGTTCATCTACGACGAGACCGGGGCATTTCTCTCCGGTACCTTCGCCGATTATCTGGTTCCGACGGCGAGCGAAATCCCGCCCGTCGAGATTCTGCATATGGAATCGCCGTCGCCGTTTACGCCGCTCGGCGCCAAGGGCCTGGCGGAAGGCAATTGCATGAGCGTGCCGGCCTGCATCGCCAATGCGGTGGCCGATGCGCTCGGCGTCAAGGACGTGCCCATGCCGGTGACGCCGCGCCGTATCCACGCCCTGATGGCGCAGCCCGAACCGCCGTCACCCGTTGCCGCGCCTGCGCGCGAAGCCGCTGCTGCTCCGGCGGTAGAGGGCGGCCGTAACTTGCGCGGTCAAAGCTCGTTCGAGGTGCCGGCGCCGCCGGCGGTAGTGTGGCGTTCGCTGCTCGATCCGCAAAGTCTCAAGGCGGTGATCCCGGGCTGCCACGAATTGCAGCGGCTCGGCGAGAACGATTATCGTGCGCTGGTTTCGCTCGGCGTTGGACCGGTGCGCGGCAAGTTCGAGGCGACCGTCAAGTTGAGCGATCTGGTGACGGAGAAATCCGGCCGTATCGTCGGCGCGCTCAGCGGGCCGCTCGGTGGCGCCTCGGGGGCGGGAAATCTCCGTCTGAAAGCGACCGCCACCGGCACGCGCATCGACTACGATTATGCGGTCACCGCCACGGGCAAGGTCGTCTCGGTCGGCGGGCGCCTGCTCGATGGCGCTGCCGCGATCATCATCCGGCAGTTCTTCGAACGGCTGGCGCGACAGTTGAATCCGGAGGCCTCACATCCTCGCAATTCGGCGTGGCAGCGGCTGGTTGCCTGGCTGCGCGCACTGGTCGGAGGCGGCGCATGAAACCGCATCCCTTCGATTACGTGCGCGCCGATACGGTGGACGAGGCGACCGAACTTCTGGCCCAGTATGGCGACGACGCTCGCGTGCTCGCCGGCGGTCAGTCGCTGCTAGCCATGCTCAATCTGCGGCTGCTCGAGCCGGCGGTGCTGATCGATATCGCCCGCATCTCCGAACTCTCCGAAATCCGCGAGGTCGGCGGTAAGGTCGAGGTCGGAGCGGCGGTGACGCAGAACCGCCTGCTGGCTTGGCCTGGCCTCAAGGCGAAGCTTCCGCTGCTGGCGGCAGCGATGCCGTTCGTCGGCCATTTCCAGACGCGCAATAAGGGCACCGTGTGTGGCTCGATCGCGCATGCGGATCCCAGCTCGGAAATCCCACTGTCGCTTGCCACGCTGCAAGGCGAGGTCGTCCTGCGTTCGCGCAGCGGCATGCGTGTGCTGCCGGCCAGCGAATTCCAGCGCGGCATGCTTATGACAGCGCGCAAGCCGGACGAACTTATCACAGCCGTCCGTTTTCCCATCCAAACGTCCCGCCGCGTCGCCTTTCGCGAAGTGGCGCGCCGGCACGGCGATTTTGCTATCGTCGCCATCGCCGCGGTCGCCAACGGTAACAAGGTCAGGCTCGGGGTCAGCGGCATGGCAGGTCGTCCGGCCACGCGGGAGTTCACGGCGGGAGCCGATTTGCGCGATGCCATCAACGCGTTGGCCTGGGAGCTTGAGGGCTACGAAGACATGCACGCCACCAGCCATATGCGTCGTGATATCTTGCGTCGCGTTGGGCCCGTCGTCATCGAGGAGGCCCTGCAATGCGCCGAGTGACCAGCGACCATCGCGCCAAAGTGAGCGTGAAACTCAACGGCCGTAATGTTTCGGCCGAGGCCGAACCGCGCATGCTGTTGAGCGATTTCATCCGCCAGGCGCTGGGCGCGACTGGAACGCATGTCGGCTGTGAGCACGGCGTTTGCGGCTGTTGCACAGTGCTGCTTGACGGCGTTGCCGTGCGCTCGTGTCTGACCCTCGCGATGCAGGCCGATGGCCGTGAGATTACCACGGTCGAGTCCCTGGCTGGCGAGGATGGCACGCTCAACGCACTGCAGCAGGCGTTCCGCAACAATCACGCGCTGCAATGCGGCTTCTGCACGCCCGGCATTCTGATGTCATTCACCGATTTCTTGCGGCGCAACCCGAAGCCGTCGGAAGAACAGGTCGTGGATGTGCTGAGTGGCCACATCTGCCGTTGCACCGGTTACGTCGGCATCGTCTCGGCCGTTCTCGAAGCGGCCGGCGCCCAGGATTCGAATAGAGGAGGAAAGCCATGAACAAGCCGCAGGAAACGCCGCAGACCGCGAAGAAGGTCTATGAGGAGCGCGTCACCATCAACGGCAAGAATGTCGTGCTGTCGCACAGCGAACCGCCGGTGATCAATGCCGGCGTTCTCGAAAACGGCGATATTTTCCGTATGATCAACATCTTCGCGGAGAAGTTCTCGCCCAGCAATATCGACAAGGCGGATGGCACGCCGCTGCGCCTGTACACATCCGATAGCGTGAAGGTCGATGTCTCGAAGCGGCGTAAGCACGATATGAGCTTCTGGCATCGCAACATCGACGCTCACGAGGTCATCTTCTGCGTGAAGGGGGCGCTCAAGTGGGAGACCGAGATGGGCGTGCGGATCATGCATCCGGGCGACATGCTGTTCATCCCAAAGGGAATCGCGCACCGCTCGATGCTCTGCGAAGACTCGACCGACGACAACGTTCTCATTGAACTCAAAATTGCCGACGAGCTCACCTATGTCGGCGAAAAAAAGTAAGCGGGAATCACGTGCAATCCGTTGATCTGATCGTCACCAATGTCGACTGGCTCATTACCGTCGACCCCGGCCGCCGCATCATGCGCGATGCGGCGATCGCGGTGAAAGGCGGAAAAATTGTCGCCATCGACAAGTCTGCGGCGATCGCGAAGGCCTATTCCGCTGCGAGGACGGTCGATGCCGCAAATAGGGTGGCGACACCGGGCTTCGTCGACTGCCATCTACATTCCTCGTTCCAGCTTTCGCGCGGGCTCGCGGACGAGGCGAACGCGCAGTCATTTCTGTTTGACCGGATGTATCCATATGAGGCGGCGCTCGACGGCGATGACGTGCGCCTATCGGCTACGCTCGCTGCGGCGGAACTGCTCAAGCACGGCGTCACCTGTTTTATCGACCCCGGCAACTACCATCCGGAAGCCTCAGTCGAAGGGATCATGTCCACCGGCATTCGCGCGGTCGTGTCGCGATCGTCGTTCGACCTCACCAAGTCCGTGCTCGGCATTCTTCCAGAACGCATGATCGAGTCGACGCAGATGGCGCTCGAACGCGCCGAGGAGGTGCTGGAAAAATACGCCAAGTCCGGCAATCCACGGCTCGGTGCCAGCGCCTCGTTCCGCGGCCTCAACAACGCCTCCGACGAACTGATCCTCGGATTGCACAAGATGGCCCGCCGTTACGACACGCTGCTGCAGACGCATGCCTGCTTCAGCTATTCGACCCATGATTCCAGCGTCGCGCGCACCAAGATGGCGGAAATCGAGCGATTGGAGTTGCTCGGCGTGATCGACGAGAGGATGTTGATCGTCCACTCCGGCTGGCTGGAGCCGGAGGAGGTGGCCATCCTGGCCAAGCGCAAGCCGTCGCTGGTCTGTGCGCCGAGTTCGAGCCTGCACAACGGCTACGGCAATTTTCTGTTCGGCAAGCTTCCCGAGCTGATGGCTCTCGGCGTCAATGTCACGATCGGGTCCGATCACGCGTCGTCCGGCATCGTCGACATGGCGCAGGAGGTGCGCCTGGCGTGCTGCTGTTACAAGGAAACCCGCATCAATCCGCGCGTGATGCCGCCGGAGACCGGCCTGGAAATGGCGACGCGTAACGGTGCGAAAGCGGCCCTAATGGCGGAGCGGGTCGGGAGCATCGAGATCGGCAAGGAAGCCGATATTGTCCTGTTCGACACGCAGCGGCCGGAGTGGCAGCCGTTGATAAACCCGGTTGCCAATCTTGTCTACAGCGCCACCGGTGATTCGGTTCACGACGTGTTCGTTGCCGGGGAGCAGGTCGTTTCTGCCGGGCGGCTGACGAAGATCGACGAGACAAGCCTCTATTCAAAAATACCCGCGGCTGTGGCGCACTTTGGCAAGCACTTGAAGCTCGACCAGATGGTCCAGCTTCGTTGGCCGGTTTCCTGAGGCCAAACGGCGACGTTCGGGTCGCCTCGTTTTTCAACTGATCCGGGCGAACATGCCTGCGACTAGAAAAGGACAATGACGATGGGCGTGAGCGCCAAGATTGCAACGCCGGCGACCGGCACACCGACCCACCTCCGCGACCTGCGTAGCACGCTCGCTTGGCTCAGAGCGCGTGGCGACTTGGTCGAGACGGACAAGGAGGTGAATCCCGACCTCGAGGTCACCGGCCTGCAAAAGCTGATGGATGGCGGCTGCCCGGTTATCTTCAACAACGTCAAGGGCAAGCCGAATCACCAGGTCCTGACCAACTTGTTTGGCGACATCAAAGTAGTCAACGCCATGTTCGGCTGGGCGGACGACAAGGACCGCACGCGGAAATTGGCGCGGGCGCTGTCGAAGCCGCTGCCGCCGCAGGAAATCCCGCAATCCGAAGCGCCGTGTCAGCAAATCGTCATTGAGCAGCCGAATGACGTCAACGAACATCTGGTGCCGATCCGGCATACGGCGCTGGAGAAAGAGCTCACTGTCGGCTCGGGCATTCGCTGCGTGTCGGGCGCCCAATTCGGTGATGGAACGGACGTCGGCTATAACCGGATGAATTTCCGCTGGGGGAATGTCGGCACATTCCAGATCTCTCCCGGTTCCCACATGTGGCAAGTGGTGACCGAAGCCTACCGGCGTAACGAGAAGGTGCCGCTGACGTTCTGCTTTGGCGTGCCGCCGGCCTGCACGCTGCTCGCCGGCGCGGCCTTCGACTATGTCATTCTGCCTTACGGTTGCGATGAATTGGGCGTGGCCGGCGCCGCGCAAGGCTTCCCGGTGCGGGTGGTGAAGGCGCGCACGGTCGACGCCTGGGCGATCGCCGATTCCGAGGTGGTGATCGAAGGCTATGTCGATCCGCGCGATCGGCGCTTCGAGACGGCGGAATCCGAAGCCGACCAGACGCAAGGCCGCCACCATTTCCACCCGGAATGGGCCGGCTACATGGGCAAGGCCTACAAGGCGCCGACCTTTCATGTCACCGCCATCACCATGCGCAAAGAGGCCAAGCGCATCATCTACTGTCTGGGCGCGCACACCCTCGACGAGCACAACATCGACACCTCGATACGCGAGGCGGCGATGTTCGAGCTCTGCCATCGGTTGCAGCCCGGCATCATCCAGGACGTCAACATTCCCTACTGCATGACTGATTGGGGCGGCGTCATCATTCAGGTGAAGAAACGCAGCCGCCTGGAGGAAGGCTGGCAGCGCAACTTCCTGACGACGCTGCTCGCGACTTCGCAAGGCATGCGCGTCGCCATCGCGGTCAGCGAGGACACCGACATCTACAGCATGGACGAAATTATGTGGGCGATCACGACGCGCGTGAACCCACAAAAAGACATCCTCAATCCGACGCCGGGCGGCCGCGGCCAAACCTTCATGCCGGCCGAGCGCATGACCGCGGGCGACCGTGAATGGACCGCGACCAATACGCGCTATGAGGGCGGCATGGGCATCGATGCCACCGTCCCCTACGGCTACGAGGAGGATTTCATGCGGCCTGTCTATCCGGTCGACCGCGTGAAACTCGAGGACTTCTTCACCAAGGACCAGATCGCCAACGCGACCGGACGTCTGGCCGGATGGACCAAGCTGCTGGCAAAGACCGGGCGCTAGAGCCTTCGCAGTCGGGGAGTTTAGTATGGCGGGCGTCTTCGGAAATCATCAGCTGGCCATTCCCTATCAGCCGATTGCCGAATTGTTTGCCAAGTACAAGGCGCGCGATCCCCAGAAGACCGCGATCGTCGATCTCGATCAGAATTCATCGATTTCATTCAGCGAACTCGATCAGGTCACGACCGACATTGCCGCCTTCTTCAAGAGCAGGGGCATCCGGAAGGGGAGCCGCATTCTGCTCCTCTCCGACGAATACCTGGAGAAGCTCCTGATCTGGTTCGGCGCATGGCGCATTGGCGCCGTGGTCTGCCCGTTGAATATCGAGATCAACGAAAAAATGATGGTGGAGCTGACGCGGGCGGTCAATCCGGCCCTGATCCTGTGCCACAAGGATTTGGACATTGCCGTTCTGGTCGGCGATCACGCCGCGCCGCGCATACGCTTTGGTCAATGGTCGGCGGGCGGCGCCAGGGATCCGAATGATGAATTCTTCTCTATGCTGCCTGTGGGCACGAGCGGCGATGCAATGCCCGAGCGGAATAATCCGGAAGACATCTCCTGCATGTTCTGCACCTCCGGGACCACGGCCCGGCCCAAGATCGTGGTCTATGATCACGCCGCTTATTGGCTGAGCGGACTGTCGACACTGGAGTTCTTGGGGCTGACCGAGAACGATCGCACCCTAGAATATCGTTCGTTCGGCTGGAATTCGGCGCAGGTGCTCAGCCTGATGCCCTTCCTGGAGAAGGGCCTGACGATGCACATTGCCAAGCGCTTCTCGCATAGCCGCTTCTTCGAGTGGATCAAGCGCTATGGGATCACCTTCTCCGCCGGCGTGCCGACGGTGCTTAACATGCTGCTCAACAAGCCGTTGGGCTATTCAGCCAAGGATATCCCGACGCTGCGCCTGATGACCTGCAGCACAGCGCCGCTCACCGAACAGCAATGGAAGCAATTCGAAGAGATGTACGGCGTCCACCTGCTGCAGCTCTATGGGATGTCGGAGGCGGGCTGGGTATGTGGCAACCGCCATTACAAGTTCAGATTGGGCACCGTCGGCGTGCCGGCGCTGCATCAAGAATTCGAGATCGTCGACAGCGAGGGCAAAGCTTGCCCGGTCGGCGTCGAAGGCGAGGTCACCGCCCGCGGCCCGCAGACCGCGGTCGGCTATTTGCACGATGACGGTACAATCGAGGCGATTCGGCCTAATCGCATCAAGACCGGCGATCTCGCCATCATGGACGAAGACGGCTTCGTTCGCATTACCGGCCGGACCAAGGACCTGATCATTCGCGGTGGCATGAACATCGCCCCGCTGGAGATTGACGCGGTTCTGCTCAAGCATCCCGGCATTCTCGACGGTGCCGCGATCGGCGTGCCTGACAAAATCTACGGCGAGGAAGTCGTCTGCTATGTCGTCGCCAAGGAGCATGGTCTGACCGAGGCCAGCGTGCGCGAACACTGCCTGCAATATCTCACGCCGGCGAAGACGCCAAAAAAGATCATTTTCATGCCGGATTTGCCGAAGAATGACCGGGGTAAGGTCTTGCGCGACAAGCTTCGCGACGACTGGGCGACGAGGTCGAAAGTGTCAGCGTAAGTCGACGGATACGGTTGGAAGTCGCTCTAATCTTGCGCTTGAGAAATTGGCTGAGTCGTCCTGTAAGATTCAGTTAAGGGAAGTTTGAAAATGCACAAGCAATTGGCTCTGTTTCTTACCTTTGGTCTTGCCGGTATTGCGGCGATGAGTGCGGCGCAAGCCGAGGAGTGGCCGTCGCGATCCATTCGAGCGATTGTGCCGCTGAGCGCCGGCAGCGCGGTCGATGTCGTGCCTCGAATCGTGCTTGAACAAGTGTCGAAGCAGCTAAAACAACCGATTGTTGTCGAAAATCGGCCGGGTGCGAGCGGCACGATCGGCGCCCGCGTTGTCGTAACTGCGGAGCCGGACGGTTACACGATTCTGGCGCATTCATCCGCGCTGGTCATCGCGGTGTCGACGGTGCCAAACCTGCCCTACGACCCCATCAAGGACCTGGAGCCGGTTGCGGCGCTCGGTAATCTGCCGAACGTTCTCGTTGTTGCGCCCTCGACGAATATCAAGACGATTAAAGATCTGGTTGCGCTCGGCAAGCAGCGGCCGATTACATTTGGTTCGATCGGCGTCGGCAATCCTATTCAGCTGTCGATGCAACGCTTGCGTATGAGCGCCGGCTTCGAGGCGCGCACGATCGTATTCCGAGGAGCGCCGGAAGCGATAGTCGAGGCCATGACGGGGCGCATCGATGCCTATTATTCGCCCGTGACCAATGCTCTGCCGCTCATCCGCGACCACAAGCTGGTCCCGCTAGTGGTGAGCAGCCCAACGCGTTCATCGGTACTTCCTGACGTTCCGACATCTGAAGAAGCCGGCTACCCGAATTCGGCGTATCGGTTTTGGATTGGGATTTTCGCGCCGGCGAAAACACCCGACGCCATCGTCGATAAATTGAGCAAAGAAATTGAGAAGGCGCTGCAGGTGCCGGAAGTTCAGGAGAAGCTCGTCAAACTGGGCGTTCAACCGATGTCGATGAATAACAAGCAGTTTGCCGAATTCGTCAAACACGAGCTGGTGGTCAATACCGAGCTTACCAAGGCCGCCGGGATTGCCGTGCAGTAGGTTTTGCGCGGACGCATTCGAGAAGGTCGCATGATCAAGACGAACGGCAAAGAAAGGCCCCGGCTCGTTGTCGGCATCAGCGGCGCATCGGGTGCCGTGTACGGGGTGCGGCTGCTCGAGTTGCTGAAGGGCTGCGGCATCGAAACCCACTTGATCATGTCGCGTGCGGCGCAAACGACGCTGGCATATGAGACTGATCTGAAAGTTGCTCAGGTCGAGCGGTTGGCGACCGTCGTGCACTCGTATAGCGATATCGGCGCTGCTTGCTCGAGCGGATCGTTCAAGACGATGGGCATGATCGTTGCTCCTTGTTCGATCAAGACCATGTCCGAGATCGCAACCGGTACCACTGGTAACCTCATCGCGCGTTCGGCGGACGTGGCGTTGAAGGAACGCAGGCGCGTCGTCTTGTTGCTACGTGAAACGCCGCTGCATATCGGTCACATCCGCACCATGGCGGCGGTCACCGAAGCGGGTGCGATCGTCTACCCGCCCGTGCCCGCTTTCTATGCGCAGCCGAAATCGCTTGCCGACATGATCGATCACACTCTCGGCCGCGTGCTCGACCTGTTCGATATCGATGTCGGTAAGGTCCGGCGCTGGACGGGTGGAAAGGGGACACGCCGCTCTCGGCCGGCCGGCCGTGCGGCAGACTAGGATGTGGTCGCCCAAGTCGATTTTGTCGATTAGTGGAGATTCAGAAGGGCGTCCTAACTCGGTGCCAAAAATGTTCGGTACAAAATAAAAATGAGGAAACGCCGTGAGCAAGATGGATTTTGTGCGACGCTGCCAGCGTGATTACGCCTGCTTAACTGCCGCGAGGCGCAAGACTGACGCAGAAACCCGGTCGCAACGCAATGTGGACGATCGGTGTGTATCGGACCGGCATGGTGCGAGGCGGATGCCCCGCCTAGACCATCATGCCTTGATATGGATTTTTGCCACGGTTGTCATCGTGTCGTTAAGCGTGGCTGAAGCGGCCCGGGCCGCAGACTGGCCGAGCAACCCCATTCGCGTTATTGTCCCTTACAGCCCCGGCAGCGCGGCCGATGTCGTTCCGCGTATCGTGTTCGAGCAGGTGAAGGAACAGCTCGGGCAGACCATCATTGTCGAAAACAAGCCGGGCGCCAGCGGTACAATTGGGGCGCACATCGCGAGCCAGGCGTCCCCGGACGGATACACCCTGCTGGTGGCCTCGTCAGGCTACACGATTGCGCCGGCGACCTTTCCCAATTTGGGTTACGACCCGATCAAGGATTTTGTCGGGATCTCGACACTCGGGAATATGCCAAACGTGCTTGTCATCGCTCCTTCCAAACATATTCGTACGGTTCAGGAGCTGGTCGCGACGGCGAAGACGACATCGGTCTCTTTTGGTTCGACCGGGGTCGGCGGTCCCATCTATCTCACCATGGAGCGGTTCCGGCAGGCCGCCGGCTTCAAGGCGACGGTCATTCCGTTCAAGGGTGCACCGCAAGCGCTAACCGAGGCGATTGCCGGTCGGATCGATATCTATTACTCGCCGCTCCTCGCCGCGCTGCCCTTCATCCACAACGGCAATCTGCTGCCGCTAGCGGTCAGCAGCGAAAAGCGCGTGAAGGCGCTGCCTGATGTGCCGACCACGCTGGAGGCTGGTTATGCCAACTCCAACTACAACTTCTGGATCGGCGTATTTGCGCCCGCGAAGACGCCGCGTGCCATTGTCGAGCGACTCAACGTCGAAATATCGAAGGCGCTGGGGAATCCAACCGTTCAGCAGAAGCTGGAAAAAATCGGTGTGCAACCGGGGCCCATGACGGTCGAACGGTTCAACGCGTTCATACGGCAGGAACTCAAAACCAACGCGGAGCTCGCCGAGGCAGCCGGAATTGCCAAGCATTAGCCTATCAGCCCTTCCGCCAACAGATTGGCGACCTTTCCTTCAGGCGCAGCAACAAAGAATAGAAATGATGTGAGCCATGGACACCAGAACCAAGCCGAAACGGACACCGCCCCATGCTTTGGGCCGGCCCTATCCAGACCTTCACGATCACATCCGCTCGTTGGACGAGGCGGGGCTGCTGATCAAGGTGGATCGGCCGATCAACAAAGATACCGAAATGCACCCGCTGGTGCGCTGGCAGTTCCGCGGTGGCATCGAGGAAAAGGATCGCAAGGCTTTCCTGTTCACCAATGTCATCGACAGCAAGGGCCGCAAATACGACATCCCAGTACTGGTCGGCGGGCTGGCCGCCAATCGCGAGATCTACCGGATTGGAATCAATTGTCCGTTTGAGGAGATAGATGCGCGTTGGGTGCGCGCGGCGCAAAGCCCGATCCCGCCGAATGTCGTCAAGGAAGCTCCGTGCCACGAAATCGTCATTACTGGTAAGGCGCTGGACAAGCCCGGGCAGGGGCTGGATGGCATTCCGCTCCCCATCTCGACGCCCGGCTGGGACATCTCGCCTTACACGACGCTCTCGCAATACATCACCAAGGATCCAGACACTGGCATCCAGAACATGGGCAACTACCGCGGCCAAGTGAAGTCGCGGCGCCGTCTCGGCATGAATCCGTCGCTCGAACTGCGTCCGGGCATATACAACCACTGGGAAAAACTACGCGAGCGCGGTTTCAAAAAGCTGCCAGCGGCCGTCGTGCTCGGTGCGCCGCCCTGCGTCACCTTTGCCTCGGTGCAGAAGTTGCCCGAGACACTTGATGAGCTGCACGTCGCCGGCGCGTTGGTCGGCGCGCCCATCAATGTGGTCAAAGCAAAGACCGTCGATCTGTTGGTGCCGGCCGAAGCCGAGATCGTCATCGAAGGTTACATAAACACCGAATATCTCGAGCCGGAGGCGCCGTTTGGCGAATCGCACGGTCACATTAACCTCCAGGAATTCAACGCCTTCATGGATGTGACCGCGATTACGCGGCGGCGCGACGCTGTGCTCACTTCCATTATTTCACAGGTGACACCCTCGGAATCGAGCCTGATCAAACGGATCGGCATGGAGCCGCTGTTCCTCAATCATCTGCGGAACACGCTCGGGATCAAATGCGTCAAGCGCGTTTCGATGCACGAGCCGCTGACCAACATCCGAAAGGTGCTGCTGCTGGTGATGGAACGCGATGCGCCGGCGACGGAAGTGTGGCGGGCACTCTACGGCGCAGCCGTGCTCCATCGCGCGGCTGGAAAATACGTCATCGCGTTGAACGAGGACATCGACCCCGACAACGCCGACGCGATCCTATGGGCGATGTCCTATCGCGCCAATCCGAACCTCGACTTCCACATCCTACCGCATCGCGATCAGGGCCACGGCCCACGCAGCCAGCGCAATGGCGGCCAGGACGCGTCGGTTCTGATCGATGCGACGCTCAAGGAAAACTTTCCGCCGATTTCGTTGCCCAAGCGTGAATTCATGGAGCGCGCCAAGGTGATCTGGGAAGAGCTCGGATTGCCGATGCTCAAGCCGGAGTCGCCGTGGTTCGGCTATTCCCTCGGTGAATGGTCACCTGAGTTCGACGAAGCCGCGGCGCGCGCGACACAAGGCGATTATTTCGTAACCGGCAAAGAGCTAAAGAAACGGCGGCGCAAGGACGTGAAGATGAATACGGAGGTTCGCAACGTCAAGAAACCGAAACCGAGGAAGTGAAAAATTGGACGGGCCAAGCGTTTTCGACGCGGGCCCGGCGATGACATCAGTACGACGGATAATAAGGAAACGCTTGACCCTAACTTGCCGGATATCCGGCGGAGAGAAAATATGGAAAATTCAGGATACCCAGATTTACATGCTCACATCGCCGCGCTGGAGAAGGCCGGCCTCTTGATCCGCGTGAAGCGGCCGATCAACAAAGATTCCGAAATGCACCCGCTGGTGCGCTGGCAATTCCGTGGCGGCATTCCTGAGGCGCAGCGAAAGGCCTTTCTGTTCGAGAATGTCAGCGACAGTACCGGCCGCCGCTACGACATCCCGGTGGCGGTGGGGATCCTCGCCTCCAATCGGGAAATCTACAGCATCGGGATCGGCTGCGAGGTCGACAAAATCCAACAGAAATGGAACCACGCCGAGCAGAATCCGATCACGCCGAAGATGGTCGAAAATCCCCGTTGCCACGAAATCGTGGTGCAGGGGGAGGACCTCAAACAGCCGGGCAAGGGCGTCGACAGCCTGCCGATCCCGATTTCGACTCCGGGCTTCGACAATGCACCCTATGCTTCCTGCTCGATGTTCATTTCCAAGGACCCCGACACCGGACTTCAAAATATGGGCAACTACCGGGCCATGGTGAAAAGTCCGACCAGGTTGGGCATGAACCCCGAAGTCGAGTTGAATCAGGGCATTTACGACCACTGGCTGAAGTACAAGACACGCGGCGAAAAGATGCCGGTTGCGCTGGTGCTGGGGGCGCCGCCGGCGATTACTTTCACTTCGGTCCACAAACTGCCAAAGCATATGGACGAACTCGCGGTTGCCGGCGGGCTGGTCGGCGCCCCGATCCGTGTCTGTAAGGCGAAAACCGTTGATTTGATCGTGCCGGCGGAAGCCGAGATTGTGGTCGAAGGCTTTATAGACACCGAATGGCTGGAGCCGGAAGGCAGCTTCGGCGAGTCGCATGGCTACATGAACCTGAAGGAATACAACTCCTTCATGGACGTGACCGCGATCACCCGCCGCAAGGATGCGGTTCTGGTCTCGATCATCAGCCAGGTGACGCCCAGCGAAAGCAGCCTCATCAAGCGGGTCGCGTACGAACCGGCGTTCCTGCACCACTTGCGCCACCACCTCAACATCAGCGGCGTCAGTCGCGTGTTCATGCACGAGCCGCTGACCAACCTGCGCAAGCTGGTCATCATCCAGATGAAAACCGGGACGCTGGAGGCGGAAGTCTGGCGCGCCCTCTACGGTGCCTCGGCCTATTCCTCATCGGTCGGCAAAATGACGATCGCCGTCAACGAGGATATCGATCCCGAGAATCTGGACATGGTGTTCTGGGCGATGGCCTACCGGATGCGGCCGCATCAGGACATGCGCGTTCTGGATCACAAGGACATGGGGCACGGGCCGAGGACCGGCGCGGACGACAACCACTACGAGGCCACCGACTCGGCCATGCTGATCAACGCCATGCTGAAGCGTCCGTTTCCGCCGATTTCGCTGCCGGCCAGGAGGTACATGGAGGACGCCAAGGTGATCTGGGAAGAGCTCGGTCTGCCGGCGCTCAAGCCGGAAATGCCTTGGTACGGCTATTCGCTGGGCCAGTGGCCGGAGGAGTTCCAGGTCGAGGCCGACCGCGCAGCGCGGAGCGAATACTGGAAGACTGGCGAGGAATTGGTTCAGAAGAGGCGCAATGACAGGCGCATGAACGATCCTTATCTGGATCTTTGAATGGCAAGAGAAGGGCTCCGCGGCGGACCCACTGAGGTCGTAGCCGCGGGTTCGTTTCTTGAAACCGGTGCCAAAAGTTTGCCTACCGGCTTTCGATCAACGAGCGCCGGAAATGAAGAACGCGCTAAGCGAATGCAAAAGGGAGGATAGTATGCGTCTGCTCTTGGCTATCGTCACCTCGCTTTGTCTTGCTTGTTCCGCTCATGCTCTGGACTATCCGACCAAGCCGGTGCGGATCATGGTTGGTTGGGCGCCCGGCGGCATCACCGACGTCGCCGCCCGTATCGTCGCGCAAAAGCTCACCGAAAAATGGCGGCAACAGGTCATCGTCGAAAATCGCTCCGGTGCCAGCGGAATGATTGCGGACGCCGCCGCCGCGCGCGCCGAGCCTGACGGCTATACGCTCATGTTTGCCTCCAGCCCGGAGGTGACCACTACGCCGTTTATCCAAAAAAGCGCGCAGAAATACTTCGTCAACGACTTCATCCCGGTAACGATTGTTTCGATCAATCCGTTGGTTCTTGTCGCGCCCTCGGATAGCCCTTACAAGACCGTGAGCGACATCATCGCGGCCGCCAAAGCCAAGCCGGGCGAGATTCCGTATTCATCGCCTGGAATTGGGACAGCTCCCCATCTTGCGGCCATCATGTTCGAAGACGCGACCGGTACGAAATTCCAGCACGTGCCTTACCGAGGCGGCGCGCCGGCCGCCATTGCCGTGGCCAGCAAGGAAGTGCCACTAGGCTTCAATGCCATGGCCGGCGTCATGCCATTGATCAGTTCCGGGCGCCTTAAGGTGATCGGATTGGCGACATCCCAACGCATCGCCGCGCAGCCCGATTGGCCGACACTCGCTGAGCAGGGCGTCGCGAATTTCGAGTACACGGTGTGGTCAGGCCTTTTCGTTCAGAAGGGGGTGCCGGCTGACATCGTGCGCAAGTTGGAGGTTGACGTCCGGACCATTTTGGCAGACCCGGATGTCGCCAAAAAATTTGCAGTGTTCGGAGCGATTCCAGCCGACGAAAACCTGAAGGTCTTTGTCGAGCGCATCAAACGCGAGACCAGCGCGAATGAAGCGATCGTCCGAAAGGCCGATATCCGGGCCGACAAGTAGAGGAGACGGGATGGGCTGTGTGTACCGAAAACCTCATTCGCCGACGATTTTGGTTTTGGCAGACAAAATTCCCTGTTCCTGCGCAAAAAATCCCTGTTCCGTAAAAATAATTCCCTGTTCTGTTGCATAGGGAATTTGCATCAGAAGCCCCGCAAGGACGCCGTTATTTACAGTCTCTGGCGTTCCCGAAGCCGCAATTTTGCAAAATTCCCTGTAAAATTCCCTGTTAGCAGGGAAAACGGGCAGAGCAGGGGGCCATCTACACTACTGCGCCAGCCAGCCAGTCCGTTCTGTCGTAGTACCTTAAGATCGATTCAGTAATGACGATTCCGTATTGCCATAGTATTCGTGGACGTGTGTCCGGCAAACCTCCGGTCCAACTCTGAGCACAAGTTTTCATGGGTGACCGCAGCGAACTCACGGCGTGTGGGTCGAACGGGCTTGGCGCGCGCACCATCAAACCCTCGTCGACTGCGTATACCCGTCCGAGGGGCCGCCGTCACCGACCTCGCGCCGCTGCGCACTCCGGCGCAGGAGATGGTGTCCTTCGATCCAATGCCAGACACATAGACCTGGCAGACCCAGCGCCAGCTCCCGGACACGTTTGGTCAGGGAAATGGCCAGTGCCGTTTCGGCCGGCAACCCAAGTAACGCGCCGAACATGACTAAACCGCCTTCGAGCGCCCCCAATCCCGCAGGAAGCATGAACGCAGCGGCACGGACGCCGGAGCTCAGGCTCTCGAGGATCAGCGCATCGATCATGTCGACCGGCTGTCCCAGAGCTTGCATCACCAGCCAGATTTCACCGGCTTCGACAGCCCAGGCGATGAGACGCAGGGCGCTGGCACTCAATATGACCGCCCATGCGCGATAGGATGCCACCACCGCGTCATCGATGGCCGATGCGCCGGCTTCCAGGTCCGACAGCCATTCCTGCGGCAGCAGACGTCGGGTCAACTTCGCAGATACGCCGAATAGACCGCGATGCTGGAACACGGTGAACGCCGCAATGGTGACCAGGAATACGGCGGTACCGACCAGCACGCCCGACGCAACGGCCGTCGTGGTGCGGTCGTCTGATCGCGTCAGCAACAATGCCACCCCCGACATGACGAATATCAGCTGGGTTGCGGCCCCGATGGTGATGTCCACGACCATGCTGGCGACCGCCTGCGCGCCAGGTACGCCGCGCAGGTGGGACAGGCGCGTACCGGCGAAATCACCGCCGATGCTCGCAACCGGCAAAAGCGAGTTGATGGATTCACGAATCCAACGAATCCGGACAACGGTGGTGACATCTGGACGAGTCGCTGGCGGCAGCAACTCGCGCCAGGATAGCGCGCTCAACAGCAACGGAATGATATGAAACAAAGTGATGGGGAGCAGCCACCACCCAATGACGTGCAGAGAGTGAACCACGTCCGCCGCGCCGTTGGCGACGATCAGGTACACCACAAGCAGAAAACCCAAGGCGGCGCCGACGATCAACGAACCACGAATCGGCCAGGAATCGTCTTTCGGTCATACTAGGGGTTCGTTATCGCCTTGTGGCGAAGGATATCGCCCTGTTGGATAAGGATATGCCGGCGAGCCCATCGGCTGCAATCGCCATGTCATACACTTCCGGCGGCTGTCCCATAGGACGCCGGCTTATCAGTACCAGGCCGAAGCCGGGAGATTTCACGGAACCGGAAATTCATCGCCTTGGGAGAATAATGCTAAATATAACTTACCTTCCTGATATTCGGGCGCAACTGCCGTGCCTGCATACGCCTTCCGTTTAGCGGAAGGCGCCCTGCATGGATTGACTCAAAGCGCCTCGTGGGGGATAGGTTGCCGTTGGGGGAGGAGTGGGCTTCAGGTCCGGGGAGATTGGTCTTCGCGGGGTCCGCGAATCGGTTATGGCGTGACCGCAAATTTTTGGCTCGGTGCCCATTCATCGGCACGACACAAAGAAAAGATCGCCCGTTTCCCTGCAACACGAGCTTTATTGTCGGCTTCACGCGACACGGGTGAGCCTCAAACTGAATCCAAGAAAGCCCCGTGCAGCGGCGGGAATTCGCAGCCCACCATTTGGTTTGAGGCGGAGGATTTCCTTCGGTATTTTGACCATTTTCCTAATCCGACCGGCATACAGCGGCTGTCGTTCGAGATCTACGGTGCGGTGAACTTGCTGTACGGTGGTTCCGAACGCGTGAAGTTTTGTCGGCTCAGTGTCTTCACCAAACGTCTACACGCGATCCGCTTCGAGGACCTGCGTTCCGCGTTTCTGAACCCGCTTGGCGCCACCGCTCCCTGGAAGACGTTTTGGGAGCCGGCAATGTTTTGGGAACGGCTCCCCAGATCGATTCCTGTGGTCCTGCAGAATCCGCGATTTTTTCTTTCGATCTTCAAGCTTGCGGTCCGCGACCTGCTGGAGACGTTGACCAGGCGGACATCGTTCGATCGGCAGCTGCGCCGCGGCGATACGATCGTCTCGCTCGGCGCGGGTTGGGGAATTCCCGGCTACGTGAAGCATATGGCGGAGACGAAGCGACGTCACGGAATCAAGTTCTCGATCTTCGTTCATGATGTCCTTCCGATGGAGTTTCCATCGTTCTTCGAACCGCATCACGCTACCCATTTTGGACATTGGCTCGGAGAGGCTATGTCCGTTGTGGATATTGTGCTCACCAATTCCAAGTATTCACGGGATCGTCTGATCGAATTGACTGCCAAGTCCGGTTGGCGATTGCCGCCCATCGAGGTGTTGGAGCCGGGCTCGGGCGTTATCGATCGGCTGCCGGCTCGACGCCAAGCAATGGCAAGCCTTCCGGCACGCTACGTCTTGTTCGTGTCAACGATTGAAATTCGAAAAAATCACCGACTTCTCGTCAGAGTATGGGAGCGGCTGGTGGAGCGGCACGGCGCCGACCGTGTGCCGGCGTTGGTTTTCGTTGGAATGCTCGGCTGGTCGTTTGAGGAACTGTTGGCTGACCTTGCAGCGAGCGACTTTCTGGGTGGCAAGATCGTCATGCTGCGAGGTTTGTCCAATGCAGAATTGCAAGAGGCTTACCGTGGCTGCCTATTCACGGTCTTTCCGAGTTTCTGCGAGGGTTGGGGTTTGCCGATCGCCGAAAGCCTGGAGCACGGCAAGTTCTGTATAGCCTCAAATCGCACGTCGATTCCCGAAGTCGGCGGCAACCTTGCCGACTATTTCGATCCGGCGGACGAAGAGGATGCGCTGGCTAAGATCGAACGGCCGCTCCTCGATCCCGCTTATCTGGCAGCGCGCGAGGCGCAAGTCCGGGCCGAATACCGTCGCCGAACCTGGAACGCCTGTGTTCATGCGCTGATGGGAGCATTCAGTAGCCGAGACCGCACCGCTGATTGAACCATGGACGCAGATAGGGCAAGGCGGGCCTGCGGGTCCGTCGGTGACGTGTCCTGCGCCCGACGCAAAGCCTATCTCGGCAGGCTCCTGCTCCGGAGCAAACCGACGTCAACCAATGCTCGGTTCGGCGGCGTGGCAATCCAACGCGTTCATTTGTCGCCGCCCGGATCGTCAAGCCCGCTGGTGGCCGGGGACTCAATCTCCTGTGGCGATCCAATTGCCACGCGCAATTCGGCTCGCCGCGTCTGGTAATAGCCTGAGCGGATAAAGCTGTAGAAGTCGATGGAAGCGTCTTCGGCTTGCTTCAACTGGCCAAGTCTGTCCGCCGCATCGAGGCTCGTCGTGCCGGCACTGACCGCAACGTGCGTCACCGTTGATACAATTTTTGTTCCGATGAACCAACCCAGCGGGTCGGCGACCACATCGACGATTGAGCCGAAGGCATCGCGCGTCGTGGCCGGCCCCATGTAAGGCAGAACCACATACGGACCATCGCTCACTCCCCAAACGAACAGAGTTTGCCCGAAATCGCCGCTCTGCTGCCCAGTGCCTTCGCGGCCCGCCACGTCGAACAGTCCGCCCAAGCCGAAGGTAGTATTGATAACGAAGCGGCCGGCCGTGTAGGCGGCCGCGTCCATACGCAGTTGCAGCACATTGTTGACGAAGATGCGCGGCTCCTTCAAATTCGAATCCAGATCATGCAGGCGGTCGTGCACGGGGCCGGGTATGGCCGTCTTCACCACTTCCGACAGTGGCCCCAACGTTTGCTGATTGATGGCCAGGACTTGTCGATTCGTCGCCTCATGGGGGTCGCTAATCGGCAGCGACGCGTCTCTCGGCGTCGTGGCGCAGGCAGCCACGAGTAGCGACGATAGGCACACGATCGCCCCTTGGACCCACATTCGAGCGAAACGCATGTTCTTTCTCTGTCCGTGCCTTCTGAGTTAGTTATCATATGGGCGTTGTGGTGACTGTTGCTTCTTTGCATCAGCGCTAGCCCATTTGCCCTTGAATTGACCAGGGCGTTTCGGCTGGGTGGCCAGGAGAGCCGGCTGGAAAAGGACCGCGGCGGCAAGTGTCGTCAGTAGCGACAGGGCCATCAGTTTGCCCATGCTCGATGTCCCAGGGTGATGCGAGAAGCATAGGCTCCCGAACGCAATGGCGGTCGTACAGGCGCTGAAGATGATGGCTCGCGTAAGGCTCGATTGCAAGAAGTTCGTCTCCCCCGATCGCCAAGCCACGATGTAGTAGATCTTGAAAGCGACGCCGACGCCCAGCAGCAGCGGCAGAGCGATGACGTTGGCAAAATTGAGCTGCAGTCCGATGAGCACACAGATCTCGAGCGTGACCACGATGGCAACGAGCAGAGGTACCAGCGTCAACGCGACATCGACCCAGCGGCGCAGCACGACAAACAGGATCAATGCGATCAACACCAGCGACAGGATGCCGGCCTGGAGAAATGCTTTGATCACGGTTGTGGCCGCCTCGATGATGAAAATCGGCTGGCCGGTAGCCTCCGCGGCGACACCGCGCACGGCCACAACGAAGCGACGCAGGACAGCGTTGTCGTTGCCATCCCCCTTCGGCGCGACCTCGACCCGGACCCGGCCATCGGCAGACACCCAGTTTCTTTTCAGCGCGGGCGGAAAAGTCGCAATGCTCACGGGTTCGGCATTGAGGAGATTCCTCACCTGACGCAGCGTCGTCCGCAATGGCGTGATGAGCGCGCGGTCCGCTTCGCCCAAGACGGCGGGCGGCGCCTTCGCCAATGCGGTCAGAACAACTTCGAGGCGGCGAGCGTGTACGGCGGCTGGGCTATCGAGGCCATCCGTCGCCTCGGACAGCTCGGCGATTAGCTTTCCAATCGCCGCCTCCGTCTCCGCCTGCGTCGGTTTTGGACTTATCCTGCTAGGATTAAGCGTGTTCTGCAGAAAAAAGCTCGCGTCCTCGATCAAAGCCAGCTTGGCGTCTTGATCTTCGGGAACAAAACTCTGCAGCGACAGCACTCGGCCGACCTCCGGCAGCTGGCGCAACCTTTCGGCGACGACCGAGGCATCGGCTAGATTGTTCTCCAGAATGTCGATCGTGTTCGGACTCGTTTCGGGATCGTTCATCAAGTCGAGTAAGGTTGCGACCAATTCCGTATCCTTCGCCCGCAGATCGATCGGATTGAAGTCGAAGCTCAAACCCGCGAGCAACGGGGAACCGAGAATCGCAGCAGCGAGCGTCGTACCGACGACCCAGTTGCGTCGTCGCTCCAGAAAGCGGTCCACGGGTGCCAGCACGGCATAACCGATCGGTTTCGGCTCAGGAGGGGGCTTGAGCACCGTGAGCAAGGCAGGAAGCAGGGTCAAGGTCGTTGCCAGCGCAATGATGATGCCCATTCCGGCGATGAGCCCGAGCTCGGAAAGGCCGCGATATGCTGTCGGCAGGAATGAGAAGAATCCGGTCGCGATCGAGGCGGCTGCGAGCAGAAGCGGGCCCCCGATCCCGCGCGCCGTCGCCGTAAACACCTGATCGAGGTCGAGACAGGCGTGCCGCTCGGAGCGATAGCGGACGCAGAACTGAATTCCGAAATCGACACCTAGGCCGATAAAGAGCACGGCGAACGCGACCGAGATCAGGTTCAGTGTTCCCACCATCCAGAGGCCGACGGCTGCCGTGTAGAGGAGACCGCAGACGAGATTGACAAACACCGCGAGGATGAGCCGGCCCTTCCTCAGCGCGAGCCACAGAACCAGGCCGACGAGGAGCAGTGTGACGATTCCGTTGAGCATTGCGCCGTCGGCGACTGTGGCAAACTCTTCGTCCGCAAGAGCAACCGGCCCAGTGAGGCGCACCGTCACCCCATTCTCGGGCGTGAGGCCCAGCCTGGACGCCGCTTCGCGTATGGCCGCAGTCGCTTTGCGTCCCGGCTGAAGATCGGTGAAATCGAGGACCGGTTCGATGTTCACGAAGCGGCGCAGCTCCGAAGGCTTCGGCTCCTGGCCGGCGATCAGCTTGCGCCACGAGAAGAAAGGGCTCTTTCCCTTGTCGATAAGCTCCAGCGCATTTGTGAGTGCGTCGAGCGCCGGCGTGAGAAAGTCCAGTTTCGCTTTTCCCAGGCGCACACCCTCGATCGACTGCGAGAATGTACGAAAGATGCCGCGCAACGTCGGATCGGCGGCGAGTGTTCCGAGAAAAGGCTCTGCAGAAATCAGATGGGCGGTGGCGCGCTGGACGTTCTTCACGCTTAGGAAGAGAATGCCGTTGCGCTCGAAGAACTCGCCGCCATCAGGGCGGCTGACGTTGCGGATCAAGTCCGACCTG
>CAVWDA010000035.1:0-273734 GCA_963753455.1 uncultured Alphaproteobacteria bacterium | reverse complement strand
ATCAAACCGATCAACGTCAACACCAATCTGATCGTTAACCGCGAGGCGCCGCCGTTCGACAATCTGGAGCTGCGCAAGGCGATGGCGATGTCGCTCGACCGCAAGGCCTTCATCGACATCATCCTGCAGGGCCAGGGCGACCAGGGCGGTTCGCTGCTACCACCGCCGGAAGGCGTGTGGGGCATGCCGCCGGACATGCTCAAGACCATCCCCGGCTATGGCGACGTGAAGAAGGATCGCGAGCAAGCGCGCGCGATCATGACCAAGCTTGGCTACTCCGCCGACAAGCCGCTGAAGATCAAGGTGTCAACGCGTAACCTAGCCACCTATCGCGATCCCGCCGCGGTGCTCATCGATCAGCTCAAGAGCATCTATATCGATGCGGAGCTAGAGCCGGTCGAATCAAGCCAATGGTTCGCCAAGGTGGCGCGCAAAGATTACCAGGTCGGGCTCAATCTGACCGGTAATGGTATCGACGACCCCGATCAGGCTTTCTACGAGAATTTCTCGTGCGGGTCTGAGCGCAACTATACGCACTACTGCAACAAGGATCTGCAGAAGCTGTTCGACCAGCAGTCGGCGGAAACCGATCTCGCCAAGCGCAAGAAACTGGTGTGGGAGATAGACAAGAAGATCCAGGAGGACGTGGCGCGACCGATCCTGTTCCACGCCCGCACCGGCACCTGCTGGAAGCCGTACGTGAAGAACATGACGATCATGAATAACAACACCTACAACGGCTTCCGCTTCGAGGATATCTGGCTGGATAAATGACGACGCCAGCCCGGCGCGTCCGGCCGTGAGGGGCGGTCGGGCGCGCCTTTCCCCGCGCACCATGGGAGGGACTTGGTGGGGAGTTATTTGATCAGGCGCTTCTTCTTGATGCTCCTGACGCTGTTTGGAATTTCGGTGCTGATCTTCACGATGCTGCGCATCGTGCCCGGCAACATCGCGGATATCATGTTCGATGCGGCCGGGATGATCGACGTCGCCGATAAAGTAAAGCTGGAGAAGGACCTCGGGCTCGATAAGCCGATCCCCGTTCAGTACGTGGCGTGGATCGACGGTCTCGCTCACGGCGATCTCGGCTATTCCTATGTATCGGAGAAACCCGCGCTGCAGGAAATTCTGCCGCGCATCCCGATCACCGCCAAACTCGCGGGCTTGGCTCTGCTATTTTCCATTGCGTTCGGCGTGCCGCTCGGCGTGATCAGCGCGGTCAAGCAGAATTCGGGGCTCGACTATGTCTTAAGAGTAATCAGCCTGAGCGGACTGTCGATGCCGGCGTTCTGGCTCGGCCTGCTGATCCTGATGGCCTTCGTCAAATTCTTCGGCACGATTCCGATCTACACCGACCCGCCACAGGGGTTCTGGAATCAGCTTTGGCTGTTCAGCGTGCCGGCGGCGGCGGTCGGCTTCCGTTCCTCGGCGCTGGTCATGCGGCTGACGCGCTCGTCGATGCTGGAAGTGCTGCGGCAGGATTACATCCGCACCGCGCGCGCCAAGGGCGCCTCGGATTCCAAAGTCAATTACCATCACGCCTTGCGCAACGCCGTGCTGCCGGTGGTCACCGTGATCGGCATCGAGGCCGCCTTCCTGATGGGTGGGCTGATCGTGACCGAGACGGTGTTCAACATTCCCGGCATCGCGCGCTTCCTGGTCGAGGCGATCCGCTGGCGCGACTATCCGATCGTCCAGAACCTGGTGATGTTCATCGCGGTGGTGGCGGTGTTGATCAATTTCCTGGTCGACCTGCTGTACGCGGTGCTCGATCCGCGCATCAAATATTCTTAAAGGAAGAGCGCATGGCCAGCATCGATATCGCTCCTGTGCCCTCGCCCGATACGGTGCGAGCCGAAGGCGCGTGGTCGAATATCCGCTATTACGCCGCGTCTCATCCGCTCGGCGTGGTCGGCGCCGCGATCATGGCGGTGTTCGTGTTCGCCGCGATCTTTGCCGATTTCATCACCGCGTACGATCCGATAAGGACAAATTCGGCGATTACGCTTTTGCCGCCGAACCACCTGCATTGGTTGGGGGCCGACCAGATGGGCCGCGACATCTACAGCCGCATCGTCTACGGCGCGCGCATCTCTCTGGCTGTCGGGCTCGGCTCGACTTTCTTGGGCTGCATTTTCGGCGTCGTACTCGGCCTGGCCTCAGGGTATATCGGCGGCTGGGTCGATCTGGTGATCCAGCGCATCGTCGATGTGTTACAGGCGGTGCCGCTGCTGGTGCTGGCGCTGGTGATGGCGGCGGCCCTGGGGCCTGCGCTCGACAACACCATTGTCGCCATCGCCATTCCGCTCATCCCCTATACCGCACGCGTCATCCGCTCCAACACACTTACGTTGCGCGAGCAGCCCTTCGTCGAGGCGGCGCGCGCCGTCGGCATGAGCGAATTCCGCATTGCGATGCGCCACGTGCTGCCCAACACGCTGGCGCCGCTGATCGTGATCGCGACCGCCCAGCTCGGCGCCGCAATTTTGACCGAGGCCTCGCTGTCCTTCCTCGGCCTTGGCGTGCCCGAGCCGCATCCGTCGTGGGGCCGCATGCTGTCGGAATCGGCGGCCGAATACGTGCGCACCGCGCCCTGGCTGGTGATCTTCCCCGGCGTCGCCATCAGCCTCGCGGTGTTCGGCACCAATCTCCTGGGCGACGCGCTGCGCGACATCCTCGATCCGCGGCTGCGCAACTGACATGAGCATCGTCAGCGAGCCCGACACCGGCGGTCCCGCGCCGGCCGATATTGCGAATGCACCGCCGCTGCTCGAGGTCGAGGCCTTGCGCACTTATTTCGATCTGCGCCATGGCGTGGTGAAGGCGGTGGATGGCGTCTCCTTCGCGCTTGCCCCGCACGAGACGCTGGCGATCGTCGGCGAATCCGGTTGCGGCAAGAGCATCACCGCGCTGTCTCTCATGCGCCTCGTGCCCGATCCGCCCGGCCGTATCGCCGGCGGTGCCATCAAGCTCGCCGGCGTCGATTTGCTGGCGCTGAGCGAGGAGGCGATGCGCGACGTGCGCGGCAAGGATATCGCCATGATCTTCCAGGAGCCTATGACCTCGCTCAATCCGGTGCTCACCATCGGCAGCCAGATCGCCGAGGTGCTGCTGCTGCACGAGCCGATCAATCGCAAGCAGGCGCGCGCGAAGGCGGTCGACATGTTGCGTCTCACGCGCATCCCGGAGCCGGAGCAGCGTGCCCGCGAGTATCCGCATCAATTGTCCGGCGGCATGCGCCAGCGCGCCATGATCGCCATGGCGCTCGCTTGCAATCCGAAGGTGCTGATCGCCGACGAGCCGACCACCGCTCTCGACGTCACTATCCAGGCACAGATCCTCGACATCATGATGGACCTGCAGCGCACGCTCGGCACTGCCATCATCCTGATTACCCACGATCTCGGTGTGGTGGCGGAGACGGCGCAGCGCGTCATCGTCATGTATGCCGGGCGCAAGGTGGAGGAAGCGCCGGTCGAGGAGTTGTTCGCGCGGCCGCAGCATCCTTACACGCGCGGGCTGATGGCCTCGATCCCGCGCCTGCCACTGATGCGCGGGGAGGCCGACAATACCGGCGAGCGCTTGCAGGAAATCCCCGGCATGGTGCCAGCTTTGACCAACCTGCCGGCGGGCTGCGTCTTTGCGCCGCGCTGCGCCCATGCCGAGGATCGCTGCCGCCGCGACTATCCGGCCTACGAAGAAAAGCGCCCGCGCCACTGGGCGGCGTGCTGGCGCTCAACCGAATTGTTCGGTGACGGCAATGGCTGAGGCGCCGGTGATCGAGGTCAGCGACCTCAAGAAGCATTTTCCCATCCGCAAGGGACTGCTGCAGCGCGCGGCCGGCACGGTGTTCGCAGTCGACGGCGTCAGCTTCGCCATCAAGGCCGGCGAGACGCTCGGCCTGGTCGGCGAATCCGGCTGCGGCAAGTCCACTGTCGGGCGCACCGTCCTTCGTCTGATCGAGCCGACCGGCGGCAGCATCCGCATCGACGGCCGCGACATCACGCATCTGAGCAAGAACGAGCTGCGGCCCTATCGCCGGCAGATGCAGATCATCTTTCAGGACCCGTTCTCCTCGCTCGATCCGCGTATGTCGGCGGGCGACATCGTGGCCGAGCCGATGCGCGTGCATCGCACCGCGCGCGGCGGCGAGGTGAAGAAGCGTGTCGCCGAATTGTTCGACCGCGTGGGCTTACGCAAGGCACAGATGAACAATTTCCCGCATCAGTTTTCGGGTGGGCAGCGCCAGCGCATCGGGATTGCCCGCGCTCTCGCGCTGCAGCCGAAGCTGATCGTCGGCGACGAGCCGGTGTCGGCGCTCGACGTCTCGATCCAGGCTCAGGTGCTCAACCTGATGATGGACCTGCAGCGCGAGATGGGGCTTGCGTATCTGTTCATCTCGCACAACCTCGCCGTGGTCGAACATTTGAGCCACCACATCGCGGTGATGTATCTCGGCCGAATCGTCGAATATACCGACAAGCGCACGCTGTTCACCAAGGCGCTGCACCCCTACACCGAGTCGCTCTTGCTGGCGGTGCCGGTGCCCGATCCGCGCGTCAAGCGCACCAAGCGCGTGCTGCAGGGCGACGTGCCGAGCCCGATCAACCCGCCAGCGGGCTGCCACTTCCACACCCGCTGCCCCTATGCGGTCGAGCGCTGCCGGGTGGAAACGCCATTGCTCCGCGAAGTGAAACCAGGGCAAATGGTCGCCTGTCACTTGCGCTAGCGTGGCTCTTGGCCACTGGAAAATCGGCAATGGTCTCCAAAATCAATCCCAACCCGTTCACCACGCGTCCCGAAATCGACGGCACTTTCGGCGTCGTTACGACAACGCACTGGATCGCCACCGCCGTTGGCATGGCCACGCTGGAGAAGGGCGGCAACGCCTTCGACGCCGCGGTCGCCACCGCCTTCACGCTGCAGGTGGTCGAGCCGCATCTCAACGGCCCGGGCGGCGATGTGCCGGTCATTCTCTATGACGTGCGCAAGGACAAGCCGGAGGTGATCTGCGGCCAGGGCCCGGCGCCGGCCGGCGCCACCATCAAGCTTTACCGCGACGAGCTCGGTCTCGATCTCGTCCCCGGCACCGGGCTCTTAGCCGCCTGCGTGCCCGGCATATTCGAGACCTGGATGCTGCTGCTGCGCGACTACGGCACCATGCACCTGGCCGACGTGCTCGCGCCCGCAATCTCTTATGCGCGCGACGGCTTTCCGCTGGTCGAGCGCGCCAGCGCCACCATCGGCATGGTGGAGGATCTGTTCCGCGAGCATTGGCCGACCTCGGCCGCGGTCTATCTGCCCGGCGGCAAAGTGCCCGAGCCGAACGTGCTGTTCCGCAATGCGACGCTGGCCGACACCTATGCCCGCGTGTTGCGCGAGGCGGAAAGCGCGGGCGCCGACCGCGTCAAGCAGATCGAGCGCGCGCGTAAAGTCTGGTCGCAGGGCTTCGTCGCCGAGGCCATCGACAAATTCTGTCGCACGCAGGAGGTGATGGACACCAGCGGCGAGCGTCACCGCGGCGTGCTGACCGGCGACGACATTGCGCGCTGGCAGCCGCGCATCGAGCCGCCGGCGACGCTCCAGTACGGCGACTACACGGTGTGCAAATGCGGGCCGTGGAGCCAGGGCCCGGCGATGTTGCAGCAACTGGCGCTGATGAAGCAGTTCCATCTCGGCCGCATCGATCCGACCGACGCCGGTTTTGTCCACACCCTGGTCGAGGCCTCCAAGCTCGCCTACGCCGACCGCGACAAGTTCTACGGCGATCCCGACTTCGTCGAGGTGCCGCTCGAGACGCTGCTGTCCGACGTCTACAACGCCGAACGCATCAAGCTCATCGGTGAGCGCGCCTCGCTCGAGCAGCGGCCGGGCACCATCGGCAACTTCGGCAAGCAGCTCCCTGTCCGCGTCGCCGGCGCGACGCCCAAGGCGGCGGGCGCAGGCGAGCCGACCGTCGGCAAACTGTGGACGCACGACGACACGCGCGATCCAAGCGTTGCGGTGATCGAGGACGCCAAGCTCGACCGCGCGGGCGCCATGCGCGGCGACACCGTGCATTTCGACATCATCGACCGCGACGGCAACATGGTGTCGTCGACGCCGTCGGGCGGCTGGCTGCAATCCTCGCCGGTGATCCCGGCGCTCGGCTTCTGCCTCGGCACGCGCGCGCAGCAGTTCTGGCTCGACGAGGAGCATCCGGCGGCGCTCGCGCCTGGCCGGCGGCCGCGCACGACGTTGACGCCGTCTTTGGCGCTGCGCGATGGCGAGCCCTATCTCGCCTGGGGCTCGCCCGGCGGCGACCAGCAGGACCAGTGGATCGCGCAATTCTTCCTGCGCCACGTGCATGCCGGCATGAACCTGCAGGAGGCGATCGACGCGCCGGCCTGGCATTCGGAGCATTTCGCCGCCTCGTTCTGGCCGCGCGAAGCGCGCCCCGGCGTGCTCGTCGTCGAGGGCCGTCTCGGCGAGGCGACGATCGAGGAGCTTGCGCCGCCGCGGCCACGAGGTCGAGGTCGGACCCGATTGGTCGGAAGGCCGGCTGACGGCGGCCTCGCGCAGCGGCAACCGCCGCAAGGCGGCGGCCAATCCGCGCGGCATGCAGGGCTATGCGGCGGGGCGATAGCGTTAGCGTTGGATGACGGTGAACGGGCGCGTTTCGTTTGCGCCTGAAACGGAAAGACCGCCTTCCGGCGCGCCGAACGACGGCATCTGTCCCGGCAGGACGATATTGTCGCGGCCGAGCGAAGCGATGTCGCGAACGCCGAGATTGGCCATGGTGCGGCGTATCTCGGCATCGAAAATGGCGATCGCGCGGCGCGCTCCGGGCTCACCCGCTGCACCGACGCCGTAGAGCGTAGCGCGTCCGATCGCCACCGCGTCGGCACCGAGCGCCAGACCCTTGAGGACGTCGCTGCCCCTCCGGAAGCCCGAATCGACGATGATCTTGAGTCGGCTTGCCGGCCGCCGCGGCGATGTGCGGCAGCATCTCGACCGGAACGACCGCGGCATCGAGCACGTTGCCGGCATGGTTTGAGACGATAATGCCGTCGGCGCCGCACGCGGCAGCCTTCACCGCATCGTCGGGATGCAGGATGCCTTTGACGATCAGCGGCCGCGGCCAGAGATCGCGCAATCGGCGCAGAAAATCCCAATCGAGCTTGTCGTTGCGGCTCATGAAGCCTGCCACTTTGCCAGCCGTGTAGTCCTTCTCGCCGGCGGCCTCCGGCGGAAAATGGATGTTGGGAAAGCGCGGCAGGCGTCCCTCGGCGAGGACGTAGCGGCCGAGCGTACCGAACAGCCAGCGCGGATGGGTTGCTCCGTCGATCGCACTGCGCAGCGTGACCCGCGGCGGAAAGTTGGCGCCGTTACGAATATCGAACTCGCGGTTGTTGTAGGTCGGCGAGTCGACGGTGAGGACCAGCGCCTCGAAGCCGGCGTCGCGCGCCCGCGCGACGGTGACCAGCGCGGCCTCGGCGTCGCGCCAGACATAGAGCTGGTACCACTGGGTGCCGCCGCCCTCGGCCAGCACGCGCTCCATCGCCGTGCTCGACGTGCTCGCGAGCGTAAAGGGGATGCCGGCAGCCGCCGCGGCCCGCGCCAGAGCGATCTCGGCGCGGTACCAGACCCAGCCGGCAATTCCGGTCGGGCCGATCAGCAACGGCAGCGCGTGCTTCTTGCCGAAAAGCGTGATGCCCGGGTCGCGGCCGGAGACGTCGGTGAGCACCCGCGGCAGCAGTTTGATGCGGTCCAGCGCGGCGCGGTTGTCGCGCATCGCGATCTCGTCCTCGCTGCCGCGGTCGCAGAACTCGAACACCGCCTTCGTCAGGCGCCGGCGCGCCATGCGACGCAGATCCTCGATATTGAGTGCCTTGCGCGTCAGATCGCTCATGCGCTTCCCCGGAACAGACAACCATCGTTGCGGCTTGCGCGAAAAGGAGCACGCGGCCGGTTTCGGCGCAAAGAGATGCGGGCGATTGGTCGGAAGGCCGGCTCACCGCTGCTTCGCGCACCGGCAACCGCCGCAAGGCGGCGGCCGATCCGCGCGGATGCAGAGCTACGCGGCGGGTGCCGATTTCACTGCACGAAAATACTACCGCGTCATTGCCAAGAAATTCGCGCGTAACACGATTGCCGTGGCTTCGCCGGTTTGCAATGTTGCCGTCGCACAAAACGGATTGCGCACAATGACAGCACTTACCGCCTTCGTCTCCGGCGCTTCGACCGGAGTCGGCTACGGCATCGCCTGCGCGCTGACGCTGGCGGGCTACGATCTCGCCGTGACCAGCCGCGACGCGGCGCGACTCGAGGCGCTGTTGAAAGAGCCGGTCATGCAGGGCCGCAAGGTGGTGCCGCTCAAGCTCGACGTGCGCGTCGAGGGCGATGGTACGAAAGCGCTTGCCGCCGCGGCCGCCGCGCTCGGCGAGATCGACGTCTTGGTCAACAACGCCGCGCGCTCGCTGGTTAAGCCGGCGGTCGAGGTGACACCGGCGGAATGGGACGACGTCGCCAACACCAATCTCAAGGGCCCGTTTTTCCTGGCGCAGGCCTACGCGGCGCGCTGCATCGCCGCCAAGCGGCCCGGTTGCATCGTCAATATCGTCTCGACGCACGGCATGACCGGCTTTGCCGGGCGCGTTGTTTACGGCATCACCAAAGGCGGCCTGATCCAGATGACGCGTATGCTGGCGATCGAATGGATCCCGCACAACATCCGCGTCAATGCGGTGGCGCCGTCGACTGTGCTGACGCCGTCGCGCGCCGCGATGTACGACGACGCGACGCGCGCGCGCATGGTCGCGCGCATTCCCATCGGCCGCTTCATCGCGCCGGAGGAAGTGGCCGCCGCCGTCGTCTTCCTCGCCAGCCCCGGCGCCTCGGCGATCACCGGCGAAACGCTCGCGGTCGATGGCGGGTTTATGGCGAGCTAGCTGGGAGATGCATTCCCGTTATGCCCGGCCTTGCGCCGGGTATGACACAAAGACTTACTCCGTTAAGCACAGCCATGGTCCGGGCGGAACGGCCGAAATGCGATCTGCTCTGGCTCGGGCAAATTCTCCAGCGTCCCCCTATTCATTTACTCCGCGCCCGGCGCTGGCTGTCCACGTTGTGAACGCGCGTCGTAAGACGACTGGAACGCAAGCGAGCGTTGCGTCTGAAACGGTTGCGGCACCGTTCAAACGGTGCCTAAAGTGCGGCCATAAAGCGCATCCGCCGTGGTTTTTGTCGGCCAGCTCTTGCCGCGCGGTGCCGTTTGGGGAGACGCCTGCTTGAAAATTGGAATTCTGCTCGGCGACGACATCGGTCTCGAAGTCGTGCCGGAGACCGTGAAGGCGATGAAAGCCGCGGCATCGCGCGTGGGTCTCGCCATCGACTGGCACCCGTTGCCCATTGGCAAGGCGGGTCACGAGCTGGAAGGCAACACGCTGCCGCCGTCGACCGAGGCGGCGCTGTGGAAGCTCGACGGCTGGATCATGGGGCCGATCGGACATGCCGCCTATCCGCGCAACGATTCCACCTGGGTCATGCCGCCGGTGCGCAAGCGCTACGAATTGTTCGGCGCCATCCGCCCGTCGCGCTCCTATCCGAACATCAAGTCGATCCACAAGGACGTCGATATCGTCTTCCTGCGCGAATTGTCGGAAGGCATGCTCTATTCCGAAACGGTGGTGGCCGGCGCCCCGGAATTCCGCCCCAACGACGACATCACCGTCGCCATGCGCGTCATCACCCGCAAGGGCTCGAACCGCGTCGCGCGCGAAGCCTTCGAGATCGCCCGCACGCGGCCGCGCAAGAAGGTCACGTCCGCGCACAAGGAGCCGGTCTATCGTCTCGCCTGCGGCATGTTCGCCGAGGAATGCCGCAAGGTCGCGCGCGAATTCCCCGATGTGAAATTCGAAGAAGCGATGATCGACACCATCTCGATGAAGCTGGTGATGGCGCCGCAGCAATACGATGTGGTGGTGACCACCAACCAATTCGGCGACATCCTCACCGACATCGGCGCCGGGCTGGTCGGCGGGCTGGGCCTGGCGCCCGGCCTCTGCGTCGGCGAGAAGCAGGCGATGGCGCAGGCGACGCACGGCTCCGCGCCCGATATCGCCGGCCGCGGCATCGCCAATCCTTACGCCATGATCGCGTCGGGGCAGATGTTGTTGGGCTGGCTCGGCCGTAAGCACAACGAACCGAAAGCCGTCGCCGCCGCCAATTTCATGCAGGCGGCGATCGACAAGGTCGTCACCGAAGGAAAGCATCTGACAAAGGACCTCGGCGGCAACGCCAGCACCCAGCAAATGGGCGACGCCATCGCGGCCGCCGTCCAGCAATAGACAAAAAACGGAAACGCCATGTACAGTCTTCAGCTCAGCTCCGAACAGTTGGAAATTCGCGACACCGTACGCGACTTCGTCACGCGCGAAATCAAGCCGGTGGCGCTCAAGGCTGACCGGCTCGAGCAGTGCGATCGCACGCTGCTCGTCGATCTGCTAGATCAGGCCTCGCAGATGGGCCTGCGCAGCCTGGCGCTGTCGGAGGACCGCGGCGGCGCCGGGGTCGATGCGCTCACCTCATGCATCGTGACCGAGGAACTGGCGGCCGGCGACGCCGATATCGCCGCGGTGCTGTCGGAAAGCTCGCGGCTCGCGCATGTGCTGTTCGACCAGTGCATGAACGACGCGCAGCGCGACGCGTTCCTGCCGAAGTTTATGAGTAGCGACCGCTATCATCTTGCTTTCGCCGGGCACGAACCGGGCAGCGATACGCGGCTCGGCGTCAATTATCACTGGCCGGCGGCCACGGATGCCGCGGTCAAGACCACCGCGGCCAAGTCCGGCGGCGATTGGCTTATCAATGGCATGAAGGACTGCGTCGCCAACGCGCCGGTCGCAGGCCTGTTCGTGGTACTGGTGCAAATCCCGGGGCGGCCGTCGCCGAGCGTGCTGCTGGTGCCGGCGAATGCGCCCGGCGTGAACGTGAAAGCGCACGACAAGCCGTGGCAGCATGGCGTCTGCGGCGAGGTGACCTTCAAGGACTGCAAGGTGCCGGGCGGCAATTTGCTCGGCGACGACGCGGCGGCCGTGTTGATCGGCGCCGCCGCGCTCGGCCGCGGCATTCCGCTTATGCAGGCGCTCAATCTCGGCATCGGCCGCGCTGCCTACGAGGCCGCGCTCGACTACGCGCACTTGCGCGTGCAAGGCGGCCGGCCACTGATCCAGCATCAGGCGATCGGCACCAAGCTCGGCGAGATGGCGATCAAGCTGGAGATCGCCCGCGCCACGATCTGGCAGGCGGCCTGGGCCTTCGATCATCCGGAAGCGGTTGCCGACCGGAGTCTCGCCGATCTGCCGCTGACGACCATCGCGCAGGTATTCACCTCCGAGGCGGTGATGAAGACCGCCAAGGACGCCGCCGAGATCTTCGGCGCCATGGGCGTGATGCGCGACATGCCGCTGGCGAAATATATCCACGACGCCCGCGTCTGCATGCATTCCGGCGACGGCAATACCGACGCGCGTCTGCGCGTCGCCGAGGAAATCGCCGGCTACCGGCGTGCGGACAAGCGCGCGATGGCGCTCGCCGGCGAATAACCGAATTTAGTGAGGACACGTCCATGGACTTTACTCTGAGCAACGAACAGCGCTCCTGGCAGATGGCGGCGCGTAAATTCGCCGACGAGGAGATCCGCCCGATCTCGCTCGAGCGCGACACCATCTCGACCCCGCGCGAGACCTGGGATTGGGACATCATCAAGAAGGGTTCCAAGCTCGGCTTCCGCACCATGGCGGTGCCGAAGGAGTGGGGCGGACACGGTACCGATTTCGTGACGCAGGCGCTGGTGATGACCGAACTCGCCAAGGCCGACAGCGCCATCTCCAAAGCCTTCAGCCAGAACTGGAAATGGAGCCATCTGATCTCAGCCGCTTGCACCGAGGAGCAGAAGCAGCGCTTCCTGCCAGGCTTCGTTGCCGACGACGCTTGGGTGCTCGGCAAGGGCATCACCGAGCCGAGCGCCGGCTCCGACAACCGCATGCCGCAGGACGATCCGAAGACCGGCATCAAGCTGCGCGGCGAGCGCAAGGGCGACGAGTGGATCCTCAACGGAGAGAAGGCCTTCATCGCCAACGCGCCGGTCGGCAAGCTGTTCTTCATCGACGTGCGCACCGACATGACGGTGCCGCCCAAGCAGGGCACCACGCTGTTTCTGGTGCCGAGCGACACGCCCGGCTTCCGCATCGGCAAGGTGTTCAACAAGAGCGGCTGGCGCTTCTACCAGAACGGCGAGATGATCTTCGAGAACGCGCGCGTGCCGCACGCCAACGTGGTCGGCGACGTCGGCGGCGCCATCAAGAAGACCGGCGGCTCCGGCGGCGATACCACCGGCGGCGATCTGTTCGGCGATCTCGAGCTTGCCGCCAACGCGCTGGGCATCTGCGATGACGCCTGCGCGACCGCCCTGAAATACGCCAAGACGTCGAAGCAGGGCGGTCAGCTGTTGTTCGCGCAGCAGAACGTGCAGCTGCAGATCGGCAAGATGCACATGCTCACTGAAGCGCTGCGCTCGTTTGTCATGCGCGTCGCCTGGGAGCACGACATGAAGATCCACTCGGCCAATGCCGGGCTCGCCATGAACTATTCCGGCGACGTGGCGAACGAGGTGACCGAACTCTACATGGAGATACGCGGCGCCAACGGCTGCCACATGGATCACCACACCGACAAGATTCTGCGCGACGCCTTCATCTGGAACCACCTTGCCAGCGACAGCGTCTCGCGCATGAAAGTGGTGAGAAGGTTGGCGGCTTAATCAATATCCGTTCGTTCCCGCGCAAGCGGGAACCCAGGGCCACAATCGAGAGCCTGGAGTTTCCCGCTCGTCCCCGCTTTCGCAGTGACGAGCGGGAGATTATAACGGCAGCTTCACCGGCTTGCCCGTATCGAGCGACATGATCACCGCCTCGAAGGCGCCGATCAGGTTGAGCATCTGATCCGGCCGCACCGGAAACGGCGCTTTGCCTTCGACGGCGTCGGCGAAAGCTTCCAGCAGCACGTGCAGCGAATCGACGTGCGGAAACGTCTGCTCCTGCGGCGCGCTTCCGATCTTCGCGACGGTCAACTTGTCCTCGCCATTGGCTTCGGCGTAGCCGTCGGTGCCAAACACGGCACAGCGCCAATAGACCGGCGTCGCGCGGATTGTCGCCATCAGGCCGGTGGCGCCGCTTTCGAATTCCGTCAATACGGCGACAACATCGCGCGGATCGGGCGGCGCTTTCTTCGACACACAGCGTGCGTCGACATAAGAGATTGGCCCGACGAGATTGACGAAGGCGTCGAGCACATGCAGGCCGGCGCCGGTCATGCCGGCGCCCGGCGATTCCGCTGGGTCGTCGCGCCAGCCGCCGGACACGCGGGTCGAGTGCTCGTTCGAGAAATGTCCCTCGATATGCATGACCTTGCCGATTTCGCCCAACTCGACGACCCGCTTGAGCTCGCGCATGGAGGCAAAGCAGCGCTTGTTGTTGCCGGTGCCGAGCGGCACGCCGGCCGCCTTGACCGCGGCGACCGCGCGCTCGGCTTCGGCACGGGTGAGCGCCAGCGGCTTCTCGCACCAGACCGGCTTGCCCGCGGCCGCCACCATGCGCACCTGCTCGACGTGCAAAGAATGCGGCGTCGCCAGCAGGATAGCCTGCACGTCGGGGTCGGCGATGGCGTCTTTGAGATCGGTGGACAACCGGAAATCGTGCCTGGCCGCCAACTCGCGCGCGAGTTCAGGCTCCTTGGTGACGCCGTGCACAATGCGGATGCGGTCGCTCTTGCCTTGAATCGAACCGAGAACGGTCTGGCCCCAACGGCCGAGACCCACCATGGCTGCATTGATCATTGTTGCCCCGACTTTGCGATGCGTCTTGCCAATCTCCGGCATTCGAGTTGTCATGACAAGGTGCGCGAGTGAGAGGGGCGTATTCCATGAAAGCGATGGTGTTGCGGGGGCCGAACGCCCCGTTCGAGATGGCGACGGTGCCCGATCCGGTCGCCGGTCCGGGCGAGGCGGTCGCGCGCGTCATCACCTGCGGCGCGGGGCTCACCATCCAGCACGCCAAGGCCGGCCGGCGGAAGATCGATTTTCCCCGCATCATCGGCCACGAGATCACGGCTGAGATCGTCGACGTCGGCGCCGGCGTCTCGACACTGAAAGTGGGCGACGGCGTTACTTCTTTCTTTTATTTGAACTGCGGCCACTGCCGTTATTGCTTGACGACGCTTGAGCCGCTTTGCATCAACGGCGGCGGCAATGTCGGGCTGGAATGCGATGGCGGCTATGCCGAATACATCAAGCTGCCGGCGCATATCTTCATCAAGTACCCGGAAGAGCTCGACTACAAGGCGCACCCGGCGGAAATGGGCGTCATCACCGACGCGCTGGCGACGCCGTACAAGGTGCTGCGCCGCGCGCAGGTCAAGGGCGGCGAAACGGTCGCGGTGATCGGTGCCGGCGGCGGCCTCGGCATCCATCAGCTGATGATGGCGAAATGGGCGAATGCGCGCGTGATCGCGGTCGAGACCGCGGCCGATAAATTCGACGCCTGCCGCAAGGCCGGCGCCGACGACGTCGTCAACCCGCGCGACGGCGACGTGGTCGAGGCGCTGCGCGATCTCACGCACGGCGCCGGCGTGGACGTGGTGGTCGATTACGTTTCCACCACCGCGACGCAGGAGGCCGGCGTGAAGGCGCTTGGCCAGCGCGGCCGCATGGTCATTCTCGGCGGTGCCGCGCAGCCGTTCAACGTGCCGGCGCGCGACATGCTCACCAAGGAACAGGCGATCCTCGGCAGCCGTTATGTCACGCGCGCCGAGATACTGGATGCGTGTGATCTGGTCGCGCGCGGCGAAGTGTGGCCGCTGGCGACGGTCGTGCGGCCCATGGCCGAGGCCGAGGCAGTGCACGATTTGGTCGAGCGCGGGCAGGTGACGGGACGCGCGGCTCTGCGCATTGCCTGAGGCGGGCCGCTTCCGTCCCCTGAGCAATACGACTACGATTTCTGCAAAACAACCTGAATCACGGAAGGAAGCGACCATGACCCAGCGCCTACCCGGACTGTCCGATGAAGACGCCACCGGCGTCGCCAAGGCAACGCTCGGCGGCTCGGCAAAATTACTCGGCCGCTCATCCAATTTGTTGCGCATCCTGTCGGCGCACACGCCATATCTCGCGCGCTGGTTCATCGGCTTCGTCGCGGCGGTGCGCCAACCCAGCGTCGGCGCGGTGTCGGACGTCAAGCTGCGCAACCTCGCCACCGTCAAGACGTCGATGACCAACGAGTGCAAATACTGTTCGACGCACACCTCGATTTACGGCCAGGCGCTCGGCGTCAGCGAGGCGCAACTCGAGGCCATGAAGGGCGACGACTGGAAGACCAGTCCGCTGTTCAGCGAGCGCGAGAAGGCGACGATCGCCTGGGCCGAGGCGGTGACGCGCAACACCGCGAAAAGCGACAAGGCGTTGTGGCAGGAGATGAAGCGTCTGTTCAGCGACGCCGAGATCGTCGAGATCACGCTCGCCTCGGCGATGTTCAACATGATAAACCGGCTCAACGACACGTTCTGGACCGAGCTCGAGACCGTTGAATACAACCGCCGCCAGGGCAACGCCGTGAAGGGCGTCACCGTTTCCGACATCGAAGCCTTCGCCAATACCTTCGCGCCTTCGGGCGAGGCGCAGCGGCGGGCGGAGAGTTCGGTGGCGGCGGAGTAACGTTATTTCTTGCGGATGCGGAAGGTGAGCACACCGTCCGCTTCCGCCCGGCCTTCCAGCGTGTCGCCGGTCTGCTGCAGCAGGTTGGGGATATCGATCGCGGCGAGCGGATCGGTGCATTCGGCGACGATCAGGTCGCCGCTTTTGAGCGCGGACAGCTTCTTGCGCACCCGCAGCGCCGGCAGCGGGCATTTCAGGCCGCGCAGATTCATGGTGGTTTCGCTCATGCGCTTTTCGCCCCGTTGAGCTAGACTGAATAAGCTCACCGCAACAAGGTCAAGCACCGGTCTATGGCAGCGGCGTCCGAGACGATTCAGACCATCGCGAAGCTGACGCCGCTCGCCGAGTTGCTGGCGCTAATCGACCGGGAGGTGAAGCCAGTCGCCCCACGACAAATTGCGCTGCCGGACGCTTGGCAGGCGACGCTCGCGGCCGATGTCGTCTCGGCTGCGCAGCCTGCGGCGCCGCTGGCGCTGATCGACGGCTGGGCGCTCAGCGCCGATCTCACGCGCGATGCCGGCGGCTATGCGCCGGCGCCCCTGCCGCAGGTGCCGCTGCGCATCGAATCGGGCCACCCGATGCCGGACGGTACCGATAGTGTCGCGGCTTTCGACTTGGTGAAGCTGACCCGGGGTGGCGCCGAGGCGCTCGCCCCGGTCAATCCCGGGGACGGCGTGCTGCCGGCTGGCGGCGATTGCGACGTATCCGTACCAATGTGCCACGCCGGCCAACGCCTGCGCGCGATCGACCTAGCTGCCTTGGCCGGTGCCGGCGTGAGCGAGGTCAGCGTGCGCAGACCGCGGCTGCGCATCGTGCCGGTGCGAACCGACGCGATCATCGGCAATGCGGCGCGGCTGATCGCAACCGACGTGGCCCGCTGCGGTGGGGCGCCCGGCGCCGCCAAGGTCGCGTTCAGCGACGCGCTGTCAGACGAGAGCATGGACGCCATCGTCGCTATCGGCGGCACCGGCAGCGGCCGCAACGACGCCAGCGTGCAGACGCTGGCGCGTGCGGGACGGCTCGTCGTGCATGGCGTCGCGCTCACGCCGGGCGAGACCGCCGCGTTCGGATTTGTCGGAACGCGGCCGGTGCTGCTGCTGCCGGGCCGTCTCGATGCCGCGCTGGCGGCATGGCTGACCGTCGGCCGATGCATTCTGGAGCGGCTTACTGCCGCCGCGTCGAACGAGCCGAGCGAGACGCTCATGTTGTCCCGCAAGGTTGCGTCCACCGTCGGCTTTGCCGAAGTCATTCCGCTGCGTCGTTCAGGTGGCACGGCCGAGCCATTGGCGGCGAAATATCTCTCTCTGTCCGCGTTGACGCGGTCAGATTGTTGGTTGCTGGTGCCGGCGGAGAGCGAAGGCTATTCCGCCGGTACGCCGGTTCCGGTAAAGCCGTGGCCATGAGAATCGTAGCATGAGTGAGACCCGCCAGGCGCGGCCGGACGGCAATGCCGAATTGCTCGCGCGCGTGCGCGCGGCGGCGCGCCAGGAGCAATTTCTCGATGTCGTGTCGGCGGACGAGGCGCGCATACGTTTCGAGCGGCATCTCGATTTGTCACCGCTTCCGGCCGAGACCGTGCCGCTTGCCGCCGCGCTCACGCGCGTGCTCGCGCACGACGTGGTGGCGGCGGTCGATGCGCCGCCTTTCGACCGTTCCAATGTGGACGGCTTTGCGCTGCGCGCGGCGGACACCGTCGGCGCCAACGACGCTAACCCGAAAATATTCCGGCTCAATGCCGAGGTGATCGCCTGCGGCGATGCGCCGGCGCTGGAGGTCGCGCCAGGCACCGCCACGGCCATCGCCACCGGCGGCGTGATCCCGCGCGGCGCTGATGCCGTGGTGATGATCGAGGCGACAGAGCTTACCGCCGAGAGCGTACCCTCAATCGAGCTGCGCCGCGCCGCCGCGCCCGGGCAATTCATTTCCTACGCCGGTTCCGACATCGCGCGCGGCGAGACGCTGCTGCGGCGCGGCACGCGCATCGGCTCGCGCGAGATCGGCATGCTGGCGGCCTGCGGCCTTGCGCAGGTGGACGTGGTGCGGCGGCCGAAGGTTGCAGTGCTGTCGACCGGCGACGAACTGGTGGCGCCGGGTTTGCCGCTGAAGCCGGGGGGCGTCTACGACAGCAACGGTGCCATCATCGCCGCCGCCGTCACCGAAGCCGGCGGCGAGCCACTGAGCCTCGGCGCTTTTCCCGACGACGCGGCGGCGCTGGAACGGGCCGTGCGCCGGGCGTTGGCGGAGAGCGATATGGTCGTGCTCTCCGGCGGCACTTCGAAGGGTGCCGGCGACTTGTCGCACGCGATTATGTCGCGGCTCGGCCCGCCCGGCATTCTGGTCCACGGCGTCGCGCTCAAGCCCGGTAAGCCGCTTTGCCTCGGAACCGTCGGCGACAAGCCGATTGTGGTGCTGCCCGGTTTCCCGACCTCGGCGATCTTCACGTTCCACGCTTTCGCAGCGCCGGTGATCCGCGCCCGCGCCGGCCTGCCGCCGCAAGCCGCCGAAACAATCACCGCCCGCATGCCGGTGCGGATCGCCTCCGAACTCGGCCGCAGGGAATTCGTGCTGGTGTCGTTGGTCGAAAGCGACGAAGGCGCCATCGCGTTCCCGACCGGCAAAGGTTCCGGCTCGGTGACGAGCTTCTCGCAAGCCGACGGTTTCCTCGAGATCGACGCGCTGGCCTCCTCGCTCGACGCCGACAGCGTCGTCGACGTGACGCTCATAGGCGGCGCCGCGCGCGCGCCCGACCTGGTGATCATGGGCAGCCACGACGTGGCGCTCGACGTCGTGGTCGGCACGCTGGCCGAGCACGGCTTTTCCACGCGCACGCTCGCTGTCGGCAGCCTGGGCGGCGTGGCGGCGGCCAGCCGCGGCGAATGCGATATCGCGCCGGTCCATTTGATCGACCAGGAAAGCGGCTTGTACAATGTGCATCTGGTCACGCCCGGCCTCGCGCTGGTGCCCGGCTGGCGGCGCATGCAAGGGATCCTGTTCCGCCCCGGCGACCGGCGCTTTGAGGGACGCACGGCGCAAGAGGCGCTGGCCACGATCCTTGCCGATCCTGCGGCGCTGATGGTCAACCGCAATGCCGGCGCCGGCACCCGCGTGCTGATCGAGAAGCTGCTCTTTGGCGCGCGGCCGCCCGGCTACGCCAACCAGCCCAAATCGCATAATGCCGTCGCCGCCGCGATCGCGCAGGGCCGCGCCGACTGGGGCGTCGCCATCGAGCCGGTGGCCAAGCTTTACGGCCTCGGGTTCCTGCCGCTGTCGCCGGAACATTACGATTTTCTGCTGGTCGAGAGCCGCAAGGATCGGCCTGCGGTGCAGGCGTTTCTCGCGGCCTTGCACGATGCTGCGACACGAGAGCGTATCCGCGCGCTCGGCATGCAGCCGGTCGACGGCTGACACTCTCTTCTACCTCCCGCTTGCAAGGGGGAGGGAACCGGGAAGCTCTCAATTCCGCCGCCGATGCGAGCTATCGAAACGGTGATGGCAAATTTTTTCAAATGTTTTTGCGCGGGCTTGCTGCTGTTGCCGCTCGGGATTGGCGCGGCGCAAGCGCAATTGCGCGGCCATGGCGGACCGGTACGCGCGCTGGCGATTTCGCCCGACGGCAAGGAGGCGGTCTCCGGCAGCTTCGACACCTCGGCGATCCGCTGGTCGCTTGAGCGCAACGTCGCCGAGCAGGTATTGCGCTTCCACGACAACGCGGTGAACGCCGTCGCCTGGCTCAAGGACGGCCGCATCGCCACCGCCGGCGCCGACGCGCATATCGCGATCTGGACGAAAGGCAAGCCGGAACCCGACACGGTGCTCGACGGTCACAGCGGCCCGATCGCCGCCCTGGCGGTGTCGGCCGACGGCAAGTGGTTCGCTTCGGCCTCGTGGGATCACACCGTACGGCTATGGCGGCTCGCCGGCGGCGCGCCGCGCGTGCTGGAGGGCAATGCGCAGAACGTCAATGGCGTCGCCTTCTCGCCCGGCGGCCGCGATCTCGTGAGCGCGGGCTATGACGCCACGCTGCGCATCTGGCGGCTCACTGACGGCAGCGTGACCGTGCGCAACCTGCCGACGCCGCTCAATTCGGTGGCGATCGCGCCCGACGGCGAGATCGTCGCGGCCGGCGCCGACGGCAAGGTCTATTTCCTGTCGCCGCAGGGCGACATGCGCGGCAACGTGCAGGCCTCGGCGACGCCGATCATCGCGGTGGCGCTGTCGCCCGACAGCAAGCTCGTCGCCGCCGCCGGCATCCGCGGCTCGGTGGCGGTGATCGAGCGCAAAGACCGCAGGCTCACGCGCACGCTGGTCGGCCCCGGCCTGCCGGTTTGGTCGGTAGCGTTCTTTCCTAATAGCCGCACTTTGCTGACCGGCGGCGCCGACCGCGTCATCCGCCGCTGGGACGCGGTCTCCGGCGAGCCGGTCGACGGTGTGGTGGTCGGCGCGCCGGACGATCCGCTGAAGCAATATGCCGGCGATCACGGCGCGCAGGTATTCCGCGCCTGCGTCGCCTGCCACACGCTGTCGCCCGACGAAGGCAACAAAGCGGGGCCGAGTTTGGCCGGCCTATTCGGCCGCAAGATCGCGACGCTGCCCGGCTACCGCTATTCGGACGCGCTCAAACATATGAATATCGTCTGGACGCCGGAGACGGTGGCGAAAATGTTCGAGGTCGGCCCGATGACCTACACGCCCGGCACCAAGATGCCGGAGCAGAAGATCGGCTCGCCGGAGGACCGTCAGGCGCTGGTCGAGTTCCTGGCGAAGGCGACCAAGAAATAGGGTATTCGCTACCCGCGTCCGGCCGATCAGGGCTTTTGCTTTTCTTCGTATTCGCGCTTGAGCTTTTCCAATTCGCGCTCGCGTAGATAATCGTCGGTGGTGCGCACGGCCGGGCGCTTGGGGCCGCCGAAGGGATCGAAATTCTGCTCCAGCATCGCGGCGGCGCGGCAGTCGGCGCACATCTTGATGACGTCGAGCCGCGCTTTCGAGTCCTTGAACATCCAGTGGCGGCCTTCGAGCTTGGCGGCCACGCGTTCGACCGAGCTTTTGACGCCGAACGGTTTGCCGCAGCGGATGCAGGCGAACGGCTCTTCCTGCTTGACGATGCGGCTCGACGCGATCACGGCGCGGAAATCGATCTGCGGTTTCAGCGAGATTACTTTTTCCGGACAGGTCGCCTGGCACAGACCGCACTGCACGCAGGCATCCTCGGCAAAGCGCAGCATCGGCCGTTCAGGATCGTCCGACAGCGCGCCGGTCGGGCAGGCGGCGACGCACGACAGGCACAGCGTACAGCCTTCGACCTTGACCTCCACGGTGCCGAACGGGGCGCCTTGCGGCAGCGCGACGATGTCGATCGGCGCAGGGGCCGCCGCGTGCAGCTCGCGCAGCGCCAGCCGCACCACATCGCGCTTCAAACCGGCGGCGGAGAAGGTTGCAGGCTTTGCCGCAGCATCCATCGGTGCAATGGCGCGCAAGGATTGTCCAAGCCCGTCCGGGTCGTCGGTCTCGATGGCGGCGACGCGCGCGCCGGCAAAACCGAGACCGGATAGGATCGGCTCGGCCAGCGCAATCGTCTTGCCGAGGCCGGCGATATCGTGGCGCGGCTTCGCGCGAACGAGGAAGCGCACAGCGGACGCGCCATAGGCGAATGACCCCGCCACCGCTTCCAGGCCGACCTGCGTCACTTCGTTGACCAGAACCGGCAAAACATTGGCCGGCAAGCCGTTGCCGTGCCGCGCCAGCGCGTCGATCATTTCGCCGCCGTGCTCGGCGTCATGGAACAGCATCACCGCTTGCGTGCCGCCCGTTTCGCGGTAAGCCCCGAGCAGCGTGCGCAAGCGTCGCAGCAGCGCGTCCGACGGCGGCAGCGCATAGGCCGCGGCGCCGGTCGGGCAGGCGGCGGCGCATTGGCCGCAGCCGGCGCAGATCTGCGGATCGATCGCGACGTGGTCGCCAGCCGGCGCGACCGCGCCGGTCGGACAGAGATCGAGACAGCGGCGGCAGCCGACGATCTTCGAGCGCGAATGCGCACACAGATCTTCCGTGAAATTGATATAACGCGGCTTGTCGAATGTGCCGGTGAGATCGCGTGCCTTCAGTACTGCGCGCAGCACGGCAGCGGGATCGCCCGGATCGGCGCGCAAATAACCGTCGCGCAGATCGGCGGCCGGGAACAGCGACGGCCCACCGGAAAAGTCGAGCACGATGTCGCAGCGCGAGGTCGCGCCGTTGCGCGCCGGCCCGAAGCTCAGTTCGCCGCGCGAGGACGGAGCGGGGGCCGCATAGTCGTCAACCGTCAACTCGAAGGCGCCGAGATGGCCCTTGGCCTGCCGGATCGAGCCCGTCACCACCGGAAACTCGGTCACCGGTTGCGGCGAAAGCTCGCCGGGCGGCTTGATCAGCACGGTAACGTCGAGATGGTTTTGCAGCAGCTTGGCGGCTTCGATCGCCTGCTCGTCCTTGCCGTAGATCAGTGTTACGCCGTCGCTGGTGAGCGGAACGAAGGCGACCTCGGGCGTCGGTTCCGCCGCCGCCGCGATCAGCGCCGCCATTTTCGGGCCGGCGGCTTTGGCGTCCTTCGACCAGCCGGCCGTCTCGCGGATATTGACGAAATCGATCGCGCCCGCGCCTTTGATTTCGCCGGCGACTTCTGCAAACAGCGGCGCTTCCTGTGTGCAGGCCACAGTGAGCGGCGCGCCGCCGGCCGCTATTTTACGAAAGCGTTCGAGTTCGGCGCGGCAAAACTGGCGGCCTTCGATGACGTCGGCGCCGCGGCACACGCGCGCCACCGCGTCGCCATCGAGCGGCATCGTGTCGTCGCAGGAGCAGATCAGGACGTTTCGTGGCCGCTCGGCCATTCGACTCACTAACCATTTCACTCGCCCGCGTTTTAGCGCCAAGACGGCGCCTGCGCCGTCGCTTTCGCTCTTAACTCTCGCGACCGCGGGACTGGGCCTCGAGACCCCTAATGACTATAATTATAGGTATTCAGATGAGAAAGTAACAGCCAATGGCGCTGGAGACGCGGGCAAGCCCGCTGACGCCGGAATTGACGCTGCCGCCGCCGTTCACGCTGGTGCGCCTGCGTGAATTGGGCGACGCCTTCGCGCATGCAATATCGATCGCGCGCGAGCGGGGCGCCGGCACGCTGGTCTATGTCGGGCGCTTCGATCTCGCGGAATTCGCCGTGGTGCTGGAACCGGACGAGCCGTTACGGTTGGCGCGACGTGCCCTGTATGCCGGCATGGCGGCGCTAGCCGATGCGCTCACGGCTCACGCGCAACCGGAGACCGCCATCACCATCGACTGGCCGGATTCGATTTTGGTCAACCACGGTCTGGTGGGTGGCGGCCGGCTGGCCTGGCCGGAGGGAACCAAGGAGGACGAGGCGCCGGCGTGGCTGGTGTTCGGCGCCATGATCCGCACTGTGTCGATGAGCGGCGCCGAGCCCGGCCTCAATCCGCTGGTCACGGCGCTGGAGGAGGAAGGCTTCTCCGACGCTATGTCGGACCAAGTGGTGGAAAGCTTCGCCCGTCACTTCATGGTCGCCATCGACGCCTGGCAGGAGCACGGCTTCGGCGCGGTGGCACGCAGCTATCTGGAGCGGCTGCCAACGGAAAAGGGCCTGCGCCGCGACATCGACGATGATGGCGATCTGCTGATCCGCCGCATGGGCAAGGCCGCGGTCGAGCACAAGAAATTCTTGCCGAAACTCGCCGTGCCTTCCTGGTTCGATCCGGCAGCGAAAGGACCGCGCACGTGAAACTGCTGCGCACCATACGGCTCGATGCCTCGGACACGTTTGTGTTCGAGACGGCGGCCGAGCCGGGCGAATGGGCGGTGTCCGGCGCCTTCGCCTTCTGGGACTGCGATCCGGCGACACTCGACGGCAGGGCGCGCTCGGCGTTCCGCGGCGGCTTCCTTGGGCTGCCGTCGTTCGGGCGCTCGACATTGGTGCAGATCGTCGAGGCGACGGATGACGACCGTGCACAATTGATTGACCGGCTGGCGCAGCATCTGGTCGAGCATTACGGCGCGCCCGATATGGCCGCCGCACGCGCCGCGGCGGAAGAAGAAGTCGCCTTCGCCGAGTTGCTATGCAGCCAGCCGCTCGACACGCTGGTGGCCGTGCATCGCTCGTTCGACAACGGCGAAGTGCGCGAGACCTTCCGCACGCTGCGCGCGCGCGCGGGTCAAAAGCCGGCGCGGGCGTTTTCGTTCCTTGAAGTGGAGGGCGAGGACGAGGAGCCGGGCGAGACGGTCGATCTGGTCGGGCTGGCAGGGCAGGAGCGCAAATGAACGACTTCTGGATCTCAAGCGGGCATCACCTGCTCGACCGCGACGGCGGCGGCGGGCTGGTCGTGAGCGACGAGTTCCTCAAGCTCTATCTGGCGCGGCCTGAGCTGGTCCCGCCGCCGGAAGCCTGCGCGGTCGAAAAGACGCTGCACGCCGCGCTGCTGACCGATCCGCGCCGGCCGGTCGCCGCGTCCGACATCGCCGCCATTGCGGACGCCGATGCGCGCGAGAACTGGCAGATGCTTATCGCCTTCCGTGACCGTCTGCTGCATCACCCGACGCTGGAAGCCGCCTATGTCGATCTGGTGCGCAATGGTCTTGGCAAGACGCCGCCTTTGTTCATCAATCAGCTGGTGCACCTGATCCTGCGCAATACGCTCGACGGCGTGACCGACCCGCGCGTGCTGCGCGCGGCGGAACTGTTCTTCCGCACCCAGCGCGCGACCATGCATGAGGGTTCGCTGATAGCGGCCGATGAGGAAACCATCGGCGGCATCAATCCCTCGCCGGTGACGCCATTGGTCTCGATGCTGGGTATCCCGGCCGAAGCCGAGATCGACATCATCGATGATCACAACGCCGACAGCTATTGGCAGCGCAGCGATCGGTTCGATATGGCGCTCGATCTGACCGGCGGGCGCGCCGGGCTCACCGCGCTGGCCGAAGCGATGCGGCACTGGATCGCGCATGTGCTGGGCGTCGAGGTGACGATCGACCCGCTCACCGCACTGCGCGATGCGCCGCTCAGCTGGTATGTCGGGCTCGATGCCAACGCCACCAAGATCGGCGACCGGCTGTGGAACGGCGAGGAACTCGACGAGGCGGCCTCGTCGGCGGTGGTTGGGCTTTTCGCGCTCACGTTCTGCGATCCATCGATCGTGCTGGACAAGGTCAAGGGTGAGCCAGTCTACCTGATCCTGGCCATGGCGAGTGACAAGACCATTCGCATGAAGCCGCAGAATTTGGTCACCGGCCTGCCGATCCGGCATCTGGAGGTAGTCGGATGAGCGTCGTTCCCCCGCTGCAGACCATTCCGGTCGGCGTCGTGGTCGAGCGCAGCAAGGGCGCCAGCCAATGGAGCGATTTCGCTTTGGCGGCCGGTCAGCGTGCTCGCCGGCGCGCCGGCGTTGCCGCCCTGGACCAAGCTGTCTTGACGACGGCGAGCGCGTGACATTTTTCGCCGGCACCGCTGATATCGAACTGTATCGCACCGAAACCGCCATACTACCGCGGCAATCTGGCGAATCGACGGCCCGCTCTTGTGGGTGGTCGCTGCGCGCCGTGCGATACCGAACCGCCATTCACTTCGTCGACGGTGACCGCCGATCCGGCGGAAGGCGAAGCCATGACCGAAGCCGGCAGCGACCTGGTCGAGACCGTGCCGATGCCGAATGCGATCCGGCGGATGGTCGCGGCCTTCGTCGCCGAGCACCATGTCGAGCAGCCATTCGTCAAACGCAAGCGCGATCGCGCCGATCCGGAAGCGCTCGCGCGGCGCATGCCGACGCGCGACGGCGAACAATCATGAGCGAGCCAGAAAAATTCCTCGATCGGTGGTCGCGGCGCAAACGCGAAGCGGCAGATGAGCCGGCACCGGCCGAGGCCAAGGACGTCGCCGAGACTCGCGCCGAATCTCTGCCGCCCGACCAGACAAAAGCGGCTGAGGTTCCGTTCGATCCCGCCAGTCTGCCACCGATTGAATCGATCACGGCGGACTCCGACATCCGCGCGTTCCTGCAAACCGGGCGTGCCACCGGACCTCGCGCGTGCGGCCCTTCGTCGAGCCTGGGCGGCCGATCCGGCGATCCGCGACTTCATCGGCCTGGTCGAGAACGGGTGGGACTTCAATGATCCCATCGGCATGCCCGGCTTTGGGCCGCATGCAACGCGGGCGAGGCATCGCCCGTCTGCTGGCGCAAGTGATCGGCGCGCCGCCAGCGGGAGCCGCCGCGGCGCGGGAATCAAGGCCCCTGCAGCGTAACTTCCAGCAAACATCGCTCCCGGAAGCCATCGATTCCGAGCCGACGCAACATTCCCGCACGGTCAGCCGACGCCTGATCAAGAGCTTGCGGCGCCGGAAATAGATTCCGTGCAGCGCAGCGAAGTTGATGTTGCAACGCAAGATAATTCAGATAGACCAGGACGACTTCCCACCATCTCGCCGGCGTGGGCATGGCGGCGCACTCCCGAAATAATGGCCAATCTCTATAGCTTTAAGCTATTGACCCTGCGTTCAGCACGGCAGTAGCCTTTAACTACCCTGAGTTGGCGCGGTTCAGGCCAAAAATAGTGAGCCGGGCGAGGGAAATAAAAGAAACCAACAAAAAGAAGAAGTAGCAGTCATGCCGGACCGGGGACTCCAGGAAGCGGTTCGCGCCGTCGGCGGCGTCACCGAGCTTGCGCGCCGCATCGGGATTTCCCAACCGTCGGTTTCGAATTGGTTGCGCATTCCCGCCGAGCGCGTGCTGACGGTCGAAGCGGTGACCGGTGTTGCGCGTGCGATCCTGCGGCCCGACCTTTACGACGAAAGCAATCAATCGAGCCGCCTCGACGAGGTCGATCTGGCCCGCGCGCAGGAATACGCGCTGCTGGCGGCGTTACTGACGCGGGCTCCGGACGCGGCCTTTCTTGCGCGGCTGGCCCTGCTGCGCGGCGATCCAACGCCGCTCGGCGTCGCCCATGTCGCTCTCGCCGACGCGGCCGCCGGCGCCGACGTAGCCAAAGTCGAGCGCGAGTTCTTCAACCTGTTCATCGGCATCGGCCGCGGCGAATTGATGCCTTACGGCTCCTATTACATCGCCGGCTTCTTGCACGAGCGCCCGCTGGCGCGGCTGCGCGAAGATCTGGCGACGCACGGCATCGAACGCGTCGAGGACCAATACGAATCGGAAGATCACGCCGCGATCCTGTGCGAGATCATGTCCGGCATCGCTGGCGGCCAGTTTCCGGCGCCCGCAGGCGCCGACCGTCAACTGTTTGAAAAGCACTTGGCGCCCTGGCTCGGCCGTTTCTTCACGGACCTCGAGCGCGCCGGAAGCGCGAACTTCTACCGCCGCGTCGCGACGCTTGGGCGGGTGTTTTTCGAGATCGAATCGGAGGCTTTCGCGCTCACCGAATAAAGCACGCAAGCCTCGACGCTTTACGTCTTCAAGGAGGACTGGCGATGACAACAGACCCGAAAGCCAATCTGGCACGCCGCAACTTCCTGCGCGCGCTCGGCGCCGGTGCCGGTGTCGCGATGGCGCCCGCCGCCCTGGTGACCGAAGCAAAAGCGGATTCGGAAAGCGACAGCGAAAAACGCAAGGCCCGCTACAAGGCCGACTCCGCCGAGGTGAAAACCTATTACCGCGTCAACCGCTATCCGAGCTGAGGGAGGCACCCCGTGCTGATCAAAAGGACAGAATGCCAGGCCCGGCGCGGCAAGTTCGCCACCCTCGCCAGCCAAGACAACAACGGCCTCGACCGCCGCAGCTTCCTGCGCCGGTCGGGTCTCGCCGCCGGCGGCCTCGCCGCGCTCGGCGTCTTGCCGCTCGCCAGCGTGCAAAAGGCCAAAGCCGGTCCGCCGCCCGCCAAGGGCGCGGCCGTCACCATCCGCAAGAGCATCTGCACGCATTGCGCGGTCGGTTGCTCCGTCACCGCTGAAGTGTCCAACGGCGTCTGGATCGGCCAGGAGCCGAGTTGGGATTCGCCGATCAACCGGGGCTCGCATTGCGCCAAGGGTGCCGCGGTGCGCGAATTGGTCACGGGCGAACGCCGCCTGAAATATCCGATGAAGCTCGTGAACGGCGAGTGGACCCGCATCAAGTGGGACCAGGCCATCAGCGAGATCGGCGACAAGATGATGGCGATCCGCGAGAAATCCGGCGCGGATTCCGTCTATCTGCTCGGCTCGGCCAAGATGACCAATGAAGGCGCTTATCTGTTCCGCAAATTCGGTGCCTTTGGGGCACCAACAACACCGACCACCAAGCGCGCATCTGCCATTCGACCACCGTCACCGGCGTGGCCAATACCTGGGGCTACGGCGCGATGACCAACAGTTTCAACGATATCCGCAACGCCAAGACCCAGATCATCATGGGCGGCAATCCGGCGGAAGCGCACCCGGTGTCGCTGCAGCATCTACTCGAAGGTGCCGAGCTGAACAAAGCCAACGTCATCGTTGTCGATCCGCGCATGACGCGCACGGCGGCGCACGCCACCGAATATGTGCGCTTGCGGCCCGGCACCGACATTCCCGTGCTGTACGGGATCATGTGGCACATCCTCAAGAACGGCTGGGAAGACAAGGAATTCATCAGGCAGCGCGTCTATGGTTTCGAGGATGCGCGCAAGGAGATGGAGAAGTGGACGCCCGAGGAAGTCGAGCGCGTTTCCGGCGTGCCGGGCACCCAGCTCGAGCGCGTCGCCAAAATGTTCGCCACGCAGAAGCCGTCGACGCTGATCTGGTGCATGGGCCAAACCCAGCACACTGTCGGGACCGCCACCGTGCGGGCGAGCTGCATCCTCTTGCTGCTCACCGGCAATGTCGGCGGTCCGGGCCTGGGCGCCAACATCTTCCGCGGCCATGACAACGTGCAGGGCGCCACTGACGTCGGCCTCGATGTGGTGACGCTGCCGTTCTACTACGGCCTGATCGAAGGCGCTTGGCGGCACTGGTCGCGCGTCTGGGAGACCGACTACAACTGGCTGCAGTCGCGCTTCGCCTCCAAGGCGAACATGGAGACGCCCGGCATCCCGCTCACGCGCTGGTTCGATGCGGTGCTGCTGCCAAAGGATCAAGTCGCCCAGAAAGATAACATCCAGGCCATGTTCGTGCAGGGGCATGCCAGCAACAGCATCACCCGCATCCCGGAGTCGGTGAAAGGACTGGCAGAAGCTCGATCTGCTGGTGATCGCCGATCCGCATCCCACCACCTGGGCCTCGCTCGCGGTGAACGGCGGCCGCAAGGAAAACACCTATCTGCTGCCGGTCTGCACACAGTTCGAGGCGTCGGGTTCGCGCGTCGCCTCCAACCGGTCGATCCAGTGGGGCGAGCAGATCGTTAGGCCGATCTTCGAATCGAAGAACGATCTCGAGGTCATCTACCTGATGGCAGCGAAGCTCGGCTTCGCGGACAAGATGTTCAAGAACATCAAGGTCGAGAACGAAGTGCCGTGCCGGAGGACGTCCTGCGCGAGATGAATCGCGGCAGCTGGTCGACCGGCTATTGCGGCCAGTCGCCGGAGCGGCTTAAGGCGCACATGAGGAACCAGGCCGCGTTCGACCTGGTCACCATGCGCGCGCCCAAGGATACCCCTGAGGTCGGCGGCGATTATTACGGCCTGCCCTGGCCATGCTGGGGCACGCCGGAACTCAAGCATCCGGGCACGCCGCTGCTCTACAACACCAATCTCAATGTCATGGACGGCGGCGGCTGCTTCCGCGCCCGCTTCGGCGTGGAACGCGAGGAGAAGCGGCCGGATGGCACGACCGTGAAGGTCAGCCTGCTTGCCGACGGCTCCTATTCCAAGGATTCAGAGATCAAGGACGGCTATCCCGAATTCACGCTGGGCGTGCTGAAGAAGCTCGGCTGGGACAAGGACCTGACCGACGCCGAAATGGCGGTGATCAACAAGGTCAATCCGACCACGCCTGACGCGGTGGCTTGGTCGATCGATCTTTCCGGCGGCATCCAGCGCGTCGCGCTGAAGCACGGCTGCGTACCCTACGGCAACGCCAAGGCGCGCATGAACGCGTTCGGCCTGCCGGATCCGATCCCGGTGCATCGCGAGCCGATCTACACGGCGCGGGTGGACCTGGTCGGAAAATATCCGACGCTGCCCGACGCCAAGCAGTTCCGGCTGCCGAATATCGGTCACACCATCCAGAAAGCCGCAGTGGACAAGGGGATCGCCAAGGAATTCCCGCTCATCCTGTCGACCGGCCGTCTGGTCGAATACGAAGGTGGCGGCGAAGAAACCCGGTCCAACAAGTGGCTGGCCGAGCTGCAGCAGGACATGTTCATCGAAATCAACACCGCCGACGCCGCCGATCGCGGCATCAAGGATGGCGGCTGGGTTTGGGTCACCGGCGCCGAGAACGGCTCCAAGACCAGGATGAAGGCGCTGGTCACCGAGCGCGTCGGCAAAGGCGTCGCCTGGATGCCGTTCCACTTTGGCGGCTGGTACGAGGGCGCCGACCTGCGCAGCAAGTACCCGCAGGGCGCTGATCCGATCGTGCTCGGCGAAAGCGCGAACACGATAACCACCTACGGCTATGACCCGGCGACGGGCATGCAAGAACCCAAGGCCACTCTCTGCCAGATCAGAGCGGCGTAAGGAGCAACGACCATGGCACGTATGAAATTCCTCTGCGACGCCGATCGTTGCATCGAATGCAATGCTTGCGTCACCGCCTGCAAGAACGAAAACGAAGTGCCCTGGGGCATCAACCGAAGGCGCGTCGTCACGCTCGATGATGGCAAGCCCGGCGAGCGTTCGGTCTCCATGGCCTGCATGCACTGCACCGACGCGCCCTGCGCGGCGGTCTGTCCGGTCAACTGCTTCTACACCACGGCCGACGCGGTGGTGCTGCATTCCAAGGACCTTTGCATCGGCTGCGGCTACTGCTTCTACGCCTGCCCGTTCGGCGCGCCTCAATATCCCAAGGTCGGCAACTTCGGTTCGCGCGGCAAGATGGACAAATGCACCTTCTGCGCCGGCGGCCCGGAAGCCGACAACACCAAGGAAGAGTACGAGAAATACGGCGCCAACCGGCTGGCCGAAGGCAAGCTGCCGCTGTGCGCCGAGATGTGCTCGACCAAGGCGCTGCTGGCCGGCGACGGCGACGTCATCGCGCAGATTTATAAAGAGCGCGTGGCGAAGCGCGGCTACGGCTCGGGCGCCTGGGGCTGGCAGACGGCCTATCGCGAGAATATCGCGACCTGATTTATCCGCGGCGGCGCGGGAAATCTCGCACCGCCGGTTTCGCCGCTGAAGAAGATTTGAATTTTGGGAGACGTGGCATGGCGAAAATTTTGGCACATGTGAGATTGATCGCCGGGGCGTTGGCGCTCGCCTTCGTCGTGGCGACGGCATTGCCGGTCGCAGCGCAGCAGCCGGGCATGGTCAATCCGAACGCCGATGCGGTGAAGGAGCAGCAATTGCTCGACCGGCTCCACGTCATCAAAGGCCTCGGCACCATCCCGGACACGAAGTCCTACGTGCTCGAGCATCCGGCCGGCCGCGCCTGGCGCGAATATCACTCCGTCACGCTGAAATGGATTGGCGGCATCGCTATTTTCGGCATTCTGGCGCTGCTCACGCTTTATTATTCGTGGCACGGCACAATGCGTATTGAAGAGGGGCGCTCGGGACGCACCATCCTGCGGTTCAATGCATTCGAGCGCTTCGTGCACTGGCTGACTGCAGTCTCCTTCGTCGTCCTGGCGATCACAGGCCTCAACATCAGCTTCGGCCGCAGCCTGATTTTGCCGTGGCTCGGCCCGTCGGCGTTCAGCACATGGTCGGAATGGGCGAAATTCTCGCATAACTATCTCAGCTTCGCCTTTACCGTCGGCCTGGTGTTGATGTTCCTGATGTGGGTGGGGCGCAATCTGCCGAGCCATAACGACGTCGCCTGGTTCAAGAACGGCGGCGGCATGTTCGGCGGCAAGGAACCGCCCGCCGAAAAATTCAACGGCGGCGAAAAGCTGATCTTCTGGATTTCCACGTTCGGTGGCGCAGGGGTGATCGTGACCGGCTTTGTGCTGTTGTTCCCGTTCTACGGGACCACCATCGGCATGATGGAACTGGCCGAGATCCTGCATAGCATCGTCGCGATGCTCTTTATCTCCGCGATGTTCGTGCACTTCTACATGGGCACCATCGGCGTGGAGGGGGCCTTCGAGGCCATGGCGGACGGTAACGTCGACGTCAATTGGGCGAAGGAGCGTCACAGCCTCTGGTATGAAGAGGAAATGCAATCCGGCGTCGTCCCCCAAGGCCGTACGGCGCAACAGCCGGCCGAATAGCCGGCCCCTGCAATCGACGATAAAAACGCCCGGCCTTGCGGCCGGGCGTTTTGCTATAAGGAAACCATGCGCATCATCGGTCTCGCCGGCTGGAGTGGGTCGGGCAAAACCACCTTGATCAAGAAACTTATCCCGCGTCTCATCGCGCGCGGCATCAGCGTGTCCACGCTCAAACACGCCCATCACGGCTTCGACCTCGATCAGCCCGGCAAGGATAGCTTCTTCCACCGCACCGCCGGCGCCACCGAGGTGATCATCTCCTCGGCCAAACGCTGGGCCATTTTGCATGAACTGCGCGATCAGCCGGAATGGGACATGGCCGCCCTGGTCGGCAAGATGTCGCCGGTCGACCTGGTGCTGGTCGAAGGCTTCAAGCGCGACGCTTTCCCTAAGCTCGAGATTCACCGTATCGCCAACGGCAAGCCGCTGATTCACCCGGAAGACCCGCACATCGTCGCGGTCGCGTCCGATAGCGCATTGCCGCAAGCCAAGGTGCCGGTACTCGATCTCAACGATATCGAGGCAATTGCCGATCTGTTGCTCAAGCACGCGGTGCCCATCGGAGCCGCGTGATGGCACAGCTCACCGACGACTGTTTCGCCTTTTCCGGCCCGCTTCTGCCGCTCGACGACATGGAGCGGCTGATCGGCGAGCGCGTCGCGCCGGTGACCGGAACCGAGCGCGTCGGGCTGCGCGCCGCGCGCGGCCGCGTCACCGCCGTGGACGTGAAGGCGCCGGTCGACCTGCCCCCGTTCGATAATTCGGCAGTCGACGGCTACGCCGTGCGCCACGCCGATTTGCTTAGAGATAGCGACACCCGGCTCTCCGTCGCCGGCCGGCTGACCGCCGGCGCGCGCGCAGAGATCGGGCTTAAGCCGGGGCAGGCGATCCGCATTTTCACCGGCGCCGCCATGCCGGCGGGCGCCGACACCGTATTCATGCAGGAAGACGTGACGGTGGACGGCGACCGGGTGGTTGTGCCGAAAGGCTTGAAACTCGGCGCCAACCGGCGGCTGGCCGGCGAGGACGTAGCCGGCGGTCAGGTGGCGCTGCCGGCCGGCACGGTGTTGGAGCCGCAGCATATCGCGCTTGCCGCAGCGCTCGGCATTACCGAGATCGAGGTGCGGCGGCGATTGCAGGTGGCGATCTTCTCCACCGGCGACGAAGTCGTGGAGCCCGGTAGCCCACGCGGCGGGGCGGCGATCTACGATGCCAACCGCTATCTCTTGAGCGGATTGCTGGCGCGGCTTGGCGCCGTCGTGACCGATCTCGGCATTCTGGCCGACGATCCCGGCGTACTGGCGCGCGCGCTAAAGACAGCAGCTACCGGCCACGACTTGGTGCTTACCTCGGGCGGCGTCTCCACCGGCGAAGCCGATCATGTTCGCGGCGCGGTCGAGCGCATCGGCAGCCTGGTGTTCTGGCGCGTCGCCATCAAGCCGGGCCGGCCGGTGGCCATGGGCGTGATCCGCGACGCGAGTGGGCAGGGCGCCGTCTTCGTCGGATTGCCCGGCAATCCGGTGGCCGTGTTCGTGACGTTCGTGCGGGTGGTGAAGCCGCTGTTGCGGCGGCTCGCCGGCGCCCAGCCGCAGAGGCTGCTGCCGCTGCCGGTGCGCGCCGCCTTCGCCTACCGAAAGAAGAAAGACCGTCGCGAATATGTCCGCGTCGCGCTGCATCGCGCGAGCGATGGTGAGCTGGAAGCGGTCAAGCATCCGCAGGACGGCGCCGGCATTTTGACGTCGCTGACCGAGACCGATGGCTTGCTCGAATTTCCCGAGGACGTGACGGCGATCGAACCGGGCGCCCGCGTCGGCTTCCTCTCCTACGCGGCGCTCGTCGGTTAGACGAAAAGATTACGCCCCCAGCCGTACCGCGCTGGTCGCGAAGGCCTTGTCGACCGGCTCCTGGATGCTGCTGAGCACCAAGCCACCAATCACCGCGATGATGATGGCGGCTGCACAAGCAATGATGAATGTCTTCATGAATTAGGCTCCTCTCCCGGACGCCCCGTAATTTGCAACTATATCAGATATGGACGCCTCGCGCGGCCCGTCAAGAACTCAGATGCCGTAATGTTGCAGCGCAATGCGCTCGGCCCGCTCGGCATCCTCGGGCGTGTTGACGTTGAGGAACGGATCGATCGGCTCGGCCGGCCAATCGGCGACCGCGACGCTGTGGCGCGCCGTCCAGACCTCGATCTTCCGCAGGCCTTCTTCGACCAAGGCCTTGCGCAGGTTTCCGCGCAGCGCCAGCGGCCAAAGGCCCACCACCGGATGGCGCCATTCGCCGGAGCGGGCGCAGGCGAGCGGCACGCCGGCGCCTATCTTGACCCGGGCGATGTGCAGGCGTTCCACCAGGTCGTCGGGCAGGAACGGGCAGTCGCCGGGCACGCTGAGCAGCCACTCGATGCCGTTGTTCTGCTCGGCGAGCCAATCGAGACCGGCCAGGATGCCGGCGAGCGGGCCGGGATAGTCCGGAACGTTATCCGGCACGACGGTGCAGCCGGTGTCGGCGAAACGCTCAGGATCGCCGTTCGCATTGATGATGACGTCGACGCATTGCCCGGACAGGCGGGCAAGCACGCGATCGAGGATCGATACGCCGCCGATCATTGTACGGGCCTTGTCGCCGCCGCCCATGCGGCGCGCCAGGCCGCCGGCAAGCACGAGGCCGAAGGTGGGGGGAGCGGGAATATCAGGCATTATTCATCATGGACGGCCGCCTTGCGCCGGTGCTTGGAATTTTCTTCTTCGACGTAAGCGAGGTCCTGATCGAACACGATTCGATCCTCGCCGGCGAGCGCGACAAAACGCTTGCCGCGCGCACGGCCGATCAATGTCAGATTGGCCTTGCGCGCCAGTTCGACGCCCCAGGCGGTGAAACCCGAGCGCGAAATAAGGATCGGGATGCCCATGCGCACGCACTTGATCACCATCTCCGAGGTCAGCCGCCCGGTGGTGTAGAAGATCTTGTCCGCGGGCGAGACCTTCTCCCTGAACATCCAGCCGGCGATCTTGTCGACTGCGTTGTGGCGGCCGACGTCTTCCATATAGACGAGCGGCTGGTCCTCGCGGGCCAGCACGCAGCCGTGGATGGCGCCGGCTTCGAGGTAGAGCGACGGCGTGGTGTTGATCTTGTTGGTCAGCGCATAAAGCCACGAAGTGCGCAATTCTGCCTTCGGCAGCGTGATGGTTTCCAGCGCTTCCATCAGGTCGCCGAACACGGTGCCCTGCGCGCAGCCGGAAGTCTGCACTTTCTTCTTCAGCTTCTTTTCGTAATTGGTCTTGCGCTTGGTGCGCACCACCACAACCAAGAGCTCCTCGTCGTAGTCGACGGAAGTGACCACGTCGTCGGGCAGCAGCATGTTCTGGTTGAGCAGATAGCCAAGGCCCAAATATTCCGGGTAATCGCCGATGGTCATGGCGGTGACGATCTCCTGGCCGTTTAAGAAGATGGTCAGCGCGCGTTCGACCGTCACCGATGTCTCGATCTTGGCGCCGGTCTGGTCGATGCCGCTAACGCGCTCGGTCAGCCTTGGATCGAGCGGGTTGGGCCGGATGATGTAGCCGTCGTCGGACTTGGTCATCCCGGTAATATAGCAGAGATTCCGCGTCAGGCTGCTGCCCACCTTGCCCAGAAACGGTGGGCTGCAGAAAGACAAGCCGGAATAGCGGACATGAGTTTCTTTTGCGCGCGTCCCGGTTTAGACATTGCCGCAAAGGGCCCGCCACAGCGAGCCAGTAAACCCTGGGGAGATGCCGTCCATGCTTCGCGCCACCAAAGACATCGTATTGCCGACCACGATCACCGGCTCGCTGCCGCGGCCGAGCTGGTACACGCAGAACCTCGGCATGCGCAGCTTCCTCGACGCGATGGTGAACAACCAGTTCCGCGAGCAGTACGTCGACACCGTCGGCATCTATCTGCACGAGCAGGAGATGGCCGGACTCGACATCGTCACGGACGGTGACGCGCATTTCGATAGCGACGTCGGCGGCCAGAGCTGGACCAATTATCCGCCGCGCCACATGGGCGGCTTCGACAAGAATCCGCAGCCGACGCCGGCCGGCAAGGGCGGTCTCATGTTCCCGCCCGGCCATATTTTGCATGATTACCTGGAGGCGCGCGTGATGCCCGGCATCGCCGGCCCGGTCACGCGCGGCGATCTGCAATATGCTGCGATGTGGAAGGTCGCCCAGCGCATGACCAAGAAGCCGGTCAAGTTCGGTACCATCGGTCCCGAGCTGGTCGCCTTCGCGGTGCAGGACAAGCACTACAAGTCGATCAAGGACCGGATTCTCGCTATCTCCGACGCGCTCAACCAGGAGCTCACCGATCTCGCCAATGCCGGTTGCCAGGTGATTCAGTTCGAGGAGCCGCAGATCCACATGCTGGCGATCCGCAAGGTCGTCGACGAGGTGATCAATCCGGATTTCAGCGTCGAGGTGTTCAATCGCACCGTGAAGGGCCTGCGCGGCAAGACCGAGGTGTGGTGCCACACCTGCTGGGGCAACCCATCGCAGCAGCGCATGTTCAAGGAAGTGCAGAGCTACAAGAACGCGCTGGAGATGCTCAACAAAGTCGACGCCGACGTGATCACCTTCGAATCGGTCAGCGCCGGCGGCATGGACCTGGAGGCCTTCGGCAAGGTTATCTCCTCCGACAAGAAGATCGCCATCGGCGTCATCGACCATCATTCGCTGCAGGTCGAAAAGCCGGAGGAGATCGCCGACCACATCCGCCGCGCCCTTAAGTACATCCCGGCCGAACGGCTGATCATCTCGTCCGACTGCGGCATGGGCCGCGAGGGCATGAGCCGCCGCCATGCCTATTACAAGATCGTCTCCCTGGTGCTCGGCACCAATATGGTTCGCAAAGAGTTAGGCTTGCCGCAGGCCGAATGCCTAGCCGCCGACCCGCGGTATTCCCTGGTGGTGCCGAGTGCCTGAGCGGCGCCAGGCGTTACCAAAATCTGAACGCAGACGGACCAATTGCTAGGGCCGATTTGGCGCGGCCTCAATCTGTTTGTGTTTATTGTGGCTCTCGGAACAAGCCAAAGGCTTCACCGATGAGACCGCAAGATATCGTGATCGCGTTAGCGGTTCTTGCCGGCGGCGTTGGTCTGACCGCCGTGGCGGAACGGCCGGCAGCCCCCGTCCGGCAAGCGATTGCCATCCAGCAAGTGGCGCTTCCCGAATTTGATTTTACGGCGCTGCACCGGCAGGCGAGCGAGGCGCTCGACAATCTTCGCCGGGCGCAGCAACGCGGGACGCAAACCGGCGCTGCCGTCAACTGATCATCCCGGCAAAAAAGCCGCCGCGCTTACTTCGCCATCGCCTTCTGGCAGGCGGCCCAGACTTTGCTCGGCGTCGCCGGCATGTCCATGTGATCGGCGGCGCCGTTGGGGATCGCATGCGCGATCGCGTTCATCACCGCGGCGATGGCCGCCGTGGTGCCGGCCTCGCCGGTGCCTTTGACGCCGAGCGGATTGGTCGTGGCCGGCACCGGATGCAGCGCCTCGCGCAACTCGACCGGCATGTGGTGCGCCCGCGGCATGCCGTAGTCCATGAACGACCCGCTCACCAATTGCCCGCTTGAATCGTAGACCGCATTTTCGACCAAAGCCTGACCTAGCCCTTGCGCGATGCTGCCGTGCACCTGACCCTCGACGACGGTGGTGTCGAGCGGATTGCCGCAGTCGTCCACCGCGGTATAGGTCGCGAGATCGACAAAACCGGTGTCGGGATCGATCTCCACCTCGGCAATGTGGCAGCCGTTCGGAAAGGTGAGCGGCGTGTCCGCCTTGTCCTTGGTGTCGAGGCTTTCGCCCATGTCCTTGGCGCGCTTGGCGGTCTCGAACAGCGAAATCTTGCGGTCGGTGCCGACCACCTCGAAACTGCCGTTGCCGTATTGAATGTCGCTCTCCGACGCTTCCAGCGCGACCGAGGCGACTTTCTTGCCTTTCGCCAGCATCACGTCGGCGACATGGACGATGGCATTGCCGGCGCACATGGCCGAGCGCGAACCGACCGAGGCGCCGCCGGTCAGGCCCAGATTGGTGTCGCCGTGGCGGTGCTCGATTTTGGCCGCGTCGATGCCGAGCTTGTGCGCCAGCAGATGCCCGAACACGGTGGCGTGGCTTTGCCCGGTCGATTGCACGTTCAGACCGAGGATCATCTTGCCGCCGTCGGGAAACGCCACCGACGCCATTTCCATCGGCGTCGCGCCGGAATGCTCCAGCATGCAGGAGATGCCGATGCCGCGCAGCTTTTTGCGTTTGGCCGATTCGCGCTTGCGCTTGTTGAAATTGTCGACGTCGGCGAGCTTGAGCGCCTTATCGACGATGCCGGGAAAATCGCCGCTGTCGTAAATGTTGATCGGCGTCTTGAACGGCATGGCCGACGGCGGGATCAGGTTTTTCTTGCGCAGCCGCACCGGGTCCATGCCGACGACGCGCGCGGCTTCCTCGACCGCCCGCTCCAGCGCGTAATTCGCCTCCGGGCGTCCGGCGCCGCGATAAGGGGCGATCGGCACCTTGTTGGAGAAATAACAGGCGACGCCGACGTCGACTTTCGCGATCCGGTACATGCCGGGCAGGCAGCGCGCGAAATTGTTGGTGTTGATGTTGATGCCGGCGTTGGCGATGTAGGAGCCCTGGTTGCAGAGATGGCGCGCGCGCAACGCCAGGAACTTGCCCTTGTCGTCGAGCGCGAGTTCGACATGGGTCAGTGCGTCGCGCGCCTGGCAGTCGCTCATGAAGGCTTCCGATCGGGTCGATTGCCAATGCACCGGCCGCCCGACCTTGCGCGCGGCCACCATCACCGCGACGTACTCCGGATAGACCGTCGTCTTCATGCCGAAGGCGCCGCCGACGTCTTCGGTGATCACCCGCAATTTGTCGTTCGGCACGCCCATGATGGAGGCCGCCTGGCCGCGCAAGGCGTCGGCGCTCTGCGAGCAGGCGCGTAGCGCGTAGCTGTCGTTGTCCTTGTCGTAGACGCCGGTGGCGCCGCGCGTTTCCATCGAGGCCACCACCAGGCGCTGGTGGTTGACGCTGACCCGCGCCACATGCGGCGCCTTGGCGATGATGTCGGCAACATCGCGTTCGTTCTGCTCGCTGGGTACCGGGCCCGGCCAGTCGACGCAGAGGTTGCCCGGCGCGTCCGGGTAAAGCTGTAACTTGCCGTTCATCGCGGCGTCGAGGTCGACCACCGCCGGCAATTCCTCGTAGTCGACTTGCACGAGCTCGGCGGCGTCTTGCGCCGCGGCGCGCGTTTCCGCCACCACCATGGCTACCGGATCGCCGGCATGCATGACTTTGTCGCCGGCAAGCGCCGGCCGGAACGGCATCACCATCTTGGCGCCGCCGCGCCCCTGCACCGGCGGGTGACGCGAGATGCCGGCAATGCCGGCTGCCTTGATGTCCTCGGCGGTGAGCACAGCGAGCACTTGTTTGGCCGCGCGCGCCGCGTCGGTCCTCACAGCCAGCACGCGAGCATGCGCATGCGGCGAGCGCACGAAGGCGGCATAGGCTTGGTTCGGCAGCCGCGGATCATCCATGAAGCGGCCATTGCCGCGTACCAGGGCGTCGTCCTCGACGCGCGGTTCGTGCTTGCGATGGGCGAGGGTCGAATTCATGTGGTTTTCCCGGCGTAAAATCCGGTCCGTTTATAACCGAAACCGCGACGCTCGACAGGGGCTTGCGTCGGCGGCGCGGCTGCGGCACTCAGACGCCTCTCGCCCCTGGCCTTCCTGCAGTTTTCAGAGGACGAAATGAGCAAAGTGCGCACCATCGACACCCACACCCACATCTGCACCCTGGAAACCGCGGCGATGCTGACCAAGGAGGCGCCGAAGACGCCGGTCACCATCACACCCGACAATGCGGAGACAGCAGCCTTCGACGTGGGCGGCTTGGTTTATCGGCCGTTCCCGACCGGCGGCTTCGACATCCTGCGCCGGCTTAAGGACATGGACGCCACCGGTGTCGACGTGCATGTGCTTTCGGCGACGCCGCAGACCTATCTCTATGGGCAGGAGCCGGCGCTTGGCGCCGTGCTTTCCGCCATCCAGAACGACCAGATGGCCAAGCACATCGCCGCGCATCCCACGCGCTTTACGGGCATCGCCACGCTGCCGATGCAGGATCCCAAGCGCGCCGCCGACGAGCTCAAGCGCGCGATGACTAAGCTCGGCCTCAAGGGTTCGATGTTCGCTTCCAACGTGCTCGGCAAGAATCTGGACGATCCGAGCTTCGAGCCGCTGTGGGCGACGGCCGAAGAGCTCGGCGCCTTCATGTTCATCCATCCCAACAACGTCGCCGGCGCCGACCGGCTGAAGTCCTATTATCTCGGCAACCTCATCGGCAATCCGCTCGACACCACCATCGCCGCGGCCTGCCTGATCTTCGGCGGCGTGATGGACCGGCATCCGAAGCTGAAGATTATGCTGGCGCATGGCGGCGGCTTCACGCCCTATCAGGCGGCGCGCTGGGAGCACGGCTGGAAAGTGCGCCCGGAGCCGAAGAAGAACGTGCCGACGCAGCCCAAGGGCATCGCCAAGCGTTTCAATTACGACACCATCCTGCATTCCGCCCAGACGCTGGAAGCGATGATCGGACTGGTCGGCTGCGACCGCGTGCTGCTCGGCAGCGACTATCCCTACGATATGGCCATGATGGATTGCGTCGCCCACGTGCGGTCGTTGAAAATCTCGGACGCCGACAAGGATGCGATCCTGAACGGCAACGCCGAAGCGATGCTATTGGGGAAATAGCCGTGAACGTGCAGGCGTCGCCCAAGACCGGTCGCATCCCCACGGTGGCCGTGACCGGCCTCATCGTCGACGCTATGCAAAAATGCGGCGTGTCGGCAGGCGATGCTGGTAAGATCGCCGAGCTGATGCTGGAGGCCGATCTCATCGGCGCCGACGCGCATGGCGTATTCCGCTTGCCGCAATATGTGCAGCGGCTGAAACTAGGTTCGACCAATCCGCGTCCTAAGATCAAGGTCACGCGCAGTGCACCGGCGACCGCGCTGGTCGACGGCGACAACGGCATGGGCCATCTGGTGGTCGCCAAGACGGCGGAAACAGCGATCGAACTCGCACGCGAGAACGGCGTGGCCTGGGTCGGCTGCTGCATGTCGGGCCACGCGGGGGCGGCCGGCGTCTATGCGGCGCTGCCGCTGAAGCACGACATGATCGGCATCTATTCGGCGGTGGCGAACGCCAATCATATGCCGCTCGCCGGTGGCGCCGAGCCGCTGCTCGGCACCAATCCGCTGGCGATCGCGATTCCCGCCGGCGAGGAGCCGCCGCTGGTGCTCGATATCGCCACCTCGATCGTGTCCTACGGCACCATTAAGAACCACAAGCTGCTTAATCGCCCGCTGCAAGCGCCGACTGGATGATCGATCCGAAAACCGGCGCCGCAGTCACCGATCCGCAGAAAAGCGGCGAGGCGCTGCTCCTGCCGATGGGCGGCTACAAGGGCGCCGGCCTTGCGCTGATGCTCGGCCTGCTCGCCGGCACGCTCAACGGCGCGCTGTTCGGTCGCGATTGCGTCGATTTCAACGCCGATCCGGGCAAGGTCACCAATACCGGGCAGTTCGTGATTGCCCTCGATCCAGCGCGCTTCCAGCCGCTGGCGCAATTCAAGGCCGAGGTCGACCGGCATATCCGCAGCCTGCGGGTCTCGAAGGCGCTGCCGGGCGAGACGATCCGGCTTCCCGGCGAAGAGCGGGCGAAGCGTCGGGCCGATCGTCTGGCGAACGGTCTCGCACTGGCACCGGAGCTACTGGCGCAGCTCGACAAGATGGCGGTGGAATTGTCGATCAAGCCGCTGGCGCGTTAGAGGCTATTTCCCTTCCGCCACCGCCTGTAGTTTGCGTTTGCCTTCGGCCGAGGCTTCGGCAACCTTGGCGCCCTCCTGCATCAGCATTTCAAGCTGCGGCCGCAAGCGCGCGTCGCGCGTATACGGCATGCCGCCCCGGTATTCGATGGCGTCGCGATGTTCGTCGAGGAAGGCGGCGATCCTCTCGATGACCAGCAGGCCGCTCACCATAGTCGGGATAAGCTCGCGGAAGACGTTGGTCGGCCGCGTTACCATGCGGTCGTAAGCCTTGTCGTAGACGACCTTCAAGTCCGGCGGCTGCTGCAGCTTCGCGTGAGCGGCGTCCGCCTCGGCTAGCGCCTTATCGATCTCGGTTTTCATCTTGGTCATAGTTTGCGTGACGACCGGCAGCAGTGCGCGATGCCGCACCAGATCTTCGAGCGACCGCGGGCTGCCGATTTGCATGGCGCGCGCAAGGTCGGAAGAGAGCGCCGCATTCAGCCGGTGATGGAAGCCATTCATGACGCGGTAGTGGTCGGCATAGGGCCCGAGATTGGTGATGTCCTGGTCCGACATGATCGGAATATGCAGGCCGGGCTTGTCGATGATGCGGGTCTGCAGGAATTCGATGAAGGCCTTGCGCTGCGCTTCCTCCTGGCCGAAGCAGCCGGCGAGCAACAGCGCAATGCTGACGATTGCGGCGATAACGGCCGCGCGTTTCGATGCGATCATAAAAAGTGCCCCCCGCTGGGTAGGTGTTCCGTCGATAATCGTATGTCGCCGCCCCCGGCGAAAGGTTCAAGGCGATCAGTGGCTAGCCTTGCCGGCGGCCTTGATCTGCTCGACCACCGTCTTCCATTTCGCCGACTCGGCGGCGACGAAGGCCTTGAAGCTTTCTGGTGTCGGGCTCGACGTCGGCACCATGCTGGCGGCAATCATGTGCTTGCGTATGTCCGGATCGGCCATCGCCTTGAGGATGGCGGCGTGCAGTTTGTCGACGATGGGTTGCGGCGTACCGGTCACCGCGAACAAGCCCTGCCAGGAGCCGCTGACGTCCTCCGGGAAGCCCAGTTCGACCACGGTCGGTATTTCCGGCAGCAACTCCACCCGTTCTTTCGTGGTTAAGGCAAAGCCTTTCAGCTTGCCGGCCTTCACGAACTGCGCTGCCGACGACAATGTGACGAACATCACGTCGACATTGCCAGCCAACAGATCGATGATCGCCGGGCCGGCACCGCCTTTGTAGGGCACCTGCGTCATAATCAAGCCGAGCCGGTGCCGGAACTGCTCCATCGCCAGAGTATTGAGCGTGCTGACGCCCGCTGCGGCATAGTTGATCTTGCCGGGGTTGGCCCTCGCATAGGCGATCATCTCCTTGAGCGAGTTCGGCGGAAATCTTTCGCTGGCCACCACGATGCCGGGCGTTTCGGCGGCCAGCGATATCGGAACGAAATCGCGTTCAGGCGCCACCTTCAACTCGGGGAAGAAATGCGGATTGATCGCAATCGTTCCGATATTACCCAGAAACAGCGTGTAGCCGTCGGGCGCCGCGCGCGCCGCCAATTCCATGCCGACATTGCCGGCGGCGCCGGTCCGGTTGTCGATCACCAAAGTCTGGCCGAGCGCCTTTTCCAGACTGGGCTGGATCAGCCGGATCGCGAAATCGGATGCGCCGCCGGGCGCGAAGGGGACGATGATGTGGATCGGCCGCGTCGGATAATTAGCGGCGTCCTCGGCGGCGGCGAACCTGGTCACAGCAAGCGACGCCAGCAAAACAAGCGCCACATGCGACCAGCGGCTCGCCGCCTTTGTCATCGTCAATCCTCAATAGTCGGACCTTAAGCCGCTGCCTTCAACGCCTCGGGATCGAGCGGCAGCTTTACCGGCGCCTTGCGCTTAGCCGAAAGATCGAGCGCCTTGGTCAGCATCAGATTGCGGTGCGCTTCTTCCACCGTCGCCGCCGCGGTCGGCAGACCGAGCGAGACGCGGTTGAGCCAGCTATCGGTCTCCAGCGCCATCGGGCCGCGCAGTTCGCCGAGCGCCATGTCTCCCGGCGGATAGCTGCCCATGAAGTCGACCAGCCGCGAGGAGTCGGGATTGTAGCCTTCCGATTGCCCCTTCGACACCGCCAGCACGATATCGCTGTGGGTATCGTCGATGGTGAGCGCGCCGGTAGTGCCGATGATGCCGACTGCGAGCGAATAGACCGCGGGCGGCCAGGTGATCGGCAGCGCCCATGACATGTTGAGGTGATAGAGTGTGCCGTCATCGAAGGTGATCATGCCGGCGGTGGCGTCGATGCCCTGGTAGAGCGGGCCCAGCACTTTGTCGATCGAGCGCGCATAGATCTCGACCGGCGTCTTGCCTTCCAGGCACCACATGCAGATGTCGAGCGCGTGCGTGCCGGAGATCACCATCGGTGAGATGGTCGAGGGATCGTCGGTGCGCTTGTAATTGTCGATCGCCACCAGCCGATTCATGAAGGCACGCGAGGTGACCAGCGTGACGTCGCCAAGCGCGCCGGTGCGGCATTTCTCCTTGGCGGCCAGCCACCGTCTGCGGAAGCGTTGCGTATAACCGACCACAGCGTCGACCTTGGCGTCCTGGATCGCTTTGAGCACTTTGGCGGACTCTTCCAGCCGCGTCGCCAATGGCTTTTCAATCAGGAGCGGAATGCCGCGCTCGAGCGCCACCATGATCGGATCGACGTGCAGATGCTCGTCGGTGGCGATGATGGCGCAGGTTACTTCCGGCCGCTTGAGCAGTTCGACGTGGCTTTGCGTCACGAAATCGGCGCTGATCTTGGGCGCAACTTCGCCTGCGCGGTTGGGGTTCTTCTCGGCCAGTCCGATCCACTCCACCGACGGATGGCGCGCCGCCACCTCGCCGCGGAAAAGGCCGACGCGGCCGCCGCCGATGATGGCAAGCCCGATACCCTTTGCAGACTTCTTCATTGCGGATTGGCTCCTGACCGGTTCTTTTCCTTGAATTCAGCGATACCAGAAATTGTTTCGTTGGTGAGCGGCAAGTCGACCGGCTCGTTGCGGTACGCCGACAGATCGGCGGCGCTGTAGGTTTCCATCACCCGGCGCGCGCTCTCAGGCGTCACCATCACCGGCGTGTCGCGGATGCAGGCTTCCAGGAAGTGGATGGTCTCCGGTCCCATGCCGCCGGCGAAAACCTCGCCGACCTGCTCGCCCGGCATCGTCGACATCGGAAACACCTGGCCGCCCGTCATGGTGTTGAGCCAGTTGTCGCGCTGGGTGTCGTCGAGCACCAGCGCGCCTTCGGTGCCGGTGATCTCGATCCAGGTCGAGCAATAATTCGGATAGCTCGGCGGGAAGTTCCAGCCGCCGCCGATCATCACCACGACGCCGTTGTCCATGGTGACGGTGGTGAACATTACATCGTGCGAGCCGTTGACCGGCTTCATGTAGCCGTAGGCGCCCTGGCTGTAGACCCGCACGGGCTTGGCCGGCTCCAGGAGCCAGAACACGAAATCGAGATCGTGGGTCGATTCCATCACCACCGGCGAAAGCCGCACGCGGCCGGCGATCTTCTTGCCAAGGCTGCGCGACAGGTTGCGGCTGACCAGCACCGAAACCACGTTGCCGAGTGTGCCGTCGGTGATCTTTTTCTTGGCGTAGGCGATCTTCGGATTGAACCGCTGCGAATAGCCGATGGTGAATTTCAGCCCGTTGCGCTTGGCAAGCTCGATCAACTCGTCGGCTTCCCATAGTTCGAGCGAGATCGGCTTTTCCAGCATCACGTTCTTGCCGGACTTCAGGCAGTCGCGGCAGATCGGATAGTGGTTGGTCTCCGGCGTGGTCGAGATGTAGACCACCGAGATGTTCGGATTGTTGATGATGTCTTGATAATCGAGCGTTGCCGTCGCCGGATTCCAGAGCGCCTTCACTTCCGCCAGCCGGTCGGGCCGGATCTCGCACAGGTGCAGTTTGTCCACCAGCGCGGTGCGCGCCAGCGTTTCCGCGCGCGTGCCGCCGACCCAGCCAATACCAATCACCGCGACTTCAACTCGTTTCACCGGACGCCTTCCTCTTTATTTTTGCATCGGGATGGTGCGCGGCCGGACGGCCGCGGCGGCACACTATGCCAAACTTGCGCGCGCCCAAAGGGGCTGCTGCAAGCAATCTAGAATATCACCTATACTACTGTAATTACTAGCCTTTTCACCGCACAACGGCGGCCTGGCCGACCCCGAAAACCTGGGCGGCGAATTGCGGATAGACCTCGGCGAGCTGCGGCGCCACCGTCTCGCGCATCAGTCTGAGCGTGTCGGGAGAAGGCACCGGCGTCTCCGGCACCGTGGCCGGCCGCTCGAAATCGAAGCCGGTGTTCTCGAACACTTCCTCGATCGTGTGACCGGGATGCACGCTTGTCAGCGTGAAGCGTCCGTCGGCAAACGAGAACAGGCAGCGGTTGGTGACGAGCGCGATCGGCCCGCCCGGGCGGAAGACATTCTGCTCGCTCGCGCCCGGCGCGCTGATGAAATCGACCTGCGGCACCAGCGTGCGGCGCGAATGTTCGGTGCGGAACAGGATCACCTTCGGCACCACGTAATAGAGATAGGCAGAGCCGTACGAGCCGGGGAAGCGCACCTTGGGATGCGCGTGCTCACCGATCTCGACCAGATTGATGTTGCCCTGGCCGTCGATCTGTCCGCCGGAGAGGAAGAACACGTCGATCCGGCCCTGACCGGCGCAATCGAACAATTCGCGCGCGCCGTCGGTCCAGAACGTGTTCTTGGGACTGCCCAGCAAAGACACGTAAGGCCGCCCGTGTCCGCGTTCGCGCGCCAGCAGTGCGGCGGTCGCCGGAATCGGCGAGGCATTGCCGACCGCCACATGGCGCACATCGCCGATCAACCGCGCGATTACGTCGGCGAGGAGTTCTTCGGAGCGGAAGTCAGGCGGCGCAACGTTCATACACATACCGCTCCAGATACTCGGCAAATCCCTCCGGCGTCGCAGCCATCTTCGCATAGAGCGCCAGGTGCTCCGCGTCGGCGGCATAATGATCGGGCAGCGGCAGCGGCCAGGCGCCGCGCTCGGCCACCACGATGCTATCGACGTAGAATCCCGGCAGCGTGCCGGCGGCGAGCAGCGGATCGTCGAGCAGATTGCCGTCGTGGATTTTTTCGACCGTGACGACGGTTTTCTCCGCCGCATGCGCCATGGTGGTCAATTCGCGGGTGCGCCCGATCCAGATATTGCCGAAGCGGTCGGCCATTGGCGCATGGAAGAGCGCGACGTCCGGCTTGATGGCCGGCAACAGCACGATCGGGTCGGCATTGGCGAACGGTGAATTGATCACCTTCCAGTCGTCGCGATATTTCAAGACGTCGGAACCGATCAGCCCGCGCAGCGGCATGAACGGCACGCCTTTTTCCGCCGCCTGCAAGGCGGCGTGCAGCGCCGGGCAGGTGGCGTCCATCATCTTGATTGCGCCCGACGTGATCGCAGCGGTGAAGCGCGGCGCCGGGCCGAATTCGCCGAGGCTCACCGCGCTCGTCTCCAGCGTGGCGATGCAATTGGCGCCGATCAGCAAATCCGCCTGCAGACTCGAGGTCGGCAGCGCCACCACATGCAGACGCGTGACGCCGCGGCGGATCAGCGCGCGCGTCGCTGCCATCGGCACGCCGGACACTTCGCGCGGCACCACGACCATGCAGCCGTCGGTCACTGCGGCCAACGCCTCGTCGAGGGATTTCACCGGCTGAAACATGGCTCACTGTCTCATTCTTGAGCTTGCCAGGTCCACACAATTTTGCGACGTGATCTTATGGCCACGTCGCTGCAAGAAAAGCTTAACGCCAAACGCTTCGTCATCACTGCGGAAGTCACGCCGCCGGTGAGTGCGTCGCGCGGCGATCTTCTCGCCAAGGCGCTGCCGCTCAAAGGCCTGGCTGACGCGGTAAACGTTACCGACGGCGCCGGCGCGCGTCCGCATCTCGGCGTAGTGACGGCGGCGGCGATGCTGGTCGAGCAAGGCATCGAGCCGATCCTGCAACTCACCTGCCGAGACCGCAATCGCATCGCTTTGCAAAGCGACCTGCTTGGCGCTGCCGCATCGGGCGTGCGTAACTTGCTGGCGCTGCGCGGCGACGATCCTTCGGCTGGCGACCAGCCCGATGCCAAGCCTGTGTTCGATCTCGATCCGCGTCAGTTGTTGGAAACCGCGCGGCGATTGCGCGACAGCGGCGAATTGCCCTCGGGACGCAAGATTTCCGGTCGTGCCGATTTTTTTCTCGGCGCTGCAGACAATCCGGTCGACCCAAAGCCCGGCTGGCAGCCGAAGGCGCTGCAGGCCAAGCTCGACGCCGGCGCGCAATTTGTGCAGACGCAGTTCTGCATGGATGCCGGCGTAGTGCGCCGCTATGTGGCGCGGCTTGCCGAGCACGGTCTCGCCGACAAATTCTCACTTCTCGTCGGCATCGCGCCGCTGCGCTCGGCCAAATCGGCGCGCTGGATTACGGACAAGCTATTCGGCGCCATCATTCCCGCTGCGATCGTCGATCGCCTGGAACGCGCGAGCGATCCCGCCGCCGAAGGCCGCCACATCTGTCTCGATCTCATCGCCGAGCTGGCTGAGGTGCCGCACGTCGCCGGTGTCCACATCATGGCGCCGGGTCATGACTCTGTGGTGCCGGAGATCATCAAAGCGGCGCGAGACAGCGTCTCCCGTCTCGCGCCAGCCTGATCGTTCAGCTCAACGCCGCCTTCACCCGCTCGGGCGAGAACGGCACGCGCCGGATGCGCACGCCGGTTGCATCGTAGATGGCGTTGGCGATCGCCGCCGCCACCGGGCGGATCGACGGCTCGCCGGCGCCCGACGGCGGGATCTCCGGGTGATTGATCAGGACAACGTTCACCTCACCCGGCGTCTCGGTGATGTCGAGGATCAGTCGAGCCTAGTCCCCCACACTGGCTTTGGGAACGTATGCCGGCATTAAAATAATGTTAAAGTGCCGGGAACAAATGCCAAAGGGTCGCGCAAAAGGCCCACGAAAAGGGGAGGAACTGCGCCGTGTCTGTCACCCGAATCCGGACCCATGCGCTGGCCGCGCTTGTCGCCGCCGCGACGCTCGGCCTGCTGTCGCACCCCGCCGCCGCGCAAGGCAAAACCTGGCGGCACGCGCTGCTCAACGCCAAGGCCGATGCCGGCTTTTTCATGATGGTGGCCAAGATAGGCTTTGCCGCGAAGCAGGGCCTCAACCTCGATCTGCTGCAGGTGAAAGACGACCAGATCGGCCTCAAGGCGCTGATCGCCGGCGAAGTCGACAGCTTCGAGGGCGGCCCGCAGGGCGTTTTCGCAGCGGTCGCACGCGGCGCCGACGTCAAGATCATCGGCTGCCACTGGGTCGTGGTGCCGCACGGCATCTATGCACGCGACGACATCCACAAGGTCGAGGACTTGAAGGGCAAGTCGATTGCGGTGTCGTCGCCCAATACGATGCCGGATTTGCTGGCGCGCGCGGCACTGGCGAAATACGGCGTTACCCCCGACCAGGTGAAGCTCGCCGCGGTCGGCGGCGATCGCGAGCGCTATCAGGCGCTGGCCGGCGGTGTGGTCGAAGCTGCGGTGGTGTCCAACGAATATCAGCCGGCGATGCCGAAGACGCTGCATCTGCTGGTCGCCGGCCGCGATGCAGTGCCGAATTTCCTGCGCGTCTGTCTGGTCACCAGCGGCAAGGTCCTCAAAGAGCGCGGCGACGACGCTGTGCGCTTCCTGGCCGCCGAGATGCAGGCGCTGCGTTACGCGCTCGGGCACAAGGCGGAGACGGTGGCGCTCACGCAGGAGATCATCCATGCCAAGCCCGACGACCCGCGTCCGGCCTTCGTCTATGATGACGCGGTCGCACACCATGCCATCGATCCGGAATTGCCGATTCCGGCGGAGAAGCTCAACTGGATGCAAGAGCAAATGGTCAAGGCCGGCAAGCTGAAGGCGGTGCTGCCGCTCGATAAAATCAGCGCGCCGGAGTATCGCGAGAAGGCGCTGAAGCTGGCGGGCATGAGTCACTGAAGGCTTTGTGGAGCAATTTGCATGGGTGAGGTGAGTTTCGTCGACGTCTCCAAGCGCTTCACCTTGCGTATGGATGGCGAGCTGCATCAGGTGCAGGCGCTCGATCGCGTCAGCTTCACGGTGCGAGACGGCGAAATCGTGGCGCTGATCGGCCCGTCCGGCTGCGGCAAGACCACGGCCTTGCGTGTCGCCATGGGACTTGAGCCGGCGAATGCCGGCCGCGTCACCGTGGACGGTCGCCAGATCAAGGGTTGCGGGCACGACCGCGGCATGGTGTTCCAGCACGCCGAACTATTGCCGTGGCTGTCCGCCATGCAGAACGTGATGTTCGGGCTGGAAATGAAGGGTATGCGGGGCGAGCTCTTACGCGAGACCGCGAAGAAATACCTCGCTTTGGTCGGCTTGGCCTCCTCGCAGAACCGCCGCCCGCATCAGCTCTCCGGCGGCATGAAGCAACGCGTCGGCATCGCCCGCGCGCTCGCCATCGACCCCAAGGTGCTGCTGATGGACGAGCCGTTCGGCGCGCTCGACGCACAGACGCGCGAATCCCTGCAGGCCGAATTGTTGGAAATTCACGCCCGCACCAAAAAGACCATCCTGTTCGTCACCCACGATCTCGACGAGGCGGTGCTGATCGCCGACCGCATCGTGGTGATGACGCACGGCCGCGTGCAGGAGATCGTCGACGTGCCGCTGACGCGTCCGCGTGCGGACCTGAGCATCGTGCGCGGCCTGCCGGAGTTCAACGACACCCGTTACAAGATTTGGCGTCTGCTGCATGCAACGCAGACGGTGCATTGATCATGGATCACAAGTGCCGCGCCATACTCCGTTCATTCCCGCGTAAGCGGGAATCCGGTTCTTCCCTGGTTAGCTCAGGATATTTTTTCACTGGGTCCCCGCTTTCGCGGGGACGAACGGGTGAGAGCTAATTCGTGGCCGGCATAGCCGACACTAAAAATACGACCGCCGCGCCCGAGCCTTCGGATCGCCGCCCTTGGCCGCGCTGGGCGATCACGGTTGCGTCCGTCGCCTGCGCGTTGGTGCTGTGGGAAATCCTCGGCCGCAACATCAACCCGATCTTCGGCTCTTATCCGTCGGCCATCGCGGTGGCGTTCTGGGAGTTGCTGGTCACCGGCCAATTGTGGTCGGCGCTGTCGCAGTCATTGCAGCCTTTCTTCGTCGGCTACGGCCTCGCCATCGTCATCGGCGTTCCGCTCGGTCTCGTCATCGGCCGCTTCCGCACGGCGGAAGCCGCCTTCGGCATCTACGTCACCGCCGGCTACGCCATGCCGCTGATCGCGCTGGTGCCGCTGTTGATCCTGTGGCTGGGGCTCGGCTTCAAGGTCAAAGTCGCGGTGGTGTTCCTGATGTCGCTATTCCCGATCTGCATCAATACCTGGCTCGGAGTCACCGCGGTGCCGAAGACGCTGATCGAGGTCGGCAAGTCATTCGTCGCACCGGATACCGTGATCCTGCGCCGAATTATCTTGCCCGCAACGCTGCCCTACATCATGGCCGGCATCCGACTGGCGGTCGGCCGCGCCGTGGTGGCGATGGTGATCGCGGAGTTCTTCACGACGATTTCTGGACTGGGCGCGGTGATCATTAATTCCGCCAACAATTTCGACACCGCCACGATGTTCGTGCCTATCATCATCCTGATGGTGATGGCGGTCGGGTTGAACGGCTTGATCGGCTGGGTCGAGCACAAGGTCGCACCCTGGCAGGCGGAAATCAGCGGGCGGGATCGGGAGTAGTCAGACGAGCGCGCGGACCGCCGCGAACAGGTCGCGCACCTGCTGCTCGCCGATATTCTTCGTGATGAACACAATCCGGCTTTGCCGGTTGCCGTCCGGCCACGCGTCGAGTTCGACCGGCGGATGCGCGAGGTGCTGCACGAATTGCACCACCACCGGCCCCTGGCAGCCGTCGACATTGAGGAAGCCCTTTGCGCGCAGCAGGTCCGGCCCGCGCAGCGCCATCAGCGTGTCCATGGCCTTGGCGAAGGTCGGCCACGGCATCGGTGTGCTTTCCGTGATCACGAAACTGCCGATACCGTCCGAATGCGCCGCCTCGGCCACGAAGGCGTTGCGCGCGACGCCGGCCGGCTCGGTCAGCCGGCTGGGATCGATCTCGCCGTTCACCGCTTCGAGGATTTCGGCGCCCGGATTGAGCGCGCGCAATTGCGTGGCGAGCGCTTCGGCGGCGCCTTCGCCGGCAATGTCGGTCTTGGTGATCACCAGCCGGTCGGCCAGTATCGCCTGCCGGCGCGCCTCCGCCGACCAGATGAGCGTGTCGCCGCCGGTCTCGGCGTCGACCACGGTCACCACCGCCTCGATATGCAACACCTCGCCGAGCGCTCGATCGGTGGCGAAGGTCTGCAGGATCGGCGAGGGATCGGCGAGCCCGCTAGTCTCGATCACGATGCGTTTGAAGGCAGGCATTTCGCCGCGCTCGCGCTCGATCACCATGCGGCGTAGCGCCTGTTGCAGGTCGCTGCGCGTGATGCAGCACAGGCAACCGTTGCCGAGCAGCACGGTCTCGTCGGTCGACGAGCGCACCAGGGCGTCATCGATGCCGGTCGCGCCGAATTCGTTGACCACCACGGCGGTGCCTTGCCCCTCCGGCGTGCCGAGAAATCGGCGCAGCAGCGTGGTCTTGCCGGCGCCCAGGAAGCCGGTGACCACGGTCATCGGAATGCGGTGGCCGCGCTCGCGCTTGAGCCGGCGCCCGAACATCCCGGCGGCGGGGGAGGGGAAGATCTCGTTCATGCCTTACTTTACCCCGCCCCGCCGCGCGGGGCGAGGGAAGATCAGAAATCCATCTCCAACACGTATAGGCCGCCGCTGAAGCGGTCTTGCGTGTAGACGATGCCGCGCTCGTCGACGAACACATCGTTGAGCTGGATGGCGCCGACCGGCGAGCCTTTCGGCGCCGGCGGCACGAAGCAGGCAATCTCGCGAGGCTGGTACGCGTTGGAGATGTCGTAGGCGCGCAAGCCGCCGTTGAAGAAGGTGCCGAGCACGATCTGGTCGGAGCGCCAGGCCGTCGGCAGTTCCACGTTCTCGTGGATGTTGTGCGCGCCGAAGCGGCCGCCGCGGTCCTTGTAGGCATCGACCGGCGGCAGCGGGCAGGTTGAGATCGACACCGGATGCTTCTCGTCGCGCATATCGAGCATCCAGATCAGCTTCGGCCAGTCCTTGCCGGCGTTCTCGGTCGATTCGTCGGTCACCAGCATCAGGTTGCGGTCGAACAGCGGCACCGCGGTGTGCATGAAGCCGGTATAGGGCGGCGAATTGGTCCAGTGCGAAATCACCTTTGGGTTGGCCTTATCCTTGATGTCCATCACGAACATGCCGCCGTCGATGTAGCAAAGGTAGAGCCGGTCCGGCCGCGACTGGTAAACGTTGGTGTTGTGCGCTCGGTACCCTTTGTCCATCGGGTGGCGCGGCGGCGGTGCGATATTGTCGGTCGCCGAGGTGCCGGGCATCCACCAGCGGCCGGTTTCCTTCGGCTTCGACGGATCGCGCACGTCGATGCAGCGGTAGAACTGGTCGTCGAGCGGGTTGCTCGGCTTGAAGTCGGGTGCGCCGGATGCCATGTGCACGTACTCGCCGTCGCAGAACCACAATTGGTGCACGCCGCGCGAGGTGGCGCCGGAACAGTCGAAGAACGAGACTGAACGCGGCTTCTCCGGCACCGACACGTCGAACAGTTCGACCCCGGCAGGCTTCTGGCCGGTCTTCTGCGTCTGATAGGCGACCGCCATCAGATTGTTGGCGGAGCACTCGAGCGAATTCGAGCGCATATGCGCCTGCGGCAGGTCGGTCTGCACCACGACTTTCGGATTGCGCGGATCGGAGACGTCGACGCCGGTGAAATTCTTCGGCGCGCTCTCGTGCGCCAGCCAGATGATGCGCCGGCCGTCCTTGGCGATGGTGATCGACATGCCTTCGCCCATGCCGCCGAAGCCGCCGAGGTCGTTGTGGGCGAGCAGTTTGAAATTCCAGGTGATGGGCTCCCCGGTCTGGGTGAGCGGGTTGCTAGCGGCGGCCATGGGCGTCTCCATTCTCTTGATTTCCCTTTGCCGTGCTGGGGCGGGAAGGGTCAGTTCGCGGCGTGTCCACGATGCGAACGGGGGCGGGATGTGTGGGCGGAGTCAGGCGGGGAGAATTCAAAGAGTCAAATGACTTTTGCACGCAGGTGCTATTCGTTCCAGCCCCCATCCGGCTTGCGCCCTCCCCGGCGTGCGCGGGGAGGGCGAAGCGGATGCGTCAGGCGCTGGCCTGCTTGAAGAATTCTTCGCGCAGCGCCTTATTCCAGTCCGGGATGGCTTTGATCTTCTTGGCCTTCAGCAGAATTTCGGCCTGTTTCTGCATGTACGGTTTGATATCGACCGGCCAGCCGGGATTGACCTCGACGCGCGCAATCGCCTTAGCGAAGGTGTCGGGCGACATCTTGTAACCCTTCGAGGTGTAGAACGAGTAGATCACATCGGCGACCTTCTTCGGATTGTTCTTGAAGTCCTTCTCCACGTCGAGCCATGCCTTGAGATAGGCGACCACGGTCTGCGGGCTCTTCTCGACGAATTCGGGCGTCGCCGCCATGAACACCGGCAACTTGTCGAACGAGTAGAAGTCGACCAGCGTATTGGCCATGCCGTCAGCTTCCGCGATGGCGTTGTAAGGCTCGACATTGACCATGGCGTCCACGGTCTTGGCGGCCATGGCGGCCACCATGTCGTTCACGTTCATGCGGATTTCCTGGTAGTCGCCCTTGTGCAGTCCGGCGCCGGCTGCGATCTGGTCGACGAAGATGTTGCCGGTGGACGAACCGGTCTGGTTGGCGACTTTCTTGCCGCGGAGCTCGGCGACGGTCTTGATGCCAAGCTCCTTGCGCGCCATCACGCGCGCAGTCTTGCCGACATATTCGATCATGGCGATGGCGACGAGGCCGCCTTTGTCGTTACCGATGACGAGCGAGGGGCCGGCATAGGTGCCCATGTCGACCTGACGCGCCACCATCTGCTGCATGGTGAGGTTGCCCGAAGGCACCGCGAATTCCTCGAACTTGATGCCGTGCTTCTCCAGATAGCCGGAGCGCATCAGGTAATAGGTCGGCATGCCCCACATGTTGGTCTGGTAGCCCTGCCGCACCGTCTCCAGCGCCGCGCTGGCGCCGCGCACGCCTAATCCCGCGGTGAGAAGTCCGGCGCCGGTCGCAATCAGCGCGTCACGCCGCGTGATGCCCTTCTGCAGAAACGTCATGTCGATCCTCCCTTCGTTCGTTTGCGCATAATCTTGTCCGAAAACCGGTTCCCACTTTTCGGGATCATGCGTCTGATTTTGCTTGTCCGTTGGTCGCGGTTTTCGGCGTCTCGTTTTCGCTTTCACTCGTGTCGTGGCCGAGGTAGTGCAGCAATTCCTTCTGGCATTCGACGAATTCGACGCTGAGCGGGTCGCGCGGGCGCGGCAGCGGAATTTTGATCACGGATTTCACTGTCCCCGGATGCGACGTCATCACCACCACCCGGTCCGCCAGATAGACCGCTTCCGCGACATTGTGCGTGACATAAATGACGGTCTTGCGGGTTTCCCGCCACACCTCCGCCAAGAGGCGCTGCATGTCGTCGCGGGTAAGGGCATCGAGCGCCGCAAACGGCTCGTCCATCAGCAGCACCGCCGGATTGTAGGCTAGTGCGCGGGCGATGGCGACTCGCTGCTGCATGCCGCCGGACAGATGATGCGGGAAGGAGTTGGTGAATTTCTCCAGCTTGACCAGACGCAATTGTTCGCGCGCGATGCTCTCGCGTTCCGCCTTGGGAACGCCCTTCATTTCCAACCCGAACGACACGTTGCCGAGCGCCGTGCGCCAGGGGAACAGCTGGGCGAAATCCTGGAACACCACGCCGCGGTCCATGCCGTGGCCGGTGACCGTCTTGCCGCCGATGCGGATCTCGCCCGAGGCCGGCATCAAGAAGCCGGCGATCATGTTCAGCAGCGTGGACTTGCCGCAGCCGGACGGGCCGACGATGCAGAGGAACTCGGAAGCCGAGATGTCGAAGCTTACGTCCTTCACCCCCGGCACCTTGCCGCCGGGCGTGTCGTAAGTGAGCGTCACATCGCGGATTTCGATCGGCAGCATTCTTGATTCCCGCCTCTAGCCTTTTGTCTTTCGCGCGGCATTGTAGCTTGCTGGACGTTTCTCGCGGAACGCGGCGAAGCCTTCCGCCGCCTCCGCCGTTTGCCGTTTGGCGGCGTGCGCTTCGACAAGCGCATTGAACCCCGGATCATCGAGATGGCTCCAAGCCGATTTGAGCGCCCAGACCTTGGTCGCCGAAACGGCGTCCGGCCCGTTGGTCAACAGCTCATCGACGATGCGCTCGCCCGCCGATTCCAGTTCGGCAAGCGGCACCACCTCGTGCACCAGGCCGATACGGTGCGCTTGTTTGACGTCGAAACGCTCGCCGGTAAGCGCGTAGCGGCGCACCTGGCGCAGGCCGATGGCGTCGTTGAGCTGCGGGATGATGATGGTTCCCGCAACGCCGATGCGCACCTCGGCGATCGAGAAGGCGGCATTGTCGGCGGCGATCACGATATCGCAGGCGGAAATGATGCCGGTGCCGCCGCCGTAGCAGGCGCCTTGCACCAGCGCGACCGTCGGCACCGGTAGCAGATTGAGCCGCTGCACCGCTTCCGCGGTCATGCGCGAGGCGCGCAAGTTATCCTCGGGCGACAAGCGGCGCACGGCGTCGAGCCAATTGATGTCGGCGCCGGCGATGAAATTGCGCCCCTTGCCGGCGATCACCACCGCGCGCGGCGATTTGCCTGCGAGCGCGTCGTAGGTCTTGAGCAGCGCCGAAATCATCTCGCCGTTATAGGCGTTGTAGACCTCGGGCCGGTTCAGCGTGACGCGCGCGACGCCGCGGTCGTCGATACTCCAGAGGACCGGGCCGGCGGAGGATAGTTCACTCATTCACTCACTAGCCTTTCGCGATTCGCACCATGCCCCAGCGCTGCACGGTCGCCTTTTCGATCGAGCCGAACACCACGCGCTCGAACACGAAGCCGATGACGCCGATCACGACGATCGAGGCGAGCATGACATCCGCCTGCAGGAACTGCTGGGCGTCGAAAATGACCCAGCCGAGGCCGTAGTTCGACGCCGCGATCATCTCGGCGCCGACCACCGCAATCCACGAGCGCAGGAAACCCTGCCGCATGCCGGTGATGATGAACGGCGAGGCGCCGGGCAGGATCACTTTCCAGAAGATCTTGCCTTCGCCGGCGCCCATGGCGCCGGCCGCGCGCAGCCAGATCGGATTGACCGAGCGCACCCCCGACCAGGTGTTGAACAGGATCGGAAAGGTGGCGCCGTACACGACGACCAGCACGGTGGTGGTGTTGCCGATGCCGAACCAGAGCATGAACAGCGGCACCAGCGAGAACGAAGGGATCGGCATCAGCGCGCTGACCAGCGGCAGAAAGAAATTCTCCACCGGCTTGAAACGCGCCATCAGAATGCCGAGCGTTATGCCGACCGCCGACGCCAGCGAGAAGCCGATCAGGACGCGGGAAAGGGTGGCGCCGGCGTGCTGAAACATACTGCCGTCGGCCAGCATCGCGTAGAGCGTCCCCAGTACGGTCGGAATCGTCGGCATCAGAACGCGCGGAAAGTAACCGCTGAGCGACAGCGCCTGGTAAAGCGCCGCGGCCACCGCCAGTGTGACGGCGGCGCGCCGGATCGAGCGCTTGCGTGCGGCTTGCTCGTTCATGCGATCATCATTCCCCACCGCACGATGGTGTAGTCTTCGATCTTCTGGAATACGAGCTTCTCTAGGCAGAGGCCAATGACGGCGATCACCGCGACGCCGGCCAACATGGCATCGGTGTTGAGGAACTCGCGCGCGCCAAAAATCAGCCAACCGAGCCCCCAGGGCACGGAGGCCAGCATCTCCACCGCGACCAGGATGCGCCAAGCCTGCGCCAGACCGAGCCGCAGGCCGGTGAGGATGTACGGTAACGCGCCCGGCAGAATGACGTGACGGAACACGCGCCGATTGTCCGCGCCCATCGATTGAGCCGAGCGCACCCAGATTTCCTTCACCGCTTTCACGCCGGTCCAGCTGTTGTAGATAACGGGAAACATCGAGACGAAGCCGACCAGCAGCACGGCGGAGAATTGACCGGGGCCAAACCAGAGCAGGAAGAGCGGCGTGTAGGCGAGCCCGGGAATCGGCGCCAGGATGCTGACCAGCGGCAGGCAGATGTCCTCGGCCGGCCGCGAGCGTCCCATCAGCACGCCGATACCGACGCCGAAGAACGCGGCAAGCGCGAACCCGGAGAGCAGCCGGATCATCGTCGCGATGGTGTGATGCGGTAGGATGCCGGAGACCGTAAGCCGCATGAATGAAACACCGATCTCTTCGAGGGTGGGAAAGAGTTGGTGCGGGAATACGCCTGCCTGCGCGACGACCTCCCAGATCGCGCCGACTACCAGGAAAGGAAACGCATTGCGCGCGATGACGCGCCAGCGCTCGCTCATCGCCTGCCGCGCGAGCGTTCCGGATACGGTGATGATGGCGGCTTCCGGCATGGTGCGGCGGACGTCCTCCCGTTATTCGCCGCGCGGCCTCTTGGGCGGGCCGTGGCGGAGCTCTTATTGTCGTCCTTGGCGGCAGGATAATGCGCTCCGGAGGTCTTCCACAAGGACGCGCGAAAGGCTAAAGCCGCGCAAACAGTTCTAACGGGAGTTTCAGGATGTCGAAGACTGCACAAAAGATCGGCTGGATCGGGGTTGGCCGCATGGGAACGCCCATGGCGGAACGTCTGCTCAAGGCCGGCCACGACGTGTCGATCTGGAACCGCACGCGCGCCAAGGCCGAGCCGCTGGCCGCAAGGGGGGCAAAATTGTCGACAAGCCGGCCGAACTCGCCGATTGCGAGGTGGTGTTCGCCATCGTCTCTACCGGCAAGGATGTCGAGGAAGTCCTTTTCGGCAAAAACGGCCTTTGCACCGGCAGCAAATTGCCGCGCATGGTGGTCGATTGTTCGTCGATCTCGGTCGAGGAATCCGCCGCCATCCGCAAGCGTCTGACCGAGAAGGGTGTGAGCTTCCTGGCCGCGCCGGTGTCGGGCAATGCCAAGGTGATCAAGGCCGGCAAGCTATCGTCCGTGGTGTCCGGACCGGAAGCCGACGCCAAGGTCGCCATGCCGTTGATCGAGGCGTTCGCGCCGCGCGGCGTCTCTTACGTGGGCGACGGCGAGCTCGCGCGCATCTGCAAGATTGCGCACAACGTCATGCTCGGCGTGGTGATCGAGAATTTGATCGAGATCACGTTGCTCGCCAACAAGATGGGCGTGCCGCGCCACGCCTTCCTCGCCTTCATGAACAACGGCGTCATGGGCTCCATGTTCACCGCCTACAAGACGCCGGCGCTGGTGAACCTCGATTGGACCACGACTTTCACGCCCGAACTGCTGCGCAAGGATCTCGACCTCGGCCTCGAGCTCGGCCGCGAATGGGACGTGCCGATGCCGGTGACGGCCGCGACGCGCGAGGTGCTGCAGACGCATTTCGGCGCCGCCATGTTGCAGAAGAATCCGGAAGAATATTTGCAGAAGGACTTCGCCGCGCTGGCCGAGACTATGGCGCTCGCCGCCGGCATGAAGCTCACGCCGGAAAACAAGAATGTGTCGACCGGGCTGGAGTGATTCTATTTCCCTCTCCCATAAGGAGAGGGTGCCCGAGCAAAGCGAAGGCGGGCGAGGGGTTCTCGTCGCAAGATAGACCGTATCCCTCACCCGGCTCGTGCGCGGGATGTGCGCGCTAAAAAAAGGGCCCCTTGCGGGGCCCTGTGTGCATAAGGTGGAGGATTCACGCCGCCGTTCAAGCCAAAAGGGAGGAAAACGGCGGCTGCGCACGAGATCCACTCAATCGGTTGCAGGCATTTATCTCAAGTAAATTGCCCATAAATTCATCGGTGGGCACGCTGCCGCCTGCCCAATGCGCCTCGGCCGGCAGTGCTATGCATGATTTCCCGCATTTGTGGGCTTGATGGAGCCTCGCCATGACGCCGCGAATTAGCGAACTGATCGAGAAGATCCGCGCTCTCGAAGGCGAACTCGATGCCGAACTCGCCAAGCGCCGCGCCGATCTGCGCATCGGGCTGGAGCATGGCCGCATCGCATTCGAGGAGGAACTCCTGCGGCGCCATCGCGAGTTGCGCCAGAAACTGTTGCCTTATCTGTTGGGTGCCGACCCGTTGGTGGTCCTGACCGCGCCGGTCATCTATGCCGGCATCGTGCCCTTCCTGCTGCTCGATCTGTTCGTCAGCTTCTATCAGGCCGTGTGCTTTCCGGTTTACGGCATCGCCAAAATCAAGCGCGCCGACTATTTGGTGTTCGATCGCCACCATCTTGCTTACCTCAACGCGCTCGAAAAGCTCAACTGCGCTTACTGTTCCTATGCCAACGGCATCATCGCCTTCACGCGCGAAGTTGCGGCGCGCACCGAACAATACTGGTGTCCGATCAAACATGCTCGCCGAATGATCGGCACGCACGCGCGCTACGCGCTGTTCGACGACTACGGCGATGGCGAGAACTATCAGGCGCGGCTCGCCGAGCTGCGCAAAGGTCTGGCCAAAGACGAGGGATGAGTGGCAAACTGCCGTCCGATCAGGGACGGGAGTTGTCTATGGCCTTCAAGCTCTACAACGCGCCGCAATCGACCTGCAGTCAGCGCGTTCGCTTTGTGTTCAACGGCAAAAAAATTCCATTCGACGAGGTGAAACTCAATCTGCTGGCCGGCGACCAGCTCAAGCCCGATTACCTCAAGCTCAATCCGAATGGGGTGGTGCCCACGCTCGACCATGACGGCGATATCGTCATCGATTCGACGGTCATCACCGAATATCTCGATGAGGTCGCGCCGGAGAAGAGTTTCACCCCGGAATTGCCCGTGGCGCGCGCGCGCATGCGCGCGCTGATGCATTTCATCGACGAGATGCCGGCCGCGGCTGTCCGCGTGCCGACCTTCAATCTCGCCTTTCTGCCGAGCTTTCAGAAGATGAGCCGCGAGGATTTCGTGGCGATGGCGGAATTGAAGCCCTTGCGCCGCGAATTCATGATGACCATGGGGCAGACCGGCTTTCCCAAGGCCGAGATGGACGCGGCGCTTGCGCGGCTCCGCCGCGCCTACGAGCGCATGGACGCCGAAATCGAGAAGAGCGGCGGCCCCTGGCTGCTCGGCAAGGACATTTCGCTCGCCGATGTTGCAGTCATGCCGGCGCTGGTGCGCATGGACGACCTCGGCATGCCGGACTGGCTCGACCTGCCGCGCATCGTCACCTGGTTCGACAATATCCGCGCCCATCCGGCCTTCAAGCCGACGTTCTACCACGGCTCCTTGCTGAGCGAACGCTTTCCGCATTTGAAGGAAAAGACGGCGAAAAGCGCCTGAACCTTTTTGCCTCCCGCCGCGACCAAACCAGGCGGCACCGTCGACCGCCGCGAAGCTGTATCCGCTGCGGGGGATCGCCATGCGCCGCTCATTGCCGTTGCTTGCCATCTGCTTTGTCGTCTTCGCCGCGCCGGCCTTGGCGCAATCGAACGCCAACGGCGACATCTGCGCGAGCGAGGAGCCCGGCGCCTTCTCGCCCGAGCAGCGCATCGCCGCCTGTACTGCCGTGATCGCGGATTTGAAGGACGGCGCGCCGCGGGCGCTGTCGGCTGCGCTGGTCAATCGCGGCAATGCGTCCTGGTATATCAACAAGACGCAGGCGGCCCTCGCCGATTTCGACCGCGCCATCGCGCTCGATCCGAACAACGCCCGCGCCTTCCGAGAGCGCTCCAATGCCCTGCGCATTGTCGGTCGGCTCGACCATGCATTGGCCGACGCCAACGAGGCGGTGCGCCTCGATCCCAACGACGCCAAGGTCTTCGACAACCGCGGCAACGTATTCAACAATAACCGCCAATACGACCGCGCCATCGCCGATTATGACGAAGCGGTGCGGCTCGATCCGAAATTCGGCCTGGCCTTCATGGACCGCGGCGTCGCGCATTACTTCAAGAATGACTTCGCGGCGGCGATCAAGGATTACGACGAGGCCATCAAACTCGACCCGAAACGCTCGCGCGCCTACGCCAATCGCGGCGCGGCTTATAAGAAGCTCGGCCGCGTCGAGCAGGCGCTGGCCGACGAAAGCGAAGCGATCAAGCTCGATCCGCTGGTGCCCGAATATTACGACAACCGCGGTCTCAGCTATCAGGAAAACGGCGACTACGACCACGCCATCGCCGACTATAGCGAGGCGATCCGGTTGGCGCCGCAAGCCAACTTCCTGACCAACCGCGGCGACTCCTATCAGTTCAAAGGCGATCTCGATCGCGCCATCGCCGATTACGACCGTGCGCTCAAGCTCAATCCCGGCTTTTATCTCGCCTACAACAATCGCGGCACCGCGTTGCGCAAGAAGGGCGATTTCGAACGCGCCATCGCCGATTACGAACAGGCGCTGCGCATCAATCCGCGGTTTGATGTCGCCGCCGAGAATCTCGCCGACGTGCGCCAGGAACGCGACCGCCGCGATAACGTTTCCGAGCGCCTGCTGCCGACCTTCGATTGCGCCGCCGCCCGGCGCGCCGTGGAAAAGGCGATCTGCTCCGATCCCGACCTCTCGCGGCTCGACCGCCAGATCGACGATGCCTACAAGGCCGCACTCGCCAAGCTCAACCGCAAGGGCGTTGCCCGCCTGCGGGCCGAGCAACGCGAATTCAACGCCGTACGCGACAAGTCCTTCGGCCGGCCCGATTATCAGCTCAAGCGCGAGTTGGAGCGGCGCCTGCTGGCATTGCGCGGCATGACCCCGGCGAATTGAATTCCGTTCTACTTGTGTTGGTTTGGGGAAGTCGTATCTCCAGGACGGGCGCCGCTTTCACGCCATTTATTGCCAGAAGGGAGTTCTGCCATGAATCCCATCACTTCGCTCGTCACCATCGTACTCGCCGTCATCGGCGCGTTGCTGTTCGTTTCCGGCCTGCAAATCCCCGGCATCGCCGTCGGCGTGCTTGCCGTGCTCGTGCTGTTCTCGCTGAAAATGGCCAACAACTGGGAGCGCTTCGTTATCCTGCGCGCCGGCAAGCTGTCGAGCGTCAAAGGGCCGGGACTGTTCATGATCATCCCGGTAGTCGACGCCATCGCCGCGGTCATCGACGAGCGCATCCAGACCACCCAATTCAACGCCGAGCAGGCGCTCACCCGCGACACCGTGCCGGTCAATGTCGACGCCGTCATCTTCTGGCACGTGCATGACGCGCAAAGCGCCGCGCTCAACATCACCGACTATCGTCTGGCGATCGACCGGGTGGCGCAGACCTCGCTGCGCGAGATGATCGGTTCGTCGCACCTTACGGAGTTGCTGTCCGACCGGAAGACGGCCGATGAGGTGCTGCGCAAGGAGATCGCGGAAAAGACCGCCGAGTGGGGCATCTCGGTCAACGCGGTCGAGATCCGCGACGTCGCCATTCCGGTCGGCCTGCAGGATGCCATGTCGCGCCAGGCGCAGGCCGAGCGCGAGAAGGAAGCGCGCGTGATCCTCGGCTCCGCCGAGGCCGCGATCGCGGCAAAATTCGTCGAGGCGGCCAACACCTATGGCAGCAACGCCGCCGCTCTGCATCTGCGCGCCATGAACATCATCTACGAGACCACCAAGGAACGCGGCGCCACCATCCTGATGCCGACCTCCATGGTGGATTCCATGAGCGTCGCGCTGCCGGCGGCGTTTCTAGCGCAGGGGCAGGGCGGGCGAATGCCATGGCGCCGAAAGCGGCGACTAATCCGCCGCTCGGCCTGAAGCGGATGCGAAGCGCCGCTGCGCCACCTCTCCCGGCAAGCATGGAAGTCGGATTGTCTCAATACTTCGCGCTGATCGGCAATTCCTCCGCCGGGAACAGCGTGATCAGGCGGCAGCCTTTGTCGGTGACCACGACCTCTTCCTCGATGCGCGCGGCGGAATAACCGTCGGTTGCCGGGCAATAGGTCTCGATCGCGAACACCATGCCTTCCTTCAGCTCGGTCGGGTGATCCATCGACACCACGCGCGAGATGATCGGCCGCTCGTGCAGGTTCAGCCCCAGCCCATGCGCGAACTGCAGGCCGAAGGCCGCCATTTCGTCTGGAAAGCCGAACTCTTCGGCTTTCGGAAACACCTCGCAGATATGCGCGGTCGAGGCGCCGGGCTTTATGCGGGCGATGGCATTATCGAGCCACTCGCGTGCCATCTTGTAGGCGTCATGCTGCGCCGGCGTGGCGCGGCAGACGTTGAAGGTGCGGTAGTAGCAGGTGCGGTAGCCCATGAACGACTGCAGAATGTCGAAGAAGGCCTGGTCGCCGGGGCGGATCATGCGGTCGGTGAAATTGTGCGGATGCGGGCTGCAGCGCTCGCCGGAAATGGCGTTGACCGCTTCCACGTCGTCTGAGCCGTGCGTGTAGAGGAACTTGTTGACCTCGGCGACGATATCGTTTTCGCGAATGCCCGGACGCAGCATCTCGTGCACCACGTCATAGGCGCCGTCGACCATCGCCGCGGCGCGGTTCAATAGCGCGATCTCGTCGGACGACTTCACCTCGCGCGCGCTCAACATGACCTGCTGGCCGTCCTTGATCTTCAGCCCGCATTTTTCCAGTTCGAAGATCATCGGCGGTTCGATGATGTCGACGCCGATCGGCATTTTGGCGACGCCGGCCGATTTCAGGATCGAGGCCATCTCCTCGGCGTGGCGCTTCATCAGGCCGAAGGCGGGATCGACGGTACCGCGCAGGCCGACCAGGCCGGCCCGGCAATTCTCCGGCTTGAGCCAGGGTGAGTAGAGCTTGTGGTGCACGGCGGCGGAGCCGAAGTCCCAGAGGACAGGGTCCTGCCCGCGCACCAGGAGAGTCCAGCGCGACAGCTTGTCGCGCGCCCATTCGCCGATTTTGGTCGAGGTGACGTAGCGGATGTTGTTGTCGTCGAAGAGGAGCAGCGCGCCGAGATCGGAGGCCTCGAGCGCGGCCTGCGCGCGGCCGAGCCGGTAGCGGTGCAGGCGCCGGTAATCGACGCGCTCCTCGAAGTCGACGCCCATGGTGCCGAGTACCGGCAGATGGCGGCCCCAGTTGTAGCGCGGGTTGATGTCTTCGGCGGTGATCTTGATTGGGTCGCGCGTTCTCTCGTCCATGGCGTCCTCCTTATTGGCGATCGGCTGGCCGGCTTTATAGCGGGTGGGTTGGCGGCATTATAGGCCGCCTTCCCGGCAAATTCAGCGCGCCGCCCGGCATTTCATGAATGCTTGACTTGGATACCGCTATGACTATAATCCTAAACGTCCGATCAGCCGCGGGTGCTTCATGAGGCGCCTTGCGGTCGGACCGGATGCGGCGCGCCGACAATGCGTGCCGCAGGATGGAGCGCGCGGGCGCCGAGCCCTTTCGCCAAAGGGCTCGCGCGTCTCGCCAGACGCGCGGCGGCTTGCGCCAAACCCGTCGAGGGGCGTTGCGCCAACGCCCCTGGCGCCCTCCCGGCGCTCCATTCCCCTTTTGGGGAAACGGAAAAAGGGAAGCCGGCGGACCCCGCGCCGTCAAAGAACAGGGGCAGCGGAGCGTTGGCTAAGCAACCTTGCGTCCCCATAGCCGCGCCGACGCGATATCCGCGCCTTCGCGGATCGCGCGCAGCTTGAGCCACACCGCCGGCTCGATCACCCATTCGCGGTTGGTGAAAGTGCCGAAGCCGCAATCGGTGCTGGCGATTACGCGCTCGCGCTCGCCGACTGCGGCGACCGCATCCTCGATGCGGCGCGCCACGATTTCCGGATGCTCGACGAAATTGCTGGTCGTCTCGATCACGCCCGGAATGAGGATCATGTCCTTCGGCAGCGGATGCGTCTTGAACGCCTCGTATTCGTGCGCGTGACGCGGATTGGAAAACTCGATCGACAATGCGCCAGCCTTCGCCTGATAGAGCGCCGGCAGGATCTTCACCAGCGGAATGTCATGGATGTGCGGGCCTTCCCAATTGCCGTAACACACGTGCAGCCGCACGCGGTCGCGCGGAATCCCTTCGATCCCATCATTGATCGCTTGAATATGGCGCTCGACCGCCTTGACGAAGCCGCCATCGTCGAGGTCGCGGTACATCATGGTGCGATCCATGGCGAGGTCGGGCGCGTCGATCTGCAGCAGCAGGCCGGCTTTGTGGATCGCTTGATATTCGTTCTTCATTTCGCGCGAGAGCGCGCTGAGATACTTGTCCTGGCTGCCGTAATATGCGTCGAGCATGGTCGACGAAATGATGCCGGGCGAGGGCGCGGTCATGAACTGCTCGGCGAATTTGCCGGCCGAGATTTTTTTGAAACGCGCGATCTCGCTCTCCAGCGGTTTGATGTCGAGGTATTTCAGCTCGGCTTGGCATTCCGGCGCATTCTGCTGCTTGCTGACATGCGGGAAACGCCGCTTGAGCTGCTCGACCAATTCGGGGAATTCCTCGAATTCGCGCCCGCGCCGCCGCTTCGACACGCCGCCGAAACCGCTCATGCGCTGCGGGACGTAAGTCTGGAAACCGACGCGCTGCTGTTCGCCGTCATTGCCGATATCGATGCCGGCGGAGGCCTGCTTCTCGACCACATGGCGGACTGCCTTGTCCATTTCCGCGGCCATTTCGGCTGGATCGAATTTTTCCCCCGCCTCCTGGCGCACCAGCAGGTCGGACAGCTTCTCATTGCGCGGCAGGCTGCCGACATGGGTGGTCAAAATACGTTCCCGGCTTAACAGCATGCGCTTGAACTCCTTGACATTTGAGTATTGACTTTTGTCATGGCCGGCGACCGGCTGTTCGTGACATTGACAAAAGACCTGACATTGCGGCGCTCGTCCGCGCCGCATCTTACGGGCATCCCGGGGGGAAAAACATGGCTGATGCGCAAGCCCGTGCGGCAATTGCGAGCGCGCCCGAACCCGTGGGCGATATCCCACGTAACTATAATTTTGCCGCCGATGTCCTGCAGCGCAATCTCGCTGCCGGCCGCGCCGAGAAGCCGGCTTATATCGACGGCCGGCACACGCTGACCTATCGCCAACTCGCCGACCATGTGGCGCGCTTCGGCGCGGCATTGCGCGGATTGGGGATCCGCCGCGAGGAGCGCGTGCTGCTGGCGCTGCTCGACACGGTGGACTGGCCGATCGCCTTTCTCGGCTGCCTGAAGGCCGGCATCATCGCCGTGCCGGTGAACACGCTGCTTACCGAGGACGATTACCGCTTCATGCTGGCCGACAGCCGGGCTAATTGCCTGGTCGTCTCGGAGGCTTTGTTCCCGAAATTCGAGAAGCTGATCGCCAAAAGCCCGGACCTCGATCACGTCATCGTATCCGGCGCCAATCCGCACGGCTACCGCCTGTTCGACGACGTTATCGGTGCCGACGAGCCGGAAGACTACACCGCGCCGACGACGTCCGACGACATGGCGTTCTGGCTCTACACTTCCGGCTCGACCGGCAAGCCGAAGGGTGCGGTGCATGTGCATTCGAGCCTCAAGCTTACCGCCGATCTCTACGGCACGCCGATTGCCGGCTACAAGGAAAGCGACGTGGTCTATTCGGTGGCGAAACTGTTCTTTGCTTACGGCCTCGGCAACGGCATGACCTTCCCGCTTACCGTCGGCGCCACCACGGTGCTCAATCCCGATCGGCCGACGCCGGACGGTGTTGCCGCGCTGCTGCGCCAGCATCCGGTCACGCTGTTCTGCGCAGTGCCGACGTTCTACGCCGCGTTTCTGGCGAGTCCGAATGCGCCGCAGAAGTCGGAAGTGAAAATCCGCCGCTGCATTTCGGCCGGTGAAGCGCTGCCCGAGCAGATTGCGCAGCGCTGGAAGGATCGCTACGGCGTCGACATCTATGATGGTCTCGGCACCACCGAGATGCTGCACATCTATCTGACCAACAAGCCGGGCGAGACCAAGTACGGCACCACCGGCAAGCCGGTGCCGGGCTACGAGATCAGGCTGATCGGCGACGATGGCACGCCGGTGAAGCAGGGCGAACTGGGCGAACTCTACGTGCGCGGACCGACCAGCGCGATCATGTACTGGAACAACCGCGAGAAATCTCGCACCACGTTCCAGGGCGAATGGACCCGCTCGGGCGATAAATATTTCCAGGACGAGGACGGCTACTACGTCTGCGCCGGCCGGCAGGACGATATGCTGAAAGTCTCCGGCATCTATGTCTCTCCCTTCGAGGTCGAAGCCGCGCTGTCGTCGCATCCGGAGGTGCTGGAGGCCGCGGTGGTCGGTTGGTTCGACGAGGAGCGGCTGGTCAAGCCGAAGGCCTTCGTTGTGCTCAAATTGCCGGACAAGGCGAGTGAGGAACTTGCCCGCACCTTGCAGGATCACGTCAAGCACCTGCTCGCGCCCTACAAGTATCCGCGCTGGATCGAATTCCGCAGCGAGTTGCCGAAGACGGCGACGGGGAAGATTCAGAGGTTTAAATTGAGGGCGGAAGATCAAGTATAAACTTTGTCATGGCCCTTTCAGATTCCGGCTTCCTCGATATTGGTTCCCAGAAACTCGAATACCGCATGATTGGCCCGCGGCCTGATGCGGCGCCGACGATCGTCATGCTGCATGAGGGTCTGGGCTGCGTCGGTCTGTGGGGTGACTTCCCCGATAGACTGCAAGAAGCGACCGGTTGCGGCGTGTTCGCCTATTCGCGTGCCGGCTACGGCCAGTCGTCGCCGGTGCAACTGCCGCGGCCGCTCACCTATATGCACGACGAGGCGCGCAAGACGTTGCCGGGCCTCCTCGATGCGATCGGTTTCAAGCACGGGCTTCTGGCCGGTCACAGCGACGGCGCGTCCATCGCGGCGATCTATGCCGGCAGCCATCAGGATCATCGCGTCGGCGGCCTGATGCTGATGGCGCCACACTTCTTCACCGAGGACATGGGCATCGCCTCGATCGAGGAGGCGCGCAAAGCCTACGCGACCGGCGATCTGCGGGCGCGCCTTGCGCGCTGGCATGCCGACGTCGACAACGCCTTCAAGGGCTGGAACGGCGCCTGGCTCGATCCCGAATTCCGCAAATGGGATATCACTGAGTTCCTCGCCTATATCCGCGTGCCCATCCTGATCGTGCAGGGCGAGGACGACCAATACGGCACGGTGAGGCAGATCGAGGTCGCGGAGCGGGAGTGCTATTGCCCGGTCGAGGTGGCGCTGCTTAAGGGCGCGCGCCATTCGCCGCAGCGCGATGCGCCGCAGGCAACGCTTAAGGCGATGTCGGATTTCGTCGCCCGTGTGCTGGCGATGAATGGCTGGCGGAAGGCAGCGTAGCCAGTTCTAAAAAAATTGGCCGGCACAAGGCCGGCCACTCCAATCATTGTCGAAAACTTTACTCCGCCGCCTGCTTGGCCGCGCCGGAGTGAGCCGAGACGAGGTAATCTATCGCTGCCTGCGCGCCGCCTTTCTTGTGCGGGATACCGGCGAGGCCGAGCGCCATTTCGGTCGCGCCGAGCGCGCCGATCATCATGGTGTCGTTGACGTCGCCGAGATGGCCGATGCGGAAATACTTGCCGGCAAATGCGCCGAAGCTCGCGCCGTAGGAGATGTTGAAATTCTCCAGTGCCAGCGCTCGGAATTTGTCGGCGTCGTGGCCTTCCGGCAGCAGGATGGCGGTGATCGTCGGCGAATACTGGCTGGCGTTCTTGTTGAGGTTCTCCAGTCCCCAGGCCTTGACCGCGCGCCGGGTGGCTTCCGCCAGACGGTGATGCCGGGCGAACACGTTGTCGAGGCCTTCCTCGTGCAGCATGTCGATGCCGACGCTTAGGCCCTGCAGCATTTGCGTCGCCGGCGTGTAGGGGAAGAAGCCGACCTTGTTCATGGCCAGCATCTCGTCCCAGGCGAAGAACGACTTCGGCAGCTTGGCGGTCTTGTTCGCCGCCAGCGCCTTGTCGCTGATGGCGTTGAACGACATGCCGGGCGGCAGCATCAGGCCCTTCTGCGCGCCGCCGACGGAAACGTCGACGCCCCATTCGTCGTGCCGGTAGTCGGTGGAGGCGAGCGACGAGATGGTGTCGACAAAGAACAGCGCCGGGTGGCCGGCGGCGTCGATCGCCTTGCGGATTTCCGCGACCGGAGTGAGCGCGCCGGTCGAGGTTTCGTTATGCAGGATGCAGACCGCTTTGATTTCCTTGTTCTTGTCTTCACGCAGCTTCGCTTCGATCGCTTCCGGGTCGGCGCCGTTGCGCCAGTCGGTGGTGATAAACTCAGGCTTGAGCCCGATCTTCTCCGCCATCTTCTTCCACAGCGTGGCGAACTGACCGGTCTCCACCATCAGTACTTTGTCGCCGGGCGACAATGTATTGACGAGGGCTGCTTCCCAGGCGCCGGTGCCGGTCGCGGTGTAGATGATCACCGGATTGCTGGTCTTGAAAATGGTCTTGATGCCTTCCAGGCATTTTTTCGTCAGCTTGGCGAATTCCGGCCCGCGGTGGTCGATGATGGGCGTATCCATCGCCCGCAGCACGCGGTCGGGAAGCGGGGTCGGCCCCGGGATGTGGAGGAAATGACGTCCCACTGCACGCGATGAATTCTTGGCCATTGGCATTCGCTCCTAAACCACCGCTTTTCAAAGATTTTCGTGGCTTGACCACGGTCCGGTCCCGGCGCGGGAGCGGCGCTTGTGGCGTTGAACTATGAATGCAACATTGCGGTCAAGCGGTTTTCCGCGGCGAGCAAACAACCCGTCTATGCATAGGCTAAACGAGGCTAAAAAAGGACACGCGCCGTGGCGGTGGTAATGCCCGGCCTGGAACGGCGGCTGAAGGCCGAATTGAGCGGGGACGTGCAGTTCGACCGCTTCACCCGCGGCCGTTACGCGACCGACGCCTCGCATTACCAGATCATGCCGGTCGGCGTGGTTGCCCCGCGCACGATAGAGGAAGCCGAACGGGCGATAGGCCTCGCACGTAGTGAGCGCGTCAGCGTGCTGGCGCGTGGCGGCGGAACCTCGCAGGCGGGGCAGACCGTCGGTTCCTCGCTGGTGGTGGACTGTTCCAAATACCTCACCCGTATCCTCGATCTCGACATCAAGGGCGCGCGCTGCACGGTCGAGCCCGGCATCGTGCTCGACGATCTCAACCGCCAGCTCAAGCCGCACGGCCTGTGGTTCCCGGTCGACATCTCGACCGCCTCGCGCGCCACCATCGGCGGCATGGCCGGCAACAATTCCTGCGGCGGCCGTTCGCTGCGTTACGGCACCATGCGCGATAACGTTTTGTCGATCGAGGCCGTGTTGGCCGACGGCACGCTGGCGCATTTCGGCCGCATCGGCGGCAATGCCGACGACGTGCCGGCGCCGTTGCGGCCGCTCGCCAAGGATCTGCTGGCGATCGGCGCGCGCGAGGCCGACGAAGTCGCCGCGCGGTTTCCGAAGGTGCAGCGCCGCGTCGGCGGCTACAATCTCGACGCGCTAGTGCCGGGAAAGAACGACATCAATCTCGCCCACGTGCTGGTCGGCTCGGAAGGCACGCTTGGCTTTTCCACACGCGTCGAACTGAAGCTGTCGTCGCTGCTCGGCCGCCGCGCTGTCGGCGCCTGCCATTTCGGCAGCTTCCGCGAGGCGATGAATGCTGCGCAGCACATCGTACACCTGCTGCCGATCGCGGTCGAACTGATCGACCGCACCATGATCGAGCTCGCGCGCGAGATCCCGATCTTCCGGCCGACGCTGGACAAATTCGTGCGCGAAACGCCGGAGGCCATTCTGCTGGTCGAATTCGGCGAAGCCGATCACGAGGAAAATCTCCGCCGCTTGCGTCGCCTCAAGGAGATGATGGGCGATCTCGGCTTTGCCTGGGACAAGAGCGGCGACAAATGGGGCGGCGCTGGTCGAGGTACTCAACGCCGATCTGCAAGCGGCCATCACCGAGGTGCGCACTTCCGGCCTCAACATCATGATGTCGATGAAAGACGAGGGCAAACCGGTGTCCTTCGTCGAGGATTGCGCGGTACCGCTCGAGCATCTCGCCGATTACACCAGCCGTCTCACCGCCATCTTCGAGAAACACGGCACGCGCGGCACCTGGTACGCGCACGCGGGATCGGGCTGCCTGCATGTGCGGCCGATCCTGAATCTGCGCCAGGAAAAAGACGTGCATGCCATGCGCGAAATCGCCGAAGAGGCCTTCGCCATGGTGCGCGAATACAAGGGTTCGCATTCCGGCGAGCATGGCGACGGGCTGGTGCGCTCGGAATTCAACGAGCCGATGTTCGGCTCGCGCCTCGCCCGCGCCTTCGAGAAGGTGAAGGACCGCTTCGACCCGCAATGGTCTTTACAATCCCGGCAAGGTAGTGCGCCCGCCTAAATTCGACGACCGCAGCCTGTTCCGCTACGCGCCCGGCTATCAAAGGCGAAGACATCAAGACGCAGCTCGACTGGTCCGGGTTTCCGGGCGCGGGCGGCGGTTTCCAGGGCGCGGTCGAGATGTGCAACAACAACGGCGCCTGCCGCAAATTGGCAGGCGGCGTGATGTGCCCGAGCTATCGCGCCACCCGCGACGAGCGCGACGTCACGCGCGGGCGCGCCAATACGCTGCGCCTGGCGATCACCGGCCAGCTCGGCCCGGATGCACTCGCCTCCGATGAAATGGCGGAGACGCTCAAGCTGTGCGTGTCCTGCAAAGCTTGCCGGCGCGAATGCCCGACCGGCGTCGACATGGCGCGCATGAGCATCGAGGTGAAGGCCGCGCGCCTGGCCAAACACGGCCTGCGGCTGCACGATCGGCTGGTCAGTTTCCTGCCGCATTACGCGCCCTATGCCGCGCGTTTTTCATGGCTCGCCAATCTGCGCGACCACATTCGCGCCGCGCGCAAAGCGTTTGAGATGCTCGCCGGCTTTTCCGGCCGTCGCAGCCTGCCCCAATGGCGCAAAGACGTTTACCGCGACCGCTCCGATTGGGCTTATAAACGCGCGACGGAGGACGAGCCCGCTCCGCCGATGCGCGAGGCCGTGCTGTTTGCCGACACCTTCAACCGATATTTCGAGCGCGAAAATCTCGATGCGGCGCTGAGCGTGCTCGTCGCAGGAGGCTATCATGTCCATGCGGCGATGCCGACGGATGGCGACGCGCGACCGCTGTGCTGCGGGCGCACGTTCCTTGCGGTCGGCGCGGTCGAGGAGGCGCGGCACGAGATGCAGCGCACGCTTTCAGCGCTGGCGCCCTATGTGCTGCGCGGCGTGCCCGTGATTGGGCTCGAGCCGAGCTGCACTCTTGAGCTTCCGCGACGAGACTGCCGCGCTGCTCAAAGGCGACGCCGTCGGACGCGCTAACGGCGCAGGCCATGCTGCTGGAGGAATTCCTCGCCCGCGAGCAAAAGGAAGGCCGCCTATATCTGCCGCTCATGCGCGCTGCCGAAAAAGGCGCTGTTGCACGGCCATTGCCACCAGAAGGCCTTCGGCGCCATGGGCGCGGTCGAGAGCGTGCTCAAGCTGGTTCCGGGGCTCGATGTGCAGACAATCGAGTCGAGTTGCTGCGGCATGGCCGGCGCGTTCGGCTATGACGCCGACACCATCGACGTCTCGCTCAAGATGGCGGAGCTGTCGCTGCTGCCGGCGGTGCGCAAGGCGTCGGCGGACACGCTGATCGTCGCCGACGGCACCTCGTGCCGGCATCAGATCCACGACGGCGCCGATCGCGAGGCGTTGCACGTCGCTCGCGTCTTGGCGATGAGCTTGGACGTCAGCGACTGACCAAGAAAACGACCCGCCCGGACGGGGACTGGCCGGGCGGGTCTTAGCGATCGGCGCGAGGGTGGACGGGGGGACCGGCGCCGACCGTATCGGATGAATGAGCCTAGTAAGGGGCTACGTCGCACACCTTCACGCGATAAAAGTTGCCCCAGCGGTCGTAGCGGCCGACATAATGGCATTCGGTGTAACTGGGCGCGTAATAGGCATTTGACGCTGCAGCCGCGCCGACCAGCGTGCCGGCGACAAAGCCGGCGCCGATGCCCCAGCCGTGGCCGAAATGCGGGTGAGCCTGGGCTTGGCCGCCGATAGCTGTGAAGGCGGCGGCGAGGGTGAAAGCGGCAATCGCAGCGGCGATGGTCTTGGACTTGGTCATGGCGGGGCTCCATAGGGTTTGAACTGGGGCGGCCCTCATCGGCCGCGTGACCATGGGTCGCTCCGCCCTCGCAAAAGGTTCAATGACCTTCGCGCCGACGCTTGCCCGATCGGGGTCGGCAATGTGAAAGTCCGTAGATGACGAGATTTTTCGCAATTTTATTGGGATTTGCCGCAACTGTGGCGGCGGCCCAGGCACAAGCGTTGGACAAAGTCCGTTTCGGCACCAATTGGGTAGCGGAAGCCGAACATGGCGGCTTCTACCAGGCGCTCGCCGACGGCACTTACAAGAAATACGGGCTCGACGTGACTATCGTGCCCGGCGGGCCGAACGTGAACAATCGCATCCTTTTGCCCGTCGGTAAGCTCGACTTCTTTATGAGCGCCAATTCGCTGCAGACCTTCGATGCGGTCGAGCACAACATCCCGACGGTTGCGGTGGCGGCGAGTTTTCAGAAAGACCCGCAGGTGCTGATCGCGCATCGGGGCGTGAGCAAGCTCGCGGATCTGAAGAGCCATACCATCTTCGTTTCGAAGGAAGGCATGGTGACGTATTTCCAGTGGCTGAGGGCGGATTTCGGCTTCGACGAGTCGAAGGTGAAGCCTTATACTTTCAATGCCCAGCCGTTCCTCGGCGACAAGAACTCGGCCATGGAGGGCTATGTCACCTCCGAGCCCTATGCGATCGAGCAGCAGGCGCATTTCAAGCCGGCCGTATTCCTGCTCGCCGACCACGGCTTTAACAGCTATTCGACGCTGATCGAGACGCGGCGCGATCTGGTCGCCAAGCAGCCCGATCTGGTGCAGCGCTTCGTCGATGCCTCGGCGATCGGCTGGTATCATTACCTCTACGGCGATCCGCGTCCCGGCAATGCGCTCATCAAACAGCAGAACCCGGAAATGACCGACGACCAGCTTGCCTTTTCCATCGCCCAGATGAAGCAGGACGGCATTGTCGATTCCGGCGATACGCTCAAGCTCGGCATCGGCGCCATGACCGATGCGCGCTGGCAGAGCTTCTACGACAAGATGGTGCATGCCGGCGTGGTGAAGGCCGGCCTCAACTACAAGCGCGGCTACACGCTGCAGTTCGTCAACAAGGGCGTCGGCGTGGATTTGCGGCCCAAATGATTTCGTCTGGCTCGGAGGTCGTCTCCCTGCGCGACGTCGGCAAAACGTTCGACAGCGGCGCGGTTGCGCTCGACGGTCTCAGCCTCAAGGTGCGCGACGGCGAATTCGTTTCGCTGCTGGGGCCGTCCGGCTGCGGCAAATCGACTGTGCTACGCATCATCGCCGGCTTGAGCGCGCCGAGCGCGGGCACGGTCGAATGGCCGGGCGGGGCGGGCAAGATCGGCTTCGTGTTTCAGGAGCCGACGCTGATGCCCTGGGCGGACGTGGCCGCCAATGTGCGATTGCCGCTCAAGCTCGCGCGGGCGGACGAGACGCAATCGCGCGCCGCGGCGGTGCAGGCGTTGACCCACGTTGGGCTCGCCGATGTCGCGCAGGCTTATCCGCGCGAATTGTCCGGCGGCATGAAAATGCGCGCCTCGATCGCTCGCGCGCTGGTCACCGATCCGCACGTGCTGTTGATGGACGAGCCGTTCGCCGCGCTCGACGAGATCACCCGTTTCAAGCTCAATAACGACCTGCTGGCGCTGTGGCAGGCGATGCGGCGAACGGTGATCTTCGTTACCCACTCGGTGTTCGAGTCGGTCTATCTGTCGCAGCGCATCGTGGTAATGACGCCGCGCCCGGGCCGCGTTTCTGCCGAAATCGTGATTCCCGCGCCCTATCCGCGCGACGAACGCTTCCGCACCTCGGCGGATTATGCCGGCTATTGTCGAATTGTTTCCGAGGCGCTCGGCCAAGCGATGGGGGGCCCGCCATGAGCGAGCGGGCGCTTCTGCGCATCGCACTGCCGGCCTTCGTGCTGGTGCTGGTTATCGTGGCCTGGCATGCGGTGGTGCAAGCTCCTCGCCATTCCTCCTTACGTATTGCCTGGTCCGGGCCTGGTGCTGAGTACCTTGATCGCTGACGGCGGGCTGTTGTGGCATTCGCTGCTGGTGACGCTTGCGACCACCTTCGAAGGCTTCGGGCTCGCCGCCATCGGCGGCATCGGTTTAGCCGTTCTGTTCAGCCAGTCGCGGCTGATCGAATATTCGCTATATCCTTATGCGGTGATCCTGCAGGTAACGCCGGTCGTCGCCATCGCACCATTGCTACTGATTTATTTGCCGCAGCCCTTAGCGGTGCTGGCCTGCGCCTGGATCGTGGCGTTCTTCCCGGTACTCGCCAACACCACGCTGGGCCTGAGTTCGGTCGACCACAATCTCATCGCGCTGTTCGAGCTCTATGAGGCGTCGCGCTGGCAGTTGCTGTGGAACCTGAAACTGCCGGCGGCACTGCCGCAGATGCTCGCCGGCCTGCGCATTGCCGGAGGCCTATCGCTGATCGGCGCGGTGGTGGCGGAAATCGCCGCCGGCTCCGCCGGCGCGGGCTCGGGGCTCGCCTATCGCATCGCCGAGTCCGGCTACCGGCTCAACATCCCGCGCATGTTCGCCGCACTGCTGCTGCTTTCGGCGGCTGGCGTGGCAATTTTCTTCGTGCTGTCGTTTGTGAATTATCTCTGCCTGCGCCGTTGGCACGAGAGCGCGGTCAAACGCGAACGCTGATTTCAGTATTGCGTGACGATGCCAAGTAGCGCCATGGCAACAATGACCTCGATCAGGCTGCGGTGAAATCGAAACGCCAGGATGGCCGCGGTCACGGCGAGGATGGCGGCGTGGGTGTCGAGCGCGCGCGGATCGAAGGCGAACCAACGCAGCATCCCCCAATGTTTTTCGGTGACGCTGCCGAACAGCACATGCAGCGCGAACCAGACCGACAAATTGAGGATGACGCCGACCACCGCGGCGGTGATGGCGGCGAGCGCGCCGGCGAGCCGCCGGTTGCCGCGCAGTTGTTCAATGAACGGCGCGCCGGCGAAGATCCACAGCATCGACGGCACGAACGTTACCCACGTCGTCATCGCAGCGCCGAGCAATCCGGCCATGAGCGGCGTGAACGGCGCCGCGTCGCGAAACGCCGCGAGAAAGCCAACGAATTGCGTGACCAGGATCAGCGGCCCTGGCGTGGTTTCGGCAAGGCCAAGCCCGTCGACCATCTCCGGCGCGCTGAGCCAGCCGTGCGTCTCCACCGCCTGCTGCGCCATGTAGGCGAGCACCGCGTAGGCGCCGCCGAAAGTCACCACGGCGAGTTTGGAGAAGAACAGGCCGACTGCAACCAGTACATGGTTGCCGCCGAGTGAGAACGCTGCGAGTGCAACGGGCGCCCACCACAGGACTAAGCCGATCGCTACAGCAAGGCCGAATTGCCGCCATCGCCCGCGGGGCCTGTCCATCGCGGCCGCATCGGTATCGGACAATGCCAATTGATCCGGCGCGCGCTGCGCGACCATAAAGCCGATGAGCGCCGCCGCCGCGACGATCAGCGGGAACGGAACGGCAAAGAAAAAAATCGCGATGAATCCGAGCGCCGCCATCGCCACTAGCAAGTGGCTCTTGAGCGCGCGCTTGCCGATGCGGATCAGCGCCTCGACCACGATCACCAGCACCGCGGCCTTGATGCCGAACAGCGCGCCGTCGACCGGACCTAAGCCTCGCCCATAGGCGTAAAGCAGGCTCAGGCCCAGCATCACCAATGCGCCCGGCAGCACGAAGAGGATGCCGGCGGCAAGGCCGCCGCGCACGCCGTGGAGCAGCCAGCCGACGTAAGTGGCGAGTTCGGTCGCTTCCGGTCCCGGCAGCAGCATGCTGAAATTCAGCGCGTGCAGGAAACGCGGCTCGTCGAGCCATTTCTTCTCGTCGATGACGATTCGATGCATCAACGCAATCTGACCGGCCGGCCCGCCGAACGACAGGCAGCCGATCTTGAACCAGACCTTGAATGCTTCGGCGAAGGTCGGCCGGCGGTCGATTTCAAGCATCATTGGACATTCGCCCTGCATGCCGGTCATGCGCTAAGACATTTGCGCTCGCCAGCATGCCACAGCTTGGCTACGGAGATATTGCGATCCGCCGGAAATATAGCGTCCTATGACCGATCACGCGCACCATCGCCGCCAGCGGCTCACCGGCATTGTCTTGATGTGCGGGGCGGTGGCGCTGTTCGCCTGTCTTGATACCACGGCGAAATATCTCAATGCCGATATGGACAGCCTGCAGATCGCTTGGGCGCGCTATACCAGCGCCTTCGTGCTGACTTTGATCGTCTCCAATCCGCTCACCCATCCGGCCTTGCTCCGCACCAAACGGCTGAAGCTGCAGATCACGCGTTCGGTCCTGCTGGTCGCATCGACCGCGATGAATTTCGTGGCCTTGCGCTGGCTGCAGCTCGACGAGGCGCTGTCGATCATTTTCACCTTTCCGTTCATCGTCGCCATCGTCTCGGGGCCGATGCTGGGCGAATGGATCGGCTGGCGGCGCTGGTCGGCGATCTGCGTCGGCTTTGGTGGCGTGCTGTTGATCACGCGGCCCGGCTTTGGCGGCATGCACCCGGCGGCGCTCATCACGCTCGCCGGCACCATCTGCTACGGGTTCTACGCGGTGATCACACGCATCGTTTCGCGGGTCGACTCCAACCAGACCTCGCTGTTCTTTACGAATTTCGTCGGCGCGGTCCTATTGCTGCCGGTCATCCCGTTCGTCTGGACCACGCCGAAGAGCTGGGCGATCGCCCTGATGCTGGTGGGAACCGGTGTGCTCGGCAGCGCCGGGCACTTTTTCCTGATTTCGGGCCACCGTCTCGCTCCTGCGGCGGTGCTCTCGCCCTTCGTCTATACCCAGCTTATCTGGGTAGTGATCCTCGGCTATCTGGTGTTCGACCATGTGCCGAATAGCTGGACCATGGCGGGAGCCACCATCGTCATCAGTTCCGGCCTTTACTTGCTGTATCGGGAGCGCAAGTTGGGCAAGACAACCACCAGCGAAGGGGTGGTCGAAGGACCGCTCGAATAGGAGAGTTGCGAGCCCTTCGGTATCGGGGCTAAGTTCCCGCCACCTTGCGCATGATCCCGGAAAATGGCTACCGGTTTTCGGAAAAGATCGTGCGAAAACAATAAATTGGAATTCGACCCTTCGAGGATCATTCATGGCGACAGTAAAGGACCGGGCGCCGGGCCCGGCCAGCGCGGGCTTGAACGACGATATCGGTGAAGCCAAGCGCCTGGAGTTGTACCGGATGCAGGTGACGATCCGTGACGCGGAGCAGCGCGCCTTCGACCTGTTCCTGCAGAATCTGGTCAAGGGCACCAGCCATCTTTCGCTCGGGCAGGAGGCGGTGGCGGCCGGCTTTGCCGGCGCCATGAAGAAGGGCGATCTCTCCTTCTGCACCTATCGCGGCCACGCCCATACGCTGGCGCGCGGCGTCAGCGTCGAGAAGGTGCTGGGCGAGCTGATGCAGCGCGACAACGGGCTGATGCGCGGCAAGGGCGGCTCGATGCATCTGACCTCGGTCGATCACGGTGTCATGGGCTCCTACGCCATCATCGGCGCGCATCTGCCCATCGCCTGCGGCGCCGCCTGGCGCGCGCAGTACAAAGGCGACAAGGACGTTTCGGTCTGCTTCTTCGGCGACGGCACCACCAATATCGGCGCCTTTCACGAGGCGCTCAATTTCGCCGCGGTGTGGAAGCTGCCGGTGGTCTTCGTCTGCGAGAACAATCTCTACATGGAATACACGCCGATCAGCGACGTCACGGCGGTGCCGCAGCCGGCTGCCGACCGCGCTTCGGCCTATGGCCTCGAGCGCATTGTGATCGACGGTAACGATGCCGACGTGGTCTATCGCACCGCGCAAGCAGCTTATGACAAGGCGCGCGCAGGCAAGGGCCCGTCGCTGATCGAATGTCTGACCTATCGTCACAGCGGCCATTCGCGCGCCGATCCGGCGAAGTATCGGCCGGAAGGCGAGCTCGATCGCTGGAAGCTGCGCGACCCGATCAAGATCTATCGCGAACGGCTGCTGCAATTCGGCGTTGCGGAGAAAGTCATTGCGGCCATCGATACCGAAGTGCGCAAGGTGGTCGACGACGCTACCGAGGCTTGCAAGGCCGCGCCTAACCCGCCGCTCGATATCATAACCACCGACGTCTACGCCGATGGAGGCTGGGCATGGCGGAACTGACCTATCGCGATGCGGTCATCCGCGGCATCGCGCAGGAAATGGCGCGCGATCCGGACGTGGTGTTCCTCGGCGAGGACGTGGCCAAGGCCGGCGGCGTGTTCAAGGCGACTGTGGGCCTCTACGAGCAGTTCGGTCCGCTGCGCGTGCGCGATACGCCGATCTCCGAGCAGGCGATCATGGGCGCGGCCATGGGCGCGGCGATGACGGGTCTCAAGCCGATCGCGGAAATCATGTTCTCGGACTTCTTCGCGGTTTGTTTCGACTACATCGCCAATGAATTTCCCAAGAGCCGTTACATGTCGAACGGCCAGGTCAAATGCCCGCTGGTGGTGCGCACCGGCAATGGCGCCGGCTCGCGTTTTGGCGCGCAGCACTCTCAGAGCGTCGAGAACTGGTGCATGATGATCCCCGGTCTCAAAGTCGTGGCGCCGTCCTCGCCGGTTGACGTCATCGGCCTGCTGGCGGCGGCGGTTCGCGACCCCGACCCGGTCATCTTTCTCGAGCACAAGTCCCTCTATGCGACCAAGGGCGAAGTACCGGACGGCGAGATCGTCGATCGGCTCGGCACTGCCAAGATCGTGCGGCCCGGCAAGGACGCGACGATTCTGGCGCTGGCGCTGATGGTGCCGCGTGCTCTGGAAGCAGCCGAGAAGCTCAAGGCCGAGCACGGCATCGACGCGGAAGTTGTCGACGTGCGCTCGCTGGTGCCGCTCGACACCCAGACCATCCTCGGCTCCGTCGCTAAAACGCACCGGCTGTTCACCGTTGAGGAAAATCCGCGGCTGTGCGGCTGGGGCGCCGAGCTCGTCTCGATCGTGGCGGACGAGGCCTTCTACGATCTCGATGGGCCGCCGGTGCGGATCACCACGCCGCATATTCCGCTGCCGGCCGCCGATATCCTGGAAGACGCCGTGCTGCCCTCGGCGGACCGGATTGCGGATACGGTGCGGCGGTCGTTGAAAAGTTAGGCTCCCCTTCGTCCCCGCGCGAACTGCGGGGACGCGCATGCGTTTCTGGATTCCCGCTTGCGCGGGAATGAGCGGAGAAAGTTGAGAGGTGATGTTATGTATGAAAATCTTCTCGCCGACGTTCCGACCGATCTGTGGATCGGCGGCAAATGGCGCAAATCGTCCGACGGCGCCCGTTTCGACGTGATCGATCCGGCCACCGAGCGCAAGATCGCCTCGGTTGCCAGCGCCACCGTCGACGACGCCAGGGCCGCGGTCGATGCCGCTCAGGCCGCCTTCGAAGGCTGGGCCAAACGCAAGCCGCGCGAGCGCGCCGAGATACTGCGCAAATGCCACGAACTGATTATGCGCGACGCCGAACGCTTCGCCAAACTGATCACGCTGGAGAACGGCAAGGCGCTGTCGGATTCCCGTGGCGAAGTCGCTTATGCCGCCGAATTCTTCCGCTGGTATGCCGAAGAAGCCGTGCGCAATATCGGTCAAATCTCGATGGCGCCGGCCTCCGGCGCGCGCATCGTCGCGCAACACAAGCCGGCCGGCGTCGCCGTGCTGGTGACGCCGTGGAATTTTCCGGCCGCCATGGCGACGCGCAAGATCGGCCCGGCGCTCGCCGCCGGCTGCCCGGTGGTGCTCAAGCCGGCGTCCGATACGCCGCTTACCATGCTGGCGTTGATGCCGGTCTTGGAGGAGGCGGGCGTGCCCGCAGGCGTGGTCAATGTGGTGCCGTCGCGCCGTTCCGGTCCCGTGGTGAGCGCCATGCTGCATGATCCGCGCGTGCGCGTTCTTTCATTTACCGGCTCGACCGAAGTCGGCCGCAAGCTGTTGCATGAGGCTGCCGACCAAGTGCTCAAGCCGTCGATGGAGCTCGGCGGCAATGCGCCGTTCCTGGTGTTCGAGGACGCCGACATCGATGCCGCGATCGAAGGCGCCATGATCGCCAAGATGCGCAACATGGGCGAGGCCTGCACGGCGGCTAACCGCTTCTACGTGCACGAGAAGGTGCATGATGAGTTTGCCAAGAAGCTCACCGCCAAGATGAGCGCGCTGAAAATGGGCAACGGCCTCGACGACGGCATCAATGTTGGACCGCTGGTCAACAAAGAAGGCCGCGACAAGGTGATCGAGCTGGTCGACGATGCGGTGGCCAAGGGCGCCAAGGTGCTGGTCGGCGGCAAGACGCCGGACGGTCCCGGCTTCTTCTATCCGGCGACCGTGCTCACCAATGTCGCCAACGACTCCAAGATGCTGCACGAGGAAATCTTTGGTCCGGTGGCCTCGATCCAGACCTTCAAGAGCGAGGACGAGGCGATCAAACGCGCCAACGACACCGAATACGGCCTGGTCGCCTATCTCTACACCAAGGATTTCAGCCGCGGCATGCGCGTCTCCGAGAAGCTCGACTTCGGCATGATCGGGCTTAATCGCGGGCTGGTGTCCGATCCGGCAGCACCGTTCGGCGGCGTCAAACAGTCCGGCCTCGGCCGCGAAGGCGCTTCGGAAGGCATGAAGGAATTTCTCGAGACGCAATACGTGTCGGTGACGTGGTAAACGGGGACGATCGTACATGGACGTCCTGATGCCGCAGCTCGGCGAAACCGTCGCCGAAGGCAAGATCGTGAAATGGTTCAAATCGGCCGGCGACGCCGTGAAGCCGGGCGACAACCTGTTCGAGATCGAGACCGACAAGAGCCTCGATGGAAGTGCCGGCGACGTTCGGCGGCACGCTGAGCGAGGTCCGCTTTCAGGTCGGCGAGGTGGCCAAGGTCGGCGCCGTGGTGGCGGTGATCGCGGGCGCGGGAGAGGCGGCGAAGCCTACATCGGCAAGCGCTCCGGCGACCGCGCCGCAAGCTTCGTTCGCCCCCGCGAAAGTGGAGGCCCAGAGCCCAGCATCCCTGGGTCCCCGCGTGCGCGGGGACGAACGGGTTGAGAGCGCATCGTTTGCATATCCGCATATGGACCCCTTGCGCGAAGTTCGCACGCCCGAGCGCAATTTTGGGCCGGCGAAATTGTCCGGTGGCACTTTCACCACGCCGTTGGCGCGACGGCTCGCCGGCGAGCGCGGCATCGATTTGTCGCGCATTACCGGCTCTGGCCCGCATGGCCGCATTGTTGCCGCCGACGTCGAAAAAGCGGTGCATCCCGCGCGCGTCCGTGACGATGACAGCGGGCGCCAGCGCCGCGCGGGTCAAGGCGTTGTACGAAGGCATCACCTACGAAGAAGTGCCGCTCGACGGGATGCGGGCGACCATCGCCAAGCGGCTGGTCGAAGCCAAGCAGACCATTCCGCATTTCTACCTGACCGCCGATCTTGACGTCGGCCGGCTGATCGCCATGCGCGAGGAAGCGAACGCCGCTGCGCCGGTCTACGACGGGCAGCCAGCGTTCAAGCTCTCGCTCAATGATTTTATCATCAAGGCCTGGGCGGCGGCGTTGCAGCGCATTCCCGCCGGCAATGCGGTGTGGGCGGAGGATCGCATTTTACGGTTTGCCCATTCCGACATCGGCGTGGCGGTGGCGCTCGACGGCGGTCTGATCACGCCGGTGATCCGCAATGCCGAGGCCAAATCGCTCACCGCGATCTCGGTGGAAATGCGCGATTTTGCCGAGCGCGCCCGCGCCAAGCAAGCTCAAGCCGAACGAATACCAGGGCGGCGCCAGCGCAATCTCGAACTTGGGCATGTACGGCGTGCGCGAATTCGCCGCCATCATCAATCCGCCGCACGCGACCATCCTGGCCGTGGGCTCTATGCGACGTGCGCCGGTCGAAGCCGCCGATGGTAGTGTGAAATTCATCAGTCAGATGACCGTCACGTTGTCGTGCGATCATCGTGTGGTCGACGGCGCGCTCGGCGCCAAATTACTCGCCGCGTTCAAGACTTTCGTCGAAACGCCGGTCACTGCTTTGGTGTAAGAGGAGTGCGATCATGGCTGGCGAAAAGCCGGACGTCCTGCTGATCGGTGCCCGCAAGCCAGTCCTCGTCAGCGGTCTCGAACCGAAGGTGACGTTGCACTACCTGCTCGAAGCCAAAGACCAGGACTCCTTCATCAAATCGGTCAGCGACAAGATCCGCGCCTTCGTCGTCGCGTATACCGCGAACAAAGTCGATGCCGCTTTCATGCAGCGCTTTCCGAAGCTCGAGCAGATTTCGAGCTTCGGCGTCGGCTACGATCACATCGACGCCAAGTGGGCGGGCGAGCACGGCATCATTGTTACCAACACGCCGGAAGTGCTCAACGAAGAAGTCGCCGACACCGCGCTCGGCCTCTTGCTTTGCACCGTGCGTGAATTCCCGAAGGCCGAGCGCTTTCTGCGTGCCGGCAAATGGCTGCAAGGACAATATCCGCTCACCAAGGCGACGCTGCGCAACCGCACCGTCGGCATGGTCGGCATGGGCCGCATCGGCAAGGCGATCGCGCGGCGGCTCGAAGCGTTCGGCGTGCCGGTGGTCTATCACAGCCGCAATCCGCAAAAGGGTGTGAGCTACAAGTACTACCCGAAGCTGGTCGATATGGCGCGCGACGTCGACACGCTGATGGTGATCGTTCCGGGCGGCCCGGCAACCGCGAACATGATCAACGCCGAGGTGCTCAAGGCGCTCGGCCCCAACGGCATTCTCATCAATATGGCGCGCGGATCGGTGGTGGACGAGCCGGCTCTGATCGAAGCCTTGAAGAACCGCACCATCTATTCCGCCGGGCTCGACGTATTCGCCAAGGAGCCGCAGGTGCCGAAGGAACTCGTGGAGATGGATAACATCGTACTGTTCCCGCATCTCGGCTCCTCGACCGAAGTGACGCGGGCGGCGATGGATCAGCTCGTGGTCGACAACATCCTGGCCTGGATGGCGGGCAAGCCGCCGCTGACGCCGGTGCCGGAAACGCCGCCCAAAGCTTCGTGAGGATTGCCACGCCGGTCCCGTGTTATAGTGACGTCATGGCCCGCCACGCGCCGATCTTTTTCGCTACGTTCTTTGTGACAGTCGCCGCGCACGCCCAGACGCCGGCGACGCTCGGCGATTCGGCCAAGCGGGTGCTCGGCTCGTGGGAGTTCTCCAACGCCGACCGCGACAAAAAATGCACTGCGACCTTCAGCGGCGAGCGGACTGCGGTCGGGTTCAAGGTTGAATTCGACGCGAATTGCGCCGGTCAATTTCCGCTGGTCGCCGACATTGCCGGCTGGAAATTTCCCGACAACGATCTGCTCTATCTGCTCGATTCAACCGGCAAGGCGCTGGTCGAGTTTAGCGAAGTCGAGGATGGCATCTACGAGGCGCCGACGCCGGGCGTCGGCGTGTTGTTCCTGCAGAATGCCGCGGCTGCGGCCGGGTGCGGAAAAGCCGCCCGAAGAGCTCGCCGGAAATTGGCTGCTCACCCGCGGAGCTGGCGCGCCGCTTTGCGCTTTCGAACTGGCGTCAACCGCGCAAGGCGACGGCATGGCGATGACGGTGAAGCCGGGCTGCGCGCCATCGATCGCACAGCTTAACTTCTCTCAATGGCGTCTGGACAAGGGCGAGCTTTTGCTAGTGCCCGGCCGCGGCGCGCCGTGGCGCTTTGAGGAAGTTGAAGGTACGGGATGGCGCCGGATCCCCGAAAGCGCGAACCCCATGATACTGGTCCGTCAGTAGCTTTTAGGCGGCGGTGGGCGAAAGTCTGCGGGGGGTGCGGCGCTTGCCGGCGCTAGCGTGGTTATTCCATTGATCCAGGTCATGGCGCGTCACAATGTGACGCCTATATTTTCGCCAAATTATTGATCTCCATATCTCTTTGATGCCGCGGTGAACGCCAAGAACAACAACAGGTGCGCGATGACGATGACCTCACCCGCGGATGCGGCAAGCGTGAAACCGGCCGCCGGCAAGACGCCATTGCGTCTCGTTTCCAGCCAGAACCCGCTCGCGCAGGCCCAGGACGCCGACGGGCGCGACCCCTATGCAGTCACCGCCGTCGCCGACATCATGGATCGCTCGCTGCATGCAACGATCGCGCGCTATACCTTCGGCTTGTCGCCGGCCGCGCTCGCCAAGGCCTCTTTCGATTGGGCAACGCATCTTGCCGTTTCGCCCGGCAAACGATTGCAACTAGTGGATAAGGCAACAAGGAAGGCGGTTCGCTTCGCCAATTATGCGGCTCGCTCAGCGGTGGAAGGCGGCAAAACGCCGCGTTGCATCGAGCCCTTGCCGCAAGATCGGCGGTTCGACGGCGCGGATTGGCAGAGGCCGCCATATAATTTCATGGCGCAGGCCTTCCTGCTCCAGCAGCAATGGTGGCACAACGCGACCACGGGCATCCGCGGTGTCAGCAAGCATCATGAAGAGATGGTGGAGTTCGTATCGCGGCAGATCCTCGATATGTTTTCGCCCTCGAATTTTCTGGCGACCAATCCCGAAGTGCTGCGGCAAACCGTCAGAAAAGGCGGGATGAACCTGGTGAATGGCCTGCGCAATCTGGTGGAAGATTGGGAGCGCAGCATCAGCGGTAAGAAGCCGATCGGCACTGAGGCGTTCGAAGTCGGCCGCAACTTGGCGGTCACTCCCGGCAAGGTCGTTTATCGGAATCGCCTGATTGAGCTGATCCAATACGCGCCAGCGACCGGCAAGGTCCGGCCCGAGCCCGTGCTCGTCGTTCCGGCCTGGATCATGAAATATTACATCCTCGATCTGTCGCCGCATAACTCGCTGGTGAAATACCTGACCGAGCAAGGCTACACGGTGTTCATGGTGTCGTGGAAGAATCCGAGTCCCGACGACCGTGATCTCGATCTTGAAGACTATCGCACGCTCGGCGTTATGGCGGCGCTTGATATGATCGGTAAGATCGCGCCGCAGCAGAAGGTTCACGCCGTCGGCTATTGCCTTGGCGGTACGCTGCTGTCGATCGCCGCCGCGGCCATGGCGCGCGACGGTGACGACCGTCTCCAGTCGATTACGCTGCTGGCGGCGCAGACCGATTTCACGGAGGCCGGCGAGCTGATGCTGTTCATCAACGAGAGCCAGGTCGCCTTCCTCGAAGACATGATGTGGGAGCAAGGCTTCCTCGACGCCACACAGATGGCCGGCGCCTTCCAGATGCTGCGCTCCAACGACCTCGTTTGGTCGCGCGTGGTGCACGATTATCTAATGGGTGAGCGCACGCCGATGATCGACCTCATGGCGTGGAACGCCGACGCCACGCGCATGCCCTACCGCATGCATTCGGAATATCTGCGGCGACTGTTCCTCAACAACGATCTGGTCGAGGGGCGCTTTACCGTGGGCGAGAAGCCGATCGCACTCACCGATATTCATACCCCGATCTTCGCAGTCGGCACCATGCGCGATCACGTCGCACCCTGGCGCTCCAGCTACAAAATCAATTTCTTGTCTGACGCCGACGTGACCTATCTGCTGGCGACCGGCGGTCACAATGCCGGCATCGTGTCCGAACCGGGCCACAATCACCGCACGTTCCAGGTGATGACCCGCAAGGCGGACGACCGTTACATCGATCCGGATGCCTTCCTGGCGCAAGCGCCGCAAAAGGACGGCTCCTGGTGGCCGGAATGGGTCGGCTGGCTCAACGCGCATTCGGGCCAGCCGGTCGACCCGCCTTCAATGGGGGGCGCGGCCTACGTTGCGCTCGCCGACGCGCCCGGCAGCTATGTGCTGCAGCAGTGAGTGCGCGCCGGCGGTTGTTGTCGCGGAGTTTTTAAATTTCAAACGAATATACAATTCGCGGGCGCGTTTGACCTAGGACAACGCGCGGGGGTTGTTTTTGTGAAAGTTTTTTTAAATGTACGAGCCGAAGGGATGCACGACCTTCGATTTGCATTCATGTGGCCGGCACTCGCCGCTGCCTCGGCCAGCGAATTTGCTGCGCTTACGGCCACGCGCTTTGTCGGTCTCGCCATGGACGCAGACGAAGGTCCGCCGGTACACGAGCCGAAATGGGCGACTGCAAATAAAGTCGCGCTCGAATTGAAAAGCGTGCGGTTGCGCGATTTTAGCACCGCCGACAACGGCATTCCCACGTTACTGTGCGCGCCATTTGCGCTGCATGGATCGGTTGTTGCCGATCTGGCGCCCGGTCACAGCCTGGTATTGGCGTTGCGCGACGCCGGCCTGCGTCGGCTGTACGTGGCCGATTGGCGTTCGGCGGCACCGGAGATGTGCCATTTGGGCATCGACGACTACCTCGCCGAGCTCAACGTTCTGGTCGATCAGCTTGACGCAAGCGTCAATCTCGTCGGCCTCTGTCAGGGCGGCTGGCTCTCGCTACTCTATGCCGCGCGTTTTCCTGCCAAGGTGCATAAATTAGTGCTGGCCGGTGCGCCGATCGATATTGCCGCTGGACAATCCGCGTTGTCCGCACTCGCCGACGCCAGCCCATTGGCGTTGTTTCATGAATTGGTGAAGCTTGGCGATGGCCGCGTGCTCGGCCGCAAAGTGCAAAAGTTCTGGGGAGCGGAGACGCTCGACACCGACGCGATCCATCAATTGCTGCAAACGCCGGAGCCGATCGGCTCGCCCGCCTTTGCCAAGCTCGAAGCGACATTCCGGCATTGGCACGCCTGGACCGTCGACTTGCCAGGAGCTTACTACCTAGAGGTGATCGAGAAGCTGTATAAGCGAAATGAAATTGCAACCGGCCAATTTGTCGCTTTGGGCCAGCGCATCGACTTGGCGAAAGTGCGGACGCCGCTTTTTCTGTTGGCGGCGCGCGATGACGAATTGGTCGCGCCGGCGCAATTATTCGCGGTCGAGCGCCTGATCGGCACCCCGCCGCGCGCCATTCGCAAGGCTATGGCTCCCTGCGGCCACGGCGGATTGTTTATGGGCAGCAAGGTGCTCGCCGAATACTGGCCCATGATCGCGCATTGGATGATCGAGCCCGAAAGCTGCGGTCTTGCGCCGGCGGCTGCTTGAGCGCGCTTTATTCGGCCGGCGACAAGGCCGTGCCGGGCTGCCACTTCGCGACCGTCATCGGATCGGCTTCGATCTCCCAGCGTCCCGCTTTGCCGCCTGAACGGATATTGTCGGCGAGGCAGCCGAGGAACTCCGCGCGGGGAATCGAGCGGAAGCCCATGGCGAGGATTGTCGGCGTTGGATTTTTGCCGTCGTTGAGGCTGTAGCCCCAGCGTGCGAGATGCCAATTCAGCACGGAAAAGCCGAGTTTCGACGTATTGTCTTCGTGGGAGAATTGCGACTCGGTAAAAAATATTCGGCCGAGTGCCACGCCGTAGCCACCGCCGACCAGTTCGCCTTTGCCGTTCCAGACTTCGAACGAGTGGATATGACCTGCATCGCGGAGCGCCGCATAGGTGCGCATGATGCACGGCGTGATCCAGGTGACGTGCCAGCGGCCTTGGCGTCGGCCGGCGCAGGCCCTGATGACACCCTCGAAGTCGCGATCGAACGTGACGGTATAATGGCCTTGGCGCATGAATTGGCGCAGCCGCTTCGCCATATGGAATTCATGCAAGAATAGGACGCAACGCTGCGGCGGCGACATCCAGGCAAGGGTACCGAAATGTCCCGCTGTGTAGATGCCGCGCTGATACGCCGCTATCAGTGTCGGTACGGAAAGATCGTAGACGAGTCCGGCCCTTCCATCGCTATCGAAAGGCTGCTCAGGGTCGGGCAATTCACGCCGCGGCATAACGCATTCGGCCAGCCATCGCCGCCAATAGGGTAGTAGGTGACGCAGTCCGTTTTTCCTTAGGCTATAGGCCGCGCTTAAGCCGCAATGTGTCGCCGTCTCCAAGAGCGATTCTTGAAATTGAGACGACCGCTGTTCTGCGGCGGCAGAATCAGTGGGGCTGTTCAATTCAGTGATCGCCATTGGTGCCCTCTCTCGTGATGAGAAGCAAAGCTCCCGCTATGATGCGTTGACTGGTTGAAATTAGTCTTAACCGGCAGAGAGCGGTTTTCGGCAATAAGCCGCCGACATATTGCGTTTTCCTCAAATTGGCCGCACCGACATAAATTCGTTAACCGTCCTTCACGCAGTAGGGACATCGTATCGGCGATAGGTCCAGCCTGTTCCCAAAATCTGAGGTCACTAGATCAGCCTGAGTCCCTTGAAGCTCGCGTGCCCTTCCTTGCCGACGATAATGTGGTCGTGCACGGCAATGCCAAGCGGCTTGGCAACGTCGACGATCGCCTGCGTCATCTGAATGTCCGCGCCCGACGGCGTTGGATCGCCCGAAAGATGGTTGTGCACCAGGATCAGCGCAGTCGCCGATAATTCGAGCGCGCGCTTGACCACTTCGCGCGGATAGACCGGCGTATGATCGACGGTGCCGGTCTGCTGTACTTCGTCGGCGATCAACTGGTTGCGTTTGTCGAGGAACAGCACGCGGAACTGCTCCTTGTCGGCGAAAGCCCGCGCCATACGGCAGTAATCGAGCACGCTCGACCAAGACGACAGCAACGGCCGTTTCTGCACCTGACCGCCCGCCAGGCGGCTGGCCGCGGCATGCACCACTTTGATCTCGTCGACGGCGGCTTCACCGACACCTTTGATTTCCTTTAGCCGTGCGCGCCGGCGCTGCCACGACTTCGGCAATGGAGCCGAATTTGGCGATGAGTTCCTTGGCCAGCGGCTTGACGTCGCGCTGCGGAATGGCGCGGAACAGCACCAGCTCGAGCAACTCGTAGTCGCTCACGGCGCCGGCCCTGGCCTCGCGGAAGCGGAGCGCAGCCGCTCGCGGTGGCCGTAATAGTGCGGCGGCGCCTCGGACAATCCGCGCTTCGCGTGTTTTTCGGCCATGATGCTCGACGCCCACACCGCCTGAGAACGGTTTGAGTGTAGTTCAGCCGAATGCAATCGACGAGGGTAGCCGCATAAAATTGTGAGGTACCATCAGCGCTTATAAGGCGGCTTGTCGAGTCCGGCCGGCGAGAAGGTGAACACCTCGACGCCTTTGTCGGTGACGCCGACGGTATGCTCGAACTGCGCCGACAGCGAGCGGTCGCGCGTCACCGCGGTCCAACCGTCGGACAGCACCTTCACGTGCGGACGGCCGATGTTGATCATCGGCTCGACGGTGAAGAACATGCCGGGCCGCAGAACGATGCCTTCGCCGGGGCGGCCGATATGGACGATGTTGGGTTCGTCGTGGAACAGGCGGCCGAGGCCGTGGCCGCAGAAGTCGCGCACCACGCTCATGTGCTGGGCCTCGACATAGCTCTGGATCGCGGCGCCGATGTCGCCGGTGGTCGAGCCGGGCCGGATGGTGGTGATGCCGCGCATCATGGCCTCGTGCGTCACCTCGATCAGCCGCTCGGCGCGGCGCGGGATTTCGCCGATGGTGTACATGCGGCTGGAGTCGCCATGCCAGCCATCGAGGATCAGCGTCACGTCGATATTGATGATGTCGCCGTCCTTGAGCGGCTTGTCGCCAGGAATGCCATGGCAGACCACGTGGTTGAGCGACGTGCAGGTCGATTTCTTGTAGCCGCGATACATAAGCGTCGCGGGGAGCGCGCCGTGATCCATCGCGTAGTCGAATACCAGCCGGTCGATCTTTTCGGTCGGCACGCCCGGTCCGACGTGCTCGACCAGCATATCGAGGCAGCGCGCAACCAGTTGCCCAGCCTTGCGCATGCCCTCGAAGGCTTCGGGGCCGTGGATCTTGATCTGTCCGGTCTTGCGGAGGGGGGCGATGGTGGCGTCGACGTAGGTCATGGCTGCTAATGTAAGGTTTGCGGCGCATGGCGCGCGAGCATTCGTGAGCGCTAGGCGATCTTGCCCCCCAGCTCGTCCTCGATATGCGCGCGAATGATATCGTCGAATGTGGCTTCTACCTTGAAGCCTAACGCGATCGCCCGGCGCGGCTCAAAACGGCGCGGCCAGCCGGCGACGATGCGTTCGACCAGATCGTCCGGCTCGCGGCGAATGCGGTCGGCGACCTTGTCGCCGGCAATACGCCGCAGCGCCGCGATCTGCTCGCCGACCGTGCAGCACACGCCGGGCATGGTGAGGTTGATGCGGTCGCCTAATTGCGCGCGCGTCAAGCCGGCCGCATGGGTGAGAAATCCGACCGCCGAACGCGGGCTGGCATGCCAGTGCAGCACGCTGTCGGCGACCGGCAGGATCGCCTCCTGCCCGGCCAGCGGCTCGCGGATGATACCGGAGAAGAATCCCGACGCCGCCTTGTTCGGCTTCCCCGGCCGCACCACGATGGACGGCAGCCGTATGCCGACGCCTTCCAGGATGCCGCGCCGCGTATAGTCGGCGAGCAGCAATTCGCACATCGCCTTCTGGGTGCCATAAGAGGTCAGCGGCGTGAGATGAAAGTCGTCGGCGATGGCTTCCGGAAATGGCGCGCCGAATACTGCGATCGACGAAGTGAACACGACTTTCGGCTTGTAGTCATTGCCGACGGCGCGAATTGCCTCCAGCAGCGCTCGTGTGCCGTCGAGATTGACGCGATAGCCCTTCTCGAAATCGGTTTCCGCCTCACCCGATACCACGCCGGCGAGATGAAAGATTACATCCGGCTTTCTCCGAGACCGCCTTTTCCGCAGTGCCCGGCGCGGCGAGATCGGCAGCACGGGTCTTGACGTGATCGGAAAAGCCTGTAGGCCGTGCCGGCGCGACAATATCAATCAATGTTAATTTTTCGATCGGCTGGTCGCCGAGCGCGCGGTCGATGACGAGCCGATCGGTCAGCTTGCGGCCGATCATGCCGGCCGCGCCGGTGATGAGAATATGCATTCAGCGTTCCTCCGGTCTTTTCTTTATCGGCCGGCTCGAAACGGTCGATGCGGCGCAGATCGGGGAATATTAGCATCCAAATGCCGGTGATTAGCAGTGCGCCGATGCCGCCGATCAGCACCGAAGGGACCGCGCCCAGCCAGGCGGCGACAGTGCCGGATTCGAAATCGCCCAAGGTATTGGACGAACCGACGAACAGGTAGTTGATGGCGCTCACGCGGCCGCGCATGGCGTCCGGCGTCTCGATCTGAACCAGCGAAAAGCGGATCACGACGCTCAAGGCATCGGCCGCGCCAAGCATGGCGAGCGCGATCAGCGAGAGCGGAAACCATGTCGACAATCCAAATACGATGGTGGTTACGCCGTAGATCGCTACCACGGCGAACATTTTGAGGCCGATGTACCGTTCGACCGGATAGTGCGAGAGCACCACGGCCGTAATCAGCGCGCCCGCCGCAGGCGCCGATCGCAGCAGGCCGAGCCCGATCGGCCCCACCGCCAATATGTCCCGCGCAAAAACTGGCAGCAGAGCGGTCACGCCTCCGAGGAGAACCACAAACAGGTCGAGCGTGACAACGCCCAGGAGTCGTCGCCGCGTGCCGATGAATTTGAAGCCGGCCAATACCGATGCGAAGGTCGGCGGCTCATGGGCCGCGGACCGGCCCCTTGGCGACGATGAAACTGACCAAGGTGATGGAGGTGCAAAAGAACAGCACGCAGAGCGCGGCGACCGCGACAGGGCTTGCGGCGTAGATCAGCCCGCCCAACGCCGGCCCACTGATTACGGCTACCTGGTTGGCGGAGGTCCAACCGCCGACGGCGCGGGCGACCAGGGGCGCCGGCACCAATGCCGGAACCAGCGCGCTGCCGGTCGGCACCTCGAAGGCGCGCGCGCAGCCGATCAAGAATACGACACTGAACAAGAGCTCTCGGCTGAGCGCATGGGCGGCAAGCGCTGTGGTGATCAGCGCCGCAGCGAGCGCATAGACGCCTTGTGCCACCCGAATAATGAAGCGGCGGTCGTAGCGGTCGGCGGCATGTCCGATCAGCAGTGTCAAAATCACAGCCGGCATAAATTGAATCAATCCGATCAAGCCGAGATCGAAGGCGCTGTTGGTCAGCTCATAAAGCTGCCAGGCGATCACCAGCGCCATCATCTGGTAGCCGGCTGTCGTGCATACGCGCGCCAGCCAGAACAGGACGAAGGGCCGCTGCCGCAGCAGACCGGGCGCGGAGGTCTGCAGACGCCGTCATTCGATGATGCCGCTCAGCGTGCTCAGGCTCGACTTTTGCCGGCCGTCGGCTGTGAAATTTTCCGGCGCCAGCCAGCGCTCGAATGTAAGCTTGCGCACCGGCCACTCGTTATCGAGCATCGAGAACCAGGCGGTGTCGCGATTGCGGCCTTTGGCGATCATGTGTTGGCGCAAGATGCCCTCAAACGCGAAGCCGAAGCGCAAGGCGGCGCGCCGCGAGGGGACGTTCAGTGCGTCGCATTTCCATTCATAACGCCGGTAGCCCAGCATTTCGAATGCATAGCGCGCCAGCAGATATTGCACCTCGGTCGCGAGCGGCGTGCGCTGCAGCGCGGGCGAATAGACGACGTGACCGACCTCGATCACCCGCATAGTCGGGCGAATCTCCATCAGCGTCGTGATACCGAGCGCGCGGCCTTGCGGCTCGACGATCGCGTAGGAATAGGGGTCCTCGAGCGCCGCCCGCGCGGCGACCCAGCCCGCGAACGCGTTGGCGTCGGCAAATGCCGAATAGCTCGGCATGTAAGTCCATATCCGATCGTGATCTTTGACCGCCTGCCACAGCCCTGCGGCATGCGCGGGCGCGAGCTTTTCCAGCCGTCCGAAACGGCCGGTGAGCGTGACCGGGCCGGGGCGCTGGCCCGGCGGCCCGTTCACAGGTTCACCGACCGGCTGGCCGCTATGCGGATGGTGGTGTTCGCTCACGTTTTCGGCCGCTGCGGCAAATCGTCGTGGAAGAATTTATTGAGTTCAGGATTCGGTATCACGCCGGCAAAACTGTCGAACTTGCCGTCCTTGGCGATCTCGATCGCCGATTTGATGAAAGCGTGCATGGCGACGCGCGCCAGCGTGCCGCCGACGCTGATACGGCGCACGCCCATCTCGGCAAGGTCTTTGACAGTGAAGCCGAAGGCGCCGCTGTTGAGAAAATTGATGGGCTTCGGCGCGACCGCCTTGACGGTCGCTTCGATCTGCTCGCGGATCTTGATGCCGGGCGAATATAGACAATCGGCGCCGGCGTCCGCGAAGGCTTTCAGACGGCGGATGGTTTCATCCAGGTCAGGCCGGCCGCGGATGAAACCCTCGGTGCGCGCGGTGAACACCACGTCGCCGCCGGCCTTGTCGATTGCCGCACGGGCGGCCTTTACGCGTGCAAGCGCGACATCGAAATCGTAGAGCGGCTGGTCGGGATCGCCGGTCGCATCCTCGATCGACAAGCCGGCGACGCCGGTCGCGATGCAGCGCGTTACGTTCTCGGCCAGGCCGCCAAGCTCGTCGGCAAAGCCATTTTCAAAGTCGGCGTTGACCGGGACGTCGGCGGCTGCGGCGATCTCGGCGAAATGAGCAAGAACCTGGTCGCGAGATTGCGCCCCGTCGGCGTAACCCTGCGAATGGGCGAAGCCCGATGAGGTGGTTGCCAACGCCTTGAAGCCGAGCCCCTGCAGATAGCGGGCGGTACCGACATTCCACGGATTGGGAATGACGAAGCAGCCGCTTCGGTGCAGCGCACGAAACGTGCGGCGTTTGTCGGTGGGGCTCATGGGAAACCTTCGCGATCGCGCAGCCGGTGGCGGAAGCTATTTAACCGATTTTTTCCACTCTGCGTATTCGCGGGCGACAAATTCCGTCGCGGTTTCGACGTGAGCGCGAAACCAGCGCCGCTTGCGCTTTTCCAGGTCCTTGCGCAGCGCGTCGCGGCGGTCGCGCGCGCCGAGATGGATGGCGGCGAGGTCGCGGCCCATGGCCCAGAGCAGGTCGGGATGCAGTAGACGGGCGGCGTCGCGCCGGTCCTCCACGTCGATTTTGCGGTTATTCGGCGACAGCCGCCGCATTAGCAGGTTTCCGCTCGCTTTGTACCACGGGTCGGGTGCACGGTATTTGCCGAGCGCGATGTCGTTCAGGCGCAGTCGCGCGCCGTTGCCATGCGCGCGGGTCCAGCCGGATGGCACCAGCGCCTTGGCCTCACGCAGCAGCGGGCCGGCGCGCCAGGTGCCGTAGCCGAGCCAGCGCGGGCGGCCGAGGCTGCCGGTGCCCGCGGTGCGCCGCCAATAGGCGAGCGTAATCAAATCGTCCGGCAGCGCTGCGGCAAACAACTTGAGCCAGCGGACAGGCGGCTGCTCGGCTTTCTTTTTCGCCAGCAGCTCGTGATACTGGTTCTCGATCTTCTGCCAGAACACGGCGCGTTCGGCTTCGCTCACCACGAAGCACGTGCGCAGCCACATGTGCTGGCGGTCAAGCACGAATGCCTCGGGGATTTCGAGGCCGTGCTCGTAGCCTTCCAGGATATTCGCACAGATCGCCTTGAGCGAAATCTGGGTTGGCGTTGTCGCCAGTGCCGCGCTGGTCGCCAGCCGCACAAGGTCGAGAATATAGGGCATCTCGGCGGCTTCGTCGTAGTCGTTGACGCCCCAGATCAGGCGGCCTTCCTCGTCGCGCCACGTGCCGAAATTTTCCAGGTGGATGTCGCCCACCGCTAGCACGGGCGGCGCGTTGGCGAGGTCGGGGCAGACATTGAGAATAGTCTCGGCCCAGCGCCAATAGGTGGCGCGCAGAAAGCCGAAGGCGCTCTCGCCCATTTTCTTGTGCTTTCTGTCGAGATCGCCGTCGATGACTTCGCCATGGAGCTGGCGCGCAAGCCAGCGTTCGTAGTCTCGGTTGGCCGCCCGAATGCCCATCGCGGTTCCCGTCGCCTCGACAAATTTGGCGTAAGGATGCGCCGAACCCAACGACGATTGCAATCGGGCTCGTGGCTGGCTTTCGAATTATGACAGCGCGCTGGCGGCGCGTTTAACCCCTGCCGGCCGCAACTATTCCGACACCGAGTTGTGATCGAAATCGCCTGGCCGCGCCCTTGTTTCGCCGCGCCGGCGGGATATGCATTTGTTCGCGACGCGATGAAAGGGTGCTCCATGGCATCGTTTGCGCTCAGGCTGGTGGGATCGTTCGGCGTTCTCGCGTTGGTACTGGCTGCCGCCACGCCGGTCGATGCTGTTAGCGTGCACAAGCACAAGAAACATCTGCAGGCACATGCCGCCGCTGCAAAATCCGGCTACCGTGGGCTAAACCTGTTTCCGGCCGGCCCGATCTATAATGCCAACGATTATCTCGGCGACGATCCCGACCCATTCATCCGCTCGCAGCTCCTGCGCGACCTGGGCGCCCACTATGGCGGTGAACCCTGACCGCCGGCCGCTTCCCATTTGATTTTCCGCCCCCGATCGGGTGAACTGCCCGCGAATTCGGCCGGGAGCCAATGCCATGCTGAAAACGATCGCGGCCTTCGACCGCATCGGCGAGGAAAACGCCTTTGCGGTGCTCGCCCGAGCCAACGCCCTGATCGCGCAAGGCCGCGACATCATCAATCTCGGCATCGGCCAGCCGGATTTCCGTACACCGGATTTCATTGTCGAGGCGGCCGTGAAGGCGCTGCGCGACGGCCATCACGGCTACACGCCGGCGACCGGCATTCCGCCCCTTAGGGAGGCGGTGGCCGCCGATCTGCACAAACGCTTCGGCGTCGAAGTCTCCCCCGACTCGGTGATGATCATGCCCGGCGGCAAGCCGACCATGTTCATGTCGATCCTGATGTTCGGCGAACCGGGCGTCGAGATCATGTATCCCGATCCTGGCTTCCCGATCTACCGTTCGATGATCGAGTTCACCGGGGCGAAGCCCGTGCCGGTGCCGATCCGCGAGGAGAATAGCTTTGCTTTCTCAGCGGACGAGACGCTCAAGCTGATCACGCCGAAGACCCGGCTGTTGATTCTCAATTCGCCGGCCAATCCGACCGGTGGCGTCACCGGCAAAGCCGAAGTCGACAAGCTGGTCGCCGGCCTCGAGAAGTGGCCGGACGTCTGCATCATGTCGGACGAGATCTACGACCACATGGTCTATGACGGCGAGACGCATGTCTGCCTGCTCACGTATCCGCAAATTCGTGACCGGCTGATCCTGCTCAACGGCTGGTCGAAGACTTATGCGATGACCGGCTGGCGGCTCGGCTACGCGGTGTGGCCGGGCAAGCTCTACGACTATGCGCGCAAGCTCGCGGTCAATCTGCATTCCTGCGTCAACGCGTCCGCGCAATATGCGGGGCTCGCGGCCTTGAAAGGTCCGCAGGACGAAGTGCACAAGATGGTCGCCGAGTTCGACAAGCGCCGCAAAGTCGTGGTCGAGGGCTTGAACAAATTGCCCGGCGTATCGTGCGCGACGCCGAAAGGCGCGTTCTATGCCTTCCCCAACATCAAGCGTACCGGCTGGAAGGCGAAGCCGCTCGCCTCGTCGCTGCTGGAAGATGCCGGTGTCGCCATTATCGGCGGGCCCGATTTCGGCATTCTCGGCGAGGGCTATGTGCGGCTGAGCTACGCCAATTCGACCGAGAACATCTTGAAGGCGCTCGGCCGCATGGGCGAGTTCCTGTCCACGCGAAAGGCGGCGTAGCTAACTTTCCAACCCCGCCCGGCGTGCCACCACCTTGGCGATCGCCGCCCAATCCTTGTTGGCGTCGCCGTGCGCTAGCGCATCGAGGAATGCATCGCGCAGCACATTGGCGAAGGGCAGCGGCACATTGGCCTTCTCGCCCGCGGCCAGCGCCAGCCGCACGTCCTTGAAGCCGAGCTTCATGTCGAAGCCGGGCGGTTCGTAGACGCCGCTGCCGATCTGCTCGGCATAGCCGCGATAGACCGGCACGTCGAACAACGCGGTGACGATGAGATCGAGGAAGTCGGGCGCCGACATGCTGTAGCCGCGCACCAGCGCCGCCGGCTTCGCCCATGGCCTCGATGGCGGAAGCAACCAGCAGGTTACCGGCGATCTTGGCGACGTTGGCCATGCGCGGCTCGTCGCCGACGCGCGTGGTCCGCTGGCCAAGGACGTCGAGCAGCGGTTGCACTTTATCGATCGCCTTGCCATCGCCGGCGACCGCGATGGAAAGCTCGGCCGCGGCGGCGACATCCGGCCGGCCCCACACGGTCGCCGCCACATAAGGTACGCCGCGCTGGCGGTGCAAAGCGGTGAGCTCCTCGGCGCAGGCAACCGAAGCGGTCGCCATGTTGACGTGGATGGTCGAAGTCCCGCCGGCGGGCAAAACGTTGCCGTCGACGAAGACCGCGCGCATGGCATCGTCGTTCGGCAGCATCGAGATTACCGCGTCGCAAGCGAAGGCCTCCTTGACGCTGGCCGCGATTGCCGCGCCTTCCTTTTCCAATTCCTCCAGCGGTTCTTTCGCCGTATCGAAAACATGCAGCCTGTGCCCGGCCTTGAGCAGGTTGCGCGCCATCGCCTTGCCCATGCGGCCGACGCCGATCACTCCGACTTGCATGCATGCCCTCCCCGACGATTGTCCTTGGAAATAGATCGCAAACCGGACCAATATCCAAGCCGGGAGGTGCCCGGCATTCGCCGCGGCCTAGGCAAGGAAAAAATCACATGTACGACCGAGGATTGTCCGAAGAACAAAAGATGATGCGGCAGAGCTGCCGCGATTTCGTCGACGAGATGGTGCTGCCTTACATCAGGAAGAATTGGCAGAAAGAATGGTCGATGGTGCCGGAGGAACGGCTGCCGCTGTCGATCCTGGAAGGCGCCGAGAAGGTCGGCATCCGCACGCTCGGCGTGCCGGAAGAATACGGCGGCGTCGAGCTCGAAAAGGGCACCGAAGTGCGGACCTTCGCGCTCGTCGCCGAGGAGATCGCGCGCGGCGATTCCGGGCTTGCCGACAAGCTGGTGCAGAACTGGAAGGTCTCGGTGCTGCTGCGCCAGTTCGCGCCCAAGCATCACCAGGAGCATTGGTTCAAGCGCCTGGTCGCCGAGCCGCAATTTTTAATGGCGCATTGCCTGACCGAGCCGCGCGGCGCCTCCGACCGCTGGCTGCCCTACAACGTGCCGGAAGCGGCGATGCAGACGAGGGCGATAAAGACCACCGGCGGCTGGATCATCAACGGCCGCAAACAATTCATCTCCAATGGCTACGACGCCTCGCTCTACGTCGTCTACGCCAACACCAATCCCAAGGTCGGCATGTTGCAGGGGACGTCATCGTTCCTGGTGCCGCGCGAGACCAAGGGTTTCACGGTGGCGCGCTGCAACGAGACGCTCGGTTGCCGCTTCATGAACAACGGCGAGATGGTGTTCGAAGACATGTTCATCCCCGACGACCAATTGCTGGTGCAGGATAGCGCGATGGGCTCGGCCGGCGTCTATTTCCGCCCCGGCAAGATCATCCAGGCCGCCAAGAACCTCGGCGTCGGCGTGCGCGCTTTCGAGGCGACCGCCGACTACGTGCAGAACTACGTGCAGGGCGGCCGAATTTTGATCAAGCATCAGGCGGTGGCGTTGCGGCTCGCCGACATGGCGACCAAGATCGAGGCGGTGCGCGCGCTGCTCGACCGCGCCGCGGCGGCCGTGGACGACAACGCGCCGGCGGCGGAGACCCTGGTCAACATGGCCAAGATGTTCGCCTCGGAAGAGATCATGAAGGTCGCGCAGCACGCGGTCGAATTGCACGGCGGCAACGGTATCATGCTCGATTTCGGTATCGAGAAGGTGCTGCGTGACGCCATCATCTTCATGCACATGGACGCAACGGTCGACATCTCGAAATTCAAGATCGTCAAAAACATGTTCCCGGAGACGGCCGGGAAATACGCGGGGCCGGAGTGACAACAAGCTATCGCAGCGTGAAATAAAAACCGACCCAAACGATCAGTAACCCGGCGAGCTGCGGGATGCTCGGCACCACGCCGAGCGCGAGAAAGCCGACGATCATCGAGAATCCCGGCACCAGCGCCGGGAAGGTGGCCGCGCGGCCGGCGCCGAGCAAGATCACCGCGCGCGCGAACAGATAGATCGGCAACATGCCGGCGAGAACGCCTTGTACGACGGCCTGCAGCAGGTTTTCATACCAACCCATCTGGAGCAGCCCGTCAAAGCCGACGAACGCGACGTACAGCGGCGCGAACACCACGACCGACAGCGCGCCGACCGCGGCGACCGCGCGCGTGCCCGACACGCGCCAATAGCGCAGCAGGATGCCGAAGGTCGCCCAGAACAATCCGGCGGTGGCGAACAGCAGGTCGCCGCCGACGCCGTGGCTGCCGATGGTGGTGAGTGATTCTATGCCGAACACCATGAGGCCCGCGATGATGGTCGCGCCGCCGAGGACACGCTGCGCGGTCGGATGTTCGCCCAGCACTAGAGTGGCGAGAATCAGCCCGGACAGTGCCGCGCAGGCGGGCTGGATGGTGGTGCCGTGGCCGAGCGGCACCAGCATGAAACCGGTATAGGCGATCATCGCCTGCGGCGGGCCGGACAACACGCTCATCGCCAGGCCGCGGCTCCAGCCGATGCCGCCGAGATCCATGAAGCCGTCACGCAGGACGATCGGCATCAGCAGCAGGCCGGACCACAAGAAGCGGTGCAGCGCCAGATCGGCGGCCGAGAAGCCGATGCTGATGCCGTGCTTGGCCGCGACAAAACCGGCCGCCCAGCCGAATGCGGCCCCGGTGCCGCACAACACGCCGATCAGGATACCGGATGTCCGCGCCACCGCAGGTTCGCTGTCTCGATCCAAGGCGATAGCTCCGGCGCATGACCCGACTTGATCCGGGATGGGACCCGTTTTCGGAATGGATCATGCGCGAGTGAACAGGGTGACTTGGACACGGCTGATACTCTAGGATCGGCACCCTAGTCCAATCGCGAAATCAAAAGCCTCACTTTACCGGGATGGAAAGCTCATGGCGAAGCCGCGCAAAGTCATCATCACCTGTGCCGTAACCGGCTCGATCCACACACCCTCGATGTCGCCGCATCTGCCGGTGACCCCGCAGGAAATCGCCGACAACGCAATCGCCGCCGCCGAGGCCGGCGCGGCGGTCGTCCACCTGCATGCGCGCAATCCGCAGGACGGCCGGCCTGACCAGTCGCCGGAGGCCTTCGCCCCGTTCCTCAAAGTGATCAAGCAGCGCTCCAACGTGGTGGTGAACATCACCACCGGCGGCGCGCCCACCATGACCGCCGAGGAGCGCGTGCGCCCGGCCGCGACCTTCAAGCCGGAAGTCGCCTCGCTGAACATGGGCACGATGAATTTCGGGCTCTACCCGATGATCCCGCGCTACAAAGGCAAGTTCAAATACGACTGGGAGGAGCCGTACCTCGAGGGCTCGCGCAAGGGCATGTTCAAGAACACCTTCGCCGACATCGAATACATCCTCACCACCTGCGCCGGAAACGACACGCGCTTCGAGATCGAGTGCTACGACATCGGGCATCTCTACACGCTGCGCCATTTCCTCGACCGCGGCCTGGTGAAGCCGCCGCTGTTCGTGCAGTCGGTGTTCGGCATTCTCGGCGGCATCGGCACGCACCCGGAAGACGTCATGATGATGAAGCGCACCGCCGACCGGCTGCTCGGCGACAATTATTGCTGGTCGGTGCTAGGCGCCGGCGGCGCGCAGATGCGGGTGGCGGCCATGGCGGCGTCCATGGGCGGCAATGTGCGGGTCGGCATGGAGGATTCGCTGTGGCTCGGCGCCGGACAATTGGCGGAGTCGAACGCCCAGCAGGTCAAGAAGGTGCGCCAGATTCTCGAAGGCCTCGGGCTGGAGATCGCCTCACCCGACGATGCGCGCGAGATTCTCTCGCTCAAGGGCGGAGATAAAGTGGCGTTCTAAGTCGTTCCGCCGAGGCTGCGGACATTCTCCCGTTCATTCCCGGTAAGCGGGAATCCAGCTCTTTGGCTAAGAACTGGGTCCCCGCTTCCGCGGGGACGAACGGAATTGACATTGCTCTCGCCCGCGCGAAACCCTCCTATAGCGTCAGGAGATTCGCACCGTGGCCTCGCTCGATTCCATCAGCATCGCCATCCTGCTCGGCAGCCTGCTGGTGCTGGCCGGCATCCTGTCGAGCCTGATCGCGCTGCGCTTCGGCGCCCCTTTGCTGCTGGTGTTTCTGCTGCTCGGCGTATTGGCGGGCGAGGGTGGCCCGGGCGCCCTCAAATTCGATAGCGTTCGCACGGCCTATACAGTCGGCTCGATTGCGCTGGCGCTGATCCTGTTCGACGGCGGCTTGCGCACGCGGTTCGCCACCTTCCGCAACGTGCTGGCGCCGGCGACCACGCTGGCGACCGTCGGCGTGTTGATCACCACGCTGCTGACTGCGCCGGTCGCCAAGGTGGTTCTTGGTCTCTCCTGGATGCAGGCCTTGCTGGTCGGCGCCGTGGTCGCATCGACCGACGCGGCCGCCGTGTTTTTGCTGATCAATACGCGGGGGTTGCGCCTGCGTCCGCGCGTGCGCGCGACGCTGGAAGTCGAATCCGGCACCAACGATCCGTTCGCGGTCTTTCTGACCTTGCTGCTGGTGGAGTTCCTGCTGGCCGGCGACCACGGTTGGGCGCATGCACTGATGGTCTTCCTGCGCGATACGGTGCTGGGATGTATCATCGGCGTGACCGGCGGTTGGATCATCGCCATGGTGCTCAACCGGCTCAACTTGCCGCAGGGCCTGCACGCGCCGTTCGTGGCGGTGAGCGCGCTGGTCTTGTTCGCATCCGCCAATACGGCGCATTCCTCGGGCTTCCTCGCGGTCTATCTCGCTGGGCTGGTCGTCGGCAACCGGCAGACGCGCGCGCACAATTCGGTCGTCGTCTTCCTCGACGCGATTACCTGGCTGGCGCAGATTGTGATGTTCGTGCTGCTCGGCCTGTTGGTGTGGCCGCAACGGATGGCCGACAGCCTGGTCGGCTCCGTCATCGTCGCGCTGACGCTGATGCTGGTGGCGCGGCCGGTCTCGGTGTTCCTGTGTCTCGCCCCCTTCGGCTTCCAATGGCGCGAGAAACTGTTCGTGTCCTGGGTCGGCTTGCGCGGCGCGGTGGCGATTTTCCTCGCCTCCATCCCGCTGCTGGTCGGCTTGCCGACGGCCTATCTGTTCTTCGACGTGGCGTTTGTGGTCGTGCTGTCGTCTCTACTGATCCAGGGCTGGACCGTGGCCTTCGCCGCCCGCAAGCTCGACATGTCGTTCGCGCGCAGCGATCCGCTGCCGCGCCGGGTCGAACTCGACCTGCCCGGCCAGATGACGCGCGAAATCGTCGGCTATCCTGTGCCGGCCAACAGCCCGTTCCTGCGCCGCGGTCTGATCCCTAATTGGGCGCGGCCGACTTTGGTCGTGCGCAATGAGGAAATCCTTACGCCGGTGGAAGCCCATCCGGTGCGTGAGGGCGATTACGTCTATCTGCTGGCGCCGCCGGAGAAGGCGCAGGCACTCGACCGCTTCTTCGTCAACATGCCGCCGCCGCCTACGCCTGATCCGCGGCTGTTGGGCGACTTCTTCGTGCCGGGCGATGCGGCACTTGGGGACCTGGCCGACATCTATGGCCTGCAGGTCGCCGCCGATCACATGAAGGTAGCGTTGGCCGACTTCTTCACCGAGCAACTCGGCCGCGCGGCGAAGACCGGCGATATCGTGCAGCTCGGCCCGATTGCGCTGTTGGCACACGCCGTCGCCAATGGCCGCGTCGCCACCGTCGGCCTAAGGCTGGACGAGCCGGAAGAAGCGGCCAACCCGATCGGCCGCCTCAAATCGTTATGGACGCGGATTCAGAAGTATTTTGGTTAGTGCGCGCGCCGCGCCAGCGCAGGGCCGTGCTGCACCAACCAGACGCCGCCGAACAGCACCCCAGTCCAGAACAGATCGCCAAGTACGGTCTTGTCCAGGAACGGCAGCGCCGCGACGTAACATTGCACCAGGCCCTGGAAATTCATCGGATACATACCGTTGAAGGCCCAGACCGCGAAATTCGTGGTCACGAAGAATATCAGCGAGCACGACAGCATCGCCGCAATGACTGGAACCGCGCCGTGCCAGCGGCGCGCCAGCATGCCGGCGAAGGCCGGCAGCGTGACCGCGGCGCAGACAATTGCCGTGACCCGCCAATCGTCGCCGGCAAGCCCAAGATCGCTCAGCATAATGGCGCCGAAGGGCACGATCAGGGCCAGCGCCGGTAGGCGCAGCATGCGGCCGGCGAACAGCGAGCTGGCGGCGAGTGGCCAGACTCCCGGCACATGCGGCAAGAGTCGTGCGGCCACGTTGAAGGCGATGAGGAAGGCCACCAGAGCCAGGTCCATCCACAGGTCGGCGCGGGCTTTATTCGGCTGCATCGAATTCATTCCTCTGCTTTGCGTCCGGCCTTGCTAGCACATCCGCCGGCCGATTTCACGCCTCTGCGCGGTTAATTCTCAGGCGGCGGTTTTCACCCATTCGGCGATGATGTCGGCGAGCCGGTCGAGCCCGTCGGTCAGCGCAGCTGGGCCCGGTTGCAGGATCAGCGTCGATTTGATCTCGCGCAGCCAGCCGCTGGCGACCGCCGGAACTTCGCCGAAACCCGGCCTCGTCGCGACTTTCGCCGGCACGAATTTCTTGCCGCACCAGGAGCCGATGATGATGTCGGGTTTGGCTCCGATCACGTCGGCGGGCGAAACGATACGGTCTTTGGCATTCTTGCGCGCGGCAAGCTGCGGGAATACCTCGATGCCGCCGGCGACCTCGATCAACTCCGACACCCAGCCGAGGCCCGCAGATCATCGGTTCGTCCCATTCCTCGAAATAGACGCGCGGCCGGCGCGGCAGGGCTAAGCGCGCGCTCATGCACCGCACCGACGCGGGCGGCGAGTGAGCCGGCGAGCGCCTCGGCTTTGTCACCCGCGCCGACCAGCGCGCCGAGCGTGCGGATCATGGCGAAAATCCCGGTGACGTCGCGCTGATTGAAGGCATGTACGGCGACATTGGCGCGCATCAGATCGGCGACAATGTCGGCCTGCAGATCGGAGAAGGTCAGCACCAGATCGGGGCATGAGCGCGAGGATTTTCGGCACGTCGGCCGAGATGAAGGCGGCGACGCGCGGCTTCTCCTTGCGGACCTGCGGCGGCCGCACCGCATAGCCGGAGACGCCGACAATGCGGCGCTCTTCGCCGAGGAGATAGAGCGTCTCCACGGTCTCCTCGGTCAGGCAGACGATTCGTTCGGGCGGGAACATCACGCCATCATACACCGTCCGTCTGGGTCTGCAGGTCCAGCCATGCCTAGTAAGTCCAGCCGGGCAGGTTACAATCGCGTTCCGCGACGGCGAGGAAACGGCAATGGCGGACATTTCGCCCATTGAAGGAGAGTTCGACTACATCGTTGTTGGCGCCGGCTCGGCCGGCTGCGTGCTGGCGAATCGGCTGTCCGCCGATCCGAAGAACCGCGTGCTGCTGCTGGAAGCCGGTGGTCGCGACAATTGGATCTGGTTTCACATTCCGGTCGGCTATCTGTTTGCTATCGGCAATCCGCGCTCGGACTGGATGTTCAAGACCGAATCCGAGCCCGGCCTCAACGGCCGCAGCCTGAATTATCCGCGCGGCAAGGTGATCGGCGGCTCGTCGGCGATCAACGCCATGATCTATATGCGCGGGCAGGCCGGCGACTACGATCATTGGCGTCAGCTCGGTCTGCCGGGATGGTCCTGGGACGACGTGCTGCCCTATTTCAAGAAGCACGAGGACAGCTTTCTCGGGCCAAGCGAACACCATGGCGTCGGCGGCGAATGGCGCGTCGAATTCCCGCGCCTGCGCTGGGACATTATCGACGTCTGGCGCGAGGCGGCGAAGCAATACGGCATTCCCTCGGTCAACGATTTCAACACCGGCGACAACGAAGGCTCCTGCTATTTCCACGTCAACCAGAAGCGCGGCCGGCGCTGGTCGGCAGCGCGCGGCTTCCTCAAGCCGGCGCTGCACCGGCAGAATTTGCGACTGGAGACCGGGTGCATGGTCGAAAGCTTGCTGTTCGAAAGCAAGCGCTGCGTTGGCGTGCGCTGGCGGCAGGACGGGGCCGCGCGCTCGGCGCGCTGCCGCGGCGAGGTGATCATGACGGCCGGCTCGCTCGGCTCGCCGCAGATTATGATGCTGTCGGGCTTAGGCCCTGCGGCGCAACTTGCGCAATTCGGCATTCCCGTCGTGCTCGACAAGCCGGGCGTCGGCGGCAACCTGCACGATCACCTGCAACTGCGTCTGATCTACAAGGTCACCGGCATCACGACGCTGAACCAGATGTATTCCTCGCTGCTGCAGCGCGCCTGGATGGGCGTCAATTATGCGTTGTTCCGGCGCGGACCCTTGACGATGGCGCCGTCGCAGCTCGGCGCCTTCGCCAAGTCCGACTCCACGCAGGATCGCGCGAATTTGGAGTATCACATCCAGCCGCTGTCGCTCGACAAGTTTGGCGATCCGCTGCACGCGTTTCCGGCCTTCACCGTCAGCGTCACGAATGTGCGGCCGACCAGCCGTGGCACGCTGACGCTGAAATCGGCGGACCCCGCCGCGGCGCCGGCGATCCACCCAAACTATCTGGCGACGCCGGAGGATCGGCGCGTTGCCGCCGATTCGATCCGCGTCACCCGCAAGATCGTGGCGCAGCCGGCGCTGCAGCCTTATTCACCCTCTGAATATCTGCCGGGGCCGCAGGTGCGCGACGACGATGAGGCGGGTCTGGTCAAAGCGGCCGGCGACATCGGCACCACTATTTTCCACCCCGTCGGCACCGCGCGCATGGGCCGCGCCGACGACGCAAACGCGGTAGTCGATGCGCGGCTCAAGGTCATCGGCATCGACGGTCTGCGCGTGGCGGATGCTTCCGTCATGCCGTCGATCACCTCCGGCAACACCAATTCGCCGACCATGATGATCGCCGAAAAAGGCGCGGCGATGATTTTGCAGGATGCCAAACAGTAGTCCGCGCGCGCAACGCTCAAGGTTATGGCAGCGCTTTCAAATGCCTAATCGGCCGTCCCGGCGCGATGGCCTGCGCCGCGGCAACGATGGCGTTGGCGTCGATGCCATAGTGCCGGTAGAGGTCGGCAAGCGCGCCGGTCTGGCCGAAATGCTCGACGCCCAAAGCGCCGCGTGCGATGGCCGGCGACCGCACCGAGCCAGGCCAATGTCGCCGGATGGCCGTCGAGCACGCTGACGATGCCGCAATGCGGCGGCACGTCCGCCAGCAGCCGCTCGATGTGCGAGCGCGCGTGCACCAGGCCTCGTTCGCGCGCCCGCTGCGCCGCGGTCCAGCCGGCATTGAGCCGGTCGGCTGACGTCACCGCCAGCAGGCCGACGTCGCGGCGGTCCTCTCCCATCAGGCCTATCGCCTCGATCGCTTCCGGCGCGATGGCGCCGGTATAGGCGACGATCACTTGGGCGTTTGGCCCCGGCTTGCGCAGCCAATAGGCGCCGTCGACGATCTGCTGCACCAGTTCGGCGGTCATTGTGCGTTCGATCTGCTCGACCGGCCTTGTGGAGAGCCGCAGATAGACCGAGCCACCGGTTTCGTCGCGCAGCCAGTTGCGCTCAGAAATCTCGTCGCCGCTTTTTTGGATGTAGGCGAAGGCCCAACGCAGGATCACCGCGAGTTCGTCGACATAGGCGGGCTCGAAGGCGGCAAGGCCGTCCTGCGCCAGCCCGATCAGCGGCTCGGCGATCGATTGATGCGCGCCGCCTTCGCCGGCGAGCGTGATGCCCGACGGCGTCGCGACGAGGATAAAGCGCGCATCCTGGTAGCAGGCGTAATTCAATGCATCGAGGCCGCGCGCGATGAAAGGATCGTACAGCGTGCCGACCGGCAGCAGCCGCTCGCCGTTGATCGAGTGCGAGAGGCCGAGCGCGGAGAGCAGGATGAACAGGTTCATCTCGGCGATGCCGAGCTCGATGTGCTGGCCCTTCGGCGAAAATTCCCAATTGAAGGTCGACGGGATGCGCTCGCTCTTGAACGTGTCGGCCATGGCTTGGCGCGCGAACAGGCCGCGCCGGTTCACCCAAGGGCCCGAGATTGGTCGAGACGGTGACGTCCGGCGAGGTGGTGACGATGCGCTGGGCGAATCGTGCTGTCGCCGCGGCCGATTTCGTTGAGCAGCGCGCCGAAGCCGGTCTGCGTCGCCATCGTCGGCTGGATGGCAATCGCCAGCGTTTCCGGCACCTCGACCGGCTGGCGTGCTGAGACGCCGCGCGCGGTCGGATGCAAACGGCACTCTGTCGAGAAATTTTTGCAAGTCTGCCGCCGGCAGCGTGAGGCCTTCGAACTTGTCCCATTCATGGCCCGGGCGCACCGCCATCGCCTTGCGGAACGCCTCCATCTGCGCCGGCGTCATCAGCCCGGCGTGATTGTCTTTGTGGCCCGCCATTGGCAGGCCGAAGCCTTTGACGGTGTAACAGATGAAGCAGGTCGGCTTGTCGCTGGTGACGGCATGGAATGCTTCGAGCACCGACGGCAGATCGTGTCCGCCGAGATTGTTCATCAGCGCGGCAAGCTCGTCGTCGGAGCGTTTCTCGATCAGCCGGCTGACGTCGCCGTGGTCGCCGATCTCGTCGTTGAGCCGCTTGCGCCAGGCGGCGCCGCCGGCGAACACCAGCGCCGAGTAAAGCGGGTTGGGGCAGTTGTCGATCCACTGCCGAAGCTTCTCGCCACCCGGCTCCTTGAACGCGGCCTGCTGCAACGAGCCGTATTTGAGGATCACCACGTCCCAGCCGAAATTCTTGAACAGCTGCTCGTAGCGCTCCCATAGGCCCTCGCGCACGACCGCGTCGAGGCTCTGCCGGTTATAGTCGATGATCCACCAGCAATTGTGCAGGCCCTGCTTCCAGCCTTCGAGCAGCGCTTCGAAGATGTTGCCTTCGTCGAGTTCGGCGTCGCCGACCAGCGCGACCATGCGCCCTTCCGGCCGGTCCGTGCCCCAGCCGTGCGCGCGCACGTAGTCCTGCACCAGCGAGGAGAACAGCGTCTGCGCCACGCCCAGGCCGACCGAGCCGGTGGAGAAATCGACGTCGTCAGTGTCCTTGGTGCGCGAGGGATAGCTCTGCGCGCCCTTGTAGCCGCGGAACGTCTCCAGCCGCTCGCGCGTCTGCTTGCCGAGCAAATACTGGATGGCGTGGAAGATCGGCGAGGCGTGCGGCTTCACCGCGACGCGGTCGGCGGGCTTGAGCACGTCGAGGTAGAGCGCCGTCATGATGGTGGCGAGCGAGGCCGACGACGCCTGGTGGCCGCCGACCTTCAGGCCGTCCGAATTCTCGCGCAGGTGATTGGCGTTGTGGATGGTCCAACTGGCGAGCCAGAGGATCTTCTTTTCCAGTTCGCGTAAAGTTTCGATGTTGCCGGCCATAGTCGCAGTCTAGCGCGATCGGTGCGCCCCTGGAATAACGGCAACACGAAAGTTCAACATGCGTCGATCCCGCCGATTGATCGATCAGCGCAGCACGGCCTTGGGATTGGCCGGAGCATCCAGCACATTCTTGCAGGCGGGCGGCAGGTCGGCGAGCGTGATCGGTTTCGGCGGCACCTTCGGCGGCGGACCAGGTCTTGGGTGCAACACCGAATCCTTGAACCAGAAGGCCAGGTCCTTGTCGCTGCAGCCTTCGCCGGGCGGCACGGGGTCCTGCTTGCGGCAGTTCGGCGAATCGGCCGGACATTTCAGCCGCACGTGGATGTGGTCTGCATGGCCGTACCAGGGCCGCACCTTCTCCATCCATGCGTCGCGATGCTTGTCCTCGACGCGGCACAATTCCTTTTTGATCGCGGCATTGACAAAAATGCGCTCGACGTCGGCCTGCTCGGCGGCGGTCTTGATGAAGGCGACGTCCGAGGGCGTCCAGGTATCCGGGTTGACGTGCTTGCCGTCGGCGGCGACGAGATTGCTCGCCGAAACCTCCTCGCGCTCTTTCTTGCTGAGCTCGTGGTTCGGCATTGGCATGAACCAGATGTCGACGTCGAGCCCGATCTGATGGCTCGCATGCCCGAACGGCAGCGGCCCGCCGCGCGGCTGCGCCATGTCGCCGACCAGGATGCCGTGCCAGCCAGTCGCCTTGGCGGCGAGCGGCGCGAAGCGCTCGAGGAATTTGACCAGTTCCGGATGGCCCCAATTGCGGTTGCGCGACAGCCGCATCACCTGCCAGTTCGGGCCGTCGACCGGCAATTCGACGCCACCTTGCAGGCAGCCGCGCGGATAGTAGCCGATGGCCATGGCGTGGCCGAGCGTGGGCAGCTTCGCTTTCGAGAACAAAACCTTGGCCGGCAACTTTTCCTCGGCCACCGCCGGCTTCGCCGGCGGCACAGGCACCGCGACGGCCGGCGCCGCATTCGCCCGCGTTTGCGCCAGACCGTTGCCGGTAAAAGCGCTGGCGAAGGCGAATGACAAGGCGAAAGCGGCGACGATGCGGGCTGCCATGATGTTTCCGATTTAGCGAGTTTGCCGTGGCTTGTCAGGTTAAATACACGGAAATTGCGGCGCGGCGCGGGCAGCACCAAAACCGCGTGATTTAATGCAAAGTTCAAGAAATCTTGCCAGAATGCCGCTGCAAATCGCCTCTGGGAGAGGTCGCGATGCCACGTTTTGCCGCCGCCTGCGCCGTTATCGCCGTTCTGCTCGGCGGCCTTAGCGTCGCGCGCGCGAGCGTCATCGTCACCGTCGATAAATCGTCGCAGCGCCTGTCGGTCACGGTCGACGGCGCTCAGCGCCACGAATGGCCGGTGTCGACCGCGCGCATGGGCTACCGCACGCCGAACGGCACCTACAAGCCACAGCGGCTCGCGCGCAAATGGTTTTCGCGCAAATACGACTGGTCGCCGATGCCCTATTCGATCTTCTTCGACGGCGGCTACGCCATCCACGGCTCTTACGAGATCTCGCATCTCGGCCGGCCGGCCTCGCATGGTTGCATCCGCCTGCATCCCGACAACGCCGCGCTGCTGTTCGCGCTGGTGAAGGAGCACATGGACGACACCACGATCATGGTGACCGGCGAGCGGCCGGAAAAGGTGCGCGTGCGCGAGGGCGACAGGCACGAACGCCATCGCCTTCATCGCCGCCATCGCTTGCACGAAACGGCGCTCCGGCACAATTCCGTCCACGACCGGTAGATAGCGGGCGGCGCGCCGTCGTGAAACTTCTCACCGATTAAATCTTCAAACAACCAATGCTCCGCAGTCCCGGTTCTTTGAAGGCGCGGGCACGCCTGCTTCCCTTTTTCCGTTTCCCCAAAAGGGGAATGGAGCGCCGGGAGGGCGCCAGGGGGCTGGTGAGACCCCCATGACGGGTGTGGTGCGCACCCGCCGCGCGCCTTGGCGAGGCACGCGCCCGTTTGGCGAAGCGGGCTGCGCCCCCCGGGCGCTCCATCCTGGTCAAGCTTGCGCGCGTCTCGCGCAGGCTTGACGGCGATGCGCATTGTCGGCGCACCGCGCCTTCTCCGTCGCCGTGCGCCACTCGAGATGACGCGAGGCCGGACAGGGCGGATGAGTTGCTTAGCAGATGATAGGAATAAAGTCAAGATATGGCGATGTCGTCCCGGGCAAGCGAAGCGAGGCCCGGGACCCATATTGCGCTTGCGCGTGGTGCTGCCGCCGGACGTGCATATCTGTCGGCAGCGTTCGTTCGCCCTGCGAAGGCCGCAAGATTCTCAATAGCCCATGCGGCCATACATCCGCGCCGCGATCGCGGTGAGCGCCGCAGTCGCAGCCAGCAGGACGCCGAAATCGAGCAGGAATCCGTAATCCGATGTTCCATGCGTGAGCATCAACGCCCTGAGAATATCGACCTCATAAGTGAGCGGATTGGCGTGCGAGACGGCCCTCAACCAATCCGGCATCAGCGACAACGGATAGATGGCGTTGCTGGCGAAGAAGATCGGCATGGTCAGGACCTGGCCGATCCCCATGAAGCGTTCGCGTGTCTTGACGATGCATGCGATGATCAGCGACAGCGTGGAGAACAGCGCCGAACCGAGCACGATGGCCGCGGCGACGCCGAGAATATTGAGGGGATGCAGATCGATGCCGACGCCGAGCAGGAGCGCAAGCACATAGACGATCAACGCTTGTGACAGAGCCCGGACGCCGGCCGAGAGCGCCTTGCCGAGCACCAGCGCCGAACGCGGCGCGGGACTGACGAGATACCGCTGCAGAACTCCGAGATCGCGCTCCCAAATCGCGGATATTCCATAAAAGATGGCGACGAACAACGCGCTCTGCGCCAGGATTCCGGCGGCGAGGAAATCGAGATAGGGAATGTTGCCCGGCGCCACGCCGCGGACGCGGGCCATGACCTCGCCGAACAGCAACAACCACAACACCGGCTGCACCGCGCGGGTCAGCAGCTCCAGCGGATCGTGATAGAGCTTCTGTACCTCGGCCGCGGCCACCGCCATGGTCTGGGTCGCATAGTCGCCGAGCGCCTGCCCGAACGACCGGTCAGCCATGCTCACTGGCTGCGCGGCGGTCTCGCCTGACATCGCGATAGCTTCCCTTTGTTTCGGTTTCGCCTGTTGCGGTGACCAGCCCGATGAAGACGTCATCAAGCGTGGCATCGGGGCCGACATGGGCTTTCAACTCGGCGGGCGTGCCGACGGCGACAATGCGGCCGCGGTCGATGAGCGCAATGCGGTCGCAGGACTTGTCGACTTCGTCCATGTGATGCGACGTCACGATCATCGTGCGATGGAACCGGTCCCTGAGGTCGAGCACGCGCGCCCAGACTACCTCGCGCGCGCTGGGGTCGAGCCCGACAGTGGGCTCGTCAAGAAACAGCACGGCTGGACGATGCAGCAGGCACTGCGCGATTTCGAGCCGCCGGATCATGCCGCCGGAATAGTGTCCGGCGAGATGGTTAGCCACCTCCGAAAGCCCCATCCGGGCAAGCGCCCGCGTGACGCGTTCTTTTCGCTCGTGCCTGGGGACGCCATAGAGGCGCGCCGACAGCAGCATGTTTTCGTAGCCGGTGAGCGAGCCGTCGGCAGACAGAAGCTGCGGGATATAGCCGATTTGCCGGCGCACGTCGGCGGGCTGGCTGACGATATCGTAGCCGGCGATCGTCGCCGATCCGGAGGTCGGCGGCAGCAGCGTCGTCAGCATTTTGATCAGCGTGCTCTTGCCCGCGCCATTCGGGCCGATCAGGCCGAAAATCTCGCCCCGATAGATGCTCAGCGTGACGCCATCGACGGCGGTGAGATCGCCGAATGTCCGCGTGAGCGCCGACGTCTGCAACACGATATCGGGAAGCGCGGTCGTCGTCTTATCGTCCGGCATGAGTGCAAATCCTCACGCGCCCGTGTGAAGACTATATCAAAACGGGAGGCGTTGTCGGTGGCGAAACGCTTACGCGTCGATCCAATGTATATCCGGCTCTTTTCTGGGAACCGGCGGCGGCGCGGCTTTCGGATGTCCGACGATGATGGGAGCGACGGGCAGATAGTTTTCCGGGAGTTTCAGCGCCGCTTTTCCTTCTGGCGTTACCAGCCATTTCTGCGCGAAGCCGATCCAGCAGGTCCCCAATCCAACGGCACGGGCCGCCAGCATCAGGTTCTCGGCCGCCAGCGAGCAGTTCTCGACCGCCCACGGGCTTTCCGCCGCGCTCGATATCAGGACGAGCGCCGGCGCATGATAGAAAATATGGAAGGTTGGATTGCTCAGCCGTTCCTGAAAATGAGGCAACAGCGCCGCGGGCGAGGTTCGCAGCATATGCGCCTTCGCTTCGCTCGATATTCGGGCGAGAACGGCCTGGTCGCGCACCACGCAGAACGCCCACGGCTGTTGATTGACGGCGCTCGGCGCCTGGATGGCCGCGTCGATCAATTCGCGGATCGTCTTTTCAGCGACCGGCTCGGCGGTATATTCGCGCACGGCGCGCCGGCTGTAGATCGCTTCTCTTAGGTCCATGACCGGCCCGCCTTGCCATTTTGCGGGTTATTGTAGGCGGGCAGCGGATTTATGGTTTGATCCTGATCAACCCGTCACACATCCACCTTCAGCGCGGCAATAAACGCCTCCTGCGGAATGTCGACCTTGCCGAACTGCCGCATCTTCTTTTTGCCTTCCTTCTGCTTGTCGAGCAGCTTGCGCTTGCGCGTGGCGTCGCCGCCGTAGCACTTGGCGGTCACGTCCTTGCGGAAGGCGCGCACGGTCTCGCGCGCGATGATCTTGCCGCCGATGGCGGCCTGAATCGGCACCACGAACATGTGCGGCGGAATCAGCTCCTTCAGCTTCTCCGCCATGGCGCGGCCTCTGGATTCGGCGCGGGTGCGATGCACCAGCATGGACAGCGCGTCCACCGGATCGCCGTTGACCAGCATCTGCAGCTTGACCAGATCGGCTTCCTTGTAATCGGTGAGGTGATAGTCGAACGAGGCATAGCCGCGCGATACCGATTTCAGCCGGTCGTAGAAGTCGAACACCACCTCGTTGAGCGGCAGGTCGTATTTCACCATGGCGCGGTTGCCGACGTAGGTGAGCTCTTTCTGGCTGCCGCGGCGGTCCTGGCAGAGTTTCAACACCGAACCGAGATATTCGTCCGGCGTCAAAATTGTCGCTTCGATCCACGGCTCTTCCATGGACAGGATCTGCGTCGGGTCCGGCATGTCGACCGGATTGTGGATCTCGAGTTCCTTGCCGTTGCGCAGTTTCATCTTGTAGATCACCGAAGGCGCGGTCGCGATCAGGTCGAGATTGAACTCGCGCGCCAGGCGCTCCTGGATGATTTCGAGGTGCAACAGGCCGAGGAAGCCGCAGCGGAAACCGAAGCCGAGCGCGGCGCTCGTTTCCATCTCGTAGGTGAAGCTGGCGTCGTTGAGCCGCAGCCGGCCCATGGCCGCGCGCAGGTCTTCGAACTGCGCGGCGTCGACCGGGAACATGCCGCAGAACACCACCGGGATCGCCGGGCGGAAGCCGGGCAGCGGCTCGTCCACCGGATTGCGCTCGTCGGTGATCGTGTCGCCGACGCGCGTGTCGGCGACTTCCTTGATCGAGGCGGTGAGCATGCCGATTTCGCCGGGGCCGAGCTCGTCCACCGTCGTCAGCTTGGGCTTGAACACGCCGACGCGGTCGACCTCATAGTGCGCGTCGATGCCGATCATGCGGATGCGCTGGCCCTTCTTGAGCACGCCGTCGACCACGCGCACCAGCACCACCACGCCAAGATAGACGTCGTACCAAGAGTCGACCAGGAGCGCCTTGAGCGGCGCGTCGCGGTCGCCCTTGGGCGGCGGCAGGCGGGTGACGATGGCTTCGAGCACCTCGGGTACGTTCTCGCCGGTCTTGGCGGAGATCATGATGGCGTCCGAGGCATCGAGGCCGATCACGTCCTCGATCTGCTTCTTGACCGCTTCAGGCTCCGCCGCCGGCAGATCGACCTTGTTGAGCACCGGCACGATCTCATGGCCGGCGTCGATGGCGTGGTAGACATTGGCGAGCGTCTGCGCCTCGACGCCCTGTGAGGCGTCGACGACGAGCAGCGAGCCCTCGCAGGCGGCGAGCGAGCGGTTGACCTCGTAGGCGAAGTCGACGTGGCCGGGGGTGTCGATCAGATTGAGGATGTAGTCCTTGCCGTCGCGCGCCCGGTAATTGAGCCGAACGGTCTGCGCCTTGATGGTGATGCCGCGCTCGCGCTCGATATCCATGGAATCGAGCACCTGCTCCTTCATCTCGCGCGCCTCGAGCCCGCCGGTGAGCTGGATCAAGCGGTCGGCCAGGGTCGACTTGCCGTGGTCGATATGCGCGACGATGGAGAAGTTGCGGATATTGCTGATCGGAGTGGCCGTCATGGCGGCGAGATAACACTCGGAATGGGCTCCTACAAGCGGGACTCTTTACCGTTCATTCCCGCGAAAGCAGGAATCCAGACTAGGCTTGCTGAGCCGAGCAGGGTGCTTTAGCTGGGTCCCCCATCGCAAGTCGGCTATAGCCGACTTGCGCACTTTTTGACTGCCGACATCGGATATACCCGATGTCGGCGCGCGGGGACGAACGGGGAGAGATCAGCCGTCTATGCGACTATTGGCGACAGACCATGCGATCGACCGCTTGCGCTCCGCGTTGATCGATCCGGCGCGGCGCGAGCGCAGCGTTCTGCTCGTGCTCGCGGCCTATTGGGTGCTGTGGACCATCTACGGCACCATCGCCAAGTCGAGCCAGGGCCTACACCCCGACATGACCGAGGTGATCGCGTGGTCGCGCGATCTCGCCTGGGGCTACAAGCACCCGCCGCTCGCCGCCGCAATTGCGTGGTCGTGGTTCGGCGTGTTTCCGCTTGCCGAGTGGTCCTATTACCTCTTGGCGATGCTGATGCCGACGCTGACGCTGTGGATCGTATGGCGGCTGTCGGCCGACTATCTCGATAGCGAGAAGCGCGTCGCCGGGCTGGCGCTGCTGATGCTGGTGCCGTTTTTCAATTTCCACGCCCTGAAGTTCAATGTGAACACGGTGTTGATGCCGGCCTGGGCGGCGACCACGCTGTGGTTCCTGCGTTCGTACCGCATGCGCAGCGCTCTTTATGGCGCGCTCGCCGGTGTGGGCGCCGCGGGCTGCATGCTAGGCAAATACTGGTCGGTGTTCCTGCTCGCGGGATTGGCGGTTGCCGCGCTGATCGACCGCCGCCGCGCCATCTATTTTCGCTCCGCCGCGCCGTGGATCACGGTCGCCGTCGGGGCGGTCGCGATCGCGCCGCATCTCGTCTGGCTCTACCAGCATCACTTCGAGCCTTTCGCCTACGCGATGGACGTGCACGGCGAAAAGTCGTTTGGTTCGACCATCGTCAGCGTTCTCGGCTATCTCGCCGGCTCGCTCGGCTATGTGGCGATCCCGGTCATCGCCGTGCTGATCGCGGCGCGGCCGAGCCGGGCAACACTCGCGGATATGGTGTGGCCGGCCGAAGACGACCGCCGGCTGGCGGCGGCGGCGTTCTGGGGACCGTTGCTGCTGCCCGTCGTCGGCGCGCTCGTCAGCGGCACCAAGATCACCTCGCTGTGGTCGATGTCGGCCTGGACGCTGTTGCCCGTGCTGCTGCTGTCGCCGCCGGCGATGACGATCTCGGAAGTCGACACGCGCCGCCTGCTCGCCTTCGCGGTGGCGCTGCCGCTGATCATGGTGATCGTGTCGCCGGTCATTGCCGTCGTCGCGCAGCGCAACGGCCCGCCGCCCTTATCGGCGCAGGCTGCACTGCTGGCCGGCGAGGTGGAGCAACTCTGGCATCAGACGATCCCGCAGCCCTTGCGTTTCGTCGGCGGCCCCGGGGATCTCGCCGACGGAGTCGCCACCTACGCCGTCGAGCGGCCGCGGGTTTTGAGCGGCATGCCGCAACCCGACGCGGCAGAGCTCAGGCATGATGGCATGGCGATCGTATGTTTTGCCGAGGATTCTGCCTGCCGCAGTCAAGCGAGCGCGCAAAATCCGGCGGCCCGCCGGGTCGAGACCGAGATCGTGCGCAATTTTCTCCGGTTTCCCGGCAAGCCGCAGCGCTACACGATCTTCATCGTGCCGCCGCGGGTGTAGCCCGCTCAATACCGGTAGTGATCCGACTTGAACGGACCGGCCTGCGGCACGCCGATATAGGCCGCCTGCTTGTCGGAGAGTTTGGTCAGCTTCACCCCGATCTTGTCGAGATGCAGCCGCGCCACCTTCTCGTCGAGGTGCTTGGGCAGAGTGTAGACTTGGTTCTTGTATTTGCCGGGATTGGTCCACAATTCGATCTGCGCCAGCGTCTGGTTGGTGAAGGACGACGACATCACGAAACTCGGATGCCCCATGGCGTTGCCGAGATTCACCAGGCGGCCTTCCGACAACAGGATGATGCGCTTGCCGTCGGCAAACTCGACCTCGTCCACCTGCGGCTTGATGTTGTGCCATTTCAGATTGCGCAGCGAGGCGATCTGAATCTCCGAATCGAAATGGCCGATGTTGCAGACGATGGCGCGGTGTTTCATCTTGCGCATGTGGTCGAGGGTGATCACGTCGACATTGCCGGTGGCGGTGACGAAGATGTCGGCGCGCGGCGCCGCCTCTTCCATGGTGACGACCTCGTAGCCTTCCATCGCCGCCTGCAGCGCGCAGATCGGATCGACCTCCGACACCAGCACGCGGCAGCCGGCCTGGCGCAACGACGCCGCCGAGCCTTTGCCGACGTCGCCGAAGCCGGCGACCATCGCCACCTTGCCGGCCATCATCACGTCGGTGCCGCGGCGGATGCCGTCGACCAGCGACTCGCGGCAGCCGTAGAGGTTGTCGAATTTCGATTTGGTGACGCTGTCATTGACGTTGATCGCCGGGAACAGCAGGCGGCCTTCTTTGGCCATCTGATAGAGCCGGTGCACGCCGGTGGTGGTCTCCTCGGTAACGCCGCGCACTTCCTTGGCGAGCTTGGTGTACCAGCCGGGCTGATCCTTGATCCGTTTCTTGATGGCGGCGAACAGGACTTCCTCTTCCTCATTGCCGGGATGACCGAGCACTGCCGGATTGCTCTCGGCCTGCATGCCGAGATGCAAAAGCAGCGTGGCATCGCCGCCGTCGTCGAGGATCATGTTGGGGAAGCCGCCGTCGTGCCATTCGAAGATGCGGTGGGTGTAATCCCAGTAGTCGGTGAGGCTCTCGCCCTTGACCGCGAACACCGGCGTGCCGGCTTGCGCGATCGCCGCCGCGGCGTGGTCCTGTGTCGAATAGATGTTGCACGAAGCCCAGCGCACGTCGGCGCCGAGCGCGGTGAGCGTCTCAATCAGCACCGCGGTCTGGATGGTCATGTGCAGCGAGCCGGCGATGCGGGCGCCGCGCAGCGGCTGCTGCGGCCCGTATTCCTCACGCGTCGCCATCAAACCGGGCATTTCGGTTTCGGCGATGGCGATCTCTTTGCGGCCCCAGGCGGCGAGCGCGATGTCCTTGACGACATAGTCGCCGGCTTTGGGCTTAGATTTGGCGGTGGCGGTCATGACGATCCTATGCGCGCGTGAAAAATGGGGGTGAATTGGCCCGAGCCTATAACAGGCCGCCGCCGCCCCCGCAACGCATATATAAAGATTTCTTTATGTACGAGGCGGTAGCCATGAGGCGTTCACCGCTAGCCCTCTTCGCCGAACCGGTCCGCGACCAGGGCGCACAACGCCTCCACTGCCGCCGCCGCGTCCCGGCCGGTGGCCTGGATCGAGATGGTAACGCCTGGCCCCGCGGCGAGCATCATCAGGCCCATGATGGATGTGCCGCCGACACTTTCATGACCGCGGGTCACGGTGATGGCGGCGTCGAATTGTTCGGCGGTCTGCACAAATTTAGCCGAGGCGCGGGCGTGCAGGCCCTTCTTGTTGATGATCTCGATGTCGCGCACGACGGCGGCGGAGCTATCCTGAGGCAGGTCGCCGTCCGCTTGCACCGGGCCGTTCATTTACCAGTGAGTACCCGGCTGGCGATCGTGCAGTATTTGCGGCCGGCTTCTTGGGCGGCGGCGACCGCCTGTTCGAGCGGGCAGGTTTCGCGCACCTTGGCGAGCTTGATCAGCATCGGCAGATTGATGCCGGCCAGAACTTCGACCTTGGGCTGGCTCATCACGGAAATAGCGAGATTGGAAGGCGTGCCGCCGAACATGTCGGTGAGGATGGCGACCCCTTCACCGCTATCGACCCGTTTGACCGCATCGAGAATGTCCTTGCGGCACTGCTCGACGTCATCGTCGGGGCCGATCGTGACCGCCTCGATCTGACGCTGGGGGCCGACCACATGCTCCAGCGCTGAGCGGAACTCGATGGCGAGCCGCCCATGGGTTACAAGTACGAGGCCGATCATCCCGAACTCCTCGCGGGCGCGATTGTGCTGCACCGCACGAATGGGCGCGCATTGAGGCCCATTCGAAGGCCCGTTGCAAGGGCTCGCCTCGCTATATAAGCGTTCTGCTGCACTGCGAAAAGGTGGGGCCAAAGGGGGCTCTGACGTATCCGTTTTCGGCAACCGCGATCCTAGGCCCGCTATGGTTAATTTTTTCAACCCGCCTAGCAAGGAGCCGGGGGGGTAGCGCACATGGCGGCCCTTGGTCAATTGGCCGTGGGAGAAGTCGTCAGGTACGCCAGCACTATCGCCAGGGCCGGCATTCCGGGCGCGACCGCCAGCCGCGGCAGGGAAATCCCGCCAATGCTGGTCTTTCCGGCCTCCGGACCCGGATGCCGGGCTGCTTCTGCGGCGGCCAAATCGACGACCAATCCAACGACCGCCACGGGCTCATATAGCAGGCGGCGGATGCCGAGCCCGCGGATTTCCAGCATGCCGGCCAGCGCTTCGGCCGGGCGCACCACGAGCCTCCCGCCGTGCGCCTCGATATGCGCGCGGTCGTCCGCCACCAGCCGCGCGAACGGCAGCGCGCCTTGCGTGGCCGCTTGCAGCAGGTCCCAGACCAAAAGCGATTTGCCGGCACCGGCGGGCCCACGGATCAGCGCCGCCTTTGGACCGATCAGTACGGCGGATGCGTGGACGGTTGCCGCGTCGACTACCATCACGTTGCCGGCAGCCGCACCACAAAACGCGCGCCGAACACGTGCGGCTCTTGGCTGGCGGCGGCGACGCTGGTGCGGTTCTCGACCCTGATACTGCCGCCGTGAGCTTCCACGATCTGTTTGGAGATCGACAGGCCGAGTCCCGAGTTCTGCCCGAAGCTCTGCGTCGGGCGGTCGGTGTAGAAGCGCTCGAAGATCTTGTCCAAGGCTTCGGGGCGGATACCAGGGCCGTCGTCGTCGACCACGATCTCCACCTCGGTCCGGAGCCGCCGGCAGGTGATGCGCACTTTGCCGCCGGGCGGCGAGAATGAGCGGGCATTGTCGATCAGATTGCTGACCACTTGGCCGAGCCGCGAGTCGTGGCCGGGCACCTTGAAAGCGGCCGGGCTGCCGCCTTCGAAGGTGAGCGTCACGCTCACGTCGTCCGGCCGCACCTCGTTGGCGGCGGTGACCAGCGCCTCCAGAAGTTTGACGAGATCGACGTCGCCGGCTTCCTGGCGCTGCAACTCGGCATCGAGACGGCTGGCGTCGGAAATATCCGAGATCAGGCGGTCGAGCCGCTTCACGTCATGCTCGATGACCTCGAGCAGCCGGCGGCGGCTGTCGTCGGTCTTCGCGAGTGGCAAGGTTTCCACCGCGGAGCGCAGCGACGTGAGCGGATTGCGCAATTCGTGCGCCACATCAGCGGCGAAGCTTTCGATCGCCTCGATGCGGGTGTAAAGCGCGTTGGTCATTTCGCGCAGCGCCCCCGACAATTCGCCGATTTCGTCGCGCCTGCGGGTGAAATCGGGGATCTCGACGCGGCTGCGGATGCGCCGCCGCACGCGCTCCGCGCCGTCGGCGAGCCGCCGCACCGGGCCGGCGATGGTGCCGGCGAGCAGCATCGAGAGCACCACCATGACGCTGGCTGCGACTAGGAACACCTTGACGATGGCGAGCCGTTCGGCCTCCACCATGTCGTCGATATCGGCGCCTTGGGTCGACAGCATCAACGCGCCGCGCACCGCGCGGAAGCGCTGCACCGGCACCGCGACCGAGACGATCACCTCGCCGCGGTCGTTGACCCGCACCATGCTGGCATGCAGCCCGTCGAGCGCCTGCTCGACCTCCGGATAGCCTTTGCCGTTCTCGGGCCCGAGCTCCTTGTAGAGCGGCAGGTCGCCGCGCCCGAACCAGCGGCGCATGGCGATGAAGGCGCGCTCCATGAGGCCCGGCTGCTCGGTGTCCGGTGGCGGCAGGTCGAAACGCAACACGTCGCCGCGGCCGTAGAGATTGCGGCTATCGAGGATCAGTACGCCGTCGCGGTCGTAGATGCGCGCGCGCGTCTTTGTCGGCGACACCAGCCGCCGCAGCACCGGCGCGACCCGCTCGGGATTGATGGGGAATTCGATGCCGGATTGTCCCTCGTCGGCCGGCCCGTAGCTCTCGCCGGCCTGCAATTCCAAAAGCCGCTCCGGATCGATGGTGACGGCATCGCTTTCCACCGTCGCCGAAGCCGCAATCGCCCCGGCAATGATCTCGCTCTGCACCAGCAGGCTCTGCACGCGCGCGTCGATCAAGCCCGCGCGGAATTGCGAGAGATAGAGTACGCCGGTGACCAGCGCGACCAGGCCGGTGAGATTGAGAAAGACAATGCGGCGGGTGAGGCTGGAGAAACTCTGCGAAACGAAAAATTGCCACGCCGACCGCAGCGGTCTGCGGATAGCGGCGAAGCGCATGGGCTGCGGGACGCGGGACTTCGTCGCCGGGCCTTTCGGCTCCGGCGTTCTGCGCCTGAATTTCCGCAGTTCGATCGAGCACGTCGTTCAATCCAGCCGGGTTGATGCCCCCGAGAGTGTACCGCAAAATTGCAGCGCGCGCTCATTCCCGCGAAAGCGGGAATCCAGATTCAAAGTCGCAGAAGCAGCGTAATTTCGCACTGGGTCCCCGCTTCCGCGGGGACAAGCGGAGTGGCTGGTCCGCGAAATAGGCAGCTCCTCATGTTTCCTTGAAGCGATACCCGACGCCGTACAGGGTCTCGATCATGTCGAAGTCGTCGTCGACGACCTTGAACTTCTTGCGCAGCCGCTTGATGTGGCTGTCGATGGTGCGGTCGTCGACATAGACTTGGTCGTCATAGGCCGCATCCATCAGCGCGTTGCGGCTTTTCACCACCCCTGGCCGGGTGGCGAGCGCCTGCAGGATGAGGAACTCGGTGACCGTGAGGGTAACCGGATCGTTCTTCCAGGTGCAGGTATGGCGTTCCGGGTCCATGCGCAGTTGGCCGCGCTCGAGCGCCTTGGCGTCGGTTTCCTTTGGCGCGGCGGCGTCCTTCGGCGAGGCACGGCGTAGCACCGCCTTCACGCGCTCGACCAGGAGCCGCTGCGAAAACGGTTTGCGGATGAAGTCGTCGGCCCCCATCTTGAGGCCGAACATTTCGTCGATCTCCTCGTCTTTGGAGGTGAGGAAAATGACGGGAATGTCGCTTTTCTGGCGCAGCCGGCGCAGCGTTTCCATGCCGTCCATGCGCGGCATCTTGATGTCGAGGATGGCGAGATCCGGCGGCGAGGTCTTGAAACCGTCGAGCGCGGAGGCGCCGTCGGTATAGGTCATGATCCGGTAGCCCTCGGCTTCGAGGGCTATCGAGACGGAGGTCAGGATATTGCGGTCGTCGTCGACGAGAGCGATGGTCGGCATGGAGCCCCTCTTGGCTGACGTCCCGCATGTTTTGAACCCCATAAACGGGGTCCGAAATGTGGCCTCTTTGCAACAACTATGTGATTCCGTAGCGAATTCAAGCCCAATAGGCCGGATGCCGGCACTGGATGGGTCACATAAATGATCGGACGACAATGAGCGCTGAAACACCTTTGCCCGGCGCCATGCCGGGCCGCACACCCGAAAATGCGCCGCAGCCGGCGGACTTCGCCCCGCGCATGGTCGCCAAGACGCTGTTGCGCGCAACCCGCGCCGGTACTTTGGCGACGCTCGACCGCAATACCGGCTATCCCTTCGCCTCGCTGGTCAATGTTGCGACCGATGCCGACAGTGCTCCGCTGATCCTGGTGTCGAAGCTTGCCACGCACACCGCCAATCTGGAGGTCGACGGCCGCGCTTCGTTGCTGCTGGCCGAGACCGGCAAGGGCGACGCTCTGGCGCATCCCCGCCTGACGGTGCTTGGCACTTTCGCGCCGGTCGCGCGCGAGGGCGCCGACGACGCCCGCATCCGCCGCCGCTTTCTGGCGCGTCATCCGAAGTCGGAGCTCTACGCCGGTTTTGGCGACTTCGCGTTCTGGCGCATGGACGTCGTCTCGGCGCATCTCAACGGCGGCTTTGCCCGCGCCGCCGATCTGACTGCTGCCGACGTGCTCACCGATATCGCCGGCGCCGAGTCATTGATCGAAGCGGAAGAGGGCGCCATTGCCCACATGAATGCCGACCACGCCGAGGCTTGCCGACTTTATGCCACCAAATTGCTCGGCGCTCCTGACGGCGATTGGGCTTGCGTTGGCGTCGATCCCGAGGGGCTCGAATTGCAAAAAGGAAGCACGGCGCTGCGGCTGTTTTTCCCACAGCGCATCGCCGGGCCGGGCCCGTTACGCGCCATGCTCAAGCAACTCGCCGATGCGGCGCGGACGACATGAGCGAACGCCGTGGTTAATCCGACGCAGCGGCTTGCCGGTTTTGACAGGTTGATGTAGCGCAATGCGATCTGTGGGGCTGCATGGGAGCTAATTATGCCAAGCGTTTCCCGGAACCGGAACTTGTCCGTGCAGCAGCCACTCCACCGCTTATTGCCTTTCTCGTCCGTTGCCATGCTCGGCTGCGTCGCCGTCCTGGTTTTGGCGTTCGCCCTGGCGCCACGGCCGGTGTCGGCGGCGTCTGGACCATTTGCCGATTTTTCCGGCAACTGGAGCGGCGCGGGGACCCTGCGGCCAGAGGGCGGCGCGGCCGAACGCATCCGTTGCAAGGCTGAGTATCGCCCACGGGGCAGCAGCGAGCATGAAATCGATCTGCAATTGCGCTGCGCCAGCGACAGCTACAATTTCGATCTCAGCGGCCAGTTCACGGCCGACGAGAAGAATCAGATCACCGGACGCTGGACCGAACGCAGCCGCAACGTCGGCGGAACCGCCATCGGCCAGGCGCAGGGTGAGCGCCTGCAGATCCATACCGAAAGTTCGGCGTTCTCCGCCGATCTCGTCATCCTGACGCGCAGCCGGCGGCAAAGCGTGACCATCGATTCGCGAGGCGGCGGGCAGATCGTGAAGGCGTCCATCACGCTCACCCGTAGCTAAGCGGTCCGCCGCGAGGATCGTCATCATGGAGACCCGCGCCCGCTACGTCCTGATTGGCGCTTTTACGCTGGTCTGCCTCTTCGGCGGTTTCGGCTTCGTCTACTGGATCAAGAATCTCGGCGGTTTCGGCGAGCGCGCTCTCTATGAGATCCGCTTCCAGCAACCGGTGTCCGGACTGGTGCCCGGAGCGAATGTTCTGTTCAACGGCATTCGCGCCGGCACCGTGACGCGCATCGATCTCGATGCCGACGAGCCGAAGCGAGTGACCGTCGCGATCTCGCTCGATCCGGGGACGCCGGTGCGCGCCGACACGCAGGTGGACATCACGTACCAGGGCTTCACCGGCGCCGCGGCCGTCGCACTCAAGGGCGGGTCCGCGCAGGCGCCGCGCTTGACGCCGAAGGACGGGCAGCCGCCGCTGCTCATCGCCGGCGCCGATGTCGGCCGCAGTTTGACTGAATCGGCACAAGAAACGCTGCGCCGCATCGACGCCATCTTGAACGACAACGCCAAGCCTCTGCACACGGCGATCACCGGAATCTCAGTCTTCGCCGACATGCTCGGGCGTAATTCCGAACGCGTCGAGGGCCTGATCGGCGGGCTGGAGAAACTGGCCGGCACCGGAGCCGCAAAGCAGGGGCCGACGATCTATGACCTTGCGGCCGCGACCGGTTTTCCGGCAACCGAGAAGACCATCAAGGCACAATTGGTCGTACCAGATCCGAGCGCCCTTATTCTGTTCGACTCGCAGAAGATCCTGATCCGCAGCGATGCCGGCACCTACACGAACATCGATAATGCGCAGTGGACCGACAACCTGCCGAAGCTGATCCAGGCGAGGCTCGTGCAGAGCTTCGAGAACGCCCATCAACTCGGCGCGGTGAGCCGGCCGCTCGAGCAGCTGACGGCGGAATATCGGCTGGAGGTCGCAATTCGCAGCTTCCAGATCACGGCGGGAGCGGCGCCGCACGCCGTGGTCGATCTGACCGCGCGGCTGGTCAGCGACAAGGGCGCGGTCGCCGCCTCGCGGGCGTTCTCGGCCAGTATCGCGGCCAAAAGTGCGGCGGCGCCGGACGCGGTCGCGGCGCTGAACCAAGCTTTCGCGCAGGTGGCCGGCGAGATTGTGGTCTGGACAATCGCGGCGATTTAACCGGCAGCCGCAAATCCGGCGTCAAATTAAGCGTCAACAGCGTTAACGCCGGCGTCTTTGGTGCACCGCAACGACGTCTGCTTACTATGCATATGATTTGTTCTTGGCATTCATGCGGTCGATGACTATGGTCGCGCGCCTTGGAACGAGGGGCTATACTAAGGTCTTAATTCAGTAAACCGCTCATGGCCTCGCGCGGGCTTGGGCAGCGGCTTGTTGGTTTGGGAGGGTATCGCGTGCAAGAAACGGGTGTGCGGAACGGCGCTTATGGCGCCGACAAGTTCGGCTTCAATGATCTCGCCGCGGTCCACTGGAACCACACCGAGCCCACGCTGTATGAGCACGCCATCGCCGCCGGCGAAGCCTCGTTGGTCGAAGGCGGCGCACTCTGCGCCGAGACCGGCCACCACACCGGCCGCAGCCCCAAGGACAAGCACACCGTCGTCGATGCGCTCACCGAGAATTCGGTGTGGTGGGACGGCAACCGCAAAATGTCGAAGCAGAACTTCGACAATCTGCTCGCCGATTTCCTCGCGCACGCCAAAGGCAAAAAACTTTTCGCCCAGGATCTCTTCGGCGGCGCCGATCCCAAATATCGCATCAAGACCCGCGTCTTCACCGAATACGCCTGGCACTCGCTGTTCATCCGGCAACTGCTGATCCGGCCCGAGCGCGCCGATCTCGCCAAATTCGTGCCCGAACTCACCATCGTCGACCTGCCGTCGTTCCGCCCCGATGCGAAACGGCACGGCGGGCGCGAAGGCTCCGACACCATGGTGGCCATCGATTTCACCCGGAAAATCGTGCTGATCTGCGGCAGTTCTTACGCCGGCGAAATGAAGAAATCGGTGTTCACCACGCTCAACTTCTATTTGCCGGCGGAGAACGTCGTGCCGATGCATTGCTCGGCCAATGTCGGGCCGGACGGCGACTCGGCGCTGTTCTTCGGCCTGTCCGGCACCGGCAAGACCACGCTCTCCGCCGATCCGAACCGCACGCTCATCGGCGACGACGAGCACGGCTGGGGTCCGGACGGCATCTTCAATTTCGAAGGCGGCTGCTACGCCAAGTGCATCAAGCTTTCCCAGGAGGCCGAGCCGCAGATCTGGGACGCCACGAACCGCTTCGGCGCTGTGCTGGAGAACGTGGTGTTCGATCCGGTCACGCGCGTTCCCGACTATGACGACGGCTCCAAGACCGAGAACACCCGCTCGGCCTACCCGCTCGACTTCATTCCGAACGCTTCGCGCACGGGCCGCGCCGGCCACCCCAAGAACATCATCTTCCTGACCGCGGACGCCTATGGCGTGATGCCGCCGATCGCGAAATTGTCGCCGACGCAAGCGATGTACCATTTCCTCTCCGGCTATACGGCGAAAGTCGCCGGCACCGAGAAGGGTCTAGTCGGCGTCGAGCCGGAATTCTCCACCTGCTTCGGCGCGCCGTTCCTGCCGCGTCATCCGTCTGTCTATGCCGACCTGCTGCGTCATTACATCAATCAGCATGGCGCTGACGTCTGGCTGGTCAATTCCGGCTGGACCGGCGGCAAATACGGCGTTGGCCGCCGCATGCCAATCAAGGCGACGCGTACGCTGTTGACCGCGGCGCTCAACGGCTCGCTGAAAGATGCCGATTTCCGCACCGATCCCTATTTCGGCTTCTCGGTGCCGACCTCAGTGCCGGGCGTCGAGCCGCATCTGTTGAACCCGTTCAAGACCTGGAAGGACAAGGCCGAGTTCGACAAGACCGCGCGCGATCTGGTCGGCATGTTCCAGAAGAACTTCGCCAAGTACGAGAGCCATGTCACGGCCGATATCAAAGCGGCGGCGCCGGAAGTGCGCATCGCGGCGGAGTAATCGGCCATGCATTCCCGCACGCACGCGGGAATGAGCCAAGCAAAGCCATAAAGGGCGGCCCGTGCGGCCGCCTTTTTTATTGCCGGCCGATAGGCCGCGGCCTTAAGCTTGGCCTGCCGGACCAAAAGTTCAGAGTGATATCGGATCATGCAACGTTTTGGCGCCGTTTTGCTTTCCGCCGCGTTGCTGGCGCTGTCGCTGCATTCGGCGGCTCGCGCGCAATCGGCCGATCTCGTGCTGTGCGACCGCATCGCCGCCGATTCGACCGACCCGGACAAGCCGAAAGACGTCAAAGGCGTTGCCGCCATCGCGCCATCCGATGTCGCGACCGCTATCAAATTCTGCAGGGTTGCCTCCGCCTCGTCGCGCCGCGCGCTGTACCAGCTCGGCCGCGCCTATGCCGCCAATCGGCAAACAGCGGAAGCGATCGGCGCCTATCGCAAGGCGGCCGACAGAGGCAGCAGCGCGGCCATGGTCGAACTCGGCGTGATGTATGGCACCGGCGTCGGCGTCGCTAAAGACCAGGCCAAGGCGCGCGAACTGTTCGAGCGCGCCGCCAAGGCTGGCAATCCGCGCGGCGTCACCAATCTCGCAGCGATCGACGGCGGCACAGCGGCAAATCCGGCCGAGGCGCGCGCCATGCTGGCTAAGGCAGCCGAGTCGAACTCGGCGGAAGCGCAGTTCCAGCTTGGCGTGATGTACGCGCAGGGCACCGGCGGCCCGAAGGACGACGTTGCCGCGCGCGCTTTGTTTGAAAAGGCGGCCGCGCAAAATCATGCCGGGGCCCTGGAATGGCTCGGCTCGTTCACGCAAAGTGGACGCGGCGGCGTGCAGGATACGCGCGCCGCCAAAACCTACTACGAGCGCGCCGCAGCGCTCGGCGACGAAGACGCCAAGGCCGCGCTCAAACGTCTGGAATGTCCCTACGTGCTCAAGAACAAGCGCGGGGAAGTCTGGAGCAATCTTTGCTTCTAGCGCGTCAAGCCTGGCGGATTTTTGCAACCGTCAGGCATTCAACCTCACGTCGACGGTATCCTGAATAAAGCCCCTGAGCGCGTCGGTATCGAATGGCTTGCGCAGGATCGGTAGATCCGGGGGCGCGGCTTGCGCGGCGTCGCTGTAGCCGGTGGTCAGAATGACCGGCAAGTTCGGATAGCGCGAGCGAATTTCGCTCGCCAGTCCGACGCCGTCGATCGTTCCCGGCATCACGATGTCGCTGAAAACAAGATCGAGCTTCATGCCGTCCTCCAACAGCTTCAATGCCGCTTCGGCCGAGTCCCGGTAGACGGTATTGTACCCGAGATGTTCGAACAGCGACGACGTCACCTGCGCCACTTCGGCGCTGTCATCGACGACGAGGACCGTCGGCCGCAGCGTATGCGAGCCGTCCCTGATGGGCACGTCCTTGATGACGATTTCGCTTTCCGAACACGACGGCAGATAAACCGTGATGGTCGTTCCTTGGCTGACCTTACTTTCCGCCCTCACCGTGCCGCCGGCCTGATGGGCAAAGCCATAAACCTGCGACAGTCCGAGCCCGGTGCCTTTGCCGACCTCTTTGGTCGTGAAAAACGGGTCGAAGATTTTGGTCAGAAGATTGGGCGGAATGCCCATGCCGGTATCGCTGAACTCGATCGCGACGAACGGCCCGTTGACATGATCCGGGCCGAGATCGTGCGCCGTCGTCACGTCGCTGACGGATAAAGTGAAGGTGCCGCCGGTCGGCATGGCATCGCGGGCATTGACCGCAATATTGACGATCGCAAGTTCCAATTCGGCCTGGTCGACTTTGACCGGCAAGACGTTGGTGCCGATCTTTTCAATGTAGACGATGTTCCCGCGCAGCGAGCTTTCGATCATAGGCCGGATGTTGCGGATGCAGGCATTCAAATCGACGACGGTCGGGCTCAGGTGCTGGCGGCGCGAGAAGGTCAGCAATTGGCGGGTGAGGCTTTCGCCGCGTTTGGCTGCGGTTTGGATGGCCTCGATCGCCCTCGGCAATTTCGGGTCGAGCAGGCGTTTGAATGTCTGGGCATTGCCGCCGATGATCATCAACAGGTTGTTGAAGTCGTGCGCGATGCCGCCGGTCAGCTTGCCGATCGCCTCCATTTTTTGCGCCATCGCGAGCTGTTCGCGCGCCTGCACCAACTTCTCCTGGGCGTCGCGCCGCTCGGTCGCGTCGCGGATGACATTGGCGAACCCGATCAGGTTTCCGTCGTCATCGCGGATTACGGAGACCGAGCCGGTGACGAAAACGAGCGTGCCATTCTTTCGGATACGCCATCCCTCAACTTCGTGCTTGTCTTTCTGGATGGCCAGCTCCAGCGCGCGGTTCGGTTCGCCGGCGCGGCGCTCGTCCGGCCGATAGAATATCCCGAAATGCTTGCCGATGATTTCTTCCGAGGTGTAGCCGATGATCTGCTGGGCGGCGCTGTTCCAGCTCGCCACGCGTCCTGCGGTGTCGAGCACGAAAATGGCGTAGTCGACGACGCCCTCGATGAGAATTTGGAAGTGACGCTTGGCGCTGCCGAGCGCCAAATTCGTCTCGGCGATTTTTCGATTCAACTGGTCCTGCACCGAAAGCAAATGCACTTCCATGTCGTAGCGCGTGGCGGCCGCGGCGGCGAGAACGAGCGGCGGCACCGACGCGCTCATGGATAGGACGAACAGAGATAACAGCGATCCATTCAAATCCGTCTTAGCGAATGGGCTGACACCCGCCGAGAAACCCCACACGGCAATTGCGCAGAATATGAGCGCAGCCGTGGCGGTGTTGCGTTGGTTGCCGTGCAGACCGGTCCACATCAAAGGGAACACTACGAGGAATCCCAGCAGGCTTCGGTACGGCAGGAGACCGTCGAGGTCGCCGCCAATCAGGTTGCTGCCGATGAGCGGGCTATAAGCGATGACGCCGATGGCACCCGCGAAAACGAAGACTCCGGCCGCTTCCAAAAAGCTCCGTCTGGAAAATGGGCGGAATGGCATCGACGCCCAGAGCAAGACGACGGGAGCGATGATCGCTGTCCCCGCCGCGTCTGCCAGCCACCAGGTCGTCAATGTCGCGACCGCCGCCGCCGGGGTTTGGCCGCTCGTCAGAAACAGGCCGGCAGCCGCGATGGCGGAACTCAACAGCGCAGTCGGGACAAAGGAAATGAACGCAAATTTGATGACGTCCAATGGCGCGGCAAATGTCTTGAAGCCGTTCGACCAGCGGCCGATGAGCCAGGCCCCGGCCATCGCCGCCAGCAGCGTGCCGATGGCGATTGAGCCGCAATCCACAATGGAGCGGGCCGCCGCGGCGCCGGCAAAAAACGACCCCGCCAAAATCGCCGGCCAAATCCGACGGCCGCGCAACAGCACGAGCGCCAGCGCGATCCCGGTCGGGGGCCACAACGGAGTTCCGGATGGATTGATTGCCGGCAGTAGTTGTGCGGACACGGCAAGGCCGAAGTACCCGCCAGCGATCGCTACGAGTTCGAGCAAGTAGAGCGCAACGCTGAGAATATTGCGAAGCGCGGGATGTCTCGCCTCGCCGGTTCCTGCGCTTTTCAAGCCGGAGCCCCCCGCAGTTGAACCCTCAAACTAGCCGAAATTGATTAGCCGAGTACAGCAATGTTCCGGCTTGCTGAACAACGTACAAATGCGCGAAGGAGAAAAAAATCTTCGTTGCGCGCTGAGTTCCCTATTGCGAGAACGGAACGCGGCAAAAAAAGGCGGCCGGGGTGGCCGCCTTTTTGTTCCATTGGCCGATAATCAGCCGCCGGCCTGCGCCAGCACCTCACCGATGCGGTCGAAACGTGCCTTCTGCTCGTTGGACAGCGAGGCATAGAAGCTATCGAGTGCGGGTTTCACCGTGGTAGCTGCGTCGACCATCGCCTGCAGGCGCTTTTCCATGGCGGCCAGTCGGCCGGGCGGGGTCAATGGAACTTCGTCCGGGCAGGCCGCTTGCAGCGTCGCGACCGCCTTACCGGTGGCGTCCTGCAGTGTCTTGAAGACGGCCTGCTGCGCATCGGTTGGTTTGACGACGTCGGCGATCTTCTCGATCGGCAAGCTGGCGAGGCCGGGCTTTGCCTCCGAACAGCTCTTGCTGTCCTGCGGCAGCGCGGCCGTCGTTTCCGGGTTATTGGCTGGCTGTTGCGGACCGAGCTGATTGAAGCGCTCCTTCTGCTCGTCGCTCAGCGAGTTGTAGAACTTGTCGAGCGCAGGCCGCACGACCTTCACGGCGTCGAGCGTAGCCTGCAGGCGACCGGTCATTGCGGTCAGGCGGCCCGGCGGGGTGAGCGGGAAAGCGTTCTCGGCCGGGCATGACGCCTTGAACGTCGCGGCGGCATCCGCGGCGGCCTTGCGCACGTCGCCAAGCAACTGCTCCTGCTCGTCGTTGAGGCCGACCTTGCGCTGGATCTCGGCGAAGGGCCAGGCGGTGATGCCGGTGCCCGGCTCCGTGCACAGTTCCTGCACGCCGGCATAGCTTACGCGCGTCTCACGATGCCCGGCAGGCTGGACAGAAGCGTAGGCATAATCTTCGGGCGGACCGTATTCGCCCCAGAACAGGCCATCGATGAAGTCGTCGTAGGCGTAATCCCAGTAGCCTTCGTCGTAGCCATAGGGCCAGAACGCGTAGTCGAAAATGTCCGAATAGGCGTAGGGCCAGAACACCGGGCCATACCACGCCACGAAGCCGGCGCGATGACCGTGCCGCCATGCCCGGCGCGCCGCGATATGCTCGGAACGCCAGTTCGGATCCGATTGTGCGCGCGCCGCAAAGCGCGAGGCGAAGCGGCCCTGCCGTGCGGCCTGCGCGCTAATGCCGGCGGTGCCGTTGTGGCGGCCATTGACCTGAACATTAGGTGTCGACGCCAGATTCGACCGCGTGCGAACCGTGTTCGGAGTCGAGAGTTGATGCGTGAGGTTATGTTGCTCGCGCTCGCGGCGGATGCGCTCGCGCAACCGCGCGGTGGACGAACCACGGGTGATCGAGCCTGTTACGCGATCGGGCTGCGAGATGCGCAGGCTGCGGTTCGCGGTCCGATGGGTCACATGCGGTGCCGTGAAGTGGCGCGTGAAATGCGGTGTGCCGCCGCGACGTGCCGTGAAATGCGGCGTTCCACCGGCGTGTCCGGCGAAATGCGGCACGCTGCCGCTGCTACGCGGGCGAAGTGCGGCGCCGCAACATGGGGCGCGGCATGCACGACCGGCGCGGCATGTGCCGTGCCAGCATTCTTTTTTGGCGGTTCCGCGGCATTGGCCGGTATTGCCAGCGCGCTTGTCAGCAATGCGGCCATCAGACAGCCGGCAAATTTTGGCATGATGCAATGTCCTCCACGATCCTCGCCCCGTCCCGGGGGCGGGCATCAAACAGTGCAAAGCCTCTTTCGTTTGCCCGAATGCGCATGAATTTTGCGCTTATGATCGGCCATGAACATTCCGCAACATTTCGATCGGCATCGACACGTTCGGTGCGCATCCCATCTTGCAGGATGTCAGCCCGCCGATCGATGTCTCGCACTGGAATTAACGCACCGCGGCCGCCTAACCTGCGGCGTTTGCAATATTGCGATCGGGATGTAGCGCCGCGGTCTTGGAACTAGCGGCTGCCGCCCAGGCGCTCGATCAACTCGGCGGTCGGATAAGAGTCCGCCGGCAGCCCGAGTTTCATCTGTGCCTTCTTGACCGCGGCGCGGGTGCCGGAGCCGATCTTGCCGTCGACGTCGCCGACCCCCTCGTAGCCGTGCTTGATCAGCGCACGCTGCAAATCCATGACCTGCGCCGTCGAGAGCGGCTGCACCATCTTGGCGCCTTCGTGGTCCACGGTCGGTGCGCCGGCCAGCCGCGTCGCGAAATAGGCGACGGTGGTGGAATAGACGTAAGCCGAATTCCAGCCGAGGAAAGCCTGGAAATTCGGATAGGCGAGGAAGGCCGGGCCGTGGCGGCCCATGGGCAGGATCATCGACGCCGGCAGGTCGTCCGCCGGCAGCGTGCCGTGCGCGGCCTTGACGCCCCAGGCCACCCACTGCGAGCGCGGATGCTTGATCGTCAGGTCGGCCTCTTGCCACGGCAGGTTTTGCGGCACGCGCACTTCCTGCAGCCAGGGCTCGCCGCGCTTCCAGCCGAGGCTGACCAGGAAGTTGGCGCCGGAGGCCATCGTGTCGGGAATGCTGTGGATCAGGTCGCGCCGGCCGTCGCCGTCGAAGTCGACCGCGTTCTTGAGATAGTCGGAGGCGGTGAACTGCAAGCCGCCGAACTCGCCGGCCCAGTCGCCGATCATGCTGCCGACGGTCTGGTCGCCGCGCTCGATTATGCGCAGCGCATCGAGCAATTGCTGGCGGAAGAAATCCGGACGCCGGCAGTCATAGGCGAGCGTCGCCAGCGCGCTGAGGATTTTGTAGTTGCCGAAATTGGCGCCGAAGTCGCTCTCCAGGCCCCAGAAGGCGACCAGCACCGGCGCCGGCACGCCGTATTTCTTTTCGACCTCGGCGAACAGCTTGGCATGCTGCTTGATCTTGGCGAGGCCGTTCGGAATGCGGCCGCCACCCACCATGCGGTCGGAGAATTGCAGGAAGGTCTGATTGAAAACGGACTGGCCGTGATCGCGGCGCACGATCGCCGGATCGAAGGTCATCGATGGCGAGGCTTCGGCGATCACGCGTTGCGAGATGCCCTGCGCGGCGGCTTCCTTATTGAAGGCAGAGAGCCAGGCCTCGTAGCTGCCGGTATTGTGGCAGGAGGCGGCGAGCGCCTGGCCCGCCATGACCGTGGCGAAAGCAACGACCGCCCATTTCAGTGCCGTTTTGCGCATATCGAAGTTCCGCCCTTTTCTACGATTCGCGCGCGAATTTGCCTGAGCGGCACGCGCGGTCAAGGTCCAATACCGATAAGCCCCAAAAGCGATTCTTGTGCAAACCATGGATTAATGGCAGTTCCATGAACTTCTTACAGCCATTGCCGTCGAGATAATCCCCCTATGCAAGTCCTGGTGATCGGAGCCGGCGTGGTCGGTCTCGCAGTGGCGCGCGCGGCCGCGCGTAAGGGTCACGACGTGGTGGTGGCCGAGGCGGCCAACGCCATAGGCACCGGCATTTCCTCGCGCAACAGCGAGGTCATTCACGGTGGCATGTATTACCCGACCGGCACGTTGCGTGGGCGCCACTGCGTGCGCGGGCGGCGCATGCTGTACGAATTCTGCGCCTCGCACGGTGTGCCGCACCGCAAATGCGGCAAGCTGGTGGTCGCCACCAACGAGGCCGAGCTGGAAAAAATCCAGGCGATCGAAAAGCAAGGCCACATCAATGAGGTCGAAGGCCTTGAGATGCTCGGCGCCAACGCGGCGCGCGCCATGGAACCTGAACTTTTCTGCATCGGCGCGCTACACTCGCCGGAGACCGGCATCATCGACGGCCACGCCTACATGCTGGCGCTGCGCGGCGATCTCGAGGACGCCGGCGGGGCCATCGCCTTCAACACACCGGTGAGAGGCGCCAAGCGCAAAAACGGACATTGGCAGGTCGCCTTCGGCGGCGATAGCGGCGGCGAATTTGCCTTTGACGCCGTGGTTAATTGCGCGGGGCTTGGCGCGCAAGCGGTGGCGCGCACCATGATCGACTATCCGGCGACGCGCGTGCCGCGGCTGGTTTTGGGCAAGGGCAATTATTTCACTTACACGGGCAAGCCGGCGTTTACGCGGCTGATCTATCCGACGCCGATCGTCGGCGGGCTCGGCGTGCACGTCACGCTCGATATGGGCGGCCGCATGCGCTTCGGGCCGGACGTCGAATGGGTCGAGCGTGAGAACTACGACGTCGATCCGGCGCGCGCCACTTCGTTCTACGAGCGCATCCGCACCTACTGGCCCGGTCTGCCGGATGGCTCGCTGGCGCCGGACTATTCCGGCATCAGGCCGAAGCTCACCGGGCCCAAGGAGCCGCAGGCGGATTTCCTGATCGATACGCCGGCGCAGCACGGCCTGCCCGGACTGGTGCAGATGTTCGGGATCGAATCGCCGGGGCTGACAAGTTCGCTGTCGCTGGGCGAGGAGGTCGCCAGCTATCTCTCGAGCTGAGCGCTCTTGTTCGAGTCGGCGTGCGGTGCGGCGGAGGTCAACTCGCCCAGTGCGCTGCCGCTCGCCGGGGCGACCCGCATCGCCGACAGCGTGGCCCGATAGCTCGGCGAGAATTGCGAATAGTCTTTGACCGGCGTGAACCCGGCAGATTTGTCCTTGCGGCCGGTGAAGGCAATGAACCCGCTGCTGGTCGCGACCACGTCGCCCGGACGCAGAGTTGGATCGTTCATCGGATCGATGTGCGCAAGGCCGAAGGCATCGTGGCCGTTGCAGGTGCAGCCGGTGACAAGCTGTCTGCGATAGAGGAAGGCGTTCGGTAGGTCGGCATAGCGGCGGCCGTCATACGCGACCGCGCTATTGATAGTGGCGCCCGAATAGATGCGCGTCTCGCTGCCCGGGCAGAAGGCGTGGCAAGCTTCGGCGACGCTCATGCCGGCGAGCGCGCGTACCGGGAAATAATGGCCGTCGCAGGTCCGCACACAATAGGCGCTTGCCGGTCCGGCTTCGCCGCCGCGCGCCGGTAATGGGTTCAGCACCTGCGGCAATGGCCCCAACGGTTCGGCGTAACTGCGGGTTTCAACCTGGCTGACGGCGGGTTCAATCGGGCGCTGGAAGGAGCCGAAAATGCTTTCCAACAGATTCTGCGCGGGCGCCGGGGACGCGACTAACGCCAGGCAGATCGCCAGACATAACGCCGCCGCCTTGTCGCGGAGTTCCATTGCGAGCCCTGTCACATTGTGCGGCTCGAGATTGTCTCCAGGCCGCGCTTACCAACGTCCGGACGCACTGAAAGTTGCGCCCCACCTGGGGGTCGCGGAAGGCGTCCGATTGGTTCAGCGCATCAAAGCGGGGGCCGGTAAATTCCGCGTTAGGCGCCTGCGGCGGGTCACGGCAGTGGCTAACGAAGCATTAGAAACATCGCTGCAATTTAGAAATACCGCCACCAGACATAGATATTACAAATCGCCACCGACACCACCATCATCGGAAAGGCGTACAGCGCGCTCCGACATAATGACGGCGTAGGTGATCGCGAGGATGCCGGTGGACACCCACATCGCGTCGAGACCGAAATAGATGTGAGACGCCGCGTGCGCGGTCATAGGCTGGTGCCCCCGGACGAATATCCACGCTCAGCCACGCACGAGCCCCTGTCAACGCGCGCGCCCGCGACGTAAATTCGCAGGCTGAGCCCATGCAAATGGGCGTGAATAGGGAGGATCGAATGGCTGCCGGTGTTCGCTTCAGCATTCCGACAATGCTCGCCAAGCCGCCCGGCTACAGCTACGTGGTCGAGGCGACCGGGCCGTCACGCACGATCTATTTTGCCGGCCAACTCGGCGTCGACACGGACAACAAATTCGTCGGCGCGGCCGGCGATTTTCGCGCGCAGTGCGCAAAGGCCTTCGACAACATGACGCTGGCGCTCGAGGGCGTGGGCGCGCGCTGGAGCGACGTGGTCAAGATCAACAACTTCTTGGTCGATATCGAGACCAATATGGCGGTCTTCCGCGAGGTGCGCGATCGCTATCTGAACACGCAGGCGCCGCCGGCTTCGACTACGATCGGCGTGCCGGCGCTGGCCCGCTCCGGGGGATTGTTCGAGATCGAGGCGATCGCGGTGCTGCCGGCTAAAGCGGCAAAATCGGCCGCCGCCAAGCGCGGCAAGGCTAAAGTCAAGGCGCGCCGACGGACAAGAAAGTGAGCAGGCCAAGCACCGGCAACAGCACGGCGAACGACCACAGCATGTAACCGAAGAAGCTCGGCATCTTGACGCCGCGTTCGTTGGCGATGGCGGCGACCATGAAATTGGGCGCGTTGCCGATATAAGTGAGCGCGCCCATGTAGACCGCGCCCATGGAAATGGCGGCGAGCGTTGGCGCAAGCTTGCCCATCAGCGCGGCGGCGTCGCCGCCGGCGAGCTGGAAGAAGACGAGGTAGGTCGGCGCGTTGTCGAGGAACGCGGATAGAATACCGGTCAGCCAGAAATAGGCCTCCTCGTGCGGCGAGCCGTCATGCGCGGTGACGGCGGCGAGCAGCCAGCCAAACGATCCATAGCGGCCGGCATCGAGCATCGCCAGCACGGGAATGATGCAGACGAAAATGCCGGCGAACAGTTTCGCCACCTCGGCGATCGGCTCCCAGGTGAAGTCGTTGGCGGCGCGCTGCTCGTTCGGCGTGAGCCAGAGCGACGCGAGCGCGAAGGCGATAAGCGCGCCGTCGCGGGCGAGATTCTGCAGCGCGAGGTGGGTGCCGTAAACGTCGAACTCAATGTCCGGCTTCCAGGTGGCGGAGAGCAGGATGGCGCCGATGATGCAGGCGATTAGCGGCAGGTTGACGAGCCCGTGCAGCCTGATGGCGGCGCCTTCGGTCGCCGCCGGTGCGTCGCGTCGCGCGAACCAGACATCGAGGGCGAGGAAAACAGCGAGCACCAAGGCGGCGGCAGCGAGCGTCGGCAGCCACAGGTGGGCCGTCGGCCAGAAGAAATCGACGCCGCGCAAGAAACCGACGAACAGCGGTGGGTCGCCGAGCGGCGACAAGGCGCCACCGATGTTGGCGACGAGGAAGATGAAAAAGACGACAACGTGCACATTGTTCGCGCGCGCGGCATTGGCGCGGATCAGCGGCCGCACCAAAATCATGGCGGCGCCTGTGGTGCCGACGACGCTGGCCATTGCCGTGCCGAAGGCCAGCACAGCTGCGTTACTCCACGGCTTGCCGCCGAGATTGCCGGTGATCAGCAGGCCGCTGGCGACGACGTAGAGCGCGAACAAAAGGATAATGAAACTCATATATTCGGCGAGCGCGGCGTGCACGAAACCGGCAAGCGCCGCGGCGAAGCCAAAGCGCACGCCGATGGCGGCAAGGGTGAGCAAGGCCCATAGCGCGGCGATCTTGCCGTAATGCGCGTGCCAGAATTTCGCGAACAGCAGCGGCCCGGTGGCGATGCTCAGGAGAATGCCGGCGAACGGCAACGCCCAGGGCCAGCCTATCTGCGCGCCGTCGAGCGCCGGCGCGGCCTGCGCGGCGGAGGGAAAGATGAGTACGGCGGGGGTGACAAAAAGGAGGCGATACATCGGCTCAATATGAACCGCCGACCGGCGATGACAAGCCGAATGTGCTTCGGTATTGAAAGGTCCCATAACTGAGGACCTCCATGCGCATCACCGGCATTTCCGACATCGTCGTCCCGATCTCGTCCGCCATCCGCAACGCGTATATCGACTTCTCGCAGATGACGGCGAGCGTGGTCGCCATCCATACCGACGTCGTGCGCGACGGCAAGCCGGTGGTCGGCTTCGGCTTTAATTCCAATGGCCGCTACGCGCCGCAGGGTCTACTGCGGGAGCGTTTCATTCCGCGGCTGAAAACCGCCAAGCCCGACAAGATCGTCGACGCGAATGGCCTGCTCGATCCGGCGAAATGCTGGGACGTGATGATGCGCAACGAGAAGCCGGGTGGGCACGGCGAGCGTTCGGTCGCCGTCGGCGTGCTCGACATGGCGCTGTGGGACGCGCTGGCCAAGGCGGAAGGCACGCCGCTATGGCGGCTGCTCGCCGACCGCTACAACGGCGGCAAGGCCGACGACACAGCCTGGGTCTATGCCGCCGGCGGCTATTACTATCCCGATAAGGACATCAGCGCGCTGCATGATGAAATGAAACGCTATCTCGACCTCGGCTATTCAACCGTAAAGATGAAGATAGGCGGCGTACCGCTCAAAGACGACATCAAGCGCATCGAGGCGGTGCTCAAGCTCGTCGGCAAGGGCGAGAACCTCTGCGTCGACGTCAACGGCCGCTACAATCTCGACGAGGCGCTGGCCTGCGGCGACGCCATCGCGCCCTATCATCTGCGCTGGTACGAGGAGCCGCTCGATCCGCTCGACTATCTGCTGCATGCCGCGCTTGCCACGCGCTACCGACCGCCGCTCGCCACCGGCGAGAATCTGTTCTCCATGCAAGACGCGCGCAACTTGATCCGCCACGGCGGCTTGCGCGCCGACCGCGACTGGCTGCAGTTCGATCCGGCGCTGTCCTACGGGCTGGTCGAATATCTGCGCACGCTCGATATGCTCAGCGCTCACGGTTGGTCGCGCCGGCGCTGTGTGCCGCATGGCGGGCATCAGTTCGCTTTGAACATCGCAGTGGGCTTGGGTCTTGGCGGCAACGAGTCTTATCCGCAGGTGTTCGCGCCGTTCGGCGGCTTCGCCGACAACTGCAAAGTCACGGACAGCCGTGTCGCCATGCCGGACGTGCCGGGCGTCGGCTTCGAGGCAAAGACCGGGCTATATAAGGTGATGAAGCAGCTTGTGAACTAATGCGCCTCGTCCCAGTTGTCCGCGGCGCGGGCGTCGACCTGCAGCGGGACATGCAGCGAGACCGCCGGGTGTGGCGCATCTTCCATAACCTTTTTTACCGCCGGCATGGTCTTCGCTACTTCGCCGTCCGGCACTTCGAAGATCAGTTCGTCATGGACTTGGAGGAGCATCTGTGCGTTGAGCTTGGCCTCGTCGAGTGCTGGCTCCATGCGGATCATAGCGCGGCGAATGATGTCGGCGGCGCTGCCTTGCAGGCGGGCGTTGATGGCGGCGCGCTCATTGAACGAGCGGATCGAGGGGTTCGAGGCCTTGATGTCCGGGTAGTGGCACTTGCGGCCGAACAGCGTGAGCACATAGCCGTTGACGCGGCAGAACTCGCGCGTCTCGTCCATGTAGTCGCGGATGCCGGGGAAGCGCTCGAAATATTTTTTTATATAGGCGCCGGCCTCGTTCTTGTCGATGCCGAGCTGCGCGGCGAGGCCGAAGGCCGAGATGCCGTAGATGATGCCGAAGTTGATCGCCTTGGCGCGCCGGCGCACTTCGCTCGGCATGTCCTTGACCGGCACGCCGAACATTTCGCTAGCCGTCATGGCATGAATGTCGACGCCGTCCTGAAACGCCTTGCGTAGCGCTGGGACCTCGGCGACTTCGGAGAGCAATCGGAGTTCGATCTGCGAGTAGTCCGCCGAGACCAGCTTCATGCCGGGCGAAGCGACAAAGGCGCGGCGGATCTTGCGGCCTTCCTCGGTGCGGATCGGGATGTTCTGCAAATTCGGTTCCGACGACGACAGCCGCCCGGTCGAGGTGGCGGCTAGCGCGTAAGAGGTGTGCACGCGGTGCGTCGCCGGATTGACGTAAGTCGGCAGCGCCTCGGTATAGGTCGAGCGCAGCTTTGACACCTGCCGCCAGTCGAGAATCTTACGCGGCAGCACGTGACCTTGTTCGGCGAGGTCCTCCAGTTCGCGCGCGCCGGTCGACCATTGGCCGGTTTTCGTTTTGGTGCCGCCGGGAAGCTGCATCTTGCCGAACAGGATGTCGCCAAGCTGCTTGGGTGAGCCGGGATTGAGCGGCTCGCCGGCGAGCGCCTTGATCTCCTCCTCCAGCGCGCCCTGCTTCTGGGCGAATTCGCCGGACAGCCTTGAGAGCACCTGGCGGTCGATGGAAATGCCGCGCCTCTCCATGCGCGCCAGCACCGCCGGCATGGCGCGCTCCAGCGTTTCGTACACGGTGGTGACGTGCTCGGCGGGGAGCCGCGGCTTGAGTGCGTTCCACAGCCGCAGCGTCACGTCGGCGTCCTCGGCGGCGTAGTCGGTCGCCTTGTCGATGGCGACGCAATCGAAGCTGACCTGCGACTTGCCGGAACCGGCGACGTCGGCGAAGTGAATGGTCTTGTGACCCAGCCACCGTTCGGACAGATCGTCCATGCCGTGGCCGCCTTTGCCGGCGTCGAGCACGTAGGAGATCAGCATGGTGTCGTCGTAGCCGTCGATCTCGATGCCGCGCTGGGCGAACACCAGCCAGTCGTATTTCAAATTCTGCCCGACTTTCAGGATGCTCTTGTCCTCGAGCAACGGCTTGAGAACCTTCAACGCGTCCTCTTCCTTGATCTGGTCGAGCGCGAGGCCTGCGTCGAACAGCCCGTCGCCGCCGCCGTCCTTTTTGTGCGCGAGCGGCACATAGCAGGCTTCGTTGGGCGCAACGGCAAGCGAGAAGCCGCACAGGCCAGCCTGCATCGCGTCGAGGCTGGTGGTTTCGGTGTCGACCGCGACCACGCCGAGATCGAAGGCGCGCGCGATCCATCCCTTCAGGCGCGCCAGCGCTCGCACGCATTCATATTTGCTGCGGTCGATTTTCTGCTTGCGCGCGGCTTCCGCGCGCGCGGTGGCGAGCGAGATCGAGGTGAGCGAGGAGGGCGCCGCGCCGGCTCTCCCTCCCCCGCTTGCGGGGGAGGGTTGGGGAGGGGGCGCAAACAGGTCGCCGGTTGCCCCTCTCGGTCCGCTGCGCGGACCGACCTCCGCCGCAGGCGGGGGAGGTGAAGAAGAAAGTTTCGCGTCCGCCTCGACAGCAGATGCGTCGATGCCGCTCTTCTCGGCGACGCGGCGGGTGATGGTGTTGAACTCCATTGCCTTCAGGAAGGCGATCAGGTGCTTGTAGTCGGGCTCGTGCACCGCGAGCTGGTCCACCGGCACATCGAGCGGCACGTTCTGGTCGAGCGTGACCAGGCGCTTGGAGATGCGCGCGATCTCGGCATTGTCGATCAGCGATTGCCGGCGCTTGTCCTGCTTGATTTCGCTAGCGCGCTTGAGCAGCGTTTCCAGGTCGCCGTATTCGCCGATCAATTGCGCCGCGGTCTTGACGCCGATGCCGGGCACGCCGGGCACGTTGTCGGATGAATCGCCGATCAGTGCCTGCACCTCGATCACCTTGTCGGGTCCGACGCCGAATTTCTCCATCACCTCGGCAGCGCCGATACGCTTGTCTTTCATCGTGTCGTACATGGTGACGCCGTTACCGACGAGCTGCATCAGGTCTTTGTCGGACGACACGATCGTGGTCGTCGCCTTGGCCTCGGAGGCGAGCCTGGCGTAGGTGGCGATCAAATCGTCGGCCTCGTAGCCGGCCTGCTCCAGGCAAGGGATCTCGAAGGCATGCACCGCCTCGCGGATCAGCGGGAACTGCGGAATGAGGTCGGCCGGTGCGTCCGGCCGGTGCGCCTTGTATTCGGGATAAAAATCGGTGCGGAAGGTTTTCTCGGATTTGTCGAACACCACCGCGAGATGGGTCGGCTTGTCGTCCTTCATCTCGGCGAGGAGCTTCCACAGCATGTTGCAGAAGCCGAGCACGGCGTTGACTTGCAGGCCGTCCGACTTGCGGGTGAGCGGTGGCAGCGCGTGGTAGGCCCGGAAGATGTAGCCCGACCCGTCCACCAGGAACAGGTGGTCGCCCTTCTTGAGCGGGCGCGCCGCCGGATTGGCCGGCGCCGGGGGGGCGGCTTTGGTTTTCGTCGTAGCTTTGGATTTTGCGGCTGGCGGCATGGCCGGAATGTGGGCCCGGACGCCGCGTTAATCAATCTGTCGCATAACGCGCGCACAGAAAATGCCGGCTCTCGCCACTCGCGACGGGCTCTGCTATGAGACCGCCGGCCCCATGGGCTGGACGAGAACAATCGATTTCGACAAGGGCATTCCATGCGCGTTGCCATGATCGGCACCGGCTATGTCGGCCTCGTTTCCGGGGCCTGTTTTGCCGACTTCGGCCACGACGTGACCTGTGTCGACAAGGACACCGCGAAAATTGCCGCGCTGACGCGTGGCGAGGTGCCGATCTACGAGCCCGGCCTGACCGACCTGGTCGCCGCCAATACCCGCGCCGGCCGGCTGAAATTCACCAATAATCTCGCCGACGCGGTGAAAGCCGCCGATGCGGTGTTCATCGCGGTCGGCACGCCGTCGCGCCGCGGCGACGGCCATGCCGATCTGAGTTTCGTCTACGACGCTGCGCGCGAGATTGCAGCCGCTATCGATGGCTTCACCGTGGTGATCACCAAATCGACCGTGCCGGTCGGTACCGGCGACGAGGTCGAGCGCATCATCCGCGAGGCGAAGCCCAAGGCGGAGTTCGCGGTGGTGTCGAACCCGGAATTCCTGCGCGAAGGCGCCGCCATCCGGGATTTCAAACTTCCCGACCGTATCGTGGTCGGAACGGAGGATACGCGCGCGCGCGAGGTGATGAGCGAGCTTTATCGCCCACTCTACCTCAACCGTTCGCCGATCATGTTCACCGACCGGCGCACCGCCGAACTGATCAAATATGCCGCCAACGCCTTCCTCGCCACCAAGATCACGTTCATCAACGAGATCGCCGATCTCGCGGAAAAGGTCGGCGCCGACGTGCAGGAGATCGCGCGCGGCATTGGGCTCGACAACCGCATCGGCTCGAAGTTTCTGCACGCTGGGCCGGGCTTCGGCGGCTCGTGCTTCCCGAAGGACACCGTGGCACTGCTGAAGACCGGTCTGGATCACGGCGCACCGCTGCGCATCGTCGAGGCGGTGGTCGCGGTCAACGACGCGCGCAAGCGTGCGATGGCGCGCAAGGTAGCCACAGCGCTCGGCGGCGAACTGCGCGGTAAGACCATCGCCGTACTCGGACTGACGTTCAAGCCGAACACGGACGACATGCGAGATTCGCCTTCGATTCCGCTGGTCACCGCGCTGCAGGACATGGGCGCCAAGGTGCGCGCCTACGATCCGACCGGCATGGAGCAGGCCAAGCCGCTGCTCGCGAACGTCGCCTTCTGCAAGGATGCCTATGATTGCGCGGAAGGCGCCTCCGCTTTGGTGATCGTGACCGAATGGGAGCAGTTCCGCGCGCTCGATTTCGCTCGGCTCAAGACGATCATGCAGCGCCCGGTGCTGGTCGACTTGCGCAACATCTACCGGCCCGGGGAAGTCGCACGCCACGGCTTCGTTTATGAAAGCGTCGGGCGGGCGAAGTCATGATAGTCGGCGTCGGTCTACCGAGACGTTGATTGGCCCCGCGCCAGTGCGCGGGGCAGGCAGAGAATTTTCAAATTTCTGTCCGAACTGTTTCATCCGTTTTGGGTGATGACGTTTCACATGCAAAAGTTTGACTCGCCGCTTCCCATAGACGACGCGTTGCCGCGGCTCACCGCTGCGCTGGCGGCAAACAATGCCGCGGTGCTGGTGGCGCCGCCCGGCGCCGGCAAGACCACGCGTGTGCCACTGGTGCTGCTTGACGAGCCCTGGGCAAAGGACAAGAAGATATTGGTGCTGGAGCCGCGCCGGCTGGCGGCGCGCGCCGCCGCTGCGCGCATGGCGTCGACGCTCGGCGAGCAGGTCGGCGACACGGTGGGCCTGCGCGTGCGCTTCGGCTCCAAGGTCAGCAAGCGCACGCGCATCGAAGTGATCACGGAAGGTGTGTTCACGCGGCTGGTGCTTGACGATCCCTCGCTCGACGGCGTCGCCGCCGTGCTATTCGACGAATTTCACGAGCGGTCGCTCGACGCTGATCTGGGACTTGCTCTTGCCAAAGATGTGCAGCAGGGCCTGCGCGAAAACCTGAAGATATTGGTGATGTCCGCGACGCTCGACGGCGCCCGCGTCGCGGCGCTGCTCGGCGACGCGCCGGTGGTCGAGAGCGAAGGCCTCGCCTTTCCGGTCGAGACGCGCTATCTCGGCCGCGATCCACGCGCGCGGATTGAAAGCCAGGTCGCCGACGCCGTACAGCGCGCTTTGCGCGCCGAGCAAGGCTCTCTGCTTGTGTTCTTGCCGGGCGCCGCCGAAATCCGCCGGACCGAGACACAGATCAAGGAGCGCGTCGCGGACTCGAATGTCGATATCGTCGCGCTTTTTGGCGCGCTCGACGCGCGCGAACAGGACCGCGCCATTTCGCCGGCGCCGCCCGGGCGGCGCAAGGTGGTGCTGGCGACTTCGATCGCGGAAACCTCGCTCACCATCGAGGGCGTTCGCGTTGTCATCGACAGCGGCTTATCGCGGGTGCCGCGTTATGAGCCAGATGTCGGCCTGACGCGGCTCGAAACCGAGCGCGTATCGCGCGCCGCCGCCGACCAGCGGCGCGGCCGCGCCGGCCGCACCGAGCCGGGCGTCTGCTACCGGCTGTGGGACGAGCCGCAGACCGGTTCGCTCGAGCCTTACACGCGGCCGGAGATTTTGTCGGCCGATCTGTCGTCTTTCGTGCTCGATTTGGCACAATGGGGCGCGGCCGATCCGGGCAAACTGGCGTTTCTCGATCCCCCGCCACCGGCCGCGCTCAGCGAAGCGAAAGCATTGCTCGGCGAGCTTGGCGCCATCGATGCGCAGGGCCGCATCACCGACGAAGGCCGCAAGTTGCGGGCGCTGCCGTTGCCGCCGCGGCTGGCGCGCATGGTGGTCGATGCGGCGGCGGAAGGCACTGGTGACCTTGCCGCTCAAATCGCCGCCATCCTCACCGAACGCGGGCTTGGCGGCGACGATCCCGATCTGCGCCATCGGCTCGATCAGTTCCGCCGCGATCGCTCGCGCCGCGCCGAGGATGCGCGCGCGATGGTTAAGCGATGGGTCGGAACTGTTGGCGACCAAGAGCGCGGCGGCGATCGTTCGCCCGGCTCGCTGCTCGCGCTCGCTTATCCCGACCGTATCGCCAAGAACCGCGGCGGCGGGACCGGTGGGTTTCTGCTCGCCAACGGGCGCGGTGGCGCCGTCGACGCGGCCTCTCCGCTAGCGCGCGAGCCGTTTCTGGCGGTGGCGGAACTGACAGGTAGCGCCGCGGCGGGCCGCATCATCCTGGCGGCGCCGATTTCCCCCGATGAGATCGAGGCGCGCTTCGCCGGCAAGATCGAGGACCGTGACACAGTTAGTTTTGATGCTGCGTCCGCTTCGCTGCGCGCGCGCTGCAGCCGCCGACTTGGCGCGCTGGTCTTGAACGAGCAAATCAAAGCGGTCGAGCCCGGCGCCGACAGCGCGCGGTTGCTGGCCGAGGGAATTGCCGCGCTCGGCATCGGCAAGCTGCCGTGGAGCAAGGCGCAGCTACAATTGCGCGACCGCGTACAGTTCCTGCGGCGGGCTGAAGGCGAGGAATGGCTCGATTTGTCCGATGCCGCGCTGGCGCATACGGCCGCCGATCGGCTGGCACCGTTCTTGAGCGGCAAGACCGCGTTGTCGCAGATCGGTGCCGACGATCTATCCGCCGCGCTCGACGCCGTGCTGCCGTGGTCTTTGCGCAAGCGGCTCGATGCCGAAGCGCCGACCCATTTCACCGCGCCCACCGGCTCCGTTGTGCCGATCGACTACACCGCCGAGCAGGGGCCGACGGTTTCGATTCGCGTGCAGGAATTGTTCGGGCTAGCCAACCATCCGAGCATCGCCGGCGGACGCGTGCCGCTGGTGATCGAGCTGTTGTCGCCGGCGCACCGGCCGGTGCAAGTGACGCGCGATCTGCCCGGCTTTTGGCGCGGCAGCTATAAAGATGTGAAGACCGACATGCGCGGCCGCTATCCCAAGCACCCGTGGCCGGACGATCCGTTGCATGCGCCTGCCACCCGGCGCACCAAGCGCCGCGGCGAATAAAATTTTAATCAGCGCTTTAATCGATCGCTCACCATCGGTGCAGCCCGCCATGCCCTGCGGCACGGTGTTAAGGCTGCCTTGGGCAGTCGCATGCAACTGTCCGGCACAACCATTGGGCTTTGCTGCATGCGTCAGATTATCGCCTTTGCCGTCGTGGCCCTGGTCGCCGGCAGCTTTCTCGCGCGCTATGCCGACAAGACCGTGGTCGAGGCGCCCGCGCCACAGGTAGCGGCGGTGCAAACGGCCGAACAGCCTATGCAGGTCTCGGCCGGCCAGCATAAGATGGAACTGAGTAGTGGGCGCGACGGGCACTTCCGCGTCGATGCGCGCGTCGACGGCCGGCATGTCGACTTCATGGTCGATACCGGTGCCTCGCTGGTGATTCTGCGCGAGACCGATGCCGCGCAGGTTGGCCTGCATCCGATGCCGCGCGACTACACTGCGATCGTCTCCACCGCCAACGGCCGCACCAAGGCGGCGCCCGCCAAGCTCGAGCGCATCGAGGTCGGCGACATCACCGTGTTCGACGTGCCGGCGCTGATCATGCCCGACGAAGCACTGTCGACGAACCTGCTCGGCGTCGCGTTTTTGTCGCGGCTGCGGCGTTACGAATACGCCGACGGGCGCATGGTCCTAGAGCAATAGGAGCGCGGTTGGCGTCTCAGCTGGTCTTCCGAGCATGGTGAAATCCGAAAAAAGCCTCCGTCAACAGCTCCTGGAGGCTCGCGCCGACATCCAGCGCCAAATCGAAATCCTCGAAGTCGGTCCGATTATCAATGCCCGAGGCGGCGGCCCGCGGTTCGAGCCGGTGATCTCCGAGCTCACGACGGCACTTAAGGAGATTGAGGATCGTCTCGCTGACATAGGAGACGGACGATGCTAGTGCCCAAAACCAAGACAACTCCTCCACGCGTTAACAGCATTTCCCCGAACCGCTTTGCGGGCCTGCCGCGTTAGGCTATTGAACGCCCCAAGCTATCCCCGATTTGAGGCCCGCATGTTCCCCACGCCGAAATCCTCACTCGCGCCCAATACCTACGCCTATGAGTCATCGCCGCTGGTGAAGCCGACCGGCTTCCGCGAATACGACGCGCGCTGGCTCCTGGAAAAAGAAATCAACCTGATGGGCGTGCAGGCGCTCGGCATGGGGCTCGGCACGCTGATCCGCGAAATGGGCGTCAAGCCGGAGATTGTCACTGGCCACGATTTCCGCAGCTATTCGGCTTCCGTGAAACTGGCGCTGGTCAGCGGGTTGCTGGCGGCCGGCTGCAAGGTGCACGACATCGGGCTCGCCATCACGCCGATGGCCTATTTCGCCCAGTTCGAGCTCGATGTGCCCTGCGTCGCCATGGTCACCGCCTCGCACAACGACAATGGCTGGACCGGCGTGAAAATGGGTGCCAACCGGCCACTGACGTTTGGCCCCGACGAGATGACGCAGCTTAAGGAAATCGTGCTCGCCGCCAAGTTCGATCTCCGGGGCGGCGGCTCGTACGTCTTCGTCGAGAATTTCCCCGACCGCTATATCGCCGACCTCACCCTGCGGCCGAAGCTCAAGCGCAAGCTCAAAGTGGTGGCCGCCTGCGGCAACGGCACTGCCGGCGCCTTTGCGCAACGCATCCTTGAGACAATCGGCTGCGAAGTCGTGCCGCTCGATTGTGAACTCGATTACACCTTCCCGAAATACAATCCGAATCCGGAAGACCTCGAGATGCTGCACGCCATTCGCGATGCTGTGCTCAAGCACAAGGCCGACGTTGGTCTCGGCTTCGATGGCGACGGCGATCGTTGCGGCGTCGTCGACGACGCCGGCGAGGAGATCTTCGCCGACAAAGTGGGCGTGATGCTGGCGCGCTATATGTCGAGCCTGCATCCGGGCGCGACCTTCGTGGTTGATGTGAAGTCGACCGGCCTCTATGCCACCGACCCCGTCCTGCTGAAGAACGGCGTCAAGGCCGACTACTGGAAAACCGGCCATTCTTACATGAAGCGCCGTACGCATGAACTGTCGGCGCTGGCCGGCTTCGAGAAGTCTGGCCACTACTTTTTCAATAGGCCGTTCGGCCGTGGCTATGACGACGGCTTCGTCTCGGCACTCGCGGTCTGCGACATGCTCGACCGCAGCCCGGGCAAGACAATGTCGCAGCTCAAGGATGCGCTGCCCAAGACCTGGGGCTCACCGACCATGTCGCCGCATTGCGACGACGAGAAAAAATACGGCGTGGTCGACGCGGTGGTGAAGCATTTCGAGGCCGCTAAGGCCAAGGGCGATAAATTTGCCGGGCAGCCGATCCGCGATCTGGTCACCGTCAACGGTGTCCGCGTCACGGTCGAGGACGGCACTTGGGGCCTCGTGCGGGCCTCGTCGAACAAGCCAGAGTTAGTAGTGGTAGTGGAAAGCCCAGCCTCGGAAGCGCGCATGCGCGACATGTTCAAGGCGGTCGATGGCGTGCTGCGCATGCATCCGGAAGTCGGCGAATACAATCAGACAATTTGAATTGCCTGTCATTCCGGGTCCGCCACTTTTCGGCGTTCTGGAATGACAGAAGTCAAAACCCCCAATAACGCCCTGTGCCGCCGATCACGACCACGATCAGGCCGAGCGGCAGGTTCACCATGATGATCTGGCGGATGAGTTCGATTTGCGCGCCGGCGGCCGGCCAGTCCTTGGCGTCCACAGCGCGTTTGAACTTCAGCCACGGGGCGTGGAACAGATAGACGAACAGCGCGACCATCACCCAGCCGAGTCCCTGCATCGCTTGGATATAGAGCGGCGCGCCGTGAAAGCCGCCGAAGCTCGTCAGCATCATGTAATAGCCGCTCGTCAGCAGCAGCAGGATGGACACCCAAACCCACGGGAAGAATTTCGCGAAGAATTTCCGCCATAGCGCCAGCCGCTGCGGCGCCTCCAGCGCGCCGGCCGCCGGACGCAGGCAGACATAGGCCGCGAACATGCCGCCGACCCAGACGACGGCGCCGAGAATATGGGCGGTCAGGGCGAGGGTGGTTTCGAGCATGGGGCCGCTCCGTATAGGTTAATAGGATAATTTTACGCAATATGGCTCGGCTTGTCCCGGGCTGACGATCGAAATGCTGTGCGCTACAAGCTGGTCATGCGTATTGCCATTCTCGGGGCCGGGCCGGCAGGACTTTATCTCGGCTATCTGCTTAAGCGTCGTCGGCCGGACGCCGACATAACGATCGTCGAGCAGAACCCGGCCGACGCCACCTTCGGCTTCGGCGTGGTGTTCTCCGACCGCGCGCTCGAATTTTTGCGCGAGGACGACCCCGAGACCTTCGCGGCGATCACGCCGCAGATGGAATCCTGGGATGACATGACGCTCGTGCACCGCAACGAACGCGTCGTTATCGACGGCGTCGGCTTTGCCGCCATCGGCCGGCTGAAGCTCTTGCAACTGCTGCAGGAGCGCCTGCGCTCGGTCGGCGTGACGCCGGATTTTTCCCGTGCAGTGACCTGGCTCGACGAATTCGCTGGCGCCGACCTCATCGTCGGCGCCGACGGCGTCAACTCGCTGGTGCGGCGCACCTACGCGGCGCAATTCGGCGCTAACGTTAGCTTCCTCGGCAATCATTTCGCCTGGTTCGGCACCGGCCAGCGCTATGACACCTTGACGCAGACTTTCCGGCACACGCCGATCGGCGATTTTAACGCGCATCACTACCGCTACGCACCGGGACGCAGCACCTTCATCGTCGAAGCCGACGAGGCGACCTTCGCGCGCGCCGGTTTCGAGCGTATGGACGAGCCGGAATCGCGCAGTCTTTGCCAGAAGATCTTTGCCGATGCGCTCGGCGGCCATCCGCTGATTTCCAACAATTCGATCTGGCGGCGCTTTCCGCTTGTGCGCAATGCGCGCTGGCACCACGGCAAATACGTGCTGATCGGCGACGCGTTGCACACCGCGCATTTTTCCATCGGCTCGGGCACGCGGCTCGCCATGGAGGACGGCATCGCGCTCGACCGCGCTTTGGCCGCTTATGGCGACGATGTTGCCGCGGCGCTGCCGGCGTTCGAGGCGTCGCGGCGGCCGATCGTGGACAAGCTGGTTGCGGGGGCCGATGCCAGCGCCGCCTGGTATGAGAATTTCGCCGAGCACATGCAGCTTGGCCCGGCCGATTTCGCCATGAGCTACATCACGCGCTCGGGCCGCGTCGATCTCGATCGCCTGCGCAAGCTGTCGCCGGGATTCGTCGCCCGCTATGAGCGCGAACGCGGCTAGCCGTTGCGACCCTCATTGCGCAACGCCGGCAGGCCGATGCCGGTCGCTTCGAAACCGCCGTCCACGGCAATCGTCTGCCCGGTGATGTAGCTGGCGCGCTCACTGCACAAAAAGAAGATCGCCTCGGCCAGTTCGGTTTCAAGTCCGTAGCGGTTGAGCGGGATGGCATCGTGATAGGCGGCGCGGATGTCCGGCGTGTGCACGGCCTTCGCCATCGCCGTGTCGACCGGACCCGGCGCGACGGCATTAACGCGGATACCGAGCGGGGCGAGTTCGACCGCTTGTTGCTGCGTAAGATGTGCGAGGCCGGCCTTGCTGGTGCCGTAGGCGGTGCGCAGAGTTGAGGCGCGCAGGCCGGAGATCGAAGTGATGTTGACAATCGCGCCGCCGCCGCTGTCACGCATCAGCGGCGCGGCCGCCTGCGTGCACAGGAACGGGCCTGTGAGGTTGACTGCCAGCACGCGCGACCAGTCCTCGTAGCTGACGTCGAGGATCGGCTTGAAGATCGCAATACCAGCATTGTTGACCAGCGCATCGAGCCGGCCGAATTGCGTGGCGGTGATCTCGAACGCGCGAGCGACGGCTTCGGCATTGGCGACGTCGCAATGAATGGCGATGGTCGCGCCAGGCTTGCCGATGGCGGCCATGGTGCGTTGCAAATTGTCGCCGTCGATGTCGAGCAGTGCCACGCGCCAGCCGTCGGCAAGAAACCGCTTGACGGTCGCGAGCCCGATGCCTCGCGCGGCGCCGGTGACCAGGGCAACTTTCGGACCGGTATCCATCATTTCCCCTAAAGCTGGCCGGTCACGGCTGGTGCCGGCATTTCAGTGTTTTGCAATGGATTGCCAGCGCGGCGCAATGCCGACGCTTGCTTGCCAGCGGGCCGTTTTTGCGGGAGACTTAAAAAATAAAACCGGGAGAACGCGCCATGGACACCGTCCCGCTGAGCCCGGGTTTTGCGGCCGAACTGCGCGGCGTCACAATCGCTGATATTGCCGCCGACGATGACGCCTACGCGGCGGCGCGCGCCGCGTTCGAAGAGCATTCGGTGCTGGTATTCCGTGGCCAGGAGGTGACCGACGAAGGCCAACTTGCGTTTTCGCGCCGGTTCGGCCCACCCGAGGTGACCAAGGTCGGCTCGCTCGGTACCGGCACTCATTTTATCACGCTGACCACCATCGGTCCGGACGGCAAGGTGGTGCCGCCCGATCACCGCTACGCGTTGCGCAACAGGGCAAACCAGCTTTGGCACACCGATTCATCGTTCAAGAGCTTGCCGGCGCTCACCTCGGTGCTGTCGGCGCGGATCGTGCCCGATCATGACGGCGAAACCGAATTCGTCTCGACGCGGCTGGCATTCGAGCGTCTCGACCCGGCGATGCAGAAGAAGGCAGCAAATTCGTTCGTCTGGCACGACTATGGGCATTCGCGCGGTCAGATCGCGCCCGGCCTTGCCAGTCCCGAGGAGCGCGCGGCGCTGCCGCCGCAATGCTGGCGCATGGTGTGGAAGAATCCGGCGAATGGGCGTAGCGCGCTCTATCTTGCCTCGCACGCTTATGCTGTGGAAGGCATGGGAGCGGCCGAAGGCAAAAATCTGATCGATGAGTTGATGACGGCTGCGACCGCGCCGGGAACGAGCTACGCGCACAAATGGCGTAACGGCGACGTCGTGATGTGGGACAATCGTGCCACCATGCATCGCGGCAGGCCGTGGCCCGCCGACGAGGCGCGCTTAATGGTACGCACCACGATCTCGGCGGCCGCGGTCGACGGTCTCGAGGGCATGCGCCCGCCGGCGAGGCAGGCTGCGGAGTGAGGCGTCACTCGATGCGCAGATGCGCGTCGTGCACGACCTTTCCCCATTTCGCGATTTCGCTCTTGATGCGCGCGCCGAACTCTTCCGGTTTGTTCGCCACCGGCACGAAGCCGAGCTGCATCAGATGGTCCGCGACGTCCTGTTGGGCCACCGCCTTGACGATCTCACGATGCAGCAAGTCGATGATCTCCTTCGGCGTGCCGGCCGGCGCCAGTACGCCGGTGAGGGTATCGGCTTCCTGACCGCTGTAGCCGGCCTCCTGCATGGTCGGCACGTCGGGGATTTCCTTGCTGCGTTTGACCGCGAGCACGGCGAGCGCGCGCAATTTGCCGTCCTTGATATTGGCCAGCGCCGGCGGCAGCGCGGTAAAGGCGATCGGCGTGTGACCGCCGATGGTCGAGGTGATCGCCGGCGCCGCGCCCGGGTAGGGGACGTGCTCCATTTCGAGACCGAATTTCTGCTTGAACAATTCACCTGACAGATGCGGCGTCGAGCCGATGCCGGGTCCAGCAAAACTGTATTTGCCGGGATTGCCCTTGATCAGCGCAATCAACTCTTTGACGTTCTTCGCCGGCACCGACGGATTGACCACGATCACGTTGGGCGAATAGGCGACCATTGTGATCGGCGCGAAATCCTTGACCGCGTCGTAGGGCACGTGGGCATAGAGGCTCATGTTGACCATGAAGCCGGTGCTCACCACGGTGAGCGTGTAGCCGTCGGGCGCGGCCTTTGCGACTTCCGCACTGGCGATATTGCTGCCGGCGCCGGGTTTGTCTTCGACGTAGAATTGTTGGCCGAGGGAAGCCGACAGTTTCTCCGCGATGATACGGGCGATCACATCGGTCGGGCCACCGGCAGAGAAGCCGACCACGACACGCACCGGATGATCGGGATAATGGCCCGCGGCCCAGGCGCCGGTCGCGATCAGCAATCCTGCGCAGAAAGCAAACAGGCGCGTGATGATTTTCATGACGTCCCCCCAGCATTTTGAGACGATTGCCATCATAGCCACTCAAAACGGAATGGGGAAACCCCGGAGCTGGCCGCGTTACCCCGCTCGCCACTGCGTCGCGCGCCCGCAACTCATGTAGTCTGCGGCCATGACGCTTCGCCTTTTGGCCTTGCTCGCTAGCCTCCTGGTCGCCGTGCCGGCGGTGTCTCAGGATATCCGCGGTCTCGAAATATGTACCGCCGAAAAGGCGATGGACCGGCGCACCAGCTGCCTGCAAAGCAATGTCGAGTTTCTCCAGCAAGCGCTGGCAAAGCAGACGCGCGACATGCAGGCTAGGCTTGCCGACGCGAACCGCGAGATCGCCGCGCATAAAGCGGAGCTCGCCACGCTTAAGGCGGCGCTGGCGAAATTTCAGCAGGAACTGGCGGATTTGAAGAAATCGAAGCCGGAAAAGAAATGACGCGGCGGGTGGCGCGCGCTCAGTCTTTCTCTTCCTTGAACGTATCGCGATAGGGATGCGCCGGGTAGACGCCGAGCACGGTCATTTCCTTCGAGAAGAACGCAAGCTCCTCCAGCGCGAACACCAGTGCGCGGTCGTCGGGGTGGCCTTCGACGTCGGCGTAGAACTGGGTGGCGAAGAAATTGCCACCGATCATGTAGCTCTCGAGTTTGGTCATGTTCACGCCGTTGGTGGCGAAGCCGCCGAGCGCTTTATACAGCGCGGCCGGTACGTTGCGCACGCGGAACACGAATGTGGTGACGACTTTGCCTTGGCCGGGCTCGGCCCATTTCTTCTCGCGCGAAAGCACGATGAAGCGCGTGGTCGAATTGGATTCGTCCTCGACGTTCTCCTTCAAGATGTTGAGGCCGTAAATCTCCGCGGCGAGCCGCGAGGCAATCGCGGCGCGCGTAACGTCCTTGCTCTCGGATACTTCGCGCGCGGAGCCTGCGGTGTCGGCGGCAACGATCGGCTTCAGTTTGAGTTCGCGTATGATCCTGCGGCACTGGCCGAGCGCCATCACGTGGCTTTCCACCGACTTGATGGTTTGCAAGGACGCACCTTTCGGTGCCATCAATTGATTGCGAATCGGCAGGAACCATTCCGCGATAATGTGCAGCTTCGAGGTAGGCATCAGGTGATGGATGTCGGCGACGCGGCCTGCGACCGAATTCTCGATCGGGATCATGCCGAGATCGACGTCGCCGGCGGTGAGCGCGGAGAAGCAATCCTCGAAGGTCGGGCAGGGCACCGGCTCGTGATCCGGATAGGCTTCGCGGCAGGCGAGATGCGAATTCGCCCCCGGTTCTCCCTGGAAGATGATTTTTTTCTTGGCCATGGCCCACCGCCTTACAGCCGATCCTTGTGCAGACCTTCAGGGTCGAGTTCAACCGGCGAGCATTTGGCGCGCTTTCGCCAGCTCTTCCGGCGTGTCGACGCCGAGCGGAACGCTTTTCACCACGGCGACCTCGATGCGCATGCCGGCGTCGAGCGCGCGCAACTGCTCGAGCCGCTCGCGTTGCTCATTCGCGGAAGGCGGCAGCTTGACGAAACGCTCCAGCGCCGCGCGCCGGTAAGCGTAAAGCCCTATGTGATGATAGTGCGGCCCGGGACCGCGCGCGTTCGCACGGGTGAAGGTCGTGGCGCGGAAGCGGCCGGACACCGCCGGCGGTCCGATGGCTTTGACCACGTTCGGATTGGTGAGGTCCGACGGATCGGTAATCACCGCCGCCAGCGTCGCAATATCGACAGCGGGGTCGGACAGCGGACCTAGCGCCGCGCGGATGTCGGCGGGCTCGATGGTCGGCAGGTCGCCTTGCACGTTCACCACCACGCCGATGCGATGTTCGGGATCGAGCGCCTCCAGCGCCTCATAGATGCGGTCCGAGCCTGACACATGATCAGTCCGCGTCATGATCGCGCGGCCGCCCGACTTTTCCACCGCCGCTGCCACCGCTTCGGAATCGGTCGCCACCGCCGCCTCGCCGATTTTGGCTGCTAACGCGCGGTGGAGCACGTGCGCGATCATCGGCAGGCCGGCAATATCCGCCAGGGGCTTGCCGGGGAGGCGGGTCGAGGCCATGCGGGCCGGGATGAGGACGATGGTGTCGGGCATCGGTTTGGCTACCGGCGTCGGCGGCCCGCCCTGAACGAATGTCGAGTGGGCCGCGGCGCTTATACGGGTTGCCAGACTTGAGGCAAAACGGTATCTGTCCGCCGCCGCCGAGCCCTTCGCGGCGAATTTGTCCCCCTGCCGGTTCGCGCCCCTTCGGGAGCCTTTTTTCGATGAATTCCTTTGAACTCAACAAGGTCCTTGGCGCCATCCTTGGCACCTGCCTGGTTCTGCTCGCACTCAACATCGCGGCCGGCGCTCTTTTCGCGCCGGAAAAGCCGGCCAAGCCCGGCTACGCAATCGCGGTCAAGACGCTGGGCGCGGGTGAAAAGCCTGCCGCCAAAGCGCCCGAGGAACCGATCGAGAACCTGCTGGCCTCGGCGTCGGTCGAGAAGGGGCAGCAGACCGCCAAGCAATGCCAGGCCTGCCATACCTTCGAGAAGGGCGGTCCGAACCGCGTCGGCCCCAATCTGTGGAGTATCGTCGGCAGCGAACGTGGCGAAGGCCGCAACTTCAACTTCTCCGCGGCTATGAAAGCCAAGGGCAGCAAATGGACTTATGACGAGCTGAACAAGTTCCTCGCCAACCCGCGTGAATACATCCCCGGTACCGCGATGACCTTTGCCGGCCTTTCGCGCGAATCCCAGCGGGCCGACGTGATCGCTTACCTGCGCACGCTGTCCGACAGTCCAGTGCCGTTGCCGAAGGCGGCGGCAGCCGCTCCGGCGCCCGCCGCTGGGGCGGCGCCTGCCAAGCCGGCCGAGGCGCCCAAGGCGCCGGCGCCTGCTGCCGCGCCGGCGAAGTGATCGCGGCGTTAGCGTCAATCTGGTGCGGCCGGGCTTGAGCCCGGCCGTTTCAATTTAGGGCGCGGCGTGAGGTCGCTGGTGGCGGACCGAAAAACCGACATAATCGCGCGCGATTGCAGAGACAGCGCGTGAGCCGCGCCGGAGCCTTGCGATGAAATTGACCCGCCGTTCCGTTCTGCACGGCGCAGCCGCCGCGCTGGCCGCGCCCGCGATGGGTACGCTCGGCGTGGGGTTGCTGCCGGGCAAAGCCGCGGCGCAGACCCCGCAGTGGCGGCACGGTCTCTCGCTGTTCGGCGATATCAAATATCCGGAAGGCTTTCCGCATTTCGACTACGTCAATCCGGCCGCGCCGCAGGGCGGCGAGGTTCGACAGATTTCGGTCGGCACGTTCGACAATTTCAACACCGTGGTGCAGGGCGTGAAAGGTTCGGTCGCCGACGGCACCGAACTCTTTGTCGAGACCTTGACCACGTCGGCCTTCGACGAGGTGTCCACTGATTACGGCCTGTTGGCGGAAGCGGTGAGATACCCCGACGATCGATCGTCCGTCAGCTATCGCCTGCGCGCCGAGGCGCGCTGGCAGGATAGCAAGCCGGTTACGCCTGAGGATGTCATCTTTTCATTCGATGCGTTCAAGGCGAACAATCCATTTTACGGCGCTTACTTCCGTCATGTTACCAAGGCCGGGAAGACCGGCGAGCGCGAAGTGACGTTCACTTTCGATGGTCCGGGCAATCGCGAACTGCCGCAGATCGTTGGCCAATTGCCGATCCTGCCGAAACACTGGTGGGAGGGCACCGACAAATCCGGCAACAAGCGCAACGTGACGCAGACGACGCTGGAGCCGCCGCTCGGCTCGGGGCCTTACCGCGTGAAGGAGTTCGCGCCCGGCCGCACCATCGTTTACGAGAAGGTTGTGGAGTACTGGGGCAAGAACCTCAACGTGAAAATCGGCACCTACAATTTTCAAACCTTCCGCTACGAGTATTTCCGAGATTCCACGGTCGCGCTCGAAGCCTTCAAGGGCGATCGGGTCGATTGGCGCACCGAGAACAGCGCCAAGGATTGGGCGACTGCCTACGATTTCCCAGCCCTGAAAGAAAAAAAGGTGGTGAAGGAGGAATTCCCGATCCGCAGCATTGGCGTGATGCAGGCCTTCGCCTTCAACATCCGGCACGACAAATTCAAGGACGCGCGCTTGCGCCGGGCGTTTAACTTTGCGCTCGATTTCGAGGAGATGAACAAGCAGCTTTTCTTCGGTCAATACAAGCGGATCGACAGTTACTTTTACGGCACTGAATTAGCATCATCCGGCATTCCCAACGGAAAGGAGCTGGAGATTCTCGAAACCGTTCGTAACGAGATCCCGGGCGATGTTTTCACCAAGCCCTACACCAATCCGATCGGTGGCAATCAGCAGGCTTTGCGCAACAATCTGCGGGCGGCGCTCGCTCTGCTGCGTGAGGCCGGCTACGAGATTCGCGACACCAAGCTGATCAACACCAAAACAAACGAACCGCTGTCGGTCGAGCTGCTGGTCAGTCAGCCTGCCTTCGAGCGCGTGGTGCTTTTCTACAAGCCGTCGCTGGAGCGCCTCGGCATCGCCGTGTCGGTGCGGACGGTCGATAGCTCGCAATACGTCAACCGACTGCGGCAGTGGGACTACGAGATCATCATCGCATCCTGGGGCGAGTCGCTGTCGCCCGGCAACGAGCAGCGTGGCTTCTGGAGCTCGCAGGCCGCCGACCAACCAGGATCGCGTAACCTCATCGGCATCAAGAATCCGGCGGTCGACAAGCTGATCGAGCGGGTCATCTTCGCCACAACCCGCAACGACTTGATTGCGGCCACCAGGGCGCTCGACCGCGTGCTGTTGTGGAATTTCTACGTCGTACCGCAATGGAGCTATCCCTTTGAGCGCACGGCGCGCTGGGATCGCTTCAGCCATCCGCAGACCATGCCGAAGTATGGTGCATCGGCGTTCCCGACCACCTGGTGGTGGGACACGGCGAAAGCGGCCAAGGTGCCGCAGAAGTCTTGATTACCCGCCGCCACGCGCTTGTGTTGTCGGCCGGCGCGGTCGCCGCCGCGAAATTCGCGTCGCCGGCCGCCGCCCAAGAGGCCGCAAATAAGGCGGAACGCCACGGCATGTCGGCGTTCGGCGATCTCGCTTACCCGGCGGATTTCCCGCACTTCAAATACGTCGATCCGTCCGCGCCGAAAGGCGGCGTCTATTCGGAGGCGGTGTCGAGCCGCGGCTACAACGGTTCGTTCCTCACCTTCGACTCGCTCAACGCCTACATTTTGAAAGGCGAGGGCGCCTTCGGCATGGATTATACGTTTGCGTCGCTGATGGTGCGCTCGGGCGATGAGCCCGACGCCATGTATGGGCTGGCAGCGAAGAGCGTGCGGATATCCGACGACGGGCTGACCTACCGCTTCACGCTTCGCGACTCGGCAAGATTCCACGACGGCACGCCGTTCACCGCGCATGACGTGGTCTGGTCGCTGACGACGCTGAAGGACAAAGGTCACCCGATCATTACTCAGTCGTTACGCGATTTCAAAAGCGCCGAGGCGGTCGGCGAACATGTTGTCGTGGTGCGCTTTGCCGAAAAGCGGGCGCGCGACGTGCCGCTGTTCGTCGCTAGCCTGCCGATCTTTTCTGGGGCCTATTACGCCAAGCAGCCGTTCGATCGGTCGACGCTGGAAATCCCGCTCGGCAGCGGCCCCTACAAGGTCGGGCGTTTCGACATTGGGCATTTCATCGAGTTCGAGCGGGTGAAGGACTGGTGGGGCGCCGATCTGCCGGTGTCGCGCGGGCAAAGCAATTTCGACACGATCCGCTACGAATATTACCGCGATCGCGAGGTCGGCTTCGTCGGTTTCACCGCCAAGAATTATTTGTTCCGCGAGGAGTTCACCTCGCGCACCTGGGCGACGCGTTACGATTTCCCCGCTTTCAAGGATGGCCGCGTCAAGCGCGAAGAGATACCGGACGCAACGCTGTCCGGTGCTCAAGGTTGGTTCATCAACACCCGGCGTGAGAAATTCAAGGACCGCCGTTTGCGCGAGGCGCTGATCGACGCCTTCGATTTCGAATATACCAACAAGAATATCATGTACGGCGCCTATAAGCGCACGGTGTCATTATTTCCGAATTCGCCGCTGATGGCGACCGGCAAACCGGATGCGGCGGAGCTCGCGCTGCTCGAGCCGTTCCGCGGCAAGGTGCCCGAGGACGTATTCGGCGAGCCTTACGTGCCGCCGGTGAGCGACGGCAGCGGCCACGATCTCCGTTTGTTGCGCCGCGCCGCGCAACTGCTTGCCGAAGCGGGCTACCCCGTCGTCAACGGCCGGCGGGTGCTGCCGAACGGCCAACCGGTCACCATCGAATTCCTGGACGACGAGCCAGGCCTGCAGCCGCACCATCTGCCTTTCATCAAGAACCTCGGCACGCTCGGCATCGAAGCGAGCCTCCGCCTCGTCGATCCGGTGCAATACCGCAAACGCGTCGACGATTTCGATTTCGACATCACAGTCGACCGCCTGAGCTTCTCCTCGACGCCCGGCGATTCGCTGCGCACCTATTTGGCATCGCAGGCCGCTTCGATCAAAGGCTCGCAGAATCACGCCGGCATCGCCGATCCGGCGATCGACGCGATGATCGGCCACATCATCGCCGCGAAGACGCGCGCCGAACTCACCGTTGCCTGCCGGGCGCTCGACCGTGTGTTTCGTTCGGGCCGCTACTGGATTCCGCACTGGTACCTGCCGGCGCACCGCATCGCCTATTGGGATACATTCAGCTGGCCCGCGACAAGACCTCGGTATTTCCGGGGTATTCCGGAAACCTGGTGGTACGACCGCGACAAGGCGGCGAAGTTGGAACAAAAGGGTTAGTTCTGCACGAGAGGGAAGTTGCCGCTTTCGCGCCGTCTCCGAATGACATACTGAGAGTTGCATGACCGCCTACATCATCCGCCGCGTGCTGTTCATGATCCCGACCATGTTCGGCATCATGCTGGTGGCGTTCGCCGTGGTGCAGTTTGCGCCGGGCGGACCGGTCGAACAGGTGATCGCCAAGCTCACCGGCGCCGACACCGGCGCGACCTCGCGCATTTCCGGCTCGCCCGGCGGCGATTTCGGCAGCCGCGGCCTGGTGCAGGGCGGGTCCGGCGTCGACGCGGTGACGTCGAAATATCGCGGCGCGCAAGGACTCGATCCGGAATTCATCAAGAAGCTGGAAAAGCAGTTCGGCTTCGACAAGCCCGCCTACGAGCGCTTCGGCATCATGCTGTGGAACTATATCCGCTTCGATTTTGGCAAGAGTTATTTCCGCGACATCGGCGTTTTGCAGTTGATCAAGGAAAAGCTGCCGGTGTCGATCTCGCTCGGCATCTGGATGACGTTGCTCACCTACCTGATCTCGATCCCGCTCGGCATCCGTAAGGCGGTCGACGCCGGCTCGCGCTTCGACGTGTGGACGTCGAGCGTGATCATTGTCGGCTACGCCATTCCCGGATTCCTGTTTGCGATATTGCTGATCATCCTGTTCGCCGGCGGTTCGTTCTTCGACATCTTCCCGTTGCGCGGTCTGGTGTCGGAGAATTTCTGGCAACTGCCGTGGTACGCCAAGATCGGCGACTACTTCTGGCACCTGACGCTGCCGATCGTGTCGATGGCGTTGTCGGCTTTTGCCACCATGACGCTGCTGACCAAGAACTCGTTCCTGGAGGAGATCCGCAAGCAATACGTGCTTACTGCGCGCGCCAAGGGCTGTACCAGAAATCAGGTGCTGTACGGCCATATTTTCCGCAACGCCATGCTGATCGTGATCGCCGGCTTCCCCGGCGCCTTCGTGCACGCCTTCTTCACCGGCTCGCTGCTGATCGAGACCATTTTCTCACTCGATGGCCTTGGCCTGCTCGGCTTCGAGAGCGTGCTCAACCGCGATTATCCGGTGGTGTTCGCCACGCTCTACATGTTCTCCCTCATCGGCGTGGTGGTGAACCTGATCTCCGACCTGACCTACACGTGGATCGATCCGCGCATCGATTTTGAGACGCGGGAGGTTTGAGGTGGACGCGCGCACCGGCATCAAGTCGCCCGACATCACGGCGGTCGGCATTTCAGGCCTCGACGTGCCGCCGGAGCAGCACTGGATTTCGATTTCGCCGCTCAACCGGCGGCGCTGGGAGAATTTCAAGGTCAACCGGCGCGGCTATTGGTCGTTGTGGGTTTTTCTGGCGCTGTTTCTGATTTCACTGTTGGCCGAATTTATCGCCAACGACAAGCCGATCTACATCCACGTCAACGGCCAATCGTTCTTCCCGGCGGTGGTGACCTATCCCGACACGGCTTTCGCCAAGGAGAAAGACCCCAATCTATTCGGAACTGCCGCCGATTATCGCGACGACTACTTGATGGGCCTGATCAAGAAGGCGGGCGGCACCGTGCTGTGGCCACCGATCCGCTTCTCCTACAACACGCAAGTGAGCAAGCCGCCGTCGCCGTTCCCGTCGAAGCCGACCTGGATGCTGACGCAAAAGGATTGCGAATTCGCCGCCACGCACGGCTTCGCCAAATGCGGCGATCTCGAATACAATTGGCTCGGCACCGACGACGGTGGCCGTGACGTTTTGGCGCGGCTGATCTACGGCTTCCGCATTTCGGTGCTATTCGGCTTGTGTCTGACCATCGTGTCATCGATCATCGGCGTTGCCGCCGGCGCGGTGCAGGGCTATTTCGGCGGCTGGACCGATCTTCTGTTCCAGCGTTTCATCGAGATCTGGACCTCGATCCCGTCGCTCTATCTGCTCTTGATCATTTCCTCCGTGCTGGTGCCAGGCTTTTTTGTGCTGCTCGGCATCTTGCTGCTGTTCTCCTGGGTGTCGCTGGTCGGCTTGGTGCGCGCGGAATTCCTGCGCGGGCGTAATTTCGAATATATCCAGGCGGCGCGCGCGCTCGGCGTGTCGAATGCGGTGATCATCTTCCGGCACCTCTTGCCGAACGCCATGGTGGCGACCATGACGTTTCTGCCGTTCATTTTGTCGTCATCGGTGATGACGCTCACGGCGCTCGACTTCCTCGGCTTTGGCCTGCCGCCGGGTTCGCCGTCGCTCGGCGAGTTGCTCAGCCAGGGCAAGGCGAACGTGCAGGCGCCGTGGCTCGGCCTCACTGGCTTCTTCTCCATCGCCATCATGCTGTCGCTGTTGATCTTCATCGGCGAAGCGGTGCGCGACGCCTTCGATCCGAGAAAGACCTTCCGATGACCGGCACGGGCGAAAACCTTCTGTCGATCCGCGATCTCTCGGTCGCCTTCGGGCAAGGCGCGCGCGAAGTCCTGGCGGTCGACCGCGTGTCGTTCGACATCGGCAAAGGCGAGACCGTGGCGCTGGTCGGTGAAAGCGGCTCCGGCAAATCCGTCACCGCGCTGTCGGTGATGAAGCTCTTGCCTTATCCGGCGGCGCACCATCCGTCCGGCTCGATCGTGTTCAAGGGCGGCGAGCTTCTGACCATGCCGGAGAACGAAATCCGCCACGTGCGTGGCAACGACATCACCATCATCTTTCAGGAGCCGATGACGTCGCTCAATCCGCTGCACACGATCGAGAAGCAGATACGGGAAATTTTGCTGATTCACCAGGGTCTTGGGGGCGAGAAGGCGAGGGCGCGGATCGTCGAATTACTCGGCCAGGTCGGCATTCCCGATCCGGAAAGCCGCCTCGGGAGTTACCCGCATCAGCTTTCCGGTGGCCAGCGCCAGCGCGTCATGATTGCCATGGCGCTGGCCAACGAACCCGATCTGTTGATTGCCGACGAGCCGACCACGGCGCTCGACGTCACTGTGCAGGCGCAGATTCTCAAGCTGTTGAAGGACACGCAGACGCGGCTCGGCATGTCGATGCTGTTCATCACCCACGATCTCGGCATCGTGCGCAAGCTTGCCGACCGGGTTTGCGTGATGCACAACGGCAAGATCGTCGAACGCGGGCCGGTCGAGCGCGTGTTCACCGCGCCGGAGCATCCTTACACCCGCGCGCTTCTTGCCGCCGAGCCGAAGCCCGATCCGGCGCCGCCGCGGCCGCAGGCGCCGGTGGTGGTGCAGGCCGACGATCTCAAGGTCTGGTTCCCGATCAAGCGCGGCGTGCTGCGCAAAGTCGTCGGCCACATCAAGGCGGTGGACGGCGTCAGCGTCGAAATCCGCAAGGGGGAAACGCTCGGCGTCGTGGGCGAATCGGGCTCGGGCAAGACCACACTCGGCCTCGCCATCCTGCGGCTGATCTCCTCACAGGGCCCGGTCGTGTTCATGGGCCATACGATTCAAGGCCTGAAGTTCAAGGAAATGCGGCCCTATCGCCGCGACATGCAGATCGTGTTTCAGGACCCTTACGGCTCGCTATCGCCGCGCATGTCGGTCTCCGACATCATCGAGGAGGGCCTGTGGGTGCATCATCCGCATTTGTCGGCGGCCGAGCGCGAACGGCGTGTGGTGGCCGCACTCAACGACGTCGGGCTCGATCCGGCGGCGCGCTTCCGCTATCCGCATGAATATTCCGGCGGACAGCGCCAGCGCATCGCGCTGGCGCGCGCGCTGGTTCTGGAGCCGACCTTCATCGTGCTCGACGAGCCGACCAGTGCGCTCGATATGCTCATTCAGTCGCAGATGGTCGATCTGTTGCGCGATCTTCAGAGAAAACGCGACCTGACTTACATGTTCATCTCACACGATCTGCGTGTGGTGGCGGCCTTGGCGAGCCGGCTCTTGGTGCTGCGCAACGGCAAGGTGGTGGAAGAGGGCGCGGCGGCCGAGCTGTTCAAGGCGCCGAAGAGCGACTATACGCGCGCTCTGTTTGCCGCTGCCTTCAATCTGGAAACCGCCCCGGAGGGCGTCGTGTCGCAATGAAAAAATCGATCATCGGTCTCGCGTTTGGCTTTTGCGTGTTCGGCGCCGTCGCGGCGACAGCGCAAAACCTGCCCACCCGCTACCCGATCAAAGCCTATGACGGCGAAACAATCGCCAATTTCGAGCTCAAGCCCGCGCTCGCCGCGCGGCTCGACAAGCTGCCGGGCAAGGTCCCGGTGGGCAATCTGAACGGCGACGTGACGCTGCTGCAGTTTTACGATCTCAATTGTCCTTATTGCCGCGAGGCCGCCGCCGATATCGACACACTGGTCCGCTCCGACAGCAACCTCAAATTGATCTTCGTGCCGTATGCCGTCTTGTCGGTGGCTTCCGTGCGCGGCGCGATGGTTGAGATCGCCGCCGCGAAACAGCTGACGCCGGATCAATACCTCGAATTTCATCGCCGCATCTACGCCAACCGCGGCACTATCGACGGTCCGAAAGTCCTCGCGGTCGCCAAGGACATGGGTCTCGATCCGCAGAAACTGGCGAGCATCGCCAATACCGAGGCGACGCTTAATATTTTGCGCGATAACGCGACTTTCGGCGGCGAGGCTGGCCTTGCAGCGACGCCCGCCTATGTCATCGACGGTGTCGCCATTGTGGGACACCCCGGGTTGAAGCCGTTGCAGACCGTGATTGCCGCAGTGCGTGCTTGCGGCAAGGTCGTGTGCTGAACGATGGTTGTGCCTGACCTCGCCGACCGCCCTGCCGATGTCGATGTGTCGCCCTCGGAACCGCTCGCCAAAGGCTATTTCGGTTACGAGCGTTACCATGTGACGCTGAAGGACGGCGATTTGCCGGTCGAGCAGCGGCGCGACGTTATCCGTGCGGGCAAGGTCGCCGCCGTGCTGCCGATCGACCTTGCGCGCGACGAAATCGTGCTGATTTGGCAATTTCGCCTTCCCGCCCAACTTGCCAACGGCAAGGGCGAGTTGATCGAGATCGTGGCCGGACGGATGGAGCAGGACGAGACGCTGGCCGATGCCGCGCGGCGTGAATGCAGCGAGGAGATTGGCGTCCCGCCGACCGCGCTGGTCGAACTGTTCAGTTATCTGACCACGCCGGGATTGACCGACGAAGAGGTGACCGTCTTTCTCGCCACTGTCGATGCCGTGCGTGTACCCGAGCGCACGCAGGCGACGGAAGGCGAGCGCATCAGCGTCATGCGCGTGCCGATCGACGCCGCGCTTGCTGCGCTCACGGCCGGCACGATGCGCAATGGGCCGCTGGTCATCGCCTTGCAATGGCTCGCGCTCAATCGCGGGCGGTTGCGCGAATTGCTCGGTCGCTAGATCCGCTTGATGCTGGTGATCTCGCTGCCGGCAGCTTTGATGCGGTCAATCGCGTCCGAAGCTGGCTCGATGGCTACCGCCATATGGTGCGCGTTGGCGTGAAGCAAAGTGTCGCCGTCGCATGCGATGGCGACGTGGCCCTTCCAGAACACCAGATCGCCACGCCGCAGCTCGCCGAGCGACGACAATTTGCCAAGCGCGAGTTCTTGCATGTCGCTGTCGCGTGGGCAAGCGACGCCGGCCGCTTGCAGCGCTACTTGTACCAGCCCGGAACAATCCAGTCCTAGCGAGGTCTTGCCGCCCCACAGATAGGGCGTATGCAGAAATTCCTCGGCAACCGCGACAAAATCCGACTCTCTCGCCTTGATCGGCGCGAGATGCACGATCGGCAGATGCCAGCGATTGGCGGTGACCGCGAAATGCTCGCCCTGCGATACGATGGCGAGTTGGGCGCCCATCGGCAGCGCAACCGCCGGCGCCAGCTTGATGTCCGGACCGGGGAAGCCAAGCGTTCGCGGCACCGACACTTTGTGCGTCGCCGCCGGGCCGGGCTTGCCGAGTGCATTGGCAGACAGCCAGCCGACATAGCCGTCGGTCTCGAGCTGGCCCCAGGCCCATCCCTCATCGGTCGTTTCGTAGACGATCACGCGCTCGCCCAGCAGCGCCTGGGTGTCGAGCTGCGCTTCATGCGATGGCGCGCGGCGCAAGGCTGTGATCGGCTCGATGATCTCGTGGCGCGTGCCCTCGACGAAACGCGCCGCCTCCACCTGGCCTTGCAGATGTTTGGCCGCGATCTCGGGGCGGAACGGGTTGATGCGGGGATCCAGCGCGACCATTGCTCTTACGAGTAACGCGCGCACAGCAGCGCATAAAGCGCGCGCGCCGATTGCAGTTCGGCGCCTTCGGGGCGCCCGGGCTTGGCGACGGGAGTCCAGGCGAAGATGTCGAGGTGCAGCCAGGATTTCGCGGCGATGAATTTGCGCAAGAACAGCGCCGCGGTGATGGCGCCGCCCTGGCCGCCGGTACTGACATTGTTGGTATCGGCCACCTTGGAATCGAGCATCGCCTCGTAAGGTCGCCACAGCGGCATGCGCCAGAGCGGATCGTTCTCGGATGCCGCAAAGCGCGCGATTTCGTCAGCGAGCGTATCGTCGTCGGTGAAGGCCGCCGGCACGTCGGGCCCGAGCGCGACGCGCGCCGCGCCCGTCAGCGTAGCGAAATCGGCAACCAGCGCCGGCTTGTCCTCATCGGCGAGAGTCAACGCATCGGCCAGGATCAACCGGCCCTCGGCGTCGGTGTTGCCGATCTCGACGCTGATTCCTTTGCGCGATTGATAGATGTCGCGCGGGCGGAAGCTGGTGCCGGAGATCGAATTTTCCACAGCCGGGATGATCACGCGCAGCCGTACTTTGAGCCTGCGCGCCATGATCATGTGCGCGAGCGCGAGCGCAGTGGCGCCGCCGGCCATGTCCTTTTTCATATTGAGCATGCCGGCGTCGTTCTTGATGTCGAGCCCGCCGGTATCGAAGCAGACGCCCTTGCCGACCAGCGTGATCTTGGGGTCGGTGACGCTGCCCCATGTCATGTCGATCAGCCGCGGGGTGCGCGCCGAGCCGGCGCCGACCGCGGCGATCAGCGGGAAATTCTTGGCGAGCGCCTCGCCTGCGGTGACTTGCACATTGGCGTCATACTGCTTGGCCAGCGCGCGGGCGGCCTGTTCCAATTCGGCTGGCCCCATATCGTTCGACGGCGTGTTGATGAGATCGCGCGCCAGCGTCACACCTTCGACGATGCGGGTGAGATCGTCGCCATCGACGCCCTCGGGCACCACCAGTTGCACGTTGCGTTCCTCCGCCTTGCGGTAGCGGGTGAATTGGTAGGCGCCGAGCGCGAAGGCGAGTGCTGCCAGCCGCGCATCGCATGGCGCGTTGGCGAAGCGATAGGTCCCCGGCGGCAGCAACGTCACAAGCAGTCCCGGCCGGAACGGGTCTTTCACTGGAGCGTCGGCGGCTTCAATGCCGAACAATACGCCGGCGAGAGTGCCGTCGGATTTAGGCACGACGAGATGGCGGCCGGGCTTGGGTTCATAGCCGGCCGCGCGGATGTAAACTTGCTCGCGGTCGTCAACCTTTTGTACGACGCCGTCGAATGTGGCGGCGTTGACGAACAGGATCGGGATCGTTGCCCCGTCAGCGGCTTTAACGAACATCGGATGCATGTCTACTCCGCGGCGTCGCGCATGGATGATTTCGGACCATAGCCATCGCGTGTTTGCGGCAGCTTCCAGCCCAGCATCTTTGAGGCGACCAGCGTGCGCAGAATCTGCGCGGTGCCGCCGCCGATGGTGAACATGCGCACGTCGCGCGCCATACGTTCGAGCGGCAGCTCGCGCGAATAGCCGCGCGCGCCGAAAAACTGCAATGCGTCGTTGACGATTTTGATCGCGCTCTCCGAGGCGAAGATTTTCGCCTGCGCCGCCAGCATCGGATCGGGAAAGGCGCTGCCGCCCGGCCCGCGCGAACGCGCGGCGGCGTAAAGCATCAGACGGGCCGCGGTGAGCTGGGTCTGCATGTCGGCCAGCATCCATTGCAGGCCCTGGAACTCGCCGATCTTGCGGCCGAACTGCTGGCGCGTTTTCGCCCAGTCGAGCGCATGGTCGAGCGCGCCGGCGGCGATCCCCATCGCCACAGTGCCGGCGCCGACGCGCTGGCTGTTATAGGCGTTCATCAAATCGGCAAAGCCGCGCCGGAAACCGGATGGCGGCACCACGAGCATATCCGCCGGCACCTCGAGATTCTCGAAGGTCAGCTCGCCTTCCGGCATGCCGCGCAGACCCATAGTCTGCTCGCGCCGCGTTACGCGCAGGCCCAAGTACGGTCCACTGGTCTCGTCGCGCACCGCCAGGAAGCCACCGATGCCGAGTTCTTGCCCGCGCTCGTCGAATACGCGCGCGAAGATCAAATGAAGGCGCGATACCCCGGCACCCGTGATCCATTGCTTCTTGCCGTTGATCACGTAGACGTTGCCGCGTTTGTCGGCGCGCGTGGCCATGGCCGTAGCGTCGCTGCCGGCGTCCGGTTCGGTGATGCAGATGGCCGGCTTGTCACCCGCGAGCACCAGCCGTGCGGCGAGCTTTTTCTGTGCCTCGCTGCCATAGGCCATGATCGTCGAGATGGCGCCCATATTGGTCTCGACCACGATGCGCGCGGCGACCGTGCAGGATTTGGCCATTTCCTCGATCACCAGCACGGCATCCAGGAAGGATCGGCCTTGCCCGCCGAGCGCTTTCGGCAGGGTCATGCCGAGGAAGCCGGCTCCCGCCAAAACGTTCACGATGTCCCATGGATACTGTTCGTCGCGGTCGATCGCCGCCGCGCGCGGCCGCACCACCTTTCGCGAGAATTCCCGGGCGGGCGCCTGCAGCGCCAATTCGTCGGGGGTGAGAGTTAGTTCCATGCCGCGATCTTATGCCTGCTCGGGAGGACCAGAATACAAGTTAACCAGTCGTTAGGGTTAACGTTTTATTGCTCGGGCATGCCTAGACCGGCCCTTGCCGCCCGCCTCTTTGCCTCCGCCGTCGTTATGGCCGTGCTGGCCTTGTCGGTCGCCGGCTGCAAGACTACCGGCGACGACATCACCGGCTCGGTTACCGCGCCGGAAGCACCGCGGACCGACGCCGAATGGCGGCGCTCGCTCGATGTGTGGGGTGCGCATTACCGCGAAAACCCCAATGACCCCAACGCCGCCGTCGCCTATGCCCGGGCGTTGCGTGCAACCGACCAGCGTGCTCAGGCCGTTGCCGTGCTGCAGCAGGCTGCCATCCGCAATCCGCATAACATGCAATTGCTCGGCGCTTACGGCCGCGCCTTGGCCGAGGTCGGCGATTACAATCAGGCGCTCGACGTCCTGACCCGTGCGCATACCCCGGACAATCCGGATTGGCGCATCCTCAACGCGCAGGGCGCCGTGCTCGACCAGCTCGGCCGCCATACTGAGGCGCAGCAGCACTATGCGGCGGCGCTGCGCATCGTGCCAGACGAGCCCTCGATCTTGTCCAATCTCGGGCTGTCGTACGCACTGACGAAAGATCTGCGCCGCGCCGAGGTTACTTTGCGGCAGGCCATGGCGCGGCCCGATGCGGCACCAAAGGTCCGGCAAAATCTCGCTCTTGTGGTGGGCCTGCAGGGCCGTTTCGCGGAAGCCGCGCAGATCGCGCGCGCCGATCTGCCGCCAGACGAGGCCGCCGCTAATGTCGCCTACCTGAAGCAGATGCTAGCGCAACGCGGCCGCTGGACGAAAAAAGACGGGCAGCCCTATATGCCCGCCCCTGACGCCGGGACCTGATCACAAACTGCAATTGCGGGCAATCTTGCCGGTTTGATAGCCCCGCCGCGCGGCGATCAGCGGATCGCCATGACCTTGATCGCGGCCGGGCCCAAAATAACGACGAACAGGACCGGCAGGAAGAACAAAATCATCGGCACGGTCAGCTTGGGTGGCAGGCCGGCGGCCTTCTTCTCGGCTTCCGACATGCGCATGTCGCGGTTTTCCTGCGCCATAACGCGCAGCATGTTAGCGAGCGGTGTGCCGTAACGTTCCGCCTGCTGCAGCGCCATGCAAACCGATTTCACGCCTTCCAAGTCGGTACGCTTGGCAAGGTTCTCGTAGGCCTGGCGGCGATCCGGCAGGTAGGACAATTCAGCAGTCGTGAGCGTGAGCTCCTCGGCGAGCGCCACCGATTGCGTGCCGACTTCATCACTTACCTTTTTAAAGGCGGCTTCGATCGACATTCCGGATTCCACGCAGATCAGCAGCAAGTCGAGCGTGTCGGGGAACGCGCGTTTGATCGATAGCTGGCGGCGCTGAATCTTGTTTTTGAGGATCATCAGCGGCAAATGCATGCCCACATAGGCGGCGGCAATGCACATGCCAAACTTGACAATCGCCGACTGATGGAAGTCGACGATGACGAATAGATAAACTGCGGCAAACAAGGCCGTCGCCGCAGGAGTCACCATGCGGAAAAACAGATAGGTGATGTAAGGTGCCTGCCCGCGATAGCCGGCTTGCACCAGCTTGAGCCGCGCTTCCTCTTGCCCGACCCATTTCTTCAAATTGAAGCGATCGACGATTGCCTGAATGGATTGCTTCGCCGAGGGACGCAGATTGACCTTCTGTTGCGCCTGCGCCAAGCGTTCGCGTTCGCGCTGACGAATTTTCTCTCGCTCGAGCGCGACCGCCTTCATGCGCTTACCGAGCGGATCGGCAAACACCAACGGCATTGCCAGCGTCAAGACCGTAGCGACCGCGGCGATGGCGGCGAACAACATCGTCAGTGTCTTGGGATTGAGCGAATTGATCAAGAAATCGAGCATCAGTACCCTACGTCGTTACGAGGCATGTACGTTAGAAATCGAAGTTGATCATCTTCTTCATCACCATAACGCCCATCGACATCCACACCACGGAAACGGCCAGCATCACGCGACCGAGTGGTGCGATCCACAGCAGCGAGATGTAATTTGGACTCGTGATGTAGACGAGGGTCATGACCGCGAGCGGCAGTGCGCCGATGATAGCCGCCGACGCCTTCGCTTCTTGCGACATGGCCTGGATTTTGGCTTTCATCTTTTTGCGGTCGCGCAGCACGCGCGAAAGATTACCCAGGGCTTCCGCGAGATTGCCGCCGGACCTCTGCTGGATCGAGACCACGATGCCGAAGAAATTTGCCTCCGCGACGGGCATATTCTCGTAGAGCTTGATGCAGGCTTCTCCCAGCGGCATGCCGATGGCCTGGGTTTCGACGATTGCGCGGAATTCGGACTTCACAGGTTCCGGCGCCTCCATCGTGATCATTTTGAGGCAGTCGAGCAGCGGCAATCCGGCCTTGACGCCGCGCACGATGATGTCAACCGCGTCGGGGAAGGCATGGAGAAATTGGCTTTCGCGTCGTTTCTTCAAATAGGACAGCAGCCAGCGCGGCAGACCGAACGCGCCGGCTAGGCCCAACATGGCAGCTGCCAGAAGGCCGCCGCCAGAGACCAACCCAATCAAGAAAAACACCGCGCCGATGCCGCCCGAAATGAGGAAGAATTGCTGCTTCGACCAGGATAGACCGGCCTGTGCAATGCGAACCAGCAACGGTACGTGTTTGGTCTTCCTGTGGCGCTCGTCGAATTCCTTGAGCGTATTTTCGATGACATCGCGCCGCGACTTCTGATGCGCACGCGTGGTGCGCGCCACCGGTTCCAACTTGGCGACGCTGGCCATGCGTTGTTCAGCTTTGCGCTCGCCGGACAGTAACGGATAAGCAAATACCCAGGCTATGCCGCCAATTGCGACCGACGCCAGAAAGAACAGAGCGAGTGGCTGCATGGTGCTCCGGACTAGGCTCGCATGGAGTTGCTAATGGCTTCCGCTGCGTCGAGCGCGTTGGCCAGGCGCTTTTCCTCGCCGTAGTAACGGGCGCGATCCCAGAAGCGCGGCCGGCCAATGCCGGTCGAGCGATGACGGCCGAGGATGTTGCCTTGTGCATCCTCGCCGGACATGTCGAATACGAATAGGTCCTGTGTAATGATGACGTCGCCTTCCATCCCCATCACTTCGGTGATGTGAGTAATCTTGCGCGAGCCGTCGCGCAGGCGCGCGGCCTGGATGACGACGTCGACTGAGGCGGTGATCATTTCGCGAATAGTGCGCGATGGCAGCGAGAATCCGCCCATGGTGATCATCGATTTAAGGCGCGACAGCGCCTCGCGCGGGTTGTTGGCGTGCAAAGTACCCATCGAGCCGTCGTGGCCGGTGTTCATCGCCTGCAGCAAGTCGAACGCTTCGGGGCCGCGCACTTCGCCGACGATGATGCGCTCAGGGCGCATACGCAGGCAGTTGCGCACCAGATCGCGCATGGTCACCTGGCCCTCGCCTTCCAGGTTGGGCGGCCGCGTTTCCAAGCGCACCACGTGCGGCTGTTGCAGTTGCAACTCGGCCGCGTCTTCGCAGGTGATGATGCGTTCGTCGTCTTCAATGAACTGCGTGAGGCAGTTGAGCAATGTGGTTTTGCCGGAACCGGTACCGCCGGACACCAGCGTGTTCACCCGGCTGCGGCCGACAATGCGGAGGATTTCCGCACCCTGCTCGGTGATCGTGCCAAATTTGACCAACTGGTCGAGCGTGAGCTTGTCCTTCTTGAATTTGCGGATGGTGAGGGCGGGGCCATCGATTGCCAGCGGCGGTACGATGGCGTTGACGCGCGAGCCGTCCGGCAGACGCGCGTCGCAGATCGGCGAAGATTTATCGACGCGGCGGCCGATCTGGCTGACGATGCGCTGGCAGATATTAAGTAGCTGCTGATTGTCGCGGAACCGGATGCCGGTTCTTTGAATCTTGCCCTTGACTTCGATGTAGACCGTGCCGGAACCGTTCACCATGATGTCGGCGATATCGTCGCGCGAAAGCAGCGGCTCGAGCGGACCAAAACCGAGCACGTCGTTGCAGATATCGTCGAGCAGTTCTTCCTGCTCAGAGATCGACATCACGATGTTCTTGATCGCGATGATTTCGTTGACGATGTCGCGGATTTCTTCTCGCGCGCTGTCGGCATCGAGTTCGCGCGAGTTGCGCCAAGTCGATCGCTTCAATCAGCGCACCGAAGATAACGCCCTTGACCTCGTAATAGGTTTCCGAGCGGCGCGAATTGACCGCCGGCATAATGACCGTAGTCGGCGAGCGGGTTGAAGACGATGCTGAGATCAGCGGTGCGCCCAGCCCGTCCGCCGGAATCGGCGCCCGTCCGGTTTGCATCCCTCCGCCGGCTGCCGGCTTCGGCACGGCGCTGGGTTGTGCCGCAGCGGCGGTTTCCGCTGCGGGGACCGCAGCGTGCGCTTCAGATGGTCCACTACGCCTACCGAACACGGGAAAAGTCTCCGGACAAGGATCAGCTCGATCGCTTCATAAGTTTGGCGAGCAGGGGCGTCAGCAAACCGCCGCGAGATCGTTTCGTCTCGGCGCGTCCGGTCAGCGTCTGCGCTAGTTGACGGAACATTTCCGCGGTTTTGTGGTTCGACGACACCTCCGCGATCATCTGACCGTTGTTGGCGGCAGTTCCGAAAATCTGCGGCTCGAACGGGATCACTACGAGCGGCTGATCTTCCAGCGCCTTGGCGAAGTCCGCCGGCGTGATCTCCGGCCGTTTCGGCACGCCAACCTGGTTGAGGCAGTAATACGGGCGGTGATCGTTCGGCCGTGCGGTACGCAGCAGGTCAACCAAGTTCTTGGCGTTGCGCAGATTGGCGAGATCGGGGCCGGCAACCACGAGGATCTCGTCGGCGCCGACAAGCAGCCGCTTGGTCCAGCCAGACCACATATGCGGAACGTCGAGCACGACGCATGGGATCGTGCTGCGTAGCGAATTGAGTATCGAATTGAACGCATCGGCGCCAAAATCGTAGACTCGATCGAGCGTCGCCGGCGCGGCCAGCAGGCTCAGATGCTCAGTGCATTTTGACAGCAAGCGGTCGACAAAAGCGCTGTCGACGCGGTCCGGTGAAAACACCGCGTCGGCGATGCCTTGCGGCGGATCCTGATTGTAATCGAGGCCGGCGGTACCGAAGGCCAGGTCGAGGTCCGTAACAACCGAATTGAGCGAGAGATCGCGCGCGATCGCCCAACCGATATTGTGCGCGACGGTCGACGCGCCGATGCCGCCCTTGGCGCCGACCACGGCGACGATGCGGCCGACCGGTTTGGCATCGGGCGCCGAGAACAACCCGCAAATCGCACGCACAATGTCGATGGGGCCGACCGGCGCGATCAGATACTCGCTCACGCCGCGCCGCGTGAGCTCACGGTATAGCGTCACGTCGTTGACGCGGCCGATGACGATCACACGTGTGCCGGAATCGCAGACCTCGGCGAGCTGATCGAGCCCGTGCAAGATTTCATCGGAATGATGTTCCGATTCGATTACGATAACGTTCGGCGTCGGCGAGCCACGATAGGCCTCGGCCGCGGCGGCGATGCCACCCATCTGGATTTTCACATGGGCCTTGCTGAGGCGGCGATCTTCCCCGGCAGCCTGGACGGCCGCAGCAGTCTCGACCGTCTCGCAAAAAGCCTGAGCCGAGACCCGAGGCGCGGGAGCAATGTGTTCGTCGGCGGCGTTGTCGACCGCCGCGGGCTTTGCTTCTTTGTCAGACACTGCGACTTGTGTTGCGTGTTTGATCATTTGCCGAGATCGCTGATTTTGGCTTTGTCGTAGTCGCCGGGGTAAGTACCGGAGGGGTTTTCGCCCTTGCGGTAGTGATCGATCGCTACCGAGCGGCGCGGTGCATAAGGTGGCGCTTCGCCGCGCGGCTGCACCAGGTCCTCGGGATTGGCGACCATTGCGGCGAGATTACGCTGGTTGGCGCAGCCGAAGTTCCAATAGGGGCGGTTCTCGGTGTAGCTCGGATCCAAGCTGACACCAAGATCGTTTGGCCACAGCCCGCACGGGCCAGCTTCGGCGGCGAGCTTTGCGTAATTGAGCTTGATGCTGGCAAGCGTTGGATCCGGCGCTTTGTAGGGCCGCATGTAGATGGCGGTACGCGGGACGCCGGACGCGGCAAAGATGGATTGAATCTCGCGCATGGATTCGGCGCTGGCGCGGTCGATCGGCCGGCTGTGCGGAACGTCCACAATGATTCCGCTGGTGGCTTCGCGGTGCCAGGCTTGCGCGAAAGACAATACGTCGGCGCGCTGGTTTGGCGTCAGCCCGCCGCGATTGCGGCCCACGAAGACCTCGACGGTTTGTTCGCGTTCCCTCAGCGTAATAGGGTGGCGCTGATGGTAGTCGTCGGGATATGGCGCTTGCGTCACCTGCTGCGTCGAATAGCAGCCGGCTAGCGAGGTGGCGAGACCGACCACCGCCAACGCGCGTAGCGCCGTGGTGCCGCGGCGTCTGGCATTCGTTGTAAGAAAGCCCGTCATCGGTCGTCTCCCGGTGGCGCTCAATCGAGAATAAATCCGTATTTGCCGTGGTATTCACTCGGCGGCGGTTCGGCCTTGCCAGCGCCGTAGATGCGGTTTAGACGCCCGAGCAACACGGTCGACTGGTCGTTTGGATCGGAGAAGCCATCGTCCGGCCGCGACAGCTGCTTCTGCGCCACCGCCCGCACGACATAGGGCGTCACTAGGACCATCAATTCGGTCTGGTTGTTGATGTAGTCGCGGCTGCGGAACAGGGTGCCGAGCACCGGCAGTTGCATCAGGCCGGGCACGCCGTTGATTTGTTGCTTGGTCGATTGCTGGATCATACCGGCGAGCGCCAGCGAACCGCCGGATGGAATCTCGACCGTGGTCTCGGCGCGGCGGGTGGTGATCGAGGGAACGGTCAGCGACTGCGTCGTGCCGGGTATCGCGATCGTCATCGCGTTATCCGTGGTCAAGTCGGAGACTTCGGTCATCACCTTGAGGCTGATGCGGCCTTCCGACAGCACGACCGGCGTAAAGACCAGACTTACGCCGAATTTCTTGAAATCAATCTGGGGTTGGCAGACCGGCGGCGACTTGGTGGTGTCGCACGACAGCCCATTGGGGATCGGAAACTCGCCGCCGGCGACGAAGCTCGCTGTTTCGCCTGAGATTGCCGTCAGGTTCGGCTCGGCCAGCGTACGCATCACGCCTGCGCGATCCATTGCCCGCAACGTCGCGGTAACATTATTAAAGGTGCCGGCGAACGCGGTGTTGCTGAGCGGTTGGCCCGTGGCGGAGAACGAGTTTTGCGTGTTGAGATTAACGACGGCGCTGCCGTAGTTGAAGGTGCCGCTTAGATCGATGCCGAGTTGTTTGATGACGTCGCGGCGCACTTCGGCAACCGTCACCTTGAGCATGACTTGGTCGCGCTGGCGCACGGAAATGCCATTGACCACTTTGGTGCCGTCGCCGACCAGCCGCGTGGCGAGATCGTAGGCCTGCTGCGACTCGGCGGCGCTGGCGGCTGTGCCGGACAGCATGATGCCGTCACCCACGCCTTCGATATGGATGTCGGCATCAGGCATCGTCTGCTTGAGCGCGGCGCGCACCCCGTTTAGGTCACGCGTAACGGCAATGTCGAAGCCGGCGATCTGCTTGCCCTCGGCATCGAAGAAGAAAATGTTGGTTTGCCCAATCGCGACGCCGATCATGTAGACTCGGCGCGAGGAACGGATGACCGCGTTAGCGATCTTGGGATCCGCGACCAGAACGTCTTTGATATCGGCCGGGAGGTCGATCGCGACGGATTTGCCGATGCCGAGCGGAACGAAGCGCGAGGTCGCCTCGCTCGCCACCACCTGGATCACCGGTGTGCGACTGTCGGCTGCCGCAATTGGGGCCGAAGGCACCAAGCTAGTGCCCAAACCGAGTGCTATCAGCGCGGCGGCGCGAATTGAAGTCGTCATCGCCATGTCCCCGATTCCCCTCGTTCGATCATTTCGGTGTCGTCATCGTGCCCACTCCGAAACGCACGACGTTCACGCCTGTGCGGCGTCCGCCCAGAGTGTCTTCGGATTGCGGCGCGTCTTGCCTTGCGTCGGCGATGCTCCGCAACGCCAGCGACAGAGTGCCGAGCTGTTGGGACAGCGCGAGTGTTTCGGTCTGACGCGGCGTTAATTCGAGCGTCGCGGTCTTGCCGACCACGACCTTCTGCCCATCCTTCTCCTGGACGTTCTGGTCGATCGCCAGCACGCGGACGTTGGTAAGAACGGTTTGGCTGCTGTGCGTTTCGCCGCCGGCTGCTTTATCGGTTTCGCGACGCGTCAGGATGACGTCGACATGATCGTTTGGCAGGATGAATCCGCCGGCGCCGGTCTCTGGCGAAATCTGCGTGGATATGGCGCGCATACCGGTCGGCAGGATCGCGGCCATGAAGCCAGAGCCTTTGGCATTGACGAGCTTGACCTCGCGGATCGGTTCGCCGCCGACGAAGGGGGCGCGCGCGATGGAGCCGGACAGAGCTTCGATGGCATTGGGGCGGTCGGACCTGCGGATGAAGTTTCCGGTCGCCGCGTTGGCTGGCCACTCTTGCCACCGCACGTCGCCCCGCGAAACCGTTTGGCCCATGGCGATATCGCCTTTAGCGACGAGGACATCGGTCGTGGCAATCTGCGGAGCCGGCGCGGTCTTGACCTCCGGCGGCTTTTCCGAGCGGCCAGCCAGCATGGCGGCGACGCCGCCCGCGGCGATGGCAACGGTCAACACAACAAGACGCGCGGCTTTCATACGCTTCACTCTCACCGTGACATGACGGCCAGGTCGGCCGCGTAATCGACATGGCGGCCAGAGCGACCGCCTGCACCGGATTTCAACAGCTAAAGGTCAAGGTATGGTTAAGGAGCGGTATCTAAATCGAGTTAATATTGTCTTGCTGCGGTTTCTCAGGGCGCGTGGACTATTCCGAAAATCGGTTCCCGCCCTCCGAACAAGTCCAAGGGGCGAGCGTCTCCAGAATCGTGCCTCCGATACCTCGGAGTTTAAATGCCAAACGCGGGCATCCAGCCGGTTTTTGGATAGACGACAAGCGCCGCGGCCGCGAGTGCGATGCCGTACGGCACGCCGCCGGCGGCATTGTGTAGCCTGAGTATCCAGGGATAACGGGCTAGCAGGTCCGGCAGCGGCAGCCGCCGGAATTGAAGCATCAGCACAGTCAGTACGCCACCGAACAGTGCTGCATAGATGAGATAAACCAGCAGGAAGTCAAAGCCAAACCAAAGCGCCGTCGCTGCCGCCAGTTTGGCATCGCCGCCGCCGATCCAGCCCATCGAAAAGAAGCCGAAGCAAACCACCAGCACCAATGTCGCAGCAGCCACATGCATGCCGATGACCGTCAAGCTCATGCCGGTGATGACTGTCAGTAGGAAAAATCCGCCAGCGAGCGCGAGCGATAGGCGGTTCGAGATGGTCATGGTCAGAAGATCGCTCGATGCGGCGAACGCCATCAAGGCCGGGAACAGCAAGAGCCTGATAACGTCAGTCAACATAGCCATCATCCTTACGTGCGAATCGCCTGCTTCAGGTGACGTTAAGCGGTGCAAGCTTGCGGTTCGGTTAGCGTCCGAAATCTTTATTGTTCGTAAAGCATCCGCCGAAAACTGCTCGTGGAAGCAAAAGATCGCAATTCAAATAAGCCTTTCTTTACTGCGTCCCCGTAACTCTTTTAACAACAATGACTTGAATGAGCACCACGCGAAGCGTTTTTCGGCCGAGCGGGTGCGGCTTTGCCGATGCGAATGCTTCAAGGCATGGGAAGCAATCGGGGGTGACCGTGACGATCTACCAGCCGGACCCGAACGCCGTGCGGAAAAACACTCCGGTCACCTTTTTACGAACATTTGAACGGACCAAGCTCTACGATCTGCTGGCCGCCGCGCCCTTGATTGCATGGTACGGATTCGCCTTAACGCTGCAACTGCCGCGCCTGGCTCATCAAATTGCATCGCTGGATCTGGCAACGGTCGACACCCGCGAACTTGCCGGTATCGCTTCAAATCTCGCTACGCAGGTATTTTTCGCGGTGTTGGCGTCGCTTATGGTGTTGCGGCGTCAGCCGCTCGGTAAGGCATCCGGCTTCTATCCGCGGTTTGCTGCCGTGGCCGGAACTTTCATGAGCATCGCTATCGTAATGCTGCCCAAGCGGGAGATTTCTGTATCGCTTCATGTCGCCTCGACGCTGCTGATCGTCGGCGGCATTGGATTCGCACTTTACGCGGTGCTCGAGCTCGGCCGTTCGCTCAGCATGCTGCCGGAAGCGCGGCGGTTGGTGACGGACGGACCTTACAGCCTGATCCGCCATCCGGTCTATCTTGGCGAAGCAGTTGCACTCGTTGGGGTGACGCTGCAATACCTTTCCCCTTGGGCGTTGGCCATGCTTGCCCTCCAATGCATCTTCCAGTTGGAGCGAATGAAGAACGAGGAACTCGTGCTGTCTGAAGCCTTCCCTGAGTACCGGGATTATGCGGAGCGCACGGTGCGGCTCCTCCCGGGCGTATATTGAGTACTCGCGTTCGTGACCGCGGCTAGATTTGTATTTTTGCGCATGCGATGGAATACGGCGGCCTTATCCCATCCCGTGCCCAAACATAAACCCCCGGCATCGCTGCTGGGGTTTTATGTGCAGACGTGTGATGCAGTTACGGCTGGGCTACCGGCCCAGCCGTAATTGATCTCAAGATGCGGCGGTCAGCGCAGTCGCTATCGACTGCGACTTAACTTACTGCGCCGCAAGCTTCGAGGTAATGGTGCTGAAGGTGGTGTTGAGCTGCGAGCCGAGGCCGTTCACGACCGCGATGATCGCGACGGAGATGCCGGCGGCAATGAGGCCGTACTCGATAGCGGTCGCGCCAGATTCGTTCTTCACGAAACGCACGAAGAGATTTTTCATAGGTTACTCCTTGATGATCCACGCGTGGCTGTCTGAGCAGATCCGACGGACCGAATTGACTCCGGCTGCATCGAACCTTGTCCGACCGTACCAACGAGGTCTTGCACGCAGGTTAATGTGATTGAAGGAATACTGGTCAATGTCATGTATATATATCGTAGTTAACAAGTTATAACGCGAACAATAACAGAGTTAATAAATTATTGTTCTAATATATACTTCATGTATATGAAATGTACTCGGGCTAATACCCAAACTTATGTTTGCGGTTTGCAATAATGGTTATGGAGTCGGCTAGATATGCCGGTTGAGTGCTTTGAGGCTCTCTGCCGAATTCGAAAATCTTTCTATGCATTTTTGGTATGTGCAAGCGACGGCCACATGAACAAATTGGCAGATGCCAATGAAATCGGCGGGCAGAGCCTTCCGTCAGCCTCGAGGGCCCGACGCGCTGTCCGTTCCGTATTTGAATCGTCGGTCTTTGCACTTCATTCACCAATTTACAGTCAACTCTTGACGCCGGCCGGCGATCATTGCGCCGGGTCCTGTTGCATGTAGCGTGCTGGAGAATTCAATGCCGGTCGTGTTGGCGCGTCGCAGGCGACTGATCCGGATCTGGGCCTGGACGATCATTTTCGCGGCCACGCTTGGCGTTCCGGGGGCGCAAGCCGACAGCGTGACCGTCAATGTTGATCAGGCGCAGGTCATTAAGTTGCCTGATCGTGTCGCCACCGTCGTGATCGGGAATCCGCTGATCGCCGATGCCGCCCTGCAAAGCGGTGGTGTTCTGGTCATCACCGGCAAGGGCTATGGCACCACCAATATGCTCGCGCTCGATCGCAAGGGCAGGGTTGTAATGAACAAAACCGTCGAGGTTCTTGGCGCTTCCGGCGGCAATCTGGTGGTGGTCTATAAGGGTGCTGAGCGCGAAACGTACAGCTGCGCGCCGATTTGCGAACACCGTATTACCCTGGGCGATTCGCAAAGCTATTTCAGCGCCACACTTGGCCAAACTGGCGCCCGTACCGGCCAGGCGCAGGGCGGCGCGCACTGAACGTCGGCGCTGCTTTTCCCGTGATGCGTGTTCGGGCGCAATCGTGGTTAGCGGCCGCTTAACGGGAACCCGCGCTACCTCCTCATCCACGCAACAATTCGACAACGCGTGTTTGATATGAGGTCCCAAGACGTTTTGGCACCACTCAGCGATCTCGAAGGTGGCCATGTTTGAGCGCATTCGAAGCCTGATTGCCGCCCGACTTCACCGGCTGCCGCCCGCGCGCAGCGCCCGCCGATTCGCGCGCCATCAGAAGGGCGCTGCCGCTGTCGAGTTCGCCCTAGTCGCAATTCCGTTTCTGGCGCTGACTTTCGCCATCATTGAAACCGCACTCGTGTTTTACGCCGGACAAGTTCTGGAATCCGCCGCATCCGATACCGCCCGGCTGATTATGACCGGGCAGGCGCAGCAAGACGTATCGCCCACGACCGGCAACGTCGGTTTCACGCAGAATGACTTTAAAAACGCGGTGTGCTCATATCTCGCCGGCAGCATGTTCGATTGCAGCGGCGGCGTCTACGTGAACGTCACGACCTATTCAAGTTTTAGTTCGGTCAATACCACGGCGCCGGTCACCAACGGCCAGCTCAATACCGCAAATTTGAATTATCAGCCCGGCGGCCCGAACTGCATCGTCGCCGTGCAACTGTATTATCAATGGCCGATCTATGTGTCGCTGCTTGGCGACAACCTAGCCAATCTCAATGGCGGTAACCGCCTGCTGGTGGCGACGTCGGTCTTCCGCAATGAACCTTATGGGCCGGCTTCATGCTGAAAACCTCCAAACTTGCACGGCTTTCGCGGTTCTCGCGCGACTGCCGCGGCGTCTCGGCCGTCGAATTTGCCATCATCGCGCCGGTGATGATCGGGCTTTACCTTGGATGTGTCGAGGTTTCGGATGGCGTAGCCGCCGACCGCAAAGTCAGTCTGATTGTCGATGCGCTCGCCAATCTGCCGTCGCAGGTGACGACCATCTCCACTGCCGACATGACCAACATTCTCAATGCATCCAGTTCGATCATGGCGCCCTATTCGACGAGCACTTTGAAAGCGACCGTGTCCTGTTTGAAAATCGATGCCAACGGCAAAGTGACGGTAGCGTGGAGCGCCGCCACGGCGAATGGCACCGCGCGCGCAGTCGGATCGTCGGTTACAATTCCTGCCGCGTTGGCGGTACCAAGCACCTCGCTGCTATTCGGTGAGGCAAGCTATGGCTATACACCGGCGATCGGCTACACCATTAGCGGCACGCTGACGCTGTCGGATCAAATGTATATGGCCCCGCGCATCACGCCACCGACCTATAACGGGGTTGCCTGCACCTGATCGCTTCCGCGCCTACCGGACTTCCAGGATCGGCAGTGCGGTGGTCGACTTGATCCGTTCCATGGCGAAGCGCGAGGTGACGTTCTTCAGCGGCACCGTCGCAATTAGCTTCTTGTAGAACGTGTCGTAGCTCTGCATGTCGTGCACCACGACGCGCAGCATGTAATCGACGTCGCCGGCCATGCGGTAGAATTCCATCACCTCCGGCATCCCGCTTACCGTCTCGGCGAAACGCTTGAGCCAACCTTGCGAATGGTCGCCGGTCTCGATCGATACGAATACCGTGATGCCGAGGCCGATCTTTTCCGGATCGATCAGCGCGACGCGGCGCATGATCACGCCTTCGGCTTCCAGCCGCTGCAACCTTTTCCAGCAGGGCGTCGACGATAGGCCGACACGCTGACCGATTTCGGCGACCGAAAGCGACGCGTCCTCTTGCACCACCGAGAGGATCTTGCGGTCGATAGCGTCCATTCTTTGATTCCTTCGCTGCCTGGAATAAACAGTCTAAGTTTTAGCTAAAAGATAGAATAGTCTTCTTATTTTTATCGTGCATCTGTATTTATATAGAACAATATTCTATTTCAAGCTCAATAGGCAACCTTTCGATCGGATCGCCCACAATGACAAAAATCATCCCCGCCACTTTCTCCGCCATTCTGCCCCGGCTTGCCGCCGTTCTCGCTCTCGTGTTTCTCGCCGCGCCGGCCATAGCCGCCGGCGGCGAGCCGCTGGTGAGCGCGGCCTGGCTCAACGCCCACCTGCGCGACCAGAATCTGGTGGTGCTCGACATCCGCTCGGCCATCGACGGCAGCAAGCCGGAGGCTTTCGCGCAAGGCCACATCCCGGGCTCGGTGCACAGCGATTACGACAAGGCTGGCTGGCGCGTAACGCGCAACAACGTGCCGTTCATGGTGCCGACGACGCCCGAACTGGAAAAGCTGATCGGCGATCTCGGCATCGACGAGACCAGCTACGTCGTCGTGGTTCCGGCCGGCGTCAACGTGCTCGATTTCGGCTCGGCCGCGCGCACCTATTGGACGCTGAAATATGCAGGAGTGCGCGACGTCTCGATCCTCGACGGCGGGCTCGCCGCCTGGAAGGCGGCGGACTTTGCGCTCGACAAAGGCCCGCACGCGCCGTCGCCGGCGATCTTCACCGCCGCCATCGACGGCAGCATCCTGGCGCTGGCTTCCGATGTCGAAACCATCGAACACAGCGGCGGGGCCACCTTGGTCGACGCGCGTCCGGTTTCGTTTTTCCTCGGCAAGGAGAAGGCGCGTGCTGCGCAGGCCTATGGCCACATTCCCGGCGCGGTCGATGTCGACAGCGCCCGCTTCTACGATCCCACCGCCAACCGGCTGCGGCCGAAGGCGGACCTTGCCGCGATTGCCGGCGAGCTTCCGGTCGGCGCGGCGGTGACCTATTGCAACACCGGCCATTGGGCCGCAACTGACTGGTTTGTGCTGCACGAATTGCTCGGCCATCAGAATACCAAGCTCTATGCCGGCTCGATGGTGGAGTGGACCAGCAATCCGAACCGCCCCATTGTCTCCGCCCGCACCAAATGGGATGACCTGAAGAAGAAGCTCGGTCTCGGGTCGTAAAGGTTTCATCAAGGCGTTTGGCAATGACGACGGCAACATTGGCGGCGCCCAAGTCGGGCGCAGCGACCGGCATCGACATCCTGTTCTTGGCGTTGTCGCTCATCGCCACCGCGATCCTCGTTGCGCTCGTGCTGCTCGACGGCCAGCCGGCATCGGCGGCGCTGATCCTTGGCGGCTTTGGCCTCGGCGTTGTCTTCCTCAAGGCTGAGTTCAGCTACACCGCCTCGTGGCGGCGCTTTCTCATGCGCGGGGAGGCGGGCGGCCTGATCGGCGGGCTCATCGTCATCGCCATCTGCGCGCTGGCGGTGGTGCCGGTGGCTGTGCTTAAGCGTGATTTCGGCGGCGCCATCGCGCCGCTCGGACCGTCGCTGTTGGTCGGCGCCTTCACCTTCGGCATCGGCATGCAGCTCGCCAATGGGTGCGGCTCCGGCACGCTTTACACCGTCGGCGGCGGCTCGGGCCGCATGCTGATTGCGCTATTGTTCTTCATTGTCGGCAGCGTATTCGGCAGCCTGTCTCTACCGGGGTTCCTCGCGCTCGGCGGCATCGATCCGGTGCTGGCGTCGGATTATCTCGGCCCCTGGGGTGGGCTGGCGGCGACGCTCGCCAGCATCGCGTTGGCTGCTGCGTCGATCGTTGCCGTCGCCAAGCGGCGCGGCGCCAATTACCGGCCCTCGCGCGAATACGTGATCGGCGGCATCGCCATCGGCCTGCTCTGCATCGCCGTGTTCGCCGCCGGCGGGCATCCCTGGAGCGTGACCTTCGGCTACACGGTGTGGGGCGCGAAGGTCGCCAGCGCGCTCGGCGTCGATTTCTCGCATGCCGCGTTCTGGCAGTGGCCGGGCCCCAAGCATGCGCTTACCGAATTGGTTTTGTCCGACACGTCGAGCCTCACCGATTTCGGCATGCTATTCGGCGCCATGGCCGCGGCCGCCGCCAGCAAGCCGTTCGCCGCGACGGCCTGGCCACCGGTAAAATCGTTGCTTGCTGCCGCAATCGGCGGGCTGCTGATGGGCTGGGGCGCGCGGCTCGGCTTTGGGTGCAATATCGGCGCCTTTGTCGGCGGCGTCGCGTCCGGCTCGCTGCACGGCTGGGTCTGGTTTGCCGCGGCATTGCCCGGCTGCCTGATGGGCATCCGACTGCGGCCGTTATTCGGCCTGTCGAGAGACTAAGCTATGCGCAAAGTCTACATTGTCGTTGTCTTGCTCGGGTTGGCGGTGATCGTCGGCAATCACCTGATAAGCCCGTCGAGCGGCCGTGCCGTCTCGCCTGAGGATTTCGCCGGCGCCTGCGCACCCTGCGGCGCGCCCTGTCCGTCGAAGAAATAATCTAACCGTCAATTCCGGCTCAGAAGGTCGTCGACTTCGGGGCGCGTCGCTGCGCCCGTCAGCCCGCCGAAGCGTGTGCACTTGATGGCGGCGGCGGCGGCGGCAAAACGCATCGCTGCCATCAGATCGCCGGTCTCGACCAGATGAAAAGCGAAGGCGGCGTGGAATACGTCGCCGGCGCCGAGCGTGTCGACGGCCTTGACCTTGAAGGCAGGCATATGGCGGACCTCGCCCTCGTCAAGCCAATAGATACCGCCGGAACCATCGGTGAAGGCGAGGACACCCTTGAAACCTTCACCGAGTTTGCGCAGCGCCGGCCGCAGATCCTTTGTCGCCGTGCCGCCGCGCAGCGCTTCCGCAGATGCGATCACGTGGCTGCAGGCGAGCAGCAGCGGATCGTTGGGTTCCGCCGCCCGGTCCAGATCGAGCACGCGCGGGATGCCGCGCGCTACGGCTGCCTGGCATATCGGGATGACAAAATTCGGATAGCGATTGTCGAGCACCACGACGTCGGCCGTCGCCACCATCTGCGCCGCGTTTACCGGCGTGATGTTGCTTAGGCCCCGGTCGCGGCGGGTTGCGATCATCTTTTCGCCGGCCGCATCGACCAAGATTAGCGACACCGAGGAGACCGCACCGGGAACGCGCACGGCGTTGCTGCAGTCGACGTTCTCGCGCCGCAGGCTCTCGACGATGCGGTGGGCGAATTCATCGTTTTGATCGCCGAGCGGGCCGGCGAAGCTGACTGCACCGCCAAGCCTGGCCGCCGCGACTGCGGCATTGCCGGCCTGGCCGCCGCTGGTGATGAGGAATTCCGATGCCTGCACCTTGGTGCCGGCATCGGGGAAATTGTCCACCCGCATTACAATATCTTGCACCGCGCCGCCGGCGCAGAGAATGCGGGGAGGGTTTGCTTTGTCAGCCAAAACGGATCTCGTCCTCCACCCAGGCGCGGATGAGATGATGCGCGATCGCAACCGGCGGCGGCGTGGTCAGGCCCTGCGGGTGCCGCCGCAGCAGCATACTCTCCACTTCAGCCTTGCTAAACCACCGGGCGTCCTCGAGTTCCGCGCGATCGACCACAATATCGCGGGTCAGCGCCTCGGCATGGCAGCCGATCATCAGCGAGGAGGGAAACGGCCATGGCTGCGAATGAAAATAGACCACCCGGCCGCAGGCGATGCCGGCTTCCTCGCGGGTTTCGCGCCGCACCGCGTCCTCGATCGCCTCACCCGGTTCGATGAAACCGGCAAGGCAGGACCACATGGTCGGCAGAAAGCGCGGGCTGCGGCCGAGCAGGCATTGCTCGCCCGCGGTCGCCAGCATAATCACCACCGGGTCGGTGCGCGGGAAATGCTCGGCCTTGCAGGACGCACAATCGCGCTTCCAGCCGGCTTGCGTGACCTGCGTCGGCGCGCCGCAGTTGGAACAGAAACGATGGCGCAGATGCCAGTGCAGCACCGCCTTGGCCTCGGCGATCAACGGCAGGTGTGCGGCATCGACCAACCCCTGCACCGCGATCGAGCGAAGGTCGGTGATGAGGTAATTGTCGTTGCTCTTGAGCGCCTCGGCCGCCGCGGGCGCGAGGCCGAAGCCGAAGCGCGCCACACCGCCGAGCAGGCCGAGAAACACCGTTTCTCCCTCGGCGCCGAGCGCGCGCGCGTCATCGAGCGTGAACAGCGGCTTGTTGAGCGGCGCCCCCTTCTTCATCACGATCCAATCGCCGCCAATGACATAGGCACCGGTGCCCGGCTGCGCGAGGAGGCGCGCGATGGCGGCATCGTCGGGGCGAAGCTCGGCGGCGCGCTCGATGGGACTCTGCGTATAACCGAGGCGTGGCTTGGGGCCGAGATCGGGGCGGGGCGACATGGACACGGAAATTCGCACGGACGCGCGCGCGACGCAATTGCGACGAATTACTCCGCCGCTGCTTGTGGCGGACGGGGATACATGGCCTCCCGTAATTCCGGGCGCTGCCACTGCGGCCCGAGCACGCCCTGTTTGGCGCCATATAATGCCGAGGAGCCGACAGCATCGGTGCTTGCCCGCATCTGCCGCGCGCGTTCGAGGCTGACGTCGATCGTGAAGAACCCGGCCGCCGTGCTTTCAAACAAGATCTCCTCAGGCGCCGCGACCATGGCGAGCCCGCGTTCGGCGTGGCTGAACAAATTCTGAGTGGTGACGACGACGGCGAGGTTCTCAATGGCGCGCGACCAGATCAAATTGCGCCAGCTCGCCCACAGTTTGCCTTTGTCGGTGCCGGCCGGCATGAAGATCAGCTCCGCGCCGCGCAACGCCAGCGCCCGCGTCACCTCCGGCATGTAGGCCTCGCTGCACATCGCGAGCCCGACCTTGCCGTGTGCCGTGTCGAACACCGGAAACTCGTTGCCCGGCACGTATTGGAATTCCCACCACTTGCCGCCGGTGTAGATCCACGGCCCGTTCGGATGGGTGCGGCGGTAGCTCACCGGTGCGCGGCCGTCGCCATAGGCCATGCAGATCAAATTATGCGCGGTGCCTCCGTTGTGGCTGAGCGGCTCGATGGTGCCGTAAATCGCGTGGATCCCATGCTTGGCGGCGGCTTCCGCAATCCGCGGCGTTGGATCGAAGCTCGCTGGCATGCGCCAGGGACCGGGATAAGTTTCCGGAAAACAGACGAAGTCGGCGCCTTCGGCCTTGGCGCGGGCGATGAAATTGACAGCATCGGCGACATTCTTCTCGTCCTCGCCGATCGGATTGGCGATCGGCTGCACGACGGCGATGCGAACGGTCATGAAACTTGCTCCTGCGATTTCCGACGGCGAGCTTAGTCATGGACAGCCGTAATTTGAAGAGCGCGGCGCAACGCACCGATAAGCCCATCGCGCACGGTTGGATTGTAGGCGGCGGACGGTGCTACGCCCCACACCGGTTTCGGCCAAGCCACGTCGCTGTGCCGGCGTGCAATCACGTGCACATGCAATTGCGAGACCTGGTTGCCGAGCGCAGCGATGTTGAGTTTCTCGCATTCGGTGATGGATTTGAGCGCTCGCGCGGCGGCGGCGACTTCGCCGAGCAGTTGAATGTGTGCGTTTTCGTTCAAATCGATGAGTTCGACCAGTCCCGCCTGTCGTGGCACCAGGATCAGCCAGGGAAAATTCGCGTCGCTCGCCAAGAGCACGCGCGACAGAGGCAGATCGCCGACAGGAACCGTGTCCTGCGCGAGTTGTGGGTGAAGCGACCAGACTTTCGGAGTGCCTGAAACCATTGGGTTATTCTGAACGATTCTTTCGGAGGAAAGCTAACAGCGCGTTTGCCCGCCTGCTTGCTTTCTCCCCCCGTTGGCCCGATATAGGTCCCGGGAGGTTGGCGGTGGACGAGCCACTCGCCAACCGGGTCAGGTCCGGAAGGAAGCAGCCCTAACGAGCACGGATCGGGTCGCTCGTCAGCCTCCCACCCAATTTCCGCGATCCAATAGCGCAGCAGGCGCGGCCGCCGGTCGGATGGCACGATGAGCGAAACCGCGAAACCCACCGGCCTGGATCTCGGCGACGCGCCGGCGGACGCCGGCTATCGCGTGCTGGCGCGCAAATACCGGCCGGCGAGCTTCGCCGATCTGATCGGCCAGGACGCCATGGTGCGCACGATCTCGAACGCGTTCGAGTCGGGGCGCATCCCGCAGGCCTGGATCCTCACCGGCGTGCGTGGCGTCGGCAAGACCACGACCGCGCGTATCCTGGCGCGCGCGCTCAATTACGAACGGCCGGATGGTTCGGTCACTCAGCCGACCGTCGCCATGCCGGCGATGGGCCTGCACTGCCAGGCCATCATCGAGAGCCGTCACCCCGACGTCCTGGAGATGGACGCCGCCTCGCACAACAGTGTCGAGGACGTTCGCCAGATCAACGACGCCATCCGTTACGCGCCGATGAGCGCGCGCTACAAGGTCTACATCCTCGACGAAGTGCACATGCTCTCTGGCGCCGCGTTCAACGCGCTGCTCAAGACGCTGGAAGAGCCGCCGCCGCACGCCAAGTTCATTTTCGCCACCACGGAAATCCGCAAAGTACCAGTGACGGTGCTGTCGCGCTGCCAACGTTTCGATCTGCGCCGGGTCGATGCCGCGCTGCTGGTCAAGCATCTGGAAGGCATCGCCGGCAAGGAGAAGATCGAGGTCGAGCCGGCGGCCTTGGCGATGATCGCGCGCGCGGCGGAAGGCTCGGTGCGCGACTCGCTGTCGCTATTTGATCAGGCGATCGCACACGCGGCCGGACCGGTACGCGCGGAAGACGTGCGGCAGATGCTCGGCCTCGCCGACCGTGTGCGCATCGTCGATCTGTTCGAAGCGCTGATGAAGGGCGACGTCGCCGCTGCCTTGCGGGAACTGCGCGAGCAATACGACATCGGCGCCGATCCGGGCGTGGTGTTGAGCGATCTCGCCGAATTCACTCATTTCGTCACCCGCGTGAAAGTCGTGCCCACCGTCGCCGACGACGTGGCGCTGTCGGAAGCCGAACGCGTGCGCGGCCGCGCCTTTGCGACGCAGCTCTCAATGCGCGTGTTGTCGCGCACCTGGCAGATGCTGCTCAAAGGCGTCAGCGAGGTGCAGGCTGCCGGCCGGCCGGTCGCCGCCGCGGAGATGGTGCTGGTGCGCATCGCCTATGCCGCCGATCTGCCGACCCCGGATGAGGTTGTCCGTTCATTGAGCGAGGAGAGTGGCGCGCCCGCGCGGCCGCAAGGCAATGGCGGCGCAGTTTCGACCCAGGCGCCAACGCAGAATTTCGCGCCGCGCTACGACGCGCCGCGCGGTTCGCCGCGATCCTCGGCGGCGGTGTCGCCGCGGCCCGCTGAAAGTCCGGTGGCTGAGACCAGCGAGTCGGTCGCGGCCGCGCCGACGTTGACCGTCGGCTCGTTCGAAGCGCTGATCGCGCTGGCGCAGGAGAAACGCGATATATCGATGAAGATGGCGCTGGAACGCGACGTGCGGCTGGTGCGTTGCGAGGACGGCCAGCTTGAAATCGCTCTCGAGGCCAGCGCGCCGAAGACGCTGGTGCACGATCTGCAGCGCAAGCTCACCGGCTGGACCGGCAAGCGCTGGATGGTGGTGGTGTCACAGGAGCAGGGCGACGCAACCGTGCGCGCGCAGGCGGAGGTGCGGCAGGCGGAACTGGAACGCGGCGTACAAACCGATCCGCTGGTGCAGGCGGTGCTCAACCGCTTCCCCGGCGCCAAGGTCGTCGGCGTGACGCAGAATGTGCCTGAGAGCAGTGACGCGCCCGACGAAATTCCCAGCGATGAAGTTGAGGATTAAGCCATGGCCGACTTCATGGGCCTGATGAAACAAGCCGCGCAACTGCAATCCAAGATGCAAGCGCTGCAGGCCGAACTCGACACCATCGAGGTTGAGGGCACGGCGGGCGGCGGTATGGTTACAGTGCGGCTCACCGCCAAGGGCGATCTCAAGGGCGTCAAGATCGATGACTCGCTCTACAAGCCGTCGGAAAAGGAAATCGTCGAGGACCTGCTGGTGGCGGCGCACGCTGACGCGCGGCGCAAGGCGGAAGCCGTCATGCAGGAGAAGATGAAGGGTCTGACCGGCGGTCTGCCGCTGCCGCCGGGGATGAACCTGACTTAATGCCCACCGCCGTCGCCGGACCCGAGATTGAGCGCCTGATCCAGCTGCTGGCGCGCCTGCCCGGCCTCGGCCCGCGCTCGGCGCGGCGCGCGGCGCTGCATTTGATCAAGAAGCGCGAATTGCTAATGGCGCCGCTCGCCTCTGCGCTTGCAGACGGCGATGGAGAAGATAGTCGTCTGCAAGACCTGCGGCAATATCGACACGCAGAACCCATGCACTGTGTGCACCGATACCAAGCGCGACCCATCGATCATCGTGGTGGTGGCTGACGTCGCGGACCTGTGGGCGCTCGAGCGCGCGCATGCGGTCAACGGCCGCTACCATGTGCTCGGCGGCACACTGTCGCCGCTCGACGGCGTCGGCCCGCAGGATTTAAGCATCGACGCGTTGATCTCGCGCGCGCATGAACCGCAGGTGAAGGAACTGATCCTGGCGCTCAACGCCACGGTCGACGGCCAGACCACCGCGCATTACATCACCGAACTGCTGCAGGGCGCCGGCGTCAAGGTGACACGTCTCGCGCACGGCGTGCCGGTCGGTGGCGAGCTCGATTACCTCGACGAGGGCACGCTGTCGGCGGCGATCAAGCAGCGAACTTTGTTCTAGGCTGTTTGCGGCTCCAGTCGTTTGAAGTGGCCCTGCCGTTGCAACCAGGCCAGCAGCAGGAGACTGGGCAGTCCGGCGAGCGCGCAGATCACGAAAAACCAAACCCAGCCGGTCGATTCGGCGATGAAGCCCGCCCCCGACGACAGATACGTGCGCCCGACTGCCGCCAAGGCCGTCAACAGCGCGTATTGCGTCGCCGTGTGCAGCGGGTTTTGGCAGAGCACCGACAAATAGGCGACGAACATCACGGTGCCGATGGCGCTGGTGAAGTTCTCCAGCGTGATGGCAACAGTCAGCGCGGTCAGGTCGTGGCCGCGCGTCGCGACCCAGCAGAAGCCGAGGTTGGCCGCCGCCTGAAGAATGGCGCCGATCCACAGGCTGGTGGCGAGCGGCAAAGCGCGCGCCACATAGCCCCCAGCAAAGCCGCCGGCAAGCAGTGCCGCGAGGCCGACGCCCTTCACGATCGCCGCATACTCGTTGCGGGTAAAGCCAAGGTCGATCACGAAGGGCGCGGTCATGGCGCCAGACAGCGCGTCGGTAAATTTGAACAGCACCACGAAGGCGAGCATGACAAAGGCCATCTCGTAGCTGAGAAAATCCTTGAACGCGCCGACGGCGGCCTCGGCAACGCGCGCGAACGGCTTCCGATGCGCGTGGGCGGCTTCCGCTTCGCGCGATCGCTCCGGCTCGGTGGCGAGCAAGGCCGTGGCGGTGCCGATCAGCACCAGAACGGCCATCGCCGCATAGCCGAGGTGCCAGGCTGCGGCCTTGCCGAAGCCATAGGCCTGGAAGGCGGTGACCGTGAACAGCGCCCCGGCGGTCGAGACCAGCATGCCGACGCGATAGGCGGCCACATAGGCCGCCGAGCCTGCGGCCTGCTCGTTCTCCGGCAGGCTCTCGATGCGGAAGGCGTCGACGACGATGTCCTGGGTGGCCGATGCCGTCGCCACCAGAACCGCCGCGCCGAATACGATGAGCCAGTGGAATGCCGTCGGGTCGCACAAGCCGAGCAGGACGATCGTGAGCATCAGCAGTAGTTGCGTGAACACCAGCCAGCCACGTCGGCGGCCGAGCCAGCGCGAGAGCAGCGGCACATCGAGCGCATCAGTCAGCGGCGCCCAAAGGAACTTTACCGTATAGGGCGTGCCGGCGAGCGCGAACAGGCCGATGATGCCGAGATCGATGCCGGACTCGGTCAGCCAGACCAGCAATGTCGTCCCCGACAGCGCCAGCGGAAACCCGGACGAGAAGCCGAGGAACATGACGATCAGCACGCGCGGCTTGAGGTAGACCGCGGCGGCATCGAGGAAGGATGGGCGCGGCGGCGTGGTGCCGGGCGAGACAGTCATGCGCTATTCGCCGGCTTCCAGCTTGCGGGTCATCGGCGCGGGGATGATTTGTGCGGTTGGCGGGTCTTCGCTGAAATCAACACCCTGAATCTTCTCTCCGCGGTTCAAGATTTTTTCGGCCGACGTGACAATCTGCTCGATGTCCTTGTTGACGGTGCCGAAGTGCTTGTCGAGATTCTCGACGCGGTCCTTGAGCCGCTGAACGTCTTCGATCATGAGCGCGACTTCTTTCAGAATTTTGTCCGCCGCCTCGCGCATGCGGGCGTCTTTCTGGATCTGTTGAACCACTTGAATCGCCAGCATCAGCAGTGACGGCGACACGATGATGACGCCGGCGCGGTATCCTTTCTGCAGGACATCGTCGAACGCGTCGTAGAGTTCAGCAAACATGGACTCCGACGGAATGAACATGAAAGCGACGTCTTGCGTCTCACCCTTGATCAGATATTTCCCCGAAATATCGTCAATGTGCTTACCGAGATTCTGGCGCAATTGGCGCGTGGCCTGAAGCCGCTCCTCATCGGTCTTGGCATTTTCCAACGCGGTCGTGGCCTCCAGCGGGAATTTGGCGTCGATGATCAGATGGCGGTTGTCCGGCATGTGGATGCAGCAGTCCGGCCGCGAATTGTTGGACAGCGTGAACTGGAACTCATAGGCGCCTTGCGGCAACCCGTCGGCAACGATCGCCTCCATGCGGCCTTGGCCAAAGGCGCCGCGGCGCTGCTTGTTGTCGAAAACTTTTTGCAATGACGTCACCGTCGAGGCCAGATCGGTGATGTTCTTCTGCGCCGAGTCGATCACCGCCAGCCGCGCATGCAACTGTTGCAAATGCTCGGCGGTGTTTTTGGTCGAGGTCTTCATCGACTCGCCGAGATTCTGCGTCACCGCGTCGAGTCGCGTGTTCACCGTCTGCTGCAACTGCGAATGCGAATTCTGCAGCCAACTGCCCATGGCATCGAGCCGCGCATTGAGTTCGCGCAGCCGCTGCTCGGCCGCGGGATCCACGGCGGGCGGCTGCCGGCGCAGTTGCAGCACGATGATGGCGACGACGCCAATCGCAATGATCAGGGCGAGGACGATGAGGAGGGTTTCCGGCATACGCAGCTTCTACCGTGATTCGAGGCCATTGCGAACGAAGGGCGAACGGTAGGGCGAGAACGCCCATGGCTCAAGGGGAAAGGCGCGCATTGACCGCGCTGGCACCAGCCCTTACATCCGCGCGCATGGCGCTCCGTGACATCCTCATCCTTCCCGACAAGCGGCTGCGGCTGAAATCCGAGCCAGTGATGGCGGTCGACAAGCCGCTGCGCAAGCTGGTCGACGACATGTTCGAGACCATGTACGCGGCTCCCGGCATCGGCCTTGCGGCCATCCAGATCGGCGTGCCGCAGCGCGTCGTCACCATGGACCTCGCCAAAAAGGACGATCCCAAGACGCCGCAGGTCTTCATCAACCCGGAAGTCGTCTGGGAAGCGGACGAAAAGTCGACCTACGAGGAAGGCTGCCTGTCGATTCCGGAATACTACGAGGAAGTCGTGCGGCCGGCGGCGGTGCGCGTGAAATATCTCGACCTCGACGGCAAACAACACGAGATCGAAGCCTCTGGCCTGCTCGCCACCTGCCTGCAGCACGAGATCGACCACACCAACGGTGTGTTGTTCATCGACTATATCTCCAAGCTCAAGCGCGACATGGTGATCAAGCGATTCAAAAAGGCGGCGAAGAAGGGCGAGCCCATCAAGCCGCTGTCCGAGGATAAAGAGCCTTCGCATCATATTGGCTAGTACGGGCGGGGCCTGCATGCGCCTGATCTTCATGGGCACGCCCGATTTCGCAGTGCCGACGCTGAGAGCGCTCAAAACTGCCGGGCACGAGATCGCGGCTGTCTATACGCGCGCGGCGAAGCCCGGCGGTCGGCGGGGACTTGAACTTGTGCCGACGCCGGTCGAACGCGAGGCGCGGCAGCTCGAACTGCCCGTGCTCATGCCGAAGACGCTGAGGGATGAAGCGGCGCAGGCCGAATTCCGCGCGTACAAGGCCGATGCAGCGGTGGTCGTCGCCTACGGCCTGATCCTGCCGAAGCCGATCCTGGAGGCGCCGCGGTTCGGCTGTTTCAACGTGCATGCTTCGCTGCTGCCGCGCTGGCGCGGCGCGGCGCCGATCAACCGCGCCATCATGGAAGGCGATCCTGAAAGCGGCGTCACCATTATGAAGATGGACGAGGGACTCGATACTGGCGCCGTAGCGATGGCCGACCGTGTGCCGATCGGTCCCGACATGACGGCGGGCGACTTGCACGATGCGCTAGCAAAGCTCGGCGCCGATTTGATGCCGCGCGCGCTGGCCGCCGCGGAGCGTGGCTCATTGCCCCTCACGCCGCAGCCGCAGGCGGGCGTCACCTATGCCAACAAGATTGCCAAGGACGAAACCCGCATTGATTGGACCTGGCCATGGAAAGAGGTCCATGACCACATCCGCGGCTTGTCGCCATTTCCCGGCGGCTGGTTTGAGTTCGGCGGCGCGCGTGTGAAAGCGCTGCGCTCGACTAAAGGCGAGGGCAAAGGCGCGCCCGGCACGGTGCTCGACGATCACCTCACTATTGCTTGCGGCGATGGCGCGGTGCGGCTCACGCAAGTGCAGCGTGAGGGCAAGAAACCGATGAGCGCAGAAAAATTCCTGCGTGGCACCAAGATCGAGCCTGGCGCGCGGCTCGTTTGATGCGCACTCTACGCCGGATGAAATCCCGCCCAATGATGCCGGCGCGCCTCGATGAATTCAGCGAGATCGTTGTCGCTGACGCGAACCAGGTCGGAATGCGCGAAGCCCTTGGAATAGTCGAGGACGGAGACAATTTCGGGCGTCAGCCTGATGGTCGGCACGGCGTGCGGATCGGGCCGCGGCATCACCCGGTATTCTGGATAGCGATGCAGCAAGATGTCTGCCGCATGGTCGATCTCACCTTGGTCGGTGACCACGGCGGCCGTTGCCGCGATCGACAGGCCCCTGATCTGCAGCGGCTGCGGGTAATCCTTGGCGATGGCGAGGGACACGCGCGGATCGTGCGTGATGTTGGCGTATTTCTGACTGTCGCGGGAAATCATGCAGTAGATGACCATCCCGTCATTGCAGTAGCCGACCACGGTCGCCTGCGGCCAGCCATCCGGACGGTTGGTTGCGATGGTCATGATACGATGCTCGTTGAGCAAGTCGATGATTTGTCGCTTGAATTCACGCTTCATGAGACGCGCCCCCTCATATTCGAAATCAAGTATAGGTGGCCCACCCCCGGCGGATTTGAGGTGAATCAATCGTGCCCCGTTACAAGCTGACCATCGAATATGACGGTACCCCTTTCGCCGGCTGGCAGATTCAGGCAGACCGGCTGACGGTGCAGGGCGTCCTGACGGCGGCGATCGAGGCTCTATCGGGCGAAAAGACCCCGATACAAGGTGCCGGCCGTACCGATGCCGGCGTGCACGCGCGCGGGCAGGTGGCCCATGTCGACCTGGCGAAAGACTGGGACACCGACACGGTGCGCGATGCCCTCAATGCGCATCTGCGCCCGCATCCGGTGGCGGTCCTGTCCGCCGAGCGCGCGTCGGACGATTTCAACGCCCGCACCTCGGCCCTCAAGCGCCACTATCTTTATCGGATCATCAACCGCCGCGCCGATTTGGCGCTCGATGCCGGGCACGCCTGGCGCGTGCCGCGGCCGCTCGACGCCGCGGCGATGCACGCCGCCGCGCAGAGCCTCGTCGGCAAGCACGACTTCACCACCTTCCGCTCCACCGAATGCCAGGCCAAGTCGCCGCTGAAGACGCTTGACCGGCTCGATGTCGAGCGCGACGGCGACGCCATCAACGTGTGGGCCTCGGCGCGTTCGTTCCTGCACAGCCAGGTGCGCTCGATGGTGGGCTCGCTGGTGATGGCCGGCGAGGGCAAATGGAGCGCCGACGATCTTGCCCGCGTGCTCGCCGCGCGCGACCGCACCGCCTGCGGCCAGGTGGCGCCGCCGGACGGACTTTATTTGATGAAAGTGGACTACGATTCGAAGTAACGGTCGATGATCGTCCGATAGATCGCCGTCAGCGCGCGCAGGTCGACGACCGGCACGCGCTCGTCAACGGCATGCATGGTCTGGCCGACCAGGCCGAATTCCACTACCGGACAATATTGCGTGATGAAGCGCGCGTCGGATGTGCCGCCGCTGGTGGAGAATTCCGGCTTGCGCCCGGTAGCCTTCGCAATCGCGTCGGCGACGAGGTCGGTGAACGGCCCCGGCTTGACGGCGAACACGCCGGCGTTCGACGGCTCCCACTTGAATGCGAACTTGATCGCGCTGCCTGCCGCCTTCGCCGCACGGCGCTCGATCAAGGCCTTCAGCGAGTTGAGCGTGTGCATGTCGTTGAAACGGATATTGAAGCGCGCCCGCGCCTCGCCGGGTATGAGGTTGACCGTCTTGTTGCCGACGTCGACCGAGGTGAATTCCAGATGCGAGGGCGGAAACAGCGCGCTGCCTTGGTCGAGCGGCTCGGCCTGCAACGCCGCCACGATCGTCACCAGACCGCGGATCGGATTGTCGGCGCGGTCCGGATAGGCAACGTGGCCCTGTTTGCCGGTGACGATCAGATGGCCGTTGAGCGAGCCGCGGCGGCCGATCTTGATGGTGTCGCCCAATTGGTTGACGTTGCTTGGCTCGCCGAGGATGCAGTGATCGAATTTTTCACCGCGCTCGGCGGCCCAATGCAGCAGCTTCGGTGTGCCGTTGACCGCGATGCCTTCTTCGTCGCCCGTGATCAGGAATGAGATCGAACCCTTGGGCTTGCCGCCGTTGGCCGCAAGGTGATCGAGCACGGCAGCAACTGCGCAGGCGATGCCGCCCTTCATGTCCACCGCGCCGCGGCCGAACAACTCGCCATCGGCGACCTCGCCGGAAAACGGCGGATGCGTCCAGGCTTTTTCGTCGCCTGGCGGCACCACGTCGGTGTGACCGGCGAACATCAGGTACGGCGAGGCCGTGCCGATACGCGCGTAGAGGTTTTCCACGTCGTCCGCGCCCGGCTCGTGAAACGTCATGCGGTGCACGGTGAAGCCCGCGGCTTTCAACGTCGTTTCGAGAAACTTGAGCGCGCCGCCTTCCGCCGGCGTCACCGAGGGGCAGCGCACAAGATCGCGGGCAAGGGCAATCGGGTCGGCGGTCATGATCGTCCGCCTCTCAATCCCTCAAGAGCTCGTTGATGCTCGTTTTCGAGCGGGTCTTCTCATCCACGCGCTTGACGATCACTGCGCAATAGAGGCTCGGGCCGATATTGCCGCCCGGCATGGCGTTGCCCGGCATGGTGCCGGAAACAACGACCGAATAGGGCGGCACTTCTCCGTAGAAGATCTTGCCGGTCGCGCGGTCGACGATGCGGGTCGACATGCCGAGATAGACGCCCATGCCGAGCACCGAGCCTTTGCGCACGATCACGCCCTCGACGACTTCCGAGCGCGCGCCGATGAAGCAATTGTCCTCGACGATGACGGGACTGGCTTGCAACGGCTCGAGCACGCCGCCGATGCCGACGCCGCCCGACAAATGGACGTTCTTGCCGATCTGCGCGCAGGAGCCGACGGTGGCCCAGGTATCGACCATGGTGCCTGAGTCGACATAGGCGCCAAGATTGACGAAGGACGGCATCAGTACCACGCCGGGCGCAACAAAAGCCGAGCGGCGCACCACGCAGCCGGGCACGGCGCGGAAGCCAGCCTTTCTAAATCTCGCGGCGTTCCAGCCCTTGAACTTGGAATCGACCTTGTCCCACCACACGGCTTTGCCGGGACCGCCAGGGATCACGCTCATGTCGTTGAGGCGGAACGACATCAGCACGGCTTTCTTCAGCCACTGATTGACTTGCCAGGAGCCGTCCGGGCACTTCTCGGCCACGCGAGCCTTGCCGGCGTCGAGCAATTCGAGCGCGGACTGCACCGCCTTGCGCACCGCGCCCTTGGTCTTCGGGCCGATCTTGTCGCGGCCTTCGAAGGCCTCGTCGATGGTGTTGGCAAGCTTGTCGGTGGACATTGAGTAACCCGCATTTCGTTTGGCAGCGGTTTGTCGGAGGCGGGGCAGGGGATGTCAAGCCGGTCGCCGGGCGCTCAGGATTTGCGCAAGAAATCCGGCGAGATTGTCGGTCAAATGGTCAACGTGCGGCTCGTCGCGACCGCTTAATTCCCAATCCTCGCGAAACACTTCGCGCTGGCCTTCCGGCACCACCAGCACTGTGGTCATGCCGAGCGCGTGCGGCGCTTCGAGATTGCGCGCGAGATCCTCGAACATGGCGGCCCTGGCGGCATCGACGTCGTGCCGCGCCAGGAAGCGTTCATAGGTTTTCGCGGCCGGTTTCGGCTCGAGCTCGGCGGCGACGATGTCGAACACATCCTCGAAATGCTGTTCGATTTCGAGCCGACGCATCACCGCGTCGGCGTGTTTGCGGGTGCCATTGGTGAGAATGAGTTTGCGGCCAGGCAGTTTTTCTAGCGCAGCGCCCAGCGCTGGATTGGGTTCAAGTGGCGAGTGATCGATCTGATGCACATATTCGAGATAGTCGTCTGGATCGAGCCCGTGCTCGGTCATCAATCCGCGCATTGTGGTGCCGTAGCGCCTGTAATAATCCTTCTGAACCCGGAACGCCTCGTCCTTCGACACTTTAAGGAATTCGGCCACGTAAGCGCGGATGCGGTCGTCGACCTGCTGCCAGAGCAGATGATGCGGATAGAGCGTGTTGTCGAGGTCGAACACCCAGGTGTCGACCCGATCAAATCCGCGCAGCCGGGAACGGAGTGATTTAGACACCGAGTTATTGTTCCTTGAAACGCATGACGGTTGCGGCCTTGCCGTCCAGATCGATCGTCGCAAATCCGGCCGTATTCAGGCCCCGCGCTGCGCAGTCCTTGTGATCGGCGAGTTCGAACCTGCCATCGCGCGTGCAGAGCTCGACGTTCCCGCCCCAGGTAAGCGGCGTGTCGCCACGCATGATGGTGCGGTCGTTGCCGTCCACCGCCTCGGCATAGCTATAGAGCCGGTGCGGGTCGCCGTGCAGATCCGGCCGCAAGCATTGCCCGGCCGCCAGGCGATACCAGCCGCGGCTGACAATCGCGCCCATCTCGACGATGCCGAGCGCGGCCATCACCGGGTATTTGGTGTCGTTACACCAGGAAAAGCCCGCGCCCTCCGGATTGGCAGCGGCGGCGAACAGGACGTCGAAAAATTCCGGCTTGCCGACAATGTCGGCCGGTAGCTTGCGGGCGGCGAGGAACTTGGCGATCGCGCCTTGCGTCTTGGCGCCTTGCACGCCGTCGATCGGATAGGCGTCATAGCCGGCGATCGTCAGCAGGCGCTGAATGCCGGCGAGCTGCGCCTGTGCGTCGTCGTAGTCGGCTTCTTCCGCAAGGTTGACCGTCGGCCCTTGCGGCGAATCGGACGGCCGCGCGGCGGTGAAACGCGCCTGTTGAGTGAGCGGGCAGCTGCGCGCATTGGCGATCTCGAAATCGCCGTCGCGGACGCATAGTTCGGCATGGCTCGCCTGCGGCAGCGGCGCGCTGCCGTAGACCGCCGGCGTGCGCGCATGCACATAGACCATGTCGACATCGAGCGGCCCGTCGACGACCTGGCGGCAGGCGCCAGGATCGATGCGGAACCAGCCACGGGTCGCGACATTGGGGCGCTTTTCCAATCCGACCGCCGCCTCGACGCGGTAGCTGGTGCGATTGCACAAAATCAGTTCGGCGTGCGCCGGCGTCGCCGCCAGCACCAGCGTCGCGCTTGCCGCTGCAAGGATGCGGTCCAAACCGCGAATCATGCGGCCATGCTAGCCGATCGGATCGCTCAGCGATGCATCAGCGTGCCGATGCCGTGGTCGGTCAGCAACTCGAGCAGGACCGCGTGCGGGATCTTGCCGTCCATGATGACCACGCCTTCGACGCCCTGGTCGAGCGCATAGATGCAAGTCTCGACCTTGGGGATCATGCCGCCCGAGATGGTGCCGTCGGCGATCAGCTTGCGCGCATCGGCGACCGACAGATCGCTGATCAGGTTCTTGTCCTTGTCGAGCACCCCGGGCACATCGGTAAGCAGCAGCAGGCGCTTGGCCTTGAGCGCGCCGGCAATGGCGCCGGCAAACGTGTCGGCATTGACATTGAAGGTGCCGCCATCGGCCGCGGCCGCCACCGGCGCCAGCACCGGAATCAGCTCCTTGCCAAGCACATGATTGAGCACGGTGAGGTCGACTTTGTCGGGTTCGCCGACGAAGCCGAGATCGACGACTTTCTCGATGTTGGAATCCGGGTCGACCACGGTGCGGGTCACCTTGCGCGCCTGCACCATGTTGCCGTCCTTGCCGCACAGCCCGATCGCCTTGCCGCCGGCGGCGTTGATATAGCCGACGATCTGCTTGTTGATCGAGCCGGCCAGGACCATTTCGACGATCTCGACGGTCGCGGCATCGGTGACGCGCAAGCCGGCGGCGAATTCGGACTTGATGCCGAGCTTCTTCAGCATGGCCGCGATCTGCGGCCCGCCGCCATGCACCACCACCGGATTGATCGCGGCCTGCTCGAGCAGCACGATGTCGCGGGCAAAGTCGCGCGCCAGCGCCTCCTCTCCCATGGCATGGCCGCCGTATTTGACCACGACGATTTCCTCGTCGTAGCGCTGCATGTGCGGCAGCGCTTCCGACAGGATGCGCGCCTGCTCGACTGGATCGATTTTGGGGGCTTTGGCCATCGCGCCGACTTTCCCGTGATTAGGCTGCAGGGTTCTAGCCGAAGTCGGCGGCGCCCGACAATGCTGCGGCCGTTACAAAAGTGTCGTCGGTTTGCAGGCCAAACAGGCTAACCGGAGCGCAGGGCAGCGAGCGCCGCCGCGATCAGCGCGAGCCAACTGACGATCATGACCATGCCGCCGGCGGGTGCGGCGAAGGGAAACAGCCGGTGCCCAACATAGGCGCGCGCAGCGACATCGGCGGCGAATAAAGCAGAGCCGAGGATAAAGCCACAGACGGTGATGAGGCCGAGTGGGCGCAGGACGATGCCCTGCCGCACCATCACGACGCCGGCGAGGACGGCGACGGCGTGGATCAACAGCAGATAGCCGGCGCTGTCGAGGCCGACGCCCGACTTGCCGTGCGCGCCGGCTGCGGCGAGCACGATGCCGGTGGCGCCCATCAGGCCGGCGAATGCAATCAGAATCTGGTTCATGGCTGTGCCAGTGTCGCCGTTTTAACTGTTTCCGCGCCGCTCGGCCAATAGCCGCGCAATCGCCGCGCGCAGCTCCGGGATGCCCGTCCCGTTATGGGCCGAGGTGGAAAGGACCGTCGGATAGGCGGCCGGGCGTTTGGCTAGCGCGGCCTCGACCCCGGCGATGCGGCCAGCAAGTTCGGCGGGGTTCAACTCATCGCATTTGGTCAGCACGATCTGATGACTAACGGCGGCGCGGCCGAGCGCCTCGAACACCTGATCGTCGGTGTCCTTGAGCCCGTGCCGAGCGTCCACCAGCACGTAAACGCGGGCGAGGTTGGCGCGGCCGAGCAGGTAAGCGTGGATCAACTCGGTCCATGCGGCGATCTTGCTCTTGGCGGCGGCCGCGTAGCCGTAGCCCGGCATGTCGACGATGTTGAGCCTGCCACTGGCGGAAAAGAAGATCAGTTCCTGGGTGCGGCCGGGGGTGCGCGACGTGCGCGCCAGGCTTTTGCGCCCGGTGAGCGCATTGATCAGGCTCGATTTGCCGACATTGGAGCGGCCGGCGAATGCGATTTCCACGCCCCGCATCGGCGGCAGCGAGACGGCCGAGCCGGCGGCGGCGGTGAAGTCCCAGTCGCCGGTCAACAGACGCCGGCCGGCTTCGATCTCGCTTGAGGTGAATTTTTCCATCGCCGGCACCATAAACGAAATCGCCGGGGCATGCCCGGCGATCCAGAACACCATTTCAGAAGAATATTATGATTGCGGCTTCTTCTTCCCGAACACCGCCTTGATATTGTCGAACAACTCGATCTTGGCGCCGTGCTTGCGCATGATGATCGACTGCTGCGCGACCGACAGCGAGTTGTTCCAGGCCCAGTAGATCACCAGCCCGGCCGGGAAGGTCGCCAGCATGAAGGTGAAGATGATCGGCATCCAGTTGAAGATCATCTGCTGGGTCGGATCGGGCGGCGCCGGATTGAGCTTCATCTGCACCCACATGGTGATGCCCATGATCACGCCCCAAAGGCCGACATGCAGGAAGTGGCCGATCACGGGAACCATGGTTGGGTCGAACGGGATGAGACCGAACAAAGTGAAGATATTGGTCGGATCGGGCGCCGACAGGTCGTGGATCCAGCCGAAGAACGGCGCGTGCCGCATTTCGATGGTGACGAATAGCACTTTATAGAGCGAAAAGAAGACCGGGATCTGGATCGCGATCGGCAAACATCCGGCCAGAGGATTGATCTTCTCTTTCTTGTAGAGCGCCATCAATTCTTGCTGCTGCTTGGCCTTGTCGTCGGGATAGCGCGCGCGTAGCGCCGTCATCTGCGGCTGCACCGCTTTCATCTTCGCCATCGAGGCATAGGATTTATTGGCGAGCGGGAAGAAAGCCGCTTTGATCAGCACTGTGACGATCAGAATGGCGACGCCGAAATTGCCGACCAGATGGTAGAAGAAGTCGAGCGCCAGAAACATCGGCTTGGTGATGAAGTAGAACCAGCCCCAGTCGATCAGCAGATCGAAATGGTTGAGATGCAGCGCATCGTTGTAGCCGCCGACGCTGCCGATCGGGAAATTGAGGCCGACCACCGAGACTTCCTTGGCGCCGGCGAACAGCCGCCCGGTGGCGCCTCCCGTTGTCCCGGGTGCGATCGTCTGCGCGTCGAGCAGATAATCGGTCTGGTAGGTATCGACGTTGCCGAGCTTGCTGGTCGAGAAATGCGCCTTCAGATGCGCACCGGTGTCCGGCACCAGCGCCGTGGCCCAATATTTGTCGGTAAAGCCGAGCCAACCGTCGGTGGCATCGAAGTCGACTGACTTCACGCCTGCGGCATTCGGCTTGAGATCTTCCATCTTCTTGTAGGTGTATTCTTTTTCGCCGTCGAGCCAACCGATCAGGCCCTCATGCAAGATGTAATAGCCGAGCGTCTTCGGCGTGCCGTGGCGCGAGATCAATGCGTAAGGAAAGAGCGTGATCGGGCTCGCGCTCTTGTTCACCACCTCCTGCTTGACGGTGAACATATATTTGTCGTCGATTGAAATGGTGCGGCGGAATTCAAGCCCTTCGCCGTTGTCGTAAATCAGCGTCACCGGATGGCCGAAGCCGAGCGCGCCGGACCCTTCCTGCTTCCAGACCGCGTCCGATGTCGGAACCTTGACGTTGGCGCCGGCGGCGGCGGTCCAGCCGAACTCGGCGTAGAACGGGTCGGGGGCGCCGGACGGCGACAGCAGCACAATCGGCGGCGACTTCGGGTCGACGGTCTCGCGGAATTTGACCAGCGCGACGTCGTCGATACGGCCGCCCTTAAGCGCGATCGAGCCTTGCACGCTGTCGGTCGAGATCGAGATGCGCGGGGATGCGGCCAGCGCCGCGTCGCGGTTGGCGGCAACGGCCGCTGGTGTCTGCGGTGCTCGACCGGGCACCTGCGCGGGACCCGGCTGCGCGGGTGCCGGCTGGTTCGGCTGAACTTGCGTTTGCTGCTGCTTTTGCGCGAGCTGCTCGGCCTGCAGTTTCTCCTGCCGTGCCTTTTCTTGCGGCATGGCGAAGAAGAATTGCCAGGCGATCAGCACCAGGGCCGACAGCGCGATGGCAAGAATGGTATTTTTGTTATCGGTCATCCCAATGCCGTTTTGCCGTTGTGCCCCGCATGCACTTGCCGCAACGCCCCCTCGAAGTCTTCCGCGATCCGCGCGAATGGAACCTTGAGTGCCGCGCGCCGGCCAATTAGCACATAATCGTGTCCAGTTCGTATCCGGTTTGACCCAGCGACCCTGACAATTTCCCGCAAACGACGACGCACCCGATTTCGCTCGACCGCATTGCCGACCTTTTTCGACACGGTAAAGCCGAACCGCGGCGGCCCATCATCGATCCGCTTGCGCGTCTGCAGCACGAATGCCGTGGCAGTGGACATGATGCCGGACTTCGCAGCCAGAAAATCCGCTCGTTGCCTCAGTCTTTCCATGGAAGCAATGCGTGCGGCTTATAGGGCCGGCCGTCAGGCGGAAAGCCGCTTGCGCCCGCGTGAGCGCCGTGCCGAAAGCACCTTGCGCCCGCCTTTGGTGGCCATGCGCGTGCGGAAACCGTGACGGCGCTTGCGTACAAGCTTGCTCGGTTGATAGGTCCGCTTCACGATCAATTCTCCGGTGGTCGCGCCGTGGCGACGGGGACGTCAGGATCGCCCCCAGGATCGGCCATGAAAACCCGCAAAGGCACCGATCGGCACGCGATTTGCGCGGCTTATAAGGGAGGGGCTGGGGCGCGTCAATGCGACCCGGAGGATGGGCGCCGGCCTTTCCGCGCATCGCACAAAGGCTCACAAGGCGGTGAGATCGGCCCGCCCGGGCCGCAGGTCTGCGCATCTCGTGTATATAGCGCGGGATGTCCGTGACCCCGCCATCCGCTGCCCGACCACGCAGTCTGACCCGCCGGCTGCTGCCGGTGATTGTCGTCGTCCTGCTCGGTGGCGCCGTGTATCTGATGGTCGGGCAAGGCGGTATCTCGCTCGAGGCGCTGGTCCGGCACCGCATGGCGATCGACGGCTTCGTGAGCGAGCATCGCGTCCTGGCCGTGCTTGGCTATATCGCCCTCTATATCGCCGCCGTCGCCCTGTCGCTGCCCGGGGCGGTGTTTCTCACAGTGGCCGGCGGTTTCCTGTTCGGCCTTGTGGTCGGTGCTTCGGCGGCCGTGATCGGGGCGACCGCGGGGGCGACGCTCATCTTTTTGGTGGCGCGAACCGCGCTGGGTGAGCCGTTGCTGCGGTGCGCGGGCCCGCGCGCGGTCCAGCTTGCGCAAGGTTTTCGCGATGACGCCTTCAGCTACCTGCTATTCCTGCGGCTGGTGCCGGCCTTTCCGTTCTTCTTGGTTAATCTGGTACCGGCCTTCGTCGGGGTGCGGCTGGGTCCATTCGTCGCCGCGACCGCACTCGGTGTCATTCCGGGGGCGCTGGCTTTTGCCCTCGCCGGCACCGGCCTCGACAGTGTCATCGCCGCGCAACAGGCCGCCAATCGCGATTGCCTGGCCGCCGGCAGGGCCGATTGCCATATGGTCTTTGACGCCAAGGATGTGCTGACGCCGCACCTGATCGGCGCGCTGATCGCGCTCGCCTTGCTTGCGCTGGTGCCGGTGGTGGTAAAAAGGTTGCGCGCGCGCTCACGCGCGATGATGTGAAATTTGCGCTGCTTCTGCGGGCACGAGTTTTAAGGGCATGGCGGAAACACTCAGACCCGACATTTGCGTTATTGGCGGCGGCTCCGGCGGCTTGTCGGTTGCGGCGGCCGCTGCTGCTTTCGGGGTGCCCGTCGTACTGATTGAGCGGCACAAGATGGGCGGCGATTGCCTTAACACCGGATGCGTGCCTTCGAAGGCGCTGCTGGCGGCGGCCAAGCGGACAGAAGTGATGCGTGCCGCGGCGCCTTTCGGGGTGACGGCGCAGGCCGTCGAGATAAATTTCGCCAAAGTGCGCGATCACGTGCGCCGCGTGATCGGCGCGATTGCGCCGACTGACTCGGCGGAACGTTTCTCCGGGCTGGGCGTTCGCGTGATCAAGGGTCATGCCAAATTCAAGGACCACAGAACCGTCATCGTCGGCGATGATTATGAAATCCGCGCGCGCCGTTTCGTGATCGCGACTGGATCGGCGCCAGCGCTGCCACCGATCCCGGGTCTCGATGAGGGGCCTTATCTCACCAACGAAACCGTTTTCGATCTCGCCGAGCGGCCGGACAGCCTCATCATTATCGGCGCCGGTCCGATCGGGCTGGAAATGGCGCAAGCCTTCCGCCGGCTCGGCAGCGCGGTAACCGTACTGGAAGCGGCGATGCCGCTCGCAAAGGACGATCCGGAATGTGCCGCGATCGTGCTCGATCAACTCGATCGCGAGGGCATCGTCGTCCGCAGCGGCGTTAGTGTCACCCGCGTCAAGCACGCGAACGGTCGCGTGTCGGTAACGCTTGCAGGCGCTGGCAGCGAAGAGACCGTCGAAGGTCATGCTCTGCTGGTCGCCACCGGCCGCGAGCCGACCACCGATGGCCTCGATCTCGACGCCGCCGGCATCAAATATGGCCGCGCCGGCATCCAGGTGAACAAGAGGCTCAAGACCAGCAATCGACGCGTTTATGCGATCGGCGATGTCGCGGCCGGACAAGTGCAGTTCACCCACGCCGCCAACTATCACGCCGGCCTGGTGATCCGGAACGCGCTATTTCGGCTTCGAGATCAAGGTTAACAACGATCTGGTCCCCTGGGTGACTTATACCGAGCCGGAGCTGGCGCAGACCGGATTGACCGAGGCGCAAGCGCGCGCGCGCAAGCTCAAATTCCGTGTCTTGCGCTGGCCCTATCACGACAATGACCGTGCTCAGGCCGAACGCGAGACGCACGGTCACATAAAGGTCATCACCAGCGGGAATGGTAAGATTCTCGGTGCCGCCATCGTCGGTGCGCAAGCCGGAGAATTGATTGCAATGTGGACTTTGGCGATCGCACAGGGGCTGAATATCCGGGCTCTCACCGGCATCGTATTGCCCTATCCGACGCTGTCGGAAATCGGCAAACGCGCTGCCATAGACTATTTCACGCCAAGTTTGACGAGCCCTTGGGTGCGGCGCACCATAACTTGGCTGCGAATCTTCGGTTGAGATGCCATTGGAAACGCAAAGCGAACCAATGACCGAACCGGTCGCGACATCGGCACCGCGCGTCGTGCGCGCCTCGGTCTGTCCGGCAAGCTATTGTTCCTCACCGTGCTGTTCGTGATGGTGGCGGAAATTCTCATCTATGTTCCATCGATTGCTAATTTCCGGTTGAACTGGCTCAACGACCGCTTGGCCGCAGCGCACACCGCAGCATTGGTGCTCGACGCCGCGCCCAGCGGCATGGTGCCCGAGAGCCTTGCCAAGCAAATCCTGATGAGCATAGGCGCGCGCGCCGTGGCCATGAAAATGGGCACGCAGCGCCGTCTGTTGGCTGCGAATGACGTGCCGTCGCAGATCGAGCAGGATATCGACATGCGCAACGTGCCGTGGTGGCGCGCCATCATGGACGCGTTCGATACCATGTTCGTCTCCGAGCCGCATGACGTGCTGCGTCTGGTCGGCCCGGCACCGATGGCGGAAGGCCAGTTCATCGAAATCGTTCTCGACGAAGCGCCGCTGCGCAAGGCGATGCTGACCTTTTCCGTGAACATCCTGCTGCTATCGCTGGCGATCTCCGGCATTACCGCGATGCTGGTGTTCTTTGCGCTGCATTACCTGCTGGTGCGGCCGATGGGACGGATCACCGCGAATATGATCATGTTCCGCGCCGATCCCGAGAATCCGGCGCGTATCATTCCCGAATCCGGGCGCGGCGACGAGATCGGCACGGCAGAAGTCGAGCTTGCCGCAATGCAGCGCGATCTCGCTTCGATGCTGCATCAGAAGAACCGGCTGGCGGCGCTCGGTCTGGCGGTGTCGAAGATCAATCACGATCTGCGCAATCTGCTGGCGTCGGCGCAGTTGTTTTCGGATCAATTGTCGACCCTGCCGGATCCCAAGGTGCAGCGCTTCGCGCCCAAGCTGATGCGCGCGCTCGAGCGCGCCATCGCGTTCTGCCAGTCCACGCTCTCTTACGGCGCCGCGCAGGAGCCGCCGCCCGAGCGCAAGACGCTGGAGGTCGAGCCGCTGATCGAGGAGGTGCATGAGGCGCTCGGCCTCGGCCTCGATGTGCCGATCCGCTGGATCGTGGCGGTGGAACGCGGGCTCACCGTGGAAGCGGATCACGATCAGTTGTTCCGGGTACTGGTCAATGTGGCGCGCAATGCGGTGCAAGCGCTGGAGGCGCGCGGCGCGCATGATCCGGCCCGCGACCAGATCCGCATCACCGGGCGGCGCGAAGGCGGCGTGGTGGTGATTGAGGTGTCCGACACCGGACCCGGGGTCTCGGAAAAGGCGCGGGTCCATATGTTCCAGGCTTTTCAGGGCTCGACGCGCGCCGGCGGCACCGGGCTGGGCCTCGCCATTGCCGCCGAACTGGTGCGTGCCCACGGCGGCGACATTCGTCTGGTGCCGGGAACCATCGGGGCGACCTTCAGCATCACGATCCCGGACCGTGCGGTTGATCTCAATTCACGACGCGGCGAGCGTGCAAGCGCGTAGCGCGTATTGCGCGCGGGCGCCGGTCTCGCCCGGCAACCCGCGCTCGCGTATCTTGGTGATGCTGCTGGCAACCCTTGCCAATAGCGGTCTTAACCGATAGCTATCCCTCGGCTCCGCTCCCGTTTTCCGGGGCAGCGGCGTCGGCGCCCGTAGCTCAGCTGGATAGAGCACCAGACTACGAATCTGGGGGTCAGGAGTTCGAATCTCTTCGGGCGCGCCATTTCATTTTGAAAAAAAGACGGCAGGCAAATCCTCTTACTGTGTATACGCAAGAGCGTTCGCATAAGGCCAGATCGATGCCCAAAACTGCGACCCAATAAATTCGACTTTTTCGAGTGAAGACGACGAACGCTAACGCGACCCGGCTGATCTCGCACGACGATTTCCGGCGGGCCACGCGAGGTCACGCAGGCGCCAGGGCGACTCCTTTGACTTGGGCATAGATCGTCATGCCCTTCGCCAACCCAAGATCATCCCACGATCGCCGCGTGATACGCGCGAGCAGATGGCTGCCGGCACCTTCCGGGCCCAAGCCGAGCAGGACGACGGTCTCGTGCTCGCCCGCAGGCGTCACCGAGAGGATCGTTGCCGGCAGAATGTTAAGGACCGTCGTCGCGCGCGGCGGCTCACGCGCCAGACTGACGGCGCTTGTTGCAATGATGAGACGCCGGCGGCCGCCAATCGGTGCGCTTGGCATCGGCGCTGTGAAGCGGCCTCCGTCCACTTCCAAGATGGCAAGGCCATATTTCTCATCATAAGAGCTTACGATGGCGTCGAGGCTGACGGCTGCCTCTCTTGTCAGGGCCAGAGGAAGGGCGGGGTCGCTGAGAACGTCGCTGAAACGACCCGCAGCGACAACGTGGCCTGCCTGCATCAGCACCAGATAATCCGCGAGACGTTCGACTTCGGCGATGTCATGGCTGACATAGATGACCGGTAACAAAAGGCTGGCATGCAGACGTTCAAGAAAAGGAAGAATCTCGTCCTTAGTCTGTCGGTCGAGCGCCGAAAGGGGCTCGTCCATCAGCAGCAGTTTCGGCTCTGAAAGCAGCGCACGACCGATCGCCACCCGTTGGCGCTCGCCGCCGGACAGGTTTTGTGGCGAACGCTCGAGCAGCCCTGCAAGGCCGAGCAGATCGATCACCTCGTTGAAATGGGTTTCCGCCGCTGAGATCTGCCGTCGGCGAGGCGCGCCAAAGAGCAGGTTGTGGCGGACTGACAAATGTGGAAATAGACTTGCCTCCTGGAAGACATAACCCACTGGCCGCTTGTGGGCGGGGCGAAAAGTCGTGCGGCTTTGCCAGACATCCCCGCCGACGGTGCATAGGCCTCCGCTTAAGCGGTGCAGACCCGCCATGCAGCGGAGCACCGTGGTCTTGCCGCAGCCGGACGGGCCGAACAACGCTGTGACGCCCTTTGCTGGAACCGTGAATGTTGCGTCAATCGCAAACCGTCCCAGCGTCCCGCGAAAACCGACCTCGATGATGTTCGATTCGGTCATTCACCGACCCGCGCGACGCGTTTCTCAATCAGCATCATTGAAAGAATGACAGCGAAAGCGAACACCACCATGCCGGCGGCGAGGATGCTCGCTTCATGCCATTGCGACGTTTCGACATAATCGTAAATGGCAACCGACAGAACCTTGGTTTTCCCCGGAATGCTGCCGCCGATCATCAGCACGATACCGAATTCGCCGACGGTGTGTGCGAAGCCAAGGACCGTTCCCGTCAGAAAGCCCCGGCGCGCCAGCGGCACCGCCACGGTCCAGAACGTGCGGACGGGCGAAGCACGCAGCGTGGCTGCAACTTCGAGCGGGCGGTCGCCCACGGCATCGAAGGCGTTTCGGATCGGCTGGACCACGAACGGCATTGAATAAAAGACCGACCCGATGACCAGGCCTTCGAACGTGAAGGCGAGGGTGCGCGCGCCCCACAGTCCGGCGACGAACCCGCCTGGTCCGCTGGGGCCCAGCAGAATGAGCAAGTAGTAGCCAAGCACTGTCGGCGGCAACACCAGGGGCAAGGTTACAATCGCTGCCACGGCCTCTTTCCACCGGGCACGCGAGCGTGACAGCCACCATGCGATCGGCGTGGCGACGATCAACAGGATGACGGTTGCGGTCGCTGCAAGCTCGATCGTCAGACTGATTGCGATCCAAATGTCAGAGGACAAGTCCTGCATGGCGGTCAACGATTGCTGTCGAATGCGTATCCGTACTTCTCGATGATCGCCCGTGCCTCCGGGCCTTTCAGAAAGGTCATGAAGGCGACGGCCGTTGCGTTGCCGGTGCCCTTCTTCAAAAGCACGGCGTCCTGTTTGATCGGCTTATAGAGATTCTGCGGGACGAGCCAACGTGATCCGCCGATATCTCCGCGCAGCTGCGAGAGGGCGACAAAGCCGATTTCGGCATTGCCGGTGACGACGAACTGAAAGGCTTGCGTGATGTTGGCCCCTTCGACGAGCTTCGGCTGCAACACGTCGTAGAGCTGGAGCGACTTCATCGTCTCGACGGCGGCGGCGCCATAAGGTGCGGCAACAGGATTACAGATGGAGAGTTTGGCGAAAATCCCGCTCTGCAACGTAGCCTCGCCCTTAACGAGGTTTGGATTCTTGCTCCACAGCACGAGCTTGCCGACCGCATAAGTGAATTGGCTTTCGGCGATGCCAAGGCCGTCGCTGACCAGCTTCTTCGGGCGCGCATCGTCGGCCGAGAGCATGACCTCAAACGGTGCTTCCTGCGTGATCTGTGTGTAGAGCTGCCCGCTTGAGCCGAAACTCAATACGGCGTCGTGGCCGGTCTTTTGTTTGAACGCGGCTGCGATTTCTTTGGCTGCGTCCGTGAAATTGGCGGCGACAGCGACGTTGGTCTGCGCCGCAAAAGCGTTTGTAGCCATCAACGAGGCGGCCGCAACGCCGAGGGCAAGCCGAAACAGTTTTTTTAACGCCATGCATTTTCTCCAGTAAGTCAGTCGATTGCGACGATGACGTGGGCGGCATCGAAGAGAGCGCAGGCCGGCTGGCCGGGAGCGAGGCCGAGCGCCGCAGCGCTGGCCGCCGTAATCGTAGCGGCGAGAGTCTTGCTGCCGCCGATGTCGAGAACAACCTCGGCGCTGACGGGCGAGGTCTCGCAGCGTCGCACGACGCCGCGCAGGCAATTGCGCGCCGATGTCGGTGGCGCGTGCTCGCCGGGCACAATCACGACGAACGAGGCCTTGATCAGCAAGATCGCCTCGCGGCCGACGCACAGACCGAGCGCGCGGACGCTTTCATTGGTCACAAGAGCGTAGATGGTCGTGCCGTCCGACACAGTGACCGCGATCTCGGCATTGAGCGTGTCGGAGCGAATTTCCTTAATTGTGCCACGTAGGGCGTTGCGCGCGCTCGTTCGCATGAGGAACCCGGACACAAGATGAAGTAGTGAAATGCCGCTGCCGGCGAGCTCGGGCTCAAGCGTGCGCAGCACGCGCGTCATTTCCGCTTCAAGACGGCTATAGGCCTCAATCACGCGAATGCCGGTTGGCGTGAGGCGGGCGCCGCCTCCCGCTTTGCCGCCGGTGCGCGTTTCCAGAAGCGGCCGGCCGAACAGATTGGCCATGGCGTCGAGCGCGTCCCAGGCCGCCTTGTAGGTGAGTCCGGCCGCCTTGGCGCCGGCCGATATGCTGCCTTCGCGCGCGACGGCCTGCAGCAGCCGGATGCGTTCGCGCCCGACGCCGGCGACGTCCTCGCTTTTCAGCATCACAACCGCTTCAATCGCCAACGAAAAACCGCCCGGTTCGGTTATATAGCTATGCTATATAGCGGATTTCCTCATTGAGCAAAACCGCAAAATGGGAGGAAGGGCTCGTGAGGTGCTAGCTTTGATCTAAGCTGTCGATCCCAGTCGCCCGATCAAGTGGCGCAAGCAAGATTTGCGGGGCGAGCCATTAGGGAGGAGAAGAAGATGTACGGTCTGCTTTTGCGGGTCCTCAAAGCCGGTGCAGTGCTGCTGGTCTTGACGGCCGGCGCTGCCGCCGACGATTACCCGAACAAACCGATCAGGCTGATCATTCCGTTCCCGCCGGGCGGCAGCAATGACGTGGTCGGCCGCCTAGTCGCCAAGCACCTGAGCGATAAATTGGGTCAGCAGGTCTATATCGACAACCGCGGCGGTGCCGGCGGGACGATCGGCACGGAAGTTGCTGCCAAGGCGCTGCCGGACGGTTACACCCTGCTGGTCATTTCGCTGGCACACGCGGTCAATCCGTGGCTCTACAAGCTGCCTTATGACCACGAAAAGGCGTTTGTTCCGGTCGCCAGCTTCGGCAGCGGCACCAATGTGCTAGCCGTCAATCCGGAATTGCCGGTGCACTCGGTCAAGGATCTGATCGCGCTCGCCAAGGCAAAGCCGGGCGAATTGCAGTATGCCTCGGCCGGCGTCGGCAGCTTCCAGCATCTCGGCGGCGAGCTGTTCAAGGTCATGGCCGGCGTCGACATAGTGCATGTGCCGTTCCGCGGTGGCGGCCCGGCCATGATCGACGTCATAGGCGGCCACACCAAGATCATCTTCAGCTCGCTCATCCAGACGACGCCGTACGTCAAGTCCGGCCAACTCAGGGCTCTCGGCACCGGCGGCGCAAAGCGCAATCCGGTGCTGCCCGACGTGCCGACCATCGGCGAAACCGTGCCCGGCTACGAGGCGAACAACTGGTGGGGCATGCTGGCGCCCGCCGGCACGCCGCCGGCCATTGTCGACAAGCTCAACAAGGCGGTGACGGCCGCGCTCGACGCACCAGAATTGCAGCAGCAATTCGCCAAGGAGGGCGCCTCCGTGATCAAGATGACGCCGGACGAATTCGGCAAATACATTGTCGCGGAAACGGCCAAGTGGGGCCGCGTCGTCAAGCAGGGCCACATCACGGCCACCAAGTAGCGGTCGCGGCGCCTGCAACAATCGCCGCGCCGGTGACGGTGCTGCGTTTTTTTTGCGGCGCCTTAGCTGCCCTTGAGGTCGTACGCCTCGGCGAAGAAAAGGTCCTTCCACGACGACGGCATGTGCTTGAGCCGGCCGACTTTGTGCATGAACTCGAAGTGCTTCATCAGGTTGGCCGGCGCGGTGGTGTAGTCGATGTCCGGATCAGTGATCATTTTCACCAGATCGTCGGCCGAGTTCTTCTTGTCGTTAGTCAGCTTCAGATAGATCTGCGCCGCGTCGTGCGGGTGCGCCTTGATGAATGCGTTGGCATCCTCGTGCGAGGCGCGCACCGCCGCGCAGATCTTCGGATTGGCATCGTGAAAGGCCTTGGTCGTGACCTGAATGCCGTTGGTGTGCTTACCGCCGACCGTGTCATAGCTCTTGAGCACGGCGTGGATTTCTGGATGCCGGAGTTCGTAGTAATTGAACGGCGCCACTGCGAAATGGCTGTTGACCGTCTGTCCGGTCAGCATCGCCTGCATCGTCGTTGGATGACCCAAGGAAACGGTGAAAGCATCGAGCTTGTCGTAATGTTCCTGTCCCCACAACTTGGCGGCCGCCATCTCCAGCGCCATGGCCTGGCCGGAGATCTTGACCGTCGGCACCGCGATGCGATCGGCGTCGGTGAAATCCGCGATCGTCTTCACCTTCGGATTGCGCGTGGTCAGTACGTAAGGCATCGACTGCAGGGTGCAGATTGCGCGCACCTCGATCGGCGAGCCGAGGGTCTTGTCCCATAGCGTGGCGAGCGATGGTGAGGCGACGTTGACGAATTGGATTTGCCCGCTGAGCAGGCCGTCGTTCAGCGCGCCCGGGCCGCCCATGGTCTGCCAGCCGACCTGCAGGCCATTCACGCCAAGTTTCGCCGCGTGCTGCTCGATCAGTTTGCGATCTTCCATGACCATTTGCGGCAGGAAGGGCAGGCCGTATTGCTTGCCGAGCTTGATGCTTGAGACTTCCGCCGTGGCCGGCCGCACCAGCGCCGGTAAGGCGATGAGCCCCGTCACGAATTCGCGTCTGTTCACGTCATCCTCCCAGTTTTGCTTTTGAACGCCCTCACTTACTTGAAGCCGAAAAGCCGAGACGGATTGTCGGCGAGAATGCGCTTGCGCAGGCCGGCGTCCGGCGCCCATTCGCCGAGCAGATTATAGAGCTGGATGGTGCCGACGCGGTCATGGAACGACAAATGCGGAAAGTCGCTGCCCCAGATCAACTGGTCCGGCACTTTGGCCATCAGCGCCTGCGCGATCGGCTTGACGTCGGCGAAATCCGGCGCGGTCGAGAAGCGATAGATGCCAGTGAGTTTCACCCAGCAACGCTTCGACCTGTCGCCGACGAGCTTGAGAAATTCTTGAAAGCCCGCCTGTCTCGGACCGTCTTTGGCCGGGAACAAGCCCATGTGGGCGACTGAAAATTCAATCGGCAATTCACGCAGAACTGGCATCAGCTCGCTGACAAGCCAGCCCGGCGTGAGGAAATCGAGATGCCAGCCGAGCTCCTTGCAGAGCTTGGCGAGTCGCGCGATGCGTGGCTTCATCGAGTTGGCAAGCCCGGCCTCCGGTTTGCGAATAGGAGAGATATTCACGCGGATGCCGCGCACGCCGAGCGCATTCAGATCGGCCAACTGCCTGTCGCTGCTATTGTGCTCGTCGAGATCGATGATGCCGCGGCGGATACCCGGGTCGAGATCGCGCATAGCATCGAGCATGCAGGAATTGTCGAAGCCGTAAGCGCTCGGCTGAACGAACACGTAGCGCACAAAGCCGAGGCGGCGTGCCAGCTTGAGATAGGCTTCGAGCGGCTCGTAAGGCGGCTTGTAGCGGATGTCGGTACCGTAGGCGTATCTCTCCGCCGGCCCGAACACGTGGAAATGCGCGTCGCAGGCGTTGGCGGGGGCGGCGAAAGCCGATCCACAGCCGGCATCGGGATCGTGCTTGGTCATGTCGTCCATTTTTGTTCCGTTATGAGACGTTGGCGTTGGTCTTCATTTGCGCCGGCAGGCCTTGGGCCGTCAGCGCGTTAGCGGCGGCCCAGGCGGTTGCCTGGATCGAGGACCAGACGGGGATGTCGAGCTTGGCGCGCAATGCCGCGACTGCGTTCAGCGTCGGCAGTTGCGAGCAGGCGATGAACAGACTTTTGCTTTGCGGAGTCACCGTGCGCAGCGCCAGTTCGAGCACTTGCTTCTCGGTGATAGCGCCAAGCTCGGCGGTGGTCTTGCAGAAGAAGCTGTTCAGCGTTTCGACGGCAATGCCGGAAGATTCGAGATAGGCGCGCAGACCGTCGTTGACCGGCTGCAAGTAAGGCGTCACCACCGCGGTTTCACCGACGCTTTCGTCGCGCAGCACGTCGACCATGGCGTCGGCAGTGCTCACGATGCTCGCATTGGTACGCGCCCGCAATTTCTCGACCATGGTGGCGTTTCCGGCCGGCCCGCCGAGGAAGCCGGCGGCCGTGCAGCCGTAGATCACCAGGTCGAACGGCTCGCCCGCGAACGGTTCGATGGCGTCGAGGGTTGCCTCGCCATAGGCAGGCAGGTCTTCCAAGAGCAGGGTGCGCGGCGGGCGCTTCACCCGAGCCACCGGCATCGGCGCCAGTGCCGGACAGAGCGCGGAAATCTCCGGCTCCATCGTCGTGTTGTTCTCCGGCACCACGATCAGCGCCTTTGGCATAAAGCCTCCGGTTTTACAGGGTCAGCATGAACAGCGTCGTCGATTCCATGTCGTCGCCGAACCAGGCGCTGATTGCAGCTTCGCGCTTGTCGATATATTTCGTCTGCCCGTTCTCCAGCACCATCGGCACGTCGTGGCCCGGCACCACGATATTGCCCGGCCGCTTGCGCCAGAACGCCCAAATCGAATCGATCGAGGCTTTGCTCGCCGCGGCGTCATAGGTCATGTCGGTGGTGCCGGAGACGAGCTCGGCGCGGTTCTTGGCGGCATCTCCGGCAAAGATCACGTCTTTATCCGGCGTATGCAAAACGTAGACGAGGCAGCCAGGCGTATGGCCGGGCGCTAGATGCGCGGTGATGCCGGGGAAGACCTCTTCGCCTTCCGCGGCCGTGCGCAGTTTCGGATAGCTCTTGAGTTCGCGCATATAGAACTCAGGGACGGGCGTTTCTCCCCACGGCAAGGTCAACGACCAATCCAGTTCATGCGCGCCGATCACAATGCGGGCATTGTAAAACATCGGGTAGTTGACCGAGTGATCATGATGCGAATGCGTCAACAGCAGGTCGGTTACATCGGCCGGCTTTATTCCGCGTTCGGCAAAACGCTTCAGCAGCATGGTGCGCATGCTGAAGCCGCCGGTATCGACACCAGAATGCGGCCATGGGCGCGGATCAGCACCACAGAGCTCCAGCCGAGGCCGCCATGGCAGACCGATTTGCCGGGAAAGCCTTGGACGACGATATCGATATCGTATTCGCCGACCTTCATGCCGCATCCGTCGCAAGCGGAGTTTCCGAAACCGGCAGCGGCGGCAGACCGGCTTTGGCCGCTTCCTTCTGCAGCTCGGCCAGTTCCTTGACGTTGTAGGGCACACCGATGCGCCGGTATTTCGCCTCGAATCGGCGCTCGCGCTCGCCGGGCATGATGACTTCGTCAAAGCCTTCGGCCAGCGCGCAGCCGTGTACACGCTGCGCCAGTCTGTCCATGCGCAGGAGATATTCTTCCTTGGAGATGAACAGGTCGGGTTTCATCGCTAGCAGGAAGTGGCCGACGTTCTGCGGGCGTTCGTAATCGAGGAACTGATTGCCGACGTCACCGGCGCAGCCGGCGCCGGTGATGACACCACAGAGCACGTCCATCAGCATTGACAATCCCGAGCCTTTCGGTCCGCCGATCGGCTGCATCACCCCGCCGTCGAGCGCGGCATTCGGGTCGATGGTCGGCCGGCCTTTTGCATCAAGTGCATAGCCGAGCGGGATGCTCTCGCCGCGCCGCGCCGCGCGCCGCACCTTGCCGCGCGCCGCCGCCGCCGGCGACATGTCGAGGTCGAAGGGGATTTCCTTCCCCGCCGGAGCACACACGGCGATCGGGCTGGTGCCGATGATCGGCGCCATGCCGCCCCAGGGCGGCATCGCTGGCGAGGCGTTGGTGAGGGCGATGCCGATATAGCCGGCATCGAGCGCCTGCAGCGTGTAGTTCGCCGCCATGCCGAAATGCGTGCTGCGCCGCGCGGTGACGATGCCGACGCCGAACTCACGCGCCATGTCGATCGCCGCAGCCATGGCTTTGGTGGCGACGACAAAGCCGAAGCCGTTTTGCCCGTCGAGCGCGCCGACCATCGGCGTCACGCGCTCGACGTTGAGTTCGGGTTTCGGATTGATCAGGCCGCGCCGCACCCGCTCGAGATAATGCGACAGGTATTGCAGGCCGTGGGTGTCGACGCCGCGCAGATCGGCGCGCACAAGGCAACCGGCGACGGTATTGGCGTCCTGCTCGGGCAGCCCGTGCGCGAGCAGCAGGCGGCGGCCGAAAGCTTCGGCCGCCTCGACTGTCGCATAGAACGGACCTTTCGCGGCCGCGCTTTGCGTCTTTTCATTCGTCATCGTCATGATCAGCTGCCATTCAGGCCGTAGGCTTCGGGGAAGAACATGTCCTTCCAGGAGTTAGGCTTCTTCCTCAGACGGCCGACTTTGTACATGAAGTCGACGATCTTCATGATGCTGACCGGCGTTGTGGTGTAGTCGACATCCGGATCGGCGACCATTTTTTCCAGCGCGTCGAGCGAGTTCTTGTCGCGGGTCGTGGTCAGGTAGATTTGTGCAGCATCGCGCGGATGCGCCTTGATGAAGGCGTCCGCTTCTTCGAATGCCTTGATCACGACCGCGCACATTTTCGGATTGGCGTCGTGGAATTTCTTGCTGGTCACGAGCACACCGTTGGTATGCCGCGCGCCGAGCGCGTCATAGGACTTCAGGACCTGATGGATGCCCGGTGTTGCTAGCTCGTAATAGTAGAATGGCGACGAGGCAAAATGCGCGTCGATCTCCGATTTGCCCGACATCAGCGCCGCCGCAGCGTCGGCATGCGAGCGGGTGATGGTGATCGAGTCGAGCTTGTCATAGTGCTCCGGACCCCAGATCTTGGCCGCCTCTATTTCCAGCGCGATGGCATGGCCAGTAAGCTTGACCGCCGGCAGCGCGATCTTGTCCTTGTCAGTGAAGTCGGCAATCGTCTTCACGTTCGGATTGCGCGTCACCAGCACATAAGGCATCGATTGCATGGCGATCAGTGCGCGCGCCTCCGACGGCGTGCCGGTGGTCTTGTCCCAGATGGTGGCAAGCGTCGGCACGCCGGGGCCAATGAAATCGGCTTGTCCCGCGAGCAGCGCGTCGAGCTCGGCCGCCGGACCCGCTCGCTGCGTCCAGGTAGTCTTGACGTCGCCAAGACCGGCCGCTTTGGCGTTCTTCTCGATCAGATGCTGGGCTTCGATCACGATCATCGGCAGATAAGGCAGGCCGAACTGCTTCGACATGCGCACTTCCTTGACTTCGGCGTGCGCAGCGCTGGCGATCGCTCCCGCGAGCGCCGCGGCTATTGCGAACTTTCTCCACATGGCGTCCTCCGTGCTCTTTTTTGGTTCTAGAGCCAGTAAAGCCTCACCGGATTGTCGACGAGGTTCCAGGCGTTGCGCGGCAACTCGAAAGCGGGCGGAGTCTGCGTAACGCCAAGAATGCTCATACTTGTATCTCGCGCACTTGCTTGGCCTTCTCGGTCATGGCCGCGAGCAGGAACTGGATATCGGTTCCGGTCGACACCAGCCGCGCACCCATGGCGATGAGCTCGGCCGCAAGCTTCGGCCGCGTCGAAAGGCCGCCGACGCCGACATGCTTGCCGTATTTGCGACAGGCGGCGATGGTGCGAGCATAGGCGTCGCGCACCTTGGGATGCTCGAGCTGGCCGGCGAGCCCCATGCTGGCGAGCATGTCGTTGACGCCGATCAGCACCATGTCGACGCCCTCGACCGCGGCGATCTCGTCGGCCTGCTCGATCGCCGCCGCGGATTCAAACTGCACGATCACCATTGTGGCGTTGTTGACCGCGGCGTTGGCTTCCACGGTCGGAAACGAGCGGTATTGCAGATGGGGCAGGGCGCCGCCGGCGCCGCGCTCGCCGAGCGGCGGGAATTTCACTGCCTTGACCACCTCGCGCGCCTCCGCCGCCGAGCCGATGCCCGGCGCGACGATGCCGAGCGCGCCGCCGTCGAGCACGCGCTGAATGTAGTCCGGCGTGTTGGCAGGCACGCGCACCATCGGCGCGATGCCCACGCTGAGCGCGGCGAGACAGATCTGCCCGGTCATGTCGAGCGTGATGGTCGAGTGCTCCATGTCGATATAGATCATGTCGAAGCCCGCGGTCTTGGCGAGCTGCGCGATCTCGACGCCGCGAGCGAGGCGGATGGTCATCGAAGCGACTACCTCGTTGCGCGCCAGTTTTTCCTTGACCGCATTGCGGACGATGTCGCTTGCCTTCACGTTATCTGTCTCCTTACTTCGGATCGGGCAATTCGATCGCCAGCATCAAGTTGCTGAGACTCTTGCCATGGATGTCCTGCACCAGAGATACCGTGACGCCGCCGCCGAGCGCGTTCTCGATGACGAAATTGAACGCCTTGAGATTGCGCAGGGGATAACGTTTAACCGGCCCCTTGGCGATGTGCTTGAAGGCTTCCGTTACACGTTCTGGCGTCATCTCACGCGCGAGGAAATCCCAGTGCTTTTCGTCGTAGCAGATGACGGAAATATTTGAGGTATTGCCTTTGTCGCCGGCGCGGGCGTGAGCGAGATCGTAGACGCGAAAGTTCATGGGGTGCCCTCCACGACCACCTGGGCGTTGACCAGATTCTTGGACAGCAACACCGATTTCACTGCCAGCACGTCGCGCACACGCGGCTCGCAGGCGCCGCCGGCGCCGCCAGGTCCGTGCATATGCATGGCGCGCACCTCGAAGCCAATGGCGTGCGCCGCCTTGCGATCGTGCGTGCGCCCGGCCATACGCAGGCGAACCTCGTAGGGCTCCGGCCGGATATCCACCTGATCGTGCAGGCTCGACATGCCGATCAGGTCGACGCGGAAATCGTCATAGACGAAGCCCTGCATCTTCAGCCGTTCCTTGACGATCTCGGCCGCCCATTTGGCGCGCGCGACGGCGTCGATACCGCCGTAGGACACCTCGCCCTCACCGATATAGCCGTCGGCGTACCCAATATTGACCTTGTAGGTCTCGGTCGCCGGCCGTGCCTTGGCGCCCGAAACGCGCACGCGATCAGCGGCCTCCTGGCTGAGGGTGATGCCGGTGATGTCGAGCACGCAGTCGGGCGTGATGTAGGCCGAAGGGTCGTGGATCTCGTAGATCAATTGCTCGGTGCAGGTCATGACGTCGAGTCGGCCGCCGGTGCCCGGCGTTTTGCCGATCACAATCGATCCGTCGGCTTTGACGTCGGCGAAGGGATAGCCGTTGCGAGCGAGATCGGGCACGTCCTTTTTGCCCGGCCAGCCGAAGCAGCCGCCGGTGACCGACGCCGTGCATTCGAGCAGGTGACCTGCAACCGCACCCTGCGCGATCTTGGGTAAATCGTCATAGGACCAGCCGAACTCATGCAGCATCGGCGCGAGGAACAGCGACGGATCGGCGACGCGGCCAGAGAGCACAATCGGAGCGCCGGTGTTAAGCGCCTCGCACACCACGTCAGCGCCGAGATAGGCATTGGCGGAAATCATCTTAGGCAGAATCGATTCAAGCGGCTCGCCATTTTCGATCAGTTTGAGTTCGCCCTTATGCTTCACGATGCTTGACACATCATCGCCGAGCACAACGGCGACCGGCACATCGCCGAGCCCGAGATCGGCAGCCTCCTTGCGCGCGGCGCGTGCGCCGCCGAGTGGGTTGGCCGCGCCCATGTTGCTGACGATGCGGATGCCTTTCTGGATGCAGGTCGGTAGCACCATGCGCAGGCGCGCGTGCAATGACGGTGAATAGCCGAGGTTCGGGTCTTTGCTGCGCGAAAGATTTTCGCGCGAGACCGTGCGCTCGGCAAGGCATTCGAACACCAGATAGTCGATGTTGCCGCGCTCGGCGAGTTCGAGCGCCGGCAGCATGCGGTCGTCCGAGGTGCCGGCGCCGGCGCCGACGCGGATTGTCTCCCGGGACATCAGGCGTTCCTCAAAGACATTGTTGTTATTTTACAAGAGAATGTCCGGCGCGGGCCGCAGGCGTCCAATCAAGAGCTTGGCATGGTCCATAAGCTCTGCTTATGTCCTCAAGGCATGTAACCGGGGCGTTCGATGAATCTGCGGCACATGGAGGTGTTCAACGCCATCATGCGGACCGGGTCGGTCACCGGTGCTGCGCGAGCGCTCAACGTCACGCAACCGGCGGTCAGCGCCGTGCTCAAGCATTGCGAGAGCCAGCTCAACATGAAGCTGTTCACGCGCGTTTCAGGCCGGTTGCAGCCGACGCCGGAAGCCACGACGATCTTTCCGGAAATTGCCGCCATTTTCGGCCGGCTCGATGCGGTTAACGCACTTACCCAAGATCTCGCCGATGGCCGACTCGGCAGCGTATCGATTGCCGCCGCGTTTCCGATCGCCAATGGCTATCTCGCCAAAGCAGTCGCCACGTTCGTCGCGGATCGCCCGAAGGTGCGCGTGGCATTACAGTCGCTGACCTCACCGCAGGTGCTCGGCGCAGTCGTCAATCGCGAGGTCGAGATGGGTATTGCCTATGAGCCGGTGGTCAGTTCCGAGGTCGAGACCAAGGTGTTGATGCGTGCCGGCATCGCCTGCGTTATGCGCTCCGATCATCCGTTGGCGCAGCGCAAGGAAGTCGCGGTGCGCGACCTCGAGCACTATTCGATCATCACTTATCTGCCGCAGGCGCTGTTCCGCCGCTACGTCGATCGCGCCTTGAGCGCGGCCGGCATCGTGCCCAACATCACGGCGCAAGTCGGATTGTCGCTCACGGGCATCATGCTGGCGCGCCACGGCGCCGGCATCGCGCTGGTCGAGCCGTTTCTGGTCGCCTCGATGGGGTTGCCCGGCTTGGTGGCGCGCCCGCTCAAGCCGCGCATCGAGGTCAAAACCCTGATGATCCGGCACAAGTCGGCGCCACATTCCAAGATCATGAACGAATTCGTCGGCCACTTGACCCGCGAGGTCGCCGCAGAGCAGGGGCAATAGACAAGCTTATGGAAACCGTCCAAATTATTATTGGGCAACGAGCAGCCGGATACCGAAGGCTCAAATAAAAAAATCGGCGGCGGGAGGAAGCAGTTGATGGCGAGCGGCGCAACACTCGCATCGAATTCTGCCTTGTCGGATGCGGAAAACGCGGGGCTGAAGTCGGCCAGACACGTAGCAGTTGAGGCAGAGCCCGCGCAGCCTTTGCTCGATGTGCGCGGCGTTACCATCCAATACAAGACGCAAGCCCACCTGGTCACCGCGACCTATCGCGTCGGGTTCGATGTGCTTCAGGGCGACCGTTTCGTTCTGCTCGGGCCGTCCGGTTGCGGCAAGTCGACGCTGCTTAAGGCGGTCGGCGGCTATCTGCAGCCGACCGAAGGCGAAATCCGCTTGAAGGGCGAGTTGATCAAGAAGCCTGGCCCCGACCGCATCATGGTTTTCCAAGAATTCGATCAATTGCTGCCGTGGAAGACGGTTTTCGAAAACGTCGTGTTTCCGCTCAAGACAACGGGAACGTTGGACGCCAAAGCTGCGCACGACCGCGCCATGCACTACATCGAGAAGGTCAATCTCACGAAATTCGCCCACAGCTATCCGCATACGCTGTCTGGCGGCATGAAGCAGCGCGTCGCCATTGCGCGCGGCATGGCGATGGAGCCAGATATCCTCTTGATGGACGAGCCGTTCGCCGCGCTTGATGCGCTGACGCGCACGCGCATGCAGGATGAACTGCTGGCGCTGTGGGATGAGACGCACTTCACGGTTCTGTTTGTCACCCATTCGATCCCAGAGGCAATCAAGATCGGCAGCCGCATTCTGTTGTTGTCTCCGCATCCGGGTCAGGTGAAGGCGGAAATCAACAGCGTGCCGCGCGGGCAGGAGAACTCCGACGAGGCCGCCGCGCTCGGCCGCGAGATTCACGACATGCTGTTCGCCGACCAGATCGAGGAGGCGCCCCATGCTTGAGGCGGTTCGACGGGCGAACATCGTCTACAGCGAGACGCTCGGACCGGAGCAGTTCGGCATTATCCAAAAGCCGCTGACGCTGGCCGAGAAGATCTATAACCAGGCCTGGTTGCGCAAGGTCGGCATCATCGTTGTGCTCGCGTTGGCGTGGCAGCTTTACGGAATTTGGCTCGACAATCCGCTGCTGGTGCCGACGTTCGCCGACACCGTGCGCGCGCTGGTGGACGACGTGAGCAATGGGACCATTCCAAGCCGGGCGCTGAGCTCGATCGAGGTGCTGCTGGTCGGCTTCGCCAGTGGTACTTTGCTCGCCGGGCTGCTGACCGTGTTCGCGATCTCGACGCGCATCGGCACCGACTTCCTCGAGACCATGACGGCGATGTTCAATCCGCTGCCAGCGATCGCGCTGCTGCCGCTGGCGTTGATCTGGTTTGGGCTGGGCGCCGGCAGCCTCGTTTTCGTTCTGATCCATTCGGTGATGTGGGCGGTCGCGCTCAACACCCTCGCCGGGTTCCGCGGCGTCTCCACCACGGTGCGCATGGTCGGCCGCAATTACAATCTCAACGGCCTGCGTTTCGTCGCCAAAATTCTGATTCCCGCCGCGTTCCCGAGCATTCTCGCCGGCCTCAAGATCGGCTGGGCCTTCGCCTGGCGCACGCTGATCGCGGCCGAACTGGTGTTCGGCGTGTCGTCGGGGCAGGGCGGGCTCGGCTGGTACATCTTCGAGAGCAAAAATCAGCTCAATATCCCCGAGGTATTCGCCGGCCTGCTCACCATCATTCTGATCGGGCTCGCGGTCGAGAACGTCATCTTCCGCTTCATCGAGACAAGAACGGTGCAACGCTGGGGCATGCAGACCTAATTGCGTGCGAATCCCAGCTCAAGATCAATGGAGGCATTCATGATGCACAGGCGCACATTCTGCAAAACGTTGGCGAGCGCGCCGGCCGTCTTGGCGACGCCGGCGCTGCTGCGCTCGGCGTTTGCCGATGAAGTCTCCAGCATCGTATTGGTGAGCCAGCATGGGCTGCCCTACCTGCCCTTGATGGTGATGGATGATTTCAAATTGGTGGAAAAGCACGCGGCGAAGATGGGCGTCGCCTCGCTCAAGCCGGCCTTCAAGACGCTGGGCGGCACGCAATCGCTGATCGATGCGCTGCTAAGCGGGCAGATGAATTTCGGCGTCACCGGCGTCCCCGGCTTGGCGACGCTCTGGGCCAAGACCGCCGGCACGCCGAATGAAGTCCGGGCGCTCTCCGCCGTACAGTCGATGCCCTTCATGCTGGTGACCAACCGCGAAGCGATCAAGACGATCCGCGACTTCAACGAGCACGACAAGATCGCCCTGCCGGCGGTCAAGGTGTCGAGCCAGGCGATCTGTCTGCAGATGGCGGCGGCCAAGGAATGGGGTCAGGACCAATATGCTAGGCTCGATCCGTTCACCATCACGCGCCCGCATCCGGACGCCGCGACATCGGTCATGTCAAAGGCAAGCGAGGTCAACAGCCACTATTCGGTTGCGCCCTACTATTACTGGGAGTTGGCAACGCCGGGTGTGCACCTGGTGCTAAAATCCTACGACACGCTGGGTGGCAAAGCGACCAATGGCGTCATGATCATGGCGAAGAAATTCCGCGATGCTAATCCAAAGGTAACAAGTGCAGTTTATGCCGCGCTCAGCGAAGCGGAGGAATTCATCAACAAGAATCCTGGCGAGGCGGCGCAGATCTACATCAAGACCACCAATGAAAAGCGCACCAGCCAGTCCGACATGGTCGAATACATCTCCGATCCGGATAATGTCTGGACGACCACGCCGCAACAGTCGATGGAGTTTGCCAATTTCATGCACAAGGTTGGCTCCATAAAGCGGCTGCCGGCGTCGTGGAAAGATATGTTCATGCCGGAATCGCACGAGCTCGAAGGCAGCTGAGCCGGTACGACGATCCACAATGGTGTGACGCGATTGAATGCCTAGAGCTCGCGCAGCGCGTTGAACTGCGCGACATAGCCCGAGGCGTCGATGCGCACGCCGATCACCGTGGTGCGCTTGGATTGCACCGCCGCGCTGAGTGCCGCGCTCAAGGCCTGCTCGGTCTCGACCACCACGCCGTCGGCGCCGAAGGATTGCGCCAGTTTCTCCCAATCGACCCCGCCGAGCGCCACGCCATGCAGCGGAATGCCCTTGATCTCCTGCTTGACGCGGATCAGGCCGATTTCCCCGTCGTCGAATACCAGAACGATGATCGGCAGATTTTCGCGCTGCGCGGTCTGCAGTTCCGCGACCGTCATCAGGAAGCCGCCGTCGCCGGTGAACGCAACCACCGGGCGGTCCGGAAATGCCATACGTGCAGCAAGCGCGCCTGGTACTGCATACCCCATGGAGGCGAGGCCGTTCGAGGTGAGGAATTCGCGCGGCCCGTAGGACTCCCACTTCTGCACCACCAGCAGGCGGCTGGCGCCGGCGTCGCAGGTGGCGATGGTCTTGCGCGGCAGTACCGCGCGCGCCACTTCCATCACGCGCTGCGGCGAAAGACCCTTGCTCGGCGTATTGAGGGCGTCGCGGACCTCCTGCCGAAAATTCTTGGCGACCTTCTCGCCCCAGTTCGTGCCTTCGGGCGCCCAGCGCGCGAGACTGGCCAGCACCGCCTTCAAATTGCCGATGATTTCCGGGTCGGCTGGTACCAGTGCGTCGGTGCTGGGCACCGAGGAAAGCGATAGCACCGGCAGCGTGTAAGGCCAAGGCTTCGGCTGAAGTTCAATCGCGTCGAGGCCGACCGTTACGATGAGATCGGACTCGAGCACCAGCGTGCGCTCGATCAGCCCGCCGATGATGCAACCGGCGCGCAACGAGTGATCCTCCGGGATCATGCCCTTGCACTTGGTTGTTGTGAGCACCGGGGCGCCGAGGCGTTCGGCGAACTGCACGAACTCCGCCGACGCGCCGCACCAGTAGACGCCCAAGCCCGCAATCAGGATCGGACGTTTCGCCTTGCCCAGCATATCCAGCGTCGGCTTGAGATCGGCGCGGTCGGGACCGGGCACGATCCAATTCGGCATCAGCGGCGGTTCGGCGTTGTAGTCACCCGCTTCGCGCGTGGTCTCGCTTTGCGGGAATTCGAAATGCACCGGCCCAGGAGGGGCCCCGGTTGCCACACGCATGGCGCGGCGCACCTGCTGGCGCACGGTCTTGGCGTCGATGGTCGTGCTCCACTTCACGATCGGCTCGTAAACCGCCAGCTGGTTGATGCGCTGGCGCAGCCCGGTCTCGTAAGTGGGGCGGGAATAGGAATTGGTAATCGCGATCAGCGGCGAGCGGTCGAGAAACGCGTGCGCCACGCCATTGACCATGTTGGTGGCGCCCGGTCCGCGCGTCGAGAGACAAATCCCCGGACTGCCGGTGAGATCGCCCCAGGTCGAGGCCAACATGGCGCCGGCGACTTCCTGTTTCATCAGGAGAAAACGCATCTGCCGCTGACGCGCCGCTTCCATCAATTCAACCGACTCGCCGCCCGGGTGACCGACGATGAAAGGCGTGCCGGCATCCTTGAAAGCTGCGGCCAGCACTTCGACGGTTGTGGTCATTGTGGTTTCTCCCAGTCGGTCCGGGAAGTAAGATAGCAGCAAATCTTATCCTGCATTACTATTCGATCCGCACTCAGGAACAAATCAATCATGCCCGCCAATCCCAAGATCGTCGTTCGATTTGATTTTCCCTACCATTCGGCAATGGCCGAACGGTTTGCGCGCGAAGACGATATCGATCTGCGCACCTGTGAGCGGGCGGGCGCCGAAAGTCTCGCGTGGTCCGCCCTCAACGAAGCGCACGTCTATATGATTTCATCGGCGAAAGACGAGTTGCCGCGCCGGTGGTTCGTGACCGGCGACCTGCTGCAACGCTGCCCAAAGCTGCTTTGCGTCTCGACGAGCGGCGCGGGCTACGACACCGTCGATGTAGAAGCCTGCAGCAAGTCCGGCGTTATCGTCGTGAACCAAACGGGCATCAACGCGCCGGCGGTCGCCGAGCACACGCTCGGTCTCATGCTCGCGCTGTCCAAGCGGATCGGCGAAACCGACCGGCGGCTGCGGCGTGAGCGCGGCTTCGCGCGTGAAGACCTGATGGGAAGAGAAATTTCCGGAAAAACGCTCGGCATCGTCGGCATCGGCAATGTCGGCACGCGTGTCGCTCACCTGGCGCAAGCCTTTGGCATGACCGTGCTGGCCTACGATCCTTACGTCGAGGCGGAGGAAATCGCCCGCCGCGGCGCGCGTTCTGTGACGTTCGACGAATTGCTCGCGCGATCGGACTTTGTGTCGATCCATTGTCCGCGCACCGGCGAAACGGTGGGGATGATCGATGCGCGAGCCTTGGCCCGGATGAAGAAAGGCGCGCTGTTCGTGACCACCGCGCGCGGCGGGATCCATGACGAGGCCGCGCTGTTTGATGCGCTTAAGTCCGGGCATCTCGCCGGCGCCGGGCTCGACGTCTGGGAGAAGGAGCCGCCGTCGCTACAACATCCGCTGCTGACGCTCGATAACGTGATCGCGACCTATCACACGGCCGGCGTGACGGTTGAGGCGCGCCGCGGGGTTGCCGCGGAGGGTGCCGAGCAAGTCATCGGGCTGCTTAGAGGCGGCCGGCCGCCGCGCCTGGTCAATCCGGAAATCTGGCCGACCTATCGCGCGCGGTTCGAAACGATCCTGGGCGTGCCGGTGGCCTGATCGCGGCGGACTGCTATAAGAATAAACTCGCGCGCCGGTAGCTCAGCTGGATAGAGCACCAGACTTCGAATCTGGGGGTCAGGGGTTCGAATCCCTTCCGGCGCGCCATATCCACTCGGTTACCAAGTGAACGAGGCCGTCCTCGCTTGCGCTACGGCGGCAAAATCGCCATAAAATTAAGGTGCAGGAGGAAAAGGACGCCGAATGAATGCTGAACCAATGAAGCTCGGCATCGTAGGGCTAGGCCGCTGGGCCAAGGTGCTCACACGAGCCGTCGCAAAATCGGACAAGCTCAAGATCGTCGCCGGCTATAGTCGTACCGAGGAAAAGCGCCGCGCTTTCCAGCAGGAATTCGGCGTGGCCGGCGTGCCGGACATGAAGACGCTGTTGTCCGACCCGGACATCCGTGGTGTGATCATTACGGTTCCGAACGAACAGCATTTACCAGTTGCCACCGAGATCGCCAAAGCCGGCAAGCATGTCTACACCGAAAAACCGATCGCTGCCACGCTTGAGGACGGAATTGAGATCGAGACGTTAGAAAAAAAATACGGCGTCACCGTTACCGTCGGACACAGCGCGCGCCTCCTCGGCAGTATTCGGCGAATTCACCAGGCGATCGACGCCGGCGAACTCGGCCGCGTCGCGTTCATTGAGGCGAATTTCTCCAACGAGCGCGCGCTCGAGCTCACCCCCAATACCTGGCGCTGGTACAAAGCCAAAGCGCCGGGTGGGCCGCTGTCGCAACTTGCGATTCATCAGTTCGACATCCTGCATTACCTCGGCGGCGACATCGCCGAGGCAAGTTCTATAGCCTCCAAGCTTTCGCCGGTCGGCGCCGAGGTTGACGATCAGTCGATGACTACGCTTCGCTTTGCCGACGGGAAACTTGGTTATGTCGGGTCTTGTTGGACTTCGCCGGGCATTTTTTCTGTGCGCGTGTTTGGTTCGAAGAGCTTGATGCACAGCGAGACCGATTTCTCGAGTTGGGACACGCCAAGCAAGTTGCATCTGTCGTCCCAGCTCTATATCCAGCGCGGCAAGGACGGCTACGGCAAGCGCGAAGACCTTAAGGTGCCGGAAAGCGACATGTTTGTGGCCGAACTGGAGCTGTTCGCGGATAGCTGCCGGACCGGCAAGCCGAATGAATTGACCGCGCGTAACGGCAACGTCGCGGTCGCGGTGGTGAACGCCGCGCTGCGCTCAATCGACAACAGCGGCCAATACGTGCGCGTTGGCGACATCTTCGACGAAGCGCGTGTGCGGGCCGCTGCGAGGAAGGTTAATGTTGCCTAGCCGCTATTTCATCGAGCTGACGCAGCCGGAGGTCGCCGCGCAGCTGAAAGCTAATCCGCTGGTCATTCTACCGGCCGGCAGTGTCGAGCAGCACGGGCCGCATTTGCCGACCGGCACCGACACTTTCGCAGCTAACGTCATTTCGGCCGCCGTGGCCGAACACATGAACGGACTGGTGCTGCCAGCGACGCCGTTCGGCGTGACGCCGATGCACATGCCGTTCGAGGGCACCATTACCTTCACGCCCGATACCTACATGCGGGTGGTGACCGAAACCTGTGTGTCCACTGCCAAGCATGGCGCAAAGCGGCTGTTGATCCTGAACTGGCACGAAGGCAATATCCCTTCGCTGGCGATTGCCGCGGAATCGCTGCACCGCGACCACGGCATGAGCGTGCTCACGGTGCAGGCTTGCTACGTCGCGGAAGAACTCTACGGCAAGACCTGCAACGGCCTCACCCATGGCGGCGAAATCGAGGCGCTGGCCGTGCTGGCGTTCCGGCCCGAACTCGTCCATCTCGACCGCATCGACTATTCGTCCGACCACAGCCACGGCCATAAATGGGACAAGCTGCGGCGGACGCGCAGCTATCAGCCAGTGCTGACCGACATCCGCACCATTGCGGCGACCGGCTGGTTCGGCAGCCCGCAGCACGCGACGGCCGAGAAGGGTGCGCGCATGCTAACCGATATCGCCAACGCAATCGCGCGCGAAGCGGCCGACATCTTCCGCCAGCTCGACGCGGTGCAGGGTGGCACGCGCGAAATTAAGCAACTGCGTCAAGTCAGTTGAAAGGCCATCTAATGGCGCGGCTGCTCAAGCAAGGCGAAGGCAAGCGGCTCGGCCTGCCGGGGCGCGCGGTACTCGAGATGGTGTCGGGCGAGATCGATTTAAAGGTCACCTTTCGCGTCGTCGAGGTGCCGGTGCAGAAGCCGGGCGATACTTTGCACGGACCGCACCTGCATCACGGCTATGAAGAATGCATCTACGTCCTCAAGGGCGAAGGCCGCATGTTAAGCGAAAGCGGCGAGCTGTCGATCAAGGCAGGCGATATCGTGCTGGTGCCGCCGGAGGAAAAGCACGTCACGCGCAACGCCGGTACCGAGCCGCTTGTTCTACTCTGCTTCTTTCCCACGCCGGACATCGTCGCTTCGACTGAAAACTTTCCCGATTTCTAATCCGCCCACGAATTGAAACGCTCATGAGCACCGACGTTCTCTGTCTGCGGCCCGAGGCCGATTTCATGCGCGTCGACGCGCCGGCGCCGGCGACACTGCGCGTGATGTATCGCAAGCCGGACGACGCCGACCTGCCCGCGCTGATGCGCGCGACCGACGCTTTGATCATCCCGGCAGTCGGCCCAAAGCTCGTGCCCTCTCTGTTCGAGGGCAGTCGCCTCAAGCTGGTGCAGATTACCGGCGCTGGCGTCGATCGCCTCGATCGCGAAGCACTGACGCGATTAGGTATCCCGGTTGCCAATGTGGCCGGCGGCAGCAATGGCGCAGTCGCCGAATATGCGGTCATCACCGCCTCGATGCTGCTGCGTCGTTTTGCTTGGGCCGATGCGGAAGTCAAAGCGGGTAGCTACGCTGCGTTTCGCGCCCGCATGGTGGCCGACAATCTCGCCGGGCTCGACGGCCTGCTGGTCGGGCTCATCGGCTTCGGTGCCATCGGCATGGCAGTGGCGCAGGCCTTTGCGGCACTAGGCTGTCGCGTCTGCTACTACGATCCCGCGCCGCGCGACGCCAACGGGGCGGAGTCGATCGGCGCCAAGCCGCTGGCGCTCGACGCGCTACTCGCCGCTGCTGACGTGGTCAGTCTGCATGTGCCGCTGCTGCCGGCGACGCAGGGGCTGATCGGCGAGCGCGAATTGGCGCTGATGAAGCCGGGCGCCGTATTGATCCAGGCTTCGCGCGGCGGGGTGGTAGACGAGGTGGCGCTCGCCGCGCATCTGCGCTCCGGGCACCTCGGCGGCGCCGCCGTTGACGTCTATTCGACCGAGCCCCCGACGGCGGACAATCCGCTGCTCAAGCTCGACTGCGAAGCGGCGCGGCGGCTTCTGCTCACGCCGCATATCGCCGGGGTGACGCGCCAGTCCTGGGGCATCCTTTTCCGGTCGGCGTGGCAGAACATCGAGCGCACGTTGATCGAGAAAGTGCCGCCGCTAAACCGCGTGTATTGAAGTGCGGGTCTATTTCACCGATATTCCCGCGCGTTTGGCCACGGGGCCCCATCGCGCGATGTCGCCCTTAAGCTCCTCGGCGAATTCCTGTGGTGAACTCTCGATCATGTCGTAGCCGAGTTGCTTGATCCGTGCCTGCATCTCTGGCGTCGCCAGAATGGCGACGATTTCGTCATGAAGTTTCTTGGCGATTTTCTGATCGAGTCCTGCCGGACCGAGCAGGCCGGCCCAGTTGGCGACAGCGAATCCAGGCAGGCCGGATTCGTCGATAGTCGGCAGATCCGGCAGCAACGCCGAGCGCTTCTGCTCCGCCATGGCGATTGGGCGGAGGCGATCGGGTTTCTGCTTCACGATCGCGGGCACACTGGCAAACAAAACCTGTACCTGCCCGCTCATCAGATCGAGCAGGGCCGGATTCATGCCTTTATTGGGCACATGCACCATGTCGATTCCGGCCATGGTTTTCAGCATTTCAGCGGCCAGATGCGACGCGCTGCCGACGCCGGGCGAGCTATAGCTCAGCTTGCCGGGGTTGGCCTTGGCGTAAGCAATGAATTCCTTGAGCGAATGCGCCGGCACAGACGGATTCACCACCAAGGCATAGGGACTGATCGCCACGTTGATGATCGGGGTGAAGTCTTTGGTCACGTCATAGGGAGGTGTTTTGTGGACTACCACCGAGAGCGACAGGCTGCTCGGGGTATATAGAAGCGTATAGCCGTCCGGCGGGGAGGCGATCACCACCTTGCTGCCGATGATGCCAGCCGCCCCGGGATGGTTCTCAACCACGAAGCTTTCATGCAAGCGGTCGCCGAGCCGTTGCGCGAGCAACCGAGCCATAACGTCGACGCCGCCGCCGGCGCCAACCGGCACCACGATTTTCACCGGTCTGTCCGGATATTCAGCCCGCGCAGAGGTCGCGCCCACCAGCAGAAACAAACTCATCAATGCCAATCTTCGCAGCATCGCTGTTTCCTCCCATTTGCGTTATTCTCCAGAAGCACCAGGCAGAGTGCAAGCCTATGGAATCGTTTTAGAGGCAAGCCGGACGTTGGATCGGCGGTCGCTCGTCGATTTCTATTTAACTACACGCCCAACTGACGACGATCATTCCCCAATGAAGCTTCTTTGCCTTTGCTTGCGTGGCTTCGAGTCACGGGAAAAATTTTAGTGCCATGCATGCACGCAGTTTGATTCAGACGATCAAGCCATCGGGTGCAGGCGGCCAAATCGATTCGCTCGTGCGAGAGCAAAGCGCCTCGTTCGGCTAGGTTAGGCGCCGTACGAAGCGCTGACGGCAGCGTTTTCGATTAATATAGGGGAAGTGACAGCTTCAATCGGCACTTTGACGCAATTTCATAAAAGACGGGTGTCCGGCAAAACTGTTTTCAAAGTGAGCCAGCGTGCCCTTCGACGCATGAGGCCCGCATTTTGAATTCGGCAATTGCCATTTGGCCCCCGGCAAGCGCTGGGTGGCGAGAAACCAATCGGCTGGGGTCTCGCCGACGATACTGCGGAAATCGCAATGCCGCGCCGACTCGTCAAGCAGCCCTCGCCATAACTCCATGAATTTCCGTGCCGAAAGCGCTGGCGTTCGTGTTTGCGCAACGTCGCGGGCGGCATCGCGTGCGAGCCGCGCCCGCAGCTCCGGAGATGCAAGCAGTGTCTGCAACGACGAGACGCATTCATCGATTGAACGCGCGACGAGCCCGGTCTCGCCATCGCGGACGATCGCCATTTCCGCTGGATTGTTCAGGACAACCGGCGCCAGACCCAGCGACATTGCTTCGATCAGGGCATTCTCCGCCGTGCCATAGTGATCGGGCTGCAACGGATAAAAGAAGATGTCCGATCCGGCGAGCGCCAGTGCTGGCTCGGCAGTTTGGCCGCGAAACACGACGCGCTGCGAGTGACGCATGTCCCGCGCGCGTTCGACGACTTCTCTTGCGGGGGCGCCCCAGACCGCGACGTGGATATTTTCAGCGGTCAGCCGGTCGATGGCATCAAAAAAGCCCGAATGCATTTTAACGAAATCAACGGTTCCGAGATAGGCGATCGATGATTTATTCGCGGAGAAGGCCGTGCACTGGGGCGCACCGGAAAAACCGAATCCGCTATTGATGACTGTGAATTTTTCCGGCGTCGCCTCGCGTAGCGCAGCGAAACTGGGTATCAACCATGACGCTTCCGTCGTCATGACGAAGCGTCCGGCTGCTTGCATAAGGCCCGGCTGTATCACGGGTTTGGATAGGCCTGAAATATGCGACCAGAACACGCTTCGTATCGCCGGAAAATCGCAGCGCGCCAAGCACTCGAATAGGCGTGGGTGATTCCAGAATTCGAACTGAACGACGTCCGCGCTGCCCGCCAGCCGCGCCACTTGATCAAGATTATCGGCGACAATAACGCGGGCGTTTGCTGCCTCTAACAAATCCGCGTAGCGGCGGTCGCGCGGTGCTTCGAGCAGAATGAAAGTTTGATCGAACCCGTTGGGCAATGCCCCGTTGATCGCTGTATGTGCCTTGCCGACACCTCCGCCGAGGTGGGGTGTCACATGCAAGATCTTCATTCGGCCGCCGCGTCGACGAACTCGCGCGTCCCGCCTGGCGCCGCAATATCCGGATTGACAGGAACTAAGGTCTTAAATTTTTCCAGTAGGACGAGGCGATGCGCGTCGATATTATCGGGCAGGCAGTGGCTCAACTGCCCACAATTGCCGCATACGCCGTTCTGCCGGCGGCGGCCCTCGAGATGCTGGAGGCGCAGTGCATTCATCCGCTCCGAATTCCAGATCTCCTTCATCGATTGGCGCCGCACGTCGCCGATCACCAGCTTGCGGCCCCAGTCGAGGAAGCAGGAACTGACCAGGCCGTCGGAATTCACCGAATAGCCATAGAAAATATAGGGGCAGGTGTCGGTGTCGCCGATGTCCTGCTGATAGATACCCTTGCCGATCGTAATACCGGTATGCTTCTCGACGTCGAACTCTGGCCAGCAGGGTGCGAAATTCTCGACGAAAATCCGGTCGCAATGATCGCCGAAGGTATCGAAGAATTCTTGGCGCTGCGCCTCAGTGATAAGCTCGCCCGGAATCTTGACGACGATTTCGGTGTTGCCGCGATGATCGTACAGCCATTTGACGTTCGCGATGAATGCCTTGAAATCGAACTTGAAGCCAGTGAATTTAGCGTAGGCTTCCTCAGTCATGCCGTCGACGGAAATATTGATCTTGTTGATGCCGGCTTCCAGCACCGGGCCGATGCGCTCGGGCGACAGGAAGGTGCCATTAGTCGTAGTGTCGATGTAGTCGACGTGCCCAGACTTCTTGGCATGGGCGACCATGTCGGCCAACCGCTTGTTGAGGAAAGGCTCGCCATCCTTGTACATGCGCAACACTTTGATCGGCTTGTCGAAGGCGCCGAGGTCATCGATAACCTTCTGGAACACGTCGAATTTCATCACACCTTGGAATCGGCCGGTTTCGGCGATCATGTCGCGGTGGCCGGTCGGACAGAAAGTGCATTTGAAATTGCAGGAACTCGCCGGATCGACAAAGACGATGAACGGCGTGGAAAGCGGGATCACCGTTTCCAGCGCAGTGCGCCCTTCCAGATTGATTCGGGGTTTTAGTTGAGCTTTCATGCGGGTTTCCTGAGGCGCGCGGCGCCAGGCAGGTACCCTACCGATCAATGGTTAACAGGGATTAACCACGTTTTTCGCTGGCGGTATAGCAGCGGGCGCGCGTCTAATTTGCGGCGCGCACGCCGACGACACAGGGAGGATCGACGAAGTTCTCCGGCCGAGCGCCGAAACGGAGCAAATCGCGGCGGCCGTATTCATCGGCAATCCGCTCGGCCAATTGCCGGACCGTCACGGGCACGCCGGAGCAGATGTTGACCGGTCCTTGGATCGTACCGAGCGCGGCCTCTACGATCATTCGGCCGGCGTTCCGCACATCGAGGAAATCGCGAATCTGATTGCCGCTACTCAGTTCGGCCGGCTCACCGGCGTTCAGCCGGGCGCGCAGATAGGGCACCAGCCGCCGCGGGTCCTCGCCCTCGCCGTACAGGTAGAACAACCGGCACCAGGCAAATTCGAGGCCTTGCTGCGGCAGCGAACGCGACAGCGCGGTGAAGGCGGCGGTCTTCGCTTCGGCATAGTGCGTCGACGGCCGCAGCGCCGTATCGACGCTGAGATAGCCGGCGCCCAAGTCGTATTCAAAACAGGTGCCGATCCCAACAAAGCGACGGACCTTGGCTTGCGCCGCTCCTTGCGCGAGCCGCAGCGTTCCCGCGAGGCATTCCTGGTTTTTCGGCGATTGCAGGTATTGGCCTGGCTCGGCATACCAGGCGACGTGAATGACGGTATCGACGCCGCGGCAGGCATCGGCCCACCAGGCGACGCTTTCTCGAAACAAATCGCGGGTCGCGATGCTGTTTTCGATCGCGCTCAGCGACGGAATGCGATCCTGTTTGCCGTCTCTCGCAATGACGCGCACGCGGCAATTTTTCTCCGCAAGCTCCGACAGCACCTGCCGCCCGACAAAACCGGTTGCTCCGGTCAGTAAGATCAAAGGGGCAGCAGCGGCCATTTGCCGTCCTTGTCCGACAGATCGGATACGGCGCGCGGCCATTCGATGGCTAGCCGCGGATCGTCGAAGCGCAAGCCGCCTTCGGCTTGGGGCGCGTAAGCCGCACTCACCATGTAGAAGGCGGTGGCGCCGTCGCTCAGTGCCTGGTAGCCGTGCGCGAATCCCTTGGGCACGTACATCATCAGCCTGTTGTCTTCGGACAGCTCGGTGGCGAACCAGCGCAGATAGGTGTCGGAATCCTCACGCATGTCGACGATCGCATCGTAGAGCGCGCCCTTCACGCAGCGCACGAGCTTCACCTCGGCGTGCGGATCGCGTTGGAAATGCAGACCGCGCACCGTGCCGGCACGCGCATTGGTGCTGATGTTCGCCTGCACGTAAGCCGTCTCCAGCCCATGCGCAGAAAATTCCTGCGTGCAAAATGCGCGTGCGAACGATCCGCGTTCGTCAAGGCGCGGCTCCGGATGGATCAGATAAGCGCCGGCCATGGATATTGGTGCAAAGCGCACCGCTAGCTGGCCCGTTTCGCGGCGGCTGGTGCTGAGGAGGTGCGGGTGCGCATCTCAAAATCAGCGATTTCGGCGTCGCAGAGTTGACGCGCCGCGGCACCGCCCCTGTGCGCGCGATACCAAGCCATAGTCTTCTGTATCGCCTGCACCAGCGTGAACATGGGCGCAACGCCGAGCACGATTCGTGCCTTCTCAATATCGAGAGCGAGCCAAGCGGCCTCGTGCGGCCCGTCATTGCCGTCGCCGTAGCGCACCTCGCCCGCGCCATAGATGGTGCGCACGAGTTCCACCAAATCGTGCACCGCAACGGCTTTGCCGGGTTCAGGTCCGAAATTGTAGGCGCCGGCAAGCGCCGGCTCATCCCACAGGCGCTGCGCCAGCACGAGATAGCCGGCGAGCGGCTCGAGCACATATTGCCAGGGTCGTGTGGCCGCCGGCCGGCGTACCTCCAGTATTTGGCCTGCCTCCCAGGCGCGAACCGCATCGGGGATTAAGCGATTTTTCGACCAGTCGCCGCCGCCGATCACATTGCCGGCGCGGGCGCTTGCCACCGCGACGCCTTGTCCCGCCAGAAACGAATCGCGATAACTGGCGATGACAATTTCGCACGCCGCTTTGCTAGCACTATAGGGGTCGTGTCCGCCGAGCGGGTCGTCTTCGCGATATCGCTGCGACGGTTCGTGATCGCGATAGACCTTATCGGTCGTGATCATCACTGCGACACGCACGCTGTCGAGCCTGCGCAGTTCGTCCAACAGGTGGACCGTCCCCATCATGTTTGTGTCGAACGTTTCACGAGGCTCCCGGTAGCTCGCCCACACCAGCGGCTGGGCCGCCAAATGGAAAACGATCTCCGGCTGCGCTGCCCTGATACGCCTAGCGAGCGCCGACGCATCGCGAATATCGCAAAACTGGCTTTTGCAACATGCCTCGACTTTGGCTTCGCAGAAAAGGCTGGGCGCTGTCGTTGGCGGCAGGCTGATCCCCGTCACCTCGGCGCCCAGCCGATGCAGCCAGAGCGTCAGCCATGAGCCCTTGAAGCCGGAATGGCCCGTGAGCAGGACGCGTTTGCCGCGCCAGAAGGCGGTATCGATGGCGCGGATCATTGCCAGATTTTCCACGGTGCTTTGCCGGATGCCCACAGCTCTTCCAGCAGAGCCTTGTCGCGCATCGTATCCATCGCTTGCCAAAAGCCGCGATGCTCGAAGGCCATCATCTGTCCCATGGCTGCGAGACGGATGATCGGCGAGCCTTCCCAACTGCTGTTGTCGCCGTCGATCAAGTCGAGGCATTGCGGCGACAGAACGAAAAAGCCACCATTGATCATGCCGCCATCGCCTCGCGGCTTTTCGACAAATCGAGTGACCTGGTCGCCCGAACGCTCCAATGCGCCATAACGGCCCGGCGGGAGCACCGCCGTGACCGTGGCAAGCTTGCCGTGGCTGCGGTGGAAATCGACGGATGATCGAATGTTGAGATTGCTGATGCCATCGCCATAAGTGAAGCAAAACGCCTGTTCGTCTTTAATGTGTTCGGCGACGCGTTTAAGTCGTCCGCCTGTTTGCGTATTTTCTCCTGTGTCCACCAGCGTCACGCGCCACGGTTCGGCGTGCCTTTGATGGACGATCATGCTGTTGTCTCTCATATCGAAGGTAATGTCCGACATGTGCATAAAATAATTGGCAAAATATTCCTTGATCACGTAGCCCCTGTAACCGCAGCAGATCACGAAATCATTCGCACCATGCGTCGAATAGGTCTTCATGATGTGCCAGAGAATGGGCTTGCCGCCGATTTCGATCATCGGCTTCGGCTTCAGATAGCTCTCCTCGGAAATGCGAGTTCCGAGCCCGCCGGCGAGGATAACGACTTTCATCGCGTTGTTTGACGAGTTGTATTCGTAATCCGCGAGAGTGCAATCATCGCGACCACCAAACCGCATCCAGTCCGGTCAGCTGCAATCTAATTGCCTGATTCGTCAAGCAAAATAGTGGCCCACACCCAAGTCCCCAGGCAAATACGCTCCCTAATCGTAGCCAAATGCCTGCCGCATGAAACCGTTCGTTTGCTTATCGTCGCAAGCTTAGAATTAGCTCGCCACACTCAAATTCTGAATATCGGTATGGCTCGGGATCGGTTTGCGCTTGTTCATGACCGCATTCCAAAAATCAAAATAGGTTTGTGCTTGGCCTTTGGAAAAAAGCGAAATCACATTGGTGATTTCTTTGAGCATATTTTCGAACGACATCGGACCCGACATTGCTTTTAATTTTGTGCACACCTTTTCCACATCCCTCGTAAAAGGCGACCCGAAAGTCAGCCGTGGATGCCCTTTAAATCGGGCAAACATCGTCACAAACCAGTGATTTGCAATAGCTTGAAGTTGCGCGGGCGGATGATCCGAGAAAACGTCGGCATGGAGCGTCAATACCGCGCCCTCGAAGCCGCACAAAAACCAATGCAGCAGATTGACGGCCGGGTCCAGGCCCGCTGCCGTGTAGAAATCGACATCCCGCTTCTGCCCGGTTTCGGTTTTTTCCCATACTCCAAAATCGTAAAGGTACAAGAGTCGCGGCAGGCGAACGAACTTCCCATTTAGCAGGTAAAGGAGGCAAACGATCTGATCGTGAAATGAAAAAACACCGGGCATCGTGCCCATCAAAGTGAAAGCCTGTTTGAAAATTTCCCGTCGTATCGGGGCATATAGCATGATGTTCGCGCCTGAATAACTCAAATATCCGGCCACCCTCATCCCAACATCATCTGAATCTATGTTCTGGTAGCTGACAACAAAGGATTGTTGCGATGCTTCGACGATATATGCGCCTGTGATGCCTGCGACCGAAGGATCTTTGCCAAACTGTTCAATCGTATGCGAGGCAGAAGTAATGGCGTGATCGAAGCAGAAGTCATCGTCCGCGAGAAGAAAAACAAACTCTCCTTGTGCTAAACTGAGTATCTCGGAAAGATTCGTGAGCGCGTCGCACGGCTCAGCAATGATGATATTGCAATTGTCGCGTTGGAACTGGGGCAGCAGTGCCCGCTTTTGAGCATCGCCGGAATTGTCGCGGACGATGACTTCGACGTTAGGTCCTGCCCAGGAACAGGCTTGGGCGATTTTAGAGCAAGCCAGAAGACCAGGCCGATTCGTCCCGATCAAGATAGAGAGTTGCATGCGCCTTGCTGCTCACTGCGCGGCGGAAAGCATGCCGCAGTGAAGTGACGGTGCTTTCTATCTGATTCGGGGCCGATAAGGGCACAATAAGCACTGTGAAATGGATGCGATCGGTGCCAAAATCTTACTGGCCGATTCGTCTTATCGGGAGCGAGGTGCCATTGCGGCACGAGGCCCAATCGTTTACCGCCTTGCCTGGGCCCGGGCAGGCATCGCTGTTGTTGGCCGAAATCGCAACCGCACCCTGCGCCTTCGCTCCGGCGGCGACAGACGCGCCGCTCGCGCTCTATGGCGCGGGGAGCATGGGCCGTCTTGCGCGCGATTTCCTGAACGCAGTCGGGCATAAATTCGATACGATTATCGACCGTAATGCCCGGCAACTCGCGCAAGACGCGGAATGGTCCGGCATGAGTTTGGTCGCTCCCGACGAGGTTCCGGACGATGCCAAGCGCGGCGCCCGCATCGCCGTCAGTATTGTCACCTCACCCTACGAGCCGCTGGAGCGGTCGCTCTCGGCGCTTGGATTTGAGGATATCGTTCCGTTTTACGATCTGGCGGAAAGCTTCCGCCACCGGCATCCGCTGTCGAATGGCTGGTTTGCTCCTCCGTTGACGGCGCAAGACCAGGAGCGCACGGCAAAGGTTCTCGCGCTTTGGGACGATGACGTGTCGCGGGCCCATCACCTGCAATTTCTGGCCTGGCGAAGACTGCGCGAGGAGTGGACCTTCGCGCCCGCACCGCTCGATACCGGCAATCGCTTCTTCATTCCGGAAGTGGTTGGCTCTTTGCGTAACGATGAAGTTTTGCTGGATGCAGGCGCGCATGAGGGCAGCGTGATCGACACGTTCGTTCGGCGATTGTCGGGCGAATTCCGGCAAATCGTCGCCGTCGAGCCGGATCCGGCCAACCGGACGCAGCTTGAGGACAGGCTGCGCCGCTTGTTGCCAGATGACCGGCGCGTTACGATTTACGATTGCGCTCTCGCCGAAGGTGAAGGCGAGGCGCTATTTCATGACGGTCTTGGCTATGCATCTCAGCTTTCGCAAACGGGGCGGATGCGGGTCAGACTCTGTCCGATCGATGCGCTCGGCATGGCTCCGACATTCGTCAAGCTTCATCTCGAGGGCGGCGAACTCACCGCGCTGAAGGGCGGAAGGCAGACGCTTATCGCCAACCGGCCGCTGATCGCGGCGACCGTCTATCACAATGACGACGGCATTTGGAAAACGGCGCACTGGCTGATGGAAACGCTAGCCGACTATCGTTTTCTTTTTCGTCTTCATTCATGGTGCGGAACTGGCGCGGTAGTTTATGCTATACCAAACAAACGTCGCGCGCAATGACCCCAACGCAAGCCTTGTCTTTTTATCGAGCAAGTTGAAGAGCGAATATGGAAAAAATAATCGATCCCGTTGCAGGCTTCAACAACCGGGTCGCCGAAAACATCCGCAAGATTGGCGAAGACAGCGCCTTCCTCGGTCTTTCCAACATCTGGAACCGCGAAGCGATCCGCCACTCCTATGCGTTAAACTTTTCCTGGCTGGGTCGGCCGGTCATCCAGACCCCGCTCGACCTTTACGCAATTCAAGAACTCATCTGGTCGTGTCGCCCCGATCTGATCATCGAGACCGGCATCGCGCATGGCGGCTCGCTAGTAATGAGCGCTTCAATGCTCGCACTGCTCGACTATTGCGACGCCGCCGACAAAGGTGAGACGCTCGATCTTAAAGCCAGCCGCCGCAAGGTCATCGGCATCGATATTGACATCCGCGCCCACAACAGAACGGCCATCGACGCTCATCCGTTGAGGCACAAGATCGCGACTGTCGAAGGTTCGTCGATCGCGTCCGAAACCGAGGCACGCGTCGCAAAGCTCGCAGAAGGCCATGACCACGTCATAGTCATGCTGGACTCGAACCACACGCACGATCATGTATTGGCAGAGCTGGAACTGTATGCGCCTTATGTGAGCCTCGGTAGCTACTGCGTAGTCTGGGATACCGGCATAGAAGACCTGCCCGACCATATGTGTGCGGATCGGCCATGGGGCAAAGGCAACAATCCGAAGACGGCCGTGTGGGACTATATGAAGCGCCTGCAAGCGCAGGGCCGCACGGCGCGCGACGGGGCCAAGCTGCAGTTCGAATACAACCGTACCATCGAGCACAAGCTCGCGATCACGGCGGCACCCGACGGTTTCTTGAAGCGGGTCTAGCGCGCCGCCAGCGCGGGTTCGGCAACGGCCGCATGTGCCATCGCCGGGGCTTCGATGCGGTCGATTACGGTCAGGCCGAAACAGCCCGCATGGCCTGACCAGGACTCGTTGCGCGCGATGATGCCCTCGAACAACCGCATGTTCTCCGCGACCTTGTCGGCGTGCCCGCCGATCATTTCATGCGCCTTGGCGAGATAGTAATGCGCGAAGACCTGCTCGCGATAGCGCTCGATCGCTTCGTCGAAGCAGCGTGCGGCCACCCTGTAATCGCGCGTGCGTGTGCGGCGCAGAAGGCGGCTGGGCGCAAGGGTCTGCACGCGCTGCTGCGCAATGCGCTTAAAATGCCCGATTATTCAGCCTGTTGAGGTCACGGCGTGCGCCGGCGCACCGTGCATAGCGGCCTTCAGCTCATCGGCGATCGCTTCCATGTTCACCGCGGTGCGGTTGCCGCAATAGAGGCAGAGCGGCAGTTTGCCGAGGTCGCCGTTCAGGTGATGCAGCCGGATATGGCGCAACGCGTCGCCGTTAATGATCGCGCCGAGGTCGGAGGTGTTTACGTCGCCGACGGACAAATCCTGGAATAGGTCGGCGCAGCACACCGACACCTTGCCGTCATATTTGACAAACAGCGAATAGAACGGAATCTCGCAAGCAGCATGGAAGGCCTTCTTCCTATCCTTTTTGCCGTCCTGCATGGTGACCACCGGCATGCCGCGCAGATGGATGCTCTTCGACCCCTCGACGCGCGAGCGATATTTCTCCTCGACGCCGTTGGCGATATCGGCGGTGAAGCAATAGTCGCCCTCGGCGTGCGGAATGGCGTATTTGATGAACAGTGCGGTGCCGGGACGCTGCTCCATATACGAAATGGCGTGATCGAGATTGGCCTCGACCTTGCTGTAGAGATCGCAGCCCTTGAGCTCCTTGTAAGCGTCCTGCTCTGCCACATCGAGGCTGACATGGATCTCGTCGATGCCGGCGTCGATCACGTTTTCCAGGTTCTTCGGCGTCAGCATCGTACCGTTGGTGGTCAGACGATGCTTGTCCGCAACGCCGCGCAGTTTGGCGTAGCGTACGAAGTCCGGCAGCTTCTTGTTCATCAGCGGCTCGCCGTTGCCATGATACTGCAACTCCTTCAGTGCGAAGGGGAGCCTGGCGAGCTGCTCGACGATGCGGAAGAAGGTGGCGTCGGTCATCTGGCCCTTGAGCGCGTCGGTGCCCTCGAAGCGGCCCGAATGCAGATCGCAAAAGGTGCATGCGAGATTGCACTTGGAACTCGGCTCGACTACCAGCGTGTAGATGACATGGTTCTTGACGGCGCTGCACAGGCCTTTGGCCCGCTGCTCCGCCAGCACGGGATCCTTCGCCTGCTGTACGATGATCATTGCGACTTCTCCCGTCCTCAGGCGCGCAATTTGACCTCGTGCGCACGCGCCTGCGGCGAGCGGTCAAGGCCGAACTTTTTGGCGGCGGCGCGCCAGGTGTCGGAGCCTGCGACGATGTCGCGATAGGCCTGATAGTGCTTGTTGATCTCGGCCTGCCCCGCCCCCATCTCCTCCATGCACTGGGCAAGGAAATAGTGTGCGAAAGGCTGACCGGGATGGCGGCCGACTACCTCGAGAAACGAGCGGTAGCCCGTGTTCAGGTTGCCGCGGCGCATGTTGCTGTTGTTGACGAAATTCAGGTCGAGGTTCATCTCGAACACGGTCTGCTTGATCTCGCCCGCATCCATGCCCGGCGCGCGGATGACGTAGTCGGTCATATCGATGGCGCCGATGGGGAGATATTTCTCCTCGATCCAGCCGTTCTCCTTGCACATGCGGAACAGCTCACTGCCGCGTAGCGGCGTTGCGTAATTGAAGAAGGCCCAGTCGACGCCCCAGTCGTAGACCGCGTCGCGGGTCTCCTCGCGCTCGGCGCGCGTCTCGCCAGGCAGGCCGATGACCAGGAATGTACAGGCGAAGATCCCGGCGTTCTGCAAGAGTTGGACGGTCGGCTTGATACGGTTGAAAGCGATCGGCTTCCTGATAATGTCCTTGAGCACACGCTTGGAGCCGTGCTCGATGGCGAGGAAGATGGTGTCGACGCCGGCGGCCTTCATCAGGAAGGCCATCTCCTCGTCAATATAAGAGAGCGTGACGCCGTTAGGCATCTCAACGCGGATATTCAAGGGTGCAAGCTTCTTGAACAGCTCCTTTGCCCTTGCCCGGTTCATCAGGATCTGATCATCATAGATGGTCAGCACGCTGAGACCGTAGCGCTCCTTCAGTCTGGTGACATGCTCGACCACGCGATCGACGCTCGCATAACGCATATTCGCCCCGTGGAACGAAGGCTCCGCGCAAAAGACGCACTTGAACGGGCAGCCGCGCGACGTCACAATGAAAAATTGCTTGGAAGCCTCGGTGAATTTCGTGAACGGTGAAAATGCCTCTTTCATGCTATACGCATTGACATCGACCAACGAATAATCCACGTCTATGATATTATCCAAATCGTCGTAAATTGGGGAGGCGCCTTTTTTTTGCAGCAATTTTGATTTGGTGATCCAGGGGTCTTTCGATGTTGCATCCTGAATATCATCAGCCTCGATCAGGTTCTTTAGTCCTAGCTCCCCTTCGGAATAGCAGGCCGCATCTAAATGATCGCACTCCATTAATATTTCGGCATATGCTGTCGTGATCGCCGGCCCGCCGGCCACGACATAGATATCTTTTTTGTGGCTTTTTGCGATTTCCGCCAACGATTTAAGCCAAACATAAGATACATCATACGACATTGAGAAGCCGATGATGTCTGGATTTAAATTTGAAATTTTTTTCTTCAAAACGACATCAGGGCTCTCGATAGAAGGTAAATTTAGATCTAGTACCTCTACCTCATTCAGATTATCCGAATGCCGTTTGATGTAGGAAGCGAGCGTTAGTACGCCATAAGGAAAAGCAAGGAAGCTTCTGATGGCTTTTTTAGAGGTGTCTGTCGTTGCGTCCCCCAATCGATATGGCAAGACGACCAACAAAACCGACCTAGGCCGCCGTTTAAAATTTTGCGGAGCCTGATCTGTCATGCCTTGCTTCTTTTCTTTGTAAGTTTTTGGACGGCCAAATCTATCAAAGTGGCGTTAGATCGCGCGACTCCAGAATGATTGGAAACTAGCAGATCGCGCAGGAATAACCCGTCAAGAGCTAGATGCCATGGCTTGATGAAAAGCATTATTCATCTCAATCCTTTTTCAGCATTCGCGAACGGCCCCGATTTTCCAATAGAACACTTCTCTTAAGGAGTCGTTAACCATAGCGTCCGCCGACTTCGCGCGGACGCCTGTAAGCCAGCCGGCGATAATGGACCCCGCAGTCTCCACATTCACCCTAGACGACTCAGCGTATTTCTTTTTACCTGTCGTCCGGGGGATCGAGCCGGCATGCCGTAATCATCGCCGAAAGTCAGGTTCAACCCGGCGCTGGTTTTCGATCAGGCTCTGAGGTTGCATCAGCAGGGGCGGCTCGCGGAGGCCGAGACGCTCTATGTTCAGGTGCTTGCGGCCCGACCCCACCACGTCGATGCCTTGCATATGATGGGGGGATCAAGCTCGCCAAAAGCCAGCCGGCCGAGGCGTTGCAACTCATCTCGGCCGCCCTGCGTGCGCGTAAACCGACCCCCACGATTCTGTACAATCAGGGCCTTGCCCTTAAAGCCCTCGCGCGTCCCGAAGAGGCGCTCGCGAGCTTCGAGCAGGCGATCAAGCTGAAGTCGAAATTCGCCGAGGCACATAACGACCGCGGCGTCGTGCTGGCGGCGCTCGGCCGCTACGCGGAAGCGGTTGCCGCCTACGAAAAAGCCATCGCCGCCAGGCCTAATTTTGTCGACGCGCATTGCAACCGGGGCATCTCTCAACTGGCGCTCGGCCGCCACTAGGAGGCGCTGAAAGCCAAGAAGCGTGCGCTGGCGATCGATCCGAAGCATGCCAAGGCGCATAACAACCGCGGCCTCTCGCTCCTGTTATTCGGCCGATATGAAGAAGCACTTTTAAGTCATGAGCGCGCCATCGCCTGCGATCCGAGCGACACGATTGCCTATAACAATTGCAGCCGGACCTTGCTTTCACTCGGCCGCTTCGATGAGGCGCTCGCCCGTGCGCAAGCGGCGCTGGCGCTGCGGCCCGACGACGCCGAGGCGCACAACAACCGTGGCACGGCGCTTTTTCGCTCGGCCATTACGGCTAAACGCCGGCGGCCATTGAGCGTGCGCTGCAATCCGGCCATGGCGAGCTTGCCGTACAATCTTCCAATAGTTACGGTGCCTGGCTCGCTCATGCGCGAGCCGTCACAGTGCGGCTGAACGGCAGGCGCTCGGCTGCCGGATCGTCGAAAACAAGTATCGTGTTTATCGCGACCGGGGCTGTATTGCCGCGCTGGAAGAATTTCTCGACCGCGTTGCGCGCCAGCCCGCCGGGTGAGCTTGCCTGCTCTTAGTTACCTAGTCGCATGCGCTGTCCGATGTCGGTGAACCCAACATTGCCGGTCGGCGGTTCATCGAGCGGAGTGAAGGCGCGATTGAAGTAACGAGAATTGAGGCGTAATTTCGATAATGTATCGCGTTTAGTTTTGTTCAGACTGGTGCGCTACGGACTTCCCACTACGAGGCCAAAGACTTGATATGTATCGGCCGCTGACAATCATCTTGGTCGTGACTGCGCCGTTGCTGATTTTGCGTCCCGCTGTGCAAGCGCAGGACCCTGCCAGGCACGGCCGCGCGCTGCTCAAGGAGTTCTGCGCAAACTGTCACGCGATCGGAAGAAGCGGCAAAAGTCCGGTGCGTGGCGCGCTGCCGCTGCGGGTGCTCGGGCGTAGCCTTGACCTCGATGAGTTTCCGCGGCTCTTGCGGCGCGGCATCTCGTCCGGCCATCCCGTCATGCCGGAATTCAAGTTCAGCGAAGACGATGCCCGCGCGGCAACCGCCTATTTGCGATCGATCCAGCGGTAATTTTCAGCGGTCGATCGTGATTTCGTCGGTCAGCGCGCGCGAGACACAGATCATGATGTTGTCGGCGCGATCATGGTCGGGAAGATAGAGATCGCGGTGGTCGGCTTTTCCGGCGAGGAGCTTCGTTCGACAGGTACCGCAGGTGCCGGTTTCGCACGAACTCGGTACTTCGAGGCCATGCGCGCGCAAGACTTCCAGGATGGTTTTATCGGTCGGCACGTCGACCATATCGCCAGAGCGCGCTAGGCGAACCTTGAACGGTTTGTCGGTTGGCTTGTGTGTCTCGGCCTCGCTGAACGCCTCAAAATGCACGGCGGCCGACGACCAATGGTCGGTGAAATGACGCACCGCTTCCATCAGCGGGCGCGGCCCACAGCAATAGAGGTGCTCGCGGTTCTTCCGCTCGGCGAGGATCGGCTTGAGGTCGATCGATTTAGCCGGATTGCCATCATCGTAATGGATGACGACATGGTCCTTGAGTTCGGGCGCGCTCAGTTCGTCGATGAACGCGGTCGTTTCCGGCGAACGCGAGCAGTAATACAAGCGGAAGCGCTTTCCTTGCCGCGCGACCTCCTTGATCATCGCCATGATCGGCGTGATGCCGATGCCGCCGGCGATGAACAGGAAGTCCTGCGCCCGTTGCGGCAACGCGAAGTCGTTGACCGGCGGCGACACCATCAACTGATCGCCTGCCTTGGTGTTGTCGATGAGATTGCAGGAGCCGCCGCGGCCGTTGGCCTCGCGCTTGATCGCGACCAGATAACGGTCGCGCTCGGCCGGGTCGTTGCAGAGCGAGTATTTGCGCAGTAACCCGTTCGGGGCCTGGATGGCAATATGCGCGCCGGCGGAAAATTCCGGCAACGGCTTACCTTCGACATCGCGAAATTCGAACAAGTTTACGCCGTCGGCGATTCTGTCGTTGCGCGTCACGCGCAGCGGCAGCATCGGCTGCTGATCTGATGTGGTCATTCATACCCAAAATAATCGATGCGTTGCCCACCAAGTGGCGAATTTAGGCCGCCGCGGCAAGAGGGCCAGGCCATCTAAATCTGCCGGATCGAGGCAAAGTCGAACTCGACGCCGCTGGGGTTCTCGCCGATGCGGATTACTTTGTCGTTGACGAAGCGATAGGCGGTACTGGCAGGTTGTAGGGCGCCGGAACGCCGCTGAAAACGCGTCCGGCGAGGTCGTATTTGGAGCCGTGGCACGGGCAGAAATAGCCGCCCGGCCAATCGGCCGCGGGCCGGCTCGCATTCGGCTGCGGATAGAATATCGGGATGCAGCCGAGGTGAGTGCAGATGCCGACCAGCACGCCGTATTCGGGCTTGGCCGAGCGGTGCCAGTTCTTTGCGTAAGGCGGCTTGTTGGGTCTCCTGCGATTGCGGATCGGCCAGCCGGTCTTGCAAGGCTTGCGACTTCAACTCGTCCAGCGCCTTTTGCGGACGGTTGATTACGAAGATCGGCCGGCTGCGCCAGCGCACGACGACCTGCTGACCCGGTTCGACCTTGCTCAGATCGAGATCGACCGGGCCGCCGGCGGCGAGCGTGCCGGCGTCGGGGTTCATCTGGTCGATCAGCGGCACGAGGGTTGCAGCGGCGCCGATCGCGCCGACGCTGGCGGTCGCGATATAGAGAAAATCGCGGCGTGTCGGTGGCGAGGACCTTTTGGGGTGCAATGCTGTGTGGGCCATGACGGTAAGCTCGTTGTCATCGCCCCGCCAGTAACGCGGCTATAGGGATGTAACGCGCGAGTGCCGCCAATGTTCATACGAAGGCAGAAGTTTCTTGGCTGCTCAGCGCGCGCCGGTGCTGACGCGCTCGACCGGTTGCGGCACGGCGGCGGTCGTTGGGGCCGCTTCGGCCATCAACGCGCCATAGGCGTCGGCAAGTCCAGCGCCGAACAGGACATCGCGACCCTTGGGCCCGAGATCTTTCGCTGTCGCCAACAGGATGTCGCGTACATTGTCCGGGCCAAGATCTTGCTGACGATCGAGCATTAGGGCGACGATGCCACTGACTTCCGCTGCGGAATAGGACGTGCCCGACGACACTTCGTATTTACCGTGGGGAATGGCGACGAGAATTTGCGCGCCGGGCGCGGCAACCGCGATGTGACGGCCACGATTGGATTGCGGAAATAGCTTGTCGTCGGCGTCAGTCGCGGTCACCGCGATCACGTCCGGATCGGCGGCGGGATAGAGCGGCGGCGATTTCGGCCCGGCATTGCCGGCGGCGGCAACGAGGACGATGCCCTTCTTGTGCGCGGCGACGATGCTGCGGTGAAGCGCCGGATCGGCCGGCCCAGCGAAACTCATATTGATGACGCGCGCACCGTTCGCCGCCGCCCAGTCGAGACCTTTGAGAATGTTGAAGGTAGTGCCTTCGGCGCTGGCGCCGGTGCCGTCGAAGGCGCGGATCGCAAGGATATGCGCTGCCGGCGCCGCACCCATCAACTTGCCGTGCGCCGCGATCAGGCCGGCAATAGCGGTGCCGTGTTTGTGTGGGGTCATTGGCGAGGACAACGTGTCGTAGCTCTGCGCGACCGCGCCGGTCAGTTCGGGATGCGTGGCGTCGATGCAGGAATCGATCACTGCCACCAAAATGTTGTCGCCTTTAGCCAAAGTGTGCGCTTGCGGCAGATGCAGTTTGGCCAGTTCGTACTGCGCTGCGTCGCCTTCGACTTTTGCATCGTCGCCCTGCAGAGTGAACAAATAATTCGGCTGCGCCGAAGCGACGACGCGGTCGGCTTCCAGCGCGCGCACCACGGAGGCGACCGAGCGGCGATCGGGAATCCGCCAGCGGTAAAAGGTCGTGCCGGTCAACTGAAACGTCTGCGATTCGATGCGGGTGAGCCGGTGCCGGCGCTGCAGCGCGGCGATTTGCTGTGCGCTGACCGAATTGGCGACCTCGATCACCACCTCGTTGGGCACCATGCGCCGGCTCGTTGGCCGTGGATGCACCGCTTGAATTGCGCCGCGCCGAGCGCCTGTGGCCCTGCGCGGCGTCGTCGCCCTCGATGTAGACGCCGCTCGGCTGAATGAATTGCGGGGTTATGATGAACACGCTAGGCGCGCGCCACATACCGCGATACCCGCCATACCCACCGCCACGGACGACGCTGGCGTTCGACGATTCGCCGCGGCTGAAGACTCTTTGGGCATCGGCCGCATCGCTCACTACCACCGCCAGCGTCGTGAAAGCCGCGAATGCGAGCAGGGTGTTCCAATGCTGGCGCATATCAGGGCTCCGATCAGCTCATCACTCGGTCGTTGCAATAAAGCCGACGACCTTGTTGTCCTGCAGCTTCTTGACGACACGCGCGAGTTCGTCCTTCGGCAGCCCCGCCTCTGAGACACGAACTTTGTAAAGACCCGCCGGCCATTGGTCCAGCCGCAATCTGCAGCTTGTTGGCTTCGAGAAACTTGGTGATGTCATCGGAAGTCGCCTGCGGTGCGAAGCGGATGATGGTGAAGGCGCCGACACCGGGGTTGGCGGTAGGGGCTGAGGCGGTCTCGTAGCCGCCGCCGGTACTGTGATCCTTGAGGACGATGCCGGCGATCAGTCCAGCCTGCAGCAAGATAGCGATTGCGGCAGCGCTTGCCGATAATGCCAGCGTGCGTGGCGTCAAGCTGGCGAAAAACTCGGAAACGCGCGCGCCGAAATTGAACGACATGACCGATTTGCGCGCCGGCTCGGCATCGATTTTGGCGAATAGATTTTCCATGGCGCGCGCTGAGGGCGCGCCCAAAGTTTCGTTGAGCAGGATGGTTTCACCCAATTCCTCGCGCACGAGCGCGTAGCGGCGGGCGAGTTCTGGATCGCGCGCGAGCGCTTCTTCGACGCGCTGAGCATCGCGACGGCTCAGCGTTCCCGCCGCATGCCACGGCAACAGCTCTTCGATATTGCTGTGCGCTTCTTTGTTTGTCGTGTTCATGGCCAACCTCGGTCGATTCCTTGTGCCTTCAAGATCTCCGATAGTTTCTTGCGCGCGTAAAACATACGTGTCTTCACTGTCGCTTCCGGGATACCGACAATGCCCGCAACTTCTTCCACCGATTTCTCGTGGTAATAGACAAGGTCCACGATCTCTCGGTGCTCGGCCGACAGTTTCCTCAAGGATTGCTGCAAGACTGTAGCCTTATCTTTCTTCGCCAGCGCGACCTCCGGATCGTCGGCATGATCCTCGATCTGCTCTGCCGTCTCCTTGTCCAGCTCCTGCTCGGGCCGCTTACGCAGCACCGACAAGGCCTTGAAGCGGGCGATACTCAGCATCCAGGTCGAGACCGCGGAGCGACCCTCGAATTTTCCGGCTTGCCGCCAGATGTCGAGGAACACTTCGCTAATCAAGTCCTCCGCCGTCGCTTCGTTGCGCACCAGACGCAGCACAAAACGGTACACACGTACGTGGTGCCGTGCGAACAGCACCTGCATCGCAAGCCGATCGCCACCTGCGATCCTAGCGATCAGAACCTCGTCCGAAGTCGTTTGCATGGCAGGTTCGTCGGCTCGTTGATGGGTCGCGGACAGTCGCGGCTAGGTTCAAGCAAAATCGAAGAAATTTGCCCCGCGCCTGCCGGGAACTGGGACGAAGCGAAGGCGGCAGTTTCCTCTTTTCCGTCATGACTCGGCAAGCCAAAGGTAGCGCGGAGTCGGGCAAAACGAAGCATTTTGTCTAAAATCGGTGGAGGGCGGTTGAAACTGGCGGGCTTTTGCTATGCTGGCCGGCGAACGAGCCGCCGGGCCAAACCAGTGTGCATCAGGGGAGGGCGAAATGAGTATCCTGCCGATATCGGGCGCCGCCGCGCCGTCGGCGCCGATCGAGGAGATCAAGAAGAAGCATTCGCAGTATTTTGGATTTTGACATGCTCGATGGCTTCAAACGTAGCGAGATCAAGACCGGCGGCGCGCGCATTGTGACTGTAGTCGGCGGCAGCGGGCCGCCGCTGCTATTGATGCACGGCAATCCGTTCAATCATCTGTCGTGGCACGCGGTGGCGCCGGCGCTGGCGAAGGAGTTTACCGTAGTCGCCACCGATCTGCGCGGCTATGGCGATTCCGAAAAACCGCCCGGTGGCGCCGATCATTCCGGCTATTCGTTCCGCGCCATGGCGCAGGATCAGGTCGAGGTCATGCAGGCCCTGGGCTTCGATGCATTTTACGCCGCCGGACATGACCGAGGGGCACGTGTTCTGCACCGCATGTGCCTCGATCATCCGAAAAAGGTTTTGCGTACGGCAATCCTCGACATCATCCCGCAGCATCATTTGCTCAATCATATGACCAAGGAATGGGGCCGCTTCTCCTGGCACTGGCTGTTCAACATTCAGCCGGAGCCCTTGCCGGAGAAGATGATGGGCGCCGATCCGGACTGGTTCATCGAGAGGAAGCTCGCGAAAACCAAGCAGGGGCTGAGCTTCTTCAATCCGGAGGCGCTCGCCGAATACAAGCGTTGCTTCCGCAATCCGGAGACCATCCACGCCGTCTGCGAAGATTATCGCGCCACCTTCGGCGTCGATCTCGACATGGACACGAGGGATTTCGACGCCGGCCGCAAGATCGAGTGTCCGGTGCTGCTGCTATGGGGCGCGACCGGCGGTGTCGGCCGCAATCACAATCCCGGCCCGGCCGAGATTTGGAAAAGCTACGCGTCGAATATTGTCGTCGCCAAAGCCATGCCTTCCGGACATTATCTGTCCGAGGAGGCACCGGAGGAGACGACCGCGGCGCTGCGCGAGTTTTTTACGGCGCCTTAGGGTGCATTACGCCGCCGCCGGTGGCGGCTCAGCCAGGAAATTGTGCAGCGCATAGAACAAGAGATGCCGATTCTTGCTGTAACCGGCGCTGTGCGCGGTCTGCGGCAGAATGACGAATTGCCGATCGCCGTTCGGCAGTTGACTGAAAAAATCGAGCAGGTCCGAATTGGTCGAGTTGCCGTCGAATTCGCCGCGCAGCATCAGCACCGGCGATACGATCTTCTTCGGATCGACAATCGGCAGATTTGCCGCCATGTCGAGATAGGTACCGCTCGGCACCTCATTCCCGAATTTCATTTCATCGGCGATCAGCGCCTCGACCATCGCCGGATCATAAAACGCTGGGTGCCCGTCGCGGGTGAAGATCGAGCGGATCATCGCGGCGTCGCGCTTGCGCCGTGGGCTTGCACGCAATGCGGCGATCTTCTTGCGCCGCCGTTCGATCTCGGCCGCGCCATTGCCCTTATAGGTGAAAGCGCAGAGCATCAGCCGAGCGACGCGGTCGGGCTGCGCCTGCGCGAAAGCCGCGGCGCGGATGCCCCCGGACGACGTGCCGTAGAAGTGCACTTTTTTTTGTCCTGTCTTCTGCGTCACGAGCGGCATTGCAGCCTTGAGGTCCTCGATGCCGCTGGCAATGTCCGAGTTGTTGCCGGATGAACCGGAGCGGCCGTAGCCATCGTGGTCCATGGTCCAGACGTCGTAGCCATACCGCGCAAGCACGTTCATCAGCGAATATTCGTCCTTGCCAGGCACCGTGAGGTCGTAGGACGAGCGGGACGAATTGGACGAACCGTGCACCAGGAAGACGACCGGCCGCGTCGGGTCACTCGGGCCGGGCGCGGCGATACGTTTGCGCCAAAGGTTAAGTTTCACGCTGCGCTTTTTCGCCCAATAGTCCTTGCTCCAGATTTTGCCGCTCACTTGGGCCGGTTGTGCATGGGCAGAGCCGACGAGCCCGGACAGCAAGCCGGTGCCTATGCCGGCGCCAGCGCCCTGCAGGATCGCGCGCCGGGGCATGGAACGATCGAACTCACTCATGGGGGGATCCTCCAATCGGCCTTAATTGAGCCATCCGGCCTGTTATCGCGCAAACTAGCAAATTGCGCGGGCTGGTGGCAGTCCACTCGCGCCAGGGTGTGAGTTCTGCTACTGGGTCGCCTAGCGCGCCGTCAGACGCGCGGCGCCGTGGGGTCACTTGGCCGGGGGACCTGTGCGCCGCAAACCGGCTGACAGCCGGCTTGCGTTTCAAGGAAACCGATCCCCGGGTAAACCGCGAGATCGGATGCCGGAGGAAAGATGCTCAATTTGTTGCGCGCGGGGGCGCGATTTTTCCAGAACTGTATCGGCTGGAATAGAATTGGCGTGTTTCTCAGTCTGGCCATCATCACCGTGGCGGTGGTGGTACTGGTCCACATGTTGCGCGGTACCAATGTTGACGAAGTGATTGCTGCGCTAAAGGCGGTTGAGCGGCGTCATATTATCGCCGCTGCTGCGTTCGTCGCCGGTGGCTATTTTACACTGACGTTCTATGACTGGTTTGCGCTGCGCACGATCGGGCGCGCGGAAATCCCGTATCGGATCGCGGCACTGTCCGGATTCACCAGCTATTCGATTGGTCACAACATCGGAGCCACCGTGTTCACCGGCGGTGCGGTGCGCTACCGCATCTATTCGGCCTACGGCCTCGACGCCATTGAGGTAGCGAAAATCTGTTTCGTCGCCGGCCTGACTTTCTGGCTCGGCAACGCCACTGTGCTGGGTCTGGGCATCTTTCATTCGCCACACGCTGCGGGGTGGCTCGATCAACTTCCGGTCTGGGCCAACCGTTGCATCGCGGGCGCGCTACTCGTCGTGCTCGCATCCTATCTCGGCTGGGTCTGGAGTGCGCCGCGCGAGATCGGACGGGGCGAGTGGAAAGTGAATTTGCCGAGCGGGCCATCGACCCTGCTGCAGATCGGCATCGGCATTTTGGATCTCGGCTGCTGTGCACTCGCGATGTATATGCTGCTGCCGGATGAGCCGAATATTGGCTTCGTGACGCTGGCGGTTGTGTTCGTGTCGGCGACACTGCTCGGTTTCGCCAGCCACGCCCCTGGCGGGCTCGGCGTTTTTGATGCCGCCATGCTGGTGGCCTTGTGGCAATTCGACAAGGAAGATGTGCTGGCGGGGCTGTTGTTATTCCGGTTGCTTTATTATTTGGCGCCGTTCGTCATTGCGCTGATCATTCTGGGCGCGCGTGAATTATGGCTGAATACGCGCGGCGTACGTGCGAAACCCGCATTGCATCCGGTGACAAGTGCGGCCGCGCCGATCCGCAGCGAGATCGAAGCTAAGGCCGAGAAAATCAACGCAGATTGACCATGTGGAGCGACGACAACAGCGCAAATCTGCCGCGCCGTGCGGATTGGCCGAGCCGCTTGCGCGGCGCTTGGCTTGCTTTGCTCGGCAGGCTGGGCGTGGATTCCGATGCTGGACGCGGACTTCCGGCTTATAACCGCACTGCCACGCATCTGCAGGCGCTGCTGATCGAGTCGCTGATTGGCGGACTGCCCGGCCCGGCGGTCGTCCTCGACCGCGACGGCCGCGTCGTTGCCTTTAACGCCGCGGCGTCGGCAATCGCGCCGTCGCTGCGCCGCGGAGAAGCGGCCTTGATCACCTTGCGCATGCCCGAGTTGGTCGATGCGATCCGGCGCGCCACCGCCAATCGGACCCAACAACGGGTGGAATTCTTCGAGCGCGTACCGCTCGACCGTTGGCTCGAAGCCTTTGTGACACCGGTAAAGCTGGCGAATATCGGCGATGCCCGCGCTGAGATCCTTCTGATGACTTTCAACGATCTCACTCCGCTGCGCCGAGTGGAGGAAATGCGCGCCGACTTTATCGCCAATGCTAGCCATGAATTGCGCACACCGCTGGCGGCGCTGCTCGGGTTCATTGAGACCCTTCAGGGAACGGCCAAGGACGATCCGGTGGCGCGCGCCAAGTTTCTCACTATCATGCAGGGGCAAGCCACCCGTATGGCACGCCTTATCGACGATTTGCTCTCGCTCTCGCGTATCGAGCTTAATGCGCATCTGCAGCCGAACACGCCGCTCGATCTCGCGCCAATCGTACGCCAGGTGACGGACGGCTTGCAGACGCTGGCGCGCGACCGGGACGTTACGATCAAGGTAGCCACGCCGCCGGATCCGCTGATCGTGCTCGGTGACCGCGATGAATTGATTCGCGCGCTGGAAAACCTGGTGGAGAACGCGCTCAAATACGGCGCCGCCGGCAAGCGTATCGATATCACACTTGCGCGCAGCCAGACCCGCGCCGGCGCGCCGGAGGTGCGTCTGGCGGTGCGCGACTATGGTCCCGGCATCGCGCCCGAGCATCTGCCGCGGCTGACTGAGCGGTTCTACCGGGTCGATGTCGCCGATAGCCGTGCCCAGGGCGGCACCGGGTTGGGTTTGGCGCTGGTTAAGCACGTGCTCAACCGCCATGGCGGTCGCTTGAATATCGAGAGCACGTCAGGCGCCGGCGCGACATTTACAATCTATCTGCCCTTGCACACCGCCGATTTTCATTAGACAGAAGAATTATAAGCTAGATCAATTAGTTGCACTGTCATGTGATTGTCACCAAATATTTATAGAACGGTGACATGCGACGCCTATGGCTGTCCTCGACTTCGGAAGCGCACTCGATTCAAACGAACAAAAAACCTGTCCGAAGCTCAGTCGTGGAGAGCGTCTTAAAGCAACAGCGGCCGCCCGGACCACGGGCGCAAAGGCGGAAATTAGGGACATCGTGCCCTGTGCACGCTTTTGGCCGCCAACATGGAGAGACCCCGTGAAACACTGGACGACATTGGCAGCCGCCGGCTTCCTCGCCGCCGCTTCCTTCGTTCCGGCTCAGGCCGCCGACATTTCCGGCGCCGGTGCCACCTTCCCCTATCCGATCTACGCCAAATGGGCCGACGCCTATAAGAAAGTCACCGGCAATGGACTCAACTATCAGTCGATCGGTTCCGGCGGCGGCATCAAGCAGATCTCCGCGCGTACCGTCACCTTTGGCGCGTCCGATATGCCGTTGCAGCCCGCCGAACTCGACAAGATCGGCGTCATACAATTTCCTACCGTCATGGGTGGCATCGTGCCGGTCGTGAACCTCGAAGGCATCAAGGCCAACGAATTGACCATCGACGGGCCGACCCTCGCCAAGATCTACCTCGGCGAGATCAAGAAGTGGAACGACGCTGCGCTGAAGAAGCTCAATCCAAAAGCCAAGCTGCCGGATCAGGCGATCGCGCTGGTGCATCGTTCCGACGGCTCGGGCACCACCTTCATCTTCACCAACTACCTGTCGAAGGTCAGCCCTGACTGGAAGTCGAAGGTTGGCAGCAACACCTCGGTTGAATGGCCGGGCGGCATCGGCGCCAAGGGCAACGAAGGCGTTTCCAACAACGTCGGCAACACCAAGGGCTCGATTGGCTACGTGGAAACGGCGTACGCCAAACAGAACCACCTGACCACGATGAAGATGATCAACAAGGACGGAAAGACGGTTGAGGCCGTTCCCGAGGCGATCATGGCGGCTGCGGCCGGCGCCGACTGGGCGCACGCTCCGGGCATGTACATGATCATCACCGACTCGCCGGGCGCCAACTCCTGGCCGATCGCCGGCGCGACCTTCATCCTTATTCCGAAGGAGCCGAAGGATGCGGCCGCCGCCAAGGAAGCCCTCAAGTTCTTCGCGTGGGCCTACGACAAAGGCGGCCAAATGGCGCAGAGCCTAGATTACGTGCCGATGCCGGACGTCGTCGTCAAGCAGATCCACGCGCATTGGAACGACGTCAAGAGCCCCGACGGTAAGCCGATCTTCTGAGTTCGGTAAAAACTGGGAAAAGGCGCCAACCCCGGCGCCTTTTCTCTGTCCCCGCTGGTCACAAGGCGGCTTGTCTTGCAGCCCGCGGATCGTTTGAGTGGGTCTCCCGGACGCGAGGAGCCAAGGGAGAGCCGGATGCAACCGCCCCGGAGCCAGTCTGTGGTCGATGTCGCGTTACAAGGTGGAGTCATCTCAGCCGCTGGCCGGCTTGATCGCGCCAAAGTGCTCCAGCATTTGCGAGTTCGCGACCTGATCTTCCGCCACCTCACCCGCGCCTGCGCAATTGCGGTCCTTGTTATCCTCAGTGGCATCATCATTTCGCTGATTTACGGCTCGTTGCCGGCAATGCGCGCCTTCGGCTTCAACTTTCTGGTGACGGAAAGTTGGAATCCGGTGACCGAGAAATTCGGCGCCGTAGCGCCGATCTACGGCACCATCCTCACTTCGTTCATCGCCATGCTGATCGCGGTGCCGGTCGGCTTGTTCATTGCGCTGTTCCTTACCGAACTGTGCCCGATGTGGCTCCGCCGCCCGATCGGCATCGCCATCGAGCTGCTCGCCGGAATTCCCAGCATTATTTACGGTATCTGGGGCCTGTTCTTCTTCGCGCCGTTCCTGCAGGAGACGCTGCAGCCATTCTTGATCACCGTCTTCGGCCCGATCCCAGTGCTGTCGAACTTGTTCGCCGGCCCGCCCTATGGCATCGGCATCCTCACCGCCGGCATGATCCTGGCCATCATGGTGCTGCCCTTCATCACCTCGATTTCGCGCGATGTGTTCGAGGCGGTGCCGCCGGTGCTCAAGGAAGCGGCCTATGGCCTCGGCTGCACCACCTGGGAAGTGGCGCGCTTTGTCGTGCTGCCTTTCACCCGCGTCGGCGTCATCGGCGGCGTCATGCTCGGGCTTGGTCGCGCGCTCGGCGAAACCATGGCGGTGACCTTCGTCATCGGCAATGCGCACCGCATCTCCGGCTCGATCCTGGCGCCGGGAACGACCATTTCGGCGACCATCGCCAACGAATTCACCGAAGCCGTCGGCGACCTCTACACCTCGTCGTTGATCGCGCTCGGCCTGATCCTGTTCGTGATCACGTTCATCGTGCTCGCCTTCGCGCGGCTGATGCTGATGCGCCTGAACGCACGCGTGGGGGCTTAAACCATGCCGTCGGTCAACTCCCCGCTCTACGCCAGCCGCCGTCGCCGCAACGGCATCACCATGGGCCTCGCCTATGGCGCGACCACCTTCGGCCTCTCCTGGTTGGTGCTGATCCTTGCCGTGCTGCTATGGGAGGGCTTCTCCGGCCTTTCGCTCGCGGTGTTCACTCAGATGACGCCGCCTCCGGGTTCCGCCGGCGGCCTGCTCAACCCGATCGTCGGCAGCCTGGTGATGACCGTGCTCGCGGTGCTTATCGGCACGCCGCTCGGCATGCTGGCCGGCACCTACATGGCCGAGTACGGGCGTTACGATAAATTGACCACGGTGGTCCGCTTCATCAACGACATCCTGCTCAGCGCGCCGTCGATCGTGGTCGGGTTGTTCATCTACGAGATCATGGTCGCGACGATGGGCCATTTCTCCGGCTGGGCCGGCGCCGTTTCGCTGGCGGTGATCGTGGTGCCGGTGGTGGTGCGCACCACCGAAGATATGCTCACGCTGGTGCCCGACACGCTGCGCGAAGCCGGTGCTTCGATCGGGTTGCCGCGCTCGCTGATGATCACCAAGGTCGCCTACCGCGCTGCGCGCGCCGGCATGATCACCGGCGTGCTCTTGGCGGTCGCCCGCATCAGCGGCGAGACCGCGCCGCTTTTGTTCACCGCGCTCAACAACCAGTTTTGGAGCACCAACCTGAACGCGCCGGTTGCCAGCCTGCCGGTGGTCATCTTCCAGTTCGCGCTCAGCCCTTACGCCGATTGGCAGAAGCTGGCCTGGACTGGCGCGCTGATTATCACTTTGGCGGTGCTTGCGCTCAGCATCATCGCCCGGTTCCTCGGGGCACAGAAAAAGTCATAGAGAATGTCATCATGAGTTTAGCAACCTTTACCACGCCGACCGCCAGCCACGCCCCGTCGAACAGCGAGAACCTCACCGAAAAGGTCGCGGTCCGTAATCTCGACTTTTTCTACGGTCACAACCGCGCGCTGAAGAATGTCAACGTCTCGCTGTATCAGGGCAAGGTCACCGCCTTCATCGGCCCGTCCGGCTGCGGCAAATCCACGCTGCTGCGCGTTCTCAACCGCATGTATGACCTTTACCCGAACCAGCGCGCCACCGGCGACGTGACCCTCGACGGCGAGAATATCCTCTCGCCAGGAAAAGACCTCAATTTGCTGCGCGCCAAAGTCGGCATGGTATTCCAGAAGCCGAACTCCATTCCCGATGACGATTTTCGAGAATATCGCGTTCGGGATCAGGCTGTACGAGCGGTTGTCCAAATCCGAGTTGGAGAGCCGGGTACAGCTTGCGCTTCAGCGCGCCGCCTTGTGGGAAGAGGTCAAGGACAAGCTCGGCGCCAACGGGCTCTCGCTGTCCGGTGGCCAGCAGCAGCGGCTCTGTATCGCCCGCACTGTCGCGGTGCGGCCGGAGGTGATCCTGTTCGACGAGCCTTGCTCGGCGCTCGACCCGATCTCCACCGCCAAGATCGAAGAGCTGATCGACGAACTCAAGGATGATTACACCATCGCCATCGTAACCCACAACATGCAGCAGGCGGCGCGCGTGTCCGATTTCACCGCCTTTATGTATCTCGGCGAATTGGTCGAATACGGCGAAACGACGCGAATGTTCACGACACCTAACGATCGCCGCACCCAGGATTATATAACCGGCCGCTTCGGCTAACCGCCAATCTCATGCGCAGGGCAGGCACCCGGCGATTGAAGGAAATAACGATGACCGATCTGCATACGACCAAGGCCTTCGACACCGATCTGCAGGACCTGGCGCGCATGGTGGCCGAGATGGGTGGCCTCGCCGAAAAATTGGTGGCCGATTCTGTCGACGCACTGGCCAAACGCGACAGCGCCCTCGCACAGCGAATTACCCAAGCGGACGCCAATATCGACGCTTTGCAGCGTGAGATTGAGGAAAAGGCGGTCAACACCATCGCCCGCCGTCAGCCTATGGCGGTGGATTTGCGCGAGATCGTCGGCGCCTTGCGGCTTGCCAATGATCTGGAGCGCATCGGCGACCTCGCCAAGAACATCGCCAAGCGCGTGATCGCGCTCAACGGTGAATTCCCGCCGCCCAAGCTGATCCGCGGCGTTGAGCACATGACCGACTTGGTGCTCGGTCAATTGAAAGCGGTGCTCGATGCTTACGCCCGGCGCGACATTACTAAGGCAATGGCGGTATGGCGCGGCGACGAGGAAATCGACGCAGTCTGTACTTCGGTATTTCGTGAATTGCTCACCTATATGATGGAAGATCCGCGCAACATCACGTTTTGCATCCATCTGATGTTCTGCGCCAAGAACATCGAGCGCATGGGCGACCACGCCACCAACATCGCAGAGACGGTGCATTACGTGATCGAAGGCCGGCCGATCGCCGACCCGCGGCCGAAGGGCGACACTACGACAATCGCCGCGTTGCGAGCTGGCGACAATCGATAACAGGATTTGGCATGAACGCACGCATCCTGATCGTGGAGGACGAGGAGCCCCTCACCATGCTGCTCCGCTACAACCTCGAGGCCGAGGGCTACGAGGTTGAGACTGCCGCGCGTGGCGACGAAGCCGATACCCGCCTCAAGGAGAGCAGCCCCGATCTGGTAGTGCTCGACTGGATGCTGCCGGGGCTGTCCGGCATCGAGTTATGCCGCCGGTTACGCGCGCGGCCGGAAACACGTCAATTGCCCATCATCATGCTCACCGCCCGCGGCGAGGAGAGCGAAAAGGTGCGCGGCCTCGCTACAGGCGCTGATGATTACATCGTCAAGCCGTTCTCGGTGCCCGAACTGCTAGCGCGTGTGCGTGCGCTGTTGCGCCGCGCCAATCCCGAGCGGGTCGCACTCGTGCTCAACATCGGCGATATTGAACTCGACCGTGAAAAGAAACGGGTATCACGCAACGGCCGCCCGATCGACCTCGGCCCGACCGAATATCGCCTACTGGAATTCCTCATGGAGCGCCCGGGCCGGGTGTTCTCGCGCGAGCAGTTGCTGGACGGAGTTTGGGGCAGCGATATCTATATCGACGAGCGCACCGTGGATGTGCATGTCGGCCGGCTGCGCAAGGCCATCAATCGCGGCCACATGGCCGACCCGATCCGCACCGTACGCGGGGCTGGCTACGCGCTAGACGACCGCTTCGGGCGGGCGAGCTGATCTAACCGCGAAAAGCGCGCTTGTCCCGCCGCCGATCGGTCGCAGGCTGATAGGCGATGCGCGAATGAAACGCGCAGTAGGGCAGTTCGTTCGCGGTGTCGCCGCCGCAGAAGTAGAATTCCGTGCCGCCCGGATCGCCGACCGGCCAATGGCACGTCTTTTCGGTCAGTTGCAGCAGCGTCTTACGCTGCTCGACCGGAATTTCGATCAATTCCGGTTCTGGTTCGACTTCGTAATCGTAAGCCAGCGCGGTATTGCCGCGCATCGACGACCTCGGTACCCGCAGCATCCCCGATGAACGTGTCTTGCGCGGGCGTGGCGCGTTCGATGACGGACTCTTGGCGCGCCCGGATAAGCCGAGGCGATGAACCTTGCCGATCACCGCATTGCGGGTGATGCCGCCGAGTTCAGCCGCGATCTGGCTGGCGGACAGCCCGTCCGCCCACAATTTTTTGAGGAGTTCGACCCTTTCGTCAGTCCAGCTCATCGGGCTTTCTCCTAGCCTTTCAAGGCCTTGGGTAGAATCCACCACCGCCGTCGGACGCTGCTGCGCGCGCCTGACGCTTACGCTTCACGGATAGACTAGAAATCGCCTCCTGGCACGAGATGTCGTACCAGACGGTCAAAACGCTACAATATCGAGTGACTCTCGCGCAAGCGTTTGCAACCCGTGGGTCCCATCTACCAACAGGTTTTCCTTTAGAATCGGCTCTTGCGGCGAATTTGAGTCTGCGAACGGCGAGTTCGAGGCGTATGTTGACAGGGCAAAGCTCTGCAATAGAATGAAAAAAGTGCCGCCCGGCGAGGCGGCACATTTCTTTTCGGCCTGCGCATGGTGCCGAAAAGGTAGTGCCAGTTTTCGAAAAAGATCATGCGCCAATAAAACTGCTCAATGGACGTAACGAGCCGTGGCCTCGCATCTTTTGCCGACTTATGCACGCGTCGACCTCGCTTTCGAGCGCGGCGAGGGCGCTTGGCTGTTCACGGCTGACGGCGAGCGCTATCTCGATCTCACCTCAGGCGTCGCAGTTAATGCTCTTGGACATGCCCATCCTCGGCTGGTGAGCGCGCTTGAGGATCAGGCAAGGAAGGTCTGGCACGTCTCGAATTTGTACCGAATTCCCGAAGGCGAGCGGCTGGCCGACCGCCTGTGCGAGGCGACCTTCGCCGATACTGTGTTCTTCCAGAATTCCGGGGCCGAGGCGATTGAATGCGCGATCAAGATGGCGCGCAAATATCAATCAGTGAGCGGCAAGCCGGAGCGTTACCGGATCATCACATTCGAAGGGGCCTTCCACGGGCGCACGCTTGCTGCGCTCGCGGCTACCGGCAACAAGAAATACCTCGAAGGCTTCGGCCCGCCGGTCGACGGTTTCGATCAGGTGCCGTTCGGCGATCTTGACGCGGTCAAGAAAGCGATTGGCCTGGCGACCGGCGCGATCCTGGTCGAGCCGATTCAGGGCGAGGGCGGCGTACGCGTGCCGCCGTCGAGTTTCCTGCGCGGTCTGCGGACGCTGTGCGACCAGCACGGGCTATTGCTGATTTTCGACGAAATACAGACCGGCTTCGCGCGCACCGGCGATCTGTTCGTTTATCAGCGCGTCGATGTTACGCCCGATATCATGACTATCGCCAAAGCGCTTGGCGGCGGTTTTCCGGTTGGCGCTTGTCTTGCGACCGCCGAAGCCGGCAAAGGCATGACTGCGGGCACGCACGGCTCGACCTTCGGCGGCAATCCGCTCGCCATGGCGGTCGGCAACGCCGTGCTCGACGTCATGCTCGCGCCGGGCTTCATCCAGCATGTGCGCGACATGGGTTTGCTGTTCAAGCAGCGGCTGGCCGAAATCAAGGACCGCCAAAGCGCTGTGGTCGCCGAAGTGCGTGGCGAGGGTTTGTTGGTCGGCCTGCGCATGGTGCCGCCATCGTCCGAGATGGTGGACGAATTGCGCAACGAAAAAATGATCACGGTGGCCGCCGGCGACAATGTCGTACGATTGTTGCCGCCGCTGATTATCAGTGAAGCGGAGATTGCGGACGCGGTTGGCCGCATCGATCGCGCCTGCTCCCGGCTCGCCAGGGCGCATCCGAGGCCGGCCAAGCAGGAGGCGATGTCATGACCGGAAACGGCGTGCGGCACTTCCTCGATCTGATTGACGTCCCCAAACCAGTGCTGGCGGGGATAATCGACAACAGCCGCGCTATGAAGGCCGCGCGCAAGCGCGGGTTGGTCAGTGAGCCGCTGGCCGGCAAGACACTGGCCATGATTTTCGACAAGCCTTCGACTCGTACGCGGGTTTCGTTCGATGTCGCCATGCGCCAGCTCGGCGGCGAGGCGATCCTCCTCACCGCGCAGGAGATGCAGCTTGGTCGCGGCGAGACGCTGGCCGACACCGCGCGCGTGTTGTCGCGCTATGTTGACGCCATTATGATCCGCATCCTCGACGCCGAGGCGGTGGCCGAATTGGCGCGCCATGCCAGCGTGCCGGTGATCAACGGCCTTACGCGCAAGTCGCATCCTTGTCAGGTGCTCGCCGACGTCATGACGTTCGAGGAAATGCGCGGGCCGATCCGCGGCCGCACGGTGGCCTGGACCGGCGACGCCAACAATGTGCTGGCGTCCTGGATGCATGCCGCCGACCGCTTCGATTTCCAGCTCAAGGTGGCGACGCCGGCCGAGCTCAAGCCCAAGAAATGGCTGATGGACTGGGTGAAAAAGTCGGATGCCGCCATCAAAATCGGCGAGGATCCGGAATCTGCGGTCAAGGACGCCGACTGTGTGGTCACCGACACCTGGGTGTCGATGGGCGATCGCCAAGCCAGGCAGCGTCACAACATGCTCAAGCGCTACCAGGTCAATGCCCGGTTAATGGCGAAGGCCAAGTCCGACGCGCTGTTCATGCATTGCCTGCCGGCTCATCGCGGCGAGGAGGTCACCGATGAGGTGATCGACGGTCCGCAGTCGGTGGTGTTCGACGAGGCCGAGAACCGGCTGCATGCGCAGAAGGGTCTGCTCGCCTGGTGTCTGCACGCGGCCGCGTAGCGCTCTATCGGCCCTTCTGACCGCCTCCGAGTGAGGTGGGTTGGGGGCTCGCTTTCGCATCGATGAGAGCTACATAACGCCCATGACCGACCCCGCCGCCAGTCCCCGTATCGAAATCCCCTCGCGTGCGCCCTCGGCTGCCACGGCCGACGACATCGTTATGCCGTTCGAGGTAGCCACGCTCGACCTGCGCGGCCGCGTGGTGCGGCTGGGGCCGGCGGTCGACCGGGTTCTCAACGCTCACGCCTATCCGCAGCCGGTGGCCAAGCTGCTGGGCGAGGCCGTGGTGCTCACTGTCATGCTCGGCTCGGCCTTGAAGATCGACGGCCGCTTCATTCTACAGACGCAATCCGACGGCCCGGTGCGTATGCTGGTGGTGGATTTCACCGCTCCCGGCAAGGTGCGCGCCTGCGCGCGGTTCGACCAAGATCGTGTTGCCGCGGCGATCGCCGAGAGCAAGGCGGATGCCGGCGCGCTGCTCGGCAAAGGCCATCTCGCTATGACCATCGACCAGGGCCCGGACATGAACCGCTACCAGGGCCTGGTCGCGCTCGAGGGCGGTTCGCTGGAAGACGCGGCCCACGAGTATTTTCACCGCTCCGAACAAATCCCAACACGGGTGCGGCTGGCGGTGGCAGAGGAACTGCGCGCCGGCGAGGGCGGCGCCAGCCATCGCTGGCGGGCCGGCGGCATCCTCTTGCAATTCCTGCCCAAGGCGCCGGAACGCGTGCGCGTCGCCGATCTTGACCCCGGCGATGCACCGGAAGGCATTGAGCCGCATGTGATCGAGGAAGACGACGCCTGGGTGGAAGGCCGCGCGCTGGTCTCCACCGTCGAGGATGTCGAACTGATCGACCCGGACCTGTCCAGCGAGCGGCTGGTATATCGGTTGTTTCATGAGCCGGGCGTGCGTGTGTTCCGCGGCAGTGAGGTGCGCGCAGAATGCTCGTGCTCGCGCGAGAACGTCGAGGCCATGCTTAAGAGCTTTTCGCAGGACGATCGCGACCACATGGTCGAGGACGGCAAGATTTCTGTGACCTGCGAATTCTGCAGCGCGAATTATGTATTCGCGCCCGAAGACGTTGGAGCTAAGGCCGGTTGACCGTGCGCAACACTCGCTCATTTCCGCGAACGCGGAAATCCGGGAGGCCAAAGCCTGGGTCTCCGCTTTCGCGGGGACGAGCGGAATTGGGGCAATGCCAACGAAAGATGCGCTAGTTAATTGTCCGCTCGGCGTAAGACGAGTCGAGCGAGAACGCCGGGATGTCAATATCGAAATACTCGCCGGCCGCCGTCACCATTCCGTAGCTGCCGACCATGAAGCCGGACGGCGTCGGCAATGGAACTCCGCTGGTATATTCGAACGACTCGCCCGGCTTGAGCGTCGGTTCCTCGCCGACCACGCCCGGACCTTTTACCTCCTGCAGCCGTCCGGTAGCGTCGGTGATGCGCCAATGGCGCGTCTTGAGCTGCACCGTTTCGGCCCCCAGATTGGCGATGTCGATGGTATAGGCCCAGAAGTAATAGCCGTTATTGGGCGACGAACGCTCCGAAACGAAGCGCGGCGTCACGGTAACCTCGATCTTGCGGGTGATAGCGCGGTACATCTATCTATAGGCTGTGCAATTTACCTCGCCAGGACTTGCTGTCGGCGCTTGCGCTGGGATTATGGCCGAAAGACCGCAGGAAAGAAAAGCCGTTCATGGCTCCAGTAACGACCGAACGCGATCTGCGGCTTGATTTGTTTCGGGGCATCGCCCTCTGGCTGATCTTTCTCGACCACATTCCCTCCAATGCGGTGAGTTGGATCACCATCCGCAACTACGGCTTCAGCGACGCTACCGAGATTTTCGTCTTCATCTCCGGCTATACCGCGGCCTTCGTCTATGGCCGCGCGATGCGTGAGCACGGGTTCATCGTCGCCAGTGCGCGCGTGCTCAAGCGTGCGTGGCAGATCTATATCGCTCACGTGTTCCTGTTTGCGATTTATCTCGCCGAAATCGCCTATGTCGCCCACAGTTTCTCAAATCCACTGTTCACCGAAGAAATGGGCGTGCTCGATTTTATGCAGAATCCGGATGTCACCATCTTTCAGGCGCTGATCTTGAAGTTCAAGCCGGTGAACATGGACGTGCTACCGCTCTACATCGTGCTGCTGCTGTGGTTTCCGCCGGTGTTATGGCTACTGATGCGCATGCCGTCGTTCGCGCTGGCCGGCTCGGCGCTGATTTATGCGCTGACTTGGTGGTTTGACTGGAGCATCCCGGCCTATCCACACGGGGTCTGGGTGTTCAATCCTTTCGCGTGGCAATTGATGTTCGTGTTCGGCGCCTGGTGCGCGCTTGGCGGCGCAAAGCGGCTGGCACGCTGGATCAATTCGCCGGTGGTGATCGGGCTCGCGGCCGCCTATATCCTGTTTGCCTTCGGCATTGCCATGACCTGGTATTTTCCGCGCCTCGCCATGTTCGTGCCGCACGTCGTCAGCGATGCGATCTATCCGATCGACAAGCCCAATCTCGACGTATTGCGCATTGTGCACTTCCTGTCGCTGGCGGTGATCACGGTGTGGTTTGTGCCGCGCGACTGGCCGGTCTTGCGATCGCAATTCTTCTGGCCGGCGATAGTCTGCGGGCAGCATTCGCTGGAAACCTTCTGTCTCGGCGTGTTCCTGGCGTTCGCCGGCCACTTCGTCTTCACCGAAGTGTCCAATCGCCTACTCACGCATATCATTGTCAGCGTTTCGGGCATCGCCATTATGGTGGCCGTGGCCGCGTTGGTTTCGTGGTATAAGCGGATTGAACGGAAAGGACCGGGACCGCGTCCGCCCTCGATCAAGCCGGGCTATGCGGGGGGCGACGTATGACGGGGCGCGTTCTACTTTCGCTGGCATTGCTGGCGCTTGCCGGTCCGGCTTGGGCCGAGATGCCGGGCGCCTGCCAAGTGGCCGAGCAGCTGATCGAGCGCGATTTTCCGCTGCCAAGGGTGATGCGCGCGCTCGCCGCCAAACAGCTCGACATCCTTGTGGTGGGCGCCGGCTCCTCGCAACTGCCGGGGCTGAACGGCGTCAAGAATGCCTATCCGGCGCGGTTGCAATCCGCGCTTTCTGAGCGTTTTCCGGGCGTCGTGGTGAAGGTGACGACCGATGTCAGTCCTCGGCGCACAGCCGATCAGATGGTTAAGACTTTGATTCCGGCGTTAGTCGCCGCCAAGCCTGCGTTGATGATTTGGCAGACCGGCACAGTCGATGCAATGCAATCAATTGATACGGATCAATTCAAGGCGGCCCTCGATCATGGAATATCCATCGCCCGTTCCGCCGGCGCTGATGTCATATTAATCAATGCGCAGTATAGTCCCCGTACTGAATCAATGATCGCGCTTGGGACATATGCTGAAATTATGCGTTGGGTTGCACTGCAGCAAGAAGTGCCGATTTTCGATCGGTTCAGCATCATGAAATTATGGGCCGATCTGGGAACGTTCGATCTATATTCGGCGACGAAAAAACTTGACATCGCCGAGCGTGTTCACGATTGCATTGGGCGCCTGCTTGCCGATCTGGTGGCCGAAGCGGTCAAAGCTGACGAACCGCATGCCGAGGGTGTTCGTTAGGAATCATTCGGGGGAAAATGCCGTGCCGGGAATTGGTGTCGTCCATCGGGCGATGAAGCGGACTTCTGTCGCTGCACTGTTCACCATGTTGGCGCTCCCGCTCGCCGCGCGCGCCGAAACGCCTGCGCTGACCTGCGATACGCCACTCGGCCTCATTCGCCTCGCCAACCCGCTGTCACGCCTCTCGCAAAAACTGACGGCTCACACGCCGATTACCATTGTCGCCATCGGTTCGTCGTCGACCGCAGGCGCCGGCGCGTCGTCGCCGGCCGCAAATTATCCGAGCCGGCTCGCCGTCGAACTCAGACAGCGTTTCCCCGGCCACTCGATCACCGTGATCAATCGCGGCATTAACGGCGAGGAGATCGCCGACATGCTCAAGCGCTTCGATTCGGCCGTGGTGGCTGCCAAGCCCGACCTAGTTCTCTGGCAGCTCGGCACCAATTCAGTGTTGCGCGACCATCATCTCGCCGATCATGGCGCGTCGATCCGCCTGGGCCTCGCCAAGATTCGCGCCACGGGTGCCAATATCGTTCTGATCGATCCGCAATACGCGCCGAAGGTGATCGCCAAGCCGGAAGCCAGGCCGATGGTGGAACTGCTCGCTGCCACGGCGAAGCAGGAGGACGTTGACTTGTTCCCGCGCTTCAACGTCATGAAGCATTGGTACGACGTCGATCACATGAAGTTCGCGTCGTTCGTGTCGCCCGACGGCGTGCACATGAACGACTGGAGCTATGGCTGCCTGGCCAAGGCGTTGAGCGTGGCCATCGCCGAAGCCGTCGAACGGCCGGTGCTGTCGGCCGCCATGATGTCGATGGTGCCGTAAGCGCCCGGCTGCATCGCGCTACACTGCATCCAATGCTGTCAAAAGATCTTCGATCAAGTCGTCGGGGTGCTCGAGACCGGCCGAGAACCGTATCAATCCATCGCCAATGCCAAGCTCGGCGCGTTGCTCGGGCGTGAGCCGCTGATGCGTGGTGGTGGTCGGATGCGTGACCAGACTCTTGGCGTCGCCGAGATTGTTGGTGATGCCGATCAACGTGAGCGCGTTGAGGAAGCGAAACGCGCCCTCCTTGCCGCCCCTGATCTCGAACGAGCACAGCGTCGAGCCCGCTTTCATCTGCTTGGCAATGACGTCGGCCTGCGGATGATCAGCCCGGCCGGGATAAATCAGCCGGCTGATCTTCTTGTGTCCGGCGAGCGCGTTCGACGCCGCGGTCGCATTCTCGGTCTGCTTGTGCACGCGCAGCGACAAGGTCTCCAGACTTTTCAGCATCACCCAGGCGTTGAACGGCGATAGCGACGGCCCAGTCTGCCGCAATGGCTGATGGTAGTGGTCCATGATCAGCTTCTCAGAGGCGAGAATAATGCCGCCGAGTACGCGGCCTTGCCCGTCGATGTGCTTGGTCGCCGAATAGACCACGACGTCGGCGCCGAGCTTGAGCGGGCTCTGGTAGAGCGGCGTGGCGAACACGTTGTCGACCACCAGCTTGGCGCCGGCCTCGTGCGCGATTTCCGCGACTGCAGCGATGTCGTAGACCTCGAGCGTCGGATTGGTCGGCGTTTCCATGAAGCAGGCGGTGGTGTTCTTCTGCATCGCCTTTTTCCAGGCGTTGAGATCGGTGCCGTTGACCAGCGTCGAGGTGACGCCGAAACGCGGCAACCATTCCTCAATCACCCAGCGGCAGGACCCGAACAGCGCCTTGGCGGCGACGACGTGGTCGCCAGCCCTGACCAGCCCCATCAGCGCGGTGGTGACCGCCGCCATGCCGGTCGCGGTCGAGCGCGCGGCCTCGGCGCCTTCGAGCGCCGCCATGCGCTTCTCGAACATGTCCATAGTCGGGTTCGAGTAGCGCGAATAGACGTAGCCCGGGATTTTGCCGGAAAAGCGCGCCTCGCATTCCTCAGCGTTCGGATAGATGTAGCCTTGGGTGAGGAACAGCGCCTCCGAGGTCTCGCCGAATTGCGAGCGCAGCGTTCCGCCATGCACCAGGCTGGTTTCAGGGCGGTAGATCTTCTGGTTCGACGCGGGCATTTGACCCTCCTTCAGGCCAACAAAAAACCGGCCGGAGAAAAATTCTCGGCCGGGTACACGCGTCCCCGGCCTTTTAGCGATTTATTTTACGTGGCTGCAAGCCGGCCGGCTCAAATGACCACGGGATAAGGTGTTTGTAGCGGGAGTGCCCGCTTCCCGTCAAGCCGCTCGTCGGGTTAGATCGGCGCTTCCAGCGTGAAGAGGCGCCGTGGCACTTACATTCGCCATCGAGGACAGAGGTATCCTGCCCGACCGCATGATCGAGCGGCTAGCCGCCGCTGGCGGGATTTTACCGGCCACCGATTTCGTA